>JBDWVU010000018.1:0-36859 GCA_039983755.1 Alloalcanivorax sp.
CGTAGCTCGTAGCTCGTAGCTCGTAGCTCGTAGCTCGTAGCTCGTAGCTCGTAGCTCGTAGCTCGTAGCTCGTAGCTCGTAGCTCGTAGCTCGTAGCTCGTAGCTCGTAGCTCGTAGCTCGTAGCTCGTAGCACCCCTCGCCCGGTTTTTGCTATGCTGACTGTCTTCCACACCGGGTTTCGGGGAACTCCGTGCGTATCGTGTTCACTTTTCTTTGCTGCCTACTGGGCAGTCAGGCCATCGCCCAATCGCAAACCAGCGACGCGGATCTGCTAACGGCAGAACAACGGGATGCACGCCTGCGCGAACAGCAGGAGCTGGAAGCTCGAGCCAGCGAGCTGGAAGCCCAACAGCAAACCACCCGCGAACTGCTGGACCAGCAAGAGCAGTATCTGGATGCACTGCGCGCCCAGATCAAGGCGATGAAAGCCTCGGATAAAGCAACCGCCCCCGCCAACCCGGCAGGCACCCCGCCATGATTGGACAATGGCTGCAACGACTGTTCCGCCGCACCCGACCCACTGCGTCCGCCGGAGCGGCCACACCGGAACTCTCCACTCCGACCGACACCGCCCAGGACACTCCCGACCCTGTTGACGATCCTCTGGCCCTGTTTCTGCCCTTCCAGATTCGCCCACTGGAAAGCGCCGACCTGGGTGAACTGCTGGGCGTATTCCGCGAGGCCATCCAGATCAGCGCCGCCGACCAATACGACCAGCAACAACGGGATGCCTGGAGCCGCGCACAAAGCCACGAGAGCCTGATCTCCGCCCTCAGTGAAGGGGAAGCCGTGGTCGCCGAATGGGACGACGCGCTGGTGGGTTTTGCTCACCGGGTCAATGGTTATATCAACATGGTCTTCGTACACCCGGATGCCAGCCGCGTGGGCATTGCCACGCTGCTCTACCAGCACCTGGAAGACGGCGCGCGGGTGGAAGGCATCACCGAACTCAACGCCCACGCCAGCCTCACGGCCCACGACTTTTTCCATTTTATGGGGTTTACCAGTGAAGGCCAGGAAGAGGCTGAACGCGATGGCGTGCGACTGCCCCGGCACCACATGCGCAAGTCACTGGTCTGAATCAAGAACCGCAACACGCCTCACGCAGAACGCAACACGGGCAACCGCTACGCGCCGGATGCCCAACGACTGACGCTTTCATTCAAAATCTGAAAAGACCGGGCTCCATGCGTTCTGGGCAACACAAATTACCGGAGCGTGCCCTGAATCTCCCTGCTCCGCCCATTGATCAATTAATCTGATCAAACCGGTCGAGCCATTCCCGTGGGTTGGTCGGCAGACGCCCCCTATACTTATCTCATTGCTGAAGAGAACCCCGCTTCAGCTACCCAATCACATTGCGCTCACTCTGTGGTTATACCCCCGGGCTCAAAAAGCCCGTTGATTCCCCCCTTAAGGCCGTCCCCCCGACGGCCATTTTTTTTGCCGCTCCGCGGCCACCACACGCTTCACGCTGCATGCGACACGCCACTAGATCGTATATATGATTCAGGACTTGTAGAGCAGCTTTCCCACACTGTTGAACGCCTTTTCCGACAGGCTCATGCGAATCATGGCGCGGAACAAGGTTTCCGGCAGCCACCGGCGCGCCAGCAACAACATGCGAGCATCCGTACCCACGCTATAGCGCAGCCGTTGGCTGGAATCGTTGGCGGCCTTGTAGATCACCTTCGCCGCATCTTCCGGGCTAGAACCGCCCGGCCCGGTCTTGTCCATGACGCCGAACTGGGCTTTGGAATACTGATCGTAGGTACTGACACCGGTGCGGTTATCCCGATCCGCCGAGCGGCCGAAGAACGCTGTATTCACCGCCCCCGGTTCAATGATTTTCACTCCGATGCCCAACGGACAAAGCTCATACACCAGCCCTTCGGTGAATCCTTCCACCGCCCATTTGCTGGCGTTGTACACACTGTAAAGCGGCAACGGTACACGCCCAACCATGCTGGCCACATTCACCAGCGCGCCGCTTTTGCGTTCGCGAAAATGCGGTAACACGGCCCGGCAGGTTTCCATCAGGCCAAACACATTGGTATCGAACTGACGAATGATCTGGGCTTCGTCCAGGGTTTCAAACGCCCCCATCAGGCCGTACCCCGCATTGTTCACCAGCACATCAATAGCGCCAAAATGTTCAATGGCCTTTTCAACCGCCGCATGAATGCTGGCACGGTCATTCACATCAAGCGGCAGGCACAACACCCGCGGCAGGGCGGCCAGCGTTTCGGCTTTTTCCGGCTTGCGCAGGGTCGCGACCACATTCCAGCCCTTGTCCTGAAACAATCGTGCCGTGGCATAGCCGATGCCGGAGGACGCACCGGTGATAAAAACGGTTTTCGTTTGCACTGCAGTCATTCTGTTTTCCTTTATTGCTGATCCGTTGAACCACCACCCTCAGGCATGGCCAGGGTGATTGGTGCCCGGTCGGATAAGATCCTGTTCCGCGTCGCCGAACATTTGCCCCAACACCTTGCGCTGGGCACGACGTCCCCTATGCTGCTGCCACTGGCGTAGCCCCGGGAGATAATGCTGACCACTGAACGAGAGCAGTCGCGGCAACAGTGTGGCCAGCGGGTACCAGGCCGATACCGATTCCGGCAGCCCCAGCTGCGCCATCTTGTCGCGGCTCAGAAAGTAACGGCTGACACTCAGGTGTTTCTGATAGGCAAGCTTGCGCTGCAGGGACTCAAATCGGCGGAAGTGACGCTCCAGCGGTTCTTCACCCAGGGCCTTGCCCAACTCCCGACTGGTCCAGTCCGGCTGGCTCTGGGTCATCAAGGTATGGTGCAGCAACACAATGCCGTCCTGCTCCCGATCCACCAGCCACTTTTCGTCCACGCCCATCAGCCAGCAGGTATATTTCCACAGGTGCATCACCGCACGGGATTCCCGCGGCGTCACCGGCACCCCCATCTTGCGCAGGCCACCCAGCATCACCACACAGAACCCCAGGTAGGTGGCCACCATATCAACCTGACTCAGGGGCAGGCCCCACTGCGCCGCATCCCACTCCTCGCGGCTGGCCAGGTTGCGGCGCACCAGCGAATGCACCAGGCGCACGTGCAAGGTGCCCCGGAAACCGGCACTGAAACGTTTTAGCCCCCCTTCCTCGGTGCAGTCGACCCACCACTTCCCGGTCTCGGCAATGCGTCGCGAAGCGCCCTGATTCAATGCCCCGGTCAACACCAGCGACTGATTGAAACCGGACAGCAGGTAGCCCCCCATCAATGCCAGATCGCGCAGTACATAGGGCGCGGTCATCCCGGTGGAGTGAATAAAGCGGGCGCCCTCATCAATCAGGTCGAAGTCGACCCAGGCCGGGCGCCTTTCCAGGCTCTTGATAAACAACCGCAGCGGTTCCGGGCAATCCGGGATGGCCGCCAGCCCCTCGGTAATGGCGGTTTCAAACAGCGCCCGTGACTCACGGGGGCCATAATCCATCATCCAGTCCACCAATGAATCCATGGCCGGATCCCCCACATTGAGCGCCTCCAGCACGGCACTGAATTCGCCCCGGCTGGGGGCCAGATCACGGCCCAGCAGCTTGCGCAGCAACGCCGGCGTGGGTTGCTGGGTTTTCTCGAACGGGCGCGCCCGGCTTGGGGTCGCATCAATATGAGCCTGAACCGTCATCTCGGCCTCCACGGTGTGCTTGCATTGGCCGGGAACATAATGCGAATATGTATTCGCATTCAATTCGCATTAGAGGTTCCATGCGCAAACGTCCCCAACAGCAGCGTTCCCGGGAGCTGGTAAAAGCACTGATCGACGCCACCGCGAAAGTCATCCAGCAGCAGGGCCTGGACAACACCACCACCGCCCGCATCGCCGAAGTGGCCGGCGTCAGCGTAGGGTCCCTGTACCAGTATTTCGGCGACAAGGACGGCCTTATCGAGGCGCTGATGGAGAGTCTGGCAGACGATATCGGTGCGGGCCTCAAGCGCTTGCCGCTGCTGGATAATGTGGATATGAACGCAATGATCAGCAGCGCCATCCAGTTTGGTTTCGCCGTGCTCAACTCCCGCGACGGGCTCTACCTGGAGCTGGTACGCAACTGGCACCGGCTACCCACCGACCGGGTGGTGGATACCTTGCAGCAGCATTTCATGGATCTGGCCAGGCTCTACTTCCTGCGTCACTATCGGGACTACCCGATTCGCAATCTGGAGGTGCGGGTGTTTATCGTCACCAACAGTGTGCTGTTCACCATGGTCCGCCATATCAGCCAGAACAATGGCCTGATTCGCGAGGACGATTTGGCCAACGAGCTGACCCGCATGGTCGCCGGTTACATGGCCACACCGCCCGATCACCAGGGCACGCGGTAATGACACCGGATCTGGCCATGACCTACTGCCGCATGATTGCCCAGACCCTGGGCCTGGATCAGGGCGGCCTGGAAAAACTGGTAACCGATACCGGGGTGGACGTGGACACCCTGCAGCACAGCGATGGCTTCATCGACTGGCCCGGCGCCCGCCAGTTAATCAGCAATGCCCGCCAGCTCAGCGACCGCCCGGATATCGCACTGCAAACCGGCCTGCGTGCCCTCCCCGCCATGCACGGCCCCATGGGCATGGCGGCCATGGCCAGCCCCACCCTGCGCGATGCTATGCAGCTGTTTGCCCGCTTCATCAACACCCGCACACAAGTCTTTACCACGGTGTTTGAAGAACAGCAGGACACCATTACGCTGCGACAGGAATTCGCCTACCCACTGGATGACAACGTGCAGTTTCTGGTCGAATCCGTCATGGCCTCCGCGTTCGCCTGCCATGTGGTATTGCGCGGCAAATCGATTGACGGGGGAGAAGTCCATTTCAATTACCCGGCCCCTGACTACGCGGAGTGTTACGCACAAACCTTCCCCGGCACCCGGCTGGTCTTTGACGCGGCTTACACGGCCATCAAATTGCCTGCCCGCTACGGCGATGAAACCTTGCCCAGCCATGATCGAGACCTGCTGTGGATCGCCATCGAGCAATGCGAGGCCCGCCAGGAAGCACTGCGCAACCGTGGCACCGTCAGCGACCAGGTGCTGGCGCTACTGCATCAACACCATGGCAAGGCCAGCCTGGATACCTTGGCCGATCAGCTGCACATGAGCCCGCGCACCCTGATCCGCAAACTCAAACAGGAAAACACCCGCTTCCAGCAGCTCCGTGACCAGACTCTCAGCCGCCGCGCCGCCCAACTGCTCGGGCTGCCGCACTACACCGTGGCCGCCGTGGCCGAAGATCTGGGCTACACCGACGTGGCCAGCTTCCGCCGCGCCTTCCAGCGCTGGTTCGGCACCACCCCCGGCAGCTTCCGGCGGGAATAAAACAACGCGACAAGCCTCAAGCTGCAACGCGGGAGAAAGGGGTCGGGATGCGGCGGCAGTGCCCGCGCCAGACCTGAATTCGCAAGCACAGTGCTGCTGGTGCGAGGGCCTGTACCGTGTTGCAGCTTGTAGCTTGAGGCTTGCTGCTGTTCTTTGTCACTTTTTATCCCCCTGATGGCAATTTCGGTTCTTACCTTTTCCTTGTCAACGGTAAACACTGTGTTTTCAGACTAAGCGGGAGACTGCCATGACAAGTACAACAACCGATAGCGACGCCCTGAAAACACTGGCCAGGCTGAAAGTGTCGCCCAAAATCGCCTGGCCCACAGTCACCCTGATGATCCTCGCGCACGGTGCCAACATCCTCAGCTGGGTCATGGTGTTGAATGATCTGTGGCCCGCCTGGGTTGGCCTGATCATTAACAGCATTGGCGGCTACATCATGTTCACCCCCGCCCATGAAGCCATCCACCGGGCGGCGGCGCAGAAGTCCGAGCACAACGACCTGATCCTCTCCATTGCCACCTTTGTGGCCGTGCCCTTTGGCAAGGGCAAAATGTTCCGTCTGCTGCACATGCGCCACCACCGTTTCGCCAACGACCCGGAGAAGGATCCGGATCACTGGATGGCCAGCAGCCTGTGGACCATGCCGCTGTGGGGGTTCTGGCCTTTCATTTACCTGATCAACTTCCTGCGCAAACCGGACGTGCTGCCCAACGTGAAACCGGCTGAAGTCTGGCGTGAACTGGCCGTGGCCGGCGTCGCCCTGACCGCCCTGTTTCTCTGGGCACCCTACGAAGCGCTGATGCTATGGCTGATCCCCTCATACATTTCGTTCTACCTGATGTGCCTGGTGTTCATGGTGCTGCCGCACTACCCGCATACGGGCCGCCAGGATGAGAACCCCAACACCACCGCGCTGATGCGCATGGGCAAGGAGTGGCTGCTCACGCCGATTCTCATGTACCAGAACTATCATCTGGTCCATCACCTCTACCCCACGGTGCCGTTCTACCGCTACGGCAAGGTGTGGAAAGCCCGTGAGCAATACCACCGGGAACATTCCGGCAGCATGATCATTAAACCATTTCAACTCGGCCCGGATACTGATCGGCGCGCCGCCTGACAGGAGAACAACAATGACAAAAACCGTTTTGATCACCGGCGGTGCCGGCGGTATTGGTCGGGAATTCTGCAAACTGTTCAATGCTGACGGTTACCGCATCGTGGTGTTCAGTCTGCTTCAGGAGGAGCTGGATGCACTGGGCCAACAGCTGAAACAGCAACGGGCAGATGTGGATTACCGGCCGGTACAGATGGATCTGTCGCAACCCGGTGCCGCCGAGGAAATTGTGCAGTGGCTGGAGCAGCAAGGCATTGAGCTGGACGTGCTGATCAACAACGTGGGCTTCGGCATGATGGGTGAACATGTGGAACAGGACAGCCAGACGCTTGAACGCATGCTGACTCTCAACAACATCCTGCTCAGCAAGCTATGCATGCTGGTGGGCGCAAAAATGAAGGCCCGCGGCGAAGGCAAGATCATGAACATCGGCTCCCTGGCGGGATTCTGCCCCATGCCGTTCTTTGCCGCCTACAGCGCCAGCAAGGCCTTTGTGATCAACCTGAGTGCATCGCTGCAGGAAGAACTCAAACCCTACGGTGTTCAAGTAACCTGCTTTTGTCCCAGCACCACCAAAACGGCTTTTTTGGATACCGCCGAGAGCCAGCACAAATCCTCCAGCGGCATCCGGGAGTTCGTCTCGGCACAAATTGCCACCCCGGAAGACGTGGCCAACGCCGGCTACGCCGCCTTGAACAAAGGCAAGCGCTACGCCCTGCCGGGCCTGTCTGTCACCCTGCAAAGTATCTGGATCCGCATGATGCCCCTGCGCGCCATGGCCAGTTTCGTTTATAAAAAATCGGTAAAAGAGATGAATGGCTGACCGACGAAGCCGCTAGAAACGAAGTTCCCCATGACCTGCGGGTATGAGGCGCGAACAAGACCGTTGCGGGTCGCGGGAAGCGAGTTTCGAAAGCCCTCCCAAAGATCCCGGATTGGGTTTTTGCCTTTCGTAACTCGAAACTCGTCACTCGCTGCGCGGCTCAAGCGCCCCACCGGCGCCCGTTTCACCCACCCCATGTCGCATCCCTGCCGAATCCGTTATGTTGAGAGCATCGCAGGAAAAGGAATGGCTCATGGCAGGCGCAAACAGTGACACGGACTCCCCACCGCTCAGCAACACATCATTGGCGGTATTGATCGATGCGGACAATACACCCCCAAAAATCGTCGACGGGCTGTTCGAGGAAATTGCCAAATTTGGCACCGCCAGCGTCAAGCGAATCTACGGCGACTGGACCAAACCCAATCTGGGTGGCTGGAAAAGTGTGCTGCTGAAACATTCCGTGCAGCCGATCCAGCAATTTGCCTACACCCAAGGCAAGAATGCCACCGATTGCAGCATGATCATCGACGCCATGGATCTGCTCTATACCAAACAGCTCTCGGGCTTCTGTCTGGTCTCCAGTGACAGTGATTTCACCCGCCTGGCGGCGAGGTTAAGGGAAGAAGGCCTCACCGTGTATGGCTTCGGGGAACGCAAGACACCGGGGCCCTTCGTGGCGGCCTGCGACAAGTTTATCTACACCGAAGTACTGCGCTCCGACCATGCCCCCGAGAGCACCTCTGACAAACCCGATCCCCCCGCCCAGGCAGACACGCCTGTCAGCAAGGAGCCGCCACCACTGCAACTGATCGCCAACGTGATCGATGATATTTCCGATGAGGACGACTGGGCCAACCTGGGTACGGTGGGCCAGCACCTGAGCAAGCGCAAACCCGATTTTGACACCCGCCTGTTCGGCCACAAGAAACTCAGCGACATGATTCGTGCCTACCCCAAATGGTTCCAGATTCAGAAGGGGCAAGGCAAAAGCATCCAGGTCAAGACACTCCGGAAGTGACGCCTCTGATGTAGGAGCGTCGCTGGCGGCGCGATAAGTCCAGTTGCGAGTAACGAGTTACGAGAAGCGAAAATCACCAGGCTTTACCCCCGGTTCCGGGTTTTGCCTTTCGAAACTCGCTTCTCGCGACTCGATGCTCTGGTTATCCCGCCACCAGCGGCGTATTCGCTTCACTCCTGCACAAGTTCAGCGCACCAACCAGAGACTGAGCTGCGGCACATAGGTAATCATCAGCAAGGCGACAATCAATATCAGCATGAAAGGAATCGTCGCCGCGAACAGTTCGGTGACTTTCTTCTTGAAGCGGTAACTGGCGATAAACAGGTTCATACCCACCGGCGGAGTGATGTAGCCGATCTGCATGTTCGCCACGAAAATGATCCCCAGGTGCACCGGGTCAATGCCGTAACGCAACGCCACCGGCAGGATCAGCGGCACCATAATCACCAGCGCGGCAAAGATATCCAGCAACGCGCCCAGCAACAACAGCAGGATATTGAGCAGGATCAGAAAGGTAATCTTGCTCTCAACGTGTGTCTGGATCAGTTCAAACAGCTTCTCCGGCACACCGGCATACACCAGGTAATCCGAGAAAGCCTGCGCCACCGCCAGAATCAGCAGAATACCGCCCACCATGATCATGGAATCGCGCATGATGGTCGGTAACTTGCGCAGCGAGATTTCCCGGTACAGGAACACCTCCGCCACCAACACATACAGCGCCGTCACCGCCGCCGCTTCGCTGATCACCAGGAAACCGGAGAAGATCCCCCCTAATACCACCAGCGGCAGCGGCAATTCCCAGCGGGCTTCCCAGAGCGCATCCACCAGTTCCCGGAAATCAAACGCCTGCCGGGGAACATCGGTGCCCCGCGTGGCCCACACGCAATAACCGTAAAGCAGCACGATCATCAGTAGCGCAGGCAGCAGACCAGCCAGATACAGGTCGACAATTTCTACCGTCGGCATTTCCAGCTGCTGGGACATTTGCTGGGCGATAATGCCGTAGATCAACAACGGCACCGACGGCACCAGCAACAAGCCAAGGCTGCCCGAGGAGGTCACCAGGCCCAGACTGAATTTTTCCGGGTAATTGCCCTTCACCAGCGCCGGCAGCAACAAGGCGCCCAATGCCACAATGGTGACACCGGAGCCGCCGGTAAGGGCGGTGAAGAACGCACAGGCAATCAGCGCAACAAAGGCCATGCCGCCGGGCATCCAGCCGAACGCCGCCTGACTGAGCCGCAACATGCGATCGGCGGTTTTCGATTCACTGAGCAAAAAGCCGGCGAAGGTAAACAGCGGCAACGCCATCAGCACCACAGAATTACTGAGCTGATAGATGTCGATGTGCAGCACTGCCAACTCGATTTCCAGGGTATAGAAACCCAGTGCGGCTGCGCCGAGGATAATGGCAAACAGGGGGGCGCCCATCAGCGCCAGCACCACCAGCAGGACAATCGCCGCAATGATCATGCCGTCGGCTCCTGCATTTTCGGCCGTTTGCCAATCAAGCCCATGGCAAACAGCACCACATAGCGCAGTGCCATAACCGAGAAACCCACCGGAATAATCGCCTGCAGTAACCAGCTCGGCACACTGGCAAATGCCGGCGAAGCGTACTCATACTCTTCAATTACAAAGTGCACGCTGTACCAGGCCACCAGCAAACAAATGAAAGCGGTAAACAGGTCCACAAACGTGGTCAGGAAGGGATGGTATTTTTCCGGTAACAGTGAGGAGGCCACATCAATACGAATGTGCTCATCGTTGCGCGAGGCAATCATTGCCCCCAACAGACCAATCCACAGTACCGCGTTCTGCAGCAGCGGCTCGATCCAGACCAGGCTGGTGCCAAAAAAATTACGCAGCACAATCTGCGCCACCGCCAGCAGGATCATAAACAAAAGGACGGCCACGATAAGGCCGTCCTCGATACGATGAAGGGTGCGATGCACCCCACGTAGTAGCGCTGCCATCATTGCCCGTCGCGTTGCTTGGCAAGAATGCCGTTAAGGCGGTCGAGCATGGTCTGGCTGATTTCCCCCTCTTCCACCAGCTCCGCCGTAGCGCGCTCGGCATAGCTGTGCCACTCCTTGCGCTGTTCCTCATCGGGCTTGATGACTTCCAGCCCCTGCTGCTGAACAGCAGCAAAGGCACTCAGGTTTTCCTTGCGGCTTTGTGCATCCAGCTTGTCGAAGGTGGCTTCCAGTACCGTGCGGACCACCTGCTGATCTTCCGGGCTCATGCGTTTGAAATATTTCTCGTGGATCCCCAGCATGCCGAAGGTATAAAGCAGTGGCATGTCGGTCAGGTAGTCCACCCGGGAATACCACTGCAGCGTCAGGGCCGCCACAGGAGGGGCGGCAAACGCATTCACCGCGCCGGTCTGCAGAGAGGTCAGCACGGAGCCAATATTGAGCAGAATGGGGGAGAGCTCGAACGCCTTGGCCGCTTTCGCGGAGGCTTCATCGTTGGCCGGCAACCACAATTTTTGGTCGCGCAGATCGGACACGCTTTTTACCGGCTTCTCGGACATGACATAAGCGAAGCCACCGTCCAGCAAACCAAAGCTGACCCAGCCGCCGTCTTCCAGGCCTTTCTGGATGACCGGGTCCAACTCGCTGCGCACCGCGTCTACTTCATCGTAGTTGTTGAAGGCCAGCGGCACGTTGAGAATCTGGCTGTCCTTGTAAGCGGAGGCAAAGGCACCGCCCTGGGCCACCAGGCCATGGAGCTGGCCGATGCGGATTTTGCGCTCTACCGCCCGGTCATCCCCCATCACTCCACCAGGGTAGATTTTCAGCTTTACCCGGCCTTCGGTTTGCGCCGCAATGTCTTTGCCGGCTTTTTTCAGGCCGGTGACGATGGTGGTGCCATCCGGATACAGAGTGGAAATTTTCAAGGTGGTCGCAGCGGTGGCTACCAGCGGCAACAGCGCGATCAGAACAGTGACAAGGCGCAGCATAAACACTCCTAGAAATAATCATCCGCGTCGGCAAGCAGGGCTTCAGCCTGCTGCTGCGCATAGGTATTTTGCAGGGTCAGGCCGTGGACATCCGGGTCCGCCGCCAGCACCTCATTGAGCAAGCTGTCGTGCAGCTCCCGATCGAACACCAGACGCGCGTACTTCTCCGCATACAACACCTGGGCCATCAGGTTCTTGCCGTCAGACAGCGATATCGCCTTTTCAAAATGGGCCTTGGCCTGTTCAGGCTTGCCGCCCAACGACGCCGGCAAAATGCTGTTCAACACCCCCAGATACATGTGCGCCTGGCCGTACTGATAGCCTTCATCCACCGCCACGATGCGCGCCATGATAGCTTCCACCCGGCCCAGTTCGGCTACCGCATTCCAGTCGCTGGTGTTTTGCTGGATATAACCCGCCCAGGCGCTGCCCAGGGAAAACAGCACTGGCACATCGCCTTTACCGGCATCGTCCAGCAGGGATTCGAATTCGGGCACCGACAGGCTGCGCAGATCGCAGTAATCCTTGTGGTGGGCACAGGCGGCACGGAAGCCGTAACCCAGCGCCTTGTCGCTGAGTTTGCGGGCCCGCTCCAGGTCCTCCACAAACAAGCCCGCGTAGGCGCCATACAGGTCTGCGCCGCTACTCAGCAGGGATTCGCTTTCCGGCCAGTTCTCAATCAGGCCATCGACCATCAGCAAATAGGTGGGCAGGCCGTCTTCGACCAGCTGCAGGTCATTGTTGTTGAGGACACCATAGGGCAGGTTGTCGTCAACATGGGCCAGAGAACAGCCTTGCAGGGTAACCACCGCTGCGAAAAAGAGAGAAGGTACCCAGTAAGGTACAGAGCGCCACTGCATAGGTCGCTGGCATCCTTTCATTATTGTGACTTCATCGTTTTGGCTGTCTTTATAGCAGCCCCCCTACCCTAACTCAAACCGGCAGGTGGCTCTAAGGCGTTTCTTGCGGGCATTCCCGGCCATTAACGGGCCTACCTTTCGCCCGATTCCCCGGCCTGTCGCCCACGGTGCCAGAGGCCGAAACCGGCCCCCAGCACACAGCCACTGACCAAGCCGGCCAGGTGCGCCGCATTGGCCACCACGCCGGACAGGCCCACAAAGCAGATAACCATCCATGCCAGCATGAAAATGACGATTTCCTTGCGCAGGGCAACCCCGGCGCCGGGGTTAAGCTTGCCATAGATCCACAGGTAGCCCAGCAGGCCGTAGACCACCCCGGACAGCCCCCCAAACTGGGGGCCTGAGTAGTAAAACTGTGCCAGGTTGGACGCCGCAGACGTAATCACCGTCACCAGCACCAACTGGGTGCCCGACTGCAACCGTTCGATCAAACGTCCCAGGTCAGACCACCACAACAGGTTGAACAGAATATGCAGCAGGGAAAAGTGCAGAAACATGGGGGTCAGCAACCGCCAGGGCTGACTGGCCAGGCCCTCCACCACCCGGGGAAACAGGAAGGCATTATAGATGCCGTAGCCGATCACATAGGTCGATAGATACACCACCGCACAGGCGATCAGAATGGCCCGTGTCACCCAGCCCATGCTGGCAAACCAGCCACCGGACAACAGCGGTTGCGGACGCCCGGTCAGCGGCTCCACCGGCTGGCGATGCTGCTGGTGGCGCAGGTCGTTGATCAATTCCTGCAACAGGGCGTGGGCATGCTCATACTGCGCCGGGTTTTGCAGCTCAATGATGTGCTGCCCGTCGGTTTCCCGGCGGTCGACAGCAAAGCCATTACGTCTCAGGGTTTTCACAAACAGGTCGGCCAGTTCCGGCTGCGGGGTACGAATCAGTTCCATGCGGGTGTCTCCAAGGCCTTTTTGCGTTTCTGGCCCTTCATGGCCACCAGGTTATCCACCTGCTGCCAGAAGCAGTCCCAATCCCGCTGACACTGATCCAGCAGGCGGGCAAAGGCCGGCACATAATCGTTATAGTCACTGACGCCGTTAAGGCGGGCATTGTTCAATCGCCCGTCGAAAAACCCCGCGTAGGCTTTCAGGGCCGGCTGTGCCTGACTGTCGCGAGCAAAACGGTCCCGGGCCTGTTGCAGGATACGGGTTTTCTCCTGGGCCAGCGCGTCTGCATCCTGCCCTGACCCGTAGAGGTCTTTCAGCGCCGCTCGCGTCGCTTGCACAATGGCCATAAAGGCATCCTGCACCTGTTCACGCTGTTGCCAGTAAGCGGCGGATAACGGCTCACCGCTATGGGCAAAGTAATCCACCGCCCCTTCCCGGCCGACCAGGGTCGCCAGGGATTCATTGAAGCGGGTGTCGTCCTTGATATACACCTTGCGGTGCACCAGTTCGTGGATCAGCAATTGCGCCAGCGAGGGACGGGAGCGCTCGAGCATGGGCGTGGTCAGCGGGTCGGCAAACCAACCCAGTGTGGAATAGGCGATGGCACCGCCCACGAAGGTGTCCATGCCGTCTTCAGCCAGAGCGTCCGCCTCACGGGTGGCGCGACCCTTGTCAAAATAGCCCCGGTAGCTGACACAGCCAATCATCAGGTAGCACCAGGTTTTCGGCGTCAGGGAATAAGCCGGCGCCGCCAGCACATTCCATACCACCGCATCTTGCTCCAGCGCCACATACTGGTGGTAGACATCATCGGCCGGCAGCGACAGCGCCTCACCGGCAAACGCGATAACCTGCTGACTGAAGCGCAACTGGCTGGCCAGTTCAGGTGAAGTGCTCGCATCGTTCAATACGTCGGCCACCGGTTCACGCTTGCCCATCAACGACCAGTGGCCTTTCACTGCCTGGCCGTAATAGCCCACCTGGCAACCCGACAGCACCGCGCACAGCAACACACCGACCAGCGTCGACCTGAAGGTCGCCCAGTGTTCACGCAGGGAAGATATCTTCATCCGGTGGCAATCAGGCCCGGGACATGAATTTACGTTCGGCGGTATTCACCCGCACTTTTTCCCCTTCCACAATATATTCCGGCACCTGCACCACCAGGCCCGTATTCAGGGTGGCTGGCTTGGTGCGGGCGGATGCGGACGCAGCCTTCATGGCCGGGGTGGTTTCAGTGACTTCCAGTACCACCGACGCCGGCAGCTCCAGGCCGATGACCGATTCTTCCACCCTCAGGGCCAGCACCCCTTCGGTCTCTTCGGTGATAAACGCCAGCTCATCACTGATATCTTCCTGCTTGAGCAGGTATTGGGAAAAGTCTTCGTTATCCATGAAGATGTAGTCATCCCCGTCCACGTAGGAAAACTGCACCGGGCGGCGCTGCAGCTCCACCGTGGCCACATCATCATCCCCCTTGAAACGCTCTTCGAACTTGGGGCCACCACCCACGGCGCTGGCCTTCACCCGGTACAAGGTGGCCGCACCACGAGCCGAGGGCGATTGCACCTCAATCTGGCGGATGGCATACAGGGTGCCGTTGACTTCGATAACGTCGGATTTTTTCAGTTCACTGGCGCGGGTCATGGCAGGGCAATGTCCTTGTGAGTAAAAAGACATGGTATCCGAGCTTAAAGGTGTGGCGCCAGATAACAGGGAGGAGGAATACAGTTGACAGTGGACAGTTGATAGTTGACAGCGAAAAGAAGGAAAACCCTTCTCTTTTTGGAAAGCCAAGGAGCCGCACCCAAATGCTGAGCGCGGCCTCAAGCATTGAAAACAAGGACAAAAATCAACCGCGAGCTGTCAACTGTCCACTATCAACTGTCAACTGCTCTGCCACCCGCCCATGCGCGTGCGCAGACAGCGCCTTGCGATCCATGCCTTCCCCATCCAGAGGCGTACAAAAATGCAGGCGTATGCGGATAGTCGAACGCAATAACATTGCCCACAGGTGATGGTGAAATTCGTCATCACCAATAAACGCCATACCCTGATCCGGCGCCCCGTGGCTATCCAAATAGCGCACCGCTAACGGCTGCACCGGCACGCCCGCCAGCAAGGGAGCATCAAACAATTGCGGGAAAAAGCGACGCAGGCCGGAGCCATCGGTGGTGGTGCCTTCCGGGAACACCAGCACCGTGTGCCCCTGCTGCAAGCGGCTGGCGATTTCCTGGGCCTTGCGGACGGATTCACCACTGCCGCGCTTGATAAACAGGGTACCCATGGCCCGAGCCAGGGTGCCGATCAGCGGCCAGTCACCGACCTCCGCCTTGGAGAGAAAATACAGATGCCGCTGGCTGGCAATGACAGGGATATCCAGCCACGACACATGGTTACTAACCAGAAACACCGGGGCTTCCACCCGGCTCCCCGTGACCGTCAGCTCCACACCGAGGATACGCAGAAAACGCCGGCACCAGCGTTGCTTGGCCGCCAGCACCACAGGTCGATACGGTGACCAGAACGCCCCCAGCAAAAACGCCAGCACAAAGCCCCACAGCAGGTAGAGCACAATACGGGCCACCCGCCATACCCGGCGCAGTTGCGGCCAGAGGCCGCTGTCATTGTAGGAAGCAATATCAACAGTGTCGTTTATCTCACTCATAGCTCAGAGCCTAGCCTAGATGTTTCGCATAGCGGGCAAAGGGCCGTAGGAGCTTGCTTGCAAGCGAACCTCCGTAATCGATGGCAACCCAGTTCGCCTGCAAGCAGCCTCCTACGAGAAGATAACTACACCGCCTGGGCCGGCTGCATGAAGTGCTGCACATAACGGGCGGGCAAGTCCTCCACCGCCATCAGCACAAAGAAATCCAGGCAGTTAAAATCCGGGTCCCAGCACGGCTCACCGCACACTTGAGCTCCCATGCGCAGGTAGGCCTTGAGCAGCGGCGGCATTTTCACACTATCCGCCTGGGCATCTCCTGGCAGCGCCTGCAAGCGCAGATGCGGCTGCACGCGATGCCCTGCCTGGCTCAGGTGGCGCGCCTGGATACGCTGATTAACCGCTGCCACGTTATAGCCTTCACTCAGAGCGATACTCGCGCAGCCCAGCAGGTAGCGCACATCGTTTTCCAGCATGTACTGCGCCAGCCGCGCCCACAGCACACTGATAACAGCCCCGTTGCGGTGTTCCGGGTGAATACAGGTGCGGCCGATTTCTGCCAGCTTGCCATCCAGCTGGCCCAGCATGGTCAGATCAAATTCACCGCTGGAATAGAAGCCCCCGGTCCGGTGCAAGCGCTCACCCGGCAGCACGCGGGTATAGCCCACGATTTCCCCGTTACGGTTATCGCGGACCACCAGGTGCAGGCAGTGGCGATCAAAGCGGTCCCGGTCGAGACCGAACGGGGCACTGAAACTGGCACCATACTCTTGGGAAAAAATGCGATAGCGCAGGCGCTGGATTTTCAGAATTTCCCGGCGCGAGCGGGTGAAATACGCCGTGAAGCGGCCCGCCGCCGGGGCCTCGAGCGCCCTCTCAGCGGCCATATCACGGGGAAAGCGAAGAATCTCGGCGGTGGCCACGAACGGCTTGGCGAAGGCCCCCTTCAATTGCGGGCTTAACGCTTTGATCTTTCCTGCAGCTTGCGCAAGCATAGTGTACTCCACTGGCAGTTTCGGCCAGTGTCGTCAGCCGCCGTGGCAAGGCAGTGACATTTGCATGACATTTGCGCGACACACGCAGAAGGCGCCTGACGTTAACGAAAGCACCGCAGGAGAGCACCATGGACGCCCCCCGCATCGCCCACACCGTACCGTTCCCGCTGCGCGTCAAAAAAGGCGATACGGTCTACTGGTGCGCCTGTGGCCTCAGCAAGACCCAGCCGTATTGCGACGGCAGCCACAAGGGCACCGGCTTCTCCCCGATGCCCTACACCGCCACCCGGGACAAGATTGTGTTTTTCTGCGGCTGCAAACACAGCAGCAAAGGCATGATCTGCGATGGCAGCCACGTGGCACTCAAAGGCAAGGCATCCAGCCCGTGACCGGCACGCGTCGCACCTTCATTGCCCTGATGCTGGGGCTGCTGGCCAGCGGCATTCAGGCCGATCCAGCGCCTGCCCCCGGCCCCCCGCTTCAGGTCGCCGTTCCCGCCGATGTGTACCACGACTACCAATGCTGGTTAAGGCACCGTCAGGTACTGCGTATAACCGACTACCGAGGCGATTGCAGCCGCCGGGACGTCATCGAAGTCGCGCTGCTTCAGCAGGCCCTTGCCCTGGGTAGGGATGCTGCTGGAGGGACTGCAGGGCAGATTGGAGAAATTGGCGGGAACAACCATGAACTGGAGTGGGTGATCGTAAACAGCTACGAACGAACCCTCACAGAAATGGATCAAGGGCGCCTGGACCTGGCCGCCACCTCACTGTGGCGAGAGGATATCGCGCTGCGCGATAACCTCTGGGCCAGCACGGCGCTGCTAGGGCCCGGCAGCAATCTGGCACAACTGTATGGGCGGGCAGAAACAGCGAAGAACACAACCCTGCACAATACCGGGCAATTGGCCGACTTTCGCCTGGTCAGCTCCCGGCAGTGGCGAGCAGACTGGCAATTGCTGACGAACCTGCCCCATGGCGAGCTACTGGATGCCCCCCGCTGGATGACCATGGTTCGCTGGGTGGAAAGCGGCCGGGCGGATCTGCTGCTGGCCCCACCGCTCACCGCCGGTACGCCCGTGCTGCGCGTCAAGGGCAGCACCCTGCACCCGGTGCCCGGCGGCATCCTGTGCCTGCCGGGCAGCCGTCACTTTGCAGTTTCCCGCCAGCACCCTGAAGCCGACACCATCCAGCAAGCGCTGAATAAAGGCATCAACACACTGCGCCAGCAAGGGCGCCTGCGCCGGGCCTATGAACAGGCGGGCGCCCTGCAGGCGCCCACTCATACACTCAATCACTGCCAGTGAGGGAGCCCCCTCACCCGGTGTTACGCAGGCCCGCCGCAATACCCGCGATGGTCACCATCAGTGCGCTTTCCAGGGTCTCATCACCGTCCTGCTGACGTAACCGCGCCATCAGCTCTGCCTGCAACAGGTGCAATGGATCGGTGTAAGGATCACGCACGCGGATGGACCAGCGCATCACCGGGTTGTTATCCAGCAGATCTTCGCGGCCGGTGAGCGCTGACAGGGCACTGACCGTGGCGGTGAGCCGCTCGCGCAGAACCTCACCCAAACGCATCAGGCCGGCATCGTCGCCAGCCAGGCGCTCTTCATACCAGGCCGCCACCCGCAGGTCGGACTTGGCCAGTACCATTTCCAGCATATCCACCACGCCCTGAAAAAACGGCCACTCGTTGGCCATTTCCCGCACCATGCCATTTTGGGCCGCATCATTCTGGGCATCTTCCAGGGCGGCACCGGTGCCCAGCCAGGCGGGCAACATCAAGCGGATCTGGGTCCAGGCGAACACCCAGGGAATTGCCCGCAACGAACTGATGCCCTGATCTGACTTGCGGCGGGCCGGACGGCTGCCCAGCGCCAGCCGCGACAATTCAGTTTCCGGCGTCACGGTACGCAGGTAACGCACCAGCTCGGGCTCATCGCGCACCACGCCCCGATAGCCGGCCACGGAGGTATCCGTCAGTGCCTGCATCTGTTGACGCCACTCCGGCCGCGCCGCCTGGGGCGGCAACAAGGTCGCTTCCAGAGTGGCCGCCACATACTGCTCCAGGTTGAACACCGCCACTGACGGGCGGCCATATTTGAAGCGGATCACCTCGCCCTGCTCTGTGACCCGGATGCGACCAGCCACCGACCCCGGCGGCTGTGACAACAACGCCATGCGGGTGGGGGAGCCGCCGCGGGAAATGGAACCGCCACGGCCATGGAACAGGGTGAGCGGAATGCCGTTATCGGCAAATAACGCAGTGAGTTTTTCCTGAGCCCGGTACTGGGCCCAGGCGGCGCCGAGAAAACCGGCGTCCTTGGCGGAATCGGAATAGCCGATCATCACTTCCTGGCCCGCCGCCACCCGCTCCCGGTAGAACGGCAGCGACAACAGGGCCGACATGGTCTGCTCGGCGCCGTCCAGATCGTCCAGGGTTTCAAAAAGCGGCACCACGCGCATGGGCTCACGGACACCGGCGATTTTCTGCAGCAACATCACCGCCATCACATCGGACGGCGTGGTCGCCATGGAAATCACGTAGGCTCCCAGCCCTTCACTGCCCTGCTCGGCAATCACCTCACAGGTGGCCAACACCTCGGCCACCTCGGGGGTACAGTGTTCGCTATCGCGGAACGCGGCATCAATCAACGGCCGGCGCGCCTGCAGTTCGTCTATCAGAAACGCCTGGCGGGCCGCTTCATCCCAGTCGTTGTAACTGCCAAGTTGCAGATAGCGGGTGATCGCATCCAGCACCTCACTGTGGCGGGTGGATTCCTGGCGGATATCCAGCCGCAGCAAGGTAATGCCAAAGCAGTTCAGGCGACGCAGGGTGTTCTTCAAATCACCGTCGGCGATATCGCTCAACCCCACGGCGCGTAACGAGCGATCCAGCATCTGCAGCGGCGCCATCAGCTCTTCACGGCGCAGGTACGCGTCCCCCTCCGGCACCGGCAAACCTTCCACCTGCGCTTCCATCTGGCGACGGGTCAGGCGCAGGCGGCTGCGCACCTCGCGCAACAACACCCGGTACGGTTCGTGGGTGGGGCCCGTGGCGGCCAGCAGTTCCTCACTGGCCGCTTTCATGGACAGGTCCGCCAGCAGGTTTTCCACATCCCGCAGGTACAAATCCGCCGCCATCCAGCGGGCCAGCAGCAACACCTCGCGGGTCACCGGGGCGGTGACGTTGGGGTTGCCGTCCCGGTCACCGCCCATCCACGAGGCCAGCTTCACCGGTGCCCAATCCGCTGGCGGCGCGGGCAGCCCCTGCTCGGCCAGCTGCGCTTCCAGCCGGCGCAACACATCCGGCACCGCCTGCCACAGGGATTGCTCAATGGTGGCAAAGCCCCATTTGGCTTCATCCACCGGGGTCGGCTTTTCACGGCGAATCTCATCGGTGCACCAGGCCGCCAGGATCACCCGACGCAGCCGTTCACGGCGCAGCTCACGCTCGTCATCATTGAGATCGGAACGGTCCAGCTCGCTGAGCAGGTCGGCCATCTGGTCATACTTGCGAATCAGGGTACGGCGGGTCACCTCGGTGGGGTGTGCGGTCAGCACCAGCTCCACGGAAAGGTCTTCCAGCGTGCCCGAGATCTGCGGTTGTGCAATTTGGTTATCGGCCAGGCGCTGCAGCACATCCTGCAACCCCTGATCGGTCCCCGCGTCCCCCGGATATCGCTGGTGCTGACGATGCAGCCGCTCCCGGTGATGCTGCTCGGCAATATTGCTCAGGTTGAGAAACTGGCTGAACGCCCGGGCCACTTCCAGCAGCGTTGCATCGTCCAGGGGCGAGAGCAGGTCGCGTAGCGACGCCAGTGACTCCCCCCCCTCGGTGCGCGTCGCCACAGAGGCCTGACGGATTTTTTCCACCGTCTCGTACATGGAGTCGCCCGCCTGCTGACGCAGGCATTCACCCAACAAGTCGCCCAACAAGCGGACATCATCACGCAATGGCGCATTTACATTGTGATCCACTGTGCCTCCTTACGGTGCAGGAACATTCGCCGACGCCTACCATACCGACTCTTGAGGTCCAGGCCATGACCGGTAAACGCCTCTCAACGTACAGTTTTAACAAGATTACACTGCCGGGCATCTTTATTCCGCTGCCACGGTGCCGCAACATAGGCCCCCTAATGAACCTGGGATCGACTCAATGATGAACACCTCAAGCCGTATCACCTCGGATCAGGGTGTGGTGCTGATGCAGTATCTGGCGCGGGCGCTGTTTGCGGGCCTGGCGGTGATGTATTTCCACCATGCGGACCACTTTTTCTTCACCCTGCCCCAGGCGACACCGTGGCTGCTGTTCAGCGCCTATATCGGCATTCAGCTTTTGCTGTTGATCTGGCGCCCGGTCAATGCCGATGCCTTCGCTTCCGCGCTGGACCTGCTGACCCTGGGTATCGTGCTGCTACTGGACGCTGGCGACCCGCCGCCGACCATGGCCCTGCTGTTTATCGCCGTGCTCAGTAACGGCCTGCTGCATGGGCTCAAGCGTTTCCTGATCATGCTCGCCGGGGCCGAAATCGTGCTGGCGTTTGTGTTACCCATCCGCCTCAGCTACACCGATGCCCCCACCGCTTCCGCCAGCCTGTTCCTGGTCGCGGCACTCAGCACCTGTATGCTCTATTTCGGCTTGATGATCTGGCGTAACCAACATTTGTCCCGGGCCGCACTGGAAGCCACCTGGCGTGACCCGGATACCGACTTCATCAGCCGCGAAGCCCTGGTCAGTACCGCTGGCTGGTTGGTGCCCCTGCACGATCGCATTTCCTCGCCGCTAACCCTGGCGCTGGTGCAACACAACGAACTGCCACTACTGGCCGACCGGGTCGCCCAACGCATTCGCCGCAGCGATGTGGCCGCCCGTTACGATGAACAGCACCTGGCCCTGCTACTGCCCTGCACCGCCACGGCCGCCGCCGAGCAGCTGCTCAATGATCTGCGCGACCGGCACCCGGGCCTGCGTGCTGCGGTGATGACCCTGACCGATGGCGACGCCGCCCTGGAGCAGGCGTTCTCTCACCTGCAGACATCCATGGCCCGCACCACGGAAGAAGATAACCACTGGCTGGCCCATGCGCCGCCGATGAGCTAAGCCCGTCAGGCCAGCCCCAACGGCTGGCTGTCGACACACTGCCGTCGCCACAGGCCAGCGGACACAAAGAAGGCACGTTTCGCTCACACAGCCTTGTCGGCCTTTACGCTACACTGGCCTAAATGATGACAAGGCATCCCTATGCCCCTTCGCACCGTTTCCACCATTCTGCTCGCCGGCCTGCTGACCGCCCTGGGCACGCTAGCGCAAGCCGCCGACGGCCCCAGTGCGCGTATTGTCGGTGGCAACCAGGCCCTGCCTGACCGCTGGCCCTGGATGGCACAACTCGCCATCGACGACCCCAATCTTCCCGGCGGCTATCTGCTCTGTGGCGCCAGCCAGCTCAGCCCCCGCTGGGTGCTCACCGCTTACCATTGCACCCAGTACCAGAATGATGCCCTGGCCACCGCCAATCGCATGTTCGTTTATATCGGTGAAACCGAACGCAAAGGCACCTCACCTCAACCGGGGCGCATTCCGGTAGAAGCGATTTACCCCCATCCGAACTTCAATAATTTTTCCTTTGCCCACGATCTCGCCCTGCTGCGCATTCCTGCCACCAGCAATAACCAATGGCCCAGCCTGGCGGACAACGGCACCTTTGCGGAACTGGAAAGCCGTTCGTTGAACCAGCGTGACGAAGCGGTAACTGCCCTGGGGTGGGGCCAAACGGGCAGCGGGAATCTGAGTTTCGTACTGCGCGAAGTGCAACTGGATTACATCCCCAAAAATACCTGCCAGAGCCTTTCCACCCTGATCATTCCCGATTCAACCATCTGCGCGGCAGAGCTGAATCCGGTCAACAATATCAACCAGGACACCTGCTTCGGTGACAGCGGTGGCCCCCTGTTTATCGGTGAAGAGCCCAACCCCTGGCTGGTGGGCCTGACCAGCTTTGGCCTGGAAAATTGCGCCACCGGCGCCCCTGCCGGCTACACCCACCTAACCACAGAGATCGAGGAAATCGAATTCCTCACCAAAGACGGCGGTTCCCCGCTGGTGGACATGACATTCACCAGCACGGCAACGACCCGTCTTTATCAACCCGTGAACGGCACCCAAACCGTGACGGTTAGCCTGACAAACAACAGCGCCAGCAATGCTGCCAACAACCCCACCGTCCGCCGCAGCATCGACGGTAGCGTCGCCACCACCGCCCGGTTCGACTGGAGCAGTTGCAGCAGCCTGTCCAACGTCACCACCTGTACCGTGGCCAGCAATCTGGCCGCGGGTGCTTCCCGCACAGGTAACGTGGCGGTGACCGACAGCAGTGGCACCGACCAGGTCGTCACCCTCACACTCAGCGCCAGTGCCGATGAAAACGACTACCGCCGCCGCAACGATAGCCTCACGCAGGAAATTGTTTTTTCCGACAATCCTGACCTGGCCCTGTCCGCCGCCCAACAGACCAGCAGCCCCACCCGAGCCACACTAGCGCTAACCCTGAGCAATCGCTCTCCGCTGAATGCCGCCACCAACACCGGCATCAGCTTCCCGCTCCCCGCCAATACTCAACTGGTCAACGGCCCGGCACTGGGTTGCCAACAAAGCAACCCGGTGTACTGCCCTGTCGGCAACCTCAGCCCGGAACAAAGCCAGACCCTGACCCTGGAGTTCACCACTGACACCGGCATCAACCAGGCTTTCACCTTCATCGCCAACGCCGACCAAAACGACATCCCCGGCGACACCGACGCAGAAACCAGCATCACCGTGCGGTACAACGCCACCGTTAACACGGCTGCAAGTGGCAGCAGCGGGGGCGGAGGTGCGTCACTGTGGCTGGGGCTCATGGCGTTACTGCTGGGAGTGCGCCGACCACGCAACTGACTTGTCTGCCTGTCACCGCACCTTTATTCTTCCCGGTTTACTGATCAGCACACTGGGGAGACGCACGTGAAGGCCAAGCCAAGTTATCGCGCTGACATCGAAGGCCTGCGCGCACTGGCCGTCATCCTGGTGATCCTGTACCACTATCAGGTGCCGGGCATTACGGGCGGCTTTATCGGTGTCGATGTCTTCTTCGTCATCTCCGGTTTCGTCATCACCCAGCTACTGGAGCGGGCCTTCCAGAAAGACACCTTCCGCTTTCGCGATTTCTACGCCCGCCGTATCCGCCGGCTGGTGCCGGTGTTTCTGCTCGTCTCCACCGCCACCTTTCTGATGATCTCGCCGTTCTATATCGGCGACGCCTACTATATTTTCGCCAAAAGCTGGCTGGCCTCACTGATCGGGCTGAGCAACCTCTACTATTTCAACGAGCTCACCCAGTATTTTGCCCCGGAAACCCTGTCCCTTTCCCTGCTGCATACCTGGTCGCTGGCAGTGGAAGAACAGTTCTATCTGCTCTGGCCCGCCTCTCTTTATCTGGCTTACCGCTTCGGCAAAGGCCGCAACGCCCACTGGCCATTCCGCATTATCCTGGTGGTCACTTTTGCGTTATCGGTCTATATGGCCAGCGCCCACCCCGCCGCCGCGTACTATCTGCTGCCCGCCCGCCTGTTTGAATTCATGCTCGGCACCGGCGTAGCACTTTTCAGCCAGCAGTTGCCGCGCCTGAACCGGGGTAGCGCCGAAACCCTGGCGTTGATCGGCCTCACCCTGATTGTGGCCACCGCCCTGTTGATCACCAAGCACGATCACTTCCCCGGCTATAACGCCCTGTGGCCCACCCTCGGCACCGCCATGGTCATCTACGCCGGCCTGCATCAGCCCGGTACCTTCACCGCACGGCTGTTGAGCCTGCCAGTGATGGTTTTCTTGGGCGGCATTTCCTATTCCCTGTACCTGTGGCACTGGCCACCGGTGGCGTTGATGCACTACCAGCTGATCGAGCTGACCTGGTTAAACCGGTTGCTGCTGATCGCTGGCGTCGTCGTCCTGTCCTGGCTCAGCTTTCGCTTCGTGGAAAACCGCTACCGGCACCGGGAGTGGAGCTTCAAGAAATCATTCCTGATCTTTATTCTGGCGCCGCTGATTGGCATCTGGGCGATCCAGTCCACCATCCGCATCGCCGATGACATCAGCTTCCGCATTCCCGAAGACCGTCGCGAACTGTACAAGATCATTGCCAACAACAACCCGGCAGACCTCTACAAGCGCTGCTTCAAGGGTGACCCGGTGGACTTCAACAAGAGCGACGCCTGCCTGTTCGGCGCCGAACCCCAAAACGGCCAGCCCAACAGCATGCTAATCGGCGATTCCCACGCCATTGCCCAGATCGGTTTTCTCGAACAGCTACTCAAGGGCACAGACTACTCCGTGCTGATGGTCACCCGGGCCTCAACACCGTTCCTGCCTCCGGCCATCGCCGAAAAAGCCCAGGCCGCCGACCCGACCAAAGTGGCCCGCAACCAGGCGATCAGCGACTACCTGGGCCAACGCCCCATGACGGTCTTCATCGGCGCTTGGTGGAGTGCCTATCTCAAGCACGGCGCTTACCAGGCTTATTTTGTCGACACCATCGGCTGGCTGAAAGATCAGGGACACACCGTCATCGTTCTGGAAGATGTACCCCAATTACCGTCTTCTTCCTACGCGGAATGCTTGCTGAAAAACATGGACGATTGTTCCATCAGTGCTATAGAAGTCGAAAAAGCACTCAGTGATTTCTACCGCTACAAAGAAGCCGCCCAGCAGCGCTACCCGGACGTGCAGTGGATTAACCCCAGAAAAGTGCTGTGCGATGAAGAGCGCTGCCAGACCGTCTTGAACGGCATCCCGCTCTATCGCGATGAAAGCCATCTGAATAACGTGGGCGGGATTGAAATTGGACAGGAATACCTGAAACGTTTCGACAATCCGCTGACACCATCGCCGAAATAAACCACGCCCAGCAGGAGCGCCTCCCGAGGGGCGAACCGCCGGGTCTCATTAGCTGAGCGCGTAGGTCAGATTTACCCAAGGGCACAGAGAGCCTGAAAGGCGTAATCCGCCATCAAGCCCCTCAGCGAATATTACACCGCCTGAAACTGCTCCAACGCCGCCAGAATATCCAGCGCATGGCGGCGTTTCACCGGATCATACAGATCCACCGTCACCATCAACTCATCCACCTCTACCGAATCCAGCAACTGATCAAGCTGTTCCTGAATGGATTCTGTCGTCCCCAGCAACTGCAAACCCAGAAAGCCCTTCACCCCCGCTTCCTCTTCTGCATTCCACAATCCGTCCATACTCTGCACCGGCGGCCTCATCCATAACGGCTGGCCCCGGAACAGGGCAAGAATGCGCTGGTAACTGGTGGTGGTCAGGTACTGGGCTTCCTCATCGGAATCCGCCGGCACCGCAGGCACCGTCAACATGACGTAGGGCTTGTCCAGCTGGGCAGAGGGCTGAAACTGATCCCGGTAGATACGCAACGCCTCACGATACAGCCGGGGCGCAAAATGCCCGGCAAAGGCATAGGGCAAGCCACGCTGCGCGGCCAGCTGCGCGCTGTACAAACTGGAGCCCAGCAACCAGATCGGCACATTGGTACCCGCCCCTGGAATCGCATTGACCGCCCGTGAGGTATCCAGCGGCCCGAGCAAACGCTGCAACTCAGCCACATCCTGGGGAAACTGCTCCGCCCCCAGACCTTCACGACGCAGGGCACGGCTAGTCATTGGGTCGGTTCCCGGCGCACGGCCCAGGCCCAGGTCAATCCGATCAGGATAGAGACTCTCCAGGGTCCCGAACTGCTCGGCAATCACCAGCGGGGGATGATTCGGCAACATCACCCCCCCGGACCCCACCCGAATGGATTCGGTCGCCCCGGCAATATGCCCGATCAACACCGAAGTCGCGGCGCTGCTGATCCCCTGCATATTGTGGTGCTCCGCCAGCCAGAACCGCTGAAAACCCAGCGATTCCGCATGGCGGGCGTAGGCAACGCTGTTGGCCAGCGTCTCGCCCACGGTATCGCCCTCACGGACCGAGGCGAGCTCCAACAGGGAAAACGGTACTGCATTTGCCACACGACTCTCCCGAATCACAATCCGAACGTTGAAGGATGATCCCCTTTCCCAAAACCTGGATGCCATTAAACCTATCTGAAAAGAGATCTAGGCCACAAAAGGAGTGCATTAGCCAAAAGTGTAGTTAATTTCCTACATCCTTAACAACAAGGACCGATTAAAGTTCACCTTTTGAAAATAGCTGGTTTTCTGGGGGTTTTTGATGAGATTCAAACTGGCTCTGGCTTTATCTGCCTGCCTGCTGACACAACCACTTATTGCAGCGGAATCATCCGAAAAAATTGTTGGGGGGAAAAATGCTAATGCTGAGTGGCATACTCTCGCTGCAATAATCAGCAAGAGCAAGAAAGAGGAAGCCATTAATAACAACTGGGAATATCCTGTTTTTCAAGCTCAGTTCTGTGGTGGCACTATTCTATCGGATGAGTGGATACTCACCGCAGCCCACTGTGTGCTGCAACAGAAACCAGACTTCACAGTCGTCGATGCAACCGGCGATATTCAAGTATTGGTTGGCAGTCCATCACTCACCCTATCCCCATCAAGCAACCTTCTGCTGGAAGTCGACTCGAGCTACGTACACCCGAACTTCAATTATTCCACCTTCACTCATGACATTGCCCTGCTGAAACTCGCCGAGCCAGTCCCTTCACTCGAAACCACCAACACTGTGGTCTTGTCCACGCCAGAATCTGACACACTTCTGGAGGATGCTGAATCCTACAACAAGATTCTCACTGCTCTTGGCTGGGGGTCACTATTACCTATCAGCGAGGGAATCAGCTACCCATCCGAACTACAGGAAGTTGATCTGGACTATCTGAGCAATCAGAGTTGCCAGTCGCTTTACAGCCTCCCTCCACTGGAAACCATTTACAGCACAATGATGTGTGCCTACGAGCCTTCTGCTCCGGTAGCTGATGCACCCTATGGTCAGGACACTTGCCAAGGTGATAGTGGAGGCCCTCTCTTTACAAATGGAGATATTCGCAACGACAGACCCCAGGTTGGCATTACAAGCTATGGCTTTGAGTGTGGAGATGCAGCCAAGCCAGGAATCTATACACGAGTATCAAAATTTCTTCCCTGGATCGAAGAAACCGCATTCGCTAATGGTCAACATCTTGGAAATTTGTCTCTATCTTCCGAAAAAGAACATTATCAAGGCGGCAGCAGTGTTGAATTCAGTATTGCACTCACCAATGAAGGGTTTGAACCCCATCAGGATTTCACCATTCGGTTCTCACGGTCTGACGATCTGCTACCTCCAGTCGTATCCGGCTCGGACTTTGTCCCCTGCCTGACCTCCGGCAAGAATACCCACTGTGAGTTCACCGGAAGCGAATTCAACCCCGGAGAGAAGCGCACGCTGTCAATTATTGCGGACAGCACGGGCATCATGGAGGGAACGGAGAAATTGACCGCCACCATCATCTCTTTCTCTCACGAAGACTATCACCGCCTGGATGATAGCTTGCTGATTGAGCTGAGCTACGGCTTGCCGGAACTTTCCATCACTGCCGAACCACTATGCCTGGATCAAGGGGAGACCAGCACGACAATGCGCCTAGAAGCTACGCTGGCAAATACCAGCGCACTAATCGACTCCATAGATACTGTCGTTAGCAGCTCCCTGCCAGAAAGCCTGTCTTTAGTTGGACAGACCTCCTCTGCCTGTCAATTGAACGGTACGGATATGAGCTGCACTATCGGTCAGATTGAAGCTAATAGCGAAGGCAGTGCCACCATTATGCTGAGCGCCAGCCCAGATACCGTCGAAACCATTTCCTTGACGGCTGCAAACGAAAACGGGACCGCCGCCGGCTCTAGCCTTTCCACCTCCGTGAACCTTGATTTCTCCCGGGAGGATCTGGATATCTGCCCGAAAAGCGCCCCCCCAACACCCACAGTAACGCGCAGCAACGCCAGCAGCGGTGGTGGTGGAGGGTCTCTGCCTACCAGCTTGATTCTGTTTCTCTCAACCGTTGCCTGGTTGAGACGCCACAAGCCCTGACAGAACCCGGAGGGCGACACAAACCGTTTTCGATATCCCTTAAGCAAAAAAAAGGGCCAACAGATCTGTTGGCCCTTTTCATCAATCACCGAACAAACCGTCTATTCAATGCCCCCTTGACTTTGTGCTTGCCGGATTAACTCCAACATCTTGGCAGCCTCCCGCTGACTACCTTTATTACGGAGAACGACGAATCCTTGCTGGAACAGCTCTGCATTCTCCAAAACACCCCCACTGGCCTGTAACGACTGGATATTATTTTTCAGCATGGCTTTCACCGTCATTTTTTCTGTCAGATACGTCGTTGCTGAGCCTCCAGATCGAGAATAAAGCACTCGCACACCATATTGCTCCTCATCATCCAGGTGTCGGCTTTTTACGACCTCACCTTCCTCCAAGGCCGCTATGAAATTGCCATTTGTTATCGAATCAGCATAGTAGAGGTGTTTACCAGGCCTCACTGAATTATGCTCCAGCAACTGACTCTGTATTTTTCCTGCATTGAAAAAGTCTATGCGCCGGATAGTCACATTTGAGTCAGAAACATTTCTGATGGCCAAGAGCCCATTGCGAAACTCAGCTTCAAGAATATCTCCGCCAATGGAATACTCCAGAACGGGCACACCCGGTAGGCTCCATTGATTTACACGCATGCTACCGGTTGCGATCACTTTTTTATTCTCCCACCCAGCAGAAACATCGCATTGCCCATCGTCTATCAGGTAGCGAATCCGTCTCCCAGGGCAATTAATATTCAGGGAAACGTCTTCAACATTTGAATTACTGGAAAGCGTTTCACTTATAGATTCCAGCTTTTGAACGAGCCCTTCCAGACTATCCGCCTCCAATGGCTTCGTGCGCCATGGGAACACAGCAACAACATCATAAAAATAATCATCATTAATGCCATCACCATCAGTAAAACCTTCCAGCTCGAAACTTACATTACTGTCCTTTTCCTGAATCGACTCTTTTACCTTATTCTCAAACCTGACAATATCTGTCCATGCTGACTGGTAGCGCTCTACCAGTGACTTGAAGGCATCGTGATCAAGCCGTGATTCAGCAACATTCCTTGAATCCCGGAATGCTTTACCGTCAAAATCCACCATCCATGGCATCTTCCCGAAAAACGGTTTCAAACCGAACGAGAAGACGGTTCCTGTAATGCTGCCAAAAATATCGAGCTGCGTTTTTCGGAAAAGATCCTCCCGACTATCCGGACATGTATCTTTTCCGATCAGGCGTTTTACGCAATCTCGCCTCTTCGAATCCCACGCCGCCCGGCTGTTGAAAATATCAACCCAAGGCTCTTCCCTGGCCGCAGCAGAGCGATATGCCACGTATTCGTAGCCATCATTAACAGCTTGTAGCTTCCCATAAAGGGAAGGCGTATTTTCCTGATCAGTCAACACATCAAGGTATTGCTCCACTGCCGCAAGAGGCAATAACATATCGTCTTTTTCAGCGCCCTTGGCACTGACAGCCATCAGCATAAAAGCAAGTACCAGAATCCTTTTGTTATTCATTCTCGTCCTTAATCAATCCCCAAAAGAGACTGCAACATACGAATGCCAGCCAAAATTTAAAGAATGGCCGGAGTATTTTGCGAGAGCCCCCGCATTTTACTGTGGCAGATAACCCCCCGAGCGTAACTCCTACATACCAAACCAAGATCATGCTGTTATAATTAAGGGTTTTGCTTCAAACTCCAGATCAATTCAGCCTGTTTATTTTCTTAGCCATGCCCACACTCAAATGCCCCAGTTGCGAACAGGTCCTGCGCCTTGCCGGCAATAGCTGGCACTGCGATAACGGCCATCAGTTCGACCGTGCCAAGCGCGGTTACACCAATCTGTTGCTGGCGCAGCAACGCCGCTCCCGGTCACCGGGGGACGACAAGGCCATGGTGCAGGCGCGCACGGCGTTTCTTGAACTGGGCCGTTATCAGCCGTTGGCAGATGCCCTGCTCGCCCACCTGCCGGATGAAGAACCCGCCTGGCTGGATATCGGCTGTGGCGAAGGCTGGTACAGCGAGCAGTTTGCCCAGCGGTTGGGCGGCGTGAATGGTGTGGGCGTGGATATTTCCAAGTTCGCGGTGGATGCAGCTGCCAAGCGTAACAAGCGCATCACCTGGTTGGTGGCCAGCGGCGCCCGGCTACCGCTGTTTGATGCCAGCCAGCAAACCGTATTTGTGTTGTTCACCCGCCTGTTCGTGGACGATATCGCCCGGGTGCTGCAACCCGGTGGGGAATTGATTGTTGTCGGTACCGGGGAAACGCACCTGCTGCCGTTGCGCGAAGCCCTGTACGACGATGTGCGGCAAAGCAGTTTCGATGCGGGCAAATTTCTGGACGAGCGTTTCGAGCTGATCTCAAGCGAGACGCTGCATTGCCAATGGGTGCCGGACTCAGAAGAAGAACTCCGTAACCTGCTGGCCATGACGCCCCATCACTGGCGGGCACGGCCGGATGCGAAAGCCGGCATTGGCGCCTTGGCCGGCCAGCCCATGAACGGACATTTTGTGATTCAACGCTGGCGGCGGGTGGCGTAGATTTCGTTTTTATCACGCGTGATGTCGGGTTCGTGTCGGATTACGGCTACGCCTAATTCGACCTACAAAACCCGTGTTCCTCGTAGGTCGAATTAGCCTGAAAGGCGTAATCCGACACCGCACACTCCTCTCACTCTGCTCTCTTCCCAAGCACTCGCTCCAGATACCCCAACAAATCATCCGCATTACTCACCGGCGCCCGGTACGCCAGATGCCCATCCGGGCGCATCAACCAGAGCCGGCCCTGGTCGCCGAATGCGCTGGCAAACTCCCCTTCATGGTCACGCCAGATACGGGTGGTACCTTCCCGGGGCACATCTTCATCTGCGGTGGCCCGCGCCGCAATCACGGTCAGGTGCACACGCTCACGGTATTCCTGCCCCAAACGATCACTCAAGGCATACATCACCAACCGCTCGTTATGCTCGGGGGATTCGCTCAACTGCAGCAACAAATGATGTACCGGTTTGCGCAACAAACCGTGCAGCTGATGCAGATGCCCGGTGCGCACGGATTTCAGCGCCGCATCCGGCAGCCGATCGCCCGGCAGCGGCCCCTGATGCCGCCAGCCCACGTCGGCCTCCGGCCCACAGGTGACCAGCGGCGAATTACGATAATGCACATCCAGCTGGCTGGCCGTGCGCAGCAATCGGCTGGAAATATTGCGACGGCTGCCCGCCAGTTTCAGCAGCGAATCCCGACTGCGCCGCAGCAAGGGCAATTTCACCAATGAGGCCCGCGACAGCATATCCACGCCGCACAACATTTTCTCCGCCACCGGGCGCCGTTCCTGCTCGTAGCTATCCAGCAAGGCACCCTGCCCAAACCCCTTGAGGTAAAACGCCAGCTTCCAGCTCAGATTGAACGCATCCGCCAGGCCCGTGTTCATGCCTTGAGCACCCAATGGACTTTGCACGTGAGCCGCATCGCCAGCCAGGAAAACCCGATTGCGCCGAAAATGCTGCGCCAGCCGGCGCTGCACGGAGAATTGACTCAGCCAGCGGGGTTCACCCAAATCAGGCACGTCCCCAAGAATCGACGTTAGCCGTTCGCTAAAGGGCGCCAGACTCAATGGTGTTTCCGGCGGCTCACGGCGGGCCATAATCAGCCGCCAGCCCTGCGGCAAAGGCAAGGCCAGCAACAGCCCTTCTTCCTGCAAAAAACCATGGGAGCGGTCGTCGCTCCAGGGGGCAGCATCCCAAGGCACATCTGCCAACAGGAAATGCTCGCTGTAATCCACGCCGTTGAAACCAATGCCAAGTTGCTCACGGACCGTGGAGCCCACGCCATCAGCCCCCACCAGCAGCTCGGCATTCAATGTCTGTACCTCCGCCCCCTGGCGAATGCGCGCCTGCACGCCGCTGCCGTCCTGACGGAAATCCAGCAATTCGGCGCTGCGAATCAATTCCCCGCCCAGCATCCGGTATCGGTCGATCAACACCGCCTCCACCTCGGATTGGGGGCAACTGAGCACCCACGGGTACGGCGCTTTCAGGGAGGTGAGATCCAGTTCGAAGAGAAACCCTTTATCGCCGTACACCGATACGGCCTTGAGTCGCCGCGACGCTTTGCGGATCGGCGCCAGCACATCCAGCGCCTCAAAGATTTCCAGCGAGCGGGCATGCAGACCCAGCGCCCGGGAATACGGCGATGGCGCCTCAAGACGATCGATGATGCAACAGTTGATACCGTGACGGCGCAAGCCGATACCCAGTGCCAGCCCGGTGGGGCCCGCACCGACAATCAGCACCTGCGGTGTGCGGTTCTCGCTAATGGCGATGGTACACTCTCCTTATGGCACCCTTATTGGCGCCCCTGCCTGGCACTATGCCCACGGGGGTAGCCCGGTCTGTCTGCAGCCCACCGGACACGTCTCTGTGCCTGTGGCCTGCAACAGCCGCGCCAACACGTGAACGCTTACCCGAGCCCATCATGGCACATTCCACCACACCCTCCATGACGCCTTCCATGGCGCCTGCATCGCGCAAAATTATCCACGTGGACTGCGACTGCTTTTACGCCGCCGTGGAAATGCGGGACGACCCCAGCCTGCGCGGCCGCCCGGTGGCCGTGGGCGGCGACCCGCACCGGCGCGGCGTGATTGCCACCTGCAACTACCCGGCGCGGCAATTTGGTGTGCATTCGGCCATGGCATCCTCCCAGGCCCTGCGGCGCTGCCCGGAACTGGTTATTGTGCCTCCGAACTTTGACAAATACCGCAAAGTTTCCGCCCAGATCCATGACATTTTTCGTCGTTATACAAGCCTGATCGAGCCGCTGTCACTGGACGAGGCCTTTCTGGATGTGAGCGCCAGCGAACAATTCGATAATAGCGCCACCCGCATTGCCCAGGCATTGCGCCAGGACGTTCGCCGGGAGGTGGCTATTACCGTGTCCGCAGGTGTCGCCCCCAACAAATTTCTGGCCAAGGTTGCCAGCGACTGGCGCAAGCCCGACGGGCTGTTTGTGATCCCTCCCGCCCAGGTCGAGGAATTTGTGGCCGCCCTGCCGGTGAACAAGATTTCCGGGGTGGGCCGGGTCACTGGCGAACGCATGGCCGGCCTCAACCTGAAAACCTGCGGCGATCTGCAACAGCTAAGCCGACTGGAGTTGGGCCAGCACTTCGGCAGTTTTGGCGAGCGGCTTTATCACCTGTGCCGCGGTGAAGACAGCCGCCCGATCCAGACCGGGCGGCGGCGCAAGTCGGTATCGGTGGAACGCACCTACGACAAGGACCAGCTCACCCTGACGGACTGGCTCCGGGAGCTGGAGGGGCTGATTGAAAAGCTGAAGGAACGGTTTGCCAAACTGGATCAGCATTACCTGATCAGCGGGCTCACCGCCAAGGTGAAGTATCAGGATTTTGTCAGCATGAGCTGCGACAAGGCCGGCAATGACCTGGATTCCGCCCACTTCGAGGCCCTGTTCCGCCAGCTTTGGGAGCGGCGCGAAGGCCCGGCCCGCCTGCTGGGCATCGGCGCCCGGCTACGCGACCTGAAAGCCCCCCAACAACCGGACCTGTTCCCGGAAGAGCGGGACAAGGCCCTGCATAACCAGCGAAACAGGATGTGACAGGAGGCGCTGCACGCCACACGCTTCAACCCGGTGATAGGCCGGAGACAACCAGCAAGCAGTTTGCCTCGCACTTGAGGCCTTATGGACGCGTAAGACGTAGGCCAGATTAGCCTGAAAGGCGTAATCCGACATTTTGCTGGTGGCCCGCGGCGCTTCGCGTTCTTTGTTAGCGCCAAAAAGAAAGCCGCGTTGGCGCCTGTGGCGTGCAACGTGTGGCGTTCCTAGTGCACTCTCTGACAAACCCGGTCATGCAAATCTGCCGGAATCAGCCCGTCCATCAATTCCCGGCCGCGGCGCTGCACCGGTTCCATTTGCGCATCCAGATAGGCATCCAGGGTCGCCACACAGTCCGCACAATAGGTCACCGTGGCCGAATCCGGGTGTTCGGACGCCGCTTTCACGGCCTGTTCCAGTTGGTTCAAATATTTGAGCAACATGCTTTGCTCCTGAGTCTCACTCTCTGGGAAGGCCTGTTCAGCGGCCCTCTAAACTGATCAAGTCTGACCGATAATGACGACAACCCGATGACAATGGCTTGTCGCAGATCAAGATAACCGGCCGCCGCTCCTGTATCAGCAAGGTCTTGCATAAACAATGCCGAACACAGGGAGCAGCCTCGATGTTAAATCGGACGCATCCGCCGCGCCGTCGTTCCCGGACGAAATGTAAAAACCCGGCCCGCCGACCAACGGCCCACACACCCTCCCCAGGTTGAAACCGGCTTTCCCGGCCCAACCACTCCTTTCTCACCCGGACTGCGGTACTCTCTCAGTACGGCGGTCTCTCAGAAAGAGATGTCCCGGAAGAATGCTATACGTGCCTTAAAAATACCTGACGATTTGCGACGGACCGACCTTATGACCGAAACGGTATCGACCATTGTGGCGCCGGAAGGCAGCCTGGAAATACTCAGCCAACATGAAGTGGAGCGCCTGCGCGATACCTCTGGCAGCGGCTTGCATGACCTGCTGCGCCGCTGCGCCCTCGCCGTGCTGAACTGCGGCACCCCCACCGATGACAGCCGCGAGGTACTGGAAACCTACCACGACTTCGAAATCGAAGTGATCCAGGAAGACCGCGGGCTGCGCCTGAAGCTGGACAACGCCCCGGCCGGCGCCTTTGTGGACGGACGCATGATTCGCGGTATCCGCGAGCACCTGTCTGCGGTACTGCGCGATATCGTCTACGTGGCCAACGAGATCCAGAACAACGACCGTTTCGACCTGAATAACAGCGAAGGCATTACCAACGCGGTATTCCATATTCTGCGCAACGCCGGGGTACTCAAAGCCGGAGCCTCACCAAACATGGTGGTTTGCTGGGGCGGGCACAGCATCTCCCGCCACGAATACGATTACAGCAAAAGCGTGGGCTACCAGCTGGGCCTGCGCCACAAGGATATCTGCACCGGCTGCGGCCCCGGCGCCATGAAAGGCCCCATGAAAGGGGCCCATGTGGCCCATGCCAAACAACGGGAAAAGGAAGGCCGCTATCTGGGGATTTCCGAGCCGGGCATCATTGCCGCCGAAGCGCCCAACCCCATCGTCAACGAACTGGTGATCATGCCGGATATCGAAAAACGCCTGGAAGCGTTCCTGCGTCTGGCTCACGGTATTATCGTGTTTCCCGGCGGGGTCGGCACCACCGAAGAGATCCTCTATTTACTGGGCGTTCTGTTGCACCCGGACAACGCGGACATTCCCCTGCCCATGGTGCTCACCGGCCCGGCCAGCAGCGCCGACTACTTCCGCCAGGTGGATGCGTTTATTCGCTACACGCTGGGCGAAAAAGCCGCAGAACGCTATCAGATTATTATCGATGACCCGGAAGCCGTGGCCCTGGCCATGTGCCACGGCATCGACCGGCTGACCCTGTTCCGCCGGGATAACGACGATGCGTTTTATTTCAACTGGCGACTCAACGTGCCATTGGCCTTCCAGCACCCGTTCCTGCCCACCCACGAGGCCATGGCCGCGCTGAATCTGGACACGGATCAACCGGTTCACGAACTGGCCGCCAACCTGCGCCGCGCCTTCTCCGGCATCGTCGCCGGCAACGTAAAGGAACATGGCATCCACGCCATCGAACAGCATGGCCCCTACAAACTGCACGCCCCCAACGCCCTGATGATTCACCTGGACGAACTACTCAAGGCATTTGTGGAACAGCAACGCATGAAACTGCCGGGCAGCCATTACGAGCCGTGTTATGAGTTGGTGGGGTAACCGATAGCGGCTAATCACGAGCCACGCTGTAGATACCGTCTCTCTCCATACCCTGCAAGTCCTCTCTATGCGACCTGCGGGGTATATTCCTGCTGGTGCTTGATCACGCCATAGGCGATTTGCACCATCTTGCGCATGGCGGCAACGACTATCGCCATGCCTGAC
>JBDWVU010000019.1:0-11197 GCA_039983755.1 Alloalcanivorax sp.
CACTGTGACCACGATCGGTCACCTGACGAACCGCCTCAATCTTGAATTCTTCGGGATAGCGCTTGCTGCTCATAGATACCTCTCTGGTTGCCATTTTGGATGGCTGAAAGGTGTCTAGCAAACTGGTGGCGATTCAAAATATTCCATTCTTCAGTTGATCCCGGCCCAGGCTTCTTGCTAGTAGTTGTCGGAACGGGCCCGCTTGAAAAAGGCCTTAGTGTATCCTGGTACAACAGCAGCTTCTCTGTGTTATCACGAAAGAAAAGTTGAGGAGTTGGAAGGAAAATTGCGCGGGTCATAGGCTTTTATTGCATCGTAGTTGGCAAATAGAAGAGCGCTTTTTGCCTGCCTTTTACATGTGCTTGGCAGCCATGGTTGTAGTACGGTCAAGCTAGGGGGGGCTCCTTTAGCCGCGCTATAAGGAATTGGCTTTCAGAGGGCGATTCAGCTGACGCAAACCAAAGAGCTTTCCTGAAACTTTTTGCTCAGCGGATGAAAAGGTGATTCAACAACTTCATTTCTTAGAAAAAGACGAAATCATGCCGTTCACGGTTTCGTTACATCACAAGTTGATAGTGGACCAGAGGCGCTTAATGAATTGGTTAATCAACTCAAGGTAACGGCCAACCTTGGCCTGGGGGTAGCAGAGTGGTTTATTATATGGCATGGGAAGAATTTTCAATATTTCCTCATGCTTAGAACATGATCATGAAAGGTAAAACAAACCATAATAGTGCATCTTTTGTTGTAAAGATCACACAGTCATCGCCGAATGACACTTCGGAGCTTATCAAGAAAGTTCTTGAGGGGCTCCCATTCAAGGCAATATCAGTCCTCGAAATGGCCTACGGAGTAACTCGACGAGAAATCGCAGAGTCCCTTCTGGTCAGCCCCGCCTTAATGGGTCGAAGAGAGAAATCAGGAAGATTGAGCCCCGCCGAATCAGACCGAGCACTAAGGCTCGCTGTGACCCTCGATAAATCCGTGGAGATGATGAATGGTGACAGGAAAGCTGCAGCCACCTGGATGCGCTCGCCTAGAGATGCACTCGGCGGTGAAAGTCCTCTCATGCATTTGCAAACCGAAATTGGAGCTAGAGAGGTTGAGGATCTGATCAGTCGTATCCAGCATGGTGTTTTCTGCTAGCGGCCACAGTCCGTTTAGATAGGTGAGATCCACATTTGCTTTACACTTCACCTAACATCACACTCAATTAATTCGAGGTTATTGCTCAATCTGTACGTTTTAAATACTGCGCCCTTAAATTTATCCTTGCGATAGCTCTTCTCAGCCACCCACTGAGATGATCTAACAAGTTCACTCAGCCTTAAATCCTTAACCGGAACCAAAAAGGCGTTTCCAGAATCAGGCACGCCCTGTGACCGGACCACCTCCTGAAAGCAGGACAAATCCACCGCTTTACCTTCTTTTCTGGCCACCCTAGCGGCCTTAGAAATAATACCGGTTATCGCTCTAGTTACTCCTGAGCTGTATGCAAACAAGCGGTATGCCACCTCCTTATCTGTGATTTCGAATCCATTAGAAAAGTCAACATCTCTAGAATAAAGATCAATAAATTTAACAAACTGTGAAAACCGCCTGGAAACGTAGTAGGTATCTAAATGAAATCGATAGCTTACGCGGGTGTCTAGCTGATCATTACCTTGCACGAAATCCAGGCACCATGGCATTCCCGCCATGACCACAGGGACGTTTGTGTCATTCATAAGATCCTTAACCCAATCAGAGATACTTGAAATAACACCCGCCGACCGGTTTTGAATCAAGGTTTGAAGTTCGTCCAGTATAAACATCTCAACTTTACAGGTTTCGCAGAATAACTTTATTCTTCTATAGCCTTCTTCCTTTGATTTTATCCCGCTTCCATTTTGTGGATCATGCATCGATACCAATATTTGCTGAGTAAATGCCTTAGCTGACGTTGGCGATCTAAGCTTTACATAAACTACAGGAATATAGGTATATTCCTCCCTATACTGGAGAGGAAATCTAGCTGCATACCGTTTCATTAACTCCGACTTCCCGGAACCAGATTCTCCGGTTATCAATACGTTAGTATCTCCTTCCTGGAGATAACCTCCTCGTCTAATGTCGTCCAGAGACTCGATGATGCGTTTTATCGCCCCTGTAACAACAAAAGGCGAATCATTTGAGGAAGACATCACCACACTTCCCAGTCATCTGTCCCGACCTCAAAATCACTCGCGTTAGCAATTGCATACTCCTCGACTGACTTCTTCCCCTGATCCTGATCCTGATTCTGATCCTTTTCTTTTTCATTGACTCCTAACGACATAATCCTGGCAGCTCTCTTAGATGTAACCTGCCGTTTAACCCGAGAATTTCTTTCATGAAGCTTATCAATATTTCCGAATATCTCCGCCTTTGCCCTTTGAAGAACGGCATCCTTTTGGTAACCCTTCTTCTTTTCTTTTATTTTTTTCTTGATAATTTTATGGGCATACATTGAAAGCCCATTTGCATAGTCATAATTTGTGCATGGAACCTTCATATATATTCCATTCACCGAATCAAAAACATATATATAACCAATATCAAAGGGACTATATTTTACGACCAACTCCACCCCGCCATCTCGGCGATAAATTGACGTCAAGTTATCACAATTATAATAAAGTAACTCTATTTTAATCCCTTCTCGGCTAAGCGTCCTTGTATCGGAGCACATGAATTTTGTTTCTATGTCCTTCCGACTCTCTTCAACTATTGGAAATTTATTTTCTGATAAAATCCATTTATCAAGCGGTGAAGAGTCGGATCTCTCGCCAGGCTGTCGATGATAAACATTAATAAGCCATTTAATAAAAATTTTCTTGAACTCTCCAAGGGTCAGTTTCGCTTCATTCTGTGCAATATATTCATCAGCCCCCTTCCCGACGCCATTTGTTTTTCCAGGAAGAGAATCAATTAAACTCGTCTTCACAGTACCAAAAAATCTCTCCACCACACCTTTATAGTTAGGACTTCTCACTGGCGCATACTGAAGAACTGATCCAATCTCCCCAACGGCCATATCCAAATTTCCGCTCCAGAATTCCGCGCCATTGTCAGCCACCAAAGACTCCATCACACCATGAGCAGGCCACTCCCCCTCGACTCCGTAGAAATCAAGGAGCTCCTGCTTGCAAAGAACAGCATTCGAAATGGCTAACGAGGCAGATGCATATGACGGCTCTTCAAACGATATTTGATAGCCTGTTACCATACGCGAAAAGTGATCTATCAATACTGTCAGGGTGGGGCGCCCCAGCAGGGTCCCTGTTTCATCACTAAGGACATTTATGTCTAAAGGAGTGTGGTCAGCCTCAACTCGTTCCAGAATTCGGCTCGTTGTTGGCGCAACACCTTTTGCAGAAAATTCATACCTTGCTTTATTATTCCCTATTCTTCCTTTAACTAAATCCTCATTACTTATCTTTTCAATTCTATATTTTACTGTGCTGTACGATGGAACTTTTATAATATCATCCGGGTTACTAAGATTGTGACTAATAACCTTTCCTTCCACCACCTTATGTATTGAAGAAACTCTTATTTGACTATTTTTCAAGTACATTGATTTGCAATTTTCTATAATCTTGCAAACACGGGGATCAAGACGATCTTTCCTGCACCCCTTTTTGTAATGGCGAGGATATAAACCATTTAATCTTCCACCTGATTCGTTGTATCGCTTGATCCATCCATTCAGAGTATTCCAGGCAGGAGGCCTATCATCATTGATCTCAGATGCAGTTTTAGAAATCACTCCTGACAGGCTCGCCTTAGACCTGCTTACTGCTCCAAATTTTTCATACGCCTGAATGTACCGATACCTACGACACACCTCCCGCTGATCATTCTCATGAAGCTCACTGAATGCAATATATCCCTCTCTACCCTCATCTACGACGAGGCAGATTTTTCCGATTTCCAGCAGTTGGGTTAGATCTTTAGTGCTATAGGAGCTGGATAAATTACCATCCACCGAAGAAAGAGAGACATTTTTTCCATTAACTCTACTTACTATCCAGATATCCTTATCCTCGCCCTCTTTAAAGCGCAGAGCGACCCCAGCAACCCACGCACTCGAATTATGCATAGCAGACCTCCGAATCGACTCCAATTTTCTCTTTCATCAAGTCAACCTTTATCTGCCCTCCTGCAATCAGCTGGTATACTGTCTCAGTCCTTATCCCTGCGTTATTACTTACCAAGTCAAGTAATGTCTCTGGACGTGGCACTACACTCTTAAGGATTGCCAGTAACCCATCATTATTCAGGCCTGTTCTTCTATAGCGCTGTAGCCATTTCAGGTTACTTAGCAAAGGCTCTATCCTTATGGCAGCCTCATCTACACGAGCAAAGTGATAACCATCTATCAACATTTCTTTCTCAGCGACTTCCAGCTTATGAAGATAAGTTTCATCCAAGTTTAAAAAGTCCTTCTTCACCTCAATAAATAACTTTCTCCCATCTCTAAGGTGAACTTCAAAATACTGGCGTATAACTGCGATTTCTTAAGCGTTCACTATTAATCTGATAGGTTTTCGGCTGAGGGTAGTAACGCAGAACATCATAGTTATCTTCCAGATGAAAACAAAAATCCTTCTCAAGAATAGACTCCACCAACACCATTCGATACGGCTGGCAGGAACCCCCTGATTTTGTTGACGGAAATTTATAAATATTCTTTACAGCAGACCTTTTAATTTGACGAGCTGGCTTACGGCTCATAAGTGCACCTGATGGGAACAGCGTCCCAAGCTAAGGATTGATAGCCACAATAAGCGAACATTAAAGACCACTGCCCGGGCAGGGGCAGGCCTCAACTGTCGTCGATAAAAGTGGCGGGCAAGGCTTGCCCTTGACGGGGTAGCAGGAAGAGAGGGATACTATTTGACACCACATCGTAGGTATCCCCTACGCCTAAAGCCCGGTAGCAAGCGATTGTTATCGGGTTTTTTGTATCTACTTCATCGCATTTCCTCGTTTTTAGAAAAGCTCAAATCCTCATAACATCCTGTTTTTCCTTGCTTTATACCAAGCTCAACAGCAATTCGGTGGCTCTCTCCGCGCACTGCCTTTCGACCACCATTCAGGACCTGGTACACCAGCGCCTGTGAGAAACCACGCGTTTTTGCCCAGCCGCTGATACTCAGGCCCAGCTCTGCAAATTCACGCTTTACGTCCTCTGTGGTTTTCACAACAATGCCATTCCTTCCAACTAATTTATACAATAGTGTACAATCATTATATTATTGAAGACAGCGCCAGGCAACCTAATGGGCATCAATCGAAAGAAATTTGGCACATCACTCTCCAATGAGAGAAAGCGGCTAGGCCTTAAAGCTAGTCAAATGGCGGAGTATTGCGGGGTTAAAACTGCCTCTCAGTACCTTTATGAGAAGGGCGACCGCCTACCAAATGCGGATTACATAGACAGAGCAATCGAACTAGGCGTGGCTGGTGAACTACTTCTCCCCAGTTTGAGAAAGAACACACGCTTCTCCATCGCTGAAATCATTAGAGCCACTCAGCTAACAGATGCACAACTAAGCGAAGAAAGAATTACACTACTGCAAAAGCTTCTGGAGCACAGCAGGGGCCAGGATAGAGAAGCCGCCAATGAATAATCCACAGCTTCTAAGAGGGCTATTCTTATTTGGCTGCCTTGCTAATTTCATACACCTAAAGATCATTGAACGCAGATTCTTTTCTATATCTGAAGACCCGACCACCAACCGTTTTTTAATTGAAAAAACATACACAGAAATGCGACGACTGCAGGAGCGAGCAACTTATGGAAAAGAGTTAACAAAGCATCAGCACGACACCCTTGGAAAACTCCAAGAGATCAACATTTCTGACTCAGACTCTCAATTATTAGTTATTGGCGGGAGAGTTAATCGGGACGGGTCCATAAAACAAAAATCATTGAAAGAGACTCTTCTAGCTTTCATCTTTATCATCGAAGCCATTATTGTTATCCCTTTCCTAATCGGTCTTTCTGTCGAATTATTTGGCATCCCAGGTCGAATTGAATTAAAGATCGCAGCAACCACGCCAATTCTATTAACCTGCCTAACATCACTCATCATTAATAGACAATTATTACTGAACCCATACCTAATATTCATAAGAAAAAAGGGAATTTTTCTAACCCTACCAGAAGATAAAAAATAATAAATTCTATTTATTGCAATCAACCTGAAGAAATCTAATAAATATTTTTCCTATTATTTCTGCATCAGAACCATCCAGCCAGGACCACTCCTTTCGCTTCATAGGAAGCTGCCTCAATACGGGGACCTCATGCAACTTGGCAGGAAAAATTGGCAGCCCAAATCTATCACTGCTTTCAAAGATTTTACTTGCCCACTCCCTTGCCTCATCTCCAGTCTGGACCGGACGATTTTCTTTTGTTCCAATATTTAAGCTTTCCTTAAACCAAAAACCCCATCGACCCAATAAAGTAGCCACAGCAATCACTCTTAACTTTGTACCGTCCAACCCTTTTTCATGCTCCATAATGGCCATAACCCTTTCATATCTCTCTGCTATAGAAAGGGACCAATAATCTTTACCATTAATAAAACTCATAATTTTCCGGGGAAATTTTACATCTATCCCGTATTCTGAGAAGAAAGCTGAAACAGAGCGCGAGAACCAATCCAGTTCATTTTTCTCAATTATCACCCTTTCAATAAACAAAAGCGGGAATTTTCTCCTGAGCGACTTTTCAACGGCCATCTCTCCCCATCCCTTGCATCCACCTCTGACGTCTTTTGAGGGCAGGTCCGAGCTGCCTGGAAAATCTCTTTCAAAAGGCACCATTTGTGCGCTGCAGGTTCTGCAGGTCCTGTACAACTCTAGGTACCAATAGAAATAAATTACGCCACCACCCTCATAACAAAACGGGCAAACCTTTAGATTCTTTCTCGAAAGAACCACAGATCGGCGATCTATATCTAATATAGGTATTTTCCTTTTCACTCCTGCCATGAGGAGCCCAGTGGTCTTGGGATAAACCTGATATAAACCACCACCACTGAACGACTCACCAGGCGGAGCGCCAGCGAAATTCTTCTTAAGATACCCTCTGAATGATTCTTCTGTAGCAAAGCCATTCCGTAAAGCTATGCGCCTGAAGTAATCGCCTATGGCTTCATGCTTATGCCGGGCACCTCTATAAAGTAAGAGCGACTTCACACTGCTATCCATAACTGAAGCCGCCCTTACCCGCCCCCGTTCGAGAACGAAGCCAATTCGCCTCGAATGTTCAAAGTAATGCCCTCATTTGTTCAAACTATTGCCCTTATGTTCAAACTAATGCGCGAAATGACACCGGCACCCTTATATTTCCGCCAGATTGCCTTTTTCTTCCAGCCAGACCTTGCGATCCGATGCGCGCTTTTTGCTTAGCAGCATATCCATCAGCTGGTGAGTGCCGTCATCGGTGGACACATCCAGGCGCACCAGGCGGCGGGTGTCGCGGGCCATGGTGGTTTCGCGCAATTGCAGCGGATTCATCTCACCCAACCCCTTGAAGCGGGTCACGTTCACCTTGCCGCGTTTTTTCTCGGCCTTGATACGGTCCAGCACGCCATCGCGCTCTTCCTTGTCCAGGGCGTAATACACTTCCTTGCCCACATCGATGCGGTACAGCGGTGGCATGGCCACGAACACATGGCCGCTTTTGACCAGTGCAGGGAAGTGGCGCAGAAACAAGGCACAGATCAGCGTGGCGATATGCAGACCATCTGAGTCCGCATCGGCAAGAATGCAGACCTTGCCGTAACGCAGGCTGCCAAGATCATCGCTGCCAGGCTCGATGCCCAGGGCCACAGCAATGTCGTGAATTTCCTGGCTGCCCAGCACCTCGTTGGAATCCACTTCCCAGGTATTCATGATCTTGCCGCGCAGGGGCATGATCGCCTGATAAACCCGGTCGCGGGCCTGCTTGGCGCTACCGCCCGCCGAGTCCCCTTCCACCAGAAAGATTTCACTCTGGGACGGATCATCGCTGGTGCAGTCCGCCAGCTTGCCGGGCAAGGCCGGACCGCTGGTGACTTTTTTGCGGGTGACTTTCTTGGCCGCGCGCAACCGCTTCTGGGCGTTATTGATGCACAGGTCCGCCAGTTTTTCGGCTTCATCCGTGTGCTGGTTCAACCACAGCGAAAACGCGTCCTTCACCACGCCGGAGACAAAGGCGGCGGTCTGGCGGGAACTCAATCGCTCCTTGGTTTGCCCGGCAAATTGCGGGTCCTGCATTTTCACGCTGAGCACGAAGGCAGCCCGGTCCCAGATATCTTCCGGGGTCAGCTTAACGCCACGGGGCAGCAGGTTACGGAACTCGCAGAACTCGCGCATGGCATCCAGCAGGCCGGAGCGCAGCCCGTTCACATGGGTGCCGCCCTGGGCCGTGGGGATCAGGTTTACATAGGCTTCCTGAATCAGATCACCGCCTTCCGGCAGCCAGGTCACCGCCCAGTCCACCGCCTCGGTCTCTGCGCTCATGGCGCCGTTGAACGGCTCCTGCGGTACGCGCTCCCAGCCGCGGCTGGATTCCAGCAGGTATTCGATCAGGCCATCATCGAATTGCCAGGCGTCGCTCTCGCCGGTGAGCTGGTTATCCAGCGTCACCAGCAGACCCGGGCAAAGTACCGCCTTGGCCCGCAACAGGTGCTTGAGGCGAGTCACCGACATTTTCGGCGAGTCGAAATACTTGGCGTCGGGCCAGAAGCGCAAAATGGTGCCGGTGTTGCGCTTGCCAACCGTATCAATCACTTCCAGGTCGCTGCGCTTTTCGCCATCACCGAATTCCATGCGGTGTAACTGACCATCACGCTTGACCAGAATCTCCAGCTTGGTGGACAAGGCGTTCACCACGGACACACCCACACCGTGCAGGCCACCGCTAAACTGGTAGTTGTTATTGGAGAACTTGCCGCCGGAGTGCAGGGTAGACAGGATCACTTCCACGCCCGGCTTCTTCTGTACCGGGTGCATGTCCACGGGCATGCCGCGGCCATCGTCTTCCACTTCCACACCGCCATCCTTGAGCAGGGTGACCTTGATCGACTTGGCATGGCCGGCCAGTGCTTCATCCACCGAGTTATCGATGACTTCCTGGGCAAGGTGATTGGGGCGGGAGGTATCGGTGTACATGCCCGGGCGCTTACGCACCGGGTCCAGGCCCGACAACACTTCAATATTTTCGGACGTATAGTTATTGGCCATAGATTTTCCAGAAGCACCAGACGCAGGACGCCAGATGCCGGACGCATGATGTTTCACACGTCCGGCATCTGGCCTCGGGCATCAGGCGTGTATTTCAATCCCACAAAACCGCAGCATCAGCGGTATGAAGGCGTCAAAGTTATCAAAGCCGTGGCTGCCACCCAAGCCACAATAGCGGTGGCAGTCGCCGTAATAGTCCCAGCCGTCTTCCCAGTTCAGGGTTTCGTCACCGGTCTGGGTCAGCAACAGCAGGTTTTCCGGCTGGGTGATCTCTGCCACTTCGTAGTGCCGCAACTGCTCCAGCCAGACCGGATCGAACTGGTAGGCTTCGCCGGTATGGTAGTTATGCTGGATACCTGTGTATTTGTCCAGTAGTCGCCACGGTCTGACCGCAGGATTTACGATTGCGGCCTTCAGATCGTGGTGCTCCGCCAACCAGGTGGCGTAGAAACCGCCCAGCGACGAGCCCAGCAGCGCCACCGGCCCGGCCCCGGCAATGGCCGCATCCAGCTCTGCCATGGCCAGCCGGGGCGACGGCGGCAACGCCGGCACAATCAGCCGTTCCGGGCACCCGGCCTGCTCGAACACCGAGCGCAGCAACCCCGCCTTGTGGGAAGCCGGGGAGCTATTGAAGCCGTGAATATAGAGAAGAGACGTTTCGGGGACAGCCATGGCAAAACCCGTTGAGAGTAGACAGTTGAACGTTGACAGCGAAACAACATCAACGACTCCGCAAACTGTCCACTATCAACTTTCAACTATCAACTGATTCAGTAGCCTTTAACGGTGAAATCCACCTCGAAGGTAATCCCCTCCACCCGACTCACCGCCGTGTCGATACGGCCATCCGGGTACAAGTCCAGCCAGCGGTAGCCCGGGTTGGCATCGTCAACCGCAAAGTCTTCGCTCTTGGGCTTGAACTGCACGCAGGTACTGGGCACCGCCATCATTCGCACCCCATTGCGGTGCTCGTCATATTCCTGGTGCACATGCCCCCAGATAATGGCTCGCATCCGCTCATGGCGGTCGATGACCTGGAAAAACCTGTCTGCGCTGCCCACCACCTGGGTATCCAGCCAGGTGCATTCCATCGGTACCGGATGATGATGCAGGCATACCATCAGATTCTCTCCGCAGGCATCACGCAGGGCCGTATCGAGAAACTTCAGGTCTTCGTCGAATAGCTCACCGGGCACTTCGCCCGGGATGGTGGAATCCAGCATGACAATGGTCCAGTTACCCACATTCAGTACGCACGGACTCATTTTTTCGCGGTGGGCTTCCAGCGCCTGCAACATGGGCGCGGGCTTGTCGTGATTGCCTTCGAGCCAGTAAACCGGCACATCGAAACCGGACAGAGCGCGATCCAGTCGCTCGTAGGATTCGTAGGAGGCATCCTGGGACAGGTCCCCGGTGGCCAGAATCAAATCCGGATTGGGTTGTTCCTTGCGAATCAGCTCCAGCACTTTGTCCAGACTGAACTGGGTATTCAAACCCAGTAGCTTGCCTTGTGGATCGGCAAACAAATGACAGTCTGACAACTGCACGACTCGAAGGGGCTGCAACTGCTGCGTCAAGATCCCCGCTCCCGTAACCGTTTATTAGGGTCCCATTTATCATCCTGCAGCTCCTCCCTGTACTCCCCAGTACTGTGGAACTGCGCGTCACGTCACTTATAACCAAGATGATGGCACTTTTCTAGGAAACAGGTCCAAGAGCAGGAATTGGTTACCATTTCTCCACGAAGAAACTGCAGAACGGGTTGATTCTGTGTCCTGAGAGTGGTCAGTGTTAGGGAACCTCTGAATAACTCCTTGCGTACTCAGCGTGGCCTGAAGCGTGCAGCTGTTGAGTCTTGTCTTGACGGACAGGGTGGTTCCCTTTCCTAGAGGCAAGGCGCAGCAGATGTACGCTTCAGGCCGTGCCCTCCGGG
>JBDWVU010000020.1:0-10242 GCA_039983755.1 Alloalcanivorax sp.
CACTGTGACCACGATCGGTCACCTGACGAACCGCCTCAATCTTGAATTCTTCGGGATAGCGCTTGCTGCTCATAGATACCTCTCTGGTTGCCATTTTGGATGGCTGAAAGGTGTCTAGCAAACTGGTGGCGATTCAAAATACCCGATGGCTGGAATGTCTCGGATTTAAAGTCTTTGTCGATCAAGATAACCGATGGCTCACATAATCCACCCAAGAAGAAAGTGAGTGGATTGCCGATGTTAAGCGCCAAGAACATAGAAAACAACTTCATCAACTGGGATGCCAGCTATCGCCTTATAGATCCCGAGGATTTTGCCGTAGAGGACAAGCGAACTTCAGTTGAACCTGGCGACGTACTGCTAACAATTGTAGGCACGGTAGGCCGATCATGCGTTGTTCCTAATAATTTTGAAAGATTCACGCTTCAGCGCTCGGTGGCAGTTATCAAGCCCAACCAATTGGACCCCAAGTTTGTTTGCTACCAGCTTCAGTCGCCAAGAGCTCAGAGTTACTTGGCTTCCAATTCGAAGGGAACAGCTCAAAAAGGTATTTATCTCAAACAGCTGGGGGCTTTACCGATCCTTGTGGCACCGCCTGCTCAACAAGCACGCATCGTCGCCAAAATCGAAGAACTCTTCTCCCATATCGACGCCGGCATAGAAGCCCTAAAAAAAGCCAAACAACTGCTCAAACAATACCGCCAATCCGTGCTCAAAGCCGCCGTCACCGGCGAAACCACCAAAGAATGGCGCGAGCAAAACAAAGACAAACTAGAACCAGCAAGCCAACTACTAGAACGCATCCTCACCGAACGCCGCCAAAAATGGGAAGAGAAACAACTCGAACAATTTAAAGCCAAAGGCAATATACCCAAGAATGATAAGTGGAAAGAGAAGTATAAAGAGCCAGAATTGGCCCTAACCAATGACTTGCCGAAAATCCCAATTGAATGGGCATGGGCTCGATTAGATAGCATAGCCTCGGTTGGCTCAGGAATGTCCGTCAGCAAGTCTAGGAAGTTATCGGATCCAATAGAAGTCCCGTATTTGCGTGTGGCAAACGTTCAACGCGGACACCTTATCTTAGATGACATTAAGACCATGGCGATTGAAAGGGGAAAGCTACGTGATCTTGCACTTCAAGAATGGGATATCCTTTACAATGAGGGCGGCGACATCGATAAGCTGGGCCGAGGCTGGATTTGGGAAAATCAAATTCAACCCTGCATAACACAGAACCATGTCTTTCGAGCGACGCCATATGTTAAAGATCGCTCTCATTCAGCATTCCTTTCAACATGGGGCAACACCTTTGGCCAGGATTATTTTCTCAGCACGGGCAAGCAAACGACCAATTTGGCATCAATAAACAAAGGCGTACTGAGCGCTTTCCCCACTCCGCTTCCGCCGCTGGAAGAGCAGAGGCGCATCATTGACCTGGTTGAAGAACGGCTTTCTGCCATATCTAAGCTAGAGGCGGAGATAGAAGAAAAACTTGTATACGCAGACCAAGAAAAGCAGGCAATTTTAGCTGACGCTTTTTCTGGTCGCCTAGTAGAAGCACAAAATGGCGATGGCGATACTTCTGAGTTATTGCACCGGATTCTGACGGAAGCTAGAAAGAGTATAAAAATCACCCCCAAACAGAAACGAAGGAAAAAACATTCGTCCGAGGAACTAAGCGTGAAACATAATCTAATTTATATTCTAAAAGAACAAGGCGAGATATCTGTTTCAGCGCTAATGAATGAAGCTGGTTACGGGAATGACGAAATTGAAGCCTTCTATGAAAAATTGGCCGAGATATCAGATTCTATAGTTGAGCTGCGCCCTAGCGACAACAATTCGAAAAACTGGCCCTATGAAAGCGAAGTAAGACTAAAGTTGAAGTAGCTTATGAGAGTCGACTGGCTTTATCTAAAGAATTTCAAAAACCTTCAGAATTTTGAGGTTGATTTTGACGTTTCCAGCGAGCGCCAAGTAGTAGTTGGCCGCAATGGCGTTGGCAAATCCAATGTTCTCGAAGCAATGGCATGGATATTTCGCGATTTAGACTTGGAAGAGGATTCTGATTTTGAGTATGAGATCCGCTACAAGTGCAACAGCTCTTATATGCGAATTGTAACCAAGGACAAGAAACGCACAAGAGGAAAAAAGCAAGCCTTCCCTCGGCAATACTTTTGGGTTGAGAACTGGGATGAAGAAAGTGCACCTGAGGAAGAACAGTACCAAGAGATTAATGAGGCTCAATTCTTTAGAAAAAACAGGCCCATAGGCAACAAAGGCCAGAAAAAATTAAACCCTGATCGCCTTCTTCCAGCATACGTCTTTGGCTATTACTCTGGAGTCTCAGGGCGGTTTAATGAGGCATTTAAAAAGCACGAGGAAAACTATTACAAAGATCAAGCGTCTGGCGAGGAAGCGGCCTTTCGCTCGATGTTTTTAGCCAAGCCGCACCATAGTCAGTTTTCACTACTTTCCTTTTTTGCATCCAAGGATGACGAAACGAAGAGCTTTCTATTAGAAGAGTTTGGCATTCAAAACTTGAAATCCGTTTTATTCTCACTTCAAGAGCCATACTGGTATTCCTCAAGGAGAAATAAGCTTCAGGCTGCAACAGCCGACCGCAGATTCTGGGGCTCAGCCGGCAAAGTCGCGCCTTTCCTTGAGAAACTATTCGCTACCGCGTTAGCTCCCATGGCCGGAAGCGAACGAAAGCAGATTTCAATTGGCCGATCCAAAACCGTGGAGAAACGGTATTGCTATATCAAGGACCAAGCGGATTTTGAAGAATTAGCATCAGGTCTCGAGGCAAAGGACTTTTTTGCGCGGCTTGAGAGCTCAGTATTTACCGATCTCTTAGGGCTTGATGGCGAAGACCTTAGGATACGGGTCAAGCTGGAAGACTCAGATAATCCAATCACCTTTAAAGAATTGAGCGAAGGGGAGCAGCAGTTACTCACCATTATCGGCCTTATGCGATTTACAGCTCAGAATGAAAGCCTTTTTCTGCTGGACGAGCCTGACACCCACCTCAATCCCGCATGGTGCCTGGACCTTCTGGACAATCTCAGAACATATGGCGTCAATCCGGACAACAGCCAGCTGATAGTTACAACGCATAGCCCTTTGACCTTCGCTGGCCTAGACAAAAATGAAGTCGTAATCATGGACAAGTCTCCAGACGGATTAATTCAAAGCTATCACCCTGTTAACCCGCCAAAGGGAATGGGCTTTCAGGCTATTCTCACTAGTGATTTCTTCAGACTTAGATCAACCTTAGATAGAGAGACTCTTGCTAAGCTAGACGAGAAAAGGGCTCTCGCTTTTAAAGAGGATAAAACTGATGACCAAAGGAAGCGATTAGCCGAACTTGATATTGAGTTAGGAAAACTGGACTTCTCTCATTCTGCCAGAGACCCACTATACATAGAGTTCCTTCGAGCCATGACTCTTGAGCAAGCTAGATCTCCTGACATATCGGAAGCAGCACTTAGCGACATTGATTGGGAGAAACGTAAGCGACTGGCTCAAACAATCGCCAGAAAGCTCTCTGATAGAGATGAAGCAGGATGAGACACATAAATAATCGTCATCTTCCAAGGTATATTGACACCACTCGAGCTGACAACGCAAAAGCCCAGTGCGACCTTTTGCCTGAAGGAGAAAGAAGCCAATTCATTGATGATAGTGCTAACTGCTGGAGTTATTTAAGGCCCGCACTATGGCAACTTGGCGGACTAAAGTGCTGGTATTCTGAGGCACAACTTCAAGAACAGGAGGGGCAAGTAGAGCACTTTCGCCCGAAGAAAAGGCTGCACGGAGCCACACACCCAGGCTACTGGTGGCGCGCCTTTGACTGGACAAACATGCGACTATCTCATCCCTCTTGTAACTTCAGAAGGAAGGACTATCTGAGCGGTGAAACAACCGGAAAAGGCAGCTATTTCCCACTTCGCGATGAAAATGCTAGAGCCACTTCGTCTGTTGAAGAATCGGCTGAGCAACCCATATTGCTTGACCCCACCATTCCTTCCGACTGCATGCTTTTGTCCTTCGATTCAAGCAATGGGAGACCAATTCCAAGCTATAGCGAGGAAGCTGATGCCTGGAAACATCAAAGGGCGGTGAATTCCATAAGTTTATATCATTTAGATGAAGGAACGTGGAATTATCGGCGAAAAGACTTGATGGACGAAGTCAGAATTCTTTGTGAAAAAATACTAGACGCAGAAGAAGGCAGCATTGAGTCAGATAGCTTAATGAATGAACTGCTTGTCTACTTTGATCATCATTCAGAGTTTACCTCAGCCTCCAAGCAAGTCGCCAAAGAGAAAGGCCTACTTCAATAGAGATTTTTATGAGTTCAGCATCAGAAATTGTTAATAAAGTTTGGAACTACGCCCATGTATTGCGTGACGACGGCGTAGGATATGGCGACTACGTGGAGCAGATTACTTTTCTCATTTTCTTAAAGATGGCGAATGAGCGTGAGATCGCCGGCCAAGCCGTGGCAGTACCTGATGAATTCAGTTGGGCGAAACTGGTCAAGTTCGATGGTGATGCATTAGAGATTCAGTACCGCCACACGCTGGAAGAGCTGGGCAAGCAGGGTGGCATGCTCGGCACCATCTTCCGGAAAGCTCAGAACAAAATACAAGACCCCGCCAAGCTTGAGCGGCTGATCAAGATGATCGAGAAGGAAGCCTGGTCGACCTTGCCGGTGGATGTTAAGGGCGAGATCTATGAGGGCCTGCTGGAGCGCAACGCTCAAGACGTGAAAGGCGGCGCAGGCCAGTACTTCACACCTCGCCCGCTGATCGAAGCCATGGTCGAGGTGATGAAACCGGATGTAATGGACACCGTTGCCGACCCAGCCTGCGGCACCGGCGGTTTCCTGCTCGCGGCCCATGACTATATGGCCAAAGGCGCCAACACCAAGAAAGAGCAGAAGCACCTGCGGGAGAGCGCCATACGCGGCAACGACATTGTCGATAGCGTCACCCGCCTATGTGCCATGAACCTGTACTTGCATGGCATAGGCAGCGCTGATGGCGACTGCCCGGTGGTGAGCCAGGACGCTCTCGCAAAAGAGGTCGGCGATAATGACCGCGTCGACATCGTGCTGGCCAACCCGCCCTTCGGCAAAAAGAGCTCCATTACCGTTATCAACGAGAAAACCGGCCGGGCAGAGGCCGAAAAGCTCACCTACGAGCGCATGGACTTCTGGGCCACCACCTCCAACAAACAGCTCAATTTCGTTCAGCATATCGCCAATATGCTCAAGATTGACGGCAAGGCTGCCGTAGTGGTGCCAGATAACGTGCTGTTTGAAGGTGGCGCCGGCGAGACCATCCGCCGCAATCTGATTGAGCGCTGCAACCTGCACACGATCCTGCGCCTGCCTACCGGCATCTTCTATGCCCAGGGCGTGAAGGCTAACGTGATCTTCTTTGATGCCAAGCCCGCCGCCAAGGAGCCCTGGACCAAGGAGCTCTGGGTTTACGACTACCGCACCAACGTCCATAAGACCCTCAAAACCAACCGCCTGCAGAAATCCGATTTCGACGAGTTCGTCGCCTGCTATCAGCCAGACAACCTCAGCGACCGCGCCGAGACCTGGGCCAGCGAAGAAGCCAACGGCAAAGGCCCCAGCGGGCGCTGGCGCCGTTACACCTACGAAGAGCTGATCGCGCGCGACAAGACCAACCTGGATATCTTCTGGCTCCGGGATGAGTCTCTGGAGGATACCGAGAACCTCCCTCCCCCGGAGGTACTGGCCTCTGAGATCGTCGAGCAGCTCGAAGCTGCACTAGAGGAATTCCGGTCAGTCGAAGCGGCTTTGGGTAACGAATCAACTTAATCTGCTTACGTTGAAATCATAAGGATTAACATCAGACCATGCCTATTCAGCACGGAATATGGAAGATCGGTGAGCAGCCCCAAGCGCTCACCAATGCCACCATGGCCACTGAGGAACAGCTGGAGGAGCTGATCTTTAAGGACATCTCTATCCTCAATGGTAACTGGTTTTTGATTGGCCGGCAGGTCTACACCGATTTCGGTAAACCGCTGGATCTGCTTGCTATTGATATCACCGGCTCGCTGATCGTGATCGAGCTCAAGAAGCACAAGACGCCCCGAGATGTGGTCGCCCAGACTATTGATTATGCCTCCTGGGTGGAGACCCTAAGCTCAGACCGAGTGGTGCAAATTTACGAAGCCTTTGCGCAGCGATACCAGCAGCCATGCACAAGCTTCAATCAGGCCTTTATCAACAAGTTCGGTACTGCGCCCACCGAAGACGAGATCAACAGCTCCCACCAAATGGTGGTGGTAGCCGCCGAACTGGACGCCAGCACCGAGCGCATCATCAACTACCTCAACGACAAGGCCAACGTGGCCGTCAACGCCGTGTTCTTCAGCGTGTTTCAAGACGGCGACAATCAGTATCTGAGTCGCGCCTGGATGATCGACCCCGGCGAAACCGAAGAGCGTGCCATTAACACTGGCCAGAAAGGCAACTGGAATGGCGAATACTATGGCTCCTTTGGCGCCAGCACCGGTGGGCGAAGCTGGAATGATGCGCTCAAGTACAACTTCCTCGCTGCTGGCGGGGGTAAGTGGTACAGCAAAACGCTATTCATGCTTAAACCCGGAGACCGTGTCTGGGTCAACATCCCCAAGACAGGTTACGTTGCCGTCGGTCAAGTCGTCGAGCCGGCTGCTGTGATCGATGAGTTCATCAAAGAAGAAACTCTCCTAGATGGCGGCTACTACTTCGCCAGCGAATATGGCGAAGACAATGCCGATTATTGCGTGCGTATGCGCTGGCTTAAAGCGGTGCCAGAGTCCGAAGCCGTGAATGAAGTCGGCCTATTCGGAAACCAAAACTCCGTGGCCAGGCCAAAAGCCGAAAAGTGGAAACATACCGTTAATCGGCTCAAAAGCATTTGGGGGATCATTTGAGCCACTCAGCGATTTAGGCTCTCAATTTTTACCCAACAGCCCAATCAAGACGGCAGCAAGACCAGCTCCGGCTATAAAATGCCCCACTTCTGATCCACCCTGTCGTGCCTGAGTTGTATTCGCCCTAAGGTGAGGAGTCACCTGAACGCTGTTGCTCTCAAGTTGACGAAGAGTTCGAAGAAATTGCCCCATCAGCTCGTCTCGGGTAAGGCCCAAAGCCTCTCCAGCCTGGAACATCTGATCCACAGAGAACGTTGACTTCCCGCCTTCAAGTCTACTGTAGCTGGCCTGGGAGACTCCCATTCGGCCAGCCATATCCGATTGATCGACGCCCAATCGCTGCCGCAGTCCCGCAAGCACCACACCCAGCACGGCGGAGTATGTGGTTTGCTCTGAAGTCATTCGGCACCTCTCAAGAATAAATTTGACGCAAGGAATGGTTTAGGTTTAACGTATATACGTTAAACCTAAAAACAAGCAAAAGGATATTATATATGCATAGTATTCCAACAAGCATGGAGTTGCTATTTCGGCGAAAAGGAATAGTTTTTCATACTGGCATTCTCTGGCAAGGTCGGGTTATCCACATTCGACCAGGTTCCGGCCTACAAACCACCAGCTTTGAGGAGTTCGGTGCCGGCCATAGTGTGCGGCGTATGTCTATACAGGCTGTGGACATTGAAACAGTGCTAGAGCGATTGGAAGTCATTTCACAGCTAAACCTGGACTACAGTCTCTTCAGCAATAATTGTGAGCATATTGCCAATTTCCTAATAACTGGCAATAAAATCAGTCCACAATTACAGCTAGCTCTTTTGATGGCCGGCATTGGAGGGTTTGTAGGTAGCCAAAATGGCTTGAAAGGAACAATATGCGGCGCGACCGTTCTAGGACTAGGTTCATTAGCAATCTCCAACGCAATAAAGGCTTCGCGGTTAGAGAACTATCCATCGAAAGACCTTTCACGATCCGCATAAAGCCATTTCATTGAACAAAGCCAACCGCTCTCCTTTGGAATTTCAGGCACAAAAAAGCCCGACTGTTTCCAGCCGGGCTTTTTTGTATCTCGATTGGTCGGGACGGGAGGATTCGAACCTCCTACCCCTTGCACCCCATAAAGGTTACAGCTTGTCCGTCGCCGTCCAACAGAATCTACAAACCATTAAATATCAGTAAGTTAGTTAAAAATACATCTTTGCATTGTCCAACAACGTCCACTAGAATCCACCGAAAGCGATTGAGAAACGGTGACGGAACGGTGACGGAACGGTGACGAGATTTCGGAGCATACATGGGCATCATCACAGATAGACACCTCACTCCAAAAGAGCCCAAAGATGCCTGGCTAACCGAAGACGGCCCACGTGGGCATGGTCGATTCATGGTCAGACTTCAGCCAAACGGGAAGCATCTCTTCTACTTCCGTTACAGTGACCAGACAGGTAAACGCCAGTTTCACCCGCTTGGAGTTTACTCACGCACTGGCACCACCGGGCTCACTCTCAAGCAAGCCCGCACCCAAGCCAGCGAGTTATCGCGGCTCTACGTCTCAGGCATCAAGAACATTGGAGAGCACCTTAACTCAGAACGGGCCGCTCGAGAGGCCGCTAGGCAAGCAGAGCTATCACGCCTTGAGCAAGAAGCGGCACAAAAAGAGGCCGAGGCCGCTGCACTGGCTTCTCGGCAAACCGTTTCCCAGCTCTTTGAGCGATGGATGGAAATTGACGTGTCACACCGGAAAGACAAGGGTACAGAAGTCCGGCGCATGTTCGAGAAGGACGTTCTCCCCCTCATTGGCCAAGTCTTTGTCGCAGACATCCGTAAAGGGCACATCACTCAGGTGACAGATGCCATGGCGGCACGGGGTGTCACCCGCATGGTGAAAGTCGTATTCAGCCTGATGCGACAGATGTTCCGCTTTGCCGTGGACCGAGACATCATTGAATTCGACCCCAGCAGCAGTATTCGGAAAGCCAAAATCGGAGGTAAGGAGACTGAACGTGACCGAGTGCTATCCGAGGACGAGATTCGACAACTGACAAACGCCCTACCCTCTGCCAACCTGCTGAAAACCTCTGAATTGGCTGTCTGGATAGCACTTTCCACCTGTTGCCGCATTGGTGAACTTCTGGCGGCACGCTGGGAGTATATTGACCTAGAGCAAAGAACTTGGCTTATTCCTGCCGAAAACAGCAAGAACGGCAAGCCTCATCAAGTACACCTGTCAGCCTTTTCTGTCAGTTTCTTCCAACAGCTGCAGGAAATGACAGGCCTGTCCCCATGGTGCTACCCGAACAGAGCGGAAACCGGCCCTCTCTGCTCAAAAACCATAACCAAGCAGCTTTCTGACCGACAGCGCCCGTCAAATAGTGGCACCATGAGCAATCGCACTAACAACGCGCAAGCTCTTTGTTTACCCGGTGGCAAGTGGACACCTCACGACCTTCGCAGAACCGGCGCAACCATGATGACCGCTCTAGGCGTACTTCCTGAAGTCGCAGAACGCTGCCTGAACCACACCGAAGAAAATAGGGTTAAAAGGACCTATCAACGCCATAGCTATACCAAGGAATGCAGCGAGGCTTGGGAGAAATTGGGCTCCCGGCTCCAGGATCTGACAGAACCAAGATGATAGCTGATGCGTTAAATGAGAGTTTTCGCTCCAAGTGACATCTAGAGCTCAACTAAGCATTCAGGCTACCTACTCTTTCTATGAAGAATATACTCACATATTTGACCCACGCCTAAATAACACGCCTATTATTGAATTCTGACAGCCAGCAATCGACATTAGTCTAAACAGGATTGGGCTATTTTCCGCAAAATAGTCGCTTTCCTCACCATAGATCAATTCCCCAGCGTTTTACCAAGAAAGCAAGCAGAGCAAAACAAAACACGGTCAAAAAAGCTGACACTAATAAAGCCAGCCAAAATCCCCAGCGCTCAAGCATTGCTGGGAATAAGGCGAACATGGGCAGCGTTGGGAGCACATACCAAAAGGTATACCAAGCATGATTGGCCAGTTTGGCAGTGGGTTGGCCCTCAAAATAAAGCCACACCAAGACCATTAGTGTAACGACAGGCAGTGACGCCAATAGCGCCCCCACCCTATCACTCTGCTTAGCCAGCTCGGAAACCAAGACTATAATTGCTGCTGATACTAGGTATTTAATGACTAGCATTGACATAATTTTTCCTCTTGATTCCCTAGCTTAATATCAATCAATTCCTTTGAACTCACCAGTGAAGTTTACGTCGTACACATTACCCGTG
>JBDWVU010000021.1:0-15901 GCA_039983755.1 Alloalcanivorax sp.
GAAATGGTAATGCCGGGCGATAACGTGCAGATGGACGTTGAGCTGATCGCTCCGATCGCCATGGAAGACGGTCTGCGCTTCGCGATTCGCGAAGGTGGCCGTACCGTTGGCGCCGGCGTGGTAGCCAAGATCACCGAGTAAGTTTGCGGTGATAAAGGGTGGCGGGCGTGCCCGCCACCCTGTTTTGTTTCAGGTTTAAAGAGTTACAGGCCAGTAGTTCAATTGGTAGAGCACCGGTCTCCAAAACCGGCTGTTGGGGGTTCGAGTCCCTCCTGGCCTGCCAATTTTCCCAAAACTGCCACTCAGGTGGTGGGGTGCATCGTCAGATGAGCGAGAAAACAGAAGCGCGTTCCGGCTCTGCCGCCTTTGAGGCGGTGAAGTGGTTGTTGGTTGTGGGGTTTGTTGCTGCGGCCGTAGTGGGCAATAGCTATTTCTCCGACCAGGCAACCCTGTATCGGGTGATCGGTGTTGTTGCTGTTTCTCTGGTGGCGGTGTTTGTTGCTCTGCAAACTGAGCAGGGCAAAGCGTTCAACCAGTTGCGTAAGGATTCTCTGGTCGAGCTTCGCAAGATTGTGTGGCCGACGCGTCAGGAAACCTTGCAGACCACGCTGATTGTTCTGGTCTTTGTTGTGATTGTGGCCCTGTTGCTGTTTGTGCTCGACTGGATTCTCGGTGGGCTCATGTCCTGGGTTATTGGCTAAGGGGTAAGCATGGCAAAGCGCTGGTACGTAGTACACGCCTATTCAGGTTTCGAGAAATACGTAAAACGTGCTCTTGAGGAGCGCGTTAAATTGCGTTCTATGGAAGAGCTTTTTGGTGAAATTCTGGTTCCCACTGAAGAAGTGGTGGAAATCAAGGGTGGCCAAAAACGCAAATCCGAGCGCAAGTTCTTTCCGGGTTACGTTCTGGTGCAAATGGAGATGTGTGACGACTCCTGGCACCTGATCAAGGAAACCCCGAAAGTGATGGGTTTTATTGGTGAAGATCCGAAAAATCCGGGTCGTGTTTCGCCAATTACCCAGAAAGAGGCGGATGCCATTCTGCGTCGGATGGACGATGCGGTTGAGAAGCCGAAGCCGAAGACATTGTTTGAAGCGGGTGAAGTGGTTCGTGTTAACGACGGTCCTTTCGCTGACTTCAATGGAGTGATCGAAGAAGTGAATTACGAGAAAAGCCGTTTGCAGGTGGCTGTGATGATCTTCGGTCGGTCAACACCGGTTGAGCTGGAGTTCGGTCAGGTCGAAAAAACCTGATTGGGACAGCATTTAAATTAGGTGCCCTGGTCGCTGTAAAGGCGGCCGGGGCGTTTTGACAACCTGAGGGGAGCCCGCCATAGGCGCGGCGTTTGCACCCAAGGAGTCTTAAAATGGCGAAGAAAGTACAAGCCTACATCAAGCTGCAGGTTGCAGCGGGTCAGGCTAACCCGTCACCGCCGGTTGGTCCCGCTCTGGGTCAGCACGGCGTGAACATCATGGAGTTCTGTAAGGCGTTCAATGCCCAGACTCAACAGCTGGATGGCGGTGCGCCGGTTCCAGTCGTGATCACCGTTTACAACGATCGCTCATTCACCTTCACCATGAAGACGCCGCCGGCTTCTTACCTGTTGAAGAAAGCCGCGGGCATCAAAAGCGGTTCCGGTGAGCCGAACACCAAGAAAGTGGGCAAGGTAACCCGTGCGCAGCTGGAAGAGATCGCCAAGGCCAAAGAGCCTGATCTGACTGCTGCGGACCTGGATGCCGCTGTGCGCACTATCGCGGGTTCTGCCCGTTCCATGGGCCTGGATGTGGAGGGTTAACCAATGGCTAAACTGTCTAAGCGTAACCGTGCCATCCGCGAGAAGGTTGAAGCGGGTAAGTTGTACCCGGTTGAGGAAGCTGTCGCGCTGCTGGCCGAGCTTTCTGCCGTAAAATTCAAAGAGTCTGTGGACGTGGCGGTGAACCTGGGTGTTGACCCACGTAAATCCGACCAGAACGTTCGTGGTGCTTCTGTTCTGCCTCACGGTACCGGTAAAACCGTGCGTGTTGCCGTGTTTGCTCAAGGCGCTAAAGCCGAAGAAGCGAAAGAAGCGGGCGCAGACGTTGTCGGTTTCGATGACCTGGCCGAGAAGGTTCAGGCGGGTGAACTCGATTTTGACGTAGTGATTGCATCCCCGGATGCCATGCGCGTTGTCGGTAAGCTGGGCACCATTCTTGGTCCTCGCGGTCTGATGCCGAACCCGAAAGTTGGCACTGTGACTCCCGATGTTGCCCAGGCAGTTAAAAATGCCAAGGGTGGTCAGGTCCGTTACCGTACCGACAAAGGCGGCATTATTCATTGCACCGTCGGCCAGGTGGGTTTCGACTCCAGCGCCATCAAGGAAAATGTGGAAGCGTTGATCGCTGACCTGAAAAAGGCCAAGCCATCTTCCGCCAAAGGGGCTTTCTTCAAGAAAGTTACCTTGTCCACCACCATGGGTCCTGGTCTGTCTATCGATCCGGCATCCTTGGCGATGTAAGAAGTTTCGATCCTGCCCTTGCGGCAGGATCAAAAGGGCTTTGATCCCGGCGATGCGTCTCATGTAGTGAGTGTCGCCGGGGCGTCAAAGACCGCAGGTTTTCGGTGTGTTTTGGTGTCTGCCTTTATGAGGTAAGTAAGCCGCCGGAATTAAGGGGTAACCGCCTGCGCAGGCGCGGTAGTTGTTTCCTGATTTGCTCAGGTTGTGGCTCCGCGATAATAGCCGGGAAACCGGCTCTGGCGACCGCCTCGAAATCAGATTGCAGTCGATTTTGACGGTTAATGTTTGTGAATCCAGGAGGTACATCATGCCTTTGAATCTGGAGGACAAACGAGCGATTGTTGCTTCGGTTAATGCTGTTGCTACTGAAGCGCTGTCTGCTGTGGTTGCTGACTATCGTGGTCTCACTGTTTCTCAGATGACTGAGTTGCGTAGTAAGGCCCGTGAAACCGGTGTGTACCTGAAAGTAGTACGGAACACGCTGGCGAAGTTCGCCGTGAAAGACACTGAGTTTGAGTGTCTGAACGATGCACTGGTTGGCCCCACTGTTTTGGCTTTCTCCCAGGATGATCCGGGCGCTGCTGCTCGCCTCATCAAGGATTTCGCCAAAGACCATGACGCGCTGGAAGTAAAAGCTCTGGCCGTGGGTGGCGTAACTTATGGCGCTCAGGATATCGATGTCCTGGCCAAGTTGCCGACTCGCGACGAAGCAATTTCTCAGCTCATGTCCGTTATGCAGGCCCCGGTGGCCAAGTTTGTTCGTACCCTCAACGAGGTGCCCGGCAAATTTGTTCGCACGGTTGCTGCAGTCAAGGACCAGAAACAGAGTGCTGCCTGATTTTTCAGGTTGCGTAACTACCCGATCCAATCGGATCACCAAAGTGGTGATTTAGGAGATTGAAAATGGCCGTTTCCAAAGAAGATATCCTCGGCGCTATCGCCGATATGAGTGTTATGGACCTCGTTGAACTGATCGAGGCCATGGAAGAGAAGTTTGGCGTTACCGCCGCTGCCGCTGTTGCTGCTGCTCCTGCAGCTGCTGGTGGTGAAGCTGCTGCCGCTGAAGAGCAAACCGAGTTTGACGTTGTTCTGACCGGTTTCGGCGACAAGAAAGTTGGCGTGATCAAGGCTGTCCGTGAAGTGACTGGCCTGGGTCTGAAAGAAGCCAAAGAGCTGGTTGAAGGCGCTCCTGCTCCTGTTAAGGAAGGCGCTGCCAAAGACGAAGCCGAAGAGATCAAGAAAAAGATCGAAGAGGCTGGCGGTACTGCCGAGCTCAAGTAAGCGCATTGGCGCTATGTCTTTCCGCGGTTTCGCGGCAAGACGCCGGCTGGCAGCTTTTTGGCTGCCAGCCTTTTGTCGTTTCTGTATGAAGGGTTTCATGCAGAAATATCACCATAGGGTGATAGGTCAACAGCTGAGGAACGCAGATGGCATACTCATTCACTGAGAAAAAGCGGATCCGCAAAGATTTCGGCAAGCTTCCGAAAGTTATGGAGGTGCCTTATCTCCTGGCGATACAGCTCGATTCTTACCGTAAATTCCTGCAGCAGGATAAGAGCTCAGAAGAACGCCTGGAAGAAGGTCTGGAAGCCGCTTTCCGGTCGGTATTTCCGATCGCCAGTTATTCAGGAAATGCAGCGCTGGAGTATGCCGGCTACGAGTTCGGCAAACCCGTTTTTGATGTAAAAGAATGCATCATTCGCGGTACTACCTACGCGGCGCCATTGCGTGTGCGTATTCGTCTGGTGATTTACGATCGTGAATCATCCGGGGCGATCAAGGATATTCGTGAACAACAGGTCTACATGGGTGAAATTCCCCTGATGACCGAAAACGGTACCTTCGTTATCAATGGTACCGAACGTGTAATCGTGTCCCAGCTGCACCGGTCTCCCGGTGTGTTCTTCGACCACGATAAAGGCAAGACTCACTCTTCCGGCAAGCTGCTCTATTCTGCCCGGGTGATTCCTTACCGTGGTTCCTGGCTGGACTTCGAATTCGATCCCAAAGACCAGGTCTTTGTCCGGATCGACCGTCGCCGCAAACTGCCGGCGACCATCCTGCTGCGTGCGTTGGGCTACACCTCCGACGAAGTGTTGGAGATGTTCTTCGACACCAATGAAATCGCAGTGGAAGACGGCATTTACCGTATGAAGCTGGTGCCGGAGCGTCTGCGTGGTGAAACCGCGACCTTCGATATCCTGGCTGACGGTGAAGTCGTGGTAGAGCGTGGCCGCCGTATTACTGCGCGCCACATTCGCCAGTTGGAAAAAGCCAACATTGAATACCTGGAAATCCCGGCTGAATACCTGCAGGGCAAATACCTGGCCAAGTCGATCATCGACCAGGACACCGGCGAGATTCTGGTGGAGTGTAATACCGAGCTGACCGCGGAAACGCTGGAGAAGCTGGAGCAAGGCGGCATTACCGACTTTGAGACACTCTATACCAACGATCTGGATAACGGCCCGTTCATGGCCGATACCCTGCGTGCTGATCCGACCCGTACGCCGCTTGAGGCGCTGGTCGAAATCTACCGCATGATGCGCCCGGGTGAGCCGCCGACCAAAGAAGCGGCTGAGAACCTGTTCAAGAATCTGTTCTTCACCGACGAACGTTATGACCTGTCCGGCGTTGGCCGGATGAAGTTTAACCGTCGTCTCGGTCGTGAAGATGAAACCGGTCCTGGCATCCTCTATGACGGCCGCTACTTCAGCGCCCGCTCCGATGAGGAAGGCAAGCAGTACTTCGAACAAATGGGCGGGGAAACCTCCGACATTATCGAGGTGCTGAGAACCTTGGTGGATATCCGCAACGGTAACGGCGTGGTCGATGATATCGATCACCTGGGTAACCGTCGTGTGCGTTCCGTGGGTGAAATGGCCGAGAACCAGTTCCGTGTCGGTCTGGTACGTGTTGAGCGTGCGGTCAAGGAACGTCTAAGTCTGGCCGAATCCGAAGGCCTGATGCCGCAGGATCTGATCAATTCCAAGCCGGTGGCTGCTGCCGTGAAAGAGTTCTTTGGCTCTTCCCAGCTGTCCCAGTTCATGGATCAGAACAACCCGCTGTCCGAGATTACGCACAAGCGTCGTGTCTCCGCGTTGGGCCCGGGTGGTCTGACCCGTGAGCGTGCCGGCTTTGAGGTTCGCGACGTACACCCGACCCATTATGGTCGTGTATGTCCGATCGAGACCCCTGAAGGTCCGAACATCGGTCTGATCAACTCCCTGGCCACCTATGCCCGCGCCAACGAGTATGGCTTCCTTGAGTCTCCGTACCTGAAAGTGATTGACGGCAAGGTCAGCGAAGAAATCGAATACCTGTCCGCGATTGAAGAAGCCGAGTGCGTAATTGCGCAGGTAGACGCGAAAATGACAGAAGACGGCGGTTTCGAAGAAGACTTCGTTACTGTGCGTCACCGTTACGAATTTACCGTGATGGAGCGTGACACCATTACCCATATGGATGTCTCTCCCCGTCAGGTGGTATCCGTGGCGGCGTCACTGATCCCGTTCCTCGAGCACGATGATGCGAACCGGGCCTTGATGGGCTCCAACATGCAGCGTCAGGCTGTGCCCACCCTGCGTGCTGACAAGCCGCTGGTAGGTACCGGTTTTGAGCGTCATGTGGCCCGCGATTCCGGTGTCTGTGTGGTTGCCACCCGTGGCGGCATCGTCGACAAGGTGGATGCGTCCCGGATCATCGTGAAAGTGAACGATGACGAAGTGAGCGAAGGTGAAGCGGGTGTAGATATCTACAACCTGACCAAATACACCCGCTCCAACCAGAATACCTGCATCAACCAGCGTCCGCTGGTGAAAGTGGGTGATCGGGTTGCTGCACGCGACATCATGGCTGACGGTCCGTCCGTTGACATGGGTGAGCTGGCTCTGGGCCAGAACATGCGCGTGGCGTTCATGCCGTGGAATGGTTACAACTTCGAGGATTCCATCCTTATCTCCGAGAGGGTGGTGAAGGAAGATCGGTTTACCTCTATCCACATTCAGGAACTGACCTGTATCGCCCGTGATACCAAGTTGGGTCCGGAAGAGATTACCGCTGATATTCCCAATGTTGGCGAAGCCGCGCTGTCCAAACTGGACGAATCCGGCATCGTGTACATTGGTGCGGAAGTGGAAGCTGGCGATATTCTGGTGGGCAAGGTAACGCCGAAGGGCGAAACCCAGCTAACCCCGGAAGAGAAGCTGTTGCGTGCCATCTTCGGTGAGAAAGCCTCTGACGTGAAGGATACCTCCCAGCGAGTGTCTTCCGGGGTTAAGGGCACCATCATCGACGTACAGGTATTTACCCGCGACGGCGTGGAAAAAGATGAGCGTGCCCGTCAAATCGAGCAGGCTGCCCTTGAGCAGTTCCGCAAGGATTTGAAAGACGAGTACCGTATTCTCGAGCAGGATATTCTGGAGCGTCTGCGCACCGTCATGGTGGGCAAGAAGGTCAACGGCGGCGCCGGCTTCAAGCGTGGTGCCGAGATGACCGGCGAGATCCTGGATGGCCTGGATGCCGAGAAATGGTTCGAACTGCGCCCGGCCGATGATGATGTGGCCGAACAGCTTGAGCGTGCCCAGCAGTACCTGGAGCAGCACAAGAAAGAGCAGGACGAGCGCTATAAGGACAAGCAGGCCAAGATCTCCGGTGGTGATGATCTGGCTCACGGTGTCCTGAAAGTGGTCAAGGTTTACCTGGCAATCAAGCGTCGCATCCAGCCCGGTGACAAGATGGCCGGCCGTCACGGTAACAAGGGTGTGATCTCTGTGATCATGCCGGAAGAAGATATGCCGTACGACGAGAACGGTGTGCCGGTGGATGTGGTGTTGAACCCGCTGGGTGTACCGTCCCGTATGAACGTGGGGCAGATTCTGGAGACCCACCTGGGTTGGGCAGCCAAAGGTCTTGGTGAGCGAATCGGCGAAATGCTGGCCGAGCAGAAGAAGATTGCGGACATCCGCGTTTTCCTCGACAAGATCTACAACAAGGCTGGCGCCGGTGGCACTCCGGAAGATCTGGATAGCTTCAGCGATGACGAAATCATCGACTTGGCCAAGAACCTGGTGGGCGGTGTGCCCATGGCGACGGCGGTATTCGACGGTGCCAAAGAGTTCGAGATCAAGGAGCTGCTGGAGCTGGCTGGCCACGACAAGTCGGGTCAGGTCCAGTTGTGGGATGGCCGTACCGGTGAAGCCTTTGATCGCAAGGTGACCGTGGGCTACATGTACATGCTCAAGTTGAACCACCTGGTGGACGACAAGATGCATGCTCGTTCCACTGGTTCCTACAGCCTGGTTACCCAGCAGCCGCTGGGTGGTAAGGCGCAGTTCGGTGGTCAGCGTTTCGGTGAGATGGAAGTGTGGGCGCTGGAAGCCTATGGCGCCGCTTACACCTTGCAGGAAATGCTCACTGTTAAATCCGATGACGTGAATGGCCGTACCCGCGTTTACAAGAACATCGTGGATGGTGATCACCGCATGGATCCGGGTATGCCGGAATCCTTCAACGTATTGCTGAAGGAAATCCGCTCGCTTGGTATCAATATCGAGCTGGAAAACGACTAAGGCAGTGGGCTCCGCCGGATAACGGCGGAGCCACTGTGTACCCGGGTTTAGGAAAGAATCTAGAGCGAAAGCTCACTACGGAGGACTGGCCTTGAAAGACTTGCTGAATTTGCTCAAAAGTCAGGGACAAGTCACGGAGTTCGACAAGATCCGCATCGCGCTTGCGCCGCCGGATCTGATCCGCTCCTGGTCTTTTGGTGAAGTAAAGAAGCCTGAGACCATTAACTACCGCACGTTCAAGCCTGAGCGTGATGGTCTGTTTTGTGCGCGAATCTTTGGTCCGATCAAGGACTACGAATGCCTGTGCGGTAAGTACAAGCGTTTGAAACATCGTGGCGTTATCTGTGAGAAGTGTGGCGTTGAAGTCACCCTGTCCAAGGTGCGTCGTGAGCGCATGGGCCATATCGAGCTGGCCAGCCCCACTGCTCACATCTGGTTCCTGAAGTCACTGCCGTCCCGTATCGGTCTGATGCTGGACATGACCCTGCGCGATATCGAGCGGGTCTTGTACTTCGAATCCTTTGTTGTAACAGAGCCGGGCATGACCACGCTGGAGCGTGGGCAGCTGCTTACAGATGAAGAGTACTTCGACTCCCTGGAAGAGTTCGGTGACGAATTCGAAGCCAAGATGGGTGCCGAGGCTGTGCAGCAGCTGCTGATGGAGCTGGATCTGGTTGAAGAGATCAAGATCCTGCGTGAGGAAGTGGAATCCACTAACTCCGACACCAAGCTGAAGAAGCTGTCCAAGCGCCTGAAGTTGATGGAAGCCTTCAAGGATTCCGGCAACGCGCCCGAGTGGATGATTCTCACCGTGCTGCCGGTTCTGCCGCCGGATCTGCGTCCGCTGGTACCGCTGGACGGTGGGCGCTTCGCCACTTCCGATCTGAACGATCTGTACCGCCGGGTGATTAACCGGAACAACCGCCTCAAGCGTCTGCTGGACCTGAGTGCGCCGGACATCATCGTGCGTAACGAAAAGCGTATGCTGCAGGAATCTGTGGATGCGCTGCTCGATAACGGCCGTCGCGGCCGGGCCATTACCGGTTCCAACAAGCGTCCCCTGAAATCCCTGGCTGACATGATCAAGGGTAAGCAGGGTCGTTTCCGTCAGAACCTGTTGGGCAAGCGAGTCGATTACTCCGGTCGTTCCGTGATCGTGGTAGGCCCGACTCTCAAGCTGCACGAGTGTGGCCTGCCCAAGAAGATGGCGCTGGAACTGTTCAAGCCGTTCATCTTCGCCAAGCTTGAAGGTCGTGGTCTCGCCACCACCATCAAGGCGGCCAAGAAGATGGTTGAGCGCGAAACCGCTGAGGTGTGGGATATCCTCGCCGAAGTGATTCGCGAACACCCGGTGATGCTGAACCGGGCCCCGACCCTTCACCGTCTGGGTATCCAGGCGTTTGAGCCGGTATTGATTGAAGGTAAGGCGATCCAGCTGCACCCGCTGGTGTGTGCGGCATTCAACGCCGACTTCGATGGTGACCAGATGGCGGTACACGTACCGCTGACCCTGGAAGCCCAGCTCGAAGCCCGTGCGCTGATGATGTCCACCAACAACATCCTGTCTCCGGCCAATGGTGAGCCCATCATCGGTCCTACCCAGGACGTGGTTCTGGGTCTGTACTACATCAGCCGTGACCGTGTGAATGCACAGGGTGAAGGCCAGGTGTTTGCCGACACTAAGGAAGTGATGCGCGCGCTGGGTAACAAGCAGGTGCACATCCATGCCCGCGTTAAAGTGCGTGTGCATGAAGTGGTGAAAGACCTGGAAGGTAACGTGGAAGAGCGGACCTTCATTGCCGATACCACCCCCGGCCGCTGTAAGCTGTGGGATATCGTGCCGGCGGGTCTGGGCTTCGACATGGTCAACCAGAACATGACCAAGAAGGCCATTTCCAAGCTGCTGAACACCTGTTACCGGATTCTGGGCACCAAAGAGACCTGTATCTTTGCTGACCAGCTGATGTATCTGGGCTTCCGTGAAGCGACATTGTCCGGTTCTTCCATTGGTGTGGAAGACATGGTGATCCCGGATGCCAAGTACACCATGATCGACGCTGCCGAAGAAGAAGTGCGCGAGATCGAGGAGCAGTTTGCTTCCGGTCTGGTGACTCGCGGTGAGCGTTACAACAAGGTCGTGGATATCTGGGCACGGACCAATGACCTGATCGCCAAGGCGATGATGGAGAACCTTCGCGTTGAAGTGGTCAAGAACCGCGACGGCAAGGACGAAGAGCAGGGCTCTTTCAACTCCATCTTCATGATGGCCGATTCCGGGGCGCGGGGTTCCGCTGCCCAGATTCGTCAGCTGGCCGGTATGCGTGGCCTGATGGCCAAGCCGGATGGCTCCATTATCGAAACGCCGATTACCAGTAACTTCCGTGAAGGTTTGAACGTACTCCAGTACTTCATCTCTACTCACGGTGCTCGTAAAGGTCTGGCGGATACCGCACTGAAAACGGCGAACTCCGGTTACCTGACTCGTCGTCTGGTGGATGTGGCGCAGGATCTGGTGATCAATCATATCGATTGTGGCACCGAGGAAGGCCTGCTGATGACGCCGCTGATCGAAGGTGGTGACGTGGTAGAGCCGCTGCGTGAACGTGTTCTCGGTCGTGTGGTTGCCCGTGATGTGATGAACCCGCTGAAACAGGACGAAGTGGCGGTGGAAGCCGGCACCCTGCTGGATGAGGTCTGGGTTGAGCAGCTGGAAACCATGGGTGTGGACGAAGTGCTGGTGCGCTCGCCGATTACCTGTGCGACTCGCTGGGGCGTGTGTGCCACCTGTTACGGTCGTGATCTGGCCCGTGGCCATCAGGTCAACGTGGGCGAGGCTGTCGGTGTTATCGCTGCACAGTCTATTGGTGAGCCGGGTACCCAGCTGACCATGCGTACCTTCCACATTGGTGGTGCGGCTAGCCGGGCATCTGCGGTGTCCAGCATTCAGATCAAGCACGGCGGCAAGGTGCGTTTCCACAATGCTAAGCACGTGCAGCACAAGGACGGGCTGGTAATCGTTTCCCGTTCTGCGGATCTGGCGGTAGCTGATGAGATCGGCCGTGAGCGTGAGCGTTACAAGCTGCCCTACGGTGCCACTGTGACCGTGAACGAAGGTGACGAAGTTGGCGGTGGTCAGGTTGTTGCAACCTGGGATCCGCACACACACCCGATCATCGCGGAAGTGGAAGGTAAGGTGCAGTTCGGTGATATGGAAGAAGGTATCACCGTAAACCACCAGACCGACGAGCTGACCGGCCTGACCAATATCGAAGTGCTCGGTTCCCAGAACCGTCCTTCTGCGGGTAAGGACATGCGTCCGGTTATCCGGGTGCTGGATGGCAAGGGCAAGCCTATTGTCATGCCCAACACAGACATGCCGGCGCAGTACTTCCTGCCGGGCGGTGCGCTGTGTGGCCTGAAGGATGGCGCCAACATCGGTGTGGGTGACGTGATTGCGCGGATTCCGCAGGAATCCTCCAAGACCCGTGACATCACCGGTGGTCTGCCCCGTGTTGCTGACTTGTTCGAAGCACGGAACCCGAAAGAAGCGGCAATCCTGGCTGAAAAGACCGGTACCGTTTCCTTCGGTAAAGAAACCAAAGGCAAGGTTCGCCTGGTTATCACTCCCGATAACAGTGATGACAATTACGAAGAACTGATTCCCAAGTGGCGTCAACTCAACGTGTTTGAAGGTGAGCGGGTAGAGAAGGGTGAGGTGGTATCTGATGGTCCGCTGAACCCCCACGATATCCTGCGCCTGAAAGGTGAGTCCGAGCTGGCCCGTTACATCGTTAACGAAGTGCAGGAGGTTTACCGCCTGCAGGGTGTGAAGATCAATGACAAGCACATTGAAACGATCATCCGCCAGATGCTGCGCAAAGTAGAGATCCTGGAAGTGGGCGAGTCTCACTTCATCAAGGGTGAGCAGGCAGAATATGCCCGCGTTATGGAAGAGATCGATCGTCTGAAAGCCGAAGACAAGATGCTGCCGCAATACCAGCGTCTGTTGTTGGGTATCACCAAGGCTTCTCTGGCAACCGAGTCCTTCATCTCTGCGGCGTCTTTCCAGGAAACCACCCGCGTTCTCACCGAAGCGGCGGTAACCGGCAAGGAAGACGACCTGCGTGGCCTGAAAGAAAACGTGGTTGTGGGTCGTCTGATCCCGGCCGGTACCGGCTATGCCTACCACATGGATCGTCGCCGCCAGCGTGCTGACGCACGCGGGCCGGAAGCGCCGACCATGGACGAGGTGGAAGCGGCTCTGTCCGAGGCGCTTAGCTCCTCCGACGAGTAGTGCGGGCGTTTTCTTGACCCGATAATGGCACCAGCACAAGTGGCTGGTGCCATTTGCCCCCTCGGGGGCAACCGTAGAGACTCACCGGCGCCTTGACGGGATGCCGGGGGCTCCCTACAATCGCTGCCCCCCATGGTTTCATGGGCGGTAATTGGGTGGCATGGGCCGTAAACTGACGGTTTTTGTCACAGAACTGTAAGCGTGAGGCAGTAGTTTCATGGCAACTGTAAACCAGCTGGTGCGCAAGCCGCGCAAAAGCAAGGTAGAAAAGAGCGACTCCGTAGCCCTGCAGGGCTGCCCCCAGCGTCGCGGCGTTTGCACTCGGGTGTATACCACTACTCCGAAGAAGCCGAACTCCGCGCTGCGTAAAGTGTGTCGTGTGCGTCTGACCAACGGTTATGAAGTCTCTTCCTACATTGGTGGTGAAGGGCATAACCTGCAGGAGCACTCCGTAGTGTTGATCCGTGGCGGTCGTGTAAAAGACCTTCCCGGTGTTCGCTACCACACCGTACGTGGCACCCTGGATACGGCAGGCGTGCAGGACCGCAAGCAGCGTCGCTCCAAGTATGGCGCCAAGCGTCCTAAGTAATACCTAGCTACCTTTTCTGAATGCCGTAGCCCGTGTGGCTGCGGAGGGATGAGTAAGGTCCGGACGGCATGCCGTTCCGGAGTCACCTGAAGCTTTCCCCGCCCAAAGCGGGAATGTTAGAGGAACACATCCGATGCCAAGACGTCGCGTTGTCGCCAAACGGGAGATCCTGCCGGATCCGAAGTTTGGAAGCCAGATTCTGGCCAAGTTCATGAACCATGTAATGGTCAGTGGTAAAAAGTCTGTATCCGAGCGTATTGTTTACGGTGCGCTGGATATTATCACCGAACGCAAAGGGGCTGATTCCCTGGAGACGTTCGAAAAGGCGCTGGACAATATCCGTCCTGCCGTCGAGGTAAAGAGCCGCCGTGTTGGTGGTGCGACTTACCAGGTTCCTGTTGAGGTTCGTCCCAGCCGTCGTACTGCTCTGGCAATGCGTTGGTTGGTTGATGCTGCACGTAAGCGTGGTGAGAAGAGCATGCCTGCTCGTCTGGCCGGCGAAGTGATGGATGCCGCTGAAGGCAAAGGCGCTGCGATGAAGAAACGTGAAGACGTGCATCGTATGGCCGAGGCCAACAAGGCCTTCTCCCACTTCCGCTTCTAAGGCAGAAGACAAGCGAGTGAAACCGGCCTGTGTACAGGCCGGTTTTTGTATTTGAACCAGTGAATCGAGGTTAGCACCGTGGCTCGTAAGACTCCTCTTAATCGCTATCGCAATATCGGTATCTGTGCGCACGTAGATGCGGGCAAGACCACTACTACCGAGCGTATTCTTTTCTACACCGGTGTGTCTCACAAAATTGGTGAGGTGCACGACGGTGCTGCCACCATGGACTGGATGGAGCAGGAACAGGAGCGTGGTATTACCATTACCTCCGCTGCGACCACCACTTTCTGGCAGGGTATGGACCAGCAGTACGACCAGCACCGTATCAACATTATTGATACTCCCGGGCACGTTGACTTCACTATTGAAGTAGAGCGTTCCTTGCGGGTACTCGATGGTGCCGTGGTGGTGTTCTGTGGTTCTTCCGGCGTTGAGCCGCAGTCCGAGACTGTGTGGCGCCAGGCCAACAAATATGAAGTGCCGCGTATCGTGTTCGTCAACAAGATGGATCGCGCTGGCGCAGATTTTGACTCCGTTTGTAACCAGATTCGTAAACGTCTGGGTGCTTCCGTTGTGCCGATTCAGTACAACATCGGTGCGGAAGACAACTTCAAGGGTGTCGTCGATTTGATCCGGATGAAGGCTATCTACTGGAGCGAAGACGACATGGGGATGACCTACGAAGAGAAGGACATCCCGGACGACATCAAGGCGCGTTGTGACGAGCTCCGTGAGCAAATGACGGAAGCGGCAGCAGAGGGCTCTGAAGAGCTGATGGAAAAGTACCTGGAAGAAGGTGACCTTTCCAATGACGATATCAAGGCGGGTCTGCGTCAGCAGGTTCTGGCCAATGAAATCGTTCTCGGCCTGTGTGGTTCTGCCTTCAAGAACAAGGGCGTTCAGGCACTGCTTGACGCGGTTATTGAATTCCTGCCGGCACCGGATGAAGTAAAAGCCATCCAGGGTGTATTGCCGGACGGCGAAACCGTTGAAGCACGCAAGTCTTCAGACGACGAACCGTTCTCTGCACTGGCATTCAAGATCGCTACCGACCCGTTTGTAGGTTCTCTGACCTTCATCCGCGTTTACTCCGGTGTGCTGAATTCCGGTGACAGCGTGATGAACTCCGTGCGCGAGAAGAAAGAGCGCGTGGGGCGTTTGCTGCAAATGCACGCAAACAGCCGTGAAGAGATCAAGGAAGTATTGGCAGGTGACATTGCGGCCTGTGTTGGCATGAAGGACGTCACTACCGGTGACACCCTGTGCGACATGAAGAGCCCGATCGTTCTGGAGCGTATGGAATTCCCGGATCCGGTAATCTCCGTTGCTGTGGAGCCGAAGTCCAAGGCAGACCAGGAAAAAATGGGTCTGGCGCTGGGCCGTCTGGCGCAGGAAGATCCGTCTTTCCGTGTGAAGACCGACGAAGAAACCGGCCAGACCATTATCTCTGGCATGGGCGAGCTTCACCTCGACATCCTCGTTGACCGCATGAAGCGTGAATTCAAGGTGGAAGCGAACATCGGTGCGCCGCAGGTGGCATACCGCGAAACCTTCACCCGTGCTGCGGACGTGGACGGTAAGTTCGTGAAGCAGTCCGGTGGTCGTGGTCAGTACGGTCACGTTAAGGTCAAGTTTGAGCCTATCGATCGTGATGAAGAGTTCCAGTTCGAGGAACAGATTCACGGTGGTTCCGTACCGAAGGAATATTTCGGCGCGGTACAGAAGGGTATCGACGAACAGCTGCAAGCCGGTGTGCTGGCGGGCTACCCGATTCTTGGCGTGAAAGCGACTCTGTACGATGGTTCCTACCACGAGGTGGATTCCAACGAAAACGCTTTCCGTATGGCGGGTGCCCTGGCTGTGAAGAACGCAGCGAAGGAAGCCGGTGCAGTACTGCTTGAGCCGATGATGAAGGTGGAAGCGGTAACCCCGGAAGACTACATGGGTGACGTGATGGGTGACTTGAACCGTCGTCGTGGTATCGTTCAGGGCATGGAAGACACCATGGCCGGCAAGATTATTCGTGCCGAAGTGCCTTTGTCTGAAATGTTCGGTTACGCTACTGACCTGCGTTCCATGTCTCAGGGTCGTGCCAGTTACTCCATGGAGTTCCTGAAGTACGCTGAGGCGCCAAAGAATATCGCTGATGAAGTCATCAGCGGCAAAAAATCTTAAATTTACGGTTAATTTGTTAAAGGTATAGAGCCGTGGCTAAGGAAAAGTTTGAACGTAATAAACCGCACGTAAACGTAGGCACCATTGGTCACGTTGACCATGGTAAAACCACCCTGACTGCCGCGCTGACACGCGTGTGTGCAGAAGTATGGGGCGGTAGCGCCATTGCTTT
>JBDWVU010000022.1:0-3157 GCA_039983755.1 Alloalcanivorax sp.
AGAAGCGCTGGAAACGGATCAAGGGATTTGATCTGCTGGCCCTCGTGGTCAACAACGTGAAATTCAAGGATGGGGAACAAGTACAGGATCAGTCAGACAGGAACGCCGCCTGAGCCCGTACACCAGATTTGACAATAACTCGCAACTGTGGGACTATCAGGCTTCAGGTTTCCACATAACAACAATGATGGTCCGTCCATGACCCCCGATCACACCTATTATGGCGGCCTGCTGCTACTGGCCCTGCTGATGCTGCTGGAATGGCTGCGCCGACCGGCACGCTATCAGTCCGGCGATGCCGCCACCAATTTGCTGATGTATGCCGGCTACCTGCTGATCGGTCTGGTCTGGCTGGATATCCTGTTCCGCATTTACTACAGCGTCTGGCAATACCGGCTGTTCGACTTTGGCCCCTGGTGGCTCGACCCTGCCAGCAGTCGATTCTGGTTACTGTGGGGCGCGCTGTTTGTGCTGGAGGATTTCTGCTTTTACTGGTTCCACCGCGGCAGTCACAAGCTGGCGTTTTTCTGGGCTGCCCATGTCACCCATCACTCATCGAAATTTTTTAATCTGAGTACCGCCCTGCGGCAAAGCTGGTTTCCGTTTATCACCTTCTTTTTCTGGTTGCCGTTGCCACTGATCGGCTTCGACCCGCTGATGGTGATTTCCATGCAGCTGATCAATCTCGCCTATCAGGCCTTCCTGCATTCGGAAACCGATCCCTGGCCGCGGGCCTTCGGCTGGATCTTCAACACCCCCACCCATCATCGTGTTCACCATGCCAGCAACGCGGACATTGTGGACCGCAACTTTGGCGGCACCCTGATTATCTGGGACCGGCTGTTCGGCACCTTCGCCAGCACCGATCAACCGATTCACTATGGCGTGCGGCCGGACCCCGGCAGCCGCAATCCGCTGTGGCTGCAAATTCATGGCTGGGTCGAACTGGCCCGCCGCCTGTTACCGAAACGGAGCACTGAACAATGACCCGTCGCCCTGCCCCGACTCCCCTCATGGCTGCCAGCCTTTTCCTGCTTGCCTGCAACAACAGCTTTGCCGGCTGGGCGGAAATGCAGATTGAACGCACGGTGCGCAATATCGCCGCCGTGCAAAGCTATCAGGGCGTGCTGGAACAACAGGGCCTGTACGGCAATGACACCGTCAAGAGCGAAATCTGGTTCCAGCGCCCGCACGATTTCCATAGCCACACCTCGGCGCCAGCCAGCCTCGCCGGCAGCGTCACCCGCTACAGCGAAGACACCCTGATGACCTGGCTGCCAACGCTGGATATCGCCCTGATTATTCGCAACCTGCCCGCCGCCCCGGCGGAACAGGAAGCCAAACGGATCGAGGATGCCTGGCGGGAAAATACCCGGCGCTATTTCTACACACTCGGCAACGTCAGCAAGGTGGCCGGCCACGACGCTGTCGAACTGGAACAGAAAGCGCGCAACCCGAACGACCTGATTCAACACTCGCGCACTCGGGTACTTGATCAATACAGCTTCCCTCTGGCCGGCAACGTCACCCTGCACGGCGGCGACAGCTTCAGCTACCAATACCAGCGCATCACATTCAACCAGCCGCTGACGCTGCCCGAAGCTCCAACGCTGCCGGCCTCCGCCATGCAGATCGAGTGGGATCTGGACTGGCCGGATGCGAGCGGCGACGCGGTCACTGCACGGCTGCCCGCCATCGGCAAGCTGCCCGACGCCCTGCTTGGCCTGCCGCTGCAACGACGCCTGATTCATCCTGGCGCGCTGCCTGCCGTGGCCGGCTACTACTCCGACGGCAACTACTTTGTCCTGCTCACAGCGGCCCGTGACTTTGGCCTGCCCAACCCGGCACCTTATGGATTGGACGTCACGCTGGGCAAGGACAAGCCAGCCCTGCTTGTGCTGACACCGCTGATCAATACCTGGAGCTTCGCCAGTAGCGGCGTCGCCTGGACGGTTACCTCCAACCAGCATCCGGAACTGATATACAGCGCCCTGCGAAATAAGCCCGGCTGTGCCAGCCTCTGCTGAGTTGCCATCACTGCGATCGGGAAACAGGGACGCTCATCTTACAAAATCAAAAGGACCAGACTCTTGCGAACCTGATCGAAGGGTACGCGACTACGATAGTCCGATGGATACGCTGAGCCTTACGCGGCATCAAGCACTGTTTGATACATATCTCGCAAAAAAGGACAAACTGACAAATCCGGAAGAGTCCGTATAGCCGGAAGTAAAGCGCTCCTACGGCTTGTGCACCACCGGCAAATGCAGCCCCCAACGAATAGCCACCAGCCTGATACCAACCACAACCAGTATCCCGCCGGGGAACGCGTAACTCTCCGGCACGCCTAGCTGCTTCATGCCGAGATAAGCGAGCACGCCGGCAATCGCGGCCGTGGCGTAAATTTCCTGGCGCAGGATCAGCGGCACCTTGGCGGTAATCACATCACGAATCACGCCACCGGTAACGCCGGTCATGGTGCCCATCAGCACCACAATCAACGGTGAGCTGTTGGCCGCTTCGGCGTACTGGGCTCCGGACAGCGCAAACAGGCCAAGGCCAAACGCATCCGCCACTTGCAGGCTGATGCCCGGTGGCTGGCGCAGTCGCAGGTAAAGCACGGTAGCGATAGTGGCAGCAAGAATAACGACCAGGTACCAGGTATCGGTGATCCAGAAAATCGGGTGACGATCGAGCAGCAAGTCACGCAACGTTCCGCCACCGATCGCTGTGATCGCGGCAACCACGAGCACACCGAGCAAATCAAGGTCCCGGTCGCGTGCCGCCAGTACACCACTGACAGCAAACACGGCAACGCCAGCAAGATCAAGATAATAGAGCAGCATGGGACACTCCGCAGACAGGGCGTCGTTGCCTGGCACCGTTGGCATCGCTTCGTACGCCGCCCGTGCGTCACACTGCCATTACTGACAGTGTGCGCCGCAACAGGCAGAATGGTCAGCATACTGACAAACACGCGACAGGAGAATCCTATGAGCCAGCCCAAGGTTCTCGCCGAGTTATGGTCATTTCTGGTGTACGGGGAGATAGAAGGATGGCGTATCCTGTTGATTGATTCCGGCAAGAATCACAACCAACAGAGAATGATACGCCATGACCCAGTCTACCCTGAGAGCGCTTTCACAACCAGAAGAAC
>JBDWVU010000023.1:2500-7479 GCA_039983755.1 Alloalcanivorax sp.
CCTAGTTCCTTAGCCATGAATTACTCGAGCACCTGAGGATACTCTCCTCACCCACCTGTGTCGGTTTGGGGTACGAGCGAGAACCAGCAAACTACGACGCTTTTCTTGGCAGCATGATTACCTCCACTATCTCTTCATCGTGAGAATCCGAGTACTGTCGGGGTTCAGCCTTAACGGGAGGCGGATTTGCCTGCCCCCCGGCCTACGCCCTTTAACGTGCATTCGTCAGCACGCGGGAGTGTCACTTCTGCGTCACGCCTTAGCCATACGCTGGCTTCGGTAGCGGAATATTTAACCGCTTTGCCATCGGCTTCCCCGGCCTCACCGGGTACACCTTAGGTCTCGACTAACCCTGATCCGATTAGCGTTGATCAGGAACCCTTGGGTTTACGGTGGAAGGGTTTTTCACCCTTCTTATCGTTACTCATGCCTACATTTTCGCTTCCAGCCGCTCCACGGCCCCTCGCGGGCGCTGCTTCTGCGCTGACTGGAATGCTCCCCTACCGATCGTTAAATCCCACAGCTTCGGTAACCGACTTATGCCCGATTATTATCGACGCCGAGTCGCTTGACTAGTGAGCTATTACGCACTCTTTAAAGGAATGGCTGCTTCTAAGCCAACCTCCTAGTTGTCTGAGCAACTCAACTTTCTTTGATCAACTTAGTCGGTATTTAGGGACCTTAGCTGGTGGTCTGGGTTGTTCCCCTCTCGCCACAGGACGTTATCACCCTGCGACTGACTGCCTGGCGGCTCATCACTGGTATTCGGAGTTTGTCTAGGGTTGGTACCCGGTGAAGGGCCCTAGCCTAATCAGTGCTCTACCTCCAGTGTGACAAAACCAGACGCTATACCTAAATATATTTCGGGGAGTACGAGCTATCTCCAAGTTTGATTGGCCTTTCACCCCTATCCACAGTTCATCCGAAGACTTTTCAACGTCAACCGGTTCGGGCCTCCACGGTGTCTTACCACCGCTTCACCCTGACCATGGATAGATCACTTGGTTTCGCGTCTGCCCCGCTGTACTGCACGCCCTATTCAGACTCGCTTTCGCTACGGCTCCACCCCTTAGGGGCTTAACCTCGCACAACAGGAGCAACTCGTAGGCTCATTATACAAAAGGCACGCCGTCACTACATAAATGCAGCTCCGACCGCTTGTAAGCACACGGTTTCAGGTACTATTTCACTCGCCTTCTCGGCGTTCTTTTCACCTTTCCCTCACGGTACTGGTTCACTATCGGTCATGCAGATGTATTTAGCCTTACCGGATGGTGCCGGCTGGTTCACGCAAGATTTCACCGGTCTCGCGCTACTCAGGATACCCGCCTTTTTGTAATCGGTACACCTACAGGGCTTTCACCTTCTGTGGCGCTGCTTTCCAGACAGCTTCGATTTAAGATTACAAAAATTACGCAGGTCCTACTACCCCGCACCCCGTAGGATGCGGTTTGGGCTGTTCCGCGTTCGCTCGCCACTACTTGCGGAATCACTGTTGTTTTCTCTTCCTCCGGGTACTTAGATGTTTCAGTTCCCCGGGTATGCCTCCTCGAAAGGATACCCTAATAAATTAGAGTGGGTTGCCCCATTCGGAAATCCGCGGATCACAGTTCTTTTGCAACTCCCCGCAGCTTATCGCAGCTTTACACGTCCTTCTTCGCCTCTGCATGCCTAGGCATCCACCGTGTGCCCTTAATTGCTTATTTTATATGGCTTGCACTACCTCTCGGTGCGCGCAAGGAACATACTCAATTGCTTGAGCTATTACTCTTGTGGGCTGCAGGTGTACTACCACCTACAGCTACCCTAGGCGCATGTTATCTGCGTTCGTTAAACGAACACTTCAAACATACTATATGAGCTGACAATCAATCGATTGCCGCTCTTTATACATTGTTATACTTTTTCACCATGTCAAAGAACTTGCCCGTAGCACGGGCAGGCTGTTATAAAACTACCGCTTCGGCCTCGAAAGACACCCGCAGCAACTAACATTCTTTCAATAAAACTATGTGATTTCCGGGGTTACGCACCCGCTCAGTATTACCATCACATCTTACTTCAATACTTGTACTTCAATTTCAGTGGAGCTACAGGGATTCGAACCCTGGACCCCTGCCTTGCAAAGGCAGTGCTCTAGCCAGCTGAGCTATAGCCCCTCTTCCTTGGTCAGAAAAGTGGGCTTGGGAGGACTTGAACCTCCGACCTCACGCTTATCAGGCGTGCGCTCTAACCACCTGAGCTACAAGCCCCAATATTACTCGGGGATCGCACCTGGTAGCCAACGCCGGCCTCAGGGCTTCTCCGCTGCTCTGCTTTCCTTCATTGTTGCAGCATAGGACAGATTGTTTGTAACGAACTACTTATGGTAGTTGTGTAGGTTCATCGCTTGCTGGTGTATATATAACCCAGCTAGCAAGGCTCTCCTTGAAAGGAGGTGATCCAGCCGCACCTTCCGGTACGGCTACCTTGTTACGACTTAGCGCCAGTTACCAGGCTTACCCTAGGCACCCCTTACCGGGGCGACATCAGGTACTCCTGACTTCCATCGCTTGACGGGCGGTGTGTACAAGGCCCGGGAACGTATTCACCGCGTCATTGCTGATACGCGATTACTAGCGATTCCAACTTCACGGAGTCGAGTTGCAGACTCCGATCCGAACTGAGAATGGTTTTAAAGATTTGCACCTCATTGCTGAGTAGCGACCTTCTGTACCATCCATTGTAGCACGTGTGCAGCCCTGGACGTAAGGGCCATGATGACTTGACGTCGTCCCCACCTTCCTCACTACTTGCGTAGGCAGTCTGGCTAGAGTCCCCACCATTATGTGCTGGTAACTAACCACAGGGGTTGCGCTCGTTGCGGGACTTAACCCAACACCTCACGGCACGAGCTGACGACAGCCATGCAGCACCTTCTATAGCGTCTCATAGAGAACCCTCTGTTTCCAGAGGTAGCGCTGTAGATTTAGCCCAGGTAAGGTTCCTCGCGTTGCATCGAATTAAGCCACATGCTCCACCGCTTGTGCGGGCCCCCGTCAATTCCTTTGAGTTTCATCGTTGCCGACGTACTCCCCAGGTGGCATACTTAATGCGTTAACTGCAGCACTGGCCCCGAAAGGCCAACACCTAGTATGCATCGTTTACAGCGTGGACTACCAGGGTATCTAATCCTGTTCGCTCCCCACGCTTTCGTGCCTCAGCGTCAGTTGTAGACCAGTAAGCCGCCTTCGCCACTGATGTTCTTCGTAATATCTATGCATTTCACCGCTACACTACGAATTCCACTTACCTCTTCTACACTCAAGACGCCCAGTATCCAAGGCCATTTTACCGTTAAGCGGCAAGATTTCACCCCAGACTTAGACGCCCGCCTACGCACCCTTTACACCCAATGATTCCGGACAACGCTTGCACCCTCCGTATTACCGCGGCTGCTGGCACGGAGTTAGCCGGTGCTTATTCAAGCAGTACCGTCACACCAGATCGAAATCCGGTCGTTCTTCCTGCTTAAAAGCCGTTTACAACCCATAGGGCCTTCATCCGGCACGCGGCGTGGCTGCGTCAGGCTTTCGCCCATTGCGCAAGATTCCTCACTGCTGCCTCCCGTAGGAGTCTGGGCCGTGTCTCAGTCCCAGTGTGGGGGATCATCCTCTCAGACCCCCTAGCTATCATCGCCTTGGTGAGCCGTTACCTCACCAACTAACTAATAGCACGCAGCCCCCTCTTTAACCGGTCGAAACCTTTAACAACTAGAGTCATGCGACTCAGTTGCTTTATGCGGTATTAGCACCCCTTTCGGAATGTTATCCCCCAGTTAAAGGCAGGTTAGCTACGCGTTACTCACCCGTCCGCCAGTCTCCAGAAAGAGCAAGCTCTTTCCTTCTCCTTCGACTTGCATGTGTTAAGCCCGCCGCCAGCGTTCGTCCTGAGCCAGGATCAAACTCTCCATTGTAAAAAATTAAATTTATATACGCTGTGAGCCGACCCTACACTCCATCATTCAAAAGAATAACTTCATAAAGCTCGCACAAACAATCTGTCTTATGCTTCAATAATTTCCAAAGAACTTACCTTTTGAAGACAAAAAAAGCTGACCTAAACGTGTTGTTGGATCAGCATTTTTATTTCCTCGAAAGGATTATAAAGGTACGGGATTTCTACCCTTCAGGGCAAGTTTTATTTCAATATTTTTTCTCTTTTTTTCTACTCTTTTTCTCAAGCTTGATTAGAGCTCAATAGAGGCTATTTCTCTCCGGATCTTCATCAAATTTTTGGAATAACTTTACTCCAAAATAGAATAATGGGGTATCAAAAAGAGCAAAAAAGAATTTGAACAGATAAGAATTGAGAATTAGAATGAAAACCGCTCCCAAACTATTCACATTTTCCCCAAGATTTCCTGCAAAGTATAAGATCATAAGAATAGCAGTAGAGTCTACTAACTGACTAAACATGGTAGAAGCATTGTTCCTCAACCACAAATGTTTTCCGTTGGTTTTCTTTTTCCAGAAATGAAATAACCGAACATCTACTGATTGAGCGATCAGATAAGCGATCATACTGGCGATAGTATTACCGATCATGAACTCGTACACTCCTTCAAACAGATCCAATCCACCGCTTACCCCATACGTATCAGGAAGCCAGTGATTGATCGTCATCAACAAGAGCATAAAGAAGTTCATAAAGAAACCCACCCAAACTACTAACTGTGCTTTTTTTCTTCCAAAAAGTTCAGAGATCAGATCCGTAGCTAAAAAGGTAAATGGATAAGCAATAACTCCTGCTGGCACACTCATTGTATAAAGACTTCCATCGCGAACCAATGAAGGAGTAATAGATTGCAACCAGTCAGGTAAAGTAAGAGTGAAGATTGTAACGAACTTTGTAGTACCAATTACATTGCCAAGTACTAGTGCAGTAAGAAATATTCCTGCAAGTGACAGGAACAGAACGTCTCGTTGATGACTATGACT
>JBDWVU010000024.1:0-120629 GCA_039983755.1 Alloalcanivorax sp.
GTTCTTCTGGTTGTGAAAGCGCTCTCAGGGTAGACTGGGTCATGGCGTATCATTCTCTGTTGGTTGTGATTCTTGCCGGAATCAATCAACAGGATACGCCATCCTTCTATCTCCCCGTACACCAGAAATGACCATAACTCGCGTCAATGACACCACCGGGCTGACCTCCCGGCGGCGCTACCGGGCAGGGTTACTCCGCCTGGTTCAGGCACTGCGCAAGCAGCACCCCGCTGTCCGCGTCACCCTGCTGGCCGTGCCACCCATGCATCGCTTTACCGCCTTGCCCATCCCGTTAAGGCAACTGCTCGGGTGGCGCGCCAGACAACTGGATCAACAACACCGCCATGTGGTCGCCGGCGATAACACTCTGCTCTATCTCGGCTACCCCGCCCTGCAAGACCCCACTCTGCTCGCCGAAGACGGCTACCACCCCAGCGCCAGCGGCTACCGAGCCATGGGGGTGGCACTGGCAGAACAACTGCGCAGCAAAGAAGGACCGTGACACCGAAAGGAATACAGAAACAGCAGGAAGGCAAGCGCACCGAGAAGACAACCGCACGCCCGCGCAGGTCACATTCACCGCAGGCGTAATCCAACAGATTTACCGGGCTTATTTCAAAAGCGCAGGGCCGCAATGTACACCTGTCGGGTTACGCCTACGGCTAACACGACCTACAAAACTACAAAACAGACGGTTACTACTGGAACAGCATCCCGAAACCGAAGCGCCACAGGCCCTGATCAACCGTGCCTGCGCTGCGGTCCACGTCCAGCCATTGCTGGCTGTAGCCACCACGCATGAAGAACTGATCGTTCACATCCAGGCGCACACCTGCGCCCACTTCATAACTGAATACCGTATCGTTCAGAGTCGGCGTATCCAGCCCACAGTAATAGCCCCACCACGGATCCCACCAGCACACCGGCGTGGATGGCCCGGTAGGCACATTGGTATCCAGGTAGGTGGCCCCCATCGCCCCATGCACATAGGGCGTTAGCGCCTTGCGGAAAAAATGGTAGGTGCCGTTCACGTTCATGGTGGTCATTTCCAGGTCGCCACGGCCATCAAAGGCGCTGCCCCCGGCCACCGGTTGCGTGGTAGTCCTGAAATCCGTATCCACCCACTCCAGCGCAAACCCCAGCGACAGCTTTTCATCCAGGTTATAGGCCATATCGAAACCAAACCCGATATCGTCATCCACCTTCGCTTGAGACCCGCCATCCCCCGTGAATGACTGCCCCTCAAGGCCAATCACACGAAAGCTGCCTTCCCAGCGCTCCGCCCGGTAACTATTGGGAATTTCCGCCAATGCCGGCAGTGATAACAGGCATGCCATGCCACCCCATACAACTCGTTTCATCCCGTGCCCCTGTGATCTATCTGGCTTTTCTCTGGCAGCATACCACCACCCAAGTGATTCGCGTACATCGGCACGGCTTCGCCATACCCCGCCCTCTGCCCCACAAACGTCAGGCGTTTCCGGGAAGCCATGCTTGCATGACGCAGACGCTGGCCCGGCGATACGAATCCCGATTGCATCGCATTACGGCTTTATCGACGCGATGAACCTGGCCACGAAAATCCCATGGCACAGCACCAGCGTCTACTGTGAGACAAAACAAAAGCCAAAAAAAAAGCGAACCCGAAGGTTCGCTTTTTCTGCTTTCACTATTCGCTTGTTTTAGAAGCGATAGCTCATTTGGGCGCCGATCACATCAGCATCCAGCTCGTAGGTACCCTTGAGCTGAGCACCTTTTTGATCTCTATTTATATCTGCATCATCAACAAACACATGCGCATAACCCACATCAATAGTCATGTTTTCCATCGGCGTAAAGCCTGCACCCAAGGTTGCCCAAACACGATCAGAGTCTGGAGAAATTGCGGAACGGTTGTTCGTTCCCTGCGTAGACTCTTCTTGAGCCACACCAAAGCGCAATACCGTTTTGTCGCTGAGGGAATGACGAACACCCAATGAATAGCGCACCGCATTTTCCCAATCAAAAGTCTCCGTTGGCTGGAAGGCCAAATCGGGGCTTTCAACAACCAAAGCATCCAGACTGCTCCACTCCATCCACTCTACGCCCAAAAGAATTTGGGTTTGATCAGACAAATCACCAGCGTAGGAAAGCTGCAAGGATGCGGGCAAATCAATGTCAGCAGTACCAGAATACTGTCCAGCTGCAACGGGGTCACCCGATGCAGTGGAAAGTGCTGACCCTAACGGACTAAAGGTAATATCACCTTCGACTTCATACGAAATCTCTGAACGGTACCCAACACCAAAATGGTTATTATCATCAGGGCTATAGGTCATACCCACGTTCCAACCATAAGCGTCATCGTCACCTTCTAGACGCGTTAAGGAGTTGCGAATATCTGCATCCAGTTTTTGATAGCTGACGCCAACACCAACGCTTAATGACTCGCTCAACTCAATGCCGATGGAAGGATTAATATTATACGTTTTGAGGTCAGACTCCGTAGCGTATGCATCACCTGCTGTAATGGGGCCCAAACCAAGTGGGGTCAAATCGTAACCATTACCCCAACCATCCTCGTACTCAATTTTAGTACCAAAAGGCGCTGTTACAGACAGACCAAATGTCATGGAATCACTGATAGGAACGGCTAGAAACCCACTTCCTACAAAAGGCTCCACATCTTCAAAGTCACCAGCGCCAACTCCTGTTTGGGCAGCAAGAGCTGGAGGTAATGGAAACCCTTGAAGGGCACCATCATTATCAGCTTCAAAATGTGTATCCACCCACACCTGATGCACCGCCACTGAAAGCTCAGTCTTTTTCAAGCCAGCTAGCGTCGCCGGGTTGTACCATTGATTGGAGGCGTTTTCACTCAGCACACCAGCACCCGCATAAGCAGTACCCATGGCCGAAACGGATTGATAAGAAACCGCAAAACCACTGGCCATGGTCTGACCAGCAGCCAGCCCCAGAGCGGAACCGATAAGTAGCGCACCTGTTTTTTTCATTGTTGCTCTCCCTCTTCCTGAATGTCCTAAAATTATGGGCGTACACGCCAGATCATTCCTCGATCTGATTCCACTTATACACAACTTAGACCAATAACAGCAAGGCCGGAAAAAGGCTCATACTTTTCCATTAGCCCCAGTATTTGTAAAATCTTCAGCCACAAAAAAAGGGCTGCCGAAGCAGCCCTTTTTGTGAAACACCGGCATCCCTCTAATCGGCCAACACCGCCTTGGCAACAATGCCCTTCATGATTTCATTGGTGCCGCCATAAATCCGCTGAACCCGAGAATCCGCAAACATGCGGGCAATCGGGTATTCCCACATGTAGCCGTAACCACCGTGCAACTGCAGGCACTCGTCGATCACTTCGCACTGCAGGTCGGTAATGTAGTACTTGCCAGCGGCGGCGGTAGGAATGTCCAGCTCTTTCTTCAGGTGCAGCTCCAGGCAGCGGTCCACGTAGGCGCGGGCCACTTCGAGCTTGGTATGCATCTCGGCAATCTTGAACTGGGTGTTCTGGAAGCCCGCGATGGGCTTGCCGAAGGCCTTTCTTTCCTTCACGTATTCGATGGTGTGAGCCAGAGCGGACTCGGCCATGGCCAGGCCGCCGATGGAGATACCCAGACGCTCCTGGGGCAACTCTTTCATCAGGTAAACAAAGCCCATCCCTTCTTCACCCAGCAGGTTCTCTGCCGGTACGCGCACGTCCTGGAAGAACAGCTCAGAGGTGTCCTGGGCTTTCATGCCCACTTTCTTCAGGTTCTTGCCTTTCTCGAACCCTTCAGAATCGGTATCCACCACAAACAGGCTGATGCCTTTGGCGCCTTTGCTCGGGTCGGTTTTCGCGACCACGATAACGATGTCCGCGTTCTGCCCATTGGTGATAAACGTTTTGGAGCCGTTCAGCACATAATGATCGCCATCTTTCACGGCGGTGGTTTTTACGCCCTGCAAATCGGAACCGGCACCGGGTTCGGTCATGGCGATGGCACCGATCAGCTCGCCGGTTACCATTTTCGGCAGGTATTTCTGCTTCAGTACTTCAGAACCATTGTGCTCAATGTAGGGGGCGACGATTTCCGTGTGCAGGCCCCAGCCGATGCCGGTGAGCCCCAGCTTGGAGATTTCTTCGTTAATCACCACGCTGTACAGGAAGTCAGCGCCGATACCACCGTACTCTTCGCCCACCATGGGACACAGGAAGCCTTGCTCGCCGGCCTTGCGCCATACGTCTTTGGGCACCACGCCTTGTTGTTCCCATTCTTCATTGAAGGGAACCGCTTCGTTTTCCAGGAATTTGCGAACGGTATCGCGGAAGGTTTCGTGGTCAGAACTAAACAACGTACGGGGAATCATCATGCTCTCCGGCATCAGGTTATCGGGAGTCGCCCCAACGCCGGACTGGCAGGGGCACAGAATGCCCCATGATGTTCACTGTCGCTGCCATCGGGCAATGACCGAAACGCTCAGGCCCCTGCCCGGCTGTGAAACCCGGCCAATGACCCTCTTGCCGGAAACTGGTCAGGCGCGGTGTTCACGGCCCAGATATTCGGAGGATTGCATCTCTTGCAGGCGCGAGCGGGTGCGCTCGAATTCGAAATCCAGCCGCCCACCGGCGTAGATGTCCTCGATGGGCACCTCGGCGGCGACCACCAGCTTCACGGCACGGTCGTAGAATTCATCCACCAGATTGATAAAACGCCGGGCCATGTCGTCCTTGCCAGCTCCCATCTGCTCCACATTGGCCAGCAGCACGGTGTGGAATTCCCGGGCAATTTCGATGTAGTCGGTCTGGCTGCGCGGGCCATCACACAGCTCCTTGAACTCAAACCAGACCACATCATCCGCACAGATGACGGTGGCAATCTTGCGGCCTTCAATAAGCACATTGCCATGATCCCGGTGGCGGGAGTGATCCGGCTCCAGGGTCTGGAACCGTTCCTGCAGAAAGGCATCGGCCCCTTTTCCCAGTGGGCAGTAATAAAGCTCGGCCTGTTCCAGCAAACGCAGGCGGTAGTCATTGCCGCCGTCCACGTTCAGCACCTGGGTGTGCTCTTTCAGCAAATCAATGGCAGGGAGAAAACGGGCCCGTTGCAGGCCATCCTTGTACAGGCCATCCGGCTCGATGTTGGAGGTTGCCACCAGGGTCACGCCATTGGCGAACAGCTCCTGCATCAAGCCAGCCAGTATCATGGCGTCGGTGATGTCAGTGACAAAGAATTCATCAAAACACAGCACCCGCGCCTGACTGGCAAATTTGCGGGCGATGCTGATCAGCGGATTTTTTTCGCCCTGGCGTTCACGCATTTCCCGATGCACCTTCTGCATAAAGCGGTGAAAATGCATGCGGCGCTTTTCCCTGAACGGCAAAGTCTGGAAAAACACATCCATCAGGTAGGTTTTGCCACGGCCCACGCCACCCCACATATACAGCCCCATCTGCGGGCGGGGCTTGCGGAAGCGCCCGAACAAACCGCCTGGCGATGGCTCTGCCAGCAAACGATGGTACAGGTCGTCCAGCGCGGCGACGGCCCGCTCCTGGGCCGGGTCCTGGAAAAAGTCATCGCGCTGAAGGTCGGCCTTGTATTGCTCAAGAGGGGTCATGGGTCGCGGACCTGCCACTATGTAGTTGAAACCGGCTCAGAGCCTGAAACAGGCCCGGCAAGGGCGGGCCAATGTAGCGCCGGGGCCGCCAGCTGACAACCGTCCGGGAAAAATCCACTCGCAGGGCAAAGCTAACCGGGCAGGTGGCTGGCCGCCACCTCCTTCAGGTCCACCAGCTTGCCGTGGAAAAAATGGCCGCAATCCGGGAAACGGATCAAATCCGGCGCCAGGGGGGTTTGCTCTGCCCAGCGAAACACCTGCTCCGCCGGCACCACTTCATCGTCCTCGCCCTGCACCACCGTCACCGCACAGCCGGTATTTTCAATCTCGTCAAACGGGTAATGGTGCACCGGCGGCGCCACCAGCAGCAGTTCCCGGGCGGGCATACCGTTGGCCTTGAGAATTTCCGCCCCCCGTGCCGCCACAAAGCTGCCAAAGGAAAAACCCGACAGCCACAGCGGCAATTGCGGATATTGGTGGGTCAGCCAGCTGTGGATAGCCAACAGATCTTCGGTTTCACCGATACCGTCGCTATAGGCCCCCTGGCTCTCACCGACACCACGGAAGTTGAAGCGCACCACCGCGGCACCTTCATCCCGGGCCAGGCGGGTCAGCGTGGTCACCACCTTGTTGTCCATAGTGCCACCAAACAACGGATGCGGATGACAGACAATGGCCACAAACCGTGGCGTGTCACTGCCCTGTTCCACGACGACCTCCAGCTGCCCGGCTGGACCGGATAAGGTTTGCCGTTGTGCTGCCATTTTCTACTCCTATCGCATCCTGTTACGCCTTTCACCCTTGGCGGCCGCTCAGCTCTGTGCTGCAATAGCCTCAGCGTTATCGCCAGCGTCTTGGCGATACCTTACAGGAGTATGCCATGGATATGCTGACAACTGGGGTGCTGTGCTTTGCTGCCGGCGTGGTAGTAGGTGCAGGATTGCTTTTCTGGTTGTTACCGGCACGGCGGCAAGCCGGCCAACTGATTCGTGACCGTGATGAGGCCCGTCAGGCGCTGAATCATTATCGGGACAAGGTAGACGATCATTTTCTGCAGACCGCCGATCTGGTCAACGATATGACCCAGGCGTATCGCTCCGTGCATGAGCATTTGTCCAAGGGCGCTCAGGTACTGTGCTCCGAAGTGGGCCGCAAACGGGCCGTGGCCAAATCCCTGGACTCCGCACCGGACAAGGACAAAAGCGAACCCATGGCGCCGCCACTGGATTATGCCCCCAGCGCGAAAGGCACACTTTCGGAAGACTTTGGTCTGCAACAAAAACCCACTGGCCCTTTTGCGCCGGTGGACGTGGCGGATAACCCGATTCCTGACACCGTGGTCGAGCCGCCCCGGGATTATGCCGAGGGAGATGACGACGCCGCAGATGACAAGAAACCCGGCTGATCGCAGCCCCTGCACAGTAAGTCGACATGAAAAAGCCCGCTGATGCGGGCTTTTTTATGGTTCATCACGCTTTACAGCGAATAACACGCTTCTCGCCGTTTGATTGGCTTATGGAAACACCTTATGAATCAAACAGGGCCGCTACCCGCATGGGAACCGGCGCATCTTCCACTTCAATCTCGGCAGGCAGGTTACCCGCCGGGTCCCCGTCCGCCTGAATCGGCTCTTCACCGTTCTCACAGCGGATATGCACCCGCTGGGCGCGCAGGCTGGCCACGCCATCCATCCGCTCCATCCGCCCGAACAACAGGGCGATCAGACAACGCAGCAAAAACCGCACGCCGGGCTTCTGGAATAACAGTACCTGCACCTGCGGGCGCAGGATATTGGCCTCGTTACTCAACACGAAGCTGCCACCGTAATGGCGACCATTGGTGATAATGGCGGAGAAACAATCCAGCGGCCGGCCATCCACTTCCACCCGGTAGTGACGCTGGCCATAACGGCCAATCTGGCCAAGCATGGACTGCACATAGGCCAGTTTGCCGAAGCGCTCCTTGATGCCCAGATTGACTCCATTGACCACCCAGGCGTCATAGCCAATACCGCACATCATGATAAACCGCCGGCCGTTCAGGCGGGCCGGCGTGACGGACACGCTTTTACCCTGCATCACCACCTGCGCAGCCTGTTCCGGTTTTTTCGGCAACCTCAGCTCTTTGGCCAGGACATTGGCGGTACCGGTGGCAAATACACCCAGCGCCACGCCGCCAGCCAGCCCGTTAAGCACTTCATTGGTGGTGCCATCGCCCCCCACGGCCACCACACAATCGCCCTGGTCAGAGAGCCCATTGAGGTAGTCCGTGGCATCGTTGGGGCCTTTGGTGTAATACAGGCGCACGCTGGCCCCCTGGCGTTCCAGCTCAGCCACAAAACGGCAGAGCAACGCCTCCCGACCGCCACCGGCGGCCGGGTTGTAAATCACAGTGACTTTCATCAGACAGGAAACCCTCGTACTGCTCCCGGTTTTGCAGGCTATTGGAAAGCCCCTTGCCTGCTAGGCCGGGTTATCGATATCAATAAAGGTATGCTCAATGCCGTAATGGTCGCTGAGCCACTGCCCCAGCGCCATGGCACCATAACGTTCCGTAGCATGGTGCCCGCAGGCAAAGTAGTGCATGCCGGTTTCCCGGGCAAAATGGGTGGTCGGTTCGGAAATTTCACCACTCAGGTAGGCATCCACGCCTTTGGCCTGAGCCTTTTCGATGAAGCCCTGGGCCCCGCCGGTACACCAGCCGATGGTTTCGATTTCATCACCCGGGTCACCGACATGTAACGGGGTGCGCCCCAATACCGCCTCCACATGGGCGGCAAATTCCGACGCACTCATGGGGCTATCCAGCCGGCCCACGTTACCGATGGGGCGGGGGGAATCATCCAGCCCGCCCTCGGTGATCAACCCCAGACGGAGCGCCAACTGGGCATTATTGCCCAGTGTGGGGTGAGCATCCAGGGGCAGGTGATAGGCAAACAGGTTGATATCGTGATGCAACAGGGTCTGCAGCCGTTGCTTCTTCATACCCCGGATCTGCTGGCTTTCGCCTTTCCAGAAATAGCCGTGGTGGACCAGAATGGCATCGGCTTCTTCCACGATGGCCGCGTCAATCAAGGCCTGACAGGCCGTCACGCCGGACACCACCCGATGGATCTGCTCGCGGCCTTCCACCTGCAAACCATTGGGGCAGTAATCCTGAAACCGGTCCGTGGCCAGTTCCTGGTCGAGCAGAGACAACATGTAATCGCGCTTGAGCATGGCACCTTCCGGCAGGTCGGACATGATGAATGTGGTCGCAAAATCCGTGAAGGCTGATCTCTGCGCCAACCCTGCCACTCGCCAGGTGGTGTACCCTAGGCGCGTAATCGTTGCAGCGCGGGCCTTCGCAGGGCGTTGCCGAGAGCATGGCAATGGCTGGCGTGCGGCCATTTGCCACAGTCAACCGGTGGTAGCAATCACCATTCACAGGTTCTACTATTGCGCGCAGTTTACCTATCAGACCCCTCACTTGTCTCGCCAGAGGCCCTTCACCAGGCCCTGACGAAAAAGGGGAACCGCATAAACGGGGGCATTACCGGTGATCAAACTGCTTCGTTTTCTGGCCGGCCCAGTGCTTACCGGCCTGGCTGTCGGCCTTGTCGCCCTGTGGTGGTACCAGTGGGGACCCAATGCCGAGCCCGCACAGCATGACACCGGCGTCGCCAGCTATGCCGGCGCGGTGAACCATGCTGCTCCGGCGGTGGTGAACATCTACACCACCCAGATCATCACCAACGAGGACGTGGCCGAAGACCCGCTGTTCAACCGCTTTATGGAACAGCCCCGCCGTGAACGCGCCCTGAGCAGCCTGGGCTCCGGGGTAATCGTCGACGACGGCGGCTATGTACTCACCAGTTACCACGTGATCCGCGATGCGGATGAAATTCTGGTGGCCCTGCGTGATGGTCGTGACGCCCCCGCCCGGGTGGTGGGCACGGACCCGGAAACCGACCTGGCCCTGTTGCATGTTGCTCTGGAAGATTTGCCCGAAGTCGAGTTGAACGGCAATGGCCCGGTACAGGTGGGTGATGTGGTACTGGCCATCGGCAACCCGCTGGGCGTGGGTCAGACCGTGTCCATGGGCATCGTCAGCGCCACCGGCCGCAGCCACCTGGGCATCGCCACCTTTGAGAACTTTATCCAGACCGACGCGGCCATCAACCGGGGCAACTCCGGCGGCGCCCTGATCGATACCCGCGGCCACCTGATCGGCATCAACACCGCCATCCTTTCTGCGGACGGCAGCTGGCAAGGCATCGGCTTTGCCACCCCCGCCTCCATTGCCAAGGAAGTGATGAGTGACCTGATCGAACATGGCCGGGTGATTCGTGGGTACCTGGGCGTCACCGTGCAAGACATGACTCCGTCACTGGCGGACACCTTTGGCATGGAAGACGTGCGCGGAGGCGTGGTCACCGAAGTGGTGGTCGACAGCCCTGCCCATAAAGGCGGACTGCAACCCGGTGACGTGCTGGTGGGAATCGACGGCGACGTCATGGCCGACGGCTACGAAGCCATGAACCGCATCGCCGGCATGAAGCCGGACGATAACGTAACACTGGAAGTCATCCGCAACCGTCAGCCCCTGTCCGTGGACGTGGTCATCGGCACTCGCCCGCCTGCGGAAACCGATTAAGAGACGCAACACGCGGCAGGCTTCACGCAACAACGCGGCAGAGCCGACAGCAAAAGGCCGCGCCCAATGGCTTGGGCGCGGCCTTTTTCGTTCGGGATAACAGCGGGACTCGCTCACCCGCTATCAATTATCCATTATCAACTATCAATTGCCTCACAATCCCTCTACACCGCTCAGCGTAGATTCTTCCGGGTAGCGAATTTCGAAGCCTTGTTTGAAACTTTCTTCCCCCCCGGCGGGCAAGGTGAACTGCCAGCGTTGCAGCCCTTTCACATCATCCACATCACTAGCATCTGCGGCCTTGCCCTTGGCCGTGACGGTAATATTCTCGTTGCCGGCCACCGGCAGGCGATCCAGCAGGTTCACCGTCACCGCCTTGTCGTAATGGGACGTCAGAGTGATGTTCTTCAGCGCAGACAGGGTGCTCTCCTTGCTGATCAGACCAACCTCCCCTTGCTGTGACGGCTCGCGAACCACGGCAATCTGCAGGCGCGGGTCATCGCCGAAACTCATCTTAACCTGCTCACCCTGCTTGATACTGTCGCCGCGGTGATAACGGGCCAGCCGCTGACCATCGCGCAACAAAGTGACGCGCCCCGCCAACCAGGGCAGCGCGCTGGTATTCTTCCATTCCCCCACCAGCAACACCGCCGGCTGTTGCCAGAGATAACTTTCGCGGCTGAGCGTCACCGGCAACTCGGCCTGCTGGTAAGGCACCCGGGCACTGGCGTTACCACTGACCAGAGACAACGGAGATGAAAGCGGCACGCGCATATCAAAACCGTGAGCCACCGGAGCGGCCACCGGCATCGCCTGCACGCGCTCAGCCATATCGGCTTCGAAGGCGGCCGGTTCCGCCATCACGCTGCGCAAGGACTGTTTGCGCATTTGCGGTTGCGGCGTCGCCAGACGCACAATCCAGGGCTGCGGATCCGGCAGGTGACGGTAACCGGCCGGCACTAGCCCCAAGGTGGCACTGACATTCTGCCAGTCCTCGCCGGTACGGTTATGAATCAGGGCAATACCGGTAACGGCTACCGTTTCACTGCCGCTATCCAGATCGACCCGCAATTGATTCTGCCAGCCGGCCTGGCCGGTAAAATACTGCAATTCAACCTGCGCGGTAGCCGACGTTGCGGCACCAACAGTGAGCACCAGTTCGCGGCTGCGAGTCTGACCCTGTCCCAGCTGCTGACGCTCCTGTCGCAGTGCCTCCAGCTTGCGCTGCTGTTCTTCTCGGGTCACCACACGCTGATTAATCGCCGCTTGCCGTTGCGCCACCGCCTTGCCAATGGACGCCCAGGCACTGGCCCATTTTTCCACCGGCACCTGGGCAAACACGGCCTCACCTTGTGGCGCCTGCCCCATCAGCGATTGCAGATGATTGATCTGCTGCTGGTCCAGGCTGTCTGCTGCCCGGGCGGCGACCATGGCCTGCTCCAGTTCGAGAATCGCCGCATCCAGCTCGGCACGACGGGCCGAGACATCGCCCTCAGCAATGGCAAATCCTTGCCGCATCCCCAGCAACTCGGCACCTTTCACCGCCACCTGCAGACTATCCAGATCCAGCTCCGGCAAACCTTTCACCACCAACTGGTGCTCACCGGCGGGCAAGGCCTGGGAGAAAGTACGGCTGAGATGAGCCTGGGCGGGAAACAGCACCGCCTTGCTCACCGGAGCGGTAACCGCAAAGTCAGCGGCAAAAAGGGGAATCGGGATCAGGGCACAGGCAAGCAGTAACGAGCGTTTCATTATTAAGGCCTTTCCGTTGGGCGATGCCTGTTAGTACCGCAGGCATAGGAAAGGTTCAAGCGGGCAAACCCTGACATCGGCCAAGAGGCGATTTACGAGCGATAAGACCTCTGAAAAAAACCAACATTGGTAATATCTGTGGGAAGTGATGCTCGCATCACGAATAACGGTGGAAAGCTAAAGCGCGACTCTACCCGTTAACGCAAAGAGGCCGCGCCCAGAGTATGGGCGCGGCCTCTTTGTCTACCTGTGGCAAAACGTATTCCACTTTTTTAACTTTCAGTTTTCAGCTTTGCAATCAGCCCGTCCAGCGCCGCAATCAGCGCCTGGTTCTGCTCTGCCGTGCCCACGGTGATACGCAGGTAATCCGCAATACGTTCAGGCTTACCAAAGTGACGCACGATAATACCTTGCTCGCGCAATCCTTGGGCCAGTTCAGCACCACTATGCTTCTCGTGGCGGGTAAAGAGAAAGTTGGCCGCCGAGGGCAAACTCTCAAAGCCACGCTGCGCCAGCTGTTCATTGAGCCACTCGCGCTGGCCAATCACCTGTTCACAGCCTTTTTCAAACCATTCCTGATCTTCAAACGCGGCCACGCCGGCGGCAATGGCCAGGCGATCCAGCGGATAGGAATTGAAGCTGTCCTTGATGCGATTCAGTCCATCAATCAACGCTTCATCACCCACTGCCAGCCCGATACGCAAACCGGCCAGGGAGCGAGATTTTGACAGGGTCTGGGTGACCAGTAGATTCGGGTAGCGGTTTACCAGCGCAATTGCCGTGGCATCGCCTTGCCCCGGGTTGCCGGCAAAATCGATGTAGGCCTCGTCGATCACCACCAGGGATTGCGTATTCGCCTTCAGGAGTCGTTCAATTTCACTCAGCGGCAACAGCTTGCCGGTGGGCGCATTGGGATTGGGAAAAATAATACCGCCGTTGGGCCGCGGCTTGTCGCCCTCAAGATAATCGTCCACCGCAATGCCCAGCGCCTCATCGAGCGGCACTGGTTGATAGTCGATTTGATACAGGCCGCAATACACCTTGTAGAAGCTGTAGGTGATATCCGGAAACAACAGCGGCTGATCCTGTTTGAAAAACGCCATAAACAGGTGCGCCAACACTTCGTCGGAGCCATTGCCAACAAACACCTGGGAACGCTCGATCCCGTAGCCTTGATTGGAATAGTAATCGGCGATGGCCTGCTTGAGCTGGCTGCTGTCCGGGTCTGGATACAGCCGCAGCCGGTCGTCCGCTTCAGCGCGGATCGCCTCGATCACTTTCGGCGACGGCCCCAGCGAATGCTCATTGGTGTTCAGCTTTACCAGCTTGTCCATCTTGGGCTGCTCGCCGGGCACATAAGGCTCCAGCCCATGAACAAAGTCGCTCCAGTATTTACTCATAAGTTCTCCGCCGGAAGCCTGACGCCAAACGCCGGACAAAGAGGCCGCACGTCAGGCGTCAGGCATCTGGCTTCTAGCGTTTAATTCTATATTCCGCACTGCGGGCGTGGGCCGTCAGGCTTTCGCCGCGCGCCAGCGGAGAGGCGATTTTTGCCAGGGTGCTGGCCCCTTCCGGGGAGCAACCAATCAACGAGCTGCGCTTCTGGAAATCGTACACGCCCAGCGGCGAGGAAAAGCGCGCGGTGGCACTGGTGGGCAGCACATGATTCGGTCCGGCACAGTAATCGCCCAGCGCTTCCGGGGTGTGGCGCCCCAGAAAAATAGCGCCGGCATGACGAATTTTTTTCGCCCACTGCTCCGCATCATCAATGGATAATTCCAGATGCTCGGAGGCAATGCGGTTGGCAATCTCGATAGCCTGATCCAAATCCTGCACCTGGATCAACGCGCCCCGGTGCTTCATGGACGTGCGAATAATGGTTTCACGCTCCAGAGTCGCCGCCAGCGTTTCCATGGATTCGGCCACCTGTTGCAAGAACGCCGCATCCGGGGACACCAGAATCGCCTGGGCTTCTTCGTCGTGCTCCGCCTGGGAAAACAGATCCATGGCGATCCAGTCCGGGTCGGTCTTGCCGTCGCAGACCACCAGAATTTCCGAGGGGCCGGCAATCATGTCGATACCGACTTTGCCGAACACCTGCCGCTTGGCTTCGGCCACATAGATGTTGCCGGGGCCAACGATCTTGTCCACCGCCGGCACGGCTTCGGTACCGTAGGCCAACGCGGCCACCGCCTGCCCGCCGCCCAGGGTAAAGAGTTTGTCGACACCGGCGATGGCCGCTGCCGCCAGCACCATGTCATTGATGATGCCGTCCGGGGCGGGCGAGACCATGATGATTTCGCCCACGCCGGCCACCTTTGCCGGCAGCGCATTCATCAATACGGAACTCGGGTACGCCGCTTTGCCACCGGGCACATAAATGCCTGCGCGATCCAGCGGCGTCACCTGCTGGCCCAGCAAGGTGCCATCGGCTTCACGGTAGTGCCAGGAATCCTGCTTCTGCTTCTCATGGTAACGACGCACGCGCTCGGCGGCGGCTTCCAGGGCCTCACGCTGCTCGGCGGGAATCCGCGCCAGCGCGGCCTGCAACTGGTCATGCCCCACCACCAGTTCACCCATGCTCGCGACGTCACGACGGTCAAAGCGGTTGGTGTATTCCACCAGTGCCGCATCGCCACGTTTCGCCACATCCTTGAGGATGCCACGCACACGATCCGCCACTTCTTCGTCGCGCTCTTCCGACCAGGCGGTGAGCGCGGCGAGCTTGGCATCAAAATCAGCGTCTTGGGCATTCAGCCAGGTGGTTTCCATGATCTCTCTCGTTCAACGCAACAGACCCGCACACCTTCAGCAACCCGCGTGACGGCGTGAGGCCTGTTGCATGCAAGCGTTAACTTAATCCGTTTTTAACCCGCTTCGCGGGACGCCACTGCCTCGGCCAGCTTGTCCAGGATCGTCTGGATATCACTGTGGCGGGTCTTCATGCTGGCCCGGTTGACGATCACACGGGTAGAAATGTGGGCGATCAGCTCGGTGGGCTCCAGGCCGTTGGCGCGCAGGGTATTGCCGGTATCGACGATATCCACGATGCGGTCCGCCAGTCCCACCAACGGGGCCAGTTCCATGGCGCCGTACAGCTTGATCACTTCCGCCTGCTTGCCCTGCTGGGCGTAGTAGGCCTTGGCCACATTCACAAACTTGGTGGCCACTCGCAGGCGGCTGCCGGTTTCCGGGGCGTCCTTCATGGCCGCTACCATCAGTTTGCAACGGGCAATGTCCAGATCCACCGGTTCAAAGACCCCGTCACCGCCGTGCTCCATAAGCACGTCTTTACCGGCCACACCGATATCCGCCGCGCCATGTTGCACATAGGGCGGCACGTCCGTGGCGCGGATGATGATGATTTTCACGTCGTCACGGGTGGTGTCGAAAATCAGTTTGCGTGAGGCCGCCGGGTCTTCCAGCAGCTCAATGCCTGCGGCTTTCAGCAGCGGCAGGGTTTCCTTGAGAATGCGCCCTTTGGAGAGGGCGATGGTCAATGGCTTGCTCATCACAGATCCCGATCCGATCAGCGTGGTACGCGACGGATGATCGCGCCCAGCGATTGCAGTTTCTCTTCAATGCACTCGTAGCCGCGATCAATATGGTAGATGCGGTCCACGGTGGTCTCACCGGACGCCGCCAACGCGGCAATCACCAGTGAGGCCGAGGCGCGCAGGTCCGTGGCCATCACTGGCGCGCCGGTGAGCTGCTCGACCCCCCGGCAGATGGCGGTGTTGCCCTGCACTTCGATGTCCGCACCCATGCGGTTCATTTCCTGCACGTGCATGAAACGGTTTTCGAAAATGGTTTCGACAATAGTGCTGGTGCCTTCGGCCACCAAATTCAGGGCCATAAACTGGGCCTGCATATCCGTGGGCATGGCCGGGTACGGTGCGGTACGCAAGGACACGGCCTTCGGGCGGCGCCCTTCCATGTCCAGCTCGATCCAGTCGTCGCCGACGGTGATTTTCGCCCCGGCTTCTTCCAGCTTCTGCAGCACCGCATCGAGAATGCCCGGCACGGTATCCTTGGTCTTGATACGGCCACCGGTAATGGCGGCGGCAATCAGGTAGGTACCGGTTTCGATCCGGTCAGCAACGACCTGATGGTGGCAACCGGTAAGGCGCTCAACCCCTTCAATGACAATAGTGTCGGTGCCGGCACCGCTGATCTTGCCGCCCATGGCGTTGATGAAATCGGCCAGATCCACCACTTCCGGCTCACGGGCGGCGTTTTCCAGGTAGGTGGTGCCGTCGGCCAGCGCCGCCGCCATCATCAGGTTTTCGGTACCGGTCACGGTGACCACATCCATAACGATGCGAGCGCCCTTCAGGCGACCGTCCACACTGGCATTCACATAGCCATTGGCCACTTCGATCTCGGCACCCATGGCTTCCAGGCCACGCAGGTGAATATCCACCGGCCGCGAGCCAATGGCACAACCACCGGGCAAGGAAACCGACGCCTTGCCGAAATGCGCGACCATGGGACCCAGCACCAGGATCGACGCGCGCATGGTTTTCACCAGCTCATAGGGGGCGGTCAGTTCCTTGATGGTGGTGGCGTTCACTTCCACATTCATGCGGTCATCGATCACCACATGGACGCCCATCCGGCCGAGCAACTCGATCAGGGTGGTCACGTCCTGCAGGTGCGGCAGGTTCCCCACCGTCACCGGCTCATCAGCCAGCAGCGTGGCAGCCAGAATCGGCAGTGCCGCATTCTTGGCCCCGGAAATACGAATGTCGCCGTCCAGCCGCTGGCCGCCGGTGATGATCAATTTATCCATGAACAGTCTCTAGATGGTTGCGTTCTTCCAACCCGTTTTCGGCCTGGGGCCGGGGTCAGGACAGGCCCTGATTCTGGGCTTTTTCCCACTCCGCCGGGGTAAAGGCAAGAATCTGCACGGCATGGATGGTATTGCTTTTGATCTGCTCGTCGATGGTGGCATACACCAGCTGCTGTCGCTTTACCGGCATCAGGCCGGCAAAGGCCTCTGACACCACACGAATCTGGAACCGGTCACCGCCGCCTTCTATTGCCACATCGGCATTGTCAAAACCGGCATCAACCAATGCCTGAACTTCTTCCGGATTCATCTTTGCTCCTCATTAGGGCCTTGGTCAGGCCCAAACAGCACTGGAGCGGCCTGCAGCCGCTCCATCAAATCGTCATCAAGGGCGTAATAATACGCGAGCACGCTGCCCCTTACCACGGCAGGCGGGCTCACTCGCCCTGTTTGGCCTCGTCGATGCCGGCATCGATCTTGGCATCCGCAGACCAGTTGTCGATCACCTTGTCGATATCGTTGTACTGCTGCATGCCCTGGGCGAACTGGCTCTTGAAGGTATCGCGCAGATCCAGGCCATTCACATACACATTGATCATTTTCCACTGATCATCACGCAGGAACAGGGTGTAGTAGATCGGCACCACCTGCCCGGAGTTGGTCTTCACCTCCATGCGCACCCGTGCATAATCCCCCTTCCGGTCACCCTCCTGCATGGGCAGGGTTTCGATCTTCTGGCCGTCATACAGGGTAATGCCGGAGGCATAGGTGTTGATCAGGCTGTTTTTGAACACATCAAGGAAGCGGTATTTCTGCTCCTTGCTGGACGGGCCAAAATAGTCGCCCATGACCATGCGGGTAATGCGCTTGAAATCCACCAGGTCCGCCAGCTCTTCACGGACCAGCGCCTTGGCCTTGTCCGGATCCGCCTTGAGCGCCTCGCGCTCCGCCTCAATACGGGATGTCATCCGTTCCACGGCATCCGACACCACCTGGCGCGGGTCGCTCTCGGCCTGCGCCAGTGCCGCCATCCCTGCCAGCAGAACCACCAGCCCAACGCGCAGCCACGCGCCCATATACCGTTGCAAATGCATAGATTACTCCCTGTTAGTCTCCGGCGGTTTTACGGTGTTCTTTAACCGCTGTCCAGTGATCGACAACGGCAACATCATGAACCCTGATTGTTTTATTGGAGTCACAGAGTTCGATACGGTTCCCGCCAGGGAGGCCGGGTTACCGATTACGGGTCAACGTGAAGGGGGCAACCGGTGTATAATCGCCGCCAACGCCAAGGAGAACGCATGAGTCACGACCATATCAGCGTCGGTCAACGGGTACTGGATATCGAAGCCCGGGCCGTGGATGCCCTGAAAGACAGCCTGGACGCCAGCTTTTCTGCTGCCTGCGATCTGATGCTGAATGCCAAAGGCCGCGTGATCGTCACCGGCATGGGCAAGAGCGGGCATGTGGGAAGCAAACTGGCGGCCACCCTGGCCAGCACCGGCACCCCCTCTTTCTTTGTGCATCCCGGCGAAGCCTCCCATGGCGACCTGGGCATGATTACCCCGGACGATGTGGTACTGGCACTCTCCAATTCCGGCGAAACCGCCGAGGTGCTGGCCATCCTCCCGGTGATCAAACGCAAGGGCACTGGCCTGGTTGGCATGACCGGCCGACCACAATCCGCGTTGGCGCAACTCTCCGACGTGCACCTGACCGTCGCCGTGGCGGAAGAGGCCTGCCCCCATAACCTGGCGCCCACCTCCTCCACCACGGCAGCCCTGGCCATGGGCGACGCCCTGGCCATCGCCCTGCTGGAAGCCCGCGGCTTCACCCCGGAAGATTTTGCTCTCAGCCACCCCGGTGGCAGCCTGGGCCGTCGCCTGCTGCTGAAAGTGGATGACATCATGCACGCCGGCGAACAGCTTCCCGTGGTCAGCGCAGACACGTCACTCAGCGAAGCCCTGCTGGAAATGACCCATAAGGGCCTGGGCATGACCGCCGTCACTCACGAGGACGGCACCCTGGCGGGCATCTTTACGGATGGGGATCTACGCCGCATATTCGACCGGGACATTGATATCCGCAAAGCCACCATTGCCGAGGTCATGGTCACCGACCCGATCACCATCGCGCCGGGCCACCTGGCGGCGGAAGCCCTGCAAGTGATGGAGACCCGTAAAATCAACGGGCTGATGGTGTGCGATGATGCAGGCAAACCCCTCGGCGCCTTCAACATGCAGGACCTGCTCCGTGCGGGGGTGGTATAAATGCCCATGCACTTTTCCTCCGTTGATGCCCAGAACCTGCGCCTGATGGCGTTTGACGTGGACGGCGTAATGACCGACGGCCGCCTGCTGTTCGGCCCCCAGGGCGAAGAACTGAAAGTCTTCAACACCCTGGACGGCCACGGCCTGAAAAAACTGGCCGCCAGCGGCGTGACCCTGGCCATCATCACCGGGCGCAACTCCCCCATGGTGGCCAAACGCGCGGCAGACCTGGGCATTGAACATGTCATCCAGGGTCGCGAAGACAAAGGAGTGGCACTGGAAGCGCTGGCCGATTCACTGAACATCGCAGCCCACGAAACCGGTTATGCCGGCGACGACGAACCCGATGTGAGCGCCCTGCTCTGGGCCCAATTGAGTTTTGCCCCGGACAACGCCCACGACTGCGCCAAAACCGCCGCCGACCACGTTACCGAGCGCCGCGGCGGCGAAGGCGCAGTGCGGGAAATCTGCGATGCCATTCTCGCCCTGCGGAGCCAGGCATGAAACGTCAGGGACTATTAAGCGCCACGGGTATTCTGATGCTGGGGCTGGTCATGCTGATGACCCTCCACGAGTGGGACAGCACCCTGCCGGGCCAGGACAATGCCGTGCTGGAGGCACCAGCAATCATTGCAGATAACGTTACCGCCCGGGCTTTCAGTGAAGAAGATGGCAGCCTGCAATACCATCTGACTGCGGACAATCTGGTGCAATTCGATCACAATCCGCTCACCGAAATGCAGGCCCCGGTGCTGGTCATGGCCAACGACAAAGGCAGCTGGACCATCACCAGCGAGCAAGGCACCGTGGAGGACAACGGCGACCTGATCACCTTTCTCGGCAAGGTCAACGTGGACAACCCCACCCAGAAAGTGAACCTGGACACCGACGAACTGCGCTTCAACAGCGACACCAATATCGCCACAACACCCGGCGAAGTGGAAATGACATTCGACTCCGGCCAGACTCGTGCCGGCGCCCTGGAAGCCGATCTCGACAAGGGCATTCTGAACCTGAAACAAGGAGTGAAGAGTGAGTTTGAAGCACCGGCTTCATAGCACCCACCGCCTCGCCATACTGGCTTTGCTTGCCGCTTTGCCCATGGGCGCTCATGCCGCCCCCATGGAAGGCCCCATTCAGGTCACGGCAGACAGCGGCCGTTTTGAGCAGGATGCCGGCAGCGGTCTTTATCGTGGCAACGTGGAACTGATTCAGGGCAAACGCAAACTGTTTGCCGACGAAATGCGCCTGTTCACCAAGAATGGAGACCTGGTCCGGGTAGAAGCCAGCGGCACCCCTGTGCGCATGGAAGAAGGCGAAGGCCTCAACGCCCATGCTGAAAATCTGGTGTACGACATCAAGGCCCGCACCCTGGTGCTCACCGGCGACGCCTACATTGAACACCAGGGCAACACCTTCGAAGGCGCCAAGGTGGAATACAGCCTCGATTCCAAGCGCGTGGATGCCAGCAGTGAAGGCGACCAGCGAGTTCGCCTGGTGATCCCCGCCGAGAATCAAACCCGCGAAACCAGCGGTGACGCCGACACCACCGGTGGCGATTCCAGCAACGAAAAAGACACCCCCAGTGAGGACAGCAACACCGCCTCACCTGATGCGGAGCCCAGCACACCATGAGCCACTTACGCGCCCACCACCTGGCAAAAAGCTACAAGGGCCGCCGGGTCATCGAGGACGTCTCCCTGGACGTGGAAGCCGGCCAGATCGTTGGCCTGCTGGGCCCCAACGGCGCCGGCAAGACCACCTGCTTCTACATGATCGTTGGCCTGGTGGAAGCGGATGCCGGCCGCATCGAAATCAATGACGCGGACATCACCCACCTGCCCATGCACGGCCGCGCCCAGCGCGGCATCGGCTACCTGCCCCAGGAAGCCAGCATCTTCCGTCGCCTGACGGTGGAAGAAAACATCATGGCGATTCTGGAAACCCGCAAGGAACTGAGCAAGGCAGAGCGCCACGAACGCATGGAAAGTCTGCTCAAGGAATTCCACATCGGGCACATTCGCGATTCGCAGGGCATGAGCCTGTCCGGCGGCGAGCGGCGCCGGGCGGAGATTGCCCGCGGCCTGGCCACCGACCCGGACTTTATCCTGCTGGACGAACCCTTTGCCGGGGTTGACCCGATCTCGGTGAACGACATCAAGGGCATCATCCGCCACCTGAAAGACCGCGGCATCGGCGTGCTGATCACTGACCACAATGTGCGTGAAACACTGGATATCTGCGACACCGCCTATATCGTCAGCGCCGGCCACATCATTGCCTCCGGCGATGCAGACATCATCCTTGCCAACCAGCAAGTGCGCGATGTCTACCTGGGCGCCGACTTCAGGCTTTGAACAGATGGACTGCGACGCCGTAAAAGCGCGCACTATCCTGAAAGCAAAGAAGCTGCGCCCGATGTTTGGACGCGGCCTCTTGCTTACAGGCGCGCTCCCTCCACTTCTCGCCTCGCCAACTGTCCACCATCAGCTGTCAGCGCCGCTCACCTAGCACACAATTATCAATGGCACAAATCTTGCTAGTTAGATGATTAGCTTGGTATTCTCGTGTTTTGGGGATCCGCAGAATACCGAGCAGTATGAAGCCCACACTACAACTACAAATTGGCCAGCAGCTCACCATGACGCCGCAGCTGCAGCAGGCCATACGCCTCTTGCAGCTGTCCACGCTGGACCTGCGCCAGGAAATCCAGCAAGCCGTGGAAAGCAACCCGCTGCTGGAACTGGCCGACGATTTCGGTGACGACAGCCTGCCCGAACATGACGAAGAACGTCAGGACGAGGAGCTGGACACCGAGCGTGACGACGCCCTGGAAGAACTGGTGCAGGACGAACCCGGCGTGGAAACCGAATGGGATGACGTCTATTCCGGCCAGACCAGCAGCGCCACCGCCTCCCTCCCCGACGATGCCGACGAATGGCAGCAGCGCCACGCCGTCTCCGGCAACCTGCAGGACCACCTGCTCTGGCAGTTGAACCTGACCCCCATGAGCGATGTGGACCGCATTATCGCCATGACAATCATTGAATCCCTGGACGACCGCGGTTACATCACCGTGCCGCTGGACGATATTGTCGACATGGTGAACGCCCAGCCAGACCTGCTTACCGAAGGCGACGAACTGGAACACGACGAAGTGCTCGCCGTACAGCACCGCCTGCAGCAGTTCGACCCGGTGGGCGTGGCCAGCATCGATCTGGCGGACTGCCTGGGCGTGCAACTGCGCCAATTGCCCGCTGATACCGCCCTGCGTGACGAGGCCAGCGCCCTGCTGGCCCATCTGGACCTGCTGGAAAAGCACGATTACGCCGCCCTGCGTCGCACCCTGCAGATCAGCGAGGAGGTGTTGCTGGAGGCCCTGTCCCTGCTACGCACCCTGGACCCGGCCCCCGGCGAACAAATCGGCGAACCCCAGGTAGATTACGCCGTACCGGATGTGATCGTCCGCCAGCACCAGGGCCGCTGGCAGGTCAGCCTCAACGACGACGTTCTCCCCCGGGTCAACCTGCAGCAGCAGTACGCCAGCATCGCCCGCAATACCAGCGGCGAAGACGGCCAATATCTGCGCAATTGCGTTCAGGAAGCCAAGTGGTTCATTAAGAGCCTGCAGAGCCGCCACGACACCCTGCTCAAGGTGGCCACCCGCATTGTCGATGTGCAGCAAGGGTTCTTCGATTATGGCGATGAAGCCATGAAACCCCTGGTTCTGGCGGATATTGCCGATGCCGTTGAGATGCACGAATCAACCATCAGTCGGGTCACCAACCAGAAATACATGATGACACCCCGCGGTGTCTTTGAGCTGAAATATTTCTTTTCCAGTCACGTGGGAACAGACGGCGGCGGTGAGTGTTCCTCCACCGCTATTCGTGCCATTATTAAGAAGCTGGTCGCTGCCGAGAATCCCCGCAAGCCGCTCAGCGATAACAAGCTGGCCAGCTTGCTGAATGAGCAGGGAATCAATGTAGCGCGCCGGACCGTCGCCAAATACAGAGAGGCGATGCGAATACCGTCTTCCAGCGCCCGCAAGCGTTTGGTGTAGGGCGCCAGGACGGATCCCAAACAGGTAAAGGAGCCAGCCATGCAAATTAATATCAGCGGTCATCACCTGGATATTACCGATGCCTTGCGTGCCTATGTGGGTGATAAGTTCTCCCGCCTGGAGCGCCACTTCGATCAAATCACCAGCGTCCAGGTCATTCTCTCTCCGGAACCAAAAACCCATAAAGCTGAATCCACAATCCATATTTCCGGGGCCGATGTCTTCGCCACCGCTGAGGCCGGAGACATGTATGCAGCGATCGACAAGCTGACGGACAAGCTGGACCGCCAGATTCTCAAACACAAGGAAAAGGCCGTCAGCCACAAGCACGGTCACTAACCCAAAGCGACAATTATGCGAGTTCGCGAACTACTGACTCTGGCCCGCACCCATCACGGCGTGCAGGCCAGCAGCAAGAAACAACTGCTGGATCAGGTTGCACAGCTGGCCGCGGCCAGCTGTGACAGCCTCAACGAACAGGAGGTCTTCGATGCTTTGGTAGCCCGGGAAAAACTGGGCTCCACAGGCATTGGCGAAGGCATTGCCATTCCCCATTGCCGGCTCGGACATTGCCAGCAAGCAGTGGGCCTGTTGTTGAAACTGGAAAGCCCCATCGATTTCGACGCCGTTGACGGACACCCCGTGGACCTGGTGTTTGTATTGCTGGTCCCCCAGGACAACCCGGAACAGCACCTCAAGACCCTTAGCCACCTGGCATCCCTGTTCAACGACGACAGCTACCGTGCCGAACTGCGCCACAGCACAGACAACCAGCACCTCTACCAGACTGCCGTAGAGTCCGAAGCGGAGTTGCGACTGGCATCATGAAGGAACGCAACAAGCTTTCACGCATCATGCAACACGCCCCAAACGCCCCCTTGTCTATCCATCTTGCGTGCCAGCGTGCTGCGTGTGGCGTGCCAGCGGTGCAATCATGAAACTCACCATTATCAGTGGCCGTTCCGGGTCCGGGAAAACCACCGCGCTGCAAGCGCTGGAAGACCAGGGATATTATTGTGTCGACAACCTGCCCGCCGGCATGCTGCCGACACTGGCGAAACAGCTCAGCGAGGGCGAGCCTCCGATTGAACGGGTCGCTGTGGGCATTGATGCCCGTAACCTCCCCGCCCAGTTACTGGCTTTCGACAACATCCTTGAAGCCTTGAACGAACAGCAAGTGCGCAGCGAAATCATCTACCTGGACGCGGATGACCACACCCTGCAGACCCGCTTCAGCGCCACCCGTCGCCGCCACCCGCTGGGCACCGGCGAGCGCTCACTGGCCGATGCCATCGGCCATGAACGGGAACTGCTGGCCAATATCCGCCAGCGCGCCGACCTGGTTATCGACAGCAGCAACCACGACGTTCACACCCTGCGTAATCTGATGCGCGAGCGGGTGGCCCGCCGTGAAGCCACCCTGTCCCTACAGCTGGAATCCTTTGGCTTCAAGAATGGCCTGCCCACTGACGCGGATCTGGTGTTCGACGTACGGGTATTACCCAACCCGCACTGGCATGCAGACCTTCGCCCCTTCACCGGCAAGGATGACTGCATCATCGATTTCCTCAGCCAGCATCAGGCCAGCCACGACATGCTCAAGGACATTGGCGATTTCGTGGTGCGCTGGTTGCCGGCATTTGCCCACAGCGATCGCAGCTACGTGACGGTCGCTATCGGCTGCACCGGCGGGCGCCATCGCTCAGTCTTTATCACCGAACAGCTGGCATGGACTCTGCGCGACAAAGGCATTGCGCTTCAAGTCCGCCACCGGGAACTGCCCCGAGAACAATAACGCAACCATGGCCTGACACCCGGCATTTTCCCTTTCAGATCACTTCTGACCACAAGACGCCCGATGATTGAAAAAAAGCTCGACGTAATCAACAAACTCGGCCTGCATGCCCGCGCAGCCGCCAAAGTAGTCAGCGTGGCTTCCCGCTACGACAGCAGCATCCTGGTGCTGCACAATAGCCAGACCATCGACGCCAAAAGCATCATGGGCCTGCTCATGCTCGGCGCAGCGAAAGGTAGCAGCGTCACTTTTCAGGTAGAAGGGGAAGACGAACAACACGCCATGAATGAGCTGGAAGACCTGTTCGCCCGCTGTTTCGACGAAGGCGAGTAACCACAGGATCACCAATCAATTTACCAGTCTTTACCCCCATCACACCGGTGACGCTTCGGCCTTCACACCGCCTCGTGTAAACTCTCTTCCAGCAAGGAGGAGCCATGCCCGCTGATAGCAGCCGTAGCCAACAGCATTTAAAAGCCATTAACCGCGCCCTGGCCAGCGGTACCTATACCCAGGTACGTCAGCTGATCAATAATTTGCCCGGCGCGGAAGCGGCGCATTTACTGGAATCCTCCCCGCCGCGGGAACGGGAAATTCTCTGGCAGCTACTGCATAAAGATCAGGAATCCGAAGTCCTGCAGTACCTGGGCGAAGAGGTCCGGGTGGAGCTGCTGCGCAACCTGTCCACTGACGAACTGGTATCGCTGGTAGAAGAACTGGACACGGATGACCTGGCGGATTTGCTGCAAGAGTTGCCGGACCATGTCACCTCCCAGGTAATGGCCAGCCTGGACGAACAGAACCGCGAACGGCTGGAGCATGTGCTCAGCTACCCGGAAGACACCGCCGGCGGCCTGATGAACACGGACGTGATCACCGTGCGTCCGGAGATCACCTTCGAGGTGGTCCAGCGCTACCTGCGTCGCCGCGGCGAAATTCCTCGCACCACGGATAACCTGGCCGTAGTGAACCGGAAAAACCAGTTCATCGGCCTGCTGCCGCTGACCAAGGTATTGATCAGCGACCCGGGCACCACCGTGCGCGAAGCCATGATCACCGACACGGAATCCATTACCGCCACCCTGCCCGCCCACGAAGTGGCAAAAATCTTCGAACGCCACGACCTGGTAACCGCCCCGGTGGTGGATGAAGACGGCATGCTGGTGGGCCGGATCACCATTGATGACGTGGTTGACGTAATCCGCGAAGAAGCGGATCACTCACTGATGAGCATGGCCGGTCTGGATGAAGACGAAGATACCTTCGGTTCCGTGTGGCAAACCGCCCGCCGCCGGGCCCTGTGGCTGGGCATCAACCTGCTGACCGCCCTCGCCGCCTCCGCCGTCATCGGCCTGTTTGAAGCTACCTTGGAAAAAGTCGTGGCGCTGGCCATTTTGATGCCCATCGTGGCCAGCATGGGCGGCATCGCCGGCAGCCAGACACTGACCCTGGTGATCCGCGCCATGGCGCTGGGCCAGATCCAGTCCAACAACACCCGCTACCTGCTATTCAAGGAACTGTCCGTGGGTGCCATCAATGGCCTGCTCTGGGCAACCGTGATCGGCATTACCGCCGGGCTGTGGTTCAACGACCCGAATCTGGGCATGGTGATTGCCGCCGCCATGGTGATCAACCTGGTTATGGCCGCCAGCGCCGGCGCCCTGCTGCCTATCACCATGAAGAAGCTGGGCATTGATCCAGCCCTGGCCGGGTCCGTGGTGCTGACCACCATTACCGACATCGTCGGTTTCTTTGCCTTCCTTGGCCTAGCCACTGTGCTGTATGCGCACCTGCTAGTCTGATCGAAACAGGACGAAAACCTAACGCCGAACCGTTTCGGCAAACCCATAAAAAAGGCGCCGTGAAAACGGCGCCTTTTTTATAATCAAACCACTGCCTGCAGCGCTTATTCCACAAACAGCTGCTTGAACGATACGTAGTAGGCACCGGCCAGAATCGGCATCACGAACAACCACCCCAGCAGCACCGGAATCGCCGCCACCACCAGGATCAGGGAGATCACCAGGGTGTAAACGATGAAAGGAATGATGTTTTTCAGGCAGGCATCCAGGCTCAGCTTTATGGCGTCTACCACCCCTTTTTGCCCCAGGAAGATCAGCGGCACGGCGAAGTAAAACAGGAACATGAAGACAAACATGGCCACCGTGGCCAACAGGCCAAGCACTACGATGGCCGCAGTACCGCCATCACGGCCGAGCAGGAAAAACAGGCCACCCAATACGACGCCCGCCACCAGCAGCACAACAAACTGCGCCACGGCGGTCATGATCAGAGGGTTGGTACGATCAGAAAACCCGGCGAACAGATCCGAGAAATCAGAACGGTTTTCCGTATCGATACGATGAAAGATTTTCACGATGCCGGCATACAGCAGCGGCGTCAGCAGTATCTGGGCAATCGCACCCAGAAGCGGAATGATCTGCAAGGCAGAAGTGATCAGTACAGTCACTACCAGTGCGCCCAGCACCACACCCCAATGCCCGCTGAGCATGCCATGACCTTTGCCTATCCAGCCCATGGCATCACCCACGCTGATTTTGCGTGGCGCGATGATGGTGAATTCATTGGCGCTGGCCGGCGCCGCGTTGGCCACATCCGATTGCGGCTGTTGATACGGATTCATATCACTCATTAGCTGGTTCCTTCCCTTTCCCGAGTCAAAAAAATAAACGAATCACGCCAGGGGAAATTAGCGTCCGGCAATCTTGATGGGCGACAACAACAGGGACCCACAGGCAATATTGCCGCGATAGTCCACATCCGTGCCGCTACCTTGAATACCTAACAGCATCTCCCCCAGATGACCGGCAATAGTAAACTCTTGCAGTGCACCTTGTATGACACCGTTCTCAAACCAGAAACCGCTTGCCCCGCGAGAATAGTCTCCGGTCACCAGATTGATGCCCTGGCCCATGACTTCTGTAATCAGAATACCCTTCGGCACCTTGGCCATCAGTGCAGCCAGCGAATCGCCGGTATCGGTAATACGTACATTGCGCACCCCACCACCATTGCCGGTGGGCGCCATATCCAGACGCCGGCTGGCGTACAGGCCCAGCGCATACTGTTTCAGCACGCCGTCTTCCACAAACGCCTGAGCCCGGGTGGGCAAGCCATCACCATCGAAGGGCGCAGACGCATTACCCGCCGCCAGATGCGGATTTTCCGTAAGCTGAAACCCGGCCGGTAACACCGCCTTGCCCAGACTGTCCTGCAGAAAAGAACTGCGGCGGTACAGTGCCCCGCCGCTGATCGCAGAGACCAGGTGCCCCAACAGACCCGACGCCACTTCCGGGGCGAAGATCACCGGCAGCTCACCGGTTTCCGGCACCTCAGCCCCCAACCGGGCCAGGGCGCGCTCACGGGCCTGCTCCCCCACGGCTTCGGCAGACGCCAGGCGATCACCCACACGCCCCCCGTCATACCAGTAATCGCGCTGCATGCCAGCCTCATCTTCCGCCACCACACTGCATACGCGGCTGTGGTGGGTGCCACGGTAGCCGTGCAAAAACCCTTCCGAGGTGGCATACACCCGCAGGCTGGCCCCGCTGTTGACGGAGGCACCTTCGGAATTGACGATGCGCGCATCGTCACGGGCCACGGTTTCACAACGTAGCGCCTGCTCAATGGCAGCCTGGGTATCCATGGCCCAGGGGTGATACAGATCCAGGTCTGTCACTTCCTTTGCCAGATCAGCCGCTGGCGCCAGCCCCGCATAACGGTCTTCTTCGGTGTAACCAGCAATGGCCGTGGCGGCGGCCAGGGTCGCCCGTAAACTGTCGCGGTTATCATCGGAACTACTGGCGTGACCTTTGCGCTGGCCCTTGTACACTGTCACCGAGACACCCCGGTCACGGTGGAATTCCACCGTTTCCACTTCCCCCTGGCGCACATTGACTGAATAGCCCTGGGACAGGCTTACTCCCACTTCCGCCGCATCGGCCCCCTGCCGTTTGGCCTCTTCTATAAGCCAGGCAGCCGTATCTTTGGCCTGTTGTAACTGCGTATTGTCGAGTTCGGCTGTCGTTGCGGAGGAATCAGACATAAAATAGCGGTTCCATTGATGGGTATTAAACAGTTATGACCGAGTATAGCGACGACCAGATCACCAGCAAGGGCCAGCAAAAACGCGAAGACAATGCCTTGCAAGAGCTGGGTCTGTTACTGATGGACATGAAACAGGTGGAGCGAGAGCGCCTGCCATTGCGTGACGATCTGCAATACGCGCTGGTTGAAGCCACACGCATCACCAGCCACGAAGCGCGCCGCCGTCATGCCCAATACATCGGCCGGCTCATTCGCGAAACCAACAGCGAACAGATCATTCAGGCGCTGGAGCTACTCAATGATCCTTTTCGCCAGCAGCGCCTCAGCAACTGGGTCGAACAGATTGTTGTCTGTGAGCAGCCCAGGGACGCAGAAGGCACTGTGCAGCAAATTCTGGAGTTCTTTCCCCACGGCGACCGCCAGCAACTGCGTAACCTGACGCGCAACGCCCTGAAAGCGCGAGTGAAAGACCCCGCTGCTGCACCGCCTGCGGAAAAGGAAAAATTCAAACGCGAGCGCCGCAAGCTAATCAATTACCTGAACCAGCTGGACAAGACGGCACCGCTGTACTGACATCGGCGCGTTGCCCAAAGCCATATCAAGGCCGTCCCGGAACCACCAGGGCGGCTTTATCCGCTTGCCACCAGCGTAAAAAACGCCCGCCCACGGATTTCTGTGGCTGCGAATGGGCGTCACCCTCGATGCCCTGTTCTTTCTCCATCAGCGACACTTTTTCGTTGGCTGCTTCGAACCAGGCCTGCGGATCATTGACCCCGGCGGCCATCACCTCGCCATACAACGCCTTGCTGAACCAGGTCCGTTCGGAATCATCGCCACAACCGAACGAGGTGCGATCTGCCGCCGCAGAGGAAAACACCACTCGCTCCGGCGTCGCCAGGCCTTCCACCCACTTGCCCGAATAACAGGCCGACACAATCACCCACTGATGCCGGGCAGACAATCCATTCAACCATTGCTTGCCATCGGCCACGGTGAGGTTGTTGAGCTTCAGGCTTTTGTCATCCAGCAGCAGATCACCGTCGGGAGAACCATGGCTGACAAAATGCACCAGCAATAAATCTTCCTCAGGGTCCAGCAAGGCATCCAGCGCCTTGAGACTTTCCTGCACACTGGTACGGGTGGCCAGCGGCAACTCATCGCTGCCACCATTGATCAGGCGTACATGGCGGCGCTTCAAATCAAACACCGAGCCCAACCGTTCCGCCACCCAGTCCACCTCACGGGCAAACACCGCTTCGGTGCCGTCACCGCCGACTACCAGCAAATAGACATCGCGCACACCGGGCCGCTGGGGCGCCAACGAGGACAAGACAGACTGTAATCGGCTGGATTCGGTATACAACCGCGCTTCCATGGCCGCCGCCTGCTGCTGCTTGCGCTGCCGCCAGGCTTTTTCACTGGGGTAGTAATCGCCCCGTACAAAAAAGCCCTTTTCCACCACGGGCTCGCCCTCATCACGGGGCCGCGTGCGCGTCCCCGGGCCTTCCGCGTGGCCGTTTTCAAACGTGGCGCGGATCACCACGCCATCCGGACGGGTCAACTCCCCTTTGCCTTCAAAGGTGAAGAAATCGAACTCGCCCTGATAGTGGTAACCTTCCTCGTTGCGGTAAGTCCCCTTGACCATGTAACCCTCGGCAAAGGTGCCTTCAAACTGTTCTGCTGATGCGGTGACCCAGAGCCCCTTCCCGTGCGGCTGAAAATCACGGAACTCTCCCTGGTAGGAATTATCGTCCAGATACGCCACCGAGCCCTTGATAAGCTCTCCGTCCTTGAACTGCCCCTGATAGGAGGCATCCTGGCAGGTATAGGTCCCTTCGCCGTTCAAAACGCCGTTAACAAAGTGGCCTTCCTGAACGCAGCCATTACGGCTCTCCAGGCGACCTTCACCTGCCATCAACCCGTTCTGAAACTCCCCTTCATAATGCCGGCCACCGGGCCAGGTCAGGCTGCCATGGCCATGGAACAGGTTATCTTCGATATCGCCCTCATACACGGCACCATCGGGCAAACGCACATCAGCCGGCAACTGCACCGGATCACAGGCGGCCAGTAACACGAGCGATACGAGCAGACAAAGCATTCTCATAAGCGACAGATTTTCATTAGCCCACGGGGAGTTTGAACTGAGCCAGCTGGGACGAGGTACGGCGCAGGTGAGTACATAACAGGCGGGCAATATTTTCCATCACCAGACTCACCGCATGGGGGCTGCGCTTTCGCAACTGCTCAATACCCTTGCGGGTCAATACAATCAGGGTAGCGTCTTCCGCGGCGCGCACGGTTGCCGAGCGGGGCTCATGGTCCACCAGCGCCATTTCGCCCATGGAATCGCCGGGGCGCAGATGGGCAATCACCACCTCTCCACCGCCTTCGTTATTCTTGACGATATCCAGGCAACCGCGCACCACAAAGCAGACAAAATCACTGCGGTCGCCTTCCCGGCAGACCACGTCGCCCACCGGCACCCGGTTCACGAACACCAGTTTTTCCAGCACCGCCAACTCCTCATCACTGAGGCCGGCAAACAGCCGCATACGCGAGAGAATATCCAGAACCTGGGACATCAGGCGGTGCCTCCCACAGTGAGCGCATCCACGCGCAGGGTCGGCTGGCCCACGCCCACCGGCACAGATTGGCCATCCTTGCCACACACGCCGATACCCGAGTCCAGCGCCAGGTCATTACCCACCATGGAAATGCCACGCATGACTTCCGCACCGCTGCCAATCAGGGTGGCGCCTTTGACCGGACAGACAATCTTGCCCTTCTCCACCAGGTACGCTTCGCTGGTAGAAAACACAAAACGCCCGGAGGTAATATCCACCTGGCCGCCCGCAAAGTTCACCGCATAGATACCACGATCCAGGCTGGCAATAATATCCTGCGGATCGCTCTCGCCCGGCAGCATGTAGGTATTGGTCATACGCGGCATGGGCAGGTGCGCATAGGATTCACGGCGCCCATTGCCGGTGGGGGCAACCCCCATCAGGCGGGCATTGGTCTTGTCCTGCATGTAACCCACCAGCTTGCCGTTCTCGATCAGGGTATTGCAGGCGGAAGGCGTACCTTCGTCGTCCACACTCAAGGAGCCACGGCGATCCATCAGAGTGCCGTCATCCACCACCGAACACAGTGGCGACGCCACCTGTTCGCCCATTTTCTTGGCGAACATGGAAGTCCCCTTGCGATTGAAGTCACCTTCCAGGCCATGGCCCACCGCTTCGTGTAACAACACGCCGGGCCAGCCGGGGCCCAGCACCACCGGCATGGTCCCAGCCGGCGCCGCTTCGGCCTCCAGATTCAGCAAGGCACCGCGCACCGCCTCCCGGGTCCAGGTTTCGATGCGCTCTTCCTGCAACAGCCAGTCATAGGCCACACGCCCACCACCGCCGGCACTGCCCCGCTCACGGCGGCCTGCCCGCTCGGCAATCACACTCACATTGCAGCGAATCAACGGGCGCACATCCGCCGCCAGGGTGCCGTCACTGGCCACCACCATCACCACATCCTGTTCCGCACTGAGGCTGGCGGTGACTTCAACAATGGCCGGGTCCAGGGAGCGGGCCATGGCATCAATGCGCTGCAACAGAGCGACTTTTTCCTGGGCGGGCCAGCCCAGCAAGGGGTCGATGGCGGTATAACGGGCAGTTGCGGCGCGGCTGGCGAGTTGGATCTGCCGATCCTGCCCCTGGCGGGTAATCGCCCGCGCGGCGCCGCTGGCCTGCTGCAATGCCGCCAGGGTGATGTCATCGCTATAGGCAAAGCCGGTCTTGTCACCCTGCACGATACGCACACCGGCGCCCCGCTCGGTATTGAAACTGGCATCACGAACAATGCCATCTTCCAGCACCCAGGCTTCATGGCGGCTGTGCTGGAAATAGATATCGGCGTAATCCGCCTGCCCGGTCAGTTTGCCATTCAGCAGTGACGCCAGTTGCGGGGTGTGCAGATTGGCCGGAGCCAACAGCACGGATTCGGCAATAGAAAGAGCGTCATCAGTTTGCGTCATAAGGACCTTCAATACGTAATCGTTGATGCTGCTGTACAGGCATGCGCTGGCGAAGTTCGTTCATGGTAGCAAGGTCTAGCGGTGCCACAAGCGCGCCGGGCGCATTCTCCAGGTTTGCCACCACCTCGCCCCAGGGAGACACCAGCATGGAATGACCGTAACTGGCACGGCGCGGGCCATGTTGCCCGCATTGGTTGGCGCCCAGCACATAACAACCGGTCTGCACCGCGGTGGCACGCAGCAACAATTCCCAATGAGCTGCACCGGTCACGGCGGTGAACGCCGACGGGTATACCAACAGCTCGGCACCGGCGCTCACCAGGCGCTGGGCCAGGGCCGGAAAGCGCAGGTCATAACAGATCGCCAAACCCACCTGCACACCTGCCAGGGGCACGGTGACGATGGTTTCACCGGGTTCAAAAAGGTCCGACTCCCGGTATTGGCCCTGGGCGTCCTGCACCTGAGCGTCAAACAAGTGAAGCTTGTCATAACGGCCAACGATCTCTCCGTCGGCGGTTACCGCCAAAGAGCGCGTGCGCACCCGCGGAGCCGGCACCGGCTCGCCGTCCGGGCGACTCAATGAAGGCACACTACCGCCAATGATCGCCATGCCCAGCCGGGCAGCCTGCTCACAGAGCCATTGTTCCAGCATGGCATACTCTGCCGCCAATGCCCGGTAATCACCGCCGTAGCCCGCAAAGTTTTCCGGCAACACTGCCAGGCGGGCGCCCTTGTCACGGGCCGCCTGCAATAGTCCGGCGGCCTGCTCCAGGTTGGCCTGGAGATCTTTACCGCTGGTCATTTGTAGTGCGGCAACCTGTACCGCTGCGTTAGACACCGTCATTCGAAAATCCCTTCGGTTTCAGACACTTTCGGGTTCGACCAACTGCCGCTCACGCGGTATTCCATGGTCGCGGTCTTGTCCAGTTTATCGCCCCAAATGCGCTCCACCACAAAGATACCGGCACAGGCGGCAGGTCCGGCCAGACACCCGGCATACAGGTTGCTGGACAGGGGCAACGTAACCTCCATCTGATGGTTCAAGGTTTCTTTTTCAAGATCGATGGCCCCTTTCACTCGAATGGCGGCCGAGGGTGAATCGATGGCCAGGTTGCTGGTGGACACTTGGGGGCCGTCGATGGCGAAGTCGCCGCTGATGCTGTCACAGCTCAACCCTTTCTTGTACAGGTCGGAGAAATCCAGTCGCAGTCGACGCTGAATGGTGCCCAGGTTGAGAACACCCAATAGCCGCAAAAAGGAGGTCTTGGTATCGGTATCAGGGATCCGGCATTCACCGATATCCACCCGTGCCTGACCATCCAGAGCAAGGTAATCCGGCGCCAGCGGCCATTGCGGCCAGCCCAGCGACACCTTGGCATTGGCGTCATCGGATTCAATCATTTCCGGCAGACCCCAGGCACTCAGGGAGCGCCCCAGGTTATCGGACGCCAGCGATCCATTGAAGCGGGTGTACTGATTGCCGCTGTCTTCTGTCCAGTCCACCGTGCCCTGTATCCGGCTGGCCCGCCAGCGGCCCTGCAGATTGCTGATGCGCACCCCTTGCGCCGTGGGACGCAGGTCCGCCTGCCATTCACCGAAGTCTTCACCATTGATACGCAGGTTGGCCAGGCGGGCATCCACGGCAGGCAGACTCATCGGCGACAGCGGCGCCCCGGATTTCGGATCCGCACTTTCCGGCAAGGTCAGATTCATCCGCGATACGGATAAATTCAGGGGCGCGTCTCCCCGGGCCGAAAACCCTTCGGGAATGGTCATGGAACCGGCCACGGTCGGGCTGCTCAGGGCCAGGTCCCAACCTTTGCCGCTGGGCAGCACCGACAGGCTCGCTTCGGGCACATCCACGCCGAACAAATCCAGCGTGGCCACCTGCACATTGACCTTGTTCAGCCCGCCTGGCTGGCCGCCATTACCACCACTCCCCGACGTACTGCCCTCCATGACCGGCGCCAGCTGGTTGCTGACAAAATCGATCCATGGCTCCACGCTGGCCTGGTTCAGCCGCCCATGCACATCAATGCCAGACGCGGGGATACGCGGCGCCCCGGCCCCCAGTCGAAGATCACCCCGCACCGATTTGCCCAGCGCAAAGGCGCCGCGCATGACATCTCCATACTGCAGCCCCAGTCGCTGGCCATTGCCGGTAAGGTCCAGCGTCAGCGCCCGGGTCTGCGCCGCACTTTTCCCCAAAGGCGCTGGCGCTTTCACTGTGACGCCCTTGAGCGAGGAGGTCGCATGCAGGGCAAAGGGGGTACCCTGCCAGGGCACCTGAATGGTCAGCGCCAGCGGCAACGAACCACTGGCCGGGGCCAGCCAGTTGAACCCCAGCCACTCACGCACCGACTTCACTGGCACCGCTCCCTCCAGGGCGAGAGTGCTCTTGCCTGCGTCGGTGGTCCATTTACCGGTCACCTTGCCGCCCAGGGTCGAGGCGCTGAGCTGCGACATCTGCAGCCCGTTTCGCAGATGAAAATACACCGGCGCCTGCACCTCGGTCAGCAGCAGGTTGCGTTCCGTATTTTCCACCCGGCCGTCAGCCACCGAGGCATCCACGATCACCATCGGCGCCCCCTCTCCTTTCTTGAGCGGGATATTCAGCGTCAGCTGCCCGCCCATGGAGCCGGACTGATAGCGCCAGTCTTTCACCTCGTCGGGCAGTTGTTCTGTCAGCGGGGTGTCCTGAAACACCGTATCCAGGTCGCTGAGCGGGCCACGAACCTTACCGGTGACAATCACGCGGGGCCCGGTTTCATCATCAAACGCCGGCACGTCCACGTGCACATCCGCCACCTGGCTATTAAGCAGGTTCCCCCGGCTGGCCACCCCTTGCACTTCCCGGCCATTAATCCACACATCCGCGTTAACCCCAGTGGCCTGCGGCCAGTCCGGCAAAAACGACAGGCGCACGTCTTCGCCCTGATAGCGCATCTGGAAGGTTCGGTCCTGCTGCCGGCTTTTATCGATTTTCACCGGCCCTTGATAGAGCAGCTGACCCCGCTGCAAATGACCATCGCCGATGGCCTGTCCAAGCCAGCCGGACAGGCCATCGGGCAACCGCTTCAGCGGAATGTAGTGGTTGGCACGGGCGCCGTTGCCATCGTAAATCTCTGCTGCCAGACGCAACTCGGGCACCTGCTCCGGGCGCACGGTCACCGCAACCATGGCTTCACCGTGGGCATCCGGGTTCACCACGCGCAGGCGGCTGGAGCGCACCGTAAGTGCATCGCCCTGGCGCTGCCAGCCAAACACCCCGGCCATCTGGCCACCCAGCTCGTGGTCATACAGGCGCGGCAACCGCAATGACAGATCATCGCTGTACAGATGTGCCAGCCCTTTATCCGGCGAACCCGCTACCCAGCCATTCAGGCCTTTGACGCCGGGAATCCGGTCATCCGCCTGGCTGGCCAGCCCGGCAAAACGCACCTGAAACTGTTCCAGATCCCGCGCGTGGCCACTCAGGTACACCCCCTCTACCACTCCGCGCGGAGACAGCACCGATAATTGCTTACGGACCTTGTCGGCAGGCTCCGGCAGGTTGAATGGCCAGCTCTGGAATTGCTGGCTGATGGCGTGCACCGGCAATTCATTGGCGCGCAGCTGCCACTGACGACGCTCGCCCCGGGTCTCCCAGCGCAGCGCCATATCGCCCAGCGTGAGCGGGCCGGAAGGCGACTTGCCGGACAGACTGGACAACGACAAGGTCGCTTTATCGTCCTCGCGCAGCAGCGATGCACGCAGGGACAAACCCGTTAGCGGCCAGGCCTTATCTGCCTGGGAGAGCGTCAAGGTGGGCACATCGACCTGCAACCGACCGGAGATCGGCTCACCACCTTCCAGGGTGGTCCACAGCGCCACGGATGCATCCAGCGAGCCCAGATCCAGCGGCATTTTTTCTATCTCGGGCAACCATTCGTTCAGTCGCTTGCCCTCGAAGCGGGTATAGATATCCGCATCCACCTCATCCAGCGCGTAGGCGTCATCGTGCAGGTGTATTTTTGCCAGCAGGGAAAGAGGCCGGTCCCGGGCTTCCACACTCACGGCCAGCCGGTGTTCGCCACCCGTGTTGGTCATGGTGGCATCCAGCTGCGACGCCGCCAGCGGCGGCATGCCCGGCCACTCCAGGGACAAACGGGCGTCGCTGACCGACAGCAATTGCTGGCGGTAAAACAACTTGAGGATACGTTCCAGCTGCGGCCGGGATTCAGAATCATTCTTGCCGAGTACGTCCAGCCCGCGCAGACGAATCTTGCCGTCGTCACCGCGCACCAGATTCAAATCCACACCGCGAACACTGAGCTCCTCAAGCACCAGATCCCGGTGCCACAGGGAGCGAAACACATCAATGCTGAGCACCACTTCATCCAGCACCAATGGCGCCTCCCCTTCCGGGGCGGGCAGGCGAATCTGGCGGGCCACAAACTGGGGCACCAGGCCGGACATGGTGCCGTTCAGCTCGGCAATGGTCAGCGGAGTCTGGATACGCTCTTCGAAGAGAGATTCAAGGCGCTCGCGGTAATCCGGCACCAGCAGCATCAACTGGCGGCCCGCCACTACATAAGCAGCCATCAGGAGCAATACAATCGCAACCGCCCACCACAGGGAAGGAAGGAGTCGGCGCCAGCGTGAGGAGTGGGTCGATGCCATAAGTCAGTCGACTTGCCAGTAAGGAATGTCGGCCCATTCAAGCAATTCCACTGTTTGCTCCAGGGGCAGGCCAACCACTCCACTGTAACTGCCAGACAACGATGCCACCAGTGCGCCGCCCAACCCCTGTATGCCGTAACTGCCCGCCTTGTCGCGCCCTTCACCTGTGCCCACATAGGCCTGCAGGCGCGCGGCTTCCAGTGGCCGGAATTGCACTGTCGTCACCGAATGGCGCACGGCTTGCCGACCCTCAAGGCACAGACAAACCGCCGAGATCACCTGATGGGACTGTCCGCTCAGCTGCGTCAGCATGGTCAGGGCCTCGGCATCATCGGCAGGCTTGCCCAGAATATTCTCCCCCAGCACCACCGCCGTATCTGCACCCAGTACAGCCCCCGGTGCCGGCATTCGCGTCAACCCTACGGCCGCCTTTTCGCTGGCCATACGCTGCACATAGTCCAGCGGCAACTCACCGGGACGCGGCGTTTCATCGATGGCCGGAGCGGGCAACACCGTAAAGGGAGCAGCGATCTGCTGGAGCAATTCAGCCCGGCGGGGAGAGCCGGAGGCCAAGTAAAGAATCATAGAATTCGTTGCTAGTTGATGATGGACAATTGATAGCTGCGCGACCCAGTGATGCCGAGAACTGAAAGATTGAAGCCGCGCCCAAAGTGATCCGGGGTTTCGCTGTCAACGATCAATTATCAACTGCGAACGACGCTTTATCGTACTAGAAATCGCAACTGGACCCAGCGTAACGCCGCACATACCGGACGCCACAACAGCGCGCTGGTCACAGAAGAGTAGAGAATGGTGTAAGGCGGGTACAGGGTACGGCCCACGGATTCCTGTACCAGGAACGCCAGCAGACTCACGGTGCCCACCAGCAGGAAGACCACCGCACACTGCTGTAGCGCGGTGAATACGCGCATGCGCTTGTACGCGGCCAGCATCACAAAGGCGCCCAGCGCCGTGGCCAGCCCCCACTGCCCCAGCGTGGTACCCACCAGCACGTCGTGATAGAGCCCCACAAAAAAGCCCCACAACACCCCAATGCGATGCGGCAGGGAAAGCACCCAGTACACCAGCACCAACAACATCCATTCCGGGCGCACCCAATCGATGCTCGCCGGCAGCGGAATCACTTCCAGCAGTGCCGCCAGCAACAGGGTGACGATGATAACGCCGGTGCCGGCGGGACGATCACTGATCATTGTCGGCCTCCGCAGGGGTGGGCGCACGTACCGGGGTTTGCGTGGGCTGCACCAGCAGCACATGGCTGGCACGATCCAGCTGTGCAGTGGGGCGAGCAGCAATATGCGCGAATGGGGTGCCCGCCTGATGATTCACCGAGGTGACGCTGGCCACCGGATAGCCGCGGGGGTATAACTGCCCCAGGCCCGTGCTGACCAGCAGATCACCTTCCTGGATATCTGCGGTGTCGGGCACATACAACAATTTCAAACCGCTGGATTGCCCCACCCCGGCCAATACGGCGCGCACCCCATTACGGTTTACCTGCACACTCATGGCGTGGCTGGCGTCGGTGATCAGCAACACACGGGAACTGAGCGGGCCGGCATCCACCACCTGGCCAATCAGGCCCTGGGAATCGAGCACCGCCTGCCCCCGGGACACATTGTCCCCGGACCCTTTGTTGATAACGATCTCCTGGCGGTTAGGATCAGGGTCCACACCGATGATTTCCGCCACCAGCACATTGGCATCCAGATCCGCCGAGGAATTGAGCAGCTCACGCAACCGCACATTCTCGGCTTCCAGCACCGCCAGACGCTGCACCTTCTGCTCCAGAATCAACGCCTGGCGCTGCAAGCGACGGTTTTCGTCAAGCAGGGTGCCGCGGCTTTGGGTCTGTTCAGAAAGCCATTCACCGCTGTCCACGGGCAGGTGGGCGAGGTAATGAATGGGCGCCGTCAGGTAGCCCAGTGCATGGCGCACGGGCGCAGCCCAAGGGGTACGCTGGTCCAGCACCATCATGACGACAGCCAGGACCAACGCGATAATGAGTCGGTAGGAGGGTTTGGCCGGGGCCACCATGGGAGTTAACCCATGGCCAGCATGTCAAAGCCCTGGCTGTCCATCAGCTCCAGCGCCTTGCCGCCACCTCGGGCCACACAGGTCAACGGATCATCGGCAACAATCACCGGCAGGCCGGTTTCTTCCGACAGCAAACGGTCGATATCGCGCAACAGGGCACCACCACCCGTGATCACCAGACCACGCTCGGCAATATCCGAGGCCAGTTCCGGCGGGGAGGCTTCCAAAGCATTTTTCACCGCATTGACGATGGCCGCCAGCGGCTCTTTCAAGGCTTCCAGAATTTCTTCGGAATTCAGGGTAAAGCTGCGCGGCACCCCTTCGGCCAGGTTCCGGCCACGCACATCAATTTCACGGATTTCAGCACCCGGGTAGGCCGTACCGATTTCGTGCTTGATACGTTCAGCGGTGGATTCACCGATCAGCGAGCCATATTCCTTGCGCACGAACGCCACGATCGCTTCGTCGAAACGGTCGCCGCCAATACGTACGGATTCAGAATACACCACGCCATTCAGGGAAATCAGGGCAATTTCAGTGGTGCCACCACCGATATCCACCACCATGGAACCGCGGGCTTCTTCCACCGGCAGGCCGGCACCAATAGCCGCCGCCATGGGTTCTTCAATCAAATACACATCACGGGCACCGGCCCCATAGGCAGAATCCTGAATGGCACGGCGCTCCACCTGGGTGGACTTGCACGGCACACACACCAGCACCCGGGGCGCTGGCGGGAAGAATCCGGTGTCATGCACTTTTTTGATGAAGTACTGCAGCATCTTCTCGGTCACATCGAAATCGGCGATCACGCCGTCTTTCATGGGCCGGATAGCGGTAATATTGCCCGGGGTACGCCCCAGCATACGCTTGGCATCCGCGCCAACGGCCGCCACACTCTTCTGTGCACCATGGTGGCGGATGGCAACAACGGAGGGCTCATCCAGCACAATGCCGCGGCCACGTACGTAAATAAGGGTGTTTGCGGTCCCCAAATCGATGGACAAATCGGTGGAGAACATCCCCCGAATACGCTTGATCATGGACATCCTAGCCAGTTTCCTGAACTTTTCGCGAAAAAACGATGCCTGGCGGGAAAAAGCCGGGCATCTCATAAGATGGCGCAACTCTAGCAACGGCAGGGGCATTGGGCAAGCTGGCGTGCTCTGCGGACAGTGGCCCCGGACAGGCGGTCTATGGTACTTTTTGCGCCTTCCAAGCCTCATACCTCCCCTCTGCCAGCCTTCGGTGGGGGATGCCTACGGAGAGAACCATGGCCATTGATTCCAAGGTGGTTGCCCAGGTGGCCCACCTGGCGCGCCTGAAAGTGGACCCCCAGGACAGCGACGCCCTGTCCGATCGCCTGAATGACATCCTCGCGATGGTAGACCAACTGCAACAGGCTGACGTAGAAGGCGTGGCCCCCATGGCCCACCCTCTGGACGTCACCCAGCCCCTGCGCGACGACGTGGTCACCGAGCCCAATATCCGCGACAAGGCACTGGCAATTGCCCCGGCAGCCGAAAACGGCTGTTTCCTGGTTCCCCGGGTCATCGAGTAACGACGACCGTATAAAGGCGACTGACTGACCATGCACAACAAGACCCTGACCGAACTCAAGGCTGGCCTGGCCAACCGGGACTTCTCCTCCCGGGAGTTGACCGAGCACTTCCTGGCCCGCATCCAGCAATACGACGGCGACCTCAACAGCTTTGTCACCGTCACCGACGCCCAGGCGCTGGCCCAGGCCGATGCCGCCGACGCCGCCATTGCCGCCGGCAAGGCCGGCCTGCTCACCGGCTTGCCCATCGCCCACAAGGACATTTTCTGCACCGAGGGCGTGCGCACCAGCTGTGGCTCGAAAATGCTGGACAACTTTATTGCCCCCTACACCGCCACCGTGGTGGAAAAGATGGCTGCCGAAGGCGCCGTCATGCTGGGCAAGACCAATATGGATGAGTTCGCCATGGGCTCTTCCAACGAGACCAGCTACTACGGCCCGGTGAAGAATCCGTGGGACCTGGAACGGGTTCCCGGCGGCTCCTCCGGCGGCGCCGCTGCCTGTCTCGGCGCCCGCCTGGCCCCTGGCGCCACCGGCACCGACACCGGCGGCTCTATCCGCCAGCCCGCCGCCCTGAACAACATCACCGGCCTCAAGCCCACCTACGGTCGCGTCTCCCGCTGGGGCATGATTGCCTTTGCATCCAGCCTGGATCAGGCCGGCCCCATGGCCCAGAGCGCCGAAGACTGTGCCCTCATGCTGCAGGCCATGGCCGGTCACGATCATCGCGACTCCACCAGCCTCAACGAAAAGGTGGGCGATTATCTGGGCGCCCTGAAAGACGATATCAGCGGCCTGACCATCGGCATCCCGGAAGAATTTTTCCCGGACACCCTGGACGGCGCCATCGCCGATAACAGCCGTGACGCCATTCGCGAACTGGAAAAACTCGGCGCTAAAGTCGTCTCCGTGTCCCTGCCCAGCATCAAGCTGTCGGTGCCGGCCTACTATGTGATTGCCCCGGCGGAAGCCAGCGCCAACCTCAGCCGCTTTGACGGCGTGCGTTTCGGCCATCGCTGTGACGACCCGAAAGATCTGGAAGACCTGTACAAACGCTCCCGCTCCGAAGGGTTTGGCGACGAAGTAAAACGCCGCATCCTGGTCGGTGCCTACGCCTTGTCCGCCGGTTACTACGACGCCTACTACCGCCGCGCCCAGCAAGTCCGTCGCCTGATCCGCGACGACTTCGCCCGCGCCTTTGAAAAAGTGGACGTACTGATGGGCCCCACGGCACCGGAAACCGCCTTCAAACTCGGCGCCAAAAAGGACGACCCGGTGAGCATGTACATGGCCGACGTCTTTACCATTGGCGTTAACCTGGCAGGCCTGCCGGCGCTGTCCATGCCCACCGGCTTTATCAACGGCCTGCCCACTGGCACCCAGATCATCGGTAACTATTTCCGTGAAGGTCAGATTCTCAACGTGGCCCACAAATATCAGCAAGCCACTGACTGGCACAAGCAAGCGCCAGCGTTTGGAGGTGCACAATGAGTTGGGAAGTGGTTATCGGTCTGGAAGTGCACGTCCAGCTCAACACCGCCAGCAAACTGTTCTCCGGCAGCAAGCTGTCCACCGGCGCAGAACCGAACACCCAGGCCTCACTGGTTGATCTGGGCCTGCCAGGCACCCTGCCCGTGGTCAACCGGGAAGCAGTACGCAAAGCGGCCCTGTTTGGTTTAGCCATCAATGCGGACATCTGTCGTCACAGTGTCTTTGAACGGAAAAATTATTTTTATCCGGACCTGCCCAAGGGCTACCAGACCACGCAACTGGCAGAGCCGGTTGTCGGTGCTGGCGAAGTCGAAATCCAGCTGGCCCCGAAGGACAACAAAGGTGGCGAGGGTGAGAAAAAAATCGTTCGCATCCATCATGCACACTTGGAAGAAGATGCAGGGAAATCACTGCACGAAGCTTTCTTTGATGAAAAGGGCCATGGCATGACCGGCATCGACCTGAACCGGGCCGGCACCCCGCTGATTGAAATCGTCAGCGAACCGGACATGGCCAACGCCGAAGAAGCCGTGGCCTTTGCCCGCAAGTTGCACGCCATCGTCACCTCCATCGGCATCTGCGATGGCGACATGTCCCAGGGCAACATGCGCTTCGATGTGAACATTTCCGTTCGCAAACCCGGCGAGCCACTGGGCACCCGCACCGAAACCAAAAACCTCAACTCTTTCCGCTTTATGGAAAAGGCCATCGCCCTTGAAGTAGAGCGGCAGATTGACGTTCTGGAAGATGGCGGCAAAATCGTTCAGGAAACCCGCCTGTACAATGGCGACACGCACACCGCCCGCTCCATGCGCAGCAAGGAAGACGCCAACGACTACCGTTACTTCCCCTGCCCGGACCTGTTGCCCGTCGCGATTACCGATGCCGACATCGAAGAGCTGAAAGCTGCCATGCCGGAGTTACCGGATTCTCGCAAGGCGCGCTTCATCAACGACTATCAGCTGTCAGAGTACGATGCAGACCTGCTGTCCGGCTCCATCGCCACTGCCGCGTTCTTCGAAGCAGCCGCCAAAGCCGGCGGTGACGCCAAGCTGGCCGCCAACTGGGTCATGGGTGAACTGGCCGCCAAACTGAACGCCGAAGAAAAAGATATTGCCGACAGCCCGGTTAGCGCCGAACAGCTGGGCCAGCTGATTGCTCGACTGAAAGACAGCACCATCAGTTCGAAAATTGCCAAGCAGGTGTTCGAGGCCTGCTGGGCAGGCGAAGGCAACCCGGACGACATCATTGAAGCCAAGGGCCTCAAACAGATGAGCGACACCGGCGAACTGGAAAAAATTGTCGATGACATCATCGCCAACAACGCCGCCCAGGTGGACGATTACCGCAACTCTGACGATGCCAAGAAAAAGAAAAAAATCGGTTTCTTTGTAGGCCAGGCCATGAAGGCCACACAGGGCAAAGCCAACCCGCAACAACTGAACAAACTGTTGCAGGAGAAACTGCAATGAGCCTGATCCATGACCGGGTAAAACTGGAAAAGAAAGACGGCATTGCCTACGTCACCCTGAGCCGGGCCGATAAATATAACGGCCTGGATTTCCCGATGATGGAAGGGCTGGTGGAAACCGCCCGCCTGATTCGCAAGGACCGTGAATTACGCGCCGTCATTCTTCAGGGCGACGGCAAGGCGTTCTGTGCCGGGCTGGATTTTGGCACCGTCATGAAGCAGCCGGTAAAACTGCTGCGCAGCTTCACCAAATACGGCATCAAGAAAACCAACCTTTTTCAGGAAGTGTGCTGGTGCTGGCGCGAACTGCCCATCCCGGTGATCGCCGTGCTGCACGGCTATTGCTACGGTGGCGGCATGCAGATTGCGCTGGCAGCGGATTTTCGCATCACCACCCCGGACTGCGAAATGTCCATCATGGAAATCAAGTGGGGCATGATTCCCGACATGACAGGCACCGTAACCCTGCGTGAACTTGTGCCCATGGACGTGGCCAAGGAACTGACCATGACCGGGCGTTTGTTCACCGGCGACGAAGCCAAAGCCATGAACCTGGTCACCCGCGTGGCAGCCAATCCCCTGGAAGAAGCTGAAAAACTGGCACAGGCGATCAAGAGCCGTTCGCCGGATGCCATCAGCGCCAGCAAGGCCCTGTTCCAGCAAAGCTGGAACGTACCGGAAGCCCAGGCCTTCGACGTGGAAAGCAAACTGCAATTCAAAATGCTGCGCAGCAAAAACCAGCGCCGCGCCATGCAGGCCAACATGAAAAAGGAAACCCCACAGTTCGGTCCCCGGGAACGGGATTACTGACTCCAGAGCCAAGCGCACCGGCACGGCAATCGGCTTGCCGGCCGGTGCCTTTTCCCACCCCCAATCGAACTGCCAACCTCGTCCTGTTTCCCCTCCGTATCTTGCTGCATACTCAGTGCAGAAACCGACCATTATTGAGGCAGAATATGATTTCTGTAGCCGAAGCCAGCGGTGGCTTTTCCGCCCTGACCCGCCTGTACAAACGTCTCGTCAATGAACTGATCGGTCAGCTGCCGCTGCAGCCCCAAACCCTGCCCCTGGCACCCACGGACGACGCCTTGAAGTACGGCATGTGCCGCGACACCACCTATGTGGTGAAAGGCGGCATGCTGGGCATGCGCTGTCAGGACCGCAAGCTGTTCACCTGGGATGAGGGCGACCTGATTCTCCCCGACGCCGGCAACGATGAAATTACCTATTACGCGGAAAGCTCCGTGCTGCTCGCCGCCTACCCCACCGTCGAACTGGTGGATGCGGTTCTCGCCGACGAACAGATGGCACGGCTGTGGACCCGGATTCTTACCACCCAGCAAGGCATGCTGACACGGCTTCTCGCCGCCCATGTTCCCGAAGAGCACCACACCACCCCCGGCTTCGCCTATTTTGAGCCCGGCAATATCATCATTCACCAGGGTGAACCGGCCGATTATGTCTTCAGCCTGTTCGAAGGCGATGCGGATGTGCTGGTGGATAATGTGGTCGTCGGTCATGTCAGCGAAGGAGAAGTGCTCGGCGCCATCGCCCTGCTCACGCATTCACCACGCAGCGCCACGGTGCGGGCAAAATCCCGCTGCTCGGTGGTCAAGGTTCCCAAGCACCAGTTCAAGAACCTGATCCGCACCAACCCAGGCATGATTCACAGCCTGCTGACAGACATGGCCCGACAGGTAAAATCATTGAATGGCCAGGTGGTGGAGCTGTCGGCCTGATCCGACGGCGATCGCCTCCAGGGCAGAAAGCACAACCTCAGCACCCCCCAGGGAGGGCGGCTCACCATGAAACATCTTATCGGATGGGCGTTTCTGATTGTGGTCATCGTTCTGGTTCTGATTGGCGTCATGGCGGAGGACCCGCCGATCATGGCCGAAGGCATGCAGGACACACCTGTCACCACGGACAATCAGCCCGGCAACTGACGCGCCGCGCAAACCGGACATTGGGGGTCGCGGGGAATCGCCACCTGCCGCCAGCCCAGCGTCCGGCCGTCGAACAAATGCAGCACCGATGCCACCGAGGCACCGGATAGCGTTCGTATGGCCGCCAGGGCCTGCAAGGTTCCCACCACGCCAACCACCGGCCCGAGAATCCCCGCCTCGCTACAGGCCAGATCACCGTCCGTGCCGTCCCCGTACACACAGGCGTAGCAGGGGCTGTCCGCGGCGCGCAAATCAAACACTGCCAACTGGCCATCCATGCGAATAGCGGCGCCACTGACCAGTGGCCTGGCATGGGCCACACAGGCACGGTTGATGGCCTGTCGAGTGGCAAAGTTATCGGTGCAATCGAGTACCAGGGTCGCCTCCGCAACGGCGTCGTCCAGCCAGGCATCATCCACGCGCACCACTGCCGAGCGCACGTCCACATCCGCGTTCAATAGTTGCAGCTGATCACGAAGCGCCTCAGCCTTGGACTGATGCACCTGATCACCGCGAAAGGCCACCTGCCGGTGCAGGTTGCTCAACTCCACCCGATCGTCATCCGCCAGCACCAGCTGCCCAACACCGGCGCCTGCCAGATACAACGCCGCCGGATTGGCCAGGCCACCACAACCGACGATCAATACCCGGGCGGCTGCCAGCGCCTCCTGCCCGTCCAGATCCAGTTCATCCACCATTAATTGGCGGCTGTAGCGATTGAGTTGCTCGTCGTTAAACATGAAAAGACTCGCTGCATGCAACACGCTTCACGCTGACACGCAAAGCCGGTCTATGAAAGTGGCGGCAGAAGCCTGAATGATCGCAAGCAGGCTTTCGCCTACACCGGCTGCTGCCCAAAGGTGACCCGATCGTTGCCACCCAGATCCTGTGCCGTACCCACCTGCACGAAGCCGGCCTGCGTCAACAAGGTACGCACGGCCTCACCCTGCTCAAAGCCATGCTCCAGCAACAGCCAACCGCCGGCAACCAATTTGCCGGCGGCTTGCTGAGTAATGGCAGCCAGATCCGCCAACCCGTTATTGGGCGCCACCAGCGCCGAGCGGGGCTCGAAACGCACATCCCCTTCATCCAGATGATGGTCACTTTCCTCGATATAGGGCGGATTGCTAACGATCAAATCAAACGGCCCCGGGCAGGGCGACAGCCAGCCGCCCTGCAGACAGGTCACCGCGGCCCCCAGCCGATGAGCGTTGTCAGCGGCCACCTGCAAGGCGGCCTCACTCAGATCCACCAGGGTGACATGCCACTCCGGCCGCGCCAGCGCCAGGGAAAGACCGATGGCCCCGGTTCCCGTCCCCAGGTCCACCACCCGCGCCTCGGCGGGCACATCCAGTGACAAGGCCTTTTCCACCAGGGTTTCCGTATCCGGGCGGGGAATCAGGGTATCGGCGGTAACCCGAAACCGGTGGCCGAAAAACTCCCGCTCGCCGACCAAGTGCGCCACTGGCTCGCCCGCCACCCGGCGGCCCAGTAAGGACGTAAAGTCGGCCTGCTGCGCAGTGCTCAGTTCGCGTTCCGGCCAGGTAAAGAGATAGCTGCGCGGCTTGCCCAGCACGTGACACAACAGGAGGTCCGCATCCAGTGCGGCACTCGGGGAATCGCTCAACTGGCTACGCGCATCGCGCAGGGCCGCGTCAATGCGCATGGTGATTAGCTCTCGCCCAGCGCGGCCAGTTGATCGGCCTGGTACTCGGCCAGCAGGGCACCCAGCAATTCATCCATGTCCCCTTCCATCAGCTCGCCCAGGCGATACAGGGTCAGGTTGATGCGGTGGTCGGACACCCGGCCCTGCGGGTAGTTGTAGGTCCGGATGCGCTCGGAACGGTCACCGGAGCCCACCAGGGATTTGCGCTCCGCCGCCTGCTCCGCGTGGGCCGCGTTCTGCTGGGCATCATAGAGTTTGGCGCTGAGCAGGCTCATGGCGCGGGCCTTGTTCTTGTGCTGGCTGCGCTCGTCCTGGCATTCCACCACCACACCGGTGGGCAAGTGCGTAATACGCACCGCGGAATCGGTGGTGTTAACGTGCTGCCCACCGGCGCCGGAGGAGCGATAGGTATCGATACGCAGGTCTTCGTTGCGAATGGTGATATCGCCCAACTGCTCGGCTTCCGCCATGATTGCCACCGTACAGGCAGAGGTATGAATGCGCCCCTGGGATTCCGTGGCCGGCACCCGCTGCACCCGGTGGGCGCCGGATTCGAATTTCATCCGCGAATAAACGCCATCACCAATCACCCGCGCAATCACTTCCTTGTACCCGCCGTGCTCGCCCTCACTGGCGCTGACCATCTCCACTTTCCAGCCGCGCTGATCGGCATACTTGGAATACATGCGGAACAGATCGCCGGCAAAAATGGCCGCCTCGTCGCCACCGGTGCCAGCACGGACTTCGAGGAATACGTTGGCGCCGTCGCGGGGGTCTTTCGGCAGCATCAGTTTCTGCAGCTCTTCGGCAAGTTCCTCCATGCGCGCCTGGGCATCACGGGCTTCTTCCGCGCCCATTTCGCGCATATCCGGATCGCTGTCGTCCTGCATGGCCTTGGCCGCGTCCAGGTTATCCGCAGCCTGCAGATACGCCTGATAGCATTTCACCACCGGATCGATTTCCGCGTACTCCCGGGACAAATCACGAAACTGGTTCTGATTGCCGATCACATCCGGGTCAGACAACAATCCCGCCAGTTCTTCGAACCGGTCTGCGAGCTTGTCCAGCTTGCCTTGCAATGACGCTTTCATAGAGTCCTCTAAAGCACAGTGCTTTATTCAGGGGTGTATTCGGGTGGGCTATTCGTTTTCTTCGGACGAGGAACCCGGATTTTCGAGCAGCAGCTCGCGGGCCAGCAACAGGGCTTCGGCGCGACCATCAGCCGCCATTTTTCGCAACGTTACACTGGGCGTATGCAGCCACTTGTTCACCAGCGAATGCTGAAACTTGCGCAGCACTTGTTCCGCATCGCCACCATTGCGCAGCTGCTGAAGGGCTTTTTCCAGTTCACTCTCCGCCATGCTGGTGCGTTGTTCACGGTAGTCGCGCAACACCTTGACGGCATCCTGCTCACGACGCTGGCGGCGATGCCGCACAATGGCATCACGGATCAGCTCCGAGGCTTCCTGGGCCGCCTGCTGACGGGCACGGACATTTTCCTGTATCGCTTCCTGCAGGTGATCCACGGTGTACAGGTAAACATCGTCCAGCTCGCCCACTTCCGGTTCGATATCCCGTGGCACAGCAATATCCACCATGAACATGGGCCGGTGACGACGTTTTTTCAGGGCCCGTTCGACCATGCCCTTACCCAGAATCGGCAACGGGGCGGCAGTACAGGAAATCAGGATATCGGCACTTTCCAGCGCCACCGGCAATTCTTCCAGGCTGATGCCCCGGCCGCCCACCGCCGCCGCCAGCTCGCTGGCCCGTTCCTGGGTGCGATTGGCAATGGTAATTTCCTGCACCTGCTGCTCGCCCAGGTGACGCGCCACCAGCTCGATCATTTCACCGGCACCGATCAACAATGCCCGGCTTTTTTTCAGGTCCGCAAAAATGTGGCGCGCAAAGGATACCGCCGCGTAGGCCACCGATACCGGGTTAGCACCGATGCCGGTTTCCGTGCGAATGCGTTTGGCCACCGAAAAGACTTCCTGGAACAGGCGCGACAGTTCGCCATTGAGCAGGCCTGCCTCGTGGGCGCGGGCATAGGCTTCACGCATCTGCCCCAGGATCTGGGGCTCGCCCAGCACCAGCGAATCCAGGCCGCCTGCCACCCGCATCATGTGCTCCAGCGCCTGCTCCCCGGAGTGCTGATACAGCACCGTGGACAACCGTTCGGCGGACAGGTTACGGCTCGAGGCCAGCCATTGGGTAAAATTCGGGGAAACGTCGTCAGTGAAGCAATACAGCTCGGTGCGATTACAGGTAGACAGCAAGGCAGCCTCCCGCACACCGGGCATCTCACGCAAGCTGGCCAGCGCCGCTTCCGCCTGCTGCGTTGAAAACGCCAGACGTTCGCGTAACTCCACATCCGCGGTGGTGTGATTGACGCCAACAGCGACTAGATTCATACATTCCTGTGCGCAACAGTGACAGCGGGCGATCGTGGCCAGCCCGAAAACCCCGAAAAAGCCGGGGCGCAAGGGTGTGGCATTTTGCGCGAAAGCGCCTGCCAAAACAATGTCGGTCCGGAGAGCAAACCGTTATGGTAGCGCACACCACTTCACGGTTTGGGCAATGGCCAATCGCTGTGCCATGATAGCCCAAACAGAAAACAGGCATACCGACCTTAATGATCCGTTACGCGATTCTGCCGCTCTGCGGCGCACTCCTGATCCACGGCTGCGCCAGCCAGACCCCAGCTCCTGAGCCCACCCCGGAACCCACGGTGCCGGTGGCCAGCGCCCCGAATTATGACAGCGAGACCCTGTCCGACCTGCTCGTGGCAGAAGTGGCAGCCCAGCGCCAATCCCTGGGCGTGACCCTCGGCTACTACAGCCGGGCAGCGGAAAGCACCCGTGACCCGGCCGTGATCAGTCAGGCCGCCCAGCTGGCCCACTATCTGGAAGACCCCCAGCAAGCCCTGGCCATGAGCGAACTCTGGCTGGACACCACGCCGGACAGCGAAGACGCCCTGCAAGTGGCCATCCTCTCGGAAATTCGCCTGGGCAACACTTCAGCGGCCACCCGGCATCTGGACCAGTTACTGAGCGCCCATGGCGAAGACGCCCTGGGTCGTCTGGTCAACCAGGCACGCGGCCTGGACGAGCAAGGCAACCTGCAACTGGTCGAGGCCCTGGCCCAGCTCACCGACAGCTATCCGGATCAGGCCCCCCTCTGGTACGCCCGCGCCCTGTGGCTTGAACACGAAAAACAGCCCGAACCGGCCCTGGACGCCACCGAGCGCACACTCAAATTAATGCCCCGCCATGAAGATGCCCTGCTCCTCAAGGCGCAGCTGCTCTACGAAACCGGCGAGCCCCAAAAAGCCCTGCGCCACCTGAAAAAGCTGGTCCGCAAGTACCCGCAAGCGCGCCGCCCCCGCATCGCCTACGTTCGCATGCTGCTGGCCACCGGCCAGCTGGAAGAGGCTGGCGAGCAACTCACCATCATGGCAGAGCAAAACCCGCAGGATCTGGACCTGCGCTTCTCGCTGGCCCTGCTTGCCCTGGAGGCCGGCGCCAGCGATGCCGCGCAGACCCAGCTTAACGTCCTGCTCGCACAGAACTATCGCCCCGACGATATTCATCTGTACCTGGCCCAGTCCGCCGAGCAGAAGATGGACACAGACAGCGCCATCGACCATTACCTGAAAGTCGGTGGCCCCCAGGCCATCCGTGCGCGAGTACAAGCCGCGCGCCTGCTATACCAGCAAGGCAACACCAGCCAGGCCCACGCGCTGATGCACAGCCTGGCCCAGCAACAACCGGAACTGCAGGACAGCCTCACCATCACCGAAGCAGAAATGCGCAGCAACACCGGCGATCCACAAGGCGCCATCGCCCTGATCAATGACGCCCTGCGTGACCAGCCCGACAATACCGATCTGCTCTACAGCCGTGCCATGACCGCCGAAAAGGTGGGCGACCTGGCACAGCTGGAAAAGGACCTGAAGCGCATCATCACGCTGAATCCGGACGATGCCAGCGCCCTCAATGCCCTGGGGTATACCCTGGGCAACCGCACTGATCGTCTGGACGAAGCCTATCAATACGTCTCCCGGGCACTGGAGCTGCGCCCCGACGACCCGGCCATTCTCGATTCCATGGGCTGGGTGCTGTACCAGCGCGGCGAGCCGGAAACCGCCCGGGACTATCTGCGCCGGGCCTATGAAAAATTCCCCGACCCGGAAGTCGCCGCTCACTATGGTGAAGTCCTGTGGGTTCTGGGCGCCCAGAACCAGGCCCGCCAGGTCTGGCGCGACACCCTGGAAAGCGACCCGGACGCCCCCCACATCCGCGAAGTCATGGAAAAACTCGGAGCCCGCCTGTGACCCTGAGCCTTACCCGCCTTATTGGCCTGGCGCTGATCGCCCTGGCATTAAGCGCCTGCCAGCTACGCCCCACCACGACCGCCCAGTTCGAACACCCCGGCCAGATCCAGCAATGGCAGATAAGCGGCAAGCTCGGCTACCGCACCGCCAACGACGGCGGCAGCGCCACCTTTGACTGGCGCCAACAACCCCAGCGGGGCGATATTCATTTTTCCGGACCACTGGGCTTTGGCAGCGCCGACCTCCATTGGGATAGCGGCCGCGCGGAACTGGTCACCGCCAAGGAAACCTACCAGGCCCGCAGCCCCGGCGAACTGGCCTGGCACCTCACCGGCTTCTGGCTACCCGTGTCCGCCCTGCAATACTGGGCCCGTGGCCTGCCCTGGCCCGGCGCACCAGCGGATGCCGAATACGATGACCAGCAACGCCTGATTTCACTGGAGCAACTGGGCTGGTCGCTCAGCTTCGACCGCTACGAGCCCATCGCCGGCGTCGCCCTGCCCTACCGGATCAAGGCCCGGCAGAACAGCAACCGCTTCACCTTGCTGATCAAGGACTGGCAACCCGGCAGCAGCACCCCGTGACACTGACATTGCCGGCCCCGGCCAAGCTCAATCTGTTTCTGCACATCAACGGCCGCCGCGATGATGGCTACCATCAATTGCAAACCGTGTTCGCCCTGCTCGACCATGGCGACACCCTTGCCTTCTCTCCCGCGGACACCCTGTCGCTGCAATGCCATCAGGAGGGCAACCAGGACGCCCTGCCCACGGACGACAGCAACCTGATCCTCCAGGCGGCCCGTGCACTACAGGCCCACACCGGGAGCAACAAGGGGGCCGCCATCACCCTGACCAAGCGCCTGCCGCTGGGCGGCGGCGTGGGTGGTGGCTCCTCCGACGCCGCCACCGCCCTGCTGGGCCTGAATCGACTCTGGGAACTGGGTCTGACCCTGCCGGAGCTGGCCCACATCGGCCTGGCACTGGGCGCCGATGTGCCCGTCTTTGTGCTGGGTCACAGCGCCTGGGCAGAAGGCGTCGGCGAACAAATTTCCCCTGTCACACTGCCAAATGATGCTTTTTTGGTCGTTCACCCCGGAATTCATGTATCAACTGCTCGAATTTTCGGCGACCGGCAATTGACAAGAGATACGCCCATCAGTAAATTACCGGCCTCGCTTGAGACGGTGCTGACCCGCGACTTTCACAACGATTGTGAAGCGGTGGCAACCCGGCATTTTCCGGAAATCGGAAAAACGCTGGACTGGCTCAAGCAACATACGGGTAACGCCCGTATGACCGGCACAGGCGCTTGCTGTTTTTCCCGCCTGACCGGACTGCAACAGGGGCAGCAATTGCTGCAACAGTTGCCACAACACTGGACAGGTTTTGTCGCTCGAAGCTGTAATATCTCTCCCCTCCACCAGAGACTGGGAGAGACACTGGCGAAGCTTCGAGAGACCAAGAATTCAGGCAAACCCGCTTAAGCGGGCCTGAGAACGAGTGTTGGGGTATAGCCAAGTTGGTAAGGCACCGGGTTTTGATCCCGCTATTCCCAGGTTCGAGTCCTGGTACCCCAGCCATTTTCTTCTGAAGAACCTCTAACCCTCCCCTTAGCGGTTCCCACATTCACGACGCAAGACCCCAGGGGGCGCCAGTGTCCAAGCTCGTCGTTTTCACCGGTAACGCAAATCCCGAACTGGCCAAAGCCATGGTCAACAACCTGAATCTGCCCATCGGCAATGCGGATGTGGGCACCTTCAGTGATGGCGAAGTTGCCGTTGAGATTCAAGAAAACGTGCGCGGCAAAGACGTCTTTATCGTGCAATCCACCTGCAACCCGACCAACAACAACCTGATGGAATTGCTGGTCATGGCCGACGCCCTGCGTCGCTCCTCCGCAGGCCGCATCACCGCCGTTGTCCCCTACTTTGGTTATGCCCGTCAGGATCGCCGCGTGCGCTCCGCCCGCGTGCCGATTACCGCCAAAGTGGTCGCCGACATGATCACTGCCGTCGGCATTGATCGCGTAGTCACCGTGGACCTGCACGCCGACCAGATTCAGGGCTTCTTCGATATTCCGGTAGACAACGTTTACGCCACACCGCTGATCGTGGCGGACATCGAGCGCCAGAACCATGACGACCTGATGGTGGTCTCCCCGGACGTGGGCGGTGTAGTCCGTGCCCGCGCCCTGGCCAAACAGCTCAACGACGCCGACCTGGCCATCATCGACAAGCGCCGCCCCAAGGCCAATATATCCCAGGTAATGCACATCATCGGTGAAGTGGAAGGCCGCACCTGCGTACTGGTGGACGACATGGTCGATACCGCCGGCACCCTGTGCAAAGCCGCCCAGGCCCTGAAAGATCACGGCGCCGCCAAGGTGATTGCCTACATCACCCACCCGATCCTGTCTGGCCCGGCCATCGATAACATTGCCAGCAGCGCCCTGGACGAACTGGTTGTCACCGACACCATCCCCCTGTCCGACGCCGGCCGCACCTGCGCCAACATCCGCGTCCTCAGCCTGGCCCCCATGCTCGCCGAGACGGTACGCCGGGTGAACAATGAAGAGTCCCTGAGCGCCATGTTCGACCGGCTGGAGCTGGTATAGAACGCCTGACGCCAGATGCTCGACGCCTGACGCTGAAACCCGCTCTTCGAGCGGGTTTTTGCTTTTTGGCGCGTCCGTCATCAGGCGTCTGGCGTCTGGCGTGCTTTTCATGCATAATCGCGCCCCCGCGGAATCCTCCGTGGATATTATTAACCTCTCTGGCCGACCTGGTCGCGGGAAGCCCGAGAGCATACTGGAGACAGACCATGTCCAATGAATTCCAGCTGAATGCTGAAAGCCGCAGCGATACAGGGAAAGGTGCGAGCCGCCGCCTGCGTCGTCTGCAAGAACGTGTTCCCGGCATCCTCTACGGTGGCGAAGCCGAGCCGCAGATGATCAGCGTTGAACTGCGCGAGCTGAAAAAAGCCCTGGAAAACGAAGCGTTCTACAGCCACATCCTGACCCTGAAACTGGATGGTGCCAGCGTGCAGGCCGTACTGCGTGACATGCAGCGTCATCCGGCCAAGGGCCACCCGCTGCACGTGGATCTGCTGCGCGTCGACAAGACCCACAAGATCACCATGAACGTCCCCCTGCACTTCATCAACGAAGAAAGCTCTATCGGCGTGAAGAAGCAAGGCGGCGAGATCCAGCACAACTTCGCAGAAGTGGAAGTGAGCTGTCTGCCCCAGCACCTGCCCGAGTTCATCGAAGTGGACATGGCTAACGCTGAGCTGGACACCGTGGTTCACCTGTCCGATCTGAAATTGCCGAAAGGCGTGGAACTGACCCAGCTCGCACTGGGCGAAGACCACGACCAGCCGGTGGCTGCGGTTCACCAGCCGAAAGTGCGTGCGTCTGCCGATGACGACGACGCCGCTGAAGGCGAAGAACCCGCAAGCGAGGAATAAGACGCACCGTGGCGGAACCTGTTCGACTGATCGTGGGCCTGGGCAATCCTGGCCGCGAATATGAAGACACCCGCCACAATGCCGGCGTCTGGTATGTAGACGCCCTGGCCCGACGCCAGGGCGTCTTCCTTACCGAAGACAAGAAATATTTCGGCCTCACCGCCACCTTCTCCTTTGAAGGCGAAACCATCCGCCTGCTGGTTCCGACCACCTTCATGAACCGCAGTGGTCAGGCAACCGCCGCACTGGCAAATTTCTTCAAGATCCCCGTTACGCAGATGCTGGTTGCTCACGACGAGCTCGACCTGCCCCCCGGCTGTGCCCGCTTCAAGCAAGGCGGCGGCCACGGAGGCCACAATGGTCTGCGCGACATCATCAGCAAACATGGCAACAGCCGCGACTTTTACCGGCTGCGCCTGGGCATCGGCCACCCCGGCTCTGCAGACCGGGTTACCCCCCACGTGCTGAACAAGCCCTCCAAGGCCGACCGGGACCTGATTGATCGCGCCATCGATGAAGCCGCCCACTACACCGCCGACATGCTCCGCGGCGACCTGAACGGCGCCATGAACCACCTCAACGGGTTCAAGGCGTAAACGCAGCTTCTAGCTTCTAGCTTCTAGCTTTCAGGATTAGACCTACCCCAAACGATACCGTCTTTGCTTTTTCTCGAAGCTCATAGCTCGTAGCTGTTTCCGCTCTGCAACACGTTGAGGCTTGTAGCTTGCAGCTTGCAGCTCATGTAGCATTGCGCCCTCGAAATAAGGAGGTCTGTCATGGGTTTCAAATGCGGTATCGTCGGTCTGCCCAACGTGGGCAAATCCACCCTGTTCAACGCGCTGACCAAAGCGGGTATTGATGCCGAGAACTTCCCGTTCTGCACCATTGAACCCAACACCGGCGTGGTACCGGTGCCGGACCCGCGTCTGGACAAACTCTCCGCCATCGTCAGCCCGGAGCGGGTCATGCCCGCCACCATGGAATTCGTGGACATTGCCGGCCTGGTCGCTGGCGCCTCCAAAGGCGAAGGGCTGGGCAACAAATTCCTGGCCAACATCCGCGAGACCGATGCCATCGCTCACGTGGTGCGCTGCTTCGACGATGAGAACGTGATCCACGTATCCGGCAAGGTATCACCGCTGGACGATATCGCCGTGATCAACACCGAGCTGGCCCTGGCCGACCTAGACACGGTAGAAAAAGCCCACCTGCGCGCCACCAAGGCTGCCAAGGGCCAGGACAAGGATGCCAAAGGCTTGCTGCCAGTACTGGACAAGGTGCTGCCCGCCCTGAACGAAGGCAACCCGGCACGCTCCGTAGACCTGAATGACGATGAACGCAAAGCCATCAAGAGCCTGAACCTGCTGACCCTGAAGCCCACCATGTACATTGCCAACGTGGACGAAGGCGGCTTTGAGGACAACGCCCTGCTGGACGCCGTGCGCGAGCTGGCCGAAACAGAAAACTCTTCTGTGGTACCCATCTGCGCCAAAATCGAATCCGAGATTGCCGAACTGGACGACGAAGAAAAAGCCGATTTCCTCGCCGACCTGGGCATGGAAGAGCCCGGCCTGAACCGGGTCATCCGCGCTGGCTTTAACCTTCTCGGCCTGCAAACCTATTTCACCGCAGGCGTAAAAGAAGTCCGCGCCTGGACCGTCAAGGTCGGCGCCACCGCGCCCCAGGCTGCCGGCGTGATTCATACGGATTTCGAGAAAGGCTTCATTCGTGCTGAAGTCACCGGCTACGATGATTACATCGACAACAACGGCGAGCAGGGTGCCAAGGAAGCCGGCAAGTGGCGCCTGGAAGGCAAGGAATACATCGTCAAGGATGGCGACGTGGTGCATTTCCGTTTTAACGTATAAGAACGCTGCACGCACCACGCTTCATGCAACACGCAAACAAAAAAGGCCGCCCTTCCTGGGCGGCCTTTTTTGTTTTCGCTGTCAACTGTCCACTATCAACTTTCAACTGTTTTTCAGTCCGTACCGCCCGCATTTACCGGCTCGAAGTCTTCATCTTTCAACTCCGGCAGTTTTTCATCGCACCCCTGAATGCCCTGCTTTTTCAGGTTGGTGCAGACCCGATCCAGCTTGTTGTCCACCGCGTGCATGTGATCCAGCAGCAGGTGAATCGCTTCGGCCACCGGATCAGGCATGTCGTTGCTGACACCATAGGCCTGGAAGCCAATTTTCTCGGCCATTTCCTGACGAGTCTTTTCTTTCTCGGTCAACGGATGGCTAATCACCCGGCCCGGAATACCCACAACCGTCGCCCCTTCCGGCACCTCCTTGGTGACCACGGAATTGGAGCCAATCTTGGCATTCTTGTGCACCGTAAACGGCCCCAGCACCTTGGCTCCCGCACCAACCACCACACCGTCTTCCAGGGTCGGGTGGCGCTTGCCCTTGCTCCAGCTGGTGCCGCCCAGGGTAACGCCGTGATACAAGGTCACGTCATCACCGATTTCTGCGGTTTCACCGATTACCACCCCCATGCCGTGATCAATAAAGAAACGCCGGCCGATTTTGGCACCGGGGTGAATTTCAATACCGGTGAGCCAGCGCGAAAACGTGGACAACAACCGCGCCAGTTGCTTGAAATTGCGCGTCCATAGCCCATGGGCCAACCGATGGAAAAGCACCGCGTGCAAACCGGGATAGTTGAGCAACACTTCCAGCGTATTGCGGGCCGCCGGGTCCCGGTGAAAGACCGAACGGATGTCCTCGCGCACTTGATCAAACATAACCACCTCAACATCGAAGCCTTGGGCCTGGGCCCGTTAGGATGACGCCAATAACCGTTTGTTACGGCACATCAGCCATCATCTCGCGGCATTTTTTTCTCCAACGCCACCAATACGCCCCGCAAAATGCTCATTTCCATTTTGTCCGGTCGGGCGCGCATAAACAAACGGCGCATGCGCGTCATCACCTGGCCGGGCTGTTCCGGATTCAGGAATCCACTCTGTGCCATCACCTTTTCCAGATGGTCCAGAAAACCGGATACCGCTTCATTGGTAGCCGGCGGCTCATCCCAGAACATTTCCGGCAACGGCATGACCTCGCGACGGGAACGGGATTCCTGCAGCTCAAAGTCATCGCCCAGCAACGCCAGGCGCAGCTCGTAACTGATTAATTGGACCGCCGACGCCACATTCAAGACCCCATACTCCGGGTTGGTGGGCACGCTCACATGAAGATTGCAGCGGCGCAGCTCATCGTTGGTCAGGCCCCGGTCCTCACGGCCGAACAGCACCGCGATACGGGTGTCCTGCGGCGCATTGGCCAGATCGTGGGACAGCTGTGCTGCCAACTGGCGTGGTGTCAGGCAAGGCCACGGGATACGCCGCTGACGGGCGCTGGTGCCAATCACCAGAGTGGCGCCTTCCAGCGCCTCGTCCACGCTGTTGCATACCTGTGCAGCCTCCAGCACATCGCCGGCCCCAGAGGCCCGCGCCGTCGCTTCCACACTGGGGTAGGACTGCGGCTGCACCAGACGCAGATCCGACAGGCCCATGGTTTTCATGGCCCGGGCAGCCGCGCCGATATTGCCGGGGTGGGAGGTTTCCACCATCACAATGCGCACATTTTCCAACATGGGAGGCCTCTCATTAAAAAAGGCGCTAATCTTAACACGGCGGCTGCCCTGATCGCGCGGGCTCTGCTACAATCCGCGCCCCGGAACGGGAACCTCGAGTCTCCCTGCCCCGCGCTCTTTAACACCGTTACGCCACACGTCATATTGAGGATAGATGCCATGCATGCGCCGCAAGTGAATATCGCCCTGCGAGCCGCCCGTCAGGCGGGAAATCTGATTCGCAGAGCTGCCGAAAGCAGTGATCCCGTGTCTGTCACGAAAAAGGGCATGAACGACTTCGTCACCGAAGTGGATCGCGCTGCAGAAGCGCGCATCATCGATGTGATTCGCAAGGCCTACCCGGACCACAGCATTCTGGCTGAGGAATCCGGTGTCATCGAAGGCAGTGGCGACGGTAAAGACTTCCAGTGGATCATCGACCCACTGGACGGCACTACCAACTTCATCCATGGCTTCCCCCAGTACTGCGTCTCCATTGCCCTGAAATACAGAGGCAAAATGGAGCATGCGGTGATTTACGATCCCAACCGCGACGAAGAATTTACCGCCAGCCGTGGCCGTGGCGCCGCCCTCAATGGTCGCCGCATTCGCTGCACCAACCGGGCTGGCCTGGAAGGCTGCCTGATCGGCACTGGCTTCCCGTTCCGCAAGGACCAGGCCCCGCATATGGACGCCTACCTGGGCATGTTCGCGGATATCGCGGCCTCCACCGCCGGCCTGCGTCGCCCCGGTTCTGCAGCCCTGGATCTGGCCTGGCTGGCCGCCGGCCGGCTGGACGGTTTCTTTGAATTCGGCCTGGCAGAATGGGACATGGCCGCAGGCGTACTGCTGATTACCGAAGCCGGCGGCCTGGTTGGCGACCTGAGTGGCGGCCACAAATACCTGGAAAGCGGCGGTATCGTGGCCGGCAGCCCGAAAGTCTTTAAGGGCTTGCTGCAAAAAATCAAACCCCACCTGAACGACAGCCTGAAGCGCTAAACACCCGCGCAGCCTCGCTTTGCTCCCTTCCTCCCGCTGTGGAGGAAGGGTTTTTCCTGCCTCTCCCCTCACCCCGTTTTGTAAAAACTCCTTAGACTTCAATACGAAAGTGCTGTCAGTGGCATGGACATCTCGGCACGCTTTGCTAGCGTGTCAGGTATAACGGTTCAGCAAGGAGACGCTTCATGGCAACGGTTTCTCTCACGGACAGCACCTTGTTCCGCCAACAGTGCTACATCGATGGTCAGTGGTGTGATGCTGACGACGGCGCCACCTTTGCGGTCGACAACCCGGCCAGCGGAGAAGACATCGGCACCTCCCCGCGCATGGGCGAAGCCGAAACCCGCCGCGCCATCGACGCCGCCCACCACGCTTTTCCCGGCTGGCGCGACAAGACCGCCGCCGAACGGGCTAACCTGTTAATGGCCTGGCACGACCTGATGATGGAGCACCAGGACGACCTGGGCCGCCTGATGACCCTGGAACAAGGCAAACCCCTGCCCGAAGCCAAAGGGGAAATCGCTTACTCCGCCTCTTTCCTGAAATGGTTCGCGGAAGAAGCACGCCGGGCCTATGGCGACACCATTCCCGCGTCCAAACCCGGCCAGCAGATCGTGGTGATCAAACAACCCATCGGGGTCACCGCCGCGATCACGCCCTGGAACTTTCCCTCCTCCATGATTACCCGTAAAGCCGGGGCGGCCCTGGCCGCAGGCTGCACCATGGTGGTTAAACCGGCCAGCGCCACTCCCTACTCAGCCCTGGCGCTGGCCGAACTGGCAGAGCGGGCCGGCATTCCTGCGGGGGTTTTCAACGTTATCACCGGCAGCGCCGGCGCTATCTCCACGGCAATCACCGACTCCCCCAAGGTTCGCAAACTGAGCTTCACCGGCTCCACGGAAGTGGGTAGCCAGCTGATGGCCCAGTGCGCCAAACACATCCAGAAGGTCTCACTGGAACTTGGCGGCAACGCCCCTTTCCTGGTGTTCGACGATGCCAACCTGGATAAAGCCGTGGAAGGCGCCATGGCCAGCAAGTTCCGCAACACCGGCCAAACCTGCGTGTGCGTGAACCGTTTCCTGGTACAGGAAAGCATCCACGATGCCTTTGTGGAGAAGTTCAAGGTTGCCATCGAGGCCATGAAAGTGGGCGACGGCTTTGAAGAAGGCGTTTCCCAGGCTGCGCTGATCAACCGGGGTGCCTCCGATAAAGTCATGGAGCATCTGGAAGATGCACTGGGCAAGGGCGCCCGGGTCATCACCGGTGGCCAGCGCCACGAACGGGGCGGCAGCTTCGTTCAGCCCACGCTGATCACCGGCGTCTCCACCGATGCCCAGCTCTGCCAGGACGAAACCTTCGGGCCGCTGGCGGCCATCATTCCCTTTAAAACGGAAGAAGACGCCATCCGCATCGCCAACGACACCCCTTACGGGCTGGCAGCGTACTTCTACAGCGACAACATCCATCGTTGCTGGCGCGTGGCAGAAGCACTGGAAAGCGGCATGGTCGGCGTCAACGAAGGGTTGATTTCCAATGCCACCGCACCGTTTGGCGGGGTCAAGGAATCCGGCCTGGGCCGCGAAGGCTCCCACCAGGGCATGGAAGAGTATCTGGAAACGAAATACCTGTGCATGGGAAGTTGAGACGCTTCATGCAACACGCTTCATGCAGCAACACGGGGCAATGCCTGTAATAACGCATACCCTCGAGCTTCGCGCATCAACGTGATTCCGCGGTGACAAGACGTGAAGCCAACACCACACGCAAGGCGCGTTATTGCGTGCAGCGTGAAGCGTGCTGGGTTACATGCTGCGTTAAAGGAGTTAAGGATGACGAAACGGCTAAACATCGCCCTGCTCCCCGGCGACGGCATCGGCCCTGAAGTCATGGTCGTGGCCGAACAAGCGTTAACACTGCTGATTGACCGCTTTCAGTTGCCGCTATCCTGTCACTCTTTCCCCTGGCCGTCCCACGCCTGGCACCAGCAACACGGGCAGATGATGCCGGATGATGGCGTGGACCAGCTACGCGCCTTTGATGCCATTTTGTTGGGGGCCCTGGGCGACCCGGGGCCGCTGGATGATCCTGACCGTTTTGTGCTGCCCGACAGCATTTCTCTCTCACCGCTGCTGGCGCTGCGTAAACAACTGGATCTGTGGGCCTGTGAGCGGCCAGCCCGCTGGCAGCCCGGCGCGCCCCAGTACCTCAGCGATCCACGCGCCAACGATGTGGACATGCTGGTGATTCGTGAAAACAGCGAAGGCGAATACAGCAACCAGGGCGGCCGCCTGCGGGCCGGCACGCCCCACGAAGTGGCCACCCAAGTGGAAGTGTTCACTGCCTCAGCCACCGAACGGCTGATCCGCCATGCCTTTGAACGGGCCCGCCAGCGGGCAGCCCAGCGTCACCGGCCGCGCCAGTTCAAGAACGAAAAAGCCTCACAGGTCTGCCTGATCACCAAGCGCAACGCCCAGCCCTTCTGGGGCGACCTGTACACCGAAACCTTCCTGCGCGTGGCCCAGGAGTATCCGGATGTGGACACCCACCACGAACTGGTGGATGCGGCCTGCATGAAATTTGTCCAGTGCCCCTGGCGCTTCGATGTGGTGGTGGCCAGCAACCTGCACGGCGACATTCTCACCGACCTGGCTGCGGTGCTCTGCGGCGGCCCCGGGCTCGCCCCCTCCGCCAACCTGAATCCGGCCGACAGCAGCATTCCCGCGCTATTCGAACCAGTCCACGGCAGCGCACCGGACATTGCCGGGCAGAATCTGGCCGACCCACGCGCCACCCTGCTCAGCCTGGCCATGACCCTGGAATGGCTCGCCCCTCATCACCCGGCCCTGGGCAATGCGGCACAACATCTGCATGACACGGTAACGACGGATCTGGCCAGGGAAAGCGATCCCACACTGACTGGCGGGGCTCAGGCCACCGGCACCCGGGAAACAGGACAACGGCTTTACGCATTGCTGGCTCCGTAACACGGGCCGGTAACGTCAATGCACCAGCGTGGCGTAATTCCACTCCCGCTGGCATCAGACAACGACGGCAATGAGCAATGAGAAAGGAGGCACCATGAGTCATTTATCCCCCTTACTGGTTCAGTCCAGCGGGATTTGCGCAGAGCGTGGCGAAGGTAGCTGGCTCTATGATGAACAAGGCAACCGCTGGCTGGACTTCACCTCCGGCATCGGCGTGACCTCCACCGGCCACTGTCACCCCAAAGTGGTCGCCGCCACGCAGGCTCAAGTCGCCAAGCTGGTTCACGCCCAGTACGCCACCGTCAAACACCCCAATATGCTTGAGCTGACTGACCGCCTCTACCAGCATCTCCCCAAGCACATGGATGCCGTGGCATTTTCCAACTCTGGCAGTGAATCCGTGGAAGCGGCGTTTCGCCTTGCACGGCAGGCTACCGGACGGCCTAATATCGTGGTATTTCGCGGGGGCTTCCATGGCCGCACCATGGGTGCCGCCTCGCTGACCACCTCCAACAACAAGGTGCGCACCGGCTGGGCACCACTGATGGCCGGCGTTTCGGTTGCCCCCTTCCCTCACTCCTACCGCTATGGCTGGGACGAGGACACCACGGTGGATTTCTGCCTGAAAGAACTCGATCACCTGATGATCACCGAGTGCAATCCGAAAGATACCGCGGCCATGATCATTGAACCGGTTCAGGGTGAGTACGGCTATTACCCGGCTCCCAAGCGCTTCATGGAGGGGCTGCAGGCCCGCTGCAAGGAGCATGGTATTTTGTTGATTGTCGATGAAATCCAGGCCGGCTACGGCCGCACCGGCAAATTCTGGAGCCACGAGCACAGCGGCGTCAGTGGCGACATCCTGATTACCGCCAAGGGCCTGGCCAGTGGCTACCCTCTCTCGGCCATTGCCGCCAGCAAGGAACTGATGAGCCACGGTTACCCGGGCTCCCAGGGCGGCACCTATGGCGCCAATGTGGTCGCCTGTGCCGCCGCTCTGGCGACCCTGGATGTGATCGAAGAGGAGCAACTGGTGGCCCGCGCGGAAAAACTCGGCGCGGAGCTGCGCAGCCACCTGGAAGGCCTGAAAGCCGAGCATGACGGCATTGACGAAATCCGTGGTGCCGGGCTGATGCTGGGCGTGGAAATGGTCAGCGCCCCGAACAAACCCGATGGCGACCGCGCCGCACGCATCCTTAAACATTGCGAGCAAAACGGCATGTTGATGTTGCGCTGTGGCAGCCATGGCCAGGTAGTCCGTTGGCTTCCACCACTGACAGTTACCGAAGCGGAAATGGAACAGGCGGTGAATCTGTTCGAAGCCGCACTGAAAGAAACGTAAAGACCGCAACAGGCAGCACGCTACACGCACAACGCGGCCAACGTGTTGTCAACAGAACCTTGCTCGCCGCGCATATACCGCCTACGCGGGCACGGCAAGAGCGGTAGATATACGCTCTATCGTATTGTTGCGTGAAGCGTGATGCATGTTGCGAGCATTTAAGGAGTTTTAATGACACAACCCACCGTCACCGTACTGCTCGCCGAAGACGAGCCCAGCCTGCCGGGCCTGGATTCCCTTTCCGGGCAGGCCGAGGTGCGTGAGGCGCGGACACGGTCGCAACTGGAATCGGCACTGCCGGAAACGGACGTCCTGGTGGTCACGGATTTTCGTACCGACATGCTGGCGGAAGTGTGGCCGGACAACTGTCCGGTGCGTTGGGTGCATGCTACCAGCGCCGGGGTAGATGCCCTGATGATCGACCCAATTCGCCACAGCGATATCGTGGTCACCAATGCCCGCGGCATTTTTGATCGCGGCATTGCCGAATATGTGCTGGGCGCCCTGCTGATGTTCGCCAAGGACACGCTCGGCAACCTGGCACTGAAAGAACAGCACCGCTGGCAACACCGTGAAACCCGCATGCTGCGCGGCGCCAATGCACTTATCGTGGGCGCCGGCTCTATTGGCCGGGAAGTGGCCACGGTGCTCAGCGCCATGGGCATGAACGTGATCGGCACCGCCCGACATGCGCGCCAGGACAGCGCCTTTGATCGGGTCCACCGACAGCAGGATCTGCCTGCCCTGCTCGGTGACGCGGACTATGTGGTGATCACCGCACCGCTGACACCGGACACCGACGGCCTCTTCGACGCCGCCACCTTCCGGCAGATGAAGCCCGGAGCGTCCCTGGTGAACGTGGGGCGCGGCCCCATCGTGCGCACCGACGCCCTGCTGCAAGCCCTGCAACGCGGCCGGCTGGCCGGTGCGGCACTGGATGTGTTCGAAGCAGAACCCCTGCCCGCCGACCACCCGCTATGGAATCACCCCAAGGTGATGATCTCGGCGCATATGGCCGGGGACTTCATTGGCTGGCGCCAGGCGCTCGGCCAGCAATTTGTCGATAACTTCCACCGCTGGCGCCGGGGTCAGCCACTGGACAACCCCGTCAGCAAGGAACACGGCTATGTAACCAACCGGTGAGCCCGCCGCGACGGGCCACCCCAGGAGGATCGTCGATGAGTAAGGAATTACTGACCATGAGCGCCCAGGCGCTGAAAGCCGCTTATCAGACCGGCGCCCTGTCACCTGTGGAGGTCTGCAGCACCCTGCTGGATTATGTTGAGCGCCATGATGAGACCCTCAACGCCTGGTGTCTGATCGACCGCGACACCACCCTGCAATGGGCCCGGGACGCAGAACAGCGATACCAGAAAGGTAACGCCGACGGCCTGCTTGACGGGGTGCCGGTGGCGGTCAAGGACGTCTTCCTTACCCCCATGTGGCCCACCCTGAAAGGGTCGAAAACCATCGACCCCGCCAGCACCCTGGAGAAACGCTCCCCGGCCGTCGCCGCGCTGGAACGCCACGGTTATGTGCCGCTGGGGAAAACCACCACCCCCGAGTTTGGCTGGAAAGGGATTACCGACAGCCCCCTGTGCGGCCCCACCAACAATCCCTGGGACCCGAGCAAAACCGCCGGGGGCAGCAGTGGTGGCAGCGCGGCCGCGGTATCCGCCGGCATGGCCCCCATGGCACTGGGCACTGACGCGGGCGGCTCTATCCGTATTCCTGCCGGGTTCTGCGGTATCGTCGGCCACAAACCCACCTTCAGCGAAGTGCCCCACTGGCCCGCCAGCCCCTTCGGCACTTTGGCCCACGCCGGTCCCATGACCCGTACCGTGGCCGACGCGGCCCTGATGATGACCGTCATGAGCGAAGCCGATGCCCGCGACAGCCTCGCCGCGCCACGCCGCGGCATTGATTATGTAGCCGCTCTGCAACAGCCCATCAAAGGGCTGCGCATCGCCCTGAGCACCACTCTGGGTTATGCCGACGTGAACCCGGAAATCGAGAAAGCCACCCGTGAAGCCGCCCGGGTTTTCGAATCACTGGGTGCCACTGTCAGCGAAGTCGACCCGGGCTTCAGCAACCCGCTGGCGGCATTTAGCCACCTGTTCTACAGCGGCGCCGCCAATGCCATGCGCGACCTGGGCGAACGCCAGCGCAGCCTCATGGACCCGGCACTGGTGGAAGTGGCCGCCAAGGCAGAAAAACTGAGCATGCTGGATTACCTGGGAGCCATGAACGAACGCATGGCGGTGAGTGAACGTATGGCCGTATTCCACACCAAGTACGACCTGCTAATCACCCCTTGCTTGCCCATTGAGGCTTTCGACACCAACCGGGAAGTGCCGGTGGACTGGCCCAGCACGCGCTGGCCCACCTGGACGCCCTTTACCTACCCCTTCAACCTGACAGGCCAGCCGGCACTGTCTGTACCACTGGGGCTCAGCAGCAACGGCCTGCCCATGGCGCTACAAATTGTCGGCGCCCGTTTCGACGATGCCCGGGTGCTCGCCGCTGGCCACGCCTTTGAACAGGCCCAGCCGTTTGCACACCTGCCCCCCATGCTGGATGAACTGCTGAAAGGCGCCTGAGGAAAGGAGACAAGTTATGGGAAACAGTAATCTGGACACGGATTTCTACGAAAGCGAAGACCCGATCTGGAACCCGGCGCTGTTGACCATTCCGGTGCCGGGCATCCGCCGCATGGTGAATCTGGCTGCCGACCTGGACGATGTGATTCATCTGTCCATCGGCCAGCCCGACTTCAAACCGCCGGAACACGTGATTCAGGCCGGGGTCGATGCGCTTTATGCGGGCCAGACCGGTTACACCATGGATGCCGGCCTGCCGGAACTGCTGGAGGCCCTGGCGGAGTACTACAGCAAGCGCTATCAACGCACCCTGGTGCCGGAAAACTTCATGGTCACCACCGGCGCCACCGAAGCCCTGTATCTGGCGTTAACGGCCACCTCGGCCCCCGGCCGGGAATTCATCGTGCCGGACCCGTCCTTCATGCTCTACGGCCCCCTGATCCGCATGAACGGTGGCATCGTGCGCAACATTGCCACCCGTGCAGAGAACAACCATCAGCTGGATCCCCAGGAAGTGATCGATGCCATGGGGCCTAATACCTTCGCGGTGATTCTCAACTCTCCCAGTAATCCCACCGGCACCATCTACCCGCGGGAAACCATCGAAGCCATCGTCGAAGAAGCGGCCTATCGCGGCATCCATGTGATCAGTGACGAGGTCTACGACCACTTGATCTACGACGGCAAGGATTACCCCAGCGTGCTATCGAGTTGCCCGGACCTGGACCACGTTATGGTGATCAGCAGCTTCTCGAAAACCTTTTCCATGGCCGGCATGCGCGTTGGCTGGTTGATTGGCAGCCAGGGCGCCATCAAGAAACTGCGCCGCTACCACATGTTCACCACCACGGTGGCGAACACACCCTGCCAATGGGCCGGCGTCGCCGCACTGCGTGGCAGCAACCAGTTTATCGACAACATGGTGGAGGAATATCAAAACCGCCGGGACCGGCTGGTGGAATTGGTGGAACAGACGCCTCATCTCACCGGCTATAAACCGGACGGCGCTTTCTATCTGTTTCCCTCGTTACCGGAAGGTGTTGACGGCGCCAACGTGGCGCTAAAACTGTTGCGCGAGACCGGGGTCTGCACTATTTCCGGCGACACCTTTGGGGACGCCGGGCGCAATGCCCTGCGTATCAGCTACTCCACCTCGCTGGATCAGATCGAAGAAGCCTTCAAACGCATCATCCCCTGGATGGAGAAACAAAACTTCAGCTAGGGAAGCCGCATAAAAAAGCAGGCCGGCTTGGGTGTAGCAGCACCCAACTGGCCCGCCATCGTCCTGAGTCAAATGGCGGATTACGGCTACATCTGATTCGCCGCCCCACCCTGACTTTCAACTACGGTTTCTGCGCACCTTTTTGTGCGTCTGCCTGGGCCAGCTCCGCTTCCATATCGGAAAACATCTGCTGCAGGGACGGCATCACATGCTGCATCTGGCGCTGGGAAATCTGTACCGATTCAGCCATTACCTGGGGCATTTTCTTCATGATCGCCCGGCCACTGTCTGACTGATAAAACTCGGCCATGTCCCGCAGCTCCTGCAGGGAAAAGGTACGCTGATAAATGGCCAGCATTTGCTCTTCCATAGCGCCCCAGTCCAGCCCCTCTTCCAGAATGGTCTGCACCCGTGAGGTATAACGCTCCATCATGGCCTTGTTGTCAGCCGGAATGGTCTGCGTCAGGGCCTGGTCGGTCATGGCTTCAATCTGTCGCCGGGCTTCACTGAAAATGGCTTTGGCATTACTGGCTTCCAGCACCTCTTTGGCGGCAGCCGTCTTGTCCGCCTGTTCCGATGCCTGTGCGGTTACCGACAGGAAAGACAGCAACAGTACGGTCAGTATTTTTTTCATGATTATCTCCAACATTGCGGTGCCAACACCGCCAGCCTGAAAAGCAAAAAGGCCGTGACGAATCACGGCCTTTGACTATCAATTAACCACTATCAATGATCAATTGCCGTTATGGCATTTCATCCACTTCTTCCGGTTCCGGAACCATGAAGTCTTCCTTGCTGACCTTCATCATGAAGAGGATATTGCTGACCACATAGATGGACGAGTAGGTACCCACGAAGACCCCTACCAGCAGAGCTTCCGAAAAGGAACGCATCACTTCGCCACCGAAGAAATACAGCGCCACCAGCACCAACAAGGTAGTCGCGGAGGTGTTGATTGTCCGGGTCAACGTCTGGTTCACCGCACCATTGATAATGGCCACCGGGTCCGTCTGCCGTGAATTGCGGAAATCTTCCCGAATACGGTCAGCCACTACAATGGAATCGTTAAGCGAGTAACCGATCAGCGCCAGCACCGCCGCCAGCACGGTCAGGTCGAAAGGCCACTGAATCAGCGAGAACAATCCCAACACGATGATCACATCGTGAAACAATGCGACCACGGTGGCCACGCCGAACTTGTTGGAGAACCGGAACCACACGTAGACCATCATCAGGCCCAGCGCCAACAACATGGCGGTGCCCGACTCGTCACGCAGCTCGTCCCCTACCTGCGGGCCAACGAACTCCACTTTCTGTTTTTCCAGATCCGGGTTGTGGCCTTTCAATACCGCGACCACATTCAGGCCAACCTGGTCTGCATCCTTGCCGTCCCTGGGGGCGACCCGAATATTGACCTCTTTTGGCGAACCGTAATGCTGAACAACCGCATCACCAAACCCCGCATCGGCCAAATCCGCACGGACTTCAGACAGTTCCACATCTACCGGGCTTTTGACTACCACGGTCGTGCCACCGGTGAAATCCAGACCCAGGTTCAGACCCCGGGTCAGCAGCAGCGCCACGGAAATAACGACCAGCGCCAGCGACAGGACACCCAGCGGTTTGCGGGCGGCCATAAAATTGATGTTCATGGGTGCTTTGCTCATAACCGCCTCAAATGCTCAGTTTGCTCGGGGCGCGGGCGCCTCGACCGTAAATCATTTCTGCCATGGCACGGGTACCGATAATCGCCGTGAACATGGAGGTGAGGATGCCGATGAACAGCGTAACCGCGAAGCCCTGCACCGAACCGGTACCCGCCGCAAACAGAATCACCGCCACAATCAGGGTGGTAATGTTGGCATCGATAATGGTGGTGAAAGCGCGGGCGTAACCTTCTTCAATGGCTTGGCGCGGACTGAGCCCCCTGCGCAAATCTTCACGAATCCGCTCGAAGATAAGCACGTTGGCATCCACCGCCATCCCCACGGTCAGCACAATACCGGCGATACCCGGCAAGGTCATGGTGGCGCCGGGGATCAACGACATGACGCCGACGATAATTACCAGGTTCCCCAACAAGGCCACGTTGGCAATCAGGCCAAACAGCTTGTACCAGATCATCATGAAGACCAGCACCAGCGACAGACCCAGCGCCATGGACTTGAGCCCGGCTTCGATGTTTTCCGCCCCCAGGCTCGGACCCACGGTGCGCTCTTCCACGATGCTCACCGGCGCCGCCAGAGAACCCGCACGCAGCAGCAATGCCAACTCGGAGGCTTCGGCAGGATTATCCAGCCCGGTAATACGGAAACGGCTACCCAAAGTGCTCTGGATGGTAGCCACGTTGATCACATACTTGTCCGTGCTGCTGGTCATCTGATCAACGCTGTTGCCGTCCTCGTCGATCACCTTTTTTACGTCGGTCTTGGTTTCGATAAACAGCACGCCCATGGGGTTACCCACGTTCTTGCCGGTAACACGCTGCATACGACGGGCGCCATCGGAATCCAGCGTCACGTTCACTTCCGGCTGACCGTTCTGCTGATCAAAACCCATCTTGGCATCGATCACCTGATCACCGGTGGCAATGCTGGATTTATTCAACGCGACGATACGGCCCTCTTGCCCCTTGAACGGGAAGAATTCCAGGCCGGGAGGCGCCATGCCGGAACGCAGGCGGGCAGAAGACACACTGTTGTCTACCAGACGGAATTCCAGGGTCGCGGTGCGGCCCAGAATCCGGCGGGCGGTGGCCGCATCCTGAATCCCCGGCAGCTGCACGACGATGCGGTCTGCACCCTGGCGCTGCACCACGGCTTCCGCCACACCCAGCTCGTTCACCCGCTTGTTCAGCGCGGTACGGTTCTGGTCCACGGCGTAATCCTGCATTTCCTTCAGGGCCGTTTCGTTTAGCGTCATGACAATTTTCGGGCTATCACCGGCCGGCTGCATGGCCAGCTTGTCCAGCGCCTGACGCAGCGGTGCACGGGCCGCGTCCGCAGCTACCTGATCGCCAAAGGTGGCGGTCAGGGTGGTGCCATCCACAGACACCGCGCGGTAACGCACGCCCGCATCACGCAGAGTCAGCTTGGCGGTACCTTCCCAGGCTTCCATGCGGCTCTTCACCACCGAATCCATATCCACCTGTAGGAGGAAATGTACCCCGCCACGCAAATCCAGGCCGAGGTTCATGGGGCTGGCGCCGATCTCACGCAGCCACTGGGGCGTGGTGGCCGCCAGGTTCAAAGCCACCACGTAGTTATCGCCCAGCGTCGCCGCAGCGATGTCTTTGGCTCGCAGCTGCGCTTCGGTATCGCCCATACGCACCAGCAGTGAGTTCCCCACGATTTCGCCAGCACCGTGGCTCAGGCCTGCATCATCCAGGGCGCCGAGCACTCGCTGCCTGGCCACATCAGACACTTCACCACCCGCCTCGGAATGGCTGACCTGGATAGCGGGGGCATCCGGGTACAAATTAGGGAGCGCATAAAGGCCGCAAACAACAAGGGCAGCCAAAAGCAGGAAAAATTTCCAGCGTGGATAGCGGGTCATAGTTCTTTCCGGTAGTGCCGGTTTTTTAATAGTGCGACAGTGCGTGGAGCGCCAAAAAAAGGCGGCCGGCATGCACGATTAATCAACCGCTCGATACATTGGGTTTTGCTGGCGTTACCGCAACAGCAAAAGCCCCGCTCAAGACGGGGCTGCTATTCTTCTAGATCGACTTGATGGTGCCTTTGGGCAGAGTGGCCTGGACGCTGCTTTTCTGCAGCTTGATTTCCAGGTTGTTGCTGATTTCCACCACCACAAAATCATCGGTCACTTTCGCCACCTTGCCCAGAATGCCACCGCTGGTGACCACTTCATCACCCTTGCTCAGGCTCTGGACCAGGTTTTTGTGTTCCTTGGCACGCTTCTGCTGCGGGCGAATCAGGAAGAAATAGAAAACCACCATCATCACGACCAGCATGATCAGCTCCACACCGCCCGGGCCGGCAGGGGCAGCAGGGGCTGCAAACGCCGGAGAAACCATGGCAGTGGCCAACAGGGCCAGCAGGGAACGCATTGCGATGTTCATTGAATACTCCAATCGATAAATAGCTACAGCGCTGGCGTAGTCTGGCCACGCGCCGCATAGAAGTCGTCCACAAAGGCGGACAATGTACCCCCTTCAATGGCCCCCCGCAATCCAGCCATTAGCCGCTGATAGTAACGCAGGTTATGGATGGTATTGAGCTGGGAGCCCAGCATTTCGTTGCAGCGATCCAGGTGATGCAGATAGCTGCGGGAGAAATGCTGGCAGGTATAACAGTCACAATCCGCCTCCAGGGGAGCCAGATCATGACGGTGTCGGGCATTTCGGATTTTCACCACCCCTTCGGCGATGAACAGGTGGCCATTGCGGGCATTACGGGTGGGCATAACGCAGTCGAACATATCCACCCCACGGCGCACCGCTTCAACGATGTCGTCCGGCTTGCCCACGCCCATCAGGTAACGGGGGCGCTCGTCAGGCATATGCGGGGTCAGGTTGCCCAGGGTGCGTAGCATTTCTTCCTGGGGCTCGCCCACGCTGAGGCCGCCCACGGCGTAGCCATCGAAGCCGATATCTACCAGCCCGGCCAGGGATTCGCGGCGCAACTCGTCGTACATGCCGCCCTGAACGATGCCGAAACACGCCGCATCATTGCCTTCATGGGCGTCTTTTGAGCGTTTCGCCCAGCGCAGGGACAGTTCCATGGAATCGCGGGCCTGTTTCTCGGTGGCCGGAAACGGGGTGCATTCGTCAAAAATCATGCAGATATCGCTGCCCAGTGAACGCTGCACCTGCATGGCCTTTTCCGGGCTCAACTCCACCTTGTCGCCATTGATGGGGTTTTTGAACACCACACCCTGCTCGGAAATCTTGCGCATATCGCCCAGGCTGAATACCTGAAAACCGCCGGAGTCGGTGAGAATCGGCTTGTCCCACTGCATGAAACCATGCAGGGACCCGTGGGCTTCGATGACCTCGGTACCCGGGCGTAGCATCAGGTGGAAGGTATTCCCCAGACAGATCTCGGCACCGGTCTCGGCCAGATCTCGGGGCAACATGCTTTTTACCGTCCCGTAGGTCCCCACCGGCATGAACGCCGGCGTCTGGATGGTGCCCCGGGGAAACGTGATCTCACCACGGCGGGCGGCACCATCGGTGGCGTTGAGCTGGAAGGTCATTCGGGACATGGGTAAGAGCTCGCTTGCACGCGGCATGCTTCACGCAGCATGCCAAAAAACGGGAAACACAGGATCATTCGTCAGCCCCACCCGCGTGTTGCGTGTCGCGTGATGCATGCTGCGTTCCTTCAATAAACATGGCATCGCCGTAGCTGAAAAAACGGTACTGGGCCTCAATCGCCGCCTGATAGGCGTTCATCACCCGATCACGGCCCGCAAAGGCACTGATCAACATCAGCAGCGTCGATTTGGGCAGGTGGAAGTTGGTCACCAGGGCATCCACCAGCCGGAACCGGTAACCCGGATAGATAAAGATATCCGTCTCGCCCTGCCCGGTTTGCAAACCTCCGGACTGGCTGGCCGCTTCCAGCGCCCGCAGCGCGGTGGTTCCAACCGCCACCACCCGGCCGCCCCGGGCATGGGCCTGGGCCACTTGCTCAACCAGGGAATCGGGGATCTGGTAACGCTCACTGTGCATGTGATGGTCTTCCACCTTGTCCACGCGCACCGGCTGGAACGTCCCTGCTCCTACATGGAGGGTGACAAAACCGATATCAACCCCGTGCTGCTCCAGGGCCGCCAGCATCGCATCGTCAAAATGCAGGCCGGCGGTCGGGGCCGCCACAGCGCCGGGTTCGCGGGCATAGACCGTCTGGTAGCGCTCCATATCCCCATCTTCATCCGGGCGGTCGATATACGGCGGCAACGGCACATGGCCGATTTTCTCCAGTGCCGTCAGCAGGGTGTCGCAGCCCTGGCCCGGCAGCGAGAACTGCAAGATGAACAGGGCGTCACGACGCCCCGTCACCTGGGCACGAATACCCTCATCAAATTCCAGCCAACTTCCCGGTTTCGGTGACTTGGAGGCGCGCACGTGGGCGAGTGCCTCGTGGTCATCCACCACCCGCTCGATCAACACTTCAACCTTGCCGCCGCTTTCCTTCTGGCCAAACAGCCGGGCAGGAATGACGCGGGTATCGTTGAAGATCAGCAAATCGCCGGGGTGCACATGGGCAAGCAGATCAGGAAACTGCTGATGCAGCAGCGCATCGCGGGTAAGCGCTAACAGACGCGCATCACGGCGCTCAGCAGGCGGATGGCGGGCAATCAACCCGTCGGGGAGCTCAAAATCAAAATCGTCGACGTTCACGTACTGTACCGGCACGGAAGTTCAAGGGGCGCCAAGGATACCTGCTAAACCCCCTCACACCAAGCGCTCTGCGTCGCCGGCTCGCCAGGAAGCAAGGTGCGATTCAGGGCGTCTTGGGTTTCTTCGACAGCTGCACCGTCGCCGTAGCGGACAGGCGATCGTGAAGCGTTTGATGCGGCGCGATCAGCACCACCAGATAGCCCGCCCCGAACAGACCCCATGACACGCAGGCACCCAGGAAACGAGCCAAGGTCTGCCAGAGCTTAACCGGCCCACCGCGATAGTCCCGCACCTGCAACCGCCAGGCACGCATGCCCAGGGTCTGGCCACCACGCATCCAGAACCAGGCGTAGAACAACCAGGTTTCCAGCAGCAGCAGCGGCAGCAGAATCCCCTTCAGGTAATCCGGGGCAGCGCGGGTGACACCATTAATATCTTCCATCGGCAACCCGGTTTTGGGATAGACCAGCACGAAGATACCCGTGGTCACAAACCACAAGGCGAGCACCAGAAAGCCATCATAGACCAGCGCCATCAAGCGCTTAAGCAAACCGGCGGGCGGGGCATATTCGGTCATGACACTCTCCTGGACAGACGAGTTTGAGCTATCGAGAGCCCGGAGACGCCCGACATAAAAAAGCCCGCTGAAAGCGGGCTCTTTTATTGTTTGGTACAGAGGCCGGACTCAAATACCGCCCTAACCCTCTGAATCCAATAAATATTAAAAAGCCTTTTAAGGTGTTGGCCCCGCTGTTGGCCCCACTGAAAATGACCTAAAAATGGGACCCGAACCCCTTGCGGGCGGCAGTATAGCGCAGGCATCCAAAACAAGTCATTGAACAGCGAAAAACCATGGGTTCTTCCGATCTCAGTCTGGCGCTCCATCTTTATCTGACATCGGCTTGGGCCATAGCCTGGCCGTATGCACCAATGTAAGCACCCAAACTGCCTCCTGATAAACCTCATAGACCAGCCGATAATGTTCATGGGGGAACAGTTCCCGCGTGCCAGGCACCTCCCCCTCTCTCCCCATCTCGGGGTGGTCTGCCAGCAATCTTGCCGCCTCCGAGAACCGCATATCCATGTCACCTGCCGCAACCGGATTATTCGCCGCGATATACTCCCAGATTGCGAGACGGTCTTTCTGGGCCTGAGTGGTCCAGATTACCCTCATGCGCCAGCCTTACCGTCACCCACCCCAGCAGCCCTGCGTGCCGCGAAATCAGCCTCCACCTCATCGTTGGAGCGCCCCTCACCAGCCAGCATCTCTGCCCGACCGGCTTCCACCTTGCCCCTCAGAAAATCCTGGTATTCCTGTTCCTGCCGCTTCCGCGAAATGTAGCCACGCATCAATTCACGCACGATTTGCGAAGCCGGCCGATGCTCCGCCTCTGCCACAGCAATAAATTCAGCCCGGAGTTCAGACTCCAGCTTCATTGTGAAAACCGCTTCTTTGCTCATGGCCGACCTCACGACTAGATACTAACAACGTATATACCTCGTTAGTATTTCAGCTCTGAATGCCAATATAAAGCCCCTGCCGAAGTAAAGGCAGCCAGTATGAACACGACACCAGCCCCTAACTGGCGGCCCACGATTCCAGATTTTTTCAGGCATATATCACCTCCATGAAGCCAGGAAGGAATGGCCTTCCTGACCCCATTTCATGGAGGTTTCATGATCATTCAATGTCCGTCCTGCCGCTCTATCCGGGTCGCCGCCTTGCAGAATGGCCGTAAGGTTGGCGGCTCTGTTGGAACTGTTGCTGGCGCAGCCAGCGGCGTTGCCATGGCGACTAGCGGAGCTCGCGTAGGAGCCACCGTCGGCATGGCGTTTGGGCCTGCGGGATCTGCTATTGGCGGCATCGCCGGTGCTGTGCTTGGTGGTCTGGCGGGTGGCGTGGCTGGCGGTGAGGCCGGTGCTGCCCTGGGCGCCAAGCTCGACGACACCTATCTCGACAACCTGGAGTGCCTGGACTGCGGGCACAGCTTCCGTCTCGATGCCGAGTAACCCCGACTCCCCCCTACCTCTCTCTTGAAGCACGCCCAGTGCGGGCTTCTTTATGCCCCTTTGGAGGCCTGAATGGATATTCCCACTTTCGTAAAGAACGAGCAGGGCCTGTACCACGTACAGGGCTGCGTTAAACCCGAGGAGATTGTCAGTACGGCGGCCACCATTCTGCTGGATGACCTGACGAGCCGGGAGGCACTCACTGCACCCACCGATGTCGCCCAGTTCCTACAGCTGGCCCTGGCCCAGGAAAAGAACGAGGTCTTCTCCGCCATCTTCCTCAACAACAAACACAAGGTGCTCAGTTTCGAGCCCCTGTTCACCGGCACCATTGATGGCGCGGCGGTGTATCCCCGTGTGGTGGTGCAGCAGGCCCTGGCCTGCAATGCCGCTGCCGTGATCTTTGCCCACAACCACCCCTCCGGCTGCTGTGAGCCCTCACGGGCAGATCAGCAAATCACCAAGCGCCTGTCTGACGCCCTCGCGCTGATTGATGTGCGGGTGCTCGACCACTTTGTGGTGTCCCGTTCCGAGTGGGTCAGCCTGGCCGAACGGGGCATGGTTTAACCCCTTCATTTCTCATCACCCTCTCATCATTCATTGGAGATTCACCATGTCACATCTTGTCGAAAACATGGCCTATGTGGGCCGCACACCCTGGCACGGACTGGGCAACCAGCTAGCCAGCCAACAGCCGCTGGAAATCTGGATGCGTGAAGCCGGTATGGATTGGGAGATCCGTGAGACCCCGGTGCGCTTTATCAGTAGCGAGGCAGGGGCTCTCGGGCAGATCTCCTCCTTCCCTGATCAGAAGGTGCTGTTCCGTTCTGACAACCAGACCCCTCTGTCGGTAGTGAGTAACCGCTTCAAGGTGGTTCAGCCCCGTGAGGTACTGGAGTTCTACCGGGATCTCACCGAGCAGTCCGGCTTTGAGCTGGAGACGGCAGGCGTATTGAAAGGTGGCCGCAAGCTGTGGGCACTGGCGCGCACCGGGCAAACCGGCTCCTTGGCAGGCAATGACCAGACCAACGGCTATGTGCTGCTGGCCACAGCCTGTGACGGCACCTTGGCCACCACGGCCCAATTCACCAGTATCCGGGTCGTGTGTAACAACACCCTGGCCGTAGCGCTGAATGGCAACACGCATGCAGTGAAGGTCCGCCACAACACCACCTTCGATCCGCAGGCCGTGAAGAAGCAGCTGGGGATTTCCGTCTCTGCCTGGGATGACTTCATGTATCGCCTGAAGGCCCTGAGCGAGCGGCGCATCACCCGCAAGACCGCCGAGAAAGTCATGCAGACCATTTTCACAGATACCAGCTATCAGCCACCCGGCATGCCGGTGAAGGCCAACGAAAAGGCCATGAAGAAAGCCATGGTCCTGTATGACGGAGCGGGTCGCGGATCAGAGTTGGCGTCTGCCAAGAACACGGCCTACGGCCTGCTCAATGCGGTCACCGAGTTCGTGGACCATGAACGCCGCGCCCGCAGCACTGACAACCGGCTGGACTCTGCCTGGTTCGGCAAGGGTGCCCAGATCAAGCAACGGGCTCTGGAGCAAACCTCCCTGCTGGTCGCCTGATCCACCCTGACCGCTTACCTCTCCCCTCTCTCTACTTCCTTTTAAAAGAAAATCTGGAGAACACCATGAATCTGAAATGGCTCTACCGCCTGTTGGCGGTATGGGACTGCCGCCCTATGCCTGCTGAATTGGCAGCGGTGTGGGGCGCGTTCCTGCATGAAGGCCTGATGTGCCATCCCGGCGATCCTGGCCGGCCCCGCCGGATACTGGAAGCCTGGGACAGTGGCTGCATCGAGCTGATCATCGCGTCCTGTGAATACCTGGACCCGCTCTGGCAGACGGTCTCCCACATCTGGTATCAGCCCCGTGGCCGCCCCGGCATCTTCGAGTACGAAGTGGTCAGCGAGTTAGGCGAATGGCTGGGTGAGCAACTGCTCACTACCGGGCAGCTGCCCAGCAACAAGCAGGCTGAGCGTTATATCGAAGCGCTGGTGAATGACTTCTTCGAGATGGGCGATGAGTCGCCCTCGTCGTCAGGGCGCGCCGCATGATGTCAGTTTGGCATCTCTCGCATTCCATCCCCTTCCCTTACTTCTAGCCCCGGCCATTGTGCCGGGGCTTTTCTTTGTCAGGAGAACACTCATGGCACAACCGAAAAGCACGATTCCCACCCAGCGCCCTGCCCTGCGCCTGGTGTCCACCAAACGCATGAGCCGCGAAGACTGGCTGAAGATCCGTAAGCAGGGCATCGGTGCCAGTGATGCGGCTGCGGCGGTAGGCATCAGCCCGTACCAGTCCCCGCTGGAACTGTGGATGATCAAGACCGGGCGGGATGCTCTGTTGCCCACCCCTGATCCCGATGACATTCAATCCCCCCTGTACTGGGGCACCCTGCTGGAGCCGAAGGTAGCCGAGGCTTACGCCAAGATCACTGGCAACAAAGTACGGCGGGTGAATGCCGTGCTGCAGCATCCGGATGACGACAAGCCCTGGATGCTGGCCAACCTAGATTACGCCGTCGTCGGTAATGACGATGTACAGATCCTGGAGTGCAAGACCACGGGCCAGTACGGCGCCAAGCTCTGGGCGGACGGGGTTCCCGAGTACATCCAGTGCCAGGTGCAGCACCAGCTGGCCGTCACCGGCAAGCAGGCGGCAGACGTGGCCGTGTTGATCTGCGGCCAGGAGCTGCAGATTCACCGCATCAAGCGGGATGAGGCGTTGATCGCTCACCTGTACGAGCTGGAGCGTGAGTTCTGGCAGTTGGTAGAAGCCGACACCCCACCGGACCCGGATGGCTCCGGTTCTGCCGGTCAGGCCCTGCAGGCGCTCTATCCTCGCGATCAGGGCGAGACCATCAACCTGGCGGACAACCCGGCCGTGGAAGGTGACTTCAATGAGCTGCTGGATTTACGTGACACGCTGAGCCGACTGACCGAGCGGGAATCCACCCTCAAACAACGCATCCAGCAATCCATGGGGCTGGCCAGCAAGGCCACCTTCACGGAGGGCTCCGTGACCTGGAAGCGCAGCAAGGACTCCGCCAGCCTGGACACCAAAGCCTTGCTGCAGGATCAGCCGGATCTGCTCAAGCAATACCCCAAGCACAAAGCCGGCTGCCGCCGCTTCCTGGTGCGCCCCAACGCCTAATCCCTACGACCCACGGCATAACAGCCGGGCACTGCCCGGCTGCGTCTATGCCTGTTATCCATCAGGAGAATCCCATGATTAAAGGACTCGCAATTACCCCACCCGTCATTGGCCGCATCAGCATCGGTCGCGTAGTGGAGAAGAACGGCAAGCGTCTGCCGGAGAAAGACGACCAATTCACCATCACCTCCCAGATACAGACCCGGGACGGCTGGCTACCCCACCCGCTGGATGAGACCCTGCGCCAGGAGGTACAGGGCAAAAAGCTACGAAGCATTCCCGTCACCCTGCCCTTCAATGATCCGGACCTGAATCTGCGGGCGGAGTACACCTTCTTCGAGCGGAAGAGCGGCAGGCCGCTGTGTGCCGGAAACGGAGAGACTTGCCGACGCCATACCGAGAACGGCCTGGAATCCCTACCCTGCCCATCACCGGACCTCTGTGACTACGGCAACCATGGGCTGTGCAAGCCCTATGGTCGGCTGTACGTCCAGATAGGAAACGATGATGAACTGGGTTGCTTCGTGTTCCGCACCACCGGCTACAACAGCATTCGCACCCTGGCCGCACGACTGCGCTACTTCCACGCCATCAGTGGCGGCAACCTGGCCACCCTGCCCCTGGAGCTTAAGCTACGCGGCAAGAGCACCGCCCAAAGCCACCGGGCACCGATCTACTACGTGGATCTGACCCTACGTGCAGAGCAATCCATGAAAGAGGCCGTCACCCATGCCAGGGAAGAAGCTCAGGCTCAGGTGAATCTGGGAATCAATCAAGCAGAACTGGACAAGGTTGCTCAGGCAGGCCTGCTGAATGCCCGGTTCGAGTATTCAGAGGATGAGGGGTTACAGGTTACGGAGGAGTTTTATCGCAATGATGCCAACCAAGCCCCCAGTGCGTCGAAGCAATCACCCGGCCTGAAAGAGGCCCTTTCGGCAAAAGTGAGCGGGGCTGAATAGCCCCCTTCATACACAAGAAGGCGCCAAGGCCTTCTTTTTTGTGTTTTTCAGTACGAGCCCCCAGTAATAAGGAAGCAATAAAATTCACCCTTGTTTTATAAACGTGACTTCAAAGGCCTTGCTCGACCTAAACTTCTGCAGGCGATTCGCGAAAGCGAAAGCATCATTCATCTCGTAGTGCTGAAAGATGTCCAACCCTCGATCCAACGATATCTTCCAACCGTGGTCCGTAACGATATGACGGGCGTGAATGGTGCCGCTTTCGTCAAACTCCCAGGTGAAGTCGATGCCCACGGTGCGAGCGGATTCCTGGATTTTTTCAAAACTCTCGTCTTGTAGGTCACCTTTGAACTCGTCCCTGACGGTGACGAGGTGAATCACCACTTCATCCTCTTCGGCCTTGTTCTTCACGATGGCCTCGAGAAACTCCATGAAATTGCGGATCTGGTAGAAAAGCCGGATGTAGGGATCTGTAACGGTGATTTTGCTGGCTTCCTTCAGGTAGGGGCCGAACAACCCTTCGAATGAGAGCCCCTTCTGATTTTCCTGGAAGGTCAGGTGCTTTTCCTCCAGCGCAGCTTCAGGGGCCCGGGACTCTTTGGTATCGCCACCTTTAACGCCCGCAGCTGGTTCACGCTCTACGCCCTCGTCATCAGGGATAGAGACCGTCTGGTGGTAGTACCCCGGGTACTCTTCCTCCTCAAGGGTGGTGACCAGCGTTTCCTGGCCCTGCTGATCCTGATAGGAAAAGCGCACCTCACCGTAGGTGGTATCAATCCTCTGTAACTGGTCCTTGACCCGTTTGCGCCCTTCAATGGCAAAACGCAGCACGTCTTCAACCTCTTCCTTGGTCGCTCCGCCCTGCGGGAAGAGGATCTTCATCAGGCCGGAAAAGGTCTTGTTGATACCGTCCCGATCACGGGTCGAGATATCCGAAGACAGGGTAAAGTGCTCCCGGTACTGATCGGAATAATCGTAGTTCCGCATCGAGCGCAGGATTTCCGCGAGGTAATCCACCACGAAGCCATAGCCGTCGGAGAACATCTCGCCCCGGATGATGTCGACCTCCCAGCCCGGGATGTAAAAGTGGATCCGGTCCAGAAAGGCAGAATCGTAAAACTTATCTGGCAGCTCATCGAACAGGTCAGAATGCTTCAGCATATACGGCACGGTATGCCGGGTGTTCCCCACGAACACCATGGACGCCTCAGCGCCCAGGGTTTCCACGCCCCGGGAGAATGATTTGTTGGCCATGTAGTTCTTCATGATGTCGACCAGGGCCTTGTCGACGCGCTTCTGCTTGCCGGCGAATTCGTCAAAGGCCACGCAATCCCAGTACCCCACCAGGCCAATCTTGCCGCTGGAGTTATTCACAAACAGTTTGGGTACGGTAACTTCACCACCCGATACCAGGATCCCATGGGGCGAGAACTCAGAGTAAACGTGGGATTTACCTGTCCCCTTGGGGCCAAGTTCGATCAGGTTGTAGTTGCGCTCGCAAAAAGGGACCAGTCGCAGGAGCTGGAGAAGTTTGCTGCGCTTACCGAACATCTCCGGATTAAAGCCGATGCTCTGTATCAGCAGGTCAATCCACTCATCGGTGCTGAACTGCTGCCGCGCGGCAATATAGGCATCGTAGTCGAAGTGCGACAGCTGAATCGGCTTTAGCGTCGACAGGATCCAGGGGCTGGCGTTCTGATCTTCAGAAAATACGTATTCGATATCCGCAATGCACCAGACGCCGCTTACGAGCAGTTTGGGGTGGGCCTTCACCGTTGCTGAGTCCACCAACACTTTCTTGATTCCCAGGTTGGAAAACTGCGCCTCGTAGGCATCTGTCTTCTCATTCAGGGCCACGCTGATCTTGTCGATCACCTTGTAGCGCCCTTTCTCCTTGATATTCGAGCGCACCAGACCGGCCTCATTCCGGTGGACATAGTGCTTGGCCAGAATTTCCTTGACCGTTTCGATCCCGGTCTGAATCGTGGCCTCGTCGTTGGTGGCGCAGTACTGGCCGAGCAGATATTCCAGTACGTATGAGGGGACGATAGCGTTACCCTTGACCGTTTTCACCAGGTCCTTGCGCACCACCAACCCTGTGAAATGCTCGTTGATCTTTTGGTCAAGCGTGCTCATTGGCCATAATCCTCAAAAATCAAAATCGCTGGTAAAGGACCGCCGCATCAAATACCTGAGCGACTTGTATTCCTTGTAGTGGGAGGTACCGGCATGCTGTTCCTCCAGCCGCAGGAAGACCTCCTGGCCGTTGGCCTCATCCGCCTTGCGGCTCAACACGAAGCGCACCTGAAGCTCCCGCTCGCGGGGGTTCTCCGAGGTCAGGTCAAACGACAGCTCGTGACTATCAGAGATCAACTCCCCTGCCTGGGTGTAAATCCCGGCCCGCAGGTGGCGAGGCTGCACCTTCTCGGTAACCGGCCCAGACTGATACAAGGTGACGGCCAGTTGGCCGGAAGTGATTACTGAGCTGGCCCCACGCAGGATGTCCACCTCAACGGCGCTGACATCGCTCTGGCGCTTCTTATTGACCTTCAAAACCGGAATCACGACTTCCTGAAGAGACGCGCCGCCATGCACAAAGCGGCTGCCAGAGCCTTTAAGCCGCAGTCGATTGATGGACTTGGGTATCTGCACTTCCATATCACCATCCAAGCCAAGCTGATCAGACGAGAAGTGATGGAAGGCCGGAGAGGCGGACAGCCCCTTGCCCAGCACGAAACGACGGTCCCGATAGCGAATATCATCGCCGGAAACCGCATCGCCCAGGAAGTCACTCTCATCCAGCTCACGGTTCTGATAAATAAAGCCATGATCAGCAGTGATCAGAAGGTTGTTGGCGTTGGCTGCTGTGAGCTTCTTGATCAGGCGAATCAAATCAGCCAGCGTTTGCTCGGCAGCCTCAAAGGCCTGCCCCTCTGAATGCATCTTGTCGCCAGTATGATCGATGCGGTTATGGTAGATATACACCACATCATTGCCCTTAAGCAGCTCCCGGCTGTCGTCCCGGTTGAGCTGCATAAAATCCTCCGCCTTGACGGCCTGGCCACGCCCGTCCAGGGCGGACTGCAGGATTTTGGTACGGTTGACCGTACCCTGTGAGCTTTTCCCATCCACCTGTACCGTGCCGGTATCATTGTCGGCGATCGCCAGGGACTTGTTGGGCAGTAGCGCCGCCATACCGAGCTGGGTATAGCTAGGCAGGGTCGAGAGGGCCGGTTCGAGCTCCGCGCTGTAGCGATCTTCCTGCCGGATAAGGCCCAGCAGCTCGTCACCAATCTCGTAGCGCATGGCATCGGAAATGATCACACAGATCCGTTTGTCTTTGCGCAGGTACGGGCGAACCCAGTGCTCGAAAAAGGCCTTCTGTTGAACTACCGGATAGGCCTCCCAGCGTGGCGAGTCGTCCACATGAACCTGGAACCCATCGCCCAGCTTGAGCAGATAGTTGTTGGAATACAGGTTCTCCACCTGCTCACTGAGCTCGCCCATTAACGATGCCTGGCCGGACATACGCACATGGTAGGTAAACTTGCGGTAGAGCTGATCCAACTGATACCAGGAGCGGCTGTATCTCTGAACACCGTCGGAGAGGCTGTCCATGGTGAGACGAGACTCACCGAGCTTCTGGACAAAACGGGCCGCAAACTCAATGGCCTCATACAGGTGGCGGAACTCCCCGTACCAGTGGCCCTGGCGCCGCTGCCGTACCCACAATGCCACATCACCGCTGGTGACCATGCGGCCAACCACCGCCCGCACTAGGTCACTGATAATCTTCTGGTCGATTAGCCGGAAGTAGTCCAGCTCAACCAGGTCTCGGAAGTCCCGCTTACCGAGATCCTGCTCAATGCCCAGGACCTCGGCACACTCGGCAGACAGGGTTTCAAACCCCTGCTCGAACTGCCGGCTGTCTTTCCAGCGTTTGAGGAACACCAGGGCGTCGCCGGTCAGTTTGACATCGCCATCGGTACCCATGGCGTAGCAGGACTTGAACAGCTCGATCACAAAGTCTCGCAGGCTGGGGGCACTGGCCTCGTAGCCGTAGAAACGGGTCAGTTGTTCCCACAGGAAGCTATCCAAGCCGCACCGTTCGATCAGCCTGATGCCATCATCGCGCTCTTCCGCCAGTTGCTGCAGCAGGGTTTCCACCACCGAGTCCATACGCGGCTCGCTACCGGCACAGACAGCCAGCATCTTCAGGCGCAGCTGGCCGGCAGTGTCGTCCGATTTCAGCAACTTCTTCAAAGCGTCTTTGCGCTTGATCGCCTGGAAAAATTCCGCGTGGGCCTGGGCCACCTCGGCGAACTCCAGGCCCAGCTCCAGTTCGGACAGCCAGATAGCCACCTGGTCAGTCCGGAACTCGCCGTGGGCCAACTGCACATCCAGCAACCAGTTATCCAGATCCTCCGGTTGCGGTCCTTCTTTGTACAGAAGGAACTTCTGGTCGGGTGACTCCCGCAGAACACGATATTTCAGACTGTACTCGTTGTTGGCGATTTCCAGCTTCTCCACGTGCGGGATGGAAACCGTCTCGAAATCACCGCGCAGCTCTTGCTTGGTGTCGTACCAGAAAATGATCCGGTGCTTATCAAACAGTCGCGTCAGAGCCGTTTGAATCTGGCTGCTCATGAGACCACCTCTTCCAGCTCTTCGTCTTCACTGTCAGCCACACTCTCCGCCGCCAACGGCGCGGACATGTAAACTCGGGATATCAAGCGCTGTTTTAGGGCTTCTCGCCTTGCCAGATAGAACGCCTTGAATGAAGTAAATTCCAGATCCACATTCTCGATGAGCAGATCACTAGGGGTCAGGTGCACATTCTGGTCAGAAAGCCATTCCTTCAAAGGGCGGTCTTTCTTCGCAAGGTTTTGCGAATGATTCAATAGGTGAAGATTGGGGATCGCATTCCAGTGGACTGGATTACGATAAAACGCCATCAACTGCTCGTCATCCTGCAGGAAGCTAGCTTTATTTAACAATTTCTTGTCAAAGGATGCCCTCGGGTGAAGGTGATCAATGTGAAAAACCTCTGAAACGTTCATTTCTGGGAACAGCAAATGCAGTAACGCGCGGCAGCGCCCCTCTCCGTGCTGCGTTTCCAGCAGTTTATCGAGGGTTTCTTCATCGAAACGCAGATCCTTGTTCGTCGCTTTGTAACGCTCGATGATGGCGGGCAACGGGAAGATATCGTTGGTGAGGTGTTTTTCCAGAACATCCCTCATGCTGCTTAAAATGGAGTCGGCTTGACCACCGAAGACCCCTTTCAACAGCGCCATGTAAAACCACTGACTGATTACCGCACGTTGCTCATGGCATTTCGCAAGATTATTAATTTTCCTGAAGAGTGGCTCTCCTGAAGAGCATTTTTTATACAAGTAGTAACAGATCGGAATTACAGCGTTTCTGGAGGTCAGGGACTGCGGCATAATACCGAACCGCCGCACGAGGCGGAATGTTTCGGTAATACATTCTTTGATCTCGGGCCACTCTTGCTGGATTCGAGCAACCTGCTCGCCCTTGAAATTTCTCACTTTGAAACGGACATCGGCTTCCGTGAGCATCAAGCAGGTTTTCAACAACCAGTCACGCTCTATGTAGAAACCCATCTCCGTGTTTTGATGGATGTGCTGGGTCAAGTCGTCAAGCTCTTTCCGAAAATCTCCATCCCAGTGGGCAACGGCAATCGACATCAGCAGGTCAGAAAAGTCCAGCTTGGTGCCTCCGCTGTTGGTTCGGATAAATACATCTAAAACATGGTCGATTTGCTGACTGTTCTCATTGAAGTAGTGAATGATCCGCTGGGAACGGATCACGTCATAAACTTTCAGCAGTGTTTTTCGGGCAAAGGTATTTGTACTGAGTCCTCGTCGCTCGAGCTCTGGCATTACCACCTCCAAAAGCACATCATCGCTACTTTCGTGGTGTGGATACCTGAGTATTTCATGCATGCAAAGCCAGTGGTGGGCCGGGGTCTCTGCAGCCAATGAGTCCTTATATTGCCGGTCTGTCAGGAATCGGAAGTTGTAATACATCAGCGATTCATCGTCTTCCGATTCCAGTGGTGCTTTTAGGTCCAGATACAGCTTGCGGGGCGGCAACACCTTGTCGTCGCGAGTGCTAGGCCACCAAACTCTTGGCTTCTTGTACGCATATGTACCGCAAAGCCCAATGTAGAGGGATGTAAGACGCTGCTGGCCATCGATAACTGCCCTGAAATCCTTATAACTCGCATTGGTTGCAACGTGAGGGTTTTCCTCACTGAAACGCTGGCAGTAGGATTTCAGGAACTCGTAGAATTTGTAGTCGTTCTTGATGCCATCATCCTTGATCTCCCACATCATGAATGTGTTGATGGGGTAACCCCGCATGATGGAGTCGAACAGCACGCAGATCTGATGGCTGCTCCAGACGAACTTCCGCTGTATTGCCGGCAACAGATAGTCTCGCTGATTGATGGCATCAATCGCGTCTTTGATAGTAATGGCCTTTTCGTACTCACCTGCCATGCCGACAGCTCCTTACTGCTTCAGGACAAGCCTGGAATTTTCTTCAAGGCGTCGCCAAATTTCGGATAATTGGCCTTCACCCCGTCATCGAGATCGATTTCCGCCTGCTCGGTAGCTAGGGGATAAAGTACATCCCGCTCGTAGTCATCAAGCTCGGCTAGGATTTTGTTGATCTTCTCGATCTCTTTCAGGGCCTTGGTCTTATCACCCTGGGACGCCCCGGCGCTGATACTGACGGCTTCCAGATGGTTCTTACGGGCTTGCAGCTTCTCGTCTTTGAAATCGCGCAGATACTCCAGCACCGTGCCTACGGTGTGTGGCTGGTAGCGATGCATATAAATCAGCGCGTTGAATGAGCCCTTGGGTGAGGAGAACAGCCAGTATATGGGACGTTTCTTGTAACGGCGCACGTGGTCGTTGTAGAAGTCCTTCAGGAAGTACTTACGGATGTCCTTACCCAGTGCCTGCTCGACAAAGCGGAGGTTTTCGTCATAGTGTTCTTCGCCAAAGGCGATGCGCAGGAATTCACGGAAGCGTTCGGTGATGTCGTCGGTGAACCCGTCGCCATCAAGCATAGGGATGACATTGTCATCGTCCGCCGGAAAACTCGGTTCTGGAACTTTTTTCAAATAGTCTTCGATAGTCTCACTCTGATTGGCGAGAATCAGGCCTGGCTTGTCCAGAGCGTAGCGACCAAACATACAACCCACGGCGTAGGAGATGAATTCAGCCATGGTATCCCCGAGCAGGCGGGTTTCGCGGTCCTCCTCAGAGCCTTTTACTCCATAGCGATAGGCAGGGTTGCAGGTGAGCGTAATCTCTTCAATCTGAACCTCGGGGGACAGCTCATCTTGCAGACCATAAGCCTCGATGAAAATGCGGTTGTTCTCTTCTTCCAACCGCTGCATCTCTAGCGTCATCTCTCGCCAGTGGGTGCGGAGTTTCTGGTAAGTGGCTCTCAGAGTTGGCTGACGGTAGTCGAAGCTCAGTAGTGGGTGGCTGTTGAAATCCCAGGAGGTTTCGTAAGCGTCCCAGTCGAAGCGAGCAATTGCAACCGCACAGCCCACGGTCTCCTGAAGTACACGTTCGGAAATAGATGGCGAGATCGGAAGCTTACGGATTTCACCGGCTTGAAAGTTCAATGTTGGCGACAGACAACGCAGCATCTCCTCGCTAACCCTTGAGTTCAAAAGGCCAAATACGGTGTAGAAGTACTCAAACTCGATGAATGCCGTCGGGCTCGCGGAATTGAACACTGTACCTTTTGGGGAGAGCCTGAAAGAGGCCACCCCAGAGCTTACGCGAGTGTAAAAAACTCCCTCTTTGAAATAATAGGACCGCGAAGGCAGCTTATTCCCCTGTTTCCCGAGTGCATCGTAGTCCCGATCTGAGAATGCAATTACGTCGGTCAAGTTTCCAAACCATTTTCGATACTCCCCTCCTTTAGTGTGCGGAACCCAACGCGACTTCGCCTTGACCACGTCAGCTTGGGACTCCGCATTACGCAAAGTTCTGCATTCTGCAACTTCATGCCAAAGACGAAGAAATCTCGCATTGTCACCCGTATCAAGACCGACGCGAATGTCAGCGACATCTCCGATGCGCTCTTTAGCACCGAATGCATTAATTAGGCTTTCGCTGGCCCAAAACGCCAAAGGAGACCCCGGCAAGCCCAAGCATTCCTCAGCTGGCAGCAGATAGGAGTTGCTACGAACTTTGACACCACCTGCTTTCTCTATGCCGGGAAGGTCGCTGACATCGATGAAATGGCTAGAGCGCGTTTCTGGAGGCGAACTCTTAAAAACAAACGCAGCGTTCTGTACTTTTTCGCCATTGATCTCTGGAAAAACATCTGGACCAAGATACAAGAGATCGGCAAGCCACTGAGAAGAAAGCATTCGCGAGCGGAAGCCCTCCAAACGTGACAAAAACATCCAGCTACGCTGAGTAATCAGTGCAGAATAACCGTGAACCAGGGATTTCCTCTTCGCGACCTCAATGAAAGTAGAATCGAGGCCCTGCTTCGAATCCAGATAATTATCCTCAACAAATGATTTCAGCGAGGGATTCATATTCCCAAGGTCAAGGTATGGCGGATTGGCAACCACCACATGATACTTCGGCGAAAGCGCATCAGCCATGCGAAACAGGGTCACGATACGCGCCTTAACATCTTGTATCAGCAGGTCGGAGCCAAAATCCCGCGCCTCCAATACCCTCAGCGTTTCTTCTGGATCAGGTAGTTTCGGCACAATCAGTGAGCCGAAGTTTTTTGCCTGCTCGAACTGGCCAAGCGTCTCGCGCAGCTCGTCCGTAAAAAGATCTTTACCCACCAGAGCAGCTACATCTTGCATCTCGGATTCAGTAAAAGTGACGTTCTCCAGAACGACGATATTCGGCTGCACGGGGTTCCGAAAAAACCGCCGTTGCTTGGCCCTTGCCTTCATTGTTAGCGCAAAGGCTGCCAGCTCACCGGCCCGCTCGTCGATTTCGATGCCGTATAGGTTATGAGTCAAAATCTTGGTCGGAATGTCGGCAGGTTCGTAACCTTCTTCCTCATAAATGGCATACAGCAGATCGAATGCATACGTCAGCATATGGCCGGAGCCGCAGGCCGGATCACAGATCTTGACCTCTTTCGGGCTATTGATCCGCAGGAAGTCAGTCTCGGGTTCTTCCGGCTTGATGTAGTAATCCATCTGCTCGATCAAGCCAGAGTCTGGCCGATTGAGCATCCAAAGGCGTCCTAGCGAATTCTCCACCAGATAACGCACAATCCAGTGCGGTGTGAACAGCTGGGTCGCCGCCGGGATATTTTCTGGTGCGACCTTCTTGTTCTTCTTCAGATCAACAAATACCTGGTCTTTCTTCTCGGAGATATAGAACTGATATAGCCAGCCGACCACCTCAACATCCTCACAGGCATCCGGCGTCATGGCTTCGCGGGTGTAGGCCAGGATCGAGTTGCCTGAAAGCAGATCATCCGGCATCAAAAGCTCGGTGTAATCGTCGATGCGCTCAAACAGGAAAGGCATCGCGCTGCACCAGTAGTTACAGGCGGCTACGACCAGTAGGCGATAGGCTTCCCCTTGCGGATCCTGACTGGGCGTCTTTCCATCCAGCAAGGCGAAGATCTTTTGACGGGTTGGCTCCGACACCATTTCTTCATCGATATGACCCATTTTGGCATCCGCCAGAATCTCGGGCTGGAACTGCCCCTCAGCAGGGGAAACAATGCCAATGCGGTTGTAACGGTTCACGTCCATAAAACGCAGGGCGCAGAAGCGGTTGAACCAGATGTAGGCCACCCGCTCGATAACCTGCTCTTTGCCTTGGCCGGTTACCGCCTCTTCCAGCTTTTTAATCGCCTGTGGCCTTTCTCGGCGGGCGGGACTCTCGTCGGCGAGTACCAGTTTGAGTTTGGCTGTAACCTGTTCGAGGAGGCTGCGGCGAGCAAATTGGGCGAATTTTTTAAGTTTTGCAGTTTCCATGGAGACTACTGATCCTCGAACATTTTGCGCTGATTGTCTTCTATCCACTGATAGCGAACCGGGCGATTTAACTTGGCCACCTTGTCATCCTCGACAGCCTGTTTTAACCATGAGTTAAGCTGGGTTTTGTGGAGCTGTGTAGCCTCCAGCAACTCATCAGTGGTTTTGGCTGAGCCTGTTTGATCTCTAAGCAGATGAAGAAAGTGGTCATACAAGGAAAGCTGCGTCAGAACTTTTTTTCCTTCGCATTGGTCAATTGAAACAAGTGGGGAGGTTGTGCATTCCTGCTTTGGTGAAGGCAACGCTGTGTCTTCAGAAATCTCTTTGGCAACCTCATTCGACGCTACTTCGTTTTTTTCTTGTGGGCTTTCCGTGTCAGCCAAAGGTTCGGTTACAGTCACCTCGGAAGCGGCCTCTTCCTGAGCTTGCGCAAATAAATCGGCACCCTTATCAGCAGATGAACCTGCAGTTTTCAGCAAGTGAGCAAAATCGGTTTCAGCACAGTTTTCAGGTAGCCATTTAGCGCCTTTTTGGACCAAAGTCACATTGCCGGCCTCCGGGTCGTCGGTAGGCTTGACCCACATGGGCACCCAGTTGTGCTTTATGTTTTCTAGCACCCCGTTCCAGGTTCCTCCTGAGGTTCCGGAATGCACAGCAATAGCCGCATCCGACAGACAATAAATATACTTATTGCGCTGCATGGCATTGCCCGCATTAAAACCGGCCTCAGGATAAAAGGGAGAAAGCAAAACCAGGTTGTTCGCCATCAGGTACTTTCTGTACTTGGCGGAGGTAGAGGCCCGCAACAGGTCATTGGCGAGAACCCCAATTGCCGTACCTTCAGATTCAAGAGCCCCCAGCATGGCGGATTCATCAACGCCTCGTGCACCGCCTGACACGACAGATTGCCCATCGTTTGCGGTCTTGGCGCCAATATCACGGCTAAACTGAAGATCCGCGTCAGAGGTCTTACGGGAGCCGATGACAGCAATGCCACCCTGGTTCAGAAGATTGCGGTTGCCACACCCGAAGAAGACAGGGGGGGCATCATTGCCGAGGCGCGCTTTAAGACGTTTGGGGTAGTCACTATCTGAGCGCGTCAACACCCATAAGCCGGAGCGGGTCCATTTTTCCATCGCCATTGCCAGGGAGGACCCACGATTGAGCAGGGTTTGAATGCGGTCAGATGTAATCTTGGTGTCTGTCCATCCCGCCAGTTTTTTACTAAGGTCCCCGGTCAGGAGATCCTCCGGGTATATTCCCTGGTTCTTCAGCCAGAAGGCAAAGCGCCCCCACTCTTTATTCGTGAGAGGTTTTGCTTCTGCCCCTTTTGACTTGGAAAAGTAAGCAGTCAGCAAGAGGATAGCTTGTGTTTTAGCAGCAAGCATTCATCAATCTCCCGAGGCAGAGGAAGCAAGAGCGACAGGATAGACCTCGCCACTGCCTTGTTGTCGAAGCAAGGCTGCCAGAACTGTCATCGTCCAGCCAGAATCGACAACATCGTCCACCAACAGCACAGAGCCAGATGGAATATCTTGATGAACAGAGAATACGCCATCCAGGTTACTGCACTGGTGATAGCGGTTGTTCTGTAGTTTTTGTGGTTCGTTATTTTGCACTTTAGAGATTACCAGATGGAATGGTAGCCCCAGTTTATTGGCCAGCCGCCGCGCAAAATCCGGTACCAATTCCGGGTGCTTGAGCGAGGGTACGCAGGTGACCCATTCAGGCCGTGGCGTTGGCTGCCAACGCTGCTGAATCATTTCCGCCATGGCGTCCACTAATTCAGCCCGGAAAGAGCCCCCATGTTTGTCCTGTTCAACCAAACCGCCCCATGCGGCGTCAGCCCACCGACTAAGCACTCTGCCTTCCTGCGCTCTGAGGTTTTGTGGCAGGTTCCCTCGCAATCCGTATTGCGGAAAGGCATTGGCGGCCACTTGAACCTTGGGCCTAAAAACAAATTCTGAATGGCGAAGGAACTGGGCTGCAGCAATAACTTGTTGACGATCAGGTGAGGCACTGACCAGCGGCGCAGCAAGACAGTTAGCGCAATTACCACAGGCTTGCGCCTCGGGGTCATCAAGAGACCTTCGCAGGTATTCCATTAAGCATGCCGAACTTGTCGTGTATCCATGGATTTCTTGCCACTCCTGCTCTCGCATGTTCGTGAGCCGCTCGACTTGGTCATGATCTAACTGGTAAGCAACCGGAGTTCTTGTCCATTTGCTGCCCGATTTGTAAACCGGCGCTGGGTTTTCAACGCTCAAAAACTTAAGGACTTTTTCGATTTGCCCTTTGCGCATATTCAAGCGCTCTTCCAGTTTCGGCACAGATAAGCCATCACTGTCATCGAGAACGGAAAGCACCTGGTTAATCTGGAGCTGATTCGGGAATGCGGATCGTCGGAAGAAATCGTGAATACGCTCATCTTCCGTCCCTGAAAGCAGAATGCCGAGAGATTGATTGATACCACGCCCTGCCCTGCCGACTTGCTGATAATAAGACACGATGGAACCTGGTGTTTGGTAGTGAATAACAAAGTGAAGATCTGGTTTGTCGTAACCCATTCCGAGTGCCGTTGTAGCAACCAGCACCTTCAACTGGTTGTTGAGCAACAAATCTTCCAGATATTCACGATATTGATCGGAATTATAGAAATCAGGATGCTCGATACCGCTATAGTAGGCCTTTGCATCAATCCCTTGACTTAAAAGCCAATTTTTTACTTGCTCTGCATCTCGCTTTGTCAATACATAGACAATTCCGGCCCCTTTCAGGGTCGGAATTACTTCTGACAGCCAGGCCAGGCGGCTTGCCTGATCCGGAAGGTGAATGTTTTGAAGGGACAAACTTTCTCGAACCAGAGGGCCTCGAAGCACGTCGATATCACCCAGTTGATCAACAACATCGGTGATAACTCGATCATTGGCTGTGGCGGTCGTACCCAATACAGGCATGTTAGGGGGCATCTGACGCAAGATATTGAGCAAGCGACGATAATCCGGTCTGAAATCATGGCCCCAATCTGAAATACAGTGAGCTTCATCTACAACCAATAGCCCCACCTTATCCAAAATTGGATGGAGCGCTTGCTCAACAAACTCCTCGTTGGCCAGCTTCTCCGGCGAGATCAGTAAACAATCCACTTGATCTGCGTGTACCTGCTGAATCAAGGACTGAGCTTGGTCACGATTGGTTGAATTAATGGTAATCGCGCGAATACCCAACCTCCTAGCCGACTCCACCTGGTTGCGCATCAAGGCCAGTAGAGGCGAGACGATAATGGTGGGCCCATAGCCATGATTACGCATGATCCGGGTCGCGATGAAATAAACCGAGCTTTTCCCCCACCCGGTTCGTTGAACCACCAGTAATTTTCTTCGCTGGTTTACCAAAGCATCAATGGCTTCCCATTGACCGCTACGGAAGCTTGCCGTCGCGCTTCCCACCGCAGTACGCAGCAACCCCTCAGCATCGGTTCTGTTCATACGTAATCCTTATAATTCACTTCGCTAAAATAACGCCATGCGGCTAGCTTTATTCAACTCAGATCTGGACCTTGCGACCTTGCTGAACTTCAACCAGCAGACTCTCACGAAGGGCGTTCAGATAACGATCCACATCACCCTCGCTGTCCAACCAGGCCTTGTCGAAAGCGACTCGGAGGTTGCGGGCATGGACGTAGTCGGCAGCAGGATCACTAACTTTGTTTTCCTGCCCCCCATCTTCTCTATCCGCAGAGCCCTCTGAGTCAGCTGTCGGTGCTGATTTCTGATTGGCCAACGCCACCATTCTGGCCAGTAACTTCTGGTAGCCCTCTTCCTCGAAGTAACGTGTCCGGTCCTTGATCACAGCAATCAGGCGCTCTTGGCCAAAAGACTCGACCAGATCCCGGAACGGTTTATTGAGTTCAGCCTGGCGTGGTTCCGGCAGAGAATGATACTCGTCCATGCTTTGCATGCGCTCTTGCATGGTCTTTAGGATCGCTTCTGCCTGAGCTCGGGTTTGCTGTACTTTCTCGTCGATGCGTTCCTGCAGGCTATCCAGATGCCCCTTGAGCTTCTGGATTCGATTCCCCTTGTAGCAATTGAGGTCGTTCAGGATGGTGCGGATCTGATCAATCTCATCCCCTGACACATAGATAAAGTTCGGCTCCTGGCTCTGCAGGAAAGACTGGGCCTGGTTGTAAATGTCTTTTTGTGAACCGGCCATAAACTTGCGGATAGGGTCGAGGACATCCTCTTTCAGATCCAGCAGTTTGTCTTCCTGCTTGCCCAGTTCCGTCAAGTGCCAGGTATATGGCTTTCCAGCAACGTCTTTCAGTTTTTCCAGGGCCGGTTTCAAGGCATTCAGAAACGGGTACTGCTCGACCTGCGCGATCAGCCGATCCAGATCGTGATACATCTCGTGGAAAGCTTCGGTCGCTTCTTTACCCAGGGCTTTGGCTTCGTTGTTGCGGGGCGGGCTGTCGAAGAAATCCTCATAGAACGTTTTGAGCACCCGAACCTGTGAGGCGGTGAACTCGATCTGTGGTTCCAGCACCACATTGCCATGACCATGAGTGTTACGCAGGGCGCGCTCCAGCTCGCTGTCCTCCAGGATATTTCCGTCGAGGCGAACCTCCACTTTGCCACGGGCGCACAGGTTGGCCAGGGTGCAGAGAATTGCGGCGTAATACCAGCCGTAGGGTTTGCGCTCAAACTTCTCTAGCAGGCTCTTCAGGGTGGTGCGAACACCGCCCCGGTTGTTGCTCTGAATAAACGCCAACACCTCCTGCTCGGATTCGGCCAGGGCTGTGGCGTCGTTACCGAAAAGACCATCGTCTGTGCGGTTAAGGCACTGATTGATGTCATTTTCCGTATAGGAGACGCCGCGCAACATACGCAGGTTGGGATAAGCCCGCGAAATCAGCTCATGAAAACCGCGAATAATGCGGGTTTGAGCGTCCTCATTGGCTACTTCCACATCCGCGCCGCCGATGAACAGCTTGGACTTTCCAAGGAGAGCCTGAACTTGCTGTCGCAGCCTGGCTTCACGCTCACGGTTCTGGAAGCCTTTATCATTCAGGATCCGTTTGACAGCTTCCTGCTGGGTGGTCGACATATTCTGCGAGATGTATTTCTCAGTACGCTTCAGCATGAGCAAGTCCCGTACCAGGCGCTCGTCAGACGGCATGAGTATGAATAGTTCATCCGCCTTATAGGTAGAGGCTGCACGGAGCATCTGCTCGTTGTCGGTATGTTCGTGGAACGGGCTGATGACATTGATAGAGAGCTCGTATTCACGACCATGCAAACGGTCATCCAGTTTGCGCGAATAGGCGTAATCTTGCCCCTGGTTTTGGCTGGAACCGGTGTCATAGCGGATCTTGCGTTGCTTTATGACAAAGTCGAAGATGATCTTTTCCAACTCATCCGCGACGTCCGATGATTCGACCTCTGTGTTCTTGATTTCCTGCTCAACGTCTTTTTCTTCGTCCGTCAAGAATTCGAACTGGTCTCCGTTGCGCTGTATGTAAGTCTGTTGTTCCAGAAGGCTCAGGGCTTCCTCGATCTTATTACGAAGCGCAGGCAGGTCCTGATCGAAGGCATCCAGCATCAATACGCTGAGGTTGCGCACTGTGGGCTTGAATTCCTTAACGTATTTCACAAGGAACAAGGCTTTCAGAAGGCGGATAGCAAAAGCATTATCGAGGTGGTTCTCGGCCTGGATAATAGCGCGTTGTATTTGTGACTTCAGAGCAGAGCGAATCCCTTCGAACATCAGATCAAAAGTGGCCAACTGGCCCAGCTTGTGGTTGCCGATGTGGATGGCGACCTGCTGAAAAACGCCCAGCATAGAGCGCTCACCGACGGAACTGTGCTTGCCCTCAAAGGCGTTGTGCTGGGACAGGTTCTGAATTGCCGACTGAAACAGCGCGAACTGATAAGGGACAAAGGGGTAGCTGTGGATGAAGTGATCCCTGTCCCGGAAGTTTCGGTAGGTAGCTGACCCATCCGCGAAGTCAAAGAGGGTTTTGAAGTTATTCGACTGTGCGTGGTAGACGTCTGACAGCTGATTAACACCGTCTTCCGTTTTGGTCAGAAGGCGCTTCTGAATCACTTCTGCTACGTCCGCACTGGACAGTTTCATACGGTTATTAAAGCGTGCCTGAATTTTCGAAAAATCCTGGCCCTGCTGCTTGCCCATTTCACCCACCACGTTTTTCATCTCTTCCTGGGCGGTGACAATAATCCAGGCCCGGCCCCGACATTTGGTGGCAAGGCTCTCAGCAATGGTTTGCAGGTTGGTCATCAGCTTGGTGTTGTCGGCAATGTACTGGCCGACCTCATCCACAAAGAAGTTCAAGCGAAACTCTTCGTGCCCCCTCTCTTTCGCCTGCTTCTCGATATAGGCATTCACATTGTCCGCGAAGTCCTCAATCGAGACTCGGTATTCACTGCGGTACTTGTCGAGAATGCCCGCTGCCGATTGCTCGTCGCCACCGGTCGCAGCGGCGTAGGCCTTGGCGATATTCGCGCCTTCCAGGAGGGCCTGCTCTCGGCCTTTCTGCCAAGAGCGACCAGCGATGACCTCGTACTCGGCTTTGAACTTCTCGGACAGCCCGCGACTGTCCAAATCGCGTTCAAACTGGGCAATGTGCCCTTGTTTGCCGTAATAGCCGCACATTTCGTCGAAGACCTTAACGAACACGGCCAGAAGCGCATCGATCTGGGTTTTGCTGATGACATCGGCTTTCTGATCGATGTTGAACAGAATACTCTTTGCCGGTATCGAGACAGCTCGCTTCAGGTCACCTCGGAGAATTTCATTCTCGCTGCACTTGGGAAGGAACAGATCCAGGGTTGAGGCACCATCCATCTCCCGGTTTTCTAGCAACAGGGCCAGCATTTTAAGCAGGTGTGACTTACCCGAGCCGAAGAAGCCGGACACCCAGACACCGTTTGCTCCTTCGTAGTTGTTGTAAGCGTCCAGGAACTCTTCGAGGCGCTTCTCGACTTCGTTGGTCAGTACATACTCTTCAATTTCGAGGCGAAGACTGGCTTCATCATCGGCCTTGATAACGCCTTCAATGGGGCGATCAACGGGCTTTAGAAAAATATTCTTCAATGTCATTATTGCCTTCCCTTAATGCTTACGCCTCGGATCGTGTCGTCCGTTCAAGCTTCGTAATGGAAAATGTTAAACGCTCGGTAATACTTGTCATCATGCAGCCTGCCAAACAGATCCAGTGAAGCACCGGTTTCCAGCGAGTGAGTATAGGAGCCTGGAAAAAACATCACTGTTGGCTGGTCTTTGGCGGTGCTTTGCAGGTTATTAAGCACGTTATGGGAGCGTATATAGGGGAATACTTCCCCCACCCCGGAAATAAACAACACGTCAAACTCAACGGACTGAAGCTTTGCCGCGATAGCGGGTACCAAATGGGCTTCCGGGTCCAGCACGCCCTGTAATAGCTCTTTCAGCTGATCCTTCGCAACCGTGGGCTCGAGCTCCAACACCTGCTCCCAGATTTCTCTGTCTTTCAAAATATCGACGGCCAGGTCATACAGATTGATGCACAGAATCTTGATGCCTGCCTGCTCCAGTCGATTAACGAGCTGTCGCTGTAGGCGATCCATGTCGACCGCCTCTTCAGGCCGGTAGGGGCAGATGAAGAATGGCACTTCATTACCCAGCCCCTGCTTGTTCAGGAATCGCTGGCCGGAGACCACGCTGACCAGGTGCTGGAGCCTGTCCTGCATCGGCATTTTGGCAATGTCTTTTCTCACTTTGACATCCCCTTGATATCTGATTCATAGACTGGAAAGTACAAAAACTCGTCAGGGTTGTTATCACGAAGCAACTCAACCAGCCTGGGGCTCAGCAGTATCGCGTTGATAGTTTTGTCCTTAGCTAACAGCCCTGCCTCCCGCAACATTCTGAACAGGACCTGCCGCAACTTATCGCGCGTTGATGCGCTGGCATTATCAAGCTCGTCATGCCATTCCGATTTACGGTTATAGAAAGCATCGAAATCCTCAAAACTGAGATCCAGTTTCATCGCGACAAACCGTTCGCGGAGCACTTCCACCGTAAAGTCCGCGACAAAGCGGTACAGACGACACACTGCAACCCAAAGGAGATGCGCCTGATCCTGGTGGTTTGCCTCCGGCAGGAAAGCCAACTCGCTCTCGTTTAACGTCTTCAAGCGCGCTATCGCTTCTCGACAGGTGCGCTTTGCTGTGCTTTCAGTCCGGGCCTGAAGCACATTGTCGCGCAGGGCCTGAGCACTCACTTCTTCCCAGTCACGGGATGACAGGTATAGCTCGGCCAACTTCACTGATTCACGGTGATACAGGCTGCCGGACGTGAAGGAGATGCGATACCGCTCAAGCGCCATAGTGTCGGCCACTCTTATCGGCAACTTCGGAGGCGCCGCCCGATTTAACCCACTCATCCACCTCAATTTTTTTGAACTTCCAGAACCTGCCCATGCGATGAGCCGGCATGGAGTGTTTATCTATCCAGCGGTAAACCGTGTCATTACTGACGCCCAGGTGCCGGCATATCTCTTCCACGGATAACCAGCGATCTTCAATTTCGTCCATTTCTCACCCCGACTCCAGCGAGCCACTACTCGAACTATTGATAGGGCGATACTACCGCATATCTTGATTTTAACCAGCCTTGAACCGCATAGAGCAGCATGAAGCTGGATTTACAGTTATTCGGAGACAAGATCAGAGATCTTATGACGGCAATATGGCCGCCGCATCACCTAGCGCAAAGCGGGGATATTGGAGACCTACCTGCCAGTCAATGATGTAAAGGAGGGAGGCATCCCTATCTCCTGTTACCGGCTCTTGCGAGGCGCTCCGCGCCTCACTAGCGGCCTTCCTTACCTTGGGCCAACTTAATGATTTTTCCGTATGGTACCGGTCAGAGCCCTCCAAGTCCCAATCCTGCCTGAATCAGGCCCGCTGTGATTCAGGTAGTGGCTGATCTAATCAACTCCATATTGCTTTTTCAGCTCAGCCAAGCGGTTACGATCTCGCTCGCTGAAGTCTCTGGTGGAATACAGGGCTTCGCCGTCCGGCCCGTCCAGCTTTTCCACCAGCACGGTAAAGACGGCATCTGCCGGGGCATCCACCTTGCCCCAATCAGAATAACTGTTCGGTGCCAGCGTCCAGGTAGCTTCCTCGCCGGGCTCCAGGCCACCGGAAATGCTGTAATTAAACTGGTCTTCATGCCAGGGCACGCTCCGGTCAGGGCTGGCGATGGTGCCGGTGAAATAGGCACGGGAGATGGCTTGATCCGTGCCGTTCTTGACCGTTAGCTCAATGATCGGCTGCTTGCCAAGGTATTGCCGTTCTCGCATATAGAAGCGGGAGCGAACCACTTGGAACTGCTCCAGCTGCTGTTTGGCCTGCTCAGCCTTGTCCCGCTTGGCAACAAGTTCGCGGATCTCGGCCAGTGCTTGCTCTTTCTCCCGGGCTTTGCGTTCGGCCTGAATTTGCTCTGCCTGGGCCAGTACCTGCTCCGCCGTCTTGCCGTTCAGGGCGTCGCGCATTTTGCCCTCCACATCACCGGCATCGGCACCGCCATTGGCAAACAGGCTCTTCATATCGATCTGACTAAAGGCGATCAACTGAACCGCCTGATCGAAATCTGCCCGCTTCGCCTCAGGTAATGACTCCCGGACCTTGGCCACAGACTCTTTCATCTTGGCCTCACTGGAGGCGTCAATGGTGGGGTCGGAACAGCCAGTAATGGCCATGGTCGCCAGGACCAGCATCAATAGTGCATAGACTTTCATTATTTTCTCCTTCGCCACTTTTCCTTAAGTCAGATGCGGCATCCTGCCGCTTTTGTCTCGTCCATGATGACACCCAAAGGCTATTTACTTATTATCGTCATGTCGATACTGAATACATGAACACGTCGCCTTTTGGCATATATCGCTTTTTGGAGCACATCCATGGCAAGGATTGCGGGCAAGAACGCAGCGGATTGGCCGCTGCGCTGGGATCTGTTATTGCGCTACAGACTGATCGAGGTGATCGCCCTCTGGGAGGGGAGATTGACGACCAACCATCTTCAGCGGGCATTCGGTATTGGCAGGCAGCAGGCCAGCAAGGACATTAACCACTATCTTGCTGAATATGCGCCTGGCAACCTGGAATACGACCGCTCCCTGAAGGGGTACAAGCCCGCCAGCACCTTCAAGCCCGTATTCACACGGGCCGTGGCGGATGAATACCTTCAGATGATGCATGCCCGGGAGGACCTCAGTTGTGCCTTTGAGGCCCTGGATATGCGCGAACTCAATACCGAAGTGCTACTTCCTCCTTCTCGTGACCTGCGCCCAAGTGTGTTGCGCCCGATCCTCCAGGCGTGCCGGGACAAACTACGCGTGGAAATCCAGTACGCTTCCTTGAGTAACCCGGAGCCTGAGTACCGCGTTATCCAGCCCCACACAGTGGTGCACAGTGGCATGCGCTGGCATGTCCGTGCCTGGTGCGAGAAGAGTAGCGGCTACCGGGATTTCGTATTAAGCCGGATTCAGGATGAACCCGAGCTGACGCTTCCAGGCGAGTACCACGCTGAACAGGATGATGCCTGGCAAGAGCGGCTTACTCTGCAGGTCACTCCAGACCCTCGTCTTTCTGCGTCTCAGCAGGAAGTGATTGCGCTGGATTACGGCATGACCGATGGGGCGCTGACAATTGAGTGCCGGGCCGCCATGGCCAATTACATTGTGCAACTGCTTAGACTGGATGGGCCGCAGCACCGAGACCCCGAGGCCCAGCAGGTGGTGCTGGCCAACAGGGATGAGGTCAAAGGGTGGCTTTGGGGGGCGGGCTAGCGACCAGCCCGTTTCGCCCTCACCCTTTCAAAATGGTTCGTAATCAGGGAAATAGGCTTCACTGCCGGGGACCCGGCTAGACCCGTAACAGTCGGCTCCTGCTCGATAGTCTTTTGTGCGAATTTTCGCCATATAGCTCAGACGTCCGAACAGATCTGCAAACGCAAAGGGAAAATCGATATCGTGTGCATCTAGGTGGTACTCAGCGTTGCGCGGATAATCCACTAATCCCACCCCCTGCTCCTCAAAAATCCCCAACGCCGTGGCCCAAGCCCTGGTCAAGCGATGATGGAGCGACCCTGCGCGGGGCCTCCCTGGAGCAAAGAAATCATAGCCTTCAAGGCACCACTGTAGCTCATAGTTACCAATTGAATTGTACACATCTCGACTCAGAAAGATCGCGACATGAAAGTGACAGTTTTCTGCCCCACTCTTCTCCCTGGCCCAGAGAAAGGTAACGTCGCTTTGAAGCCGCCGCCCCGACTCAGTTGATCGAGCATTCAGGTCAGCCTGAACCTGAGCCTTTAGGGATTTCATGAATCGGCTGATCAGGCCTTTAGCTGGCATGGCGTATCCGTAGGGAAGACGGAGAACGAACAGCACTACAAAGCTACGTCTGTGCCTCTCTATGGCGCTCCTCATAACGTTCAAATTGACTTCAAGGTAGCGCTCTCCATACGGAGCTTGCTTCCCTAGAGGAAGACCTCTCCATTCATCTCCATAGATGAGCTTCAGGTTTGGGTAATCGTGATGACGTGACATTTAGCATTTCCTATTTTGGTTTCACCATAGGAAATGCTTGGCTGTAAATTTATATTTGTGGATTGAAGAGAGATCGGGCTTATTTAATTTTAACTATTAAACAGGAAACACCCATTCCACATATCTATTACCGGTAAAGACAGAAGCCTCCATCCCAATCGAAAGCCTGGCACAGCAGTGAAATTGGTGCTGCAAACACGGAATATTCCACTATCCAAATAAATAGGTAGAGGTGCGGGTGAAGAATCGAAAATGCGACTTTCCGCATCAAAAAAACTGCGATTCCCGCTACGCGTCGCAGGAATCGCAGGTAAAATTGATCAATGATGTCCGTTTTGCACTCCCCAAGGCAGAGGGAGCAGCGGGCAAAGATCCAGACATTGCGCGTTGCTCATGTCCACGTAGGAGCGAATGACTCCTTCGCGCAGCAGAACATCCAAAGCCCGGAAGAAGCGCCCTCCGGTTCGTTGAGCGTTCGGGCAACGCTTGTGCAGGTAAGTCTTACGGATGAACCGCCAGCCATCATCGCGAATCCGGTTAATGAGTTTATTCAACTCAATTGCATCTCTGATCTCTTCCGGCGGAGGAACGAACAGCTTCAGGAAATCATCCGAGCACTCCGCACAGATGTCCGCTGCGACATTGAGCGTTTCTACGGAGATCGCATCACCATCTTCTTCAAAGTAGTGCAGCAGTGCGGCCACCCGGGCGATATTTTCACCCAGCTTGGACGCGTGATCGGAAGCATGCTCGAACTGACCGCCAGGGAGAATTGCCTCCTCAATACGGTCCGCCAACTTGTACCATGCCGCTGCGGCCTCCTCCGAGAATCGGATTTCCTCACGCTCAACATCCCCCACAATCCGTGCCATTCTGGCCTTACTCAGGATTTCACGGATTCGACGGTCGAACGCATCCAGATGCTCCCAGGAATTGGCCTGTCGGGTGGATAAACGAGTCCCCTGTGTCGATTCTGGGTTAATCACCAGGTACCTGGCCCAATGGCCCGAACCACGGATCTTTTCCCCTTTCTTTCCGGTTTGGGGCTTGAATATTTCCGGCTGCAGCATAATCGACACAGTAAGCCTTGCATCACTGATATTCAGAGAGGGCTTGCCAACCCGCGCGACAGAGACCTTGTCTCCACTCCAGAGGGAGTTCAAATGCGGCACGGCATCAAACGACTTACCATCCACGATGATGCCACCTTCGCTTGAAACCAAGGTGCCCACCCCTGTTTCATTCAATGCATTCAACATTGCCATGGGGGAGATGTCTTCGTAGACCAGCTTCGCTCGCTGGGGTTTGGCTGGCTCAGTAGCCAGCAACTCACGCAGCGCCTCTCGGATGCTGGTCAATTCATGGTCGTCGCTACCAGATTTAGCCAGTTGCTTTTCGAGTTGCTTTTTCCGCCCCTTCCACTCCAGCATTTTGACCTTGTAATCTGCCAAGTTGCTGTTGTGCTCTTCCTCAAGGTTGTCATCGAGCGCCTTGATTTCTTTCATAAATCTACGCTCGACTGTCGATTTACGTTCGCCAGAAAGCGCAATCCCCACCAAAGAAAGACTAATTGGCACTTTTGCACCATATGGCATAACCACATCAGCCAGGGACTGGGCGGCTGACGACAGCGCCGCCAGCCCTCCCATTAAGCACAGTCGGTACGGTGCCTGGTAATTTTGATGTGCCTGGCGCACAGCCTCCCCTAAGAGAGGTTTGGATTGGCAGAATGCTGCGGGATTGGGCTCACCCTTCATGTGATACGCCATGATCAAGCCCCCCATGTCGCAGAAGTTGGCCGGGTCTCAACCCATTCGATGACCTCATGACGGTACCAGCCCACGGATCTGGGACCGAGATTCACTTTCTTCGGCCAATCAGGGTCGTGATAAGGCGAACAGGGATCCATTTTGGCATAGATGGTGGACTTCGAGAGGCCAGTTATCCGCTGCACCTCTGGCAAGCGGATAACCTGATACTGAAGCGTGGAGAGACAGCTTAGCGCACCATTGCCAGCCACATGGGTGTTGCTTTTTTGAACAGAACGGTCCATTTCGGACTCCTTCGTAGTTAAGAGGAGAACGAAATGTAGAAAAGATCAGATCGGTTATCGGAAATAAGAAATAGCAGAGCCGATATTCGCGAACAAAAGCATGTAACTGCATGTTTTTATTAAGTTAAAACAAACAAATTATCCTTGTCTTCATCGCTCAGCAACACATCCGCCACAGCGGAGAAATAGTCAGTTTTAATTTGATTGCGCCCCAGGAAGACATACAAATCACTTTTCCACTCTTGCCTCTTTTCTTTCCTGGCCGTTCTGGCGCGGCCAAACACAAACTGTCTCCATGCCTCAATCAGAATCGGCAATGAAGTCTTCTTCAAAATATCTACATCCTTACTCCTTACCTTCAAACCCCTCCCTTTTCCGGCAGAAGTTTTTGTGGAGCTCTGAAAACGAAGGGTGATTAATCTCACAAGTTTCTTGGAATAACTAGGATGCGTTTTCGGTAATGCATGCATAAGCTGGAGGCAATAATCTGTATCCGCCTTCCCACTTATAAGAGGCTGCTTCCATGTGCAGATTGCAATGGCCACATAATCAATAAGTTTGTCCGCGTTCGATAACTGGCGTTCCTCGACCTTTGCAACCTCGCAAATCCACTGAATAGCCATTTCCCTACTTTCAGGAAATCCATCTACATCATTGAAACTTTCGTAAAACGGGGTTTCTGGCGGGACTTCTGGTCTTTCATATGAACTTTCCTCCTGTGCTTCTTCTCCACACTCGGTGTCAAGCTCATCAACTTTCTCACAAGTCAATGCATCCCTGTCTCCAGCCAGAAAAAGTAGCTGCGACGCCCGTACCGATATTCTTCTAGGCTCAGGAACGATAGATGATGAAGCACCATTTTCTAGATAGTCGGCACCAAGAGCGTAATCACATAACTTGTATTCATGTCTGACTCTTGGCCGGCAAAGCATTTCCTTCCCGCTCTGAGCATCTATGACAACTTCACTGCCATGCCATGTCGGCCGACAACCTTTAAGCCGCCAAGACTCATCTGCAACTGTTGCCGAAAGATAAGGAAACGAGAAAACACCTACGGCCTTGATAGATTTTAGCACTTCAGCATGAAACGTTGTGCCGTTCGATACATTTATAGGCTCCGCGCCTGGAGACCTCAAAGCACGAATCAACAGATCGATAAAATCTACCGAGAATGCAAATATCCCGTCCAATGGTCGGTCATTAAACAGGCGACCAACGGCAAGCCCTGAAATATTACTCTCGTAGCGAATCTTGGGATAAATAGCTAAATCGAATCGAGATTCACATTCCTCGTCTTTGTAAACTCCTCCAGCTTTCAGACTTTCAAGTTCATCTTGAGGTATTGCCATATCCGAGAATATGCTTTTCATCCCGGGAACATAGTTACGTGTTATTGTTAAATACCTGACAGGTCGCCCATCATTATCAAAACCTAGCCCCTCATCAAAATACTGGCAATCTACCTCTCCCAACTTGGCAAGCTTTTCTAGCGCCTCACCCCCCAAGCGGAAGGCAGCAACATTGTTTTGTTTTACTGGTTCGTAAAGGAAGTAATTATCCGGATTACGGATTTTGTCACCGACATACCCTTGAATGACGGAGTATGGGTTACTTGCTTTGACAAAAGCCGGGATCTCCCCAGCCAACAGCAATTTCATTACCTTGCTCTGGGTATCAATGTCACCTTCGACGATCTCATCGTACCTAAACAGCTGCCTTTCCATTCCCCCCCCTCTAAATACACTTCCCACTTATAAGTTGCATTCCATTACACCAAGCCCCAGGCAAGAGCTCGCTCCGCGTTCATGACGTTTATCCAGAACGTTTTTATGCAAAAACCGTTACTTACTTGCTTTCAATTTATCGAGATAATCAGCCCACAATTGCATCATCCCCGTTCGCCCTTCAAGATGCGAAGTGCGGTTATAGGCTCGACCGTTAGCATCCCGGACAGAATGAGCCAACTGATGCTCAATCCAATCCACTCGGACATCCAATACTTCATCAAGCAAGGTACGAGCAATCGCCCGCCACCCGTGCTGTGTCATCTTGCCCTTATACCCGAGAGTTTTGAGCAGCTTGTTGAGAGTGTTATCGCTGATCGGCTCCCCAGGCTTGGTGCCTTCAAAGACATAGCCTGAATTGCCTGTGAGAGGCTGGATTTCCTTGAGGATGGCAACGGCCTGTCGAGACAGGGGAACCACATGTGACTCCCGCATCTTCATCTTCTCTGCCGGGATGCTCCAAAGAGCCCTCTTTAGATTGATTTCCGACCACTCGGCATGACGCAACTCTCCTGGCCGGACAAACACCAGCGGGGCCAACCTAGCTGCCGCCTTGGTAGTTGCCGCAGCCTGACAGCCATCAATAGCACGCAGCATCTTGCCGACCTCTTCCGGCTCCAAGATCGCCAGACGATGCTTTTCCTTTTTGACGGCGATTTGCCCCTGTAGAGGCAAGGCAGGGTTGCTATCCGCACGGCCAGTAGCCATGGCGAAATTGAAGATCTCGGAGGCCATGCCTCTCAGGCGGTTTGCAGTATAGCCGCTGGTCTTTTGGGTGTGCTGGAGAACACCCCACAGCTCGGCGGTGGTGATCTCCGATATTGGACGGCTGCCCAGGTAGGGCATAAGACCGTTATCCAGCCAGATACGCCGCTTCTTCTCCGTTGTCGGCGTCCACTTCTCGCTCTGCACCTTGTTCTGTGCCCACTCTTCCGCGACCCCGGCAAAGGTATTGCGCAAGGCTGTTTCTGTGGCCAACTTTTCGGTTTTACGCTGTTGAGCGGGGTCAACTCCGGAGGCGAGCAGCTCTCGGGCCTGCTGTCGCTTGTCGCGGGCCACCTTGAGACTTGTGCTGGGATAAGTACCGAGAGAGAGCCGCTTCTGTTTGCCATTGAAGCGATATTTGAAGCGCCACCACTTGCCGCCCTTGGGGGAGACCTCCAGGAACATCCCCTCACCATCAGAGATGCTGTAGAGCTTGTCCTGGGGCTTTGCTGCGCGGATTTTTACGTCGCTGAGTTTGTTGGTTTCCATGGCTTTCGCCGTCTTTGGGCTTGGATGTTGGCCCCAAAGTTGGCCCCAGGTGGGGCCAGATGTCAACAAACTCTATCGGACGGTAGCGGAAGAGAGCCTCATATAACCTACTGTTTTTATAGCTTATCGAGGACTCTCTCGGATGCTACCGCACTGCCATTTGGTACCAGAGGCCGGACTTGAACCGGCACGCCCGTGAAGGCAACGGATTTTGAATCCGTCGTGTCTACCAATTCCACCACTCTGGCAGTGGGGCGCGAGTATACCAGCCCTTCACGGCTTTTCCAGCCTTTACGTTAACCGAGCGCAATTTTGATCGCGGTCACGTTATCCCGGCTGCCCGCATTCAAGGCTGCCTTGAGAATAGCGGACTCGCTGGCACCTTCGACCAGCAATTGATGTATCTCAGGCACCCGCAGCACAGAATGCACGCCATCGGTGGTCAGCAGGAATTGCTGGCCGGCCTCTACCGCAAACCGGATCTGTTCCAGTTTCAGCTTGTCGCCATTGCCGATGGCCTGATAAATCACGTGACTGCGAGGGTGGCGCATGGCTTCTTCTTCGTTGATTTCACCTGCGTCCACCAGCGCCTGCACAGGGGTGTGGTCCTTGGTGATGGCACTGGTACGCGATGCCTCATGCCGGTAAAGCCGGGCATCCCCGGCCCACAGCACCCCGGCCTCGCCGTCATGAATCAGCAGCACAACAACCGTCGCCCCCATGGGCTTGCTGCCCAGGTGCATGGCGGCGTGGTGACGGATGGCATGGTTGGCACTTTGCAGGGCGGCATCCACCGCCAGCAACCGGTGGGCAATGCCGCCCCCGAGGGCAAGATTGTCCAGTGCATGACGGATCATGGTGGCGGCAAGGTCGCCGGCATCATGGCCGCCCATGCCATCAATAACGGCCCACAAACCCTCACCGTCACGGCACACCAGCGCGTCTTCATTGGCCGACCGGCGGCCTGCGTGGGTACGTCCCTGCCCCCGCCAGCAGCTCATCTCATCGCACTCGCTGCAGTAGCCAGATACCCAGCACCAGACACAGGGACGGCGGCAGGATGGCGGCCAGAAACGGGTCAGTATGGAATACCAGCGACAACTGGCCGAAGAATTGCTGGCCGTAATGGAAGATCAACCCGGCGACGATACCCGCCGTCAGCCGCAGGCCCATGGTCACTTCCCGCAAGGGGCCGAACACAAAGGAGATGGCGATCAGCACCATGCCAATGGTCGCCAGTGGCATGAACAGTTTCTGCCAGAAGCTAAGCATATAGTCTGCGGTTTCCAGACCCTGACGCTTCAGGTATCGGGTATATTCCAGCAGCTTGACCAGCGCCAGATTGTCCGGCTTGAGTACCACGATGCTGAGCAACTGCGGCGTCAGTTCCGTTTGCCATTCGCCCTGATCTTTCTGGTAGGTTTCAGCGTGATCCTCGAACAGCCGGGTGCCGTGGATACCCTCCAGCGACCAGAAATCCCCTTGATAGATCGCCCGCTCTACATATTGGGTTTCTGTCAGTTTCTGGCCATCACTGAAGCGATAGCGAGTCAAACCGTACAGCACACCATTGGGCTGCACCGCATTGATATGAATAAATTCCGGCCCTTCCCGATGCCAGTAGCCGTACTTGGAGCGCAACGCCTCACCGCCCCCCTCAGCCATGGAACGGTTACTCTGCGCCACCTGCTCGCTGTAAGGCGTCAGGTATTCACCCAGGGGAATCGACAGGATGATCAGCACCAATACCGGGCGCAGCACCAGCCAGCTCACTTTCAAGGTGGAGACCCCCGCCGCACGAATCACCGACAGCTCACCGCTATTCGCCAGCAGCCCCAGTCCGATAAGGGTGCCCAGCAAAATGGCCATGGGCATGTATTCGTAAAAGCGCCGCGGCGTGGTAGTCAGGATAAACTGCAGTGCTTCCATGACCTGGTAATTGCCGCGGAGAAACTCCAGCTCATACACAAAGCCGAACAGACAATCCAGACCGACAATAATGAACAGGATGGCCAGGGTCGGGATCATTACCGCCCGCCAGAAGTAGCGCTTGAGCAATGTCATGAGCGCGCCCTCCGCCGGAACAGGCGCCCGCCAAAGTAGAGCAGGAAGACCACCGCCCCAGCGCTCAGATGGATCCAGACCATGCTCAGGTACCAGGGCAGCGCCCCTTTATGGTCTTCAATGGCGCTGCGGCATACCAGCAGCATGCCCACGTACAACATGTAACCCAGCACCGCAGGAATAAGACGATAGAAACGGCCTTGCCGTGGGTTAACCCGCGCCAGCGGAATCGCCGCCAACGCCATGATCGGCACGGTGAGAATCAACGAGAGGCGCCATTGCAGCTCCGCCAGCGCCGCCTTGTTGTCGGCTCGCTGATCCACCAGCTCCTGGGTAGAGCGCCCCCGCACTTTGGGGGGGCGACTATCGGTTTTTTCGCCACCAATACGCACACGGGCTTCCTTGAAGCCCACCTCCTTGTAATCCAGCTGCCCCGGCTTGCCCTGATACTGGAAACCGTCCGTCAGCAGCAGGTAACTGATACCTTCTTCCACCACCAGCTTGCCGCTTTTCGCCCAGACGGTGAGCAAGCGGCCGGCCTCGCCCTGGCTTTCAAAACGGGCATCGGCCACAAAGACATTTTCCAGAACCCCCTTTTCCCGGTTCAGGTGCTCCGCATAGGTCGCGCGCTGGGAATCGCTGGAGCCTTTGACGTGAAACCGTCCCGGCGTGAGCAGCTCAAGCACCGACCGGTCCTTCTGCTCCTCAAAGATCCGGTTCACCTCTGCATCCCCACGCGGCGTGACGTAGAGAGAAAACATGCCCACCAGCGTGGTGGCCATCAAGATTGGCACCACCAGCGAACGCACCACCCGGCCGTTACCCTGACCACCGGCCTGCAGCACCACCATTTCGTTGTCCATGTGCATGCGCCCCAGCACCAGCAGCAGGGCGATGTACAAACTCAGGGGAACGATCATCTGCAGGAATTCCGGCATGCGGAACGCCATCACCAGAAACAGGGCATCGGCGGCAATTTGCCCGGCAGCGGCTTCCGCCAAGTATTTGATAAAGCGCCCACTGACCAGCACCATCACCAGAATAAAGGTGACCAATACCGTGGTCATGAACACTTGCCGGTTAATATATCGATGAAGAATCAAGGGCAGGCCCGCTCATTGCTGTCTGCAAAACGCACCGGGCACAATAAAGGCAGGCGAATAGCCCGCAGCCCGGCACACACCGCCGGGCAAAAACGCCTGCGGCAGCAGTGAATGCCACCTAGTGTAACTGAGTGCTCGACCAAGGTGATAATCCCATGTGAACAAGGCCATCGGCAGATAGCGCTGAACGGATTGCGTTTCCGTGCGTGACGGCCCACTATTTCCTTTATTTATCGGGTGAACCGCGCCCCACCCTTTTATTGATCTGGAGACAACATGGACTTCGCAGTAAGCAACAGGCCCCTGGAAAAAAGCAAGGCAGACGCCCTGGTCGTACTGTTGAGCAAGAAAAATGATCTTCCCGAGGCCCTGCCCGACAGCACCCGCGAACAGATTACCCAGTTCATGAAGGCCGGCGATTTTAGCGCAAGCAAAGGTCAACTGGGTTGGCTGCATACCCCCCCTGGCGTCAATGCGGCCCGCCTGCTGCTGGTCGGCACCGGCGATAGCCCGCTTAGTGACCATGGCTGGCTCTCCCTGGTGCAAAAAGCTGCCAAGGCCCTGACCGCTGCCCCGGTGAAGCAAGCCTTCTGGCTGCTGGATAACGCCCTGCCCCAAACACTGGAGTGGCAGGTTCGCGAAGGCAGCCGGGTGGTGGAAGAAAGCACCTACCGTTTCGACGCCTACCGCAGTAACCCGGCGCCGGCCAGCAAACTGGCCAAGCTGACCTTCTGGCACCCCGAAAAAGACGCCGCTCTCGCCAAGGCACACAAAACCGGCAAGGCGGTTGGTGCTGGGGTCAATCTGGCCCGGGATCTGGGCAATTTGCCCCCCAACGATTGCTACCCGGAATACCTGAGCGGCGTGGCCCGCGACTTGGCTAAGGACTACGAAAAACTCACCGTGAAAGTGCTGAGCCAGGCACAGGCGGAAAAAATGGGCATGGGCGCCTTCCATGCGGTGGCCAAAGGGTCCGAACGCCAGGGCCAGATCATCGTGATGGAATACAAGGGTGCCAAACCGACCAAACAAGGCCCCGTTGCCCTGGTCGGCAAGGGCATCACCTTCGACACCGGCGGCATCTCTCTGAAGCCCGGTGCCACCATGGATGAAATGAAATACGACATGGGCGGTGCGGCCAGCGTATTCGGCTCCGTAAAGACCGTGTGCGAGCTGGGCCTGCCGATCCATCTGGTCGCCGTCGTGGCCGCCGCCGAAAACATGCCGGACGGACGGGCCGCGCGCCCCGGCGACATCGTCAAGACCCTGTCCGGGCAGACCGTGGAAATCCTCAACACCGATGCCGAAGGCCGGCTGGTGCTGTGTGACGCGCTGACCTATGTGCAGCAGAAGCACAAGCCACATACCGTCATCGACATCGCCACACTCACCGGCGCGTGCGTGGTTGCACTGGGCGCCCACGCCCAGGCGGTCTACGCCAACGACGACGCCCTTAGCGAAGCCCTGCTCGACGCGGGCAAGGAAACCGGCGACCGCGGCTGGCCCATGCCCCTGTGGGACGAGTACCAAAGCCAGCTGGACAGCCCCTTCGCGGACATGCAGAACATTGGCGGCCCCAAGGCCGGCTCCATCACCGCCGCGTGCTTCCTGTCCCGCTTCACCAAAGACGTGAAATGGGCGCATCTGGATATCGCCGGCACCGCCTGGGTTAGCGGCGGCATGAGCAAGGGCGCCACCGGCCGCCCTGTACCCATGCTTACTCGCTATTTGATGGACAACGCCTGATGCCAGATGCCAAACGCCTGACAAGGCACTATGCGTCAGGCGTTCGGCGTCGGGCGTTAGGCTTTAACTTATGACTGAAGTCACTTTCTATCTCAGCAGCAAGGCCGGAGACGGCGTGCGCCAGGCGCTGGCCTGGCGGATTGCCGATAAAGCGTTGAAACAGGGCCGCCAGGTCTATGTGCATTGCCAGAATGAGGCCCATGCACGACAGGTGGACGCACAATTCTGGCAATCTCCTGCTACAGGCTTCTTGCCCCATGCCCTGGGCGGTGAAGGACAGGCCCCGGTGCTGCTCGGGTTCGGCGACGATCCCGGCCATCATCACGATGTGCTGATCAACCTCACCGACCAGGTACCGGACTTTTCGTCCCGTTTTCAGCGAGTGGCGGAAATGATCAGCGGCGCCGAGAGCGAACGACAGAAGGGGCGCGAACGCTTCCGCTTCTATCGGGACCGGGGCTTTCCCGTCACCACTCATGAACTGGGCTAACCACTGCGAGCGACACAGCAATGAGCAACAACAAGGAGACGGCAAAACACGCATTGCTCAAGGAGCTGGATGATGTCCAGTCCCTGCTTGACGATGCTGACAGCCCGACCCGGCCGCCCCTGCTGAAACCGTCCGCGGACGCCAGCCCCCGGGATTCTCAGCGGATCCGGCAGCTCGCCAGCGAGCGGGCCAATCCATTCCTGTCCGGCCACCCAGAACCAGGCAACCCGCAAGCGTCGCCAGCACCGTCCGTGCCCACACCAGCCCCACAGCAAGCACCGGCACCGCGACCAACGCTGACCAACAGCGATATCGACGCCGCCATTGATGAACTGGTGGCCGAGGCCCTGCCCAAGCTCGAAAAGGCCCTGCGCCTGAAGCTGCGCGCGGCCCTGCGCAGGAAGGCCTGACGCACCCAGGCCCAGGCGCCTTTGCGAAAGTGAGCCGCCTTTTCTGTTTGCCTCGTCAGGCATCCGGCGCCCAGCGCCAGGCGTTTTCTCACAACCCGCGACGAACCCGCCCCGCTTCGCTATAATTCGCCCTCATTTTTTCTGGTTTAGAAGCGGTGATCATGGACAAAACCTACCAACCCGATCGCATCGAGCAATCTTGGTATGAACACTGGGAAAAGGCCGGTCATTTCAAGCCGAGCGGCCAGGGTGATTCCTTCTGCATCATGATCCCGCCCCCCAATGTCACCGGCAGCCTGCACATGGGCCACGCCTTCCAGGACACCATCATGGACACCCTCGTGCGCTACCGCCGCATGCAGGGCCGCAACACCCTGTGGCAGGTGGGCACCGACCATGCCGGCATCGCCACCCAGATGGTGGTGGAGCGCAAACTGGCCGGCGAAGGCACCAACCGCCACGAACTGGGCCGGGAGAAGTTTCTCGACAAGGTCTGGGAATGGAAAGGCGAATCCGGCGGCACCATTACCCGCCAGCTGCGCCGCATGGGCGCCAGCGTGGACTGGACCCGCGAGCGCTTCACCATGGACGACGGCCTCTCCAACGCCGTGCGCGAAGTCTTTGTGCGCCTGCACAAGGAAGGCCTGATCTACCGCGGCAAGCGTCTGGTCAACTGGGACCCTGCCCTGCACACCGCCATCTCCGATCTGGAAGTGGAAAACGTGGAAGAACAGGGCCACATGTGGCACTTCCGCTACCCGCTCTCCGACGGCTCTGGCCACCTGGTAGTTGCCACGACTCGCCCGGAAACCATGCTCGGTGATACCGCCGTGGCGGTGCACCCGGAAGACCCGCGCTACAAGGACATGATCGGCAAGACCATTCGCCTGCCACTGGCTGACCGCGAAATTCCCATCATCGCCGATGATTACGTGGACCCGGACTTCGGCTCTGGCTGCGTAAAAATCACCCCTGCCCATGACTTCAACGACTATGAAGTGGGCAAGCGTCATGACCTGCCGATGATCAATATCCTGACTGCGGATGCGGCCCTCAATGAAGAAGTGCCGGCGGCCTATCGCGGCATGGACCGTGTGGATGCCCGCAAAAAAGTCGTGGACGATCTGGACGCTCTCGGCCTGCTGGAAAAAGTCGCCGACCACACCCTGCAGGTGCCCCGTGGCGACCGCTCCGGCGTTGTCATCGAACCCTACCTGACCGACCAGTGGTTCGTGGCCGTGGAAGAACTGGCCAAACCGGCCATTGCCGCGGTGGAAAACGGCGACATCCAGTTTGTGCCCAAGAACTACGAAAACATGTACTTCTCGTGGATGCGCGACCTGCAGGACTGGTGCATTTCCCGCCAGCTGTGGTGGGGCCACCGCATTCCCGCCTGGTATGACGCCGATGGCAATGTCTATGTGGGCCGCGACGAAGACGAAGTCCGCGCCAACAACAACCTGGGCGATACCCCCCTGACCCAGGACGAGGATGTACTGGATACCTGGTTCAGCTCTGCCCTGTGGACCTTCTCCACCCTGGGTTGGCCGGAAGACACTGATACCCTGCGCACCTTCCATCCCACCGATGTGCTGGTGACAGGCTTCGACATCATCTTCTTCTGGGTGGCCCGGATGATCATGATGACTCTGAAGTTCACCGATCAGGTGCCCTTCAAGAAGGTCTATGTGCACGGCCTGGTACGCGACAACGACGGCCAGAAAATGTCCAAGTCCAAAGGCAACGTGCTCGACCCACTGGACATGATCGACGGCATTACCCTGGATGCGCTGATCGACAAACGCACCAAGGGGCTGATGCAGCCGCAGAAAGAAAAACAGATTACCAAGCGTACCCACAAGGATTTTCCGGATGGGATTAATCCCTACGGGACCGATGCCCTGCGTTTTACCTTCCTGTCACTGGCCTCCACCGGCCGGGACATCAAGTGGGACATGGGCCGCATCGAAGGCTATCGGAACTTCTGTAACAAGATCTGGAATGCCGCCCGCTATGTGATGATGAACACCGAAGGGGAAGATTGTGGCGTCGCTGCTGGCAGCGACATCGAGCTATCCCTGGCTGACCGCTGGATTATCTCTGCCCTGCAACGGGCCGAGCAGGAAGTCAGCGACGCACTGGACAACTTCCGTTTCGACGTGGCCAGCCATGCCGCCTATGAATTCATCTGGAATGAATACTGTGACTGGTATCTGGAGCTATCCAAGCCAGTACTCTGGGGCGACGAATATTCCGCCGCCCAGAAGCGTGGCACTCGCCGCACTCTCGTCACTGTACTGGAAGCCATTCTGCGCCTGGCCCATCCCTTCATGCCCTTCATCACTGAAGAAATCTGGCAGAAGATCGGCCCACTGGCAGGCAAAGCACCCGCGGCTGGTGAAGGTGAAAACAGCAACACCATCATGCTGCAACCCTTCCCGGCCAGCGACCCGGCCCAGATCGATACCGATGCAGAAACCGGTGCAGAATGGGTGAAAGCCGTTATTAGCGCAGTGCGTAACATCCGCGGCGAGATGGGCATCCCGCTAGGCAAAGCGTTGCCAATCTATCTGCATAACGGCAAAGACTCCGATCAGGCTCTGCTGGACGCCAACCGCATCTTCCTGAGTAAACTGGCCAAGCTGGAATCCATTACCTGGCTGGCAGCGGAAGACTCTGCCCCCGCCTCCGCCACCGCGTTGGTGGGAGATATGGAAATTCTGGTGCCCATGGCCGGGCTGATCGACAAGGAAGCAGAGATCGAGCGCCTGTCAAAAGAGACCGACAAACTGCGCAAGGAAGTGGGCCGCGCAGAAGGCAAGCTGAAGAACCCCAAGTTTGTCGACAAGGCACCTCAAGCCGTGGTGGACAAGGAAAAAGCCAAGCTGGATGACTATCGCTCCCAACTAGCCAAACTCGACGAGCAGCTAGAAAAAATCAAATACCTGTAAGGACGGCCATCATGGATGATCCCCGCCGCGCCCGCATCCTCACCTGCGCCCAGGAAGTCTTCGCCAGCGAAGGCTTTCGTAGTGCAGAGGTGAAAACCATCGCCGAGCGGGCTGGCGTGGGCAAGGCCACTATCTATAAATTCTTTCCTTCCAAGGAAGCCTTGCTGCTAACCATTGTGAAGGAAAACCTGAATACCATACGCGACCTGATTCTCTCCGAACTGATCAGCGTCTCGCCTCCACTGGAGCGCCTCGAAAGCCTGTGCCGCGCAGTGGCACGCTACCTGGAACAGAATCAGGACTTTTCTCGGGTGCTGATTCAGGAAGCCGGTGATTTCATGGGCGACATCCAGCGCCAGTACCTGGCCCTGATGGAACAAAACCTCCCAGTCGCCGACGCGTTTTTCAATGAACTGCGCAAAGACGGCTATTTCGTTGCCCTGCCCACTCGCGATACGATTCTGATGATGGTAAACCTTGTCACCGGAACCACGTACACATGGGCCCTCACGGGTGAGGGCAGCCTGGAACAACAAGCCGCAGACTACATGAAGGTGTTGATCCGCGGCCTCAGATAGGAAGAGTCGAGATCATGCGTCTTATGGTTATCTTCACCGCGTTGCTTTCCACCACCCTGATTCACGCCGGAACACTGAGTCAGCTGACCGATGCTCCCCACCGCACCCCGCAGGAAAAGGCCCGTGACGAATATCGCCATCCGGTGGAAACCCTGAATTTCTTCGATGTCCAAAAGGACATGACAGTGGTGGAGATATGGCCCGGTGGCGGCTGGTACACTTCGATTCTCGCGCCCTGGCTTTACAAGTCTGGCACTTATTACGCCGCCCACTTCCCTGAAGACAGCGACATCCCTTTCTATCGCCGCTCGGTGACCCAGTTCAAGACGAAACTGGCAGAACACCCGGAGATCTACGATCACGTCCGCGTCACCGCGCTCAACCCTCCCAGCTACACCGTTATCGCCCCGGAGGGCACCGTAGACCGCGTTCTGACCTTTCGCAACGTGCATAACTGGGCCAAGGCCGGCAAGACCGAAGCCGTGTTTGCCAGTTTTTACCAGGCCCTCAAACCCGGCGGCATTCTCGGCGTCGTTGAGCATCGCGCACCGGAAGTGAGGCCACTGGAAAGGCAGATCGAAACGGGATACATGAGCGAAGGGTATGTGATTGCCCAGGCCGAACAAGCCGGGTTCAAACTGGTAGATCAATCGGAAATTAACGCCAACCCCAAGGATCAGGCCAACCACCCTGCCGGGGTCTGGACTCTCCCCCCCAGCCTGAGGCTCGGCGACAAGGATCGGGAGACTTATGAAGCGATCGGGGAGAGCGACCGGATGACACTCAAATTCGTCAAGCCGGAGTAACCCGGCCCGACAGAAACCTTACGACGCCGGGCGTTCCAGCATGCCCGGCGTAACCTCACCCAGCACCAGGGATTCAGCGACCCCCACTGCCACGCGCAAACACTGATCCAGGCGCTCCTGGGAAAACCCTCCGTCCTCGAAGATGTACAACGAATAGTTTTCCAGCATCCAGAGCATGGTCAGAAAAACCAGTGGCTCGTAGTTCTTGCCGGTAAAGCGGTTAATCTGTACAGCAAGAACTTCCGACGCCAGGGTCTGTGCACGAGTGCGGTGTGGCGCAAGGGCTGAATCAGAAGAGCGAGCCTCTTCCATCATCAGCTTGATCACCGGCCCCATACTCACGTGGTAATCGAAATACACCTTGGTGGTGTTGCGGATGATGTCATTCGCAGACGATGCCTGCTTCACCTCTTTGTGGAAGTGCAGCAGCATGTTGTCCACAAAAATACGGTAGATGCTTTCCAGCACATCCATCTTGTTGCGGAAGTACTTGTAGAACGTACGCCGGGACACGTCAGAGGCATCCAGAAGATGCTGGACCGTGGTACGCTGCAGCCCACGCTGAGCAAAAACCTGCATGGAATGGATCAGGATCTCCGCCCGCGCCTGGGAGCGTTGCCCCCCTTCTTCGCGGGCATGCACTTCCAACACCTGATTCACCACCTGGCGAATCGCATCAATGTCACTGCTTCCTGTCTGCACCTGACAAATACCCCTTACAATGTATACTTTGCGGTAGCTTAACCAACGGTCATCACAGAGTAAACACCGAGTTTATCCTAAGCCATGACCGTTCCGCTCACCGCCTCAGGGTCTCGGCGACGCTTCCAGACCTTTTCGTGGAAATGGTAAGCCACCGTATTCACACACGGTTCCACCAACGCCGTCAAACCCCCGATACGCCAGTCGCCGGTCATCGCCCAGACGACCAGAAACGCCACTGAAATATGCATTGCTCCGAAACTGATTGTCTTGGCCATGAGATGCCCTCCTTTTCAGCTATCATCGCCAACCCCACCCCTATAGAGAAATACTATTCCCATATCTCAACAATAGTTAATAGCAATTATTATCACTATGTGATTATCAAGGATTGTTAACTTGCTCCCTAAATCATGCGCCAGTCACGCTCAGTGCTTTACTCTATGGCATCCGCCAACGACAGGGTTTACATCATGAGCAAGAAAGCCTTACTGATCCTCCACGGCAAACAGGCTGCTAATCAGGCAGTTCGCGATGCGGTTATGGACTGGCGCGATCAGGGCCATGAGCTGGCTGTTCGAGTCACCTGGGAAGGCGGCGACGCGGAACGCTATGTGCAGGAAGCGCTGAATAACGGCTTTACCACCCTCATCGCCGGGGGCGGTGACGGATCCGTACGCGACATTACCCAGGCGTTGATGGAGAGTGGTCAAAAGGATCTGGAACTGGCAATCCTCCCCCTCGGTACGGCAAACGATTTTGCCACTGCTGCTGAGATCCCTGTAGAACCTGCAGACAGTCTGTCTTTGCTCGAGAATAATCCGCAGCCCTGTGACGTCATACAGGTTAACGACCATTATTTCCTCAACATGGCTACCGGTGGTTTTGGCACAGAAGTGACGACCCAGACGTCGGAAGATTTAAAAAAGATGCTTGGTGGTGCAGCCTACCTGCTCACCGGGCTAACCCGTTTCCCGGAAATCGAATCAGCCAAAGGGCACTTCAAGGGTGAAGACTTCGAATGGGAGGGTGAATTTCTCGCCCTGGGTCTGGGCAATGGCCGCCAAGCTGGTGGTGGACAGCGGTTATGTCCCGATGCACTGATTAATAATGGCCTGTTCGATGTGGCAATCTTGCCCGCAGACATGGACTTGCTCGCCGGCGTAAAAGAACTGTTCGATAGCGAGGCCCGTCAAGACCCAAGCCAGGAAGGCCTTTTTGTACGCACCCGACTCAGTGAGATGCACATTGAAACCCCCACTCCAATGAACCTGAATTTGGACGGCGAACCCATACAGAATACCACCTTCCGCATCCGCGCCATTCCGAATGCATTGCGCCTGTATCTGCCAGAGCGCAGCCCCCTGTTAGGCTGATGCCTGCTGAGAGCCGCCACAACGCTGAACAAACTCGCGAACTTTCTGCCGGCGTTGATCCAGCTTGTGGCCATACAAGGGAAAATGCTCCCACACCGCCAGGTCCTTTACCCCATAGCGGCGGGTTGCCACTGCCACAACCATCATCCCGGTACGGATAACGCCCATCTCGCAGTGCACCAGGCAACGGCTTCCCGTGCGATCAATCTCCCCCATAAATTGCAGAATTTGCGCTTCTGTTGGCGGAGTATCCTGAGCCATCGGAATATTAACCAGATTCAACCCATGGCGACGACAGTATGCCTCTTGCCGTGCATACCACCCATTCTTGCTGTACTCAGACTCCAGGCGCAAATTGACGATAGTGTTGATTCTCAGCACCCGGTGCATGATACGTAACCCTACCGGCCCTAGCGTGCCACTACGGTAAAGCTTGCCGGACTCCACCACACGGAAGTGATACATCAGCTTGCGGTACCGATAAATGAACAAGGCAACAAGAGGGACAGCAAAGGCTGTATACAACAACATGGCAAGACTCCGCAGCATTTAACGTCAGCGCAGTCTGGCGGGTCTTTTTGGCAAACGTATTACAGCGAGGTTTTGAATGTGATGGCGCGGGGTTAAGCAGGGAGATGTCCAAACCCTGAATACAAAAAACCCCCGCCGCTTTCGCGACGAGGGTTTTCTGTTTGTTTAAGAGCCTGACGATGACCTACTCTCACATGGGGAAGCCCCACACTACCATCGGCGATATGTCGTTTCACTTCTGAGTTCGGCATGGGATCAGG
>JBDWVU010000025.1:0-227727 GCA_039983755.1 Alloalcanivorax sp.
TGGGCTGGCAACCACCCAAGCGCTGGTCATTCTGGCGCGCAAACTGGTTCGTATCGCCTTCGCGCTTATGAAAAATGGCACCGACTATCAGCCGGCCCCTGCCTCATGAAGACAGGGGTGGACAACATAGAATCTCCTACAGGGAAGCAAAGCCATTAGAAGCGCACGGTAACCGCCGAAATAAACGCATCGCGAGTACCGATGAAACCATCGTATTCCAGCATCACCGATAGCCGCGGCGTTACGTCCCAGTTGGCTCCCGCCACCAGATTCCAGCGATCAGAATTGCTCTGATCTACCTTGTAATCCAACACCTGATCGGTACCCGGGATCGCCAGGCTACCGGCCGCTACCGTACGCACATCCAGATAGTTACCGCCGGCGAACACCGTCAACCGCCCGGCCCGGTTTAATGCAAAGCCGCGCCCCACCCGCGGGCTGATGGTCAAGGCACGCCCTTCCAGCGTGGTCTTGTCGGAATCGGTCCAGGTCACGTTAAACGGCACCAATAAAAACCAGTCCCGCCACCCGGAGGCCACCACGCCCCCGGCGCCGTAATTCATCGGGCTCAGATCCACATCGATGGGAAAACGCACCTGCTTGCCTTCAAACAGGTGGCACACCGGCGGCCTAATCGCGCCAGTACAGTCCTTGCCGATTTGATCCAACATGGTATCGCCATCAATCGCAATATCCAGATCCAGGTCCCCGTTCACCTGCCCGAAGGTGCCATACAGATTCAGGAAAGGCAGCACCCAGGCATCCACCTTGATCTGCTCGGTAATCAAATCACTATCGGCGCCGAAAGACACAAACTCGTATGGCCGGGTGCCATTGCCATTGAAACCCACCTGCAGGTTTTCGATACGCATGTCCTGGCGCACATCCGCCCGCAGCACGCCAATCCCGAAAGGCATAGGCAAATCATAGCCACGGGCCACCGCCTGCTTGCCCAGAAATGGCAACGGATGGTTCCAGTAACGGGGAACATCGTCGCCGCTACTGTCGAGCGCTGAGCGACGGTTGGGATAGTTATACTGGGACAGACCGGTATTGGTCAGACGATGGTTCACCCGCACCTGGCTGATATCCATGCTGGCCCCGGCTGACACTCCGGATTCGCTGGCAGTAAACAGCTCAATACCCGCATTGGCGGAGCCAAGCTGCTCATCACTGTTGCCCACATTGGAACTTGCATTGGAGCGTAACAGCCACTTGCCCCGTGTGATCTGGTCGATCACAGCCGGGTCGCTAATCACCGCCACAAAGCGCTCCGCCCGCGCACCAATCCCCAGCCCCATGCGAACGGAATGAATATCCAGGTAGGTATGGGTGTTATCGCGCTGGTCGTGTAATACCGCCACCGACGTGCCACCACCCAGGGGGCCCAGAAGCAAAACATCGGTGGTGCCGACAATGTAACCCGGGGCAGCATCCAGTTTTTGTTGCAGCTCCGGCATCTCGGCAGAGAACTGTTGCAGCGCCTTGTCGGTTTTCCAGTCAACCTGTACGCGCACGGCATCCACATCAGCCACTGGCGTCCCCACACAGCCGGTAAGAATTCCCACACCGAATACCAGCAAGGCCAGTTTGACTGATAGAAACAAATGCCCCATTCACCGCTTCCCTATGCTACTTATCGTAGATTCCATCATTCCTTCACCGGATGGTGGACGGTTTTGGGGAAAGTGTCACGCTACAGACGGGAAGCCCATGGCCACCATGCGCGATGCGCTAACCGAGGAGCCACGCCAGGCAGATATATCCCAGCGCGGCGACAACCCCGGCAAGCTGAAAAATAACGGCCATGATCGCCGCCGGCCGCGTCCACTGATACCGATCCAGAACAAAGACAATTACCCCGAGGGCAATGCACAATGCAGCAGGTATCTTGAGTTCAGGAGACGGGCCAGAAACAGTAGTGATGTTATTGCTCGACACGGACAGCCCAATATCGGCAACCCAAAACATCACGCCGAGAAAAACGTCCAGAGTGGCGACAGCCCTGACCATCCAAACGTTGATCATCCTGCACCTTTTTTAAACAAGAACGCCGCCACTTCACGGCTAAAAATTTTCAACCCAGCACGCTTACGGCTGCCTGTCGAAGGTTTTCACCCCTTCCGGAATCTTGAACCAATCCTGTTTTTCGCTGATCCAGATATGTGCCTGCGGCTCAAGAATGCTGGTATCCGCCAGATTGGCTGGTTTGAGTTTGATACTGCCTGGCTCATCCGGGTTAACGTGGTAAATGCGATTGCCGCAGGTGGGACAGAACATTGCCGCACTGGTATTGCCACTGTCCGCAGTACGCAGCCATTCACGCATTTCACCGTGAAACACAATGTCTTGGGCGCGCACAACAGCGGTAAGGCTGAATGCACTGGTGGACAGCTTCTGGCACGCTTTGCAGTGGCAGGCCAGTACCTTCTGGGGTTCAGCCAATAACTGGTAGGTCACCGCACCGCACTGGCAAGCACCGTCGATTGGATAGGTCGCCATCTCTCCCTCCTTCGCTTATTCAGAATGATCGCCCGCAGGCTCATACCGATAATGCCCGGTGATGCGATAGTCGAACAACATGTCTTCCAGGCGAGGCCCAGCACCAATGTTATGCACGACCTTCGGAGTGCCCGTGTTCGCCGCCAGCTTGTCGGTAACAATGCCAATATGAGGCAAATTCCCGGGTAACATCCAGGTCACCAAATCACCGGGCTTATAATCCGATGATGTCTGGCTTATCGGCAATGACTTGCCATGGCGAGCAAAGAAAGCTTGCAGATTCGGCACGCGGCGGTGATCGATATTGCGGTCGGTGGAACTTAGCCCCCAGATCCGTTTGGACGGATAAGCCGCGAAGTTGGCTGCCATATCCTCATGAACCAAAACCTGAAGATCCACGCCCAGAGTACGGTAAGCGCGAATCACCACATCGGTGCAGACACCGATATTCGCCGGCACATCACCATTGGGGTAATCCAACCGATAGTAGGCGCCGTTGTAGCTAACCTGATGTTGCGTGCGCTCAAGCGCCGCCGACACCAGATCCTGTTGAAAAGCGTTTGCTTGCACAACGACTGACAACAGCCCCAAAAGTAACGCTAACCCGTATCCCAGGCCTTGTGACATACCCCTACCCCGCTCGCTTTCCAATTATTCAGATCCATTATCCGACCGCCATCAGGGAAGTCTGTTCCGGTAAGCCCGCAGGATGTCGTCCACCCGCTCTGCATGATCCATATCAACACGGAGGAAAAACGGAACAACCCAATCGCAACCGGCAAGCTGACAATGCCGCTTCCAGTCACCAAACGTATCGATACTGTCCAGCGTCAGAGCCACCGAACCGCCCCGCTCGGCAAACCCTCCACCAATGCTTTCTCCCAACACCAACCATTTGTCATCGAAGAAGGGCCGTATGGAAACGGTATACACATGATGCCGCTGATCCTGCTCGGTGGGTGCACGGTTCTCCATGCCCAGGGTCAAGGTCGCCGTTTTCAAATCCGCAAAATCCACTGTTTCAGACCACTCCAGCAGTGCCGGCACGTCCAGCGACGCCTCCTGTTCCCACACATTTTGGCCATCCCACATCTGGGTTTTATCCAGGGCCGTCCAGCTCAGCGCCCGGGGGTGACGTCACAGGCTCGCAGCTTGAGAGGAAACGCCAGAAACCACAGCGGTGTATCCGCGACCCGGGCAGAGGGAAACTGGCGAAAACGGCCATCGTCGAACTCGATAATCAGCTTGAACGATTCCAGTGGCACCACACGTTTGATCGACAGTGGCATTAACGTCTCCCGGCTTACTGGCGGGCCGCCAGAGTTACGATGTTAAGACAGTAGAATATGCTCATCGCATCCCCCCTGAGCGCCAGCAACCGGCACACTGCGGAAGGAGAAAATCAGTCAACTGATGCCTCAGGCTTTTGCACAATCATGTAGGTATGAAGCTCGGGGTACTGGTCATACTCCAGATGCCGGCACACACCGCCAAGCCGGGATACCAGCGCGAGGTACCCGTTAACACCCAGTGAGGAGTAATACATTTCCGGCCCCATGAAATCATCCCGGTGATCTCCCGGTTCATCGGTGCCGCCAAACGAGAAGATCAACACCCCGCCCGCTTCCAGGCTGTTCACCAGCCGGGTGATGACATTTTCCTGTTCCGAGAGAGGCACATGCCAGATGCTGTCCCACGCCGTGATAAAAGCATAATCAGCAGGGCTGTCCCACTGGCAGATATCCTGATGATGGAACATCACATCCGGGTGACGATCGCGGGCCAGACGCAGCATCTTCGCCGAAATATCCACGCCTTCCGGCGTAAACCCTTGCTCCTGCAGCAAATCGATAAACCGGCCCGTACACCCACACCCCACATCCAGCGCCCGGCCCTTGCGGCGGACAAACTGCAGCGCCCGCTTGTGCGCCTCAACGCCATTCTGACGATTGAACTTGTCGCTTTCCCACAGGTGGGTCAGGGTGTCGTACTTCTTCCCGGTTTCAGTGGGGTCCATGGGCAATCAGCCCTTGGAGCCCTGCGAAAGGAACACCCAGCCAAAGAACAGCATAAAGGCCAGATCGTTGAGCCCATAGATGCTGTAAAACACCCCGGCAAACAGATCCTGCTCATACACCGCGCCAAGGCTATGGTTCGACATCCACAGCCCCCACGCCACCACATACACCAGCTTCTCCACGGCAAACGCCGCCGCCAGCCAGCGAATATTGCCCTGGATAAACGCCGCCCCCAGATAGGCCAGCCCCCATACCACAATCATCAGCAACCCAAAGTTGGACATGACCACCGGATCGGCCTGGTTGATCGCGTCATTGGTGAAGGCACGAGAGAAAAGCAGCACGCCGCCGATATTCATCAATGCGGCGGCGATAAAACCATTTCTGATCAGGTTGGGGTTCATTGTGTCTCCAGAGGGTTTGAGGATTATTTTGATTTCATTCAGCTTGTCAGGCGAACAACAAGATCGACCTTTCTACACTGACCCGGGAGCCTGCTGCAGGAGCGCCTCTTGAGGCGCGAACAGCCTAGCCATCAATGCCCTCTGGGTTCAATGAAGTGCACGGGGCAAGACCTGACCCTCGTGTCATTGCATACCCCCATTAATGCGCTTCAGCTGCGCCAAAACTGGAGTATTCTGTTTGAGCGCATCGAGTAACACAAAAACACGGATAGCTTGGCGTCAGACTGCAAACAGTTTCAGGAAGATGGCACACTAAGCTCATAACTCGTATATTTTTGACCAAACATTGTACTTTCGTAGACCCGTGATGCCATTTTCTTAAGAAATCGATATTCAGGGCGAGTATTGAATAGATGCAAAACTACATGATGATGACTTAAGTCAGAAGCCCAGCCCATGACATCTTTGAAGACACGAACACCAATTCCCCAAAACTCTTTATCTAGCACTATCGCTAGTTCATAAGATCCGTTTTCGAACTGAATACCACACCAGCCTGCTACAGAACCATTAACCAATATTCCTTTAACCTTGCACCCTTTTGATGAATCTACCGCAACTTTACCGGCAACCCATTCTTTTAACGATGCCATATCGAACTCGTCATGGGGCACTAAGTGCTCTCGAACTTTTTCTTTGTTGAGAATATTTAGTAACTTAGCCTCTTCTAGGCATTGAAGATTTTTATATTCGATTTCTATCATCGCGGAACTCGTTATCGCCTAACGCCGCAATCAGGCGCTTGTCGCGTGCATTGCATTGTTAAACCGTTCGTTGGTGTGAAGTGTCGCCACAAAATTCGAGTGTCAACCTAAGCATATCTTTGTGCTGGACCCCATCTTCAACTATTGGTTCTGGATAGTTCCTCAAAAAGAAGCCCTTATCAATGCGGTCAACCCTGAAGCCCTGCCGTTGATAGAAGGTCAGTTGGTAACCGAAGGTGCCAGTTCCGACCTCTACCCCCCTTGCACCTGACTTTTTTACTTTGTCGATAATATTTCTCAGAAGTCGCGTTCCAATTCCACTCTGCTGGTTCGATGGTGAAACGGCAATATTCATTAACTCTACCATCTCTCCTTCGATCGGCTTCAGGACACAGGACCCGACTACCACATCGTTGGCATATGCGACGAAACACCTAGACTGATTCAGGTACTCTTTGACTGCATCTTCAGAAGGGTCTGCCAAAAGAAGGAGGTCCATTGGTGCCTCTGAAGGCGGCACTTCATCTATTTGCAACGGCATGTACGCCTCGGAACTCGATATTGGGTTTAACAGGGGAGCCTGGGGTCAGGTCTCCCATTTCCCACATTACTGTTGCTCAGGCTGAAAGATTAATGGGAATTGGGAGACCTGACCCCATTACTGTTGTTACGACTTGGATAGCACAAGACAAATCCACTTCAGTACCTTTCCATTCTCTATTTTTCATAATTCAATATTCAATTTTAAAACTTTTAGTTAATGTAGAGCCTAACGTACGCAGCAGGGGCAAATTTTGAGCGTAGCGGAAATTTTGCCCCAGTGCCTGCGATTGTTAGGCAATCACTAGAAAACCGTCTTCGTAACCTTTGCTACACCATCGATTAAGTCACCGACCTGTTCGGCGGTCGGCTCTTTTTTTTTGTTGTGGTCACACAGATTACGAATATCCGCCAAGTGCTGATGAAAACGCCATTGGGCGGTTTCTATCACTCCAGCGTTCTTCAGGCCATCGTTTAGATCTGCAATTGTTGGGTGCTTCTTTGAAACCTTAATACTGTGGTTGATGCTAACCTCAAGAAGGTGCTTTTCGAGAACGACCCCAGCAACTGCACCGGACGCACGCATGAATTTGTGCTTTAACAATTCGCGCGCTGTATCAATCTCGGAATCCAGAAGGTCAGCCTGAACGAGTTGCCGAATATCATAGAGAGAACTTTCGAACCGCCCTTTGAGAGCTTGCACCATCGCCATTTGCTGTTTGAGATGAGGCAAGGCGGACTTGAAATCAGCAACGACCTCATGCCCATAGCGTGTAATGCGTAAACCTTGCAGAGCATCCTCAATACGGTAGTTCTCAAAGCTGATGTCTTTTCGACCTTTTGGCTTCTCGTACAAACGGATAAAGTCAGCTACGCGATCCGGAAGGAGCCATTTCATTAAAGCGAGGCTTTCCGAGTACCAAGACTGGTAAGAGGCATTGAAATTCGGAAGCGCATCCATATGCTCTTTGGCAGCTTTTTCGTTGCCCTTGCACGACTTGAGTACTGCAGCTTCGTACTCCTCACCATATGCTTCGTGCATAAATGACTGCTCGATATTCACAGCATCCCGAAGGAGTTTATTCAGGTCTTCCTTAAAGCGATCTAGGTTTGAGGGCACTCAATAGTCTCCTTAATCTGCCTAACACCTGAGCTCAGGTGCGTTTGAGGCGACGCCTGCTTTTGCGGCAGCAAAATTAGGTGGCGGGTCAAACGTCACCTGCAGCAATTTGTTAGCTCTCGCTGGCACGGCGCTCCATTTCATCGGCAATTCTCATTGCACATTCGTATTGATTTTCAGCATCGGCGATGAAGTGAATAGCAAGCGCACATTGGAGGGCAGCGCTGTCAAAGAGATTAACAAAACCAACAGATGTCGGAATTTGATGCGTCTCCTCTACATAGTGATGAAACACACTTGTCTGAGATGGGTGAACCCACTCGCTAAGAATGTCGTACGTCTGTTCAAATCGACTCTCATCGGAAGATAGATGAGCTTTTTCCTCCTTGTAAAGTTTGCGCAGCGCGTTCATAACATGTTCGCTCCCTGCCAACCCCATAGACATCCGCTCAATTGCCTGCGGCGTGAACGAATAATCTTCCAGAGAAAATGTACCTTTCTTCAGTTTTTCTTGCTCACCAACTTTGTACCGAGAACTATTAATAAATTTTAGAATTAACTCCAGCACAGCCTCGTTTGCAGCAACTGATTCATCTTTCACAAGTGCATCGTGAAGCTTACTGTATAGATACTTACCGAATGCGTAAGTCTCAATCATCGCTCGACTTACTGTACATGCAGCTTGGTAGCGGTCGTTCTCTAGCAGAAAGATCGTATCGTCATAGATGTCAATGTGACGATTGAGAATACATCCTGCGTAGTTTCGAAGGTACAGCGACGCTGGGGCAGACTCGACGTTGCCGACGAGAATCGGTTTTGTTTTTGAGAGGAGACTTCTAGCTGCCTTCGCCTCATCCAATATTTGCTGTGCCGTATCTTTGATCATGGCCCAATGCTATGACGAATTTCCAAAAGAGAGCTAACAGGTTTAGGAAGCCCGCTCGAATATCCAATCAACGCGCCGGCTTCATATCACATCTATCAAATTTATATACCGACCGATAAAAGCAGAAATCTCAACGGGTTACAACGATGCCCTTTCCGGGCGGCGGAGATATGAGGAAGGCGTCGTTATCCGATCCCGTGGAGAACGAGGTTTCTTACCTGTTTGGGCACGATTGTCTGGCAAGGGCGGGCTTTGGGCGGGGTGCGTTCGCGCCTCGAGAGGCGCTCCTACAAATACATTACAGCTACAGGGGTAAGAGGCAGGGCCGGACGGCCCTGCCCTGGTGGGATTCAGTCTTTCTTCTTCCAATCCAGACTATAAAGATCATTCCTACGATCCCGCAGGTTGGTCACCGACCCTTCCCGGTGCAGCAGTTTCAGCTTCTCCAGGTCCACATCCGCGAACATCAGCATCTCGGTATTGGGGACCGACTCACTGATGATGGCATCGTGGGGGAAATAGAAGTCGCTGGGAGAAAATACCGAGGACTGGGCGTACTGGATGTCCACCGCATCCACCCGCGGCAGGTTGCCCACGGAGCCGGAGATGGCCACGTAGCATTCGTTTTCGATGGCGCGGGCCTGGGCGCAGTGACGTACGCGCAGATAGCCGTTCTTGGTGTCGGTCCAGAACGGGACGAACAGGATATCCATTTTCTCGTCGGCGAGAATTCGGCCCAGTTCGGGAAACTCCACGTCGTAGCAGATCAGGATACCCACTCGGCCCGCGTCAGTATCGAATACCTGCAGCTTGTCACCACCCTGGATTACCCAGTCACGGCGCTCGTGGGGCGTGATGTGAATCTTGTACTGGGATTCCACCGAGCCATCGCGGCGCATCAGGTAGGCCACGTTGTAGACCTTGTCATCTTCGATCACCGGCATGGAGCCGCCGACGATGTTGATGTTGTAGCTCACCGCCATATCCGCCAGCGCATCGCGGACTTCTTCGGTGAAACTGGCCAGGAAGCGCACCGCTTCCACGGAGTTCAATTCCGGGCGCAGGCCCATGAGCGGCGCGCTGAAGAATTCCGGCAGCACGGCGAAGTCGGCGCGATAATCCGATAGCGCATCGATGAAGAATTCCACCTGATTGAGCAGGTCCTGCACATCACGGGCGGCGCGCATGCGGCGCTGGACCACGCCCACGCGCACCACGGTGCGGCGCGGCCATTCCGCGTCGTCATCTTCCGGTTCGTAGAGGATGTTGTCCCATTCCAGCAGGGTGGCGTAGCCGTGGGAGTCTTCGTCTTCCGGCAAGTAGGCTTTCATCAGACGTTTCACGTCGAAGCCGTTGGAAAGCTGGAATGACAGAATAGGATCGTAGATAGCGCGGGCTTCCACCTGCTCGATATATTCGGTCACCGGCATCTGATCCGCGTAGTTGGTATACCCCGGCAGGCGACCACCCGCCAAAATCGCACGCAGATTTTCGTCCCGGCACAGTTCCTTGCGGGCTTCGTAAAGCCGACGCCCCAGACGGTAGCCCCGGTATTCCTTGTCCACGAACACATCCAGCCCGTAAAGCGCATCGCCATTTTTGTCGTGGGAGCGCACCTTGTCATCGGTGATCAGGTCTTCGTAGCGGTGCGGGTTGGAGAAACGGTCGTATTTGACCTTGATGGTCAGCGCCGTGGCTACCAGCTCACCATTGTCTTCGATCACCAGCTGCCCATCCTGAAAAATGCGGATCAGGGTCTTGATGGTGTCTTCCGGCCAGGCCCCACCGATATCGTGATACACCTGATTCATCAGACGCGCCAACGCGGGATAATCCTCTTCCGTCAGCGTACGCAGACGCAGGCGAGTGGTTTCTTCGGCCATAAAAAAACTCCGTTTTCGCTGCACGCGTCACGCTCAACGCCACAACGCGATACAGGTCTATTCATCTCTTCAATGCCGCAGCCGCGCTTCAACGCTGCAGGTTACGACGATTTTTGCTTTTCCGTGTTGCGTGCCGCGTGCCGCCTGCTGCGTCTCTTTTACGCATTCAGTGGCGGAAAAGGAATCAGCCAGCTCATGTCCCGATTCTGCAACGCATGCATGCCACTGGGATAGAGGGCCACGCCATCCGGGCGAATAAAAATGGCGCCGCCACCGTTCAGGCCGACAAAGCCGGATTGATGCTCGTGGACAAAACCGCACTCCTCGCTCCACTGCGGCTGCAATGAAGGTGGAATGGTTTCGTAGCCGATGACACCATTGGCCAGAGGGTCATCGATGGCGACCCGGTCGCGATACAGGCCCACCGCGTCTTCACCGACCAGCAGCACCATGCCCTGATGAAAGTGGAGCAGAGTCACGTTACCGCGCGGTGGCAGGCTGAGGTTTTCCTGTTGATCGATAATGGTGTCCATAGAATCTGAAACCTTACGTAATACGGGCGGATAAATGGCTGAAAACATTGTAATACTTACCGGCGCCGGAATCTCTGCGGAATCCGGGATCAAGACCTTCCGCGCCGCCGACGGACTGTGGGAAAACCACCGGGTAGAAGATGTGGCCACCCCGGAAGCCTTCCTGCGCAATCCCCTGCTGGTGCAGAACTTCTACAACCAGCGCCGTCAACAGCTGCTCACACCGGCCATTCAGCCCAATGCGGCCCACCGGGCACTGGCCAAGTTAGAGAAAGCCTTCCCGGCGGGCAAGGTACTGCTGGTGACCCAGAACATCGACGACCTCCACGAACGGGCTGGCAGCCGCAATCTGATCCACATGCACGGTGAACTGCTCAAGGGCCGCTGCCAAACCAGCGGTGGCTTGGTGGACCTGGACCACGACCTGACCGTCAGCCTGCCCTGCCCACTGTGCGGCGGCAAAGGCTGCCTGCGCCCCCATGTGGTGTGGTTCGGGGAAATGCCCCTGCAGATGGAAGCCATCTACCGCGCCTTGTCCCAGTGTGACCGCTTTATCAGCATCGGCACCAGCGGCAACGTGTACCCGGCCGCCGGCTTTGTGGAAGAGGCCAACCGCCATGGGGCGCACACCGTGGAACTGAACCTGGAGCCCTCCCAGCGGCTCACCGCCTTTGCGGAGCACCAGCATGGCCTGGCCAGCGAGCTGGTGCCCGCCTATGTGGAAGCGTTGATTGAAGGACTAAGCTGCTAGCTACGAGCTTCTAGCTGCGAGGAACACCCGTTTCTCAAATAACCTGTCAGGTATGCGGATTCGGTCGGAACGCGGGCACTGACTATTCGTACCCCAGGACCACCTCGCGCCTGGTAGCTAGCAGCTCGTAGCTAATAGCTGGCTTTTCCTTCATTGCCCCACCCTATGGCGCAGACAGGCCCCTTGATATTTCTATAACCGGCTGATTCCGCTAGACTGCTGGGCCTCTACAAAGGGAGTGTCAGCCAGAGCCCGCCGCGCAAGAACGGGGCACGGGGCCTCCAGCAACTACAGGTAGCAAAGCACATCATGACCGACAAGCAGGTAGACGACCTTAACATTGCCTCGCAGGACGTACTGATTACGCCCAACGCGCTGAAGGAAAAATTGCCCCTCAGCGATAACGCCCGCCAGACTGTGATCAGCGGCCGCGAGACCATCCGTAATATTCTGGACCGCAAGGACCATCGCCTGTTCGTGGTGATTGGCCCCTGCTCTATCCACGATACGGACGCCGCCATGGAATACGCCGCCCGGCTGAAGAAGCTGGCCGACGAGGTGAGCGACACCATCTACCTGGTGCTGCGTGTCTACTTTGAGAAGCCGCGTACCACCGTGGGCTGGAAAGGGCTGATCAACGACCCTTACATGAACGATTCCTTCAAGGTGGAAGACGGCCTGCATATCGCCCGCAAGCTGCTGCTGGATGTGGCCGAGCTGGGCCTGCCCGCCGCTACCGAGGCCCTGGACCCGACCACCCCGCAGTACCTGCAGGATTTGATCGCCTGGAACGCCATTGGCGCGCGCACCACCGAAAGCCAGACGCACCGGGAAATGTCTTCCGGCCTGTCCAGCCCGGTGGGTTTCAAGAACGGCACCGATGGCAGCTTGGATGTAGCCGTGAACGCCATGCTCAGCGTAAAGCACCCGCACCGCTTCCTGGGCATCGACCCGGAAGGCCGCGTGGCGCTGACCACCACCAAGGGCAACCAGTACGGCCACGTGGTATTGCGTGGCGGTGGCGGCAAGCCGAACTACGATTCCGTATCCGTGGCGCTGGCTGAACAGGCACTGGAGAAAGCCGGGGTCTCCACCAACATCATGGTGGATTGCTCCCACGCCAACTCCAACAAGGACCCGGGCCTGCAGCCGCTGGTGATGGAAAACATCGCCAACCAAATTCTGGAAGGCAACGACTCCATCCTCGGCCTGATGGTGGAATCGCACCTGAAATTCGGCAACCAGAAGATCCCGCCGAATCTGGACGACCTGGAATACGGCGTGTCCATCACCGACGGCTGTATCGCCTGGGACACCACCGAAGAAGCCATCCGCAGCATGGCAGACAAACTGCGCGAGGCGCTGCCAAAACGGCAGAAGTAATCGCCCTGCTGCTGACAAAAAAAGCCGCCCTTGAAGGGCGGCTTTTTTGTTTCAGCGCGGCTTAGAGGGAATGCAATAAACGGAGCGTCTTGGCCGGCGATTCCCGAGCGATTTGCTGCCAGGGAACCGCTGAAAAACGCCTGAGCAACCGTAACTGTGGGAAGCCTTGCATCGCGAAAGAGCCAGCAACCCACCGACACGATTGGTGATGCCAGCATCACTTCCCACAGACAATCAGCACTGCTGGACACTTCTGGCATCGGTTTAACGTCCGGCATCAGGCGTTTGCCATCCAGCAACGCCGGCATTCAGATACAAAAAAACCGGCCTGAGCCGGTTTCTTTGTTCTATCTTGCTCTCAGCTGGATTACAGGAAACCACCAAACAGCGTATCGAACAGGTCTGCCAGCGGGTTGTCCTCAAGGGACGGTGTTTCACCCGCTTCCTGGTTCAGCAGACAAGCCAGCCCCAGAGTCAGGGACAGGTTGCCTTCCTCATTGAAGGCACTCAGCAGCGGGCAACCCGGCAGCAAGCCGATGCTTTCCGTGTTGAGCAGTTCAATGTTGTCCAGGGACTCAACGAAGCAAGCGGTCGGATCCACGCTGCCTGTCGCCGAGGTCTCGGGACAAACCTGCTCTGTCACCGGGTTCGGCTCGCTCAGTGGGCCGAGCAGCTCTTCAAGAGCCGCAAGGCCTGAACCGGCTTCTGCCAGGCAATCAGCTGGGGTGGTCGGGCCGAGCTCACCGGCAGCGGTTTCCGGGCAAAACTGCTCCAGAGCCGGTGCCAGCGGATTATCACCACCGCCACCGGGCATACCGCCAGCCACCGCTTCCTGGAAGCAGGCAGCCGGATCAACGTTGCCGTCAGCAGACTCTTCAGGACACAGTTGCTCGGTCAGCGGGTTAGAACCACCCAGGATATCTTCAATGTTGCCGAAGCTGCCACCGGCCTCAGCCAGGCAGTCCACCGGCGTGGTCGGGCCCAGTTCAGCCACTGCGGTCTCCGGGCAGAACTGCTCCAGTACCGGCGCGAAGGGGTTCTCGCCACCGCCAGGCAGCTCGCCACCCATTGCCGCCGCTTCCTGGAAACAGGCTGCCGGGTCCACATTACCGTCCGCAGACTCTTCCGGACACAACGCGTCGGTGAGCGGGTTGGAACCGGAAATCAGGTCCTGCACGTCGCCAAAAGCAGAACCAGCTTCGGTCAGACAGTCGATGGGAGTCGTCGGACCCACTTCGCCTGCAGCGGTTTCCGGGCAGAACTGCTCCAGCACCGGAGCCAGCGGGTTGTCACCGCCACCACCGGGCAAGCCACCAGCGCCACCAGCCGCTTCTTCGAAGCAGGCCGCCGGGTCAATCGGGGTGCTTTGAGCCGCTTCCGGGCACAGGTTTTCCGTCAACGGGTTTGGACCGAGCAGCAGATCCTGCACGTCCTGGAAGTTGCCACCGGCTTCCGCCAGGCAATCGACCGGCGTAGTCGGGCCCACTTCGCTTTCAGCGGTTTCCGGGCAGAACTGTTCCAGCACTGGCGCTAACGGGTTGTCACCGCCACCGCCGGGCAGACCGCCAGCACCACCGGCCGCTTCTTCGAAGCAGGCTGCCGGGTCAATCGGCGTGGTCTGAGCCGCTTCCGGGCACAGGTTTTCGGTCAGCGGGTTCGGGCCCAGCAACAGGTCCTGAACGTCACCAAACGCAGAGCCGGCTTCGGTCAGACAATCGATGGGCGTGGTCGGACCCACTGCACCGGCAGCGGTTTCCGGGCAGAACTGCTCCAGCACCGGGGCCAGCGGGTTATCGCCGCCACCATTACCGCCGTCGCCACCGTCTCCACCATCGCCGCCGTCACCACCATCGGCACCACCGGCTACTTCTTCGAAACAGGCGGCCGGGTCAATGGGGGTGGTCTGGGCCGCTTCCGGGCACAGGTTTTCCGTCAACGGGTTTGGACCGAGCAGCAGATCCTGCACGTCCTGGAAGTTGCCACCGGCTTCCGCCAGGCAATCTACCGGCGTGGTCGGGCCCACTTCGTTTTCAGCGGTTTCCGGACAGAACTGTTCCAGTACCGGAGCCAGCGGATTGTCACCGCCACCGCCGGGCAGACCGCCAGCACCACCAGCCGCTTCTTCGAAGCAGGCCGCCGGGTCAATCGGCGTGGTCTGAGCTGCTTCCGGGCACAGGTTTTCCGTCAGCGGGTTCGGACCCAGCAACAGATCCTGAACGTCACCAAACGCAGAACCGGCTTCGGTCAAACAGTCGATGGGGGTCGTGGGACCCACTTCGCCTGCAGCGGTTTCCGGGCAGAACTGTTCCAGCACTGGTGCCAGCGGGTTGTCGCCACCACCGCCACCGGGAAGACCGCCACCGCCAACTTCCATGAAGCAGGCTGCTGGATCAATCGGTGTGGTTTGGGCGGCTTCCGGACACAGGTTCTCGGTCAGCGGATTCGGCCCGAGCAACAAGTCCTGTACCTGTTCGAAGTTACCGCCGGCTTCCGCCAGACAGTCCACCGGCGTGGTCGGGCCTACCGGTGCAGCAGCCGCGTCCGGACAGAATTGTTCCAGCAAGGGTTTGAACGGGTTGCTGTCGCCACCGCCGTCACCCGGGAAGCCACCGCCACCCATGGTGGCCTCGGCAAAACAATCTGCCGGGTTAATACGGCCGTCCTCTGCATCCATCGGACAGATTTGTTCTGTCAACGGATTGGGCGCGGTGATCATGTCGATGATGGTGATATAGACACGGCTGGCTTCATCCAGACACGCGGTTGGAGACGCCGGGTTGGGCGCAATCGAGCCGGTTTCCGGGCAAAGCTGCTCGGCAATCGGGTCTGCGGCGCCATCGCCACCGTCACCACCACCAGGCAAATTGCCACCAGCTGCGGCTTCTGCGAAGCAGTTGGCCGGGTCAACTGTGCCGTCCATGGATTCTTCAGGGCAAATTGCCTCGGTAATCGGGTTGGAACCGCCCAGCAAATCGCCTGCATTCTGAAGATTGCCCGCCGCTTCCTGCAAACAGGCCGCAGCAAAGGTGCCGGACTGCTCGAAGAACCCGGTCAGGGCTGCCTGCGGATCTTCCTGCAGCATGGCCGGATCAAACAGGCCGGCAGGATCAAAGGCCACCGCCGCATCCGGGCAGAACTGCTGGACAATCATGTCCTGTGACAGCTCGAAACCGGTGTCGTCTTCCGACCCTTCTTCACCTTCAGTCAAACACTCACCGGGATCCATGGATCCCCCTTCACCGGCGTCGCCAGACGCATCCGGACACAAGGCATCGGTGAGCTCATTCTGTTCGTCGATGATCTCTGCGATTTCCGGTGGTAGCGCGCGCGTGGCAGCGTCCGAGGTGTTGGAAGCTGGCGCTGAACTGCTGCCTCCCCCACCACAGGCTGCCAGCATTGCCGCAAGGGCGCTGCTACCGACCAGAAGTTTGAATTGATTAGCCAAGATGAACCCCTCCATCATATCTTTGTCGTTATGGCCCCCAGAACAGGAGCTGGTATCAACGACTATGGAAGGGATGTGCAATCTGCTGTAGAGCAAGGAGGTTGGTAGACTGTTAACAAGCGTAGCCAGCGTTACCCATTAGTGTCTGAACAAGGCTCAGGGCAACTTTTCGATTACAGTTTCAGCAATCCTTCCGCTACTAACCACGCCCACCAGCAATATGAGCACGGGCCCGAACGTGGGCGGTATCGTCGCAGTGATTCAACCGGGCATTCACAAAGGCACCTATTTCGCGCAACGCCATGCCGGCTTCCGGCAACCAGGCCGCCAGGGCGTGGAAAACATGGGGCATCTGCTCCCACACTTGCAGGGTGTGCTCCACCCCTGCCCGCTCGGCCTGGTCCGCCACTCGCACCGCATCACTGTAAAGCACCTCGGTACTGCCCACCTGAATCAGCAATGGTGGCAACCCGGTGTAATCGGCAAACACGGGGGACAGCAAGGGCGCAGCAGCATCCTGGCCCCGGCTGTAAGACTTGGCCACAAAGCGCAATGCGCCAAGCGGGATCAACGGATCGCTTTCTGCGTTGCGATGAATACTCTCTCCGCTGCAGGTGAGATCGCCCCAGGGGCTGATCAGCACAGCCGCAGCAGGTAACGGCAGATTCAGTTCACGCAATCGCAGCAAGGTGACCAGGGAAAGATTGCCACCAGCGGAATCCCCCGCCAGCACGATATGCTCCGGCCGGTAACCGGTATCCAGCAACGCCTTGTAAGCGCGCACCGCATCTTCCAGGGGTGCAGGGTAGGCCCAGTCCGGGGGCTGGCGATAATCCAGCGCCAGCACTTTGGCGCGGCACTCGCGGCTGAGCCGCCAGGTCACCGCCCGATGGGAACGGGGCGATCCGAAAAAATAGGCACCGCCGTGAAAATACAGTACCACCCGATTACTGCGCACGTTGCGCCCGGCAATCAGCCACTCACCGGGGACGCCCCCCATATGAGCGCGGGCAATATGCACTGACGAAGGCACTGGTAAAGCCAGGGTAACGGCATCAAACCCCAGTTGAGAGAATTTCATGAAACGGCGGCTAAAACGGATACGGCTGACCACCGGTTTGACCACACCCTTGATGGTCCGGGTGATCACTTTTCCTTGCCAGCTCCGGGCCGGATAATGTTTCTTGTTGTTGTCTGCCATGCTTTTGGCCGTCCCACAATGGAGACTTGAGCCTAAGTGGTCATCCCGGCTTGAACAAGCCACAATAAGTCACACTTTGTTCATCCACGGTCAAGGATTCAACCCGCGTATGGAAACCCTGCGGCAACGCTGGCAACACATTATTTTCGGCACCGACACCCCCGCCGGGCAGTTATTCGACATCATTCTGATTGTGGCGATTCTGGGCAGTGTTATTGCCGTGATGCTCGACAGTGTGTCCAGCCTGCACGAAGAATACGGTGTCGCGCTGTACGCCGCCGAATGGTTCTTCACCATTCTGTTTACGATTGAATACACCATCCGGCTATGGGTCAGCGAACGACCGCTCCGTTATGCACGCAGCTTTTTTGGCGTTGTGGATCTGTTGTCGATTATCCCCACCTACTTGAGCCTGCTGATCCCCGGCTCCAATTACCTGCTCACCATCCGGGCCTTGCGCGTACTGCGCGTATTCCGGGTGATGAAACTGGCCAAGTTCATGGGCGAGGCCAACCAGTTGGGTATTGCCTTGATCCGCACCCGACGCAAGATCGCCGTGTTCATGTTTTCCGTGTTCGTGGTGATTATTATCTTCGGCAGCCTCATGTATGTGGTGGAAGGCCCGGAGAACGGTTTTTCCAGTATTCCGCAAAGTATTTACTGGGCCATCGTCACCATTACCACCGTAGGGTATGGCGACATTTCACCGCAGACCGGCCTGGGGAAACTGATCGCCTCACTGGCCATGATCACCGGCTACGCGATTATTGCCGTGCCCACCGGTATCGTCACCGCGGAAATTTCCGCCGCCCGCGTGAGCATGCGCTATGAACGTGAATGCCCGGGATGCCACCGCCATTCCCACGAGCCCGATGCACGCTTTTGTCTGCAATGCGGTGAGGAGCTGCCCAAGCTTTCCCTGAAAGGGCCGGATGATTAAAGACAGCGGCAGTTTTTTAGCTTCTAGCTTGGATCGTCCTGCGGACGATGTCCTCGCTTCGCTCGGTTCGCACCCTAAACGGTGCTCCTACAGCGGCTTCGTAGAAAAGCAGATGCTGAGGAACTTTTCCGCCTTTCTTTATCGAAGCGAGCGTAGCTCGTAGCTCGTAGCTCGTAGCTCGTAGCTCGTAGCTCGTAGCTCGTAGCTCGTAGCTCGTAGCTCGTAGCTCGTAGCTCGTAGCTCGTAGCTCGTAGCTCGCCCCTGCTTTTAACTGTCAATCAGGCCCTTCTCGCGCAACACCTGAATAAACAGATCAGGCTCCGGGCGGACCCGGTAATTGTCTGTCAGGTGTTGATACACCAGCCGACCTTCGACATCGACGATAAATACCGTTGGCATGACCGTATCGCTGTCGTAGCCCAGCGCTTCCAGCCCCGCCGGTGTGCCACCCGCATCGACAATACCCAGTGCTCGCGCCGCCTGGTTGTTATCATCACGCAGGTACTCGAAGTCCACCTGAAATTGCTTCGCCAGGTCCGCAGACTGGCTATGGGATTGCGGGCTGATCAATGCCACCCGAACCCCCTGGGCCTGCAGTGACTGATATTGCGCTGCCACTTCACGAATCTGTGCCATGCACAACGGGCACCAGTTGCCGCGGAAGAACAGCATCACCATTGGCTGGCCCGCATAATCCGCCACGGTTACCGGCTTGCCCTCCAGGTTCGTGAAGGTGGCGCCCGGCAACGGTTCACCCAGTGCCACATTCGCCTCGCGAGTGCCGTAGCGGCTATACCAGCGGATATAAGCGTGCACCCCGAGCAGGTTGAGAATCGCTAGGGTAACCATCACCACACAGGCCTGCCCGGCCAATGCCAGGCTGATGACCGCCAGCGTACCCAGCAAGGTCGGCCAAAATACCGTCGGCAAATTCTCGCTGGTGCGAGCCGGTTTCCATACGAACAGATAACTGAAGAACCCCACCGAGGGGACACAGGTCAGCAGCAATACCGCCCACGGCCAACCGCCACCGGTAAACAGTTGCCAGAACGCCATGCCGGTGGTGAACACCGCCAGGGAAATGAACCCGGAAACAAACAGAGATTTGAGACTTTTCATCGTCGTTCCCGTTTCGAATCAGTGGATAAGATGCGAAACGGGAACCCGCGTTACAAGCAAAATGATGCCAGAGGGAAATCAGCTGGTGCAGGTTTCCAGCAAGCCCCGCAGCTCCGGAATACAGGAGCCACAATTGGTGCCCGCCTGGCAGCCTTTGCCAATGGCTTCCACGGAATCCGCGCCCTCTTCCACCACACCCTCGATGGTTTTCTGACGGACCTGGAAACAACTGCAAATCACTGGCCCCAGATCCGGGCCGGCATCCGCCGGTTGCCCGGCCAGGATCGCCATGTGCTGGATGTCCGCCTCCACAGCAAAGCAGTCCGCCAGCCAATCCACGTCACACACCGGCAGGGTTTCACCAATGGCCAGCCAGGCCAGCAAGCGGCCGTCCTTGTCCAGCGCCGCGCGCCGGTAATGCCCCGTGGCGGGATCGTTCAGCGCCAGCCACTGCGCCGCCTGCGGCAACCAGTCGTGGAGCTGTTGTTCGGTTAGGTCCGCATCGCCGGCCAGCCGATAGCGCTGTACCTGGCCCGCCTGCAAAAATGCATCGACGGGAACTCGGGCCCAGTACTCCACGGCGGGTGGGGACGCCGCCGTGAACAACCAGCCATGCCAGCGGGGTTGCCAGTCGCTGACATTCACCGGCGTATGCTTGAACGCCGGCTGGCCGGAATGCGGATCCAGACGTGCCGGCACCAGGGCATCCACCCGGGCGCGGCGAGAAAACTGATCGGTCCAGTGCATGGGCATAAACGCGGTGCCGGGGCGCTGCCCGGTATCGCGGGTGACCCGCACTAACGCATCACCGACACGGCTGGTCAGGCGCACGAAGCCGCCCTCCTGCAGCCGGTAACGCTCAATATCCTGGGGATGCAACGCCGCAAAGGGCTCGCTGAGATGGGCAAACAGACGCCCGGCACGGCCGGTGCGCGTCATGGTGTGCCACTGGTCCCGAATCCGCCCGCTGTTGAGAATAATCGGGAAGGCATCACCGATCTGGCGCACGGGTGGATTTTCACAGCTCACAAAACGGGCCCGGCCACTGGGGGTAGAAAACTGGCCGTCGGCATAGCAGCGAGGGTCGCCGTTCAGCGGCCACTGCTGTGGCTGCCACTGGGCATATTGGTCGGCGCTCAGATCCGCGGCTCCGGTCAAATCCAGCCGCTTGCCAAATTGGCCAGCCACCGCGGTGAGCGCCGAGTACTCGGCAAAAATGTCGTGTTCATGCTGGTAGGGAAAGGCGTCGGCAAAGCCCATGCGTTGGGCCACTTCGGTAATGATCCACCAGTCTGCTTTCGCTTGCCCGGGGGCTGGCACAAATGGCCGCTGGCGCGATACGCATCGCTCGGAGTTGGTGACCATGCCGGATTTCTCGCCCCAGCCCAGGGCCGGCAAGCGAATATCCGCGCAGGCAAGCGTGTCACCGCTGGCCACGCAGTCGGACACCACCACGGTGTCGCAGGCCATCAATGCCTGGCGCACCTTGTCCGCTTCCGGCAGGGAGTCCACCGGGTTGGTGGCCATGATCCACACGGCTTTCACCTCGCCACTGGAAACCGCCTCGAACAGCTCAACGGCTGTAAGACCGTTTTTTGTGGCCAATGCCGGCGCCTGCCAGAAGTCCGCCACGGCGGCGTGGTGCGCCGGGTTATCGATATCCAAGTGCACCGCCAGCTGATTGGCCAGCCCCCCCACTTCCCGGCCCCCCATGGCGTTGGGTTGGCCGGTGATGGAAAACGGGCTGGCACCGGGCTTGCCGACACGTCCGGTGGCCAGGTGGGCATTGATAATGGCATTGCCCTGGTCAGACCCATTGCGGGCCTGGTTCACGCCCTGGGAAAACACGGTAACCGTGCGCTCGCAGGCCGCGAACCAGTGGTAAAACGTGGTCAGATCCACCTTGCTCACGCCCATCTTCGCGGCCAGTGCCTCCCAATCGTTGCCCTGGCTGCGGGCAGTTTCCAGGGTCGCCTGAAAGCCTTCGGTGTGGGCGTCGATGTAGGCCTGGTCCAGCGCCTTGTTGTCGTCCAGCCAGGTGAGCAGGCCATTGAACAGCGGCACGTCCTGCCCCGGGCGAATGGCCAGGTGAAGATCGGCCAGGTCACAGGTAGCCGTGCGGCGAGGGTCGATGACCACCACTTTCATGTCTGGGCGCGCCTGTTTGGCGGCCACGATGCGCTGATACACGATGGGATGCGCCCAGGCGGTATTGGACCCGGTGAGGATAACCAGATCCGCCAGCTCCAGATCTTCGTAGCAGCCGGGCACCACGTCTTCACCAAACGCCCGCTTGTGGGCCACCACAGCGCTGCTCATGCACAGGCGGGAATTGGTATCGATATTGGCGCTGCCGATGTGGCCCTTCATCAGCTTGTTGGCCACATAATAATCTTCTGTCAGCAGCTGGCCTGAAACGTAGAACGCCACCGCATCCGGGCCATGTTCGTCGACGATGCGGCGGAACCGCCCTGCCACTTCATCCAGCGCTTGGTCCCAGGACACCACCTCGCCATCCACTTCCGGATTCAGCAGGCGGTCCTGATCGCCCAGAGTTTCCAGCACCGAGGAGCCCTTGACGCAAAGCCGACCGGCATTGGCCGGGTGCTGCCTGTCACCTTTCAGGGTTACACCGTCGGTGCTGATACCGCAGCCCACGCCGCAGTACGGGCAGGTAGTACAGGTAGATAACGGAGCGTTCATCTGTTCCGTTTCCTGGGTCTTCGCTTCAACACTCACGCAGCGATTTCCTCCGAATTCTCATCACTGTCGCCGGGGCGTTTGCAGAAAGCCTCCCCCAGCAACAGGGTTTCACGCAGCGCGCTGATGTCTGCCTTTTCCTTCCACAGTTTTTCAAAAAACGGGGCGTCAGACACATCGCCGTACAACACCATGCCAACCACACGGTTATCGCGAATCTGTACACGCCGGTAGCTGCCGGGCAGATTCAGCTGCAGGGTTTCTCCCTGGTCTTTTCCCTTGTCCCGGTTACCGAGAAAATCACCACAGGACACCAGATCAATACCGGAAATTTTTAATCGTGTGGCGGAATCCGCATACAGATAACGGCGATGGCCCAGCTCGGCCAGGTGGCTGGCACAGACCGACGCCTGCTCGTACAGCGGCGCCACCAGGCCAAAGGTGCGCTCGCGGTGCTCCACACACTCACCGATGGCATAGATGGCCGGATCAAAGGTCTGCAGGGTGTCATCCACCCGCACCCCTTGATTCACGGTCAGCCCGGCACTGGCGGCCAGCTCGGCACGGGGCACAATGCCCACCGCCTGCACCACATAATCCGCCGGCAACCGCTGGCCGTCGGCAAGATGCACCGCAGCCACACGGCCGCGGCCGCCTTCTTCCCGGCTTTCTTCCAAGCAAGTGCCTTCGATGGACTGGGTGCGCGCCTGCATCACGAACTTGAGCCCACGGGCTTCCAGATCCTGTTGCAGGCGATGCCCCGCGCTTTCATCCAGCTGCTGGTTGAGCAAGTGTCCGCGGCTGTGGACCAGAGTCACGTCGTGCCCCTGCTTCACCAGCGCATCCGCGGCTTCCAGCCCCAAAAAGCCGCCGCCCACGACCACCACCCGGGCAGCCGGGAGCGACAACAACCGGCGCACGTCGTAGAGATCCCGAAAACTGACAACGCCATCCAGGGTGACACCTTCCACCGGCAACTGGCGCGGTGCCGCACCTGTAGCCAGCAACAACCGGTCATAATCGAGCAGGTGCCCGGCGGCGGTTTCCACCTGCCGTCGACGGCGATGAATAGCCACCACCGGGGTGCCGGTAATCAAACGAATATTGCGATCCCGATACCACTGGTGCGGGTGCGTGGTAATGGTTTTCTCATCGGTGCCACCGCCCAGCAGGGGCGACAACATGACGCGGTTGTAGCCGGCGAAGGGCTCATCCCCCACCACCGTGATCTGATACAGATCCGGTGCCAGGCGGGTCAGCTCTTCCAGCAGGCGGCAAGCCGCCATGCCATTACCCACTACAACCAGTCGCTTCATGCGCGCGTCGTCCTGTCGATTTGTTTCAGGCCGGGGTGGCCAGTTCGATCACATCACCTTGCACACGCACCGGGTACACGGTCAGCTTGACGCTGTCGTCTTCGATGCATTGCCCGGTTTCCAGATCAAAGTGCTGCTTGTACAGCGGTGAAGCGACAACGCGCTTGTCACCCAATGAGCCCAGCAGACCCCGGCTGAGTACGTTGGCATGGCTAAACGGGTCCATGTTGTCCAACGCATAGACGTTGCCATCACGGGTGCGGAACAGTGCCGCCTGGCCCTTGGGCAGGCGCACACCTACCCCGGTGCCCGGCAGCACATCGTCGACGCTGCAGATTGCTTTCCATTCCACGGTCACTGCACTGTTCATGCCTTACGCCTCCTCGACCAGTTCGATACGTTCATGCTCGTAGGCGGGACGACGCTGGCCGCGCTCACGCACGTAGGCCAGGTTGTCATCCGCTTCGGCGGTCTCATTGATAAAGTGGTTAAAGCGTTTCACCGCTTGCGGATCCTCGATGGTGGACTTCCACTCGCACTGATAGGTCTCGATCACGTGCTGCATCTGCGCTTCGAGTTCGTCGCCCATGCCCAGGGAGTCGTTCAGGATCACGTCTTTCAGGTAGTCCAGTCCGCCTTCCAGGTTTTCCAGCCAGACGCTGGTGCGCTGCAGGCGGTCCGCCGTTTTGATGTAGAACATCAGGAAACGGTCGATGGTCTTGATCAGCTGCTCATCGGTGAGATCCGACGCGAACAGATCCGCATGGCGCGGACGCATGCCGCCGTTACCACACACATACAGGTTCCAGCCTTTCTCGGTAGCGATCACGCCCACGTCCTTGCTTTGCGCTTCCGCGCACTCGCGGGTACAACCACTCACCGCCATCTTGATCTTGTGTGGGCTGCGCAAGCCTTTATAGCGATCCTCTACCTGGATGGCGGTGCCCACGGAGTCTTTCACCCCGTAGCGACACCAGGTGGAGCCCACACAGGATTTCACCGTACGCAGGGATTTACCGTAGGCGTGCCCGGTTTCAAAACCGGCATCCACCAGGATTTTCCAGATTTCCGGCAACTGCTCGACACGGGCACCAAACAAATCCACCCGCTGGCCGCCGGTGATCTTGGTATAAAGGTCGTATTGCTTGGCCACTTCCCCCAGCACGATCAGTTTGTCCGGGGTGATTTCACCGCCCGCCACGCGCGGCACGATGGAATAGGTGCCGTCGCGCTGCATGTTGCCCAGGAAGTAGTCGTTGGTGTCCTGCAGCCCGGCATGGGGCTTGTTGAGCACCCAGTCGTTCCAGCAGGAAGCCAGCACATTGGCCACGGTCGGCTTACAGATGTCACAGCCGTCACCGCTACCGTGTTTTTCCAGCAACTCGTCAAAGGTGGTGATCTGCCCGACGCGTACCAGGTGATAGATTTCCTGACGGGAATACGCAAAGTGTTCGCAAATGTGGTTGTTCACTTCCACACCGCGTTTTTCCAGCTCGCTGTCCAGCACCTGCTTCACCAGCGCGGAACAACCGCCACAGGTAGCCGATGCCTTGGTGCAGGCTTTCAGGTCGCCCACGGTCTGGGCGCCACCGTCGATGGCGGCACACAAATCGCCTTTGGAAACGTTATTACAGGAACAGATCTGCGCCGTGTCGGGCAGCGCATCGGCGCCCAACAGCGGCGCACCATCAGACATGGGCGCCACCAGCGCAGATGGATCACCGGGCAGGTCCATTTCGTTCAGGCAAAGCTGCAACAGGTTGCCGTAATCTGCGGCATCACCCACCAACACAGCGCCCAACAGTTTCTTGCCACACTCACTGATTACCGCTTTCTTGTAGACACCGGCGGTCTGGTCCATGAACACGGTGCTGCGGCAACCGGGCGTGTTGCCGTGGGCATCACCAATGGACGCCACGTCCACGCCCATCAGTTTCAGCTTGGTGCTCATGTCCGCACCGGCAAATTGCTGTTCGGCCTTGCCCATCAGGTGTTCAGCGGCCACTTCGGCCATCTGGTAACCCGGTGCCACCAGACCAAAGATGCGCCCTTCCCACAACGCCACTTCACCAATGGCATAGATGTGCTCATCGGAGGTAACACAGTGGTTGTTGACCACGATGCCGCCACGCTCACCAATGGCCAGCTTACAGGCCCGGCCCAGTTCGTCCTGGGGACGAATGCCCGCAGAGAAGACGATCACATCGGTTTCCAGATGTTTGTCGTCTCCGAAATTCATGCGGTGTGTGCAGCTTTCACCGTCAACAATATCCTGGGTACCGGTGCTGGTGTGCACGGTGACGCCCAGTTCCTGAATCTTGTCTTTCAGCAAACCGCCACCAAAGTCATCCACCTGCACGGCCATCAGGCGCGGGGCGAATTCCACCACATGGGTCTCCAGGCCCAGATCGTGAAGCGCCTTGGCCGCCTCCAGGCCCAGCAGGCCGCCACCGACAACCGTGCCGACCTTGCCGGTTTTACTGGCGGCAATCATGGCATCCAGGTCGTCGATGGTGCGGTACACAAAGCAGTTATCGCGATCGTTACCGGGGATCGGCGGCACGAACGGATAGGAACCGGTGGCCAGAACCACCTTGTCATAAGGCAGGGTCTCACCGGTGTTGGTGGTGACCGTTTTAGCAGCCCGATCAATCGCGTCCACCTTGGTATTCAGTTTCAGCGTAATGTCGTGCTCTTCAAAAAAGCCTTCCGGCACCAGCGACAGGTCGTCGGCGGTCTTGCCGGAAAAGTAACTGGTCAGCCCTACGCGGTCATAGGCCGGCAGCGGCTCGGCACACAGTACCGTAATATCAAAGTGCTCCCGGCCACCCTGGGCCACCAGAGACTCCAGATAACGTTGTCCGACCATCCCGTGGCCGATCAGAAGAAGTTGTTGCTTTGCCATAAGGCTCACCCTCGCGGTGCGTAACTGACACCCACCACTCAGCAATCCCTATGCCAACTTGGTAACCCAATGTTTTTAATGGGTTTATTTCGTTTTTCGGATAATAAATGCAGAAACTCTGCTTTCTTTTAATGCGCCCGTGCACGAGAAAAATGCATTTTTCCGTGCACCGCCATGAACCAGAAACGCTCCCGATTTGCGCACAGTTATTGCCCGCCTCTCGATTTATCTCCGTTTAATTCATTTAAAACAGACACTTAGAAACATGGCACAGGAGTTGCTCTGATCAGGCTGTCGTTAACCGCCCATGCATGGAGAAGTCATGAGCGATCAAAAGCTGAATCTGTTGAATCTGTCCGCGCCACGCATCCGCCTGTTACATCTGAGCTGGCTGGCGTTTTTTATTACCTTTGTTGTGTGGTTTTCCCATGCGCCTTTAATGGGGCATTTGCGAGAAGCCTTCGACCTTACTCCCGAACAGATAAAGGCGTTGCTGATTCTCAACGTGGCGCTGACCATTCCTGCCCGGGTGGTGATCGGCTCCCTGGTGGATCGCTTCGGCCCGCGGCTGGTGTTTGGCTCTCTGCTGATGCTGGCCGCACTCCCCTGCTGGGCGTTTGCTCTTTCCACTACCTATGAACAGCTTGCGGTGACCCGCCTGTTGATGGGTTTTGTGGGCGCCGGGTTCGTAGTGGGCATCCGCCTGATCAGTGAATGGTTCCCGGCCCGGGAAGTCGGCCTGGCAGAAGGCGTCTATGGGGGCTGGGGTAACTTCGGTTCCGCAGCGGCGGCAATTACCCTGCCCTCCCTGGCGCTGCTTTACGGTGGTGATGACGGCTGGCGCTGGGCGATTGCCACCACCGGTGCAGTGGCCTTTCTCTACGGCATCTTCTTCCTGTGGCGGGCACGCAACACCCCCCAGGGCGCCTCCTACTTCAAGCCGAAGAAAGCCAGCGCCCTGGAAGTCAGCACCAAGAAAGACCTGTTCTTCTACCTGGCCATGAGCCTGCCGCTTTACATCGCATTGCTGGTGATCGTCTGGCGCCTGGGGCCCACCAACCTGAATCTGTTCGGCCAGACCACACAGATATTGCTGGCAGCCCTGATCATCAGCCTGGCCGGGATCCAGCTGAGCCAGGCCTGGCGGGTAAATCGCGAGCATCTGAAAGAAGGGGTTCCCGAGCACGACCGTTACAGTTTCAAGCAGGTGGCGATTCTGGATCTGGCGTATATGGTGACCTTCGGCTCCGAGCTGGCGGTGGTGTCCATGCTGCCCCTGTTCTTTACCGATACCTTTGCCCTGACGGCAGTCACTGGCGGCCTGCTGGCCTCCGGCTATGCCTTCATGAATCTGGTGGCTCGTCCCGGTGGCGGCTGGGTCTCCGACAAGTTCGGGCGCAAGAAATCATTGGCCATTCTGCTCTGCGGCCTGATGGTGGGTTACGGCCTGATGAGCCAGATCGGCAGTAGCTGGCCCATTGCCCTGGCGGTGGTTGCCACCATGTGCTGTTCCTTCTTTGTGCAGGCTGGCGAGGGCGCCGTGTTCGCTACCGTGCCACTGATCAAGCGCCGCCTTACCGGTCAAATCGCCGGCATGGTTGGCGCCTACGGGAATGCCGGCGCCGTGATCTTCCTCACCGTGCTGACCTTTGTGGAACCATCGACCTTCTTCCTGGTCATTGCCGCCAGCGCCGCTGTTGCACTGGCTGCCGTTCAATTCCTGGATGAGCCCAAGGGCCATATTGCGGAAATTGATGACCAGGGCGAAGTACAACTGATCGAAGTGGGCTGAGCCTCAAGTGAGCTCCGGGCTCGCAGGGACAGCAAGCCCGGTTCACCACAAGCACCAGCCACGTTAACGGTACAGGAGCATCAAGATGGACGTGTCCACCGCCTCGGCAACCGACGCCCACAGCCCGATGGAACCGGACCTGCATCCCCGGGTACGTATCGGCCAATTCAGTGACAGCGGCCCCAAGCTGCATAACCAGGACGCCCTGGCCATGCAGATACCGGAAGGCTCACTGATGCGCACCAAGGGCATTGTCGCCGCCCTGGCTGACGGGCTATCCAGCGCCGGCGCCGCCCGCGAAGCGGCGGAATCCTGCGTTCTGGGTTTTATCAGCGATTATTACGCCACCCCGGCCCTGTGGAGCGTGCCCCGCTCCGCCCAACGTGTACTGGAAGCCCTGAACCGCTGGCTTTGCCGCCAGACCCTGGCCGGTGAAAGTCACTTGTGCACGCTGTCCCTGCTCATCCTTCGCTCGCGGACAGCGCACATTTTTCAGGTCGGCGACTCCCGCGTCTGGCGCATGCGCAATAACAAGCTGGAATGCCTGACCCGCGATCACAGCCGCATGATCGGTGCAAACCGGCAGGTGCTGACTCGGGTCATGGGCGGGGATACCCGACTGGACGTGGACTACAGCAGCGGCGATTTGCAGGTGGGCGATATTTATCTCTTGTCCAGCGATGGCGTGCACGGCTTCCTGACACGCTCACGAATGCAGGGCATTCTGCGTGGTGCCAGCCAGCCGGAACTGGCCGCCCGTACGCTGGTGGAAGCCGCCCTGGCCAACGGCAGCGACGACAACCTGAGCTGTCAGGTGCTACGTGTGGAAGGCCTGCCGGATGCCAGCGCCGACGAAACCCTGAAACAGCGCGGCAGTCTGCCGCTCCCCCCGCCGCTCACACCAGGCATTCGTCTCGATGGCTTTACCGTAAAGCGCGAACTCTATGCCAGCGTGCGCAGCCACTTGTACCTGGTTGAAGATCAGCACGGCAAACAATCCGTACTCAAGACACCCTCCGTGAACCTGGAAGATGATCGCGATGCGCTGGAACGGTTTGTGATGGAGGGCTGGGTGGGCAATCGATTGCGCAATCCTCACTTGCTCCATGCCCTGCCCATGCCCGACGCACCAAGCTGCCTGTATCAACACCTGGAATTTATCGACGGAGTGACCTTAAAGCAGTGGCTAAAGGAACACCCGGACGCACCGGTTGAAGAGAAGCTTTATCTGGCCGACCAGTTACTTAATGGCATTCGCGCCCTGCACCGTGCCGATGTGATTCACGGCGACCTGAAACCGGACAACATCATGGTGGATACCGAGGGTCTGGTTCGCATCGTGGATTTTGGCAGCTGCCATTGCCGGGGCATGGAGCAACACACTGCCAGCATTCCTCTGGGCACGCGACATTACAGTGCACCGGAGCTGGTGGAAGGTGAAGCGCCCAGCGAGCAGAGCGACCTGTTCTCCACCGCCGTGATTATTCATGAAATGCTCACCGGTGCCCTGCCCTGGCAGGGACGCTATGAAAAAGCCGTGCACCGCCCGCTGCCGCCCCTGCAAGGGCACAATGCGTTTATTCCCCTGTGGATCAACAACGTGCTGCAACTGGCGCTGCAACGGCAACCAAAGATGCGCTTCACTGATGCGGCGGAATTCCGGGACGCATTGCGCCGCCCGGTACGCAGCAACAAACCGGTGGCCGACAGTAACATCCGGCAATTGAGAATGTGGAAAGGGGCGGCGGCCATTCTCGCACTCTTGCTGTTAATCAGCGTCACGCTACGCTGATCAACAACAGACAGTGGAGAATTCGCCCCGGCCGCGGTCGTCGGATTAACCCCTTGGGGTTAGTCCGCCAGGCTGCCAAGGATGAAGGTTTGACCGTTGCTGTGCACTTGCAGGGTATCGCCCTGCTGCTCGGCCCAGTCGACCAGCTGATAAAAGGCTGAGCGCCCAATCAGTGCATTGAGATTATCCCGCACACACAGGTACGGGGAAGGCTCACCGGTTTCGCTGTCAGTATTGACCCAGAGGGGATGGGACGCGCCGGCAACCACATGGCTGCCCACATTGGTGGTGAATATCAGCTTGCTGGTTCCGTCTTCTTTCACCTGCTGCACTTCCGTGGCCACAAAGGGCGCATCGTCCACCTGAATACGCAGTTTCTCCACCGGCGTAATCAGGAAATAATCATCGTCTTCGCGCAACAAGATGGTGGAAAACAGCGCCACCATTCTTTCCCGTTCAATGGGCGACTCCTGATAAAACCAGGTACCGTCGCGGGCAATGCGCATATCAATATCCGCATGGCGTTCCGGGTTCCACTGATGCACCGGAGGCAGGCCGGTTTCATCTCCGGCGGCTTTTTCCAGTAGCGCCAGCAACTCTTCGGCTTCTTTCATCGTGGTCCCCGCTGGCCCTTGTTGCCCATGCGAATACCGATTTCGATCAGGAAATCCAGAAAGTCATCCTTGTCGTCTATTTGCTTCTGGTAAAACGGCGATTCCATCAATGCCACGGCGCCGTGGGCAAATGCCCAGGCGGAGCAGATGTGATACATCGGCGGCACGTCTTCCAGTGAACCTTCTTCCATGCGGGCTTTGACGATATCCGTGAGCCGCGCAAAATTGGCCTCACGGATGCTGTGCAGCTTGGCCACCAGCTCAGGCAGGGCGTGATCCTTGATCACCTTGTTTTCCAGCCGATCAAACAACTGGTAGCGCTTGGGATCAGAAATCCGGAAACGGAAATATTCCCGCGCCAGGCGTTCCTTGTTATCCGCATCGGAAATTTGCTGGAAAACGCCGGCCAGGTCTTCCTCATAGCGCAACATCAGCAACAGGTAGATTTCGTTCTTGGTTTCGAAATGCTTGTAGATAGTGCCTTTGCCAATACCCACCCGGTCCGCAATCATTTCCACGGTCACCCGGTCTTCGCCTTCTTCCAGAAAAAGGGCCAGAGCGGCATCGAGAATCTCACGTTCTCGCTGACGAAATTCCTGTGCTTTACGCGTGGCTTTTTCCAGATCACCCATCAATTTCTCCTTTCGCCCGGATATGCGGGCCTAAAGCCGACTGGACAGTCGCAATTCTAACGCATTCCCTTTTTATACGCATATCGGATAGCAACCCGCGGCATCGCCGGCTGCATCTTGCTCATGGAAACCTGCCGCCTGTTAGCATAGCGTCATGGTTTTCCGCCACGCATTCCGCTCAACCCAGCGCACGGAGGCAACACAGCATGGCCAACACTGACGGGAGCGCCCCGGATATCGCCACCGAATTTGCCCAGCAGGACGGCCTGCTCTACCTCAACCACGCGGCCGTCGCCCCCTGGCCACAACGTACCCAGGACGCGGTAACCGAATTTGCCCGCCAGAACGTGTTCATCGGCGCGCGGGATTATCCACACTGGTTGAAAGTCGAGCAGCAGCTACGCGAGCGTTTGGCCTGGCTGGTGGGAGGCGTTAGCAGCGAAGAGATCGCCTTGCTCAAGAACACTTCCGAAGGCCTGTCGGTCATTGCCCAGGGCCTGGAGTGGCAGGCTGGTGATCAGATTATCATCAGTGATCAGGAATTCCCGTCCAACCGCATTCCCTGGCAAGCCCTGGCCAACCAGGGGGTGGAAGTGATCGAGGTCAACCTGGAGGGGGACAACCCGGAGCAGAATGTCATTGACGCCATGGGTCCACGCACTCGCCTGGTGTCTCTTTCCGCCGTCCAGTACGGCACGGGACTGTTAATGGACATGGCTCCCATCGGTGCCGCCTGCCGTGCCCAGGGCGTTCTTTTCTGTGTGGATGCCATCCAGATTCTCGGCGCGCTGCCGTTCTCTGCGGAGCAGGTAAACGCAGATTTTGTGGTGGCCGACGGCCACAAATGGATGCTCGGCCCGGAAGGGCTCGCCCTGTTCTATTGCCGCCGCGCGGTGCAGGATCAACTGATCCTGCGCCAGCATGGCTGGCATATGGTGGCCGATCCGGGCAATTACACCCGCAAGGACTGGCAGCCCGCCACCACCGCCAAACGCTTCGAATGCGGGAGCCCAAACATGCTTGGTGCCCATGCCCTGAATGCCTCCCTGTCACTGCTCCAGGACACCGGCATGGACGCGGTGGCCGATGCCCTGCAACAGCGGGTGCAATGGCTGATCGATGGACTGAAAGACAAAAACGCCACACTACTCAGCGCTGCGGCCCCGCAACGACGGGCCGGGATTGTCACCTTTCACCTGCCCAAAGAAGCCCCGGGCGAAACCTTCCAGCGCCTGAAAAAGGGCGGCGTGGTATGCGCGGAACGCGGCGGTGGTGTGCGCTTTTCGCCACACTTCTACACTGCCAATTCGGTCATCGACCAGGCTCTGGCCCTGCTGTAAGCTCCAGAACCTCATATGCGCCTCGTCATGGATACCGGAGCCTCACAGATGAACCGACAGCTGGCCTTCTATCAATGGATTTGCCGCCGTTTGCAGCGCGATGAGCAGTTCAGCGGCCAGCCCAGCGCGGACCTGGAAAGCCTGCGTACGGTGCTGAAATCCTGTGACGTGCTGTTGGTGGCCGGGCACAGCAGCGTGGACCGCACCTTCAAGGTCATTGGCGATAGTCGCTACGCGCGGGCGGTACTCTACATTGGCCGGCTGCACGACGTGGCCGACCCGGCCCTGCGCGCCCTGTTGGCGGATTACACCCCCTGCGAACCGGATACCCAACTGGTGATTGATGCGCGCCTGGAACGGGGGCTGATCGTGGAGCCGCTGTCCGCCCTGGAAGGTCGTCAGATTCGTGTCTGCCGGGCACAGGGCCTGAGTGACAATGAAGCCCAGGACGTACTTCGCTACGCCATAAGCCGCATCGGCGCCGGGGGCGCCCAGTCCTGGGGCGCACTGGCGATGATGACCCTGCTTCCCTGGCGCTGGCTGCCCCTGCGCTGGCGCACCGGCCTGTTCCGGCGCTGGGCCGGTGAATTGATCAAGGCGCTGAGCGGCACCGTCGTCGCCGATGCCTTCAGCTTTGTGCAGTTTCCGGTGATGCCGCTGGTGAAAGAAAGCGAACCGGCCGCCCGCTTGCTCCGGCTGCAACCCAGAGCCATTACTGCTGCGGACTTCGACCACTCGCCCTACTTCGAGATTATCAAGGCACCCTTCCAGCTGGATGCCATCCCCAAGGGGATTGATGCCCTGCCCTGGAAGGGCAACCAGGGCGCGCTGGCGCCGGAACGCCAGCGCCATCTGTCACTGGTGGAGCCGCCGAACGGACACCACGGATAACAGCGCCAGCAGCCACCAGGACAAACTGCCCCCGCCACCGCCACTATCACCACCCCCACCACTGGTATTAGCTCCGCTGGAGGAGCTGCGCGCCTGGGCCGGTTGGGTGCTGGCCGAGTTATCGTTCGCCGGGTAATCCCCGTTATCGGTCCACACCTGCACAACCAGGCTATCATCCCCCTGACCATCCAGAATCAGTTGCTGGGACGCCACTTCACCCGGCGACATATCGCCCAGCCCGCATTGCACCAGGCCGCCGCCGGCACAGTTCTCAGGCAGTGACACCGGGCTCCAACCGGACGGCAAGGTAAAGCCGACACGCACCCGCGCCGCTGCCTGGTGGGTCGCCGCATTGGTGACCTGGGCACTGACCCGCACCAGGCCATCATTGCCCCGCTGTGTGGTCAGGCTGAGCACCACATCCGGCTCATTGCTGAAGACCAGCTTGAAGCTTTCGCCCAGGCTGGCGAAATAGTCATGGGAGACACTGCTAATCGGCTCAACGCGAACCTCATCCACCCAGCGGCCACTGGCACTGAGAACGACACTGTAAGTCTCGGTTTGCTGCCCAAGCGTCAGATCCGTGCTGCCACGGCAATCTGTATAGCCACTGCGCTTTACACAAGCCAACCCGGGAACACGTACCGTGAGCCCGTTCTTGTGCGTGACTCGCAGGCCCACGTTATTGGCCCGGGTCTGCTGGCTGGTGTTGGTAATGCCTGTACGCAGCGTGGTGGCAGCCCCTGGGCTGCTATAGGTATCAGAGGTGGCGCCTGTCAGGGCAAGATCCACAAGGCTGCCCGAGGTGGTTTGTTCCAGCCAGGTCAGATAACGGTCCACACGGGTATAAACTGCCGGCACGCCAGCGGTGGCACACTGCTCATGGCCATAGCTGGTAACCCCGACTAGCCATTGCTGCCCCGGCTCGCCGTACACCAAAGGCCCGCCACTATCACCCCGACAGGAATCCTGGGCGACACCCCGGGGGTTCATTTCACCCGCACAGATCTGGTTACCGCTCAGGTTGCTCCACTGGCTGGCGCAATAGCCGCTGGACACGTAGTCCACACGGGCTTCGCGCAGAGAATTGGAAAGGCCATTGCCGCTGGGAGACGTTGAGCCCCACCCCATTATCTGCAGGGCTTCGTCGCTACTGCCCCTGGTCAGTGCAGACACGGTCTGCGGTTTGGCCAGATCCAGTGGCGTGGCAGTGCTGTCTGAGGCCAGCTGCAACAGCGCCAGATCATTATGGAAAGTGGCAGCACGGTAATCCGGGTGCACCCGCACCGAGGACACCGGCAGGCGCTCTCGGGGGTTAGCGGTTGTTCGATCCAGGCTTCCCAGGGCCACAAACAACTGCCCCGCCTGCAGGGTAACGCCGCTGGAGGTCACCACACAGTGTGCGGCCGTCAGCACCCAACCGGGCGCAATCAAGGTTCCACCACACAGCGTGGCAGCGTAGGCAGGGTTTCCGGATCGACTGATTTCCACTTCGGCCATCCACGGCCGGATTGTTGCTACGTCCTGTCCCCCGATAATACGAGGTTGAGCGTCAAGCGCCGATACCGTTTGAGCCAGGCCCATCCCCAGCATCAGGGCGAACATCAAACGATACATAAGATTACCTTTCGTTAGCATTACGTTACGGAGCGCATACTAACTAAGGTTTTCGGCGTAATCCTGTGACCCAGTTCTGATATTACAATGGTGGCACATTCGTACCTGAAGACGCTGAAAAATGACCACCAAGTCTCGTCATTTTCCGCCCTCTTTTGCCACTTTTAGCGACAAAGTTCATCAAATTGCAATCAATTACAGTGCATTTAAATCATCTAAAATTTACTTTATATAAAGTAAACATTTTACACTTTTTATGTCTCTTCGCGGTCTGACTGATCCGTCATACTGGTCCTATCACCCTCATCACCCTCATCATCACCAGGTTCCGGTAGCGCCCTGCGTGCTTTCGCCCCCAGATCCTTCAATTGCTGGGCCTGGCGGTAAAGGTTGCCGCGGCCGCTGCTGAGACGCTTGAAGGTGGTGTCCCATGCCGTCTGGGCCTTGCCGATCTTGTCACCCAGATCGTCCATGGATTCCCCGATCAAAGACACCTGATCGCAGATTTTCCCGGCACGATCGGCAATATCCAGCGCATTGCGGTTCTGGTATTCGTAACGCCAGATATTCTGGATGGTGCGCAGTGTCACCAGCAGCGTGGTCGGGCTGACCAGCACAATGTTGCGGGCAAAGGCATCCGTATAGAGGCTGGAATCCTGCTCCATGGCCACCATGAAGGCGCCTTCGATAGGGATAAAGAGCAGCACGAAATCCAGGCTGCGAATGCCTTCCAGGCCACTGTAGTCCTTGGTGTCCAGGCCCTTGATGTGGCTGCGCAGTGAGGTCAGGTGATCACGTAATGCCTGTTCGCGCTCCTCTGCCGTGGATGCCGAAGAAAGCCGCTCATAGGCAACCAGAGACACTTTCGCATCAATCACCACATCCTTGTTTTCCGGCAGGTGAACGATGGCATCCGGCAGGCGGCGCTGACCGCTCTCGTCTTTCAGGGTGACCTGGGTTTCGTATTCTCGGCCCCGGGTCAGGCCCGAGGATTCCAGCACCCGCTCCAGAATCATTTCACCCCAGTTACCCTGGGTCTTGGCCTGCCCTTTCAACGCATCGGTCAGGTTGCGGGCGTCTTCGTGCATCTGCTGGTTCAGGCTTTTCAGGTGCCCCAACTGTTCGATCAGGGACGCCTGGGCGCGGGTCTCGTCACTGTGAATCTGGTCCACCCGGCGGCGGAAATCCGCCAGCTGTTCGCGAAACGGCTTGAGCATGCCGTCAAGGCCCTGTTGGTGCTGCTCCTGCAGCTGCTTGCCGCGCTGGTCGAGCACCTTCCCTGACAGGTTCTCAAACTCCTGTTTCAGCTGGTTGCGGCTTTGCTCGGAGAAGGCCAGCTTTTCCTGCTGCCCGGCCAGGCGCTCTTCCAGGCGTGCTTTCTCTGCCCCCAACTGCTGCAATTGCGCATCGGTGTCGCGCTGCCGCTGTTGCTGCCCTTCCAGTTGTTGTTTTAGCAGGGGCACCTGGGCCAACGGCTCGCTCAGCGCCTGTTTCTCGGCCACCAATGCCGCCTCGCGGGCCGCCGCCCGGCGCCGTTCGATCAGTACCGCCAACAGTGCCGCCACGGCACCACCACATAGCGCTGCCAGCGCCACCATTGCATACAGATTCATGCCTGCGCCTTGTTAAACAGGGAAAAGAAATTATCCGTGGTGGCCTTGGCCAGCTCCGCCACACTGACACCCTGAAGCTCGGCCACGCATTCAGCCACGTGCGCCACATAACGCGGTTCATTGGGCTTGCCACGGAACGGCACCGGCGCCAGCCAGGGCGAGTCGGTTTCAATCAACAGCCGCTCCAGCGGCAGCTGCTTCACAGTGTCGCGCAGGGCCTGAGCATTGCGGAAGGTCACAATACCGGAAATGGAAATATAGAAACCCAGCTCAATGGCCTGCAGGGCCATGTCCAGGTCTTCGGTGAAACAGTGCAACACCCCGCGCACCTGACCACCGCCATGCTCACGCAACAACGCCAGCGTGTCGTCCTTGGCGCCACGGGTATGCACCACTAGCGGCAGACCGGTTTCCCGGGCCGCCTGAATATGAGCAACGAAGTAGCGTTGCTGCCACTCCCGCTCTTCCTTGGCGTAAAAGTAATCCAGCCCGGTCTCGCCAATCGCTACCACCTTGGGGTGCCCGGCCCGTTCCACCAATTCGCTGGGTTGTGGCTCGCGGGATTCCTTGTAGAGAGGATGCACGCCAACGCTGGCAAACACATTCTCGTATTGCTCGGCCAGAGCCTGCACCTGCGGGAAGGTTTCCAGATCCACACCGATACACAGCATATGGCTGACCCCCGCCTGCGCCGTGGCCGCCATCATCGCCTCGAAATCGCCACCATGGGCGTCAAGATTCAGGCGATCCAGATGGCAATGGGAATCCACAAAAGGGGTAGCAGTCACAACAGGCTCCAACGTTAAAAACGCAGATATTGTAGAGGAGATAGGCAGCACACGACACGCCGCATGTGGGCACGCTTGAGGCCAGACGCCGGATGCTAAACGCAAAAGCGGCAATACCCCAAGGTATTGCCGCTTTAATACTGAACAACTCAACGCCGGGGTTTAGCTTCTAGCTTCTAGCTTCTATCTTCTAGCTTCCGGCATCCGGCATCCGGCATCCGGCATTTTACATCGTATGCGTCGGTCGATCCGACTCCAGCGAGCCTGCCAAATGGTTTTCGATGGTGACGCGGGCGGTGTCATCCTGGTCGGAGAACTGCACGCCGATGCCGGCACTACGGTTGCCCTGGGCCCCCTTGGGGGTAATCCATACCACCTTGCCGGCCACCGGAATCTTGTCGGCTTCGTCCATGATATTGAGCAGCAGGAAGATTTCTTCCCCCAGCTTGTATTGCTTGTCGGTGGGAATAAACAGGCCGCCATTGGTGATAAAGGGCATGTAAGCGGAATACAGTACCGCCTTGTCCTTGATGGAAAGCGACAGGATGCCGCTGCGGCCGCCGGGCATTTTCATAGGGAGGTGCCTCGTATGACATACCGGCAGTCCGCATACCCATCAGCGGCATGGCACAACCAGTAAGACTTTATTATTAATAGGGTAAAGATTAGTGCGCTGCCGCCGCAGCGTCAACGCCCACCAGTACCAGCAACCACTGTTCGTACAGCAATTCCTTGTTGGGGTTGGCCCCGGACCGCAAGGCACGACGGCCTTCCAGTACCCGCTGGGCAGCCCGCAACAAACGCGCCGGCGGCACCGCTTTGTTGAGCCGCTCCAGAAGCGGCGCCAGTGATGCATCCGCGCTCTGCTGGCCGGAGAAGCGCTGATGCAAACAGCGCGACAACCAGCCATAAATCACCCCGGCCATTTCGGTGGGATCATGTTTGGCCAGCACCGGCGACGCTTGCGCCACCGACTGACGTCCTTCCGCCACACTGACCAGGGTATCGAGCAAACGGGCCCGGTCGGCAAACCAGTCCGCCTGCTCCAGTGCCAGCGCCTGTAGCGGCGCGCCCTGGGCGGCATCCAGTAACGAGGCCGCGCTCTCGCCCACCTGGCTCTGCAACCACTGCAGCGCCTGGTCCTGCTCCGGTAACGGCAAGGTGCGCTGCTGGCAACGGCTGCGAATGGTGGGCAGCAATAGCGTCGGCTGATCGCTGACCAGCAGTAACAGGGTCTGCGCGCCCGGCTCTTCCAGGGTTTTCAGCAAGGCATTCTGGGCATTGCGGTTGAGAGCGTCCGCCGGATAGACAATGGCAACCCGGTAACCACTGTACTGCGCCGTGCGGGTGGCAAACCCCACCAGCTTGCGGACCTGATCAATCTTGATGGTTTTGCTTTTTTCTTCCGGGCTGAGGCGGTGCAGATCCGGGTGAGTGCCGGCGGTGCTGAGCTGACACCCCTGACAGTGGCCACAGGGCAGCCCTGCCGAAGGTTTCTCGCAAAGCAGGGTCTGGGCCAGGGATTCGGCCAAGCGCAGCTTGCCGATGCCTTTGGCACCGGTCAGCAACAGCGCATGGGGCAGCCGCCCCTGTGCGTGCTGGTCAAGCAGTTGCGCCATGGCATCACCATGCCAGGGACACGGTGCCTGAACTTTTGCGCCGGTTACGGCCATGCCAGCATCTCCTCGACTATCGCGCCCAGCTGTTGCTGTACCGACCCCAACGGCTGCCCCGCATCCACGGTGCGGAACCGGCTGGGCTCCTGGGCTGCACGGGCCAGATAACACTGGCGGATACGTTCAAAAAAAGCCCGGTCTTCCTGTTCGATGCGATCCAGAGCGGCACGTTTGCCGGCACGTGCCATGCCCACCTCTACCGGCACATCAAACAGTACGGTCATGTCCGGGCGGGTGTCGCGAATAACCAGGCTTTCCAGGTCAGCAATGGCTGCACTGTCCAGCCCTCGCCCTGCCCCCTGGTAAGCCCAGGTGGCGTCCACAAAACGATCACACAGCACCCATTCGCCACGGGCCAGTGCAGGACGAATCTTCTGCTCCAGGTGCTGCGCGCGGGCGGCGAACACCAGCAGCAACTCCGTATCATCCGCCATAGGTTCATCACCAGGCGCCAACAGTACACCACGGATCGATTCCGCCAAGGCGGTACCACCGGGTTCGCGGCTCACGGTCACCGTCTTGCCGGCGGCTCTGAGAGCGTCGGCCAGCCATTCCAGGTTGCTGCTTTTGCCGGCGCCCTCGCCGCCTTCCAGGGTGATGAAACGGCCGCTCATTGCCCGCCTCCGGGTGAAGAACGGTAGCCTTCACGGCGTTGCAGCTGATACTCACGCACGGCTTTACGGTGCTGAGCCAGGGTTTTGGAGAAGGAATGGCTGCCATCACCACGGGCCACGAAATACAGGGACTCGGTTTTCCCCGGGTTCACCGCCGCCAGAATGGCTTCCCGGCCGGGCATGGCGATAGGCGTGGGCGGCAACCCGCTGATCACATAGGTATTGTAAGGGGTAGCGCGACGCAGATCGGAACGGCGAATATTGCCCTTGTAGTCTTCCCCCATTCCGTAGATCACCGTCGGGTCGGTTTGCAGGCGCATGCCCTTGTTCAAACGATTGGTAAAAACGCCGGCAATTTCCGGACGCTCTTCCGGCACGCCGGTTTCCCTTTCCACGATAGACGCCATGATCAGCGCTTCGTATGGGGTGTCGTAGGGCAAATCCTTGGCCCGCTGCTGCCAGGCAGCGTCGAGAATACTTTCCTGGCGCGCCAGCGCCCGGGCCAGAATGGTCAGGTCTGTGGTGCCACGGGTATAGAAATAGGTTTCTGGCGCAAACCAGCCTTCCGGGTGCCGGTCCGGGCGCCCCAACTCCGCCATCACTTGCTCATCGGTCAGCTCTTTCAGGCGGTGGCTCAAGGTCTCCTGGGAGGCAAGTCGGGCACGTAATTCTCGGAAGTTCCAGCCTTCCACCAGGGTCAGACTGCGTTGCAGCACATCGCCCCGGTCGATTTTCTCCAGCAGAGACAACAACGAGTCGCCCGGCTTGAGCTGATACTCACCCACATGCATGCGGCCATCCATGCCGGTGAAGGCGGAATAGATTCGCGCGCCCACCCGACGGAAGCGGGCTTCCAGGCCCTCACCAAGGATGCCCTCCCCCTTGAGGTTATACAGCACCCGGCTCAAGCCGGCGCCCCGGGGCACCTCCACCGTTAATGCTTCAGAAACCGGTAATGGGCGGTGTAGATAACTGCTGACCCAGGCCCCCGCCACGGGTACAGCGACCACCAGCAAGACAACCAGCAGTCCAAAAATACGGATTTTTTTACGCATAGTGCGGTTATTAGCCCTTCAGTGAGCCGGCCAAAAAGGTTTCTGTCGACTGTTGCAGTTCCCGGACCGATGCCAGCACCGGCCAATGCCATTGCGCCAGTTTACGCACCGGGAGCACGCCGACAACACTGTTACACAGAAACAGCCCATCGGCTGTGCGCAGCTGTGACAGTGGCCGCAGATCACAGACCACTTTCTCGCCGCATTGCAGTAATGTCTCGTGCAAGTGCGCCCGCATCACCCCGGCCACACCAGTTCCAGCAGCATCCAGATCCGGCATCCACCAGTGATTGGCAAAGCGGGCAAAGAGATTCATGGAAGTGGCTTCCAGAGGCTGCCTGCGGGTACTGAGCAGCAACCCTTCGTCCCAACCCTGCCGTGCCACTTCCCTGCGTGCCATGACCTGAGGGAGACGGTTCAGATGCTTGAATCCGGCCAACGGGTCAGGATACAGCGGCGTATCGCAAAGTCCCAGCACCAGGCCTTCGCGGCGATGGCGTTCAGACCAGACAGGCAAGCGGCCACTCTGCCACACAACCGTGGGCTGAGCGGGTACCGGGGGCAAATATCCCCGGCCGCCGACACCACGGGTGACCGTGAGCTTGACCACCCCGGCCTCACCACCAAGCGCGGCAACGCCCTCGTTAAGGGCAGCGTCCAGCCGGGATTCATCGGGCAGCGTAATGCCCAGTGCTCGCAGCCCACCAATTAGGCGGGCACGGTGCCGCGGCCACAAGGGCTGTTCGCCGGAGGCGGCCACGCGCACGGTTTCGAACACACCGTCGCCGTAGGCGAAACCGCGGTCACGGGGATTCAGTGGCATTACACCTTCTTGAACAGCAAGGTGCCGTTGGTGCCACCGAAACCGAACGAGTTGGACAGCGCGTAGTTGATGGTGCGTTCCTGCGCCTTGTTCGCCACAAAGTTCAGATCGCAGCCTTCGTCCGGGTTATCCAGATTAATGGTGGGCGGAGCCACAGAATCGCGTATGGCAAGAATGGAGAAAATCGCTTCCACTGCACCCGCCGCACCCAGCAGGTGCCCGATCATGGATTTGGTGGAGCTGACCGCCAGATCATGGGCATGGTCGCCAAACAGGGTTTTCACTGCCATGGCTTCCGCCACATCCCCCATTTGCGTGGAGGTGCCGTGGGCATTGATGTAATCCACCTGAGTCGGCTCGACACCGGCATTGCGAAGCGCATTGCGCATGGCCCGCATGGCGCCGTCGCCGCCTTCTGCCGGGGAGGTGATGTGGTAGGCATCGTCACTCATGCCAAACCCTGCCAACTCCGCATAAATCGTGGCGCCACGGGCCTTGGCGTGCTCGTACTCTTCCAGCACGACTGCGCCGGCACCATCGGCCAGCACGAAACCATCCCGATCCTTGTCCCAGGGGCGGCTGGCGGCTTGCGGGTCATCGTTGCGAGTGGATAACGCCCGGGCGGCGGCGAAACCGCCCAGCCCCAGCGGCGAAGAGCCTTTCTCGGCACCGCCGGCAACCATCACGTCCGCCTGCCCCAGCACAATCTGCTGAGCAGCAAAACCAATGTTATGGGTGCCGGTGGTACAGGCCGTTACCGTGGCAAAGTTGGGGCCTTTCATGCCGTACATGATCGCCAGATTGCCCGCGATCATGTTGATAATGGTGCCCGGAACAAAGAACGGCGACAGCTTGCGGGGGCCGGAATCGAGCAGCTTGCGGTGGTTGTCTTCGATATTGGTGAGGCCACCGATACCGGAGCCAATCGCCGCCCCTACACGCTCGGCATCTTCCTTTTCCATATCCAGGCCCGCATCGCGTACCGCCTGAATGGCTGCCACCAGCCCGTACTGAACAAAGACGTCCATCTTGCGAGCGTCTTTGGGAGACAGGTACTCGGAAATATCAAAGTCAGGCACCAGGCCAGCGAAACGGGTAGCAAAGGGCTCCGTATCAAAGTGCTCGATATTGCGAATGCCACTCTTGCCCGCCTTGATACCTTCCCAGGTAGAAGCCACATCGACTCCCAGCGGCGTGAGCATTCCCAACCCTGTAATAACGACTCGACGTGACGTCACCCGATTACCTCCCAATCCATTATTTTGGCGTCATTTAACGGCCTTAATGCGACAAGATTACTACAAGCGGCCCGGTAACTGGTCGCCGTAATGTAAGAAAACGTCACTTGCCGCCGCAAATATTCTGGCCACAAAAAAGCCGCAAGCTCATTGAACCTGCGGCTTTTCTGTTATTCGAACAACCGAACTCAGCTGTGCGCTTTGATGTAATCCACAGCGGACTGGACGGTGCTGATTTTCTCAGCTTCCTCGTCCGGAATTTCGGTTTCAAATTCTTCTTCCAGGGCCATCACCAGCTCAACGGTGTCCAGGGAGTCTGCACCCAGATCTTCAACGAAGGACGCTTCTGATTTTACGTCTTCCGGTTTAACACCCAGTTGCTCAACGATGATTTTGTTTACGCGTTCTTCGATGCTGCTCATGATCGTATTACTCTCCTGATTAATGGTGTGCTAGCACCTGTCAGCGGCTATTCTAGGTGAACGCTGTTTGCGCTTGCAAGCCGACTGGACCGATGCCTTTCCTTGAAGTTTTTCCAAATATTTTCTTCTTCGAAAACAGTCAATTAGACAGCTTTCCCAGAAACGTTCGGATGCCCAATTTTTGAGCTACCCGGTAAACATACCCCCATTGACGTGCAAAGTGGTTCCGGTTACGTAACCACCGCCATCACTGGCCAGCCAGGCAACAGCACTGGCAATCTCCGCCGGCTGCCCCAGGCGCCCCAGGGGAATACCCTGCAAAAGCGTCTCTTTCTGGGCTTCCGGCAAAGCCTCTGTCATGTCCGTCTGGATAAAGCCCGGCGCAACAGAATTCACCGTGATGTTACGTGAGCCAAGCTCGCGAGCCAACGCCCGGGAGAAACCTTCCACACCGCCTTTGGCGGCCGCATAGTTGGCTTGCCCGGCGTTACCCATGGTACCGACCACCGAACTGATATTGATGATCCGGCCCCAACGCGCCTTGGTCATGCCCTTCAAGCATGCCTTGCTAACGCGATAAAGGGAATTCAGGTTGGTATTGATGACATCTTCCCACTCATCTTCCTTCATCCGAAGCATGATGTTGTCGCGGGTAATACCGGCGTTATTCACCAGTACCAGGGGAGCACCGAACTCGTCATTAATGCTCTTGATCGTCGCGTCCACCGATTCCTTGTCCGCTACATTGAGCACCTTGCCGGCACCGTTTTCGCCCAGTGCATCGCCAATGGCAGCGGCCCCTTTATCCGTGGTGGCCGTGCCGATAACGAAGAAACCGTCAGCAATCAGCTGTTCGGCAATCGCCCGGCCAATCCCCCGGCTTGCGCCAGTGATCAGCGCCACTTTCTTTTCCGACATTCTTATTCTCCTTGCAGGGCCGCCGTGAATGCAGCCTCTGTTTCCAGCGGACGAGCCGCCAAATCACGATCGATGCGCTTTACCAGCCCACACAGAACCTTGCCCGGACCACACTCATAGAGATGCCCCACGCCCTGCTCTTTCAGTGCCTGGATGGTTTCCACCCAGCGTACCGGCGAATAGAGCTGGCGAATCAACGCATCACGAATTTTCTCGGGATCCGTTTCCATGGCCACGTCCACATTGTTGATCACGGGCATTTCCGCCGCATGAAAACGCGTGCCGCTCAAGGTATCGGCCAGCTGTTCCGCCGCCGGTTTCATCAACGCGCAGTGAGATGGCACGCTCACTGGCAGCGCCATGGCGCGCTTCGCTCCGGCCTCTTTACAGGCCGCGATAGCACGCTCAACCGCGTCCGCGGAACCCGCAATCACCACCTGACCGGGGGCATTGAAATTGACTGCCTCAACCACGCCGCCCTGTGCAGCTTGCGCGCAGGCAGAACGGACCTGTTCATCATCCAGGCCCAGGATCGCGGCCATGCTGCCCTCACCCTGCCCCACGGCCTGTTGCATCAGCTGGCCACGGGTGCGGACCAACCGCACAGCATCACCCAGATTAATCACACCCGCACAGGTCAGAGCGGTGTATTCACCCAGGCTATGCCCGGCCAACACATCCGGCCGCGGACCACCGCTTTGTTCCCACAACCGCCACAGGGCGACACCGGCCGTCAGCAGCAGCGGCTGGGTAATTTCAGTCTGGTTCAGTGCCTCTTTCGGCCCCTCCTGGGCCAACGCCCAGAGATCCTGATCCAGTGCACCGGAGGCTTCCTGAAAGGTCTGCTTCACTGCCGGACGTTCGGCAAACTCACTCAGCATCCCCAGACTCTGAGAGCCCTGACCGGGAAAAATAAAGGCTGTCTTCGACATTCAACATCCCCTTAGAAATAGACAGGCCGCAGTATGCCGGCTTTCGCTTTCGCTGTCCGGCCGGGCCTGAAACAAAGTATGAACAGCATCGGGGCCAGCAGGCCCGACACAGAATTTTAGTCGGTGCTGCCCTGGCCCAGTGCATCACTGATCAGAGAGGGCACATTGCGTCGCGCCTCCAGTTGCGCCACTTCCAACGCGCAAGCAAAGCCTTCCTTGCTGGTACCACCGTGGCTTTTCACCACCACTCCGCGCAGGCCAACCAGGCTGGCGCCGTTATAGTGGTCCGGGTCCATACGCTTTTTCAGCCCAATCAGAACCGGCAAGGCAAACAGACCACACAATTTGCGCAACCAGGATTGTTTGATTTCCTCACGCAGCATGTTGCCGATCATCTTCGCCACGCCTTCCATGGTTTTCAGCGAAACGTTACCGACAAAGCCATCACAGACCACCACATCGGCTTCGCCGGCAAAAATGCCATTCCCTTCCACGAAGCCCACATAGTTCAGGTCGTCCGCTTCACGCAACAGGCCCGCCGCTTCCTTGATCTGCTCATTGCCCTTGATATCTTCCTCACCAATGTTGAGGAGCGCCACACGGGGGTGCTCCACCCCATCCACTGCACGCACAACCGCCTGCCCCATCAGGGCAAACTGCAACAGGTGAGCGGGCTCGGAATCCACATTGGCACCCAGATCAAGCATGTGACAGTGGCCATTGGCCGTGGGAATCGCCGTGCAGATGGCAGGCCGATCCACTCCTGGAAGGGTTTTCAGCACAAAGCGGCTCACCGCCATCAGTGCACCGGTATTACCGGCACTGACCGCCGCCTGGGCACGCCCTTCCTTGACCATATTAATGGCCACACGCATTGATGAGTCTTTCTTCTGCCGCAGAGCAACGGCAACCGGGTCGTCCATGGCCACCACTTGAGAGGCAGGCTGGACGGTAATACGGGGGTGGTCAGCGATGCTGGCCTGGGACAAGGCGTCAGCCAGCGGTTCAGGCTGGCCGACCAGAATGATGTGCATGTGCGCATGGCGAGACAGCATGGCTGCCACAGCAGGCACTGTTACGGACAAGCCGTGATCGCCCCCCATGGCATCCACTGCTAACGTCACAACCGGCATGGGCTGCTTCCTTTATTCAAATTTGGGGGCATTCTGACAAAAAACGCCTGGCGGCGACATGCTCCCCGCATTCAATCACAAATCCACTTACAAAAAATCCTCCCGAAGGAGGATTTCAGTGTGCCGTACAAACCGGCCTTTCACTGCACAGAGGCAGCGCCAGGTCAGCCGGGCACAAAAAAACGGGAGCCGCAGCTCCCGTTTTCATACAACTTATTCGTCGTCAGATTCGCCCTGACTGATCACCTGACGGCCACGGTACATGCCATCCGGAGAAATGTGGTGACGACGGTGCACTTCACCAGTGTTGGTGTCTTCAGTCAGCGCAGCGGCGGGCAGCGCGTCGTGAGAGCGGCGCATGCCGCGCTTGGAACGGGTTTTACGGTTCTTTTGAACAGCCATTTCGAGCTCCTCGGGCGTTTATTCAGCCTGAATTTACTTGCCTTGACCTTTTAATTTGGCCAGCACGGCAAAAGGATTATCCGCGTTTTCGTGTTTCTCAGGTTCACCGCGATCATGCGGTAAAGCTGTCGGGCAAGGGTCATGCAGTGCCACCAGCGGCATGGCCAGCAACAGTTCCTCTTCGATCAGATCGGTGAGAACCATACGTTCTTCGCCAACTAACCAGGGGTCCAGTCGCTCCGGCAATGCCTTGGCCTGATCTTCATTCCACACCAGCGCCACATCAATATGGGCGGTAACGGAATAACTCACTGGCTCCAGGCAGCGCTGACATGGCAGCACCAATACGGTGCTAACCTCGCCCTCGATACGCCGATGCCCCTCATCATCACGATCGAATGCCAGCGATATTGCTACTGGCTGGTCCAGACTTTCGCGGTATTCCTGCAGGCGAGGCAGGTCTCCAACGGTAAGCTGGCCTTCAACGATGCGACCTTGATCCGCATATTTGCGAGGATCGAGGAACTGTGGCAGTTGCCCTGAAAACATAAGCGCGCAATTCTAGGGCCGTGAGGCCCTGCTGTCAAAGTTAATGTGAGGCACTAAGCACCTGAGTCAACAGGGTTTTTCGTGCGTCATGAAAAAATAATCCTTACACTTGCCCCCGCAACGCGCGGAGACCCCCATGACTGACCAGACACCTACCCTGTTACTCGCCTCTTCATCGCCCTTTCGGCGGCAATTATTGGACAAGCTGAAGCTGGATTTTATCCATCAGAGCCCGGATATCGACGAGTCCCGGCATGAGGGTGAAACTCCCACCGCCCTGGTGATACGCCTGGCCCGGGAAAAAGCCCTGGCGCTGGCCGACCAGCACCCGAACACGCTGATCATCGGTTCCGATCAGGTGGCGGTGATCGACGATCAGGTACTGGGTAAGCCCGGCGACCGGGACACCGCGATCCGCCAGCTCAGCGCCGCCAGCGGTCAGCGGGTGTCCTTTCTTACCGGCCTTTGCCTGCTCAACACCGCCACCGGCCGCAGCCAGGTGGCCTGCGACCCCTTCCATGTACAATTCCGCACCCTGAAACCAGCGCAAATCGAACGCTACGTGGACATAGAGCAGCCCCTGAACTGTGCTGGCAGCTTCAAATCCGAAGGGCTGGGCATTGTATTGTTCAAGGCACTGGAAGGACGCGACCCGAATACACTGGTGGGCCTGCCATTGATCGTGCTGACAGAATTCCTGGCCGCCGAAGGGATTCAGCTACCCATATAAAAGGAAAGAGGCGAGCCCCGAACGCCATTGCGCACCTCGGAACTCGCCTCTTCTCGCTTCTCGTAGCGACTATGATCAGCGAATCACCGGTGACGCACTCAACCCCAGCTGGGCCGCCATGCCCTCGCCAATGGATACACCAAAACGGCGGATAAACTCTTCCATGGGCGAACGGCTGGAGCTGTAATTCAGCATTTCTTCCTGACCGGCCACCTCACGGATCACCTGCCCCGGGCTCATCAGGCCGTCAATCAGCCCCAGATCCAGTGCCCGCTCACCGGTCCAGAACAAACCCGAGAACAGTTCCGGGTGGCTATCCACTTTCAGGCGATCGCCGCGCCCTTCTTTCACTGCAGTAATAAACTGCTGGTGAATATCATCCAGCATGGTCTGCACATGCTTGCGGTGGGCCGGCTGAATCGGCGAGAACGGGTCCATCAGGTCCTTGTTTTCGCCGGCGGTGAGCACACGGCGCTCCACGCCCAGCTTGTCGGCCGCCTGCTCCAGCCCGAACCCGGCCATGATTACACCGATGGAGCCGACGATACTGGCCGGATCCGCATAGATTTCATCCGCAGCGGAGGCGATAAAGTAGGCCCCGGAGGCGCCCACATCGGTAATGGCCGCATACACCTTCTTTTCCGGGTACTCGGCACGCAGCCGTTTGATGGCGTTGTACACCTGGTTTGATTGCACCGGCGAGCCACCTGGGCTGTTGATCTTCAACAGTACGGCAGTGGTATTTTCCGCTTCAAACGCCCGCGTCAGGCCGGTAACGATCAAATCCGCACTGGCATCCTGATCCGGCGCGATTACACCGTTTACGTCAACAATCCCCACATGCTTCTCCGCCATGGTCACGGCAGAACCGGTTTTGCCCGGAATCACCATCACCAACAGCGTAAACAGGTATATAAAGGTCAGCGCCTTGAAAAAGATGCCCCAACGGCGGGACTTGCGCTGTTCATCCTGGGCCTGACCCAGCAATTTTTCGATCAGCTTCCACTCCCGCTCATTCTGCGGGGGCTGGGAAGATGGCTGATTTTCCATAGTCACACACTCTCCATTACAAATTCAGACGCTGCCAAACCTACCAACGGCAGCAAATGATCCAATCGGTCGATCACCGCCAAGGGCTCGCACGGAAGCAATTGTTCAACCGGGTGAGCACCATAGCTCACGCCAATGCGGTCCACTCCGGCAGCACGGGCCATTTCCAGATCGAACGTTGTGTCGCCCACCACCACCGCCCGCTCTGGCGGCACCGCCATGGTCTCCAGCAACTCCAGCACCATGGCCGGGTGCGGCTTGGACTGGCTTTCATCGGCACAGCGTGACGCATGAAAATAGCGGTCCAGGCCGGTATTTCCCCACACCCGCTGTAGCCCCTTGCGGCTCTTGCCAGTGGCCACCGCCAGCTTAAAGCCACTTTCGCGCAAGTGAGTCAGTACCTGTTCCGCCGCCGGATAAAGGGCGCTGGGGGTCTGCTCGGCGGCGATAAAGTGGAAAGCGTAGCGATCACGCATGGCGACGATCCCTCCATCGTCCAGCTGCGGATAGAGCGTGGCGATGGCCTCCGGCAAACCCAGCCCGATGATACTGCATACCACCGGGTCAGCCAGGGAAGGCAGCCCCAGATCCAATGCTGCCAGTTGCATGCAGCTGACAATGCGACCGGTGGAATCCATGACCGTGCCATCCCAGTCGAAAATCACCAGGTCATAAGGACGCGCATTATTCATCGCTGGCTCCTGAGGGCCGTCAGAATCGCCTCGTAATCGTCATCCAGTGGTGCGGTAACCGTCAGCCGCTTGCCCGTGTTCGGGTGCACAAACACCAGGGTACGGGCATGCAGACAGAGGCGACGACGACCCAGTTCGGCCAACAACGCCTCTCCTTTGGCAATCCCGTATTTGTCATCCCCCAACAAGGGAAAGCCGCCAAACTGGCTATGTACCCGAATCTGGTGGGTGCGGCCGGTTTCCAGAGTGGCCTCCACCAATTGCGCCTGGGCAAACCGCTCGAGCAGGCGATAATGGGTCACTGACGGTTTACCCTCGCGGGAGACCCGCACGATCCGTTCGTTGCCATTCATCATTTTCAGCAAAGGCGCATCCAGAGTGCGCTCCTTGCCCTTGAAGCCCTGACACAGGAGCCAGTAACGCTTCTCCACCTGACCGCCCTGCATCAGACGCTGCAGCTTGCGCAGAAACGAACGCCGACGGGCCACCATGATCAATCCACTGGTATCGCGGTCCAGCCGGTGCACCAGCTCCATTTCCTTTTCATCGGGATACATCACCCGCAGGGCCTCAATCAGTCCCAGACTGACACCACTGCCACCATGCACCGCCAGGCCTGACGGCTTGTTGAAAATGAACAGCTGGTCATCCTCATAGACACAGGCCCGGCGCAAGCGCTCGGCCAACCCTTCGCTCACCGCCGGCGGCGCGGCGGATTCACTGGTACGAATGGGCGGAATACGCACCACATCACCACTGGCCAGGCGAGTGGTCTGCTTGGCGCGCCCCTTGTTAATGCGCACCTCACCGGAGCGAATAATCCGGTAAACACGGGATTTGGGCACCCCTTTAAGGTGGGTAAACAGGAAATTATCCAGGCGCTGACCGTGCCGGCCTTCATCAATGGTGACAAACGTCACCCGGTTCGCTGCGGGGGTATCTTCTGACATGGCGCGATTCTATGCGTGATCGGGGTAAAAGTCTGCATCTACCGCGGGGAAGCTCAGCAATCTATCTGATTGATCCGGCTGGCCTTTTGTTGCTATAGTCAAGCGTCGACCTGAATAGGCAACGGCGACGCGCAGCGAACATTCGCCGTTCGGCCCTCTCCGGCTACAGCCGATGAAGACAGAGCCCGCCCCCAGGTCACAGAAAAAGCGTTAAGCCCACCTTCCAAAAGGGAGATACCCACACGGAACTGGGCACACGCTGCAGAAGACCCATTTACAGCGCCCGAAAAAACGGGCCCTGAACATTAACGATGGTGGCCTGCAGCGCCGGTCAAACGACCTGGAAAACAGACAGACAAGAGTTTACACATTGCTGTGTGAGGATAACCACGGCAATCGCGTGAAGCATTACAGACTGGCCAACTGCCAGCATGATTACGCACTAAACATTGCACACAACTCGGAGAGCCGCTGACTCAGGCAACACGATCACCAAGGAAAGCGAATCACACGCCCAGCGTGCGCCCAATCCGTGACATGCCTGCCACAGCACTCCCCCTGGTCTGCTACCGGTTACACCCGGCCCTGCCCCATGCCACCACAAACTTGTGGTAGCACCATGAAACGTATGCTTATTAACGCCACTCACCCTGAAGAGGTACGAGTGGCTCTGGTCGACGGACAGCGTCTGTATGACCTGGATATTGAACACCGCACGCGGGAACAGAAAAAAGCCAACATCTACAAAGGCAAGATCACTCGGGTAGAACCTTCCCTGGAAGCGGCTTTTGTGGACTTCGGCGCCGAGCGTCACGGCTTCCTTCCCCTCAAGGAAATTTCCCGCCAGTACTTCCAGAAAGACCCCAAAGACATCCAGGGTCGCGTTAACATCAAGGAAGTCATCAAGGAAGGCCAAGAGGTCATCGTTCAGGTGGCCAAGGAAGAGCGCGGCAATAAAGGCGCCGCCCTCACCACCTTTATCAGCCTGGCTGGCCGCTACCTGGTACTGATGCCCAACAACCCCCGTGCCGGCGGCATTTCCCGTCGCATCGAAGGGGAAGAGCGCGCGCAACTGAAAGAAGCGCTGGGAGCACTGACCATTCCCGACGAAATGGGCGTGATCGTGCGCACCGCCGGGCTGGGCCGCAGTGCTGAAGAGCTGCAGTGGGACCTGAACTACCTGCTGAAGCTGTGGACCTCCATTGACGATGCCTCCCAGGATCGCAAGGCGCCCTTCCTGATCTATCAGGAATCCAACGTCATCATTCGCGCCATCCGCGACTACCTGCGCAAAGACATCGGCGAAGTGCTGATCGACTCCAAAAAAGTCTACGACGAAGCCCAGGGCTTTGTTCAGCAGGTGATGCAGGACTTCCAGCACAAGATCAAACTTTACGACGACGAGACCCCGCTGTTCTCCCGTTTCCAGATTGAGTCGCAAATCGAAACCGCCTTCGAGCGGGAAGTGAAGCTGCCCTCCGGCGGCTCCATTGTCATCGACCCGACAGAAGCACTGGTGTCCATCGACATCAACTCCTCCCGTGCCACCAAGGGCGCGGATATCGAAGAAACCGCCCTGAACACCAACCTGGAAGCCGCCGAAGAAATCGCCCGGCAGCTGCGCCTGCGGGATATCGGCGGCCTGATCGTGGTGGATTTCATCGACATGGGCCCGGCACGCAACCAGCGTGACGTGGAAAACCGCATGCGCGATGCGCTGGAGCAAGACCGGGCCCGCATCCAGCTGGGCCGTATTTCCCGCTTCGGCCTGCTGGAACTATCCCGCCAACGGCTTCGCCCCAGCCTCGGCGAGACGTCCAGCATCGTCTGCCCCCGTTGCGACGGCCAGGGCCATATCCGTGATGTGAAATCCCTGGCGCTAAGCATTCTTCGTCTTATCGAAGAAGAAGTGATGAAAGAGCGCACCGGCGAGATTCAGGCCCAGGTGCCGGTGGCCGTGGCCACCTACCTGCTCAATGAAAAGCGTGACCCTTTGCGCGCCATTGAGAAGAACCACAACGTTCGCGTGGTCATTATCCCCAACCAGAACCTGGACACGCCCCACTTCGAAGTGGAGCGTATCCGTGATGACCAGACGTCCACCCAGCTGAGCCATGAAATGGATTTGCTGGAGGGCAACAAGGATGCAGACATCGCCTCCGCCCAGGACACGGAAATCAAGACCCAGGAGCCGGCCGTCAAACTGATGGCACCGGACACCGCCGCACCGCCGCCCAAACCGGCGGCTGCCGCACCAACTCCACAGGCCCAGAACCTGGGTCTGCTGGCACGCCTGTTCACCTGGCTGGCCCAGGTCTTTACCGCTGAGCCCAAACCGGCCAAGGCGAAAAAAGAACAGCCGCAGCGCAAAGGCGATAACAAACAGCGCCAGCAGCAGAACACCCGTGGCCGTGGTGGCAACAACCGCAACCGCAACGACAATCGTAATGACGGCCGCAACAGCGATAACCGCGGCAAGAACGACAACCGCAACAAGCGCGATGGCGGCAAAGCGGGCGATAACGACAATCGGAATAACCGCAACAAGCGTCAGAACGACAAGGATGGCGGCCGCAAGAACGATAACCGCCAGGCAGACAATCGCTCTTCCGACAATCGCAACGACAACCGTGGCGATAACAAGGACGACGGTAACCGTAACGAACGCCGTGGCCGTAATGACAACCGTCGCAACAACCGCAACAACGACAACCGTGGCGACGGTCGTAACGACAACAAGCCCGACAACAAGGCAAATGACGGCGGCAAACCGCGTAACAACCGCAAGCCGGACAATGCTAATGCTGCTGACAGCGCCGACAGCAAAGGTAGCGACAAGGGCCCGAAAGCCCCTCGCCGCACCGATGCCAAGGACGATCGTCCGCTACGCGAACGCCAGCGTCCTGGTAAAGGGGAAAACAATAGCGACGGCAAGAATGCGGTAGCTCAAGCCTCTGCGGACAAACCGCAGCGCAACAATGCGCCCAAACCGGCCCGCCAGCGTAACGAACAGCCCGCGCCCGTGGATGACGAAGGTCACCCGCCCGCCAAGCTGGTTCCGGCTCAGGAGCCGTCTGCGCAAGCGAAGGCCGACGATCAGGCTAAAAAAGAGGTGGCCGACAAGGCTGCTCAGGCAACCGAGCAACAGCCGGCGGCCAGCAAGCCGCAAGCCGCAGCTGAACCGAAGCCGGAACAGCCCCCTGCACCGGCTCAGCCGCAGCAACCTGCTACCGAGCAACAACCAGCCGCCCAGGCCCCGGCCGAGCAAAACACTGCCGCGCCGAAAGCCGAGGACGATAAGCCGGCCACCGCTCAGCCGACAGCCACTCCTGCCGCTGCTCCAGCGCAGGAAAAACCGGTTGCCGATAGCCAGCCGCAGCAGCCCGAGGCTGACGCCCCGAAAACCGCCGATGCCGAGAAAGCGTCGCAACCCGCTCCACAAGCGGAAGCCGCTAAAGACGCTGACGCTCCGGCAGCGCCGGCAGCAGCTCAGTCAGAAGCGGCCAAACCGGCTGAGGCGCCAGCGCCGACCAAACCGGTAGAGGAAAAGCAGGCAGAGAAAGCGGTAGAGGCCGAAGCCCCCAAAGCAGAAGCCCCCGCCGCCGAGCCAGCAGCTCCAAGCCGGGCCAGCAATGATCCGCGCTCCCCGGGCTACAAACCCACCCCGGCAGCCCCGGCGCCAAAGGCGGAAGAAAAGCCCAAGCCGGCACCGGCCAGCAATGAACTGCCCAGCCGTGCCACGGAAGTGAAAGCGGTCAAGGCAGAAGCCAAGCCCGCCGCCGCCGAGCAGGGCCGCGCCAGCAACGACCCACGCCAGCGTCGTCGTGAGCAGCTCGCAGCCCAGGAAGCCGCTGCCAAGGCGCAACAAGCGGAATCGTCCTCGGAAGACTGAGGACATTCCAGCCACAAAAAAGCCCGCTTCATGCGGGCTTTTTTGTGGCTTATGGTTCTTCCCGGATTAGAGTGAGCAGCACGCTTCTCGCCGTCTGAAAGGTTTATCGCGACGCCGGATGCCTGAACCTGAACCTGAACAGCTATCGTTTTGCGATATCTCTTTTGAGAGGTATTTTTGAGGGTTTCTTTGAGGAATTGTCAGGGCCATCAATCAGACAATAATCGGGTATTGCCCCACCTCTACATGCTGAAATCAGGTCTCATGCATCCCATGCGTCCCATGCATCTATGGGGGCTCCTGGCTATGGTAACAGCACCGGCTCCTGCTCCAACGACACACCAAAGGTCGCCTGCACGTCGGCGCACACCGCTTCTGCCAACGCCACCACATCCGCACTGGTGGCACCGCCATGATTGACCAGCACCAGCGCCTGTTCACTATGCATACCAACAGGCCCCAACCGCTTACCCTTCCAGCCGGCCTGCTCGATCAGCCACCCTGCTGCCAGTTTCACCCCATCTGCTTGTGCGTACGCCACCACATCCGCAAAGCGCATCTTTAACGCATCACCCTGCTCTTTTGTGACGACCGGGTTTTTGAAAAAACTGCCCGCGTTAGCCAACACGGCAGGATCCGGCAGCTTACTCTGACGCACCGCAATCACATGCTCGCGAACCGCGGCGGGGGAAATATCCGCTTGCGACAAGTGACCAAAACGCGCCTGAAGCGGCCCGTAGCTCACATTACATTGCGGTATTTTATTCAGACGAAGCTCGATGCCGGTAATGATATAGCGGCCACGATCACCGCTTTTGAAACGACTGTCGCGGTAGGAGAATTCGCATTCATGGCCGGCAAAATGGACTACCTGGGCGGTGACCACATCCATCACCGTCACCTGCTCCAGCACCTGGGACAACTCGACGCCATAGGCACCGATATTCTGAAAAGGTGCCGCCCCCGCCGTACCGGGAATCAAGGACAGGTTTTCCAGCCCTTGCCAGCCCTGCTCAACGGTCCAGGCCACCAGATCATCCCAGTGCACGCCAGCACCGGCGGCGACCCAGACATGGGTGTCGTCTTCTTTCACCTGCGCCATGCCATCAATAGCCAGGCTCAGTGTCAGCCCCGGCAGATCAGAACGAATCACCAGGTTGCTGCCTTCACCGATCACAAAAAGGGGCTCTGCCGGATTACGCTCCGCCAGCACCTGTGACAATGCATCCAGCGTGGTCGGGCGGGCCAGACGATGGGCTCGCGCCGGCAACCGCAGGGTATTCAGCGACGTCAGATCCGCATCGCAAATCTGGTCAACCGAACCGGTCGGTGGCGCCGCCTGGCTCACAGTTGCTCCCGCACGCGGCTCAACAATCCTTCAGCGCCATCTTCAATCAGGTCCAGCACGGTATCGAATCCGTCTTCACCGCCATAATAAGGGTCGGGCACTTCCCGCACCGAAGAATGCTGTGCATAGTCCAGAAAACGGGCAAGAGTGCCTTGATACGATGCGGGTCGCATGGCCTTCAGATCCGCCAGGTTGGCGTCATCCATGGCCAGCACCCAATCAAAGTCCGCAAAATCCGCCGGGCTGACTTGCCTCGCGCGCAGGTCAGCCATGGAATAGCCCCGTCGCAACGCGGCCTCCTGGGTACGAGGATCCGGCGCCTTGCCGATATGCCAATCGCCGGTTCCAACGCTATCAATACGAATACGATCTTCCAGCCCTGCTGCCTTCACGCGTTCACGAAAGACCACTTCAGCGGTGGGTGAACGACAGATGTTGCCAAGGCAAACGAACAATACTGATACGCTCATTACCGGCCTCCCAACTCTGACCGCAGACGCTCAAGATCCGCCTGGGTATCGACCCCACCGGGCACGGCCTCACAGGCAGGTTCCACGTGAATGGCCACGCCATTGGCCATGGCCCGCAGCTGCTCCAGCGATTCCAGCTTCTCCAGGGTCGCGGGCGGCCATTGCACATACTGATGCAAGAACGCTACCCGGTACGCGTAGATGCCGATATGCCGCCACCACTGACCACCGGACATGTCCCGCTTGCCATCGGCAAAGGCATCACGATGCCAGGGCACCGGCGCCCGGGAAAAATACAGCGCCTTGCCGCTGTCATCGAACACGGCTTTCACCACATTCGGGTTAAACAGATCGTCAGCATGTTCAATGGGCTCACAGAGGGTGGACATCTGGCAGTCCGGGTTGGCGGCCAGATTCGCCGCCACCTGATCAATCACCGCCGGAGGAATCAACGGCTCATCGCCCTGCACATTGACGATAATGTCATCATCAGCCAGCCCCAGTTTGGCGGCCACTTCCTGCAGGCGGTCCGTGCCGGAGGGGTGATCCTCCCGGGTCATGACCACGGGCACGATGCCATCCAGCACATCGGCAATGCGCGCATCATCCGTGGCCACGTATACCTGCTCGGCATGGCTTTGCTGGCAGCGCTCTGCCACCCGTTCCACCATGGTTTTTCCAGCAATGTCTGCCAACGGCTTGCCCGGCAAACGGGTAGACGCATACCGCGCCGGCACCACTACGTAAAAACTCATTCACTACCTCATAGAAAAAACATCAAGCTACAAGCTGCAACGCGACCAGACAGTAAGCTCGGGCACCAATGTGCACAATAAAACAAAGTCCGTTCCCTGTTGTAGCTTGAAGCTTGAAGCTTGAAGCTTGCGGCTATTCCTTTCCCAACGCCCGATCAATCATCTGATCCAGCAACCCGTCCGGCAAGCTCGCAGTCACCGGAAGAAACCACCAGTGGGGTTCGGCAAAGGGCGCACATTTCACCGCGTCCTTTTCTGTCATCAAGACAGGCAGCCCATCGGCAAAGGCCAGATCCGCCGGCTGATAAGCATGATGGTCGGGGAAAACGTGAGGCGTTGTGCTGAGCCCCAGAATACTGAGCAGATTAAAGAAGCGTTTGGGATTACCAATGCCGGCGACCGCATGAACCTGGGGATGTTGGCGCAGGAAATCGTTTGGGGAGAGAGTACGGTCGTCGGCCAGGCATGTCATGCCTGACGGGCGCATGATCATGGGATAGGCCCCGGTCCAGCCACCGCCGGTGCTGATCACGAAATCCACTTCCTTGAGGCGGGTGGCCGGCTCACGCAATGGTCCTTCCGGCAGACAGCGACCATTACCCAGCCCGCGCTGACCATCCACCACCACCACTTCGGCGCTGCGCGGCAACGCATAATGCTGCAAGCCATCATCGCTGATCACCAGATCCGGCGCGTACTCGCGAATCGCCACGTCCAGTGCATTGCGCCGATCCGGATCCAGCACCACCGGCGCCCCGGTACGGCGAGCAATCAACACCGGCTCATCCCCTACTTCCAGGGCATTACTGCTAGCGGACACATGTTGAGGATATTGCTCAGTTTTACCGCCAAAGCCGCGGGATACCACCGCCACTTTCAAGCCCCGGGAACGCGCCGCTTCCACCAACGCAATCACCAATGGGGTTTTGCCTGTACCGCCCACGGTGATATTGCCCACTACCAACACCGGGACGGGAGGGCTTGGGCGTTGCTTCCTGAATTGTTGCAGACGGCGCCGAGCCTCAAGAGACACCAGCGCAGACAGAGGCCGCAGCGGAACCAGCCAGGGACTGCCCTTATACCAACCCTGTTGAATCCATTCGCTCAGTGACCCCATGTCGCCCGCTTACTCCTCGGCAAAATTCATCCGGTACATTTGCGTATAAAGCCCGTTCTTTTCCAGCAATTCCTGGTGCGAGCCTTGCTCAATCAACTGCCCCTGATCCAGCACCATAATACGGTCCGCTTTTTCGATGGTAGACAGGCGATGGGCAATGACCAGAGTGGTGCGCCCTTTCATCACCTGTTCCAGGGCCTGCTGGATATGGTGCTCAGATTCGCTATCCAGTGCGCTGGTCGCTTCATCAAGAATCAAGATCGGCGCATCCTTGAGCAGCGCCCGGGCAATGGCGATCCGCTGCCGCTGGCCACCGGACAATTGCACACCATCCTGGCCCAGCAAGGTATCCAGGCCATGCTCAAGCTGCTCGATAAAGCGCCAGGCGTGGGCGTCCTGTGCCGCTTTTATGATGGTGGCGTCATCCGCGCTGCGCAGCTCACCGTAGGCAATGTTGTTTCGCACGCTGTCGTTGAACAGCACTACCCGCTGGCTGACCATGGCGATCTGGTTCCTCAGCTCACCGAGCTGGTACTCCGGCAAGGGGACGCCATCGAGAAGAATACGGCCCTGATCCGGATCGAAAAAACGTGGCAGCATGGCGCTGATGGTGCTTTTCCCCGCGCCAGAACGCCCCACCAGTGCCACCGTTTCACCAGCCTTGATGGAAAAGTTGAGATGCCGCACCACCGGTGACGCCGGGTCATAACCAAAGGTCACACCCTGGAACTCGATATTGCCGTCCGCCTTGGTGGCCACCGCATAGGTACCGGTATCCACTTCCTGTTCGGTGTCCAGCAGTTCAAACAGGCTGGCCGCACCCGTTACGCCCCGCTGCACTTTCACGTTCACATCCGTAAGTTGCTTGAGCGGTTTCTGGATCATGCCGGCGGCGGCAATGTAGGAGAGAAAGCCCCCCACAGTCAGGTCTTCACCCATCAAGTGAATATACAGATAGGTAATAGCACCAATACCCACCGCCACGAACAACTGCACGATGACCGTGCTGGCAATCTTGCTGGCATTGAGCTTCACGTTCTGCTTGGCAAAACTGCGGCTGACGTTATGGAATCGGTCCGCTTCCTGTTTCTGGCCGCCAAAAATTTTCACCTCGCCACTGCCCTCAATGGCTTCACCCAGAAAATGGGTAATGTTCGCCATGGACGATTGAATGCGGCGGCTGATCTTGCGGAATCGCTTGCTGGTAATATTCATGACCAGGGCAATCAGGGGCGCCACAGCCACCAGAATCAGCGTCAGTTTCCAGTTCTGCCATAACAGGAAACCAAACAGCCCCACCACAGTGAGGCCTTCGCGGATAATCACGATGATGGCATCGGTACCCGCACTGGTGACCTGCTGCGCATCAAAGATAATCTTCGACATGATGCGCCCGGACGCATTGCGGTGGTATTCCGACTGGGGCAATTTCAGCACATGGCCGAACACATCGTTACGCAGCACATACACAATTTGCTGGGCCACCCAGTTCATGGAATAACTGCCCATGAACTGGCCCAGGCCCTGGAATATCACCAGCACCAGAGGCGCAATCGACACGATCAGCACGCGGGCATCGGTCGGGTTGACGATGGTTTCCCCCAAGTAACCGGCCAGCTGTGCGGCCCCGGCCTGGGTCCCGGCATACAGGGCATAGCCAATAACGCTGATAATCAGCATGAACCAGTAAGGGCGGACGTAGCTCAGCAGCCGCTTGTAGGTAGGCCACACGTCCTCGGAGGAAAGAGGTTGAGTCATTGTGCCTCGTTGGGGGATTCGCGAGTGGTGAGCGACAGCTTAACAAAACCCAGCTGCCCGGCCACGTCATAAACACGCACGACAGCCTGATACGCCACATTGGCGTCCGCATAAATTTGCAACGGTTGATCCGTTTTATCCTGCCCAAGACGCAGCAACGCAGTGCGCAGCGCATTGCTGTCACTGGCCGCCAGCTTCTCGCCATTCACCAGGTAATCGCCCGTGGAGGTAATCGTCACTTCAACCTGGTCATCCACCTGGGCCTGCGGAGCACCATCGGCTTCCGGCAAGGTGATCGACAACTGTGTCTTGTCATCAAACGTGGTCGATACCATGAAGAAAATCAGCAGCAGGAACACCACATCAATCAAGGGTGTCAGGTTAACGCTGATTTCCTCCTGGCTGGGCCGGGGAAATTTCACGCCTTCTCTCCCGGTTCTGCCTCACGATCACCGTGGACCAGATCCACCACATGAACGGCGCTTTGCTCCAGTTCCACGGTAATTTCTTCTACCCGGCGTACAAAGAACCGGTGAAAGAAGATTGCCGGAATAGCAACCACCAGCCCCGCTGCAGTGGTCAACAGTGCCTGGGAAATACCGCCAGCCAGCTGTGCCGCATCACCGGTGCCGTGAATCATGATCGCTGCAAACACATCGATCATGCCGACCACGGTGCCCAGCAAGCCCAGCAGCGGAGTAATCGCCGCGATAGAACCCAGGGTGCTGAGAAATTTCTCCAGTTCGTGCACCACACCAGTAGCACTCTCCTGAATGCTTTCTTTCATGATGTCACGACCATGGCGAGCATTGGCCAGACCGGTCGCCAGAATACGGCCCAACGGCGAGCTGTCGCGCAGCTTCACCAGATTGCCTTCATTCAGCAGGCCGCGTTTCAGCAGCGTCTGCACCTGGGGCACCGTATCCGCCGGCGCTAATTTGCTGGGCCGCAAGGTCCAGAAACGTTCTACCACGATGGCCAGCGCCACTACCGAACAGATCAAGATCGGGAGCATCATCCAGCCCCCGGACTGCACAAGATCCTGCACCTTAACTTCTCCCCTTGCTCACAAATCGGGTTACCAAAAGCGCCAACGGGCCGGTCCATGCCAGGGCCGGGCATACGTTTGCCGCCATTTTGTTATAAGCCGGCCATTATCGACGCCCCCCTGTCGAAACACAATCATGCCATCCAGGTCCGTGCGCAGAACTGTGATGCCCGCGCTATCCAGTTTGTGCAGCACCTGCGGATGAGGGTGGCGGAACCGGTTACGATAGCCCGCGCTGACCAGAGCAACATCGGGCTGCAGCTGGCGCAGCAAGGCATCGCTGGTGCTCGATTTACTGCCATGATGGCCTACCACCAGCAGGTCCACGGGCGCCAACTCCCCGAGCAAACGGTATTCCTCCTGGAGGCCGATATCGCCAGGCAGCAGCGCAGAGGCAAAGGCCCCTTCCACATGTAGCACGCAGCTGGCGCCATTCCCTGCCCGACCTGATTCACTGGGCCACAGCACCGTGAAGGTCACGCCGTCCCAGCGCCACTGATCACCCGCCTGGCAAAACTGGCTGTCAGGCACCCTGTGCGGCTCGCCGCTGAGCAACAGGCCCGGCGGCGGCAAATCGGCCAGCCCGCCGGCATGGTCATTGTCACCATGGCTAATCACCGTGCGGTCTACCTGCTGCCCCGTCACCGACAGCCACGGCCTCATGCTCTGCGCCGCCATGCTGCCACCGGGCCAGGACGGCCCGGCATCATAAATCAGCAGATGCTCGCGGGTGCGTATTGCCAATGCCAACCCCTGCCCCACATCAAAAGCCGTCAGCGACCACTCGCCCTGAGCCAGTGTTGCCGGCTGCTGTGTCAACCAGGGCAGCAGACAAAACGGCAACAGACGCCGGGGAAACGGCAGAAAAGGCATCAGCAGAAGCATCGCCCCACACATCAGCACAATACCTGCGACCATGGACGGCAACCTGAGCCAGGACGGCACCCCCAGATTCGCCAGCCACGTCATTATCCATACGGACAATTCCACCCCGGTCGCGGCAGCGCCCAGCAACCAGGCCTGCTGGAGCAGCGTCCCCAGCAATGCCGCAGGAATAACCAGCAAGGTATAAAGCGGCACCAGAATCAGGTTTGCCAGCGGCGCGCTGGGCGTCCACTGCTGAAACAACACCGCACTCGCCACGGCCATCATCATCGGCAGCAACAGCATCAATCGCCAGGGCGCATGGCTACGGGTCAGCATGGCGATACAGGCGACCGCACCGAAAGACAGCCACAGGCTCGTGGACAGCGCAGCCAGAGGCGTAATCAACAGCACCACCAACAGGGCCATTCCCAACGCGCGCCACAGCGAAACCGGCACTCGCCACCACTGGGCCAGTGCCACCACGATCAGCATTACCAGTGCACGCATGGTGGGCAGGCTGAAGCCCGCCAGTGCCGCATACCCCATGGCACCGAGCAAGCCTGGCAGCCAGGCAAGCTGCTGCAGCGAATATCGTCGCAGCCCTGGAATCACGCCTTGCAGCACGGGCGCAAGCAATGCCCTGCCCAGCCACCAGAACCACCCCGCCACAATGGCAATATGCAGCCCGGAAATGGCCAGCAGGTGAGCCCCGCCAGTGAGTTGAAAGGTGCGCCAGAGAGACGACGGCAGCCCGGCACGGTCGCCAACAACCAATGCCGGCAATACCGCTTTGCCGAAGGGAGAGCCAGACACCGATGCCGCCACCCGAGAGGACAGCGCCTCCCGCCAGGCATCCACGCCACCGTGATTGGCGATTATCGAAACACGCTCGAGCTTGCCTCGAGCATCCACTCCAGCGGACAGATCGGCACGGGCACGGTCCGGACCAAACCGGTTATACACGCCACGGGGCACCTTCAGTTCTGCATCCAGAGCCACCCGGTCCCCCGCACTCAGCAATACCGAAGGCGCATAGCTATTGAGTACCACCCGGTGCGTGCCGGGCCATGCCTCACTGCCCCACACCGTTAGATGAAGCTGCTGGCGAACCTGCCAGCGGCCGAAGCGAAACTCACGGCGGGTAACCGGTATATCCCGCACCTGCCCCTGCAAGCTGAGCACCGCCCGGTCCTTCTCTGCAGGCAGGCGTTGCGCCAGCCCCTGATGCAGTTGCCAAACGCCGAAACCATAGCCCAGCACCAACCAGACGAGCCACAGGGAACGGTAACGCCACACCCCCACCGCCGCCACGGCAGAAAGCACCAGCAGTGGCCATAACACACCCAGCCAGCAGCCAGCCACCATGGCCGCTGCCGTCAACCACATACGCATCCTTGCTCCGCGGTATTTTCTGAAACGACGACGTGAAAACGATTACACAGACATCACAACATGACGATTCTGTTGACGAACCCAACAATCCCGAAAGCCGTCAGCGAAGGAGTATGCCTTTTTTATCGATGCGGGCATAATAGCGCCCGCGGGGAAACAGTAAGGGAGCACAAACGCCCTTTTGCCCCACTTTTTTCGCGGTTAATCCCGGCACGAACGTACCGGGCATAGCAACGAACTGATAGAGTGCGTTCGTGGACGGCAAGATAACGCCCGCCAGAATGTACCGGGGCAGCCAGACGCTCCCGACCCCAGCCAGTAGATGCGAGTTCATGCCAAAACGGATATTCCGCAAATACCTGCCAACACCCGAACGCATTCGGCAGACCAAGTCGTTGAGCTTTCTCGGGGAGGTGTTGTCGGACCCCAATCTCTGGCACATCAACCGCCGCTCACTGGCAGGCGCCGCCTTTATCGGCATCTTCTCCGGTTTGCTACCCATTCCCCTGCAGATGGGACTGGCAGCGCTACTGGCGGTACGCTTTCATTGCAACCTGCCACTGTCGGTGATGCTGGTCTGGATTTCCAACCCGGTCACCTATGTCCCCATTTTCTACTTCACCTACCGCATCGGTGCCTGGTTGTTGGGCATGCCGCCCCACAGCGGCGAAGGCATTACCGTGGCCTGGTTTGTGGAGCAGTTGATTCCCCTGTGGGTGGGCTCGTTGCTGTGCGCATTCCTGTTCGGCGGGCTGGCCTACCTGGCAGTGAAGGTCAGCTGGCGGCTGGCGGTGATTCGTAGCTGGAACCTGCGGGCACACCGGCGCATCCGGGCGGAACGCCGGGAGGCCAGACAGGAAGCAAAGGAAAACGCCAAAGAAGAGGCAAAACGTGAGGCCGACGAGGCCCGCGACGACTCAAAGCCGCCGCAGTAACCCGTCGTGCAGCTCATATTGCTGCGGACAGCGGGACGCAAACTCCCGGTCATGGGTCACGATCATGAACGCCGTACCCAGATTCTCATTCAACTCGATCATTAGCGCCTGCACTTGTGCAGCAGTGCGCTCATCCAGATTCCCGGTGGGCTCATCCGCCATTACCAGTGCCGGCTCAGTCACCAGCGCACGGGCAATGGCCACCCGTTGACGCTCACCGCCACTCAGCGCAGAAGGCTTGTGCTTGAGACGAGGCCCCAGCCCCACCCGCTCCAGAATCGCTGCGGCCCGGGCCTGACAATCCGCCGGCTTTTCGCCACGGATCAACAGCGGCATGGCCACATTTTCCAGCGCGGTAAATTCCGGCAACAGATGGTGAAACTGGTACACGAACCCCAGATAGCGGTTACGCAACCGTCCGGTTTCGCGATCATTCAACGATGCCACCGAAGTCCCTGCGATAGAGACCGACCCGCGGGTAGCGTGATCCAGCCCGCCGAGCAGGTTCAGCAAGGTCGATTTCCCCGAACCGGACGCACCGATAATCGCCAGGATATCGCCCTTGTGCACGGTCAGGTCCACACCTTTAAGCACTTCCAGCTCGTTATTGCCCTCTTCGTAGGCTTTCACCAACGTTTGCGCATGCAGGACAGGCGTCGAATCATTCATAACGCAGCGCCTCCGCAGGTTGTACCCGGCTAGCGCGCCAGGAAGGATACAGGGTGGCAGAGAAACTAATGAACAGCGCGATCCCCACAATGGTGCCCACATCGGACCACTGCAGCTCGGACGGCAGATAATTCACAAAATACGCATCAAACAAACGGGTGTTAAACGTTCGCTCTACCCACTCGGCGATATTGCTCACATTGGTGGCCAGCAACACGCCCAGCGCGGTCCCCAGTAAGGTTCCCGCCACACCGATCAGCGTACCCTGCACCATGAAAATGCGCATGATCGTGCCCGGCGACGCCCCCAGCGTGCGCAACACCGCAATGTTGCCGCGCTTCTCGGTCACCAGCATCACCTGGCTGGAAATGATATTGAAAGCCGCCACCGCCACAATGAAGCTGAGCAACAGCGTCATCATGGTCTTTTCCATCTTGATGGCCTGGAACAGGTTGCCATGGCTGCGGGTCCAGTCACTGGTGTAGTAATTCGGCCCCAGCTCCTGTTGCAGCTTCCACCCCAGATTGGAGGCACTGAACAGATCGTTCAGCTTCAGCCGCACCCCTTGCACGGTACCCGCCTGGCGAGCCAGTTTGGCGGCGTCCGCCATATTCACATAGGCATAAAGAGAGTCGACTTCCGCCCGCACCCGGAAAATTCCGGTGACCGTAAACCGTTTGAAACGGGGCATCACCCCGGCAGGTGAAATCGTGGCTTCCGGTAGCACCAGGGTGATTTTATCGCCCAGTTCAGCGCCCAGACGCCGCGCCAGCCCATAACCCAGCACCACATCGAACTCACCCGGAGCAAGGCTTTCCAGCTCGCCCTGATGCATGAAATCGCCGACGATGGACACCTTGCGCTCAGCTTCAGGTTCAATGCCGTTAATCAGCGCCCCGGCCACATTACCGCGATGGGTCAGCATGCCTTCAAGCTGAACAAAAGGCGCCGCCGCCTCAATCTGGTCATGATGATCCAGCCGGTTGGCCAGCGCCTGCCAGTCCTGCACCGGCTCGCGGCCATGCACCGACAGGTGCGTCACCATGCCCAAAATGCGGGTCTGCAGCTCACGATCGAAGCCGTTCATGACAGATAGCACCGTGATCAGCACCGCTACGCCCAACATCAGGCCCAGCGCCGAAATCAGTGTAATCACCGAAATAAAACTGTTGCGGGCACGGGCGCCGGTATAGCGCAGCCCCACATAGAAGGATAGAGGTCGAAACATGCAGCGCATTTAACCCGAAACCCGGGGCAAATACTACGGCCATCACGGTCAGAAACCGGCACGAATGCACCAGGGGTTCGCTTTGTGATCGGCGTCAGCGTTCCTGTGCTAGCAAAATGGTTGAATAAGTCTAGCTAACTTTCTAATATCGAAAGAAAATACAATCTCGCCGGGGGAAGAAATGAAGATAAGAATAATGACGTTGCTGGCTTCAGCAGCGCTGGCCATGCCCGCTGCCTCACTGGCGGCCGACGTTCCCCAACGCGGCATGTCCCAATCCCAGGTCCGTGCTGAATTCGGCGCCCCCAACCAGAGCAAGGGTCCGGTGGGCAGCCCCGCCATCACCCGCTGGTTCTACAACGGCTTCACCGTTTACTTCGAAAACAACACCGCCTTGCACACCGTCGTTGATCGACCGGCAAGTGCCGCACCGGATGTGGTCTCCGGCCAGCAGGTCGATACCCTGCCCCCCCTCCAGGAAAAAACAGCAACGCAATCCAGCGAGCCAGCGCCCGCCACTGCGGATAATGGTGAAGACAAAGGCGGGCCGGTATTCGACCCGGTTTCCGGTCGTTTTGTCAGCGAAGACGGCAACAACAGCGGCAACGACGCTGCCCCGGCCAGCGGCGCTGAGCCGAAACCGGCCGCCCCCCCTGCGGCCGCCGCGACGGCAGCGCCAGCGGCTTCAGAGTCAGCCACGGCCCCGACACCAGCCCCTGCCACGCCAGCAAAAAGCACAGCTAAAACCGCACCTGCCTCCAGCGCGAGCACAGGCGCCGCTGCAGCGAAAACCGCCCCGGCTTCATCGGCAACGGCCCCTGCCGCGGACAGCAATGCTGAAGGCGAATTCCGCTTTGACCCGGTCACCGGCCGCATCATCATCGCCGGCGAAGACACTCCAGAACAGGCTGCAAAGAAGAAGGCCGCCAGCGTAGAGAAAGAAGCCCAGCAGTCAGTTGACCAGGCCAGCGAAGCGGCCAATCAAGCGGTAGAAGACAGCCAGGCCAAGGCACAAAGCGCCGTTAATGACGCCAACGAGAAAGCCGAAGCCGCCCAGGCTCAGGCCCAGCAAAACGTCGACGAACAAGTCGAGCAGGCAGAACAGACCCAGCAGGCCGCAGAGGACGCAGCGAACGACGTAAAAGACACCGCCGATGACGGCGGTTTCTATATTGACTGGGGGGCCCGCCAGTAGCACACTCGCGCGCATAGCCAACCCTGCGGACACTCTTCGCTATGCGCCAACTGCTTCCTGAATGGACTCCCCAATGGGGGGTCCTGCTCGCCTGGCCCGACGCCCATACCGATTGGGCCGATCATCTGGCCGACGCCGAAACCTGTTATCTGGATATCCTCGCAGCCCTGCTTGATCACGAGCATGTGCTGCTGGTGTGCCGTAACGCCCACAGCCGTGAACATATTCACGCTCAGGTCGCTGCACGGGGCATCGACGCCCAGCGCCTGCACCTGGTGATCGCCGACTACAACGACACCTGGGCCCGGGATTTCGGCCCCATCGCCATTCGCAACGGCGAGCAGACACAGCTGCTGGACTACACCTTTACCGGCTGGGGCGGCAAGTTCACCGCCGACAAGGACAATGCCCTCAACCAGCAACTTACCTGGCAGCTGCCCCTGGAAATCCATTCACTGGTACTGGAAGGCGGCGCCATCGATACCGATGGCCATGGCAACCTGCTGACCACCCGCCACTGCCTGCGCAACCCCAATCGCAACCCGGACCTCTCAGAAGCGGAACTGACCGAACAGCTGAAACAACAGCTAGGCGTCAGTGACATCTGGTGGCTGGACCATGGCGAACTGGAAGGCGACGACACCGACGCCCACGTGGACACCCTCGCCCGCTTTGTGGACGAGAAAACCCTGGCCTATGTGCAATGCCAGGATACCCGCGACAGCCACTACCCCGGCCTTGCCGCCATGGAACAGGAGCTGCTGAGCCTGGCGGATCAGCATGATTTGACCCTGGTCCCGCTGGCCCTGCCGTCTGCCCAATATTGCCGCGAAGGCGAGCGCCTGCCGGCCACCTATGCCAACTTTCTCATCACCAATGAGAAAATTCTGGTGCCGATTTATGGCTGCGACACAGACCAGCAGGCACTGGATGCCCTGCAATCCGTATCCGGTCCACGCACCGTTCAGGCCATCAACTGCCGGGTACTGATCGAACAGCACGGCAGCCTGCACTGTGTCACCATGCAATTGCCGCAAGGCGCGCTTTAATTATCGCGTAGCCAGCCCCAGCAAAGGAAAATGTCCATGCGTGTTGCCGTTATTCAGCAAACAAACACCGCCGACCTGCAAGCCAACCTGGATCATTCCCTGGCGCAGGTCCGCGAGGCCGCCGCCCAGGGCGCCGAGCTGGTGCTATTGCAGGAATTACACCGCAGCCTGTATTTCTGCCAGACCGAGGACACCAGCGTCTTTGATCTGGCCGAACCCATCCCCGGCCCCAGCACCGAAACCCTGGGTGCACTGGCCAAAGAGCTAGGCATCGTTATCGTCGGCAGCCTGTTCGAAAAGCGCGCCACCGGCCTCTACCACAACACCGCCGTGGTGCTGGAAAAAGACGGCAGCCTGGCTGGCATCTACCGCAAGATGCACATCCCCGACGACCCGGGCTTTTATGAAAAATTCTATTTCACCCCCGGCGATGCCGACTTCAACGATGGCCGCAGCGGCTTCAGCCCCATCGAAACCAGCGTGGGCAAACTGGGCCTTTTGGTGTGCTGGGACCAATGGTACCCGGAGGCCGCCCGCCTGATGGCACTGGCCGGCGCGGACCTGCTGCTCTACCCCACCGCCATCGGCTGGGATCGCAGCGATGAACAGGAAGAACAGCAACGCCAGCTGGACGCCTGGATCACCATTCAGCGCGCCCATGCGGTCGCCAACGGCCTACCGGTGCTGGTCGCCAACCGCACCGGCTTTGAACAAAGCCCGGCCGACGACAGCGGCATTCAATTCTGGGGAAACAGCTTTATCTGTGGGCCACAGGGCGAATTCCTGGCCCAGGCCGACAGCGACAACGAGCAGGTGCTCCTGGCCGACGTGGACCTGCAGCGCAGCGAATCCGTACGCCGAATCTGGCCTTACCTGCGCGACCGCCGTATCGACGCCTATGCTGATCTGAACAAACGCTACCGGGACTAGTTCCCCCACTCAATGGCCCCCTCAGGGGGTCATTGAGGCGTTGATATAGCCATCCTGATTTTGCACATAACGCGACACCAGAAAGGGCTCACGCAGCAAGTTGTAAAGATTCTCATCGGTCGTTTCCATGTACTCGCGCCGCTCCCGTTCAAAGGAACGGAAACTCTGCCCATAGTTCAGGTAATAGTCCTGAATTTCCTGCATACGCTTGGCTGCATACATGGAATCCAGCGCCTCCATGGCAGAAACCGGATGAATACCGATCGCCTTATTGAAGGCCTCCAGCGCCTGGTAGATATCCCGGTTGCGGTTAATGTAGATCAGCGAATTGGCATATTCATAATGAACAATGGCCAGGTCATCTTCCTGGGCAAATGACGCCGCAAACCCTTCCTCCACCCGGCTCAACCGCGCACCGAAAGTCAGCCTGCCAAGCAGTTTGCCCACAAAACGAATAATATTGGCATCCTTCACCGCCTGCATGGCCAGCGCAACCGGGTGCCCCGGATCGATCGCCAGAGTGTCGTCGATGGCATGGCTCACCTTGAACAAATAGTTGTTCATCAGCGCCTCCAGGGGCGTCGCTTCTTCGGCAATGCGGGCGATGGCAAAGGCATACCCCAGCCGCAACATCATGTAATCCTCCTGAAACGCCGGTTCTTGTTTCAGCGCCTTCAAGACATCCACATAATCGGTGATCTGGTTCGCCACATCCTCAAGAAGCTCGATCTTCTCGGTACGGGAGTCAGTGAGGTACACCGCATAAATACACTGCGCCAGGTAGGCCGGTAACTTCCCGAAGGCACCATAGCGGGCCCCCTGCTCTTTGGCCGCCCGAAAATCCCCCCGAAAAAACAGGCGCCAGGCATGCAGGATCCCAGCAGACAGCGCCTCATAATCCCCATTGAAATCCGGCCCCAGCTCCGCCTTCAAGGCCGGGAAGTATTCGATACGCTTCTGTAGATACTCTGGCGAGGGATACGGCACCCGAATGGCACGGGTCAACTCGCCCCAGCGGGCCTTCAGCTTTTCTGGTGGATAATCAAAAAAACGGGTCTGAAACGGGACGCTGTTCCAGCGGCCGCTGATCACCTCGTTGTCCACCGCCATCTTCTCGGTCTGCCAACCGTCCGAGCCATCCTCCTGCACCTGCTTGCGGCTTTGCTCCGCCAACCCTTTTAACTCTCGGCGGCTCATATCGTCGTAATCCTGCGCAGCCTGAGCGTGGCCGCATGCCAGCACAAAGCACAGCAGCAGCCCTTTGATCCCGTTGTTGCCGTTCATGGCTTTTACCCATTTGTTATTGGTATTTGATTTTGTGACCAAGCGGTCACAAAATAACCCGACAACACGGCGCTGAACATCCCGGCAGGCAATGTCGGCGTGACATCATCCGCCAAAGCACACAGAAAACAGGTCAATGGAAATGCAGAAAGACACACATAACACTGTGAGCGCCATGTATGGTCGAAGAGATATTTGAGCTTCAGCCCACCAGCACAAAGAAAAGCATTGCCGCTTCTCAGTAATGACAGAGGCCAAACCAGTCTTGCCCCGACAACGTCACCAAGAGCGATGATCACTGGCGAGACAAAACAGCGGGAACCGGTTCCTGTAATGCCTCGTGATAAGAAAACGTCTGTGACAACGACGCCGCCAAAGGCAAAATCGTATTGGCAAGACGCAACTCAAAATCGTCCGGATGCAGCCCGATGCGTATCGGTATTCCAGTGCGGCGGGACTGGCTGATATTGATGGCATTGAAAAAGCGTAACGTCCAGGCACGAAATGCTGTGTCCGCTTCAAAACCTGCCAACGGCAGCCGCGTGAAGGTGCCTTTGTGGGCATCGTGAACACCAGACAAGGTTTCTACATACCGAAACGGTAACCCGGCAAGCTGTGCCGGGGTCAGCGCGCCCAATGCCCACGCCGGCGGCACATAGAGCGGCGATGGCGTCAGGCCATTACGGATAAACCAGCGATAACAGTCCCACACCAGCCGCTGAATGCCGTCGCCGGAGAACGACAGATGCTCCGCCACATCCCGTGACAACAGTGCGCTGTGCAAGCGGTGATAAAGCGTCATGGGTGGCTGACAACGGTGAGACCAGCCATGGCCGGCCAACGGATGCCCCGCCTCCTGCAGAGCCCGCAACCAATCCAGGTCTTCTGCCTGCCAGTCTTTACCGGGAACCACCAGCAGGGTCACCGCTTGGGCGGGCAGGTTGAGCCGCGCCAGCATGGCGGTGACACGCGTGCGAGTCTCAGGCATCACATCGTGAATCGAAACCAGTGCGGTTAATGGCTCAGAGCGCATTGCGGATATAACTGCTGCTCAGGCGGCGCAGCAATGCCAGGGTGGGAGAAGGCAGCGCCGGGTTTGGGTTGGGTGCCAGCGTGGCACAGTGGGCCAGCACCGCCGTCCACTGCGTCACCGCATGGTCGTTCATGGATAATGCGGCCTGGCGGGCCTGGCCGGCCTTAAGCGAGCGGGTCACCGGGCTGAGTGATTGCAGGCGTTCAAGGGTATCGAACAAGCTTTCCCCTTCGTCCATTATCCACAGGCCGCTGGCCAAGGCCGGCCATTCATTGATGCCACAGGCCGGCGTGGTAATCACCAACCGCTCCCGCGCCATGGCTTCCAGCGCTACCGTACCAAAGGCTTCCACCGATGAGGGCAACACCAGCACCTGACAGCGATCCAGCATGCTGACCACTTGCTCACGGGTACACCAGCCGTGGAAATGCAGGTTACCCTGCTCGCCGCAGGCTTTTTCCACCTTGCCGCGTAGCGGGCCGTCGCCGGCAATTTCAAACTGCAGGTCCGGGCGACGGGACGCCAGCGCGAGGAAGGATTCAATGTTCTTTTCCGCCGCCAGCCGGCCCACATAACAGACCCGCTGCACGGTATTGTCCAGCTCGACCACTGGCGTATGCACGAACTCACGGGCCAACGGTGTGCCCACCAGCTGTGGATTGCGCGCCCCCACTGCCCGAGCCTGGGCGATCATCGATTCGCAGATGGTAGCGGCGGTTTCGCTGCCCTGAAACAGGGTGCGGTTCACCCAGTTGAGAAAGCCACCAGCCAGCCGCGCCAGCCGCGCCAGCCGTTTTCCCCAATACAGCTCCACCAGACGGTTGTAATCTGTCTGGAAGGTAACGCACACCGGAATCCCCCATTTCTTGGCGATCCAGTAGCCGATCATGGAGAAAATACCGGGCCCCGGAATGACGATCACATCCGGTTTCATTTCCCAGACCAGCGCGCTGAGCTCGCGCACTTTGGGAAAGAACAGCCGCTGGGTGGGGTCGCCGGGAATCGGAATAGACGCACCCTGGCAAGGATGAGGATCCTGCATGCAGGGCTGCACCAGTTCCACTTGCGCCACCTGATCTTTCAGATGCGATGCCAGGTCCTGGAAGTAGGCGCCGACGCCATTCCGCCCCTTGATCGCATCCACCACAAACAGTATGCGTAGCTCTTTGGTATCCATGGCCGGCAGTATCCGGGCCGCTCATGTCGATAATGTGACAGGAGCGTCACGCCATGACGGTGTAATTGCGACAAGATGTAACGAAGCCCTAACTCGCTGTAAGAGCGTCGCTGGCCGCGCGATTCCGTGACATCTACAACGACGCTGTAGGAGCGCCGCTTGAGGCGCGAATCTGCTTGCCTCATCAGCTGCGAGTCACGAGAAGCGTGTAACGAAAATCGAAACCCGCGAATGGATTTTTGCTTTTCGAAACTCGCTTCTAGCAACTCGAAACTATTTTGGTTCGCGCCTCAAGCGGCGCTCCTACAGCGGTTTTTCATCAGTGTTGGGGAGCGGGTATCCAAAACGTTCATAGACCCAGCCGAAGACATCAACCAGCTCATGGGGACTGATGCCCAGTTCGTCCGAACTGTAATGATGGCCGCTGCGGTACTGTTTGGCCTTGCGATCCTGCTCCTGCAGACGCTCACAAAATTGCGCGTCGGGCTGCCAGCCAAACCGCTGGTAAAAACCCAGTACGGTCTCGCCAGGAGCAGATGCCAGAGTTTCCATCACCGACAGCGCCTGGCGCTGTTCCGGCAGCTGATTTACCACCTCCAGCAGGTGACGATAGTAGTATTCCAGCATCGCCAGAAACCCCTCACGCCAGTAGCCGGTGGTGTCCCGGCCATCGAACAGGCGCGCTCCTATAAGGATGGAATTCACCTGCGATGGCACCGCCGCGGTGGGGCTGCGCAGGCAGCCGATAAAACGGGCATCCGGAAAGGCGTCGGCCAGGGTTTCCATCCACGGGGTAAACGATGCGTTCTTCGATAGCAGGTTTTTTTCCGGGCCGTGGAAGTAAAGGTGGCGCTGAATAAAACGACGGTAAGCGCGCATCAATCGCTGCTTTTCTTCCGGGCGGCCATCGCGGTCCAGAAACGTCAGTTGCCACAGGGCAGGAACAGGCACCGCAAGCACCAGCAGAAAGCAGCCCCACACCGGGATCAATCCCAGATAATCCTCTTCCGGATCCAGCAGCCCGGTCTTGTGCACCCCGTCCAGCCCGCCCAACAAACGCCTTTCCGCCCAAAACAAAAGCCGCGCACCCGGGCGGCCGATCACTTTGTCCAGGCGAGCCACACCGGTCCAGAAATAGCGCTGGGTAATCGAAGGGGCAAACAGCAGCTCCCACAGGGCCGTGGTGGTAAAGCGTTCATCCATGGCCAGCAGGCGATGCAGGAAGGTGGTGCCGCTGCGGGGCACGCCTACCACAAAAAGCGGCTCACGCACCTGGACGCGACGAAAATCAGGAAACAGCAAATAATCCAGCCCCAGGCCGATGCCATTGATGCCCTGCACCAGCAGGAATACCGGCCAGAACAGCAGCATTACCAGCACCCGCTGCAACGAGAATCCGCGCAGTTGGCCCTGGTAACCAGGGAACCAGCTGGCGGCAAACAGTGCGGTATAACGTTTCAACAGCGTTGGCATGATCAGGCTCGAAGGGAAGAAACGTTGAAACAATAAAACAGTTTCAAGTCACAAAAATGACAACACTACCTCTTGTGTCCAGGTCACAGCGCTGTCATCTTTCTGAAAGACACTGTTTGGGGTCCATATGCGGCCGCGCCGGAGTCAATTTTTTTGCCAGGTTGCGATTGCGATTGTGCCGTGTAGTCGCTCTACATAAACAAGAGCAATCGCAATCTGGCGGGAAAAGGGGCCCGGCCCTTCGGGTTGTTGCTGAAAATGGCGCCATGCTGTGTTGTGAACCTTGAACTTGACCCGTCAGGCCCTGCGGTTCACGCCTTGCCTGGCACCATTTTCAGCAACAACGCGGCTGCATATGGACCCCAAACAATGTCTTCAACAATAGCGCTATGACTGTGCCAATGACCGACCTGACGAACCCTTCTGCCTACCCTGCTCTGGTAGGCCACCGTGGCGCCCGCGGCGAAGCGCCGGAAAACACGCTGGCCAGCTTTCAAGTGGCAATAGAAGCCGGTGTGACGGAAATGGAGCTGGACGTGCGGCTGTCCTCCGATGGGCAGTTGATCGTGCTGCACGACAGCGACGTAGCCCGTACCACCGGTGTTCGTGGCAATGTGCGCCAGTACACCCGTGCCCAGCTTGGCGTGATGGACGCCCGCCGCAACACCCCCGGCTGGCACAGCCCCACCGGCATTCCCTCTCTGCAGGAAGTGGTTGAACTGTGCGGCCCGGAAATGCGTTTTCAGTTCGAGGTGAAAGGGGCAGACCGTAGTGTCCTCCACCAGCTGGCCCATCACCTCACACACATGATCCATGATCAGCAGCTGCAATCGCGGGTGGTAATTACGTCCAGCCACACCGGCTTTCTGCGCATGATCGGCACCATGGCGCCGGATATCGAGCGGGGTTATGTATGCCAGTACCGCTACCTGCAACCCACCCGCCGAGCTCAGGCGCTGGGCTGTAGCTGGGTGATCGCACATTACTCATTGGTCGGCCCTGCACTGATGCGCCGGGCCAAACGGCGAGGCTTGAAAGTGTCCGTGTGGACGGTGAACGATCTCACTGAAGCCGAACGGCTGGCCAAGCTGAAAGTGCACAGCATCATCACTGACTTCCCCACCAGCTTTGTCAGCCACTTCCGCCGCAAACACCGTTACGGTTCTTCAGAAGCCGCCTCCATTAACGGCTGATCGTTAAGAAACGCCATGATCTCCTCTTTACGGGCCATGGCGTCCTTGCGCCCCATCTCGATCAAGGCATTGGTGAAGCCGGGCTCAAACAGCAGATAACTCATGGCACTGGCCCCGGGAGAACGGGTCGCCCCGGAGCTGCGCAGGAAGAATCGCAAGGTGCGGGGCAATTCACGGATATGCTCCGCCGCGATTTCATCAATGGGCCGCGAGGGGTAAATTTTCAGCACATCCACTTCTCGCAGCTTGATACCGTGCTTTCTGCGGGTGCGCTCGCCCAGAGCAGACAGGGTGTGATTGATTCGCTCAAGCCGCTCCACATCCCCTTCCAGCGTATCCACGAACACACTGTTCAGAACGTGGCCCAGCACCTGCGCCATGGAAGGGTAACCGCTAAGCCGGCGCTGATGCCCGGCACTGACGTTGCCGGAGACACCAATCACCAGTAAGCGCGTGGCGCCCAGATGCAGGGCTGGGCTCAACGGTGCCAGCTGACGCAGCGCCCCGTCGCCGTAGTAGGCACCATCCACATTGGTCGCCGGAAACAGGATAGGAATGGCCGCCGACCCCAATAAATGCTCCACCCCAATGCGCGAACGCTTGCCTTTGCGGCGCGCCCGGATCCATTCGGGCAGTTCCTCTGCGCCCTGAAAAAAGCTCACCGACTCGCCACTGGCATAGGCAGAAGCCGTAATCGCCAACGCCCGCAGGTGCCCCTGATCCAGACTCTCCTGGATACGGCGAAAATTAATCACCAGCGACAGCAACCGCTGCAGTGGCGTGTTATCAAGAAGGGAGCTGCGCTCCGGGGTTTTGCCCGTGGCCACGCCGGAGAAAAACCAGCGCATCACGCCACGCAGGCAGGCATACAGATCCGTACGATAGACCTGCTCAGCGGTAATGTTCGACCAGACCCGTTCCAGCCCCCGCACCGCAGCCCGGTAGTTTCCCGCATTAGCTGACAGCGCCGCCGCATTGATCGCTCCCGCCGAGGTGCCGCAGATGATCGGAAACGGGTTGGGAGCACCGCGCGGCACCATCTCCGCAATCGCCGCCAGGACACCGACCTGGTAGGCGCCACGCGCCCCGCCGCCGGACAATATCAATCCTCTCACCGGATCCTGCTTGTGCATCGATACCCTCCCTGTTGGTTGTAGTCAGTATGCCGCGCTGACCGCCAGGCCACCACCGCCCGGCGCATGAATAATGCTGGCGGGACAATGCGCGCTGCCTTATTCTGAACGCTCTCAAGGACACAGGATTATGTGCGCTTTCTCCCTCCGCCCTGCTCTTCCCGACGATCTGGATGCACTCACCGCGCTGGAACAGCGTTGCTTTTCATCCGATCGCCTGTCCCGTCGCAGTTTTCGTAAATGGCTTAAACGCCAGCACGCCGGCTTGATCGTTGCCCTGGATGAACAACAGCAACTGGCTGGCTATGCGCTGGTGTTGTTGCAGCCCGGTACACGCCTTGCCCGGCTTTACTCCATTGCGGTGGATCCGCAGCAACGGGGCAAAAAACTCGGGGAGCATTTACTGGAAGCCGCCGAGGACTATGCGCACCAGCAGCGGCGCCTGTTCCTGCGCCTGGAAGTGCGCCGGGATAACGCCGCGGCCATCGCCCTGTATGAACGCCTGGGCTACCGCCTGTTTGCCCAGACGGCGGACTACTACGAGGATCACGAAGACGCCCTGCGTTACCAAAAGCGGCTGCACTATCAGCCCGGCCACCCGCTCGGAAATCAACGCGGCAACCCTGCTCCTCAACACTTGCCCTGGGTCCAGCAGACCACCCCGTTCACCTGTGGCCCCGCCTGCCTGCTGATGGCCCTGGCCGCGCTGAAACAGCAAACGCCCACGACCACAGAAGAACTGTTGCTGTGGCGCGAAGCCACCACCATTTTCATGACCGCAGGCCATGGCGGCTGCCATCCGCTGGGGCTGGCACTGGCCGCCCGGCAACGAGGCCTCAACGCCCGCGTCTGGTGTAACCAGACCGGCCCCCTGTTTGTGGATTCAGTGCGTGATAGCGATAAAAAAACGGTAATTACCACTGTGCACGATCACTTTGTCAGCGAATGTGCGCGGCAAGGAATCCCTGTCCACTACGAAGATTTTGGCGCCAATGAGGTGGACAAGGCCATTACCGCCGGCAGCATCGTACTGGTGCTGATCAGCACCTGGCGTCTGGATGGCCGCAAGGCTCCGCACTGGGTCGCCATCAGCGGTAGCGACGACGAATGCTTCTACATTCATGACCCGGACCCCGGCGAAGACCAGGTGCCCATGGACTGCCAGCACGTGCCCATCACGCGGGAAAAGTTTGATCAGATGCGACAATACGGCCAGGCAAAGCTGCGCACGGCGGTGATCTTGAGCCGCCTCTGAGTAACGCCTTGCGAGCATCGCCATAAAACCGTTTCGAGAAGCGAGTTTCGAGTCGCGAAAAGCTGACATTTCCGCTCTTTGAGATTTTGCTTTTCGAAACGCGCGACTGCTGTTATCGCGCCGCCAGCGACGCTCCTACGGGGCGTTCAGGCACAAAAAAGCCCGCACGGGGCGGGCTTCTTGTAGCCGGGCGCGGGCTTACATCTTCATCACGTCTTTACCCAGTGCCGCCGCTTTTTCGCTGTTCACCTTGCGGGTATTCTCTTCGCATTCGTCGTCGTTACCGCCGCAGATTTCACAGTCCTGTTTCATGCCCAGTGAGGCCAGGCCACCACAGGAGCCTTTGACCGGCTTGTTGGAAAGAATCACGCCCACGGCCATGCCGGCGAAAAGCAGGCCAATGAAAACTACTGCTGCCACAATGGTCATGAACATGTTACTTACCCTCCACAATTGCATCGAAGGCGGGAGTCGATAACTCTTCCACGCCCTTATCGGTTCTGACAATAAAAAAGACTGCCAGTTCATGGTCTTTGGCGAAAGCCATTCCTTCATCCGGGCCCAGCACCGTCATGGCGGTGGCCAGACCGTCAGCCATCATCGCACTTTTGTGCAAAACGGACACCGAGGCCAACTGATGCTCTACCGGGTAACCGGTACGGGGATCAATCGTATGGGAGTACAAGCGGCCGTCCGACTCAAAGAAGTTACGGTAATCGCCACTGGTAGCCACGGCCATATTCTTCAGGTCTACCACCTGCTCCACCTCGCGAACACCCGCAATCGGGCGTTCTACCGCAACCCGCCAGGGCTGTTTATAGGGCTTGCAGCCCTTGCCCAGCAGTTCTCCGCCGACCTCTACCAGGTAGTTATTCACACCATGGCTATCCAGTAAGGCCGCCACCTTATCCACTGCAAAGCCTTTCGCAATGGATGACAGATCCACATACACGCCGCCGGGTTGCAGCAGCTGCTTGTCGCTGAGCAGCAGTTTCTGCCAGCCGACCCGTTCCTGCGCTGTCTCGACCTCGCTGGCCTCTGGCGGCTCAAATCGGTCCGGATCCGGCCCGAAGCCCCACAGATTGACCAGCGGCCCCACCGTCACGTCATAGGCCCCACCGGTCTGTTCCGACAGGGAAAAGGCGGCAGTCATCACCTTCACGGTATCCGCGGGCAGATTCATCAGCGTCCCCGGCTCGGCGTTGTTGAACCGGCTAAGGTCGGAATCCGGGCGGTAGGTGCTCATCTCCGCGTTCACTTGCTCCAGCGCCGCTTCGATATCCCCCTTCAACGCTTCCACGCCTTCATCCGGGGTGCCGGTGTATTTTACGCTCCAGGTCGTCCCCATGGTGGGGCCACTAAGTACAGACAGGCGATTCTTGCTGTCATCACAGCCCGTCAGCAGTAGCGCCAGGGAGACAATCAGCAGAGGAAGAATGCGAGGCATTGTCATGTTCCGGTGGTTAAGGCATTAGGAGCAAGCTACAAGCTGCAACACGGAAAAGGGCTCCATGTTCTTGCAATGCTTCAGCCGCGATTAACGGTAAAGCGCGAGCACAAACGATCAAAATCTGAAGAGGTATATCGCGTTGTAGCTTGCGGTTTGAAGCTTGTAGCTAACAAAAAACGCCGGCCCGAAGGCCGGCGTCTGGAATCATCCGCCGAAGTCATCCAGCAGGATATTTTCCGGTTCCACACCAAGATCTTCGAGCATCTTGATTACCGAGGCGTTCATCATCGGCGGACCACACATGTAGTACTCGCAGTCTTCAGGGGCCGGATGGTCCTTCAGGTACTGTTCGAACAACACGTTATGGATAAAGCCGGTGAGACCATCCCAGTTGTCTTCGGGCTGCGGGTCTGACAGGGCCAGATGCCACTCAAAGTTATCGTTCTCGTCCGCAAGCAGGTCGTACTCTTCATTGTAGAAGCACTCACGAACACTCCGTGCGCCGTACCAGAAGCTGATCTTGCGCTTGGAGTTCAACCGCTTGAGCTGATCGAAAATATGGCTACGCATGGGCGCCATACCCGCACCACCACCGATGAAGACCATTTCCGCATCGGTTTTCTTGGCGAAGAACTCACCGAAGGGTCCGAATACGGTGATCTTGTCACCCGGTTTCAGGTTGAATACGTAGGAACTCATGATCCCTGGCTGAATATCCTTGGACCCCGGAGGCGGCGTCGCGATACGGATATTGAACTTCAGGATGCCCTTTTCTTCCGGGTAGTTGGCCATGGAATAGGCGCGAATCACTTCTTCGTTGTTCTTGGTGTTCAAGTCGAAGAATTTGAAACGCTCCCAGTCACCGCGGTATTCCTCGTCGATGTCAAAGTCGGAAAACTTCACATCGAACGGCGGCGCTTCCAGCTGCACATAACCACCCGCGCGGAAATCCACGTTTTCGCCTTCCGGCAATTTCAGCGTCAGCTCTTTAATGAAAGTGGCAACGTTATTGTTGGCAATAACCTCGCACTCCCACTTCTTCACGCCGAAGAATTCTTCCGGCACCTGGATCTTCATGTCCTGCTTCACGTTGACCTGGCAGCTCAGACGCCAGCCATCGCGAATCTGTCCTTTGGTGAAGTGGCCTTCTTCGGTGGGAAGAATGTCTCCCCCACCGTCGAGCACCTGGCAGCGACACTGCGCACAGGTACCACCGCCACCACAGGCTGAGGACAGGAAAATCCCCTGGTCTGCCAGGGTGCCCAGCAGCTTGCCGCCGGCGGGCGCGTCAATGCCTTTTTCGGCATCGTCGTTAATATCGATGTGTACGTTACCGGTTGCCACCAGACGGGAGCGGGCAGCAAGGATCACCGCCACCAGCGCCAGCACAATGGCAGTGAACATGACGACACCGAGAATAATCTCAACACTCATGATTCAACTCTCCCCTTACAGCTGCACGCCGGAAAATGACATGAAGCCCAGTGACATCAGACCCACGGTGATGAAGGTGATACCCAGACCCTTGAGACCGTCCGGCACATCGCTGTACTTGAGCTTTTCGCGGATACCCGCCAGCAGGGTAATCGCCAGCGCCCAGCCGGTACCGGCACCAACGCCGTATACCATGGACTCGCCCAGGGTGTAGTCACGCTCCACCATGAACAGGGAGGCACCCAGAATGGCGCAGTTCACGGTAATCAGCGGCAGGAAGATACCCAGCGCGTTGTAGAGGCTCGGCACATACTTGTCCAGGGTCATCTCCAGAATCTGCACCAGCGCGGCAATAACGCCAATGTAGCTGAGCAGCCCCAGGAAACGCAGGTCGAGATTGGACAAGGCCGGCACACCGGTCCAGGCCAGTGCCCCTTCATCCAGCAGGTAGGTTAGCAGCAGGTTGTTCACCGGCACGGTGATGGTCAGTACCACCACCACGGCAATCCCCAGGCCAATCGCAGTCGAGATCTTCTTGGATACGGCAATAAACGTACACATGCCCAGGAAGAAAGCCAGCGCCATGTTTTCAACAAAGACGGCGCGGACGAACAGGCTCAGATAATGTTCAAACATTACTCGTCTCCGTTAAAACGCGTCGCTGACACGGGTGTGTGGCTTCATTTTGAAGTCGTCCGGCTCGACCTGCTCCGGCTTCCACGCACGGATGGCCCAGATGAACAATCCGATCAGGAAGAAAGCACTCGGCGGCAGCAGCATCATGCCGTTGGTCATGTACCAGCCACCCTCGGACACCTTGGGCAGAATTTGATGACCAAACAGGCTACCGGCACCCAGCAACTCACGGGTAAAACCGAGGCCCAACAGGATCGCGGAGTAGCCCAGGCCATTGCCCACACCATCCAGGAAAGACGGGATCGGCGGATTCTTCATGGCGAAGGCTTCCGCACGGCCCATCACGATACAGTTGGTGATGATCAACCCCACGAACACCGACAGCTGCTTGGAAATGCTGTAGGCGTACGCTTTAAGAAACTGATCCACCACGATTACCAGCGACGCAATAATGGTCATCTGCACGATGATCCGGATGCTGGAAGGAATGCTGTTGCGAATCGAGCTTACGAAGAAGTTCGAGAACGCGGTTACTGCGGTCAATGCGATACACATGGTGACCGTAGTACTCAGGTTGCTGGTTACCGCCAGCGCGGAACAGATACCCAGGATCTGCAGCGCGATGGGGTTATTGTCGAAAATCGGACCTAACAGAATGTCCTTGGTTTTCTCCGCCATTACGCGTCTCCTTCCGGCTGCTCGCTGGATTCAACGGCATCCGTGGCTTGAGCCACATCACCGCCACCTTGCCGCATGCGCTTCAGGTAAGGGCCAAAGCCGTTCTCGCCGACCCAGAAGCGAAGCAGGTTGCTGACACCCTTGCTGGTCAGGGTAGCGCCGGCCAGGCCGTCCACCTTGTGTTCAGCATTCGGGGTGTTGCTTTCCACCGTACCCTTGATGACCTGGATTTCCACCTCGCCCTGATCACCGTACAGCTTCTTGCCTTCCCAAAGGGCCTTCCATTTGGGGTTATCCACTTCACCGCCCAGGCCCGGGGTTTCGCCGTGCTCATAGAAACCCAGACCGGCCACGGTGTTGGCATCCGGCTCCAGCGCCAGGAAACCATAGAGGGTGGACCACAGGCCATAACCGTGAACCGGCAGGATGATACGGCTCAGTTCGCCATTATCACCACGGGCCAGGTATACCTCAGCCACGTCCGCCTGGTTCTTGATACCGGCGATGTCCACGTCGCCACTAAGGCGCTCGGACTGGGCCGGGTCCTTGGCGGCGGTACGCTGATCGTAGCTTTCCGGCATTTCGACATAGTCACCGCTTTCGATGTCGACAAACTTGCGCTCGATGGACTTGAACTGCTCGTTCACGTCCTGGCTAGCGTCGTACATGCCAGCGGCAAGCAGGATGTTCATGCGCTTGTCGATCAGCTTGTTTTCGTTCTGCACCGGGCGCAGGCTCACGGCGGCGGTAGCAACCACCACACCGCAGACCACACACACCAGGAAGGCAACCAGCAGAGTCTTGCCGACGCTTTCATTTTTTCCAGCCATTACACTTCTCCCCCGGTACGACGCAGACGACGGCGAATGTTTGACTGAGTGACAAAGTAGTCAATCAGCGGCGCACACAGGTTACCGAACAGGATTGCCAGCATGATGCCTTCCGGGAAGGCCGGGTTGATTACCCGGATCAGGACGGTCATCACACCAATCAGGGCACCGAAGATGTATTTACCGGTGTTGGTCATGGACGCAGACACCGGATCGGTGGCCATGAAGATCATGCCAAAGGCAAAACCGCCCACGCTCAGGTGCCAGTACCACGGCATGCCGAACATGGCATTGGTCTCGGACCCAATCACGTTGAACAGCGCAGACATGCCCACCATGCCCAGGAACACGCCCAGCACAATGCGCCAGGAAGCGATCTTGGTCATCAACAGGGCCGCGCCACCGATCAGGATAGCCAGAGTGGACGTCTCACCGATGCTGCCCTGAATGTTACCCAGGAAGGTATTCATCCAGCTCAGGCTGGCGGTGGCCGCCGACGCGCCTTCAGTCAGAGCGTTACCGGTCAGGCCAGCCGCGTAGTTCAGGCTGCCAGAAGCGGCCAGTGACAGGGAGGTAGCGCCGGAGAAGTTGTCCACCGCAGTCCAGACTGCATCACCGGACATCTGCGCCGGGTAGGCAAAGTACAGGAACGCACGGCCAACCAGTGCCGGGTTGAGGAAGTTCTTGCCGGTTCCCCCGAACACTTCCTTACCGATAACGACACCAAAGGAAATCCCCAAAAAGACCTGCCACAGCGGAATGGACGGCGGCAGAATCAGGGTGAACAGAATACCGGTCACGAAGAAGCCTTCGTTAACCTCATGGCCGCGCTTCCACGCGAACAGGCCTTCCCAGATGAAACCACCCAGGTAGACGGTAATCAGAATGGGGATATAGTAGACCGCACCATGCAGCACGTTGGCCCAGATACTGGCCGGATCAAACCCGGTCAGCGCTGCCACCAGGTCACTGCGCCAGCCGGCCAGCGGACTGGCACCGAGCTCGGCAATCTGCATGTTGGCTTGATAACCGGTGTTCCACAGACCGAACAGGATCGCCGGGAAGGTGCAGAACCACACCGTCATCATGATCCGCTTCAGGTCGAGACCATCACGCACGTGGGCCGCGGAACGGGTTACCGAATCCGGGGTGTAGAGCATGGTGTCGAACATTTCGTAGAAGGTGTAATACTTCTCGAATTTGCCACCCTCATGGAAATGGGGGGACACTTTATCATCCAGAAACTTTCTCATACCCATGCTCAGCCCTCCGCCTCAATCGTGGTCAGGTTGTCGCGCAGAATCGGACCGTATTCATACTTGCCCGGGCACACGAAGGTGCACAGGGACAGGTCTTCTTCCAGCAACTCCAGGGCACCGAGGGCCGTGGCGCTGTCGGTATCACCAACGATTAATGCGCGCAGCAGCTGCGTCGGCAGAATGTCCAGCGGCATCACTTCTTCATAGGCCCCCACCGGCACCATGGCACGCTCGGAGCCGTTGGTGGTGGTGGTGAAATTGAAGCGCTTGCCCGGCATCAGCTTGGACAGGTAGATGTTCATCACCGAAAAACGGTTGGTGCCGGGTGAGATGTAACCCAGCAGCTCACGTTCATGGCCTTCACGCAGGGCCGTCAGCTGGCTGGTGGTACGACTCAACCAGGCCACCGGGCCACGGGCGTTGTGACCGTTCAGCACAGAGCCGGAGATCAGGCGGTTATCGCCACTTTTCAGCTCGCCCTGAACGAAATCGTCCACGCTGGCGCCAACACGGGTGCGCAGAGCACGCGGTGTTTTTGCCTGCGGGCCGGTCAGCGCAACAACACGGGCGGAACTGATCTTGCCGTCGGTGAACAGATTGCCAATGGCAATCACGTCCTGATAACCCACGGACCAGACGGTTTTTTTCAGGCCCACCGGATCCAGGTGGTGAATGTGGGTGCCCACATTGCCTGCCGGGTGCTTGCCCGCAAACGCTTCTTCACGCACCTGGCCACCGGCAAAGCTTGGCAGGTCCGTATTCGGACCACGACACACCCATACCGGGCCGTCCGTCAGGCGGCTCAGCACCGCCAGACCATTGCGGAAGGCCTGTTCGTTTTCCTTGATCACCACCGCCGGGTCCAGCGCCAGGGGGTTGGTGTCGAGAATGGAAACGAAAACGGAATTGGGTGCACTGCCCGGTGCCGGCACCTTGCCGAACGGGCGGGTGCGCAGCAGGGTCCACTCACCGGAATCCACCAGCTGTTGCTGTACCGCTTCGCGGTCCAGAGAAGCCAGCTGTTCGGCAGAGTGAGAGGCAAAGGTGACTTCTTCTTCCTGGTCTGCCACTTCAATCACCACGGATTGAAGCACGCGCTTGTGACCACGATTGATCGCAATCACCTTGCCGGCAGCAGGAGCGGTGTATTTCACACCCTCGGTTTTCTTGTCCGTGAAGATCAGCTGGCCTTTCTTGACCACGTCTCCCTCGCGGACTTCCATAGTGGGCTTCATCCCCACATAGTCACCGCCGAGCACGGCAACAGAACGAACCTGATGACCTTCCTCAATCGTCTGGCGCGGTGCACCAGCGATGGGCAGATCAAGGCCCTTCCTGATTTTAATCATAGTTTCTCGCCCACGTTGCGTGTTGCTGAAGTCGAGGCACACCCCCGGATCGCCCTGAAAAGCAGGGGTTTACCGGGAATGTTCGCAAATTCCGGAATGTGCAATGGATGCCGACAAAAACCCGGCGGGCACATTATAAAGTCGTACCTGCCTGTTCGCCAGCACCGTCAGACTCGCCTTTTGTCGCATGGAACCATCTTGGTGCGACAAAAAAACGAATGATGCACCGAAAAAAAGCCCGCAGGGCGGGCTTCTTCATTCCGGGGTTCAGTCCTTTGGATACGCCGGGAATTCCACCCCGGAGATCTGCTGCAGGATACGCAGAACCTGGCAGCTGTAGCCGAACTCGTTGTCATACCACACATACAGCACGCAATGGCGGCCATTCACGATGGTCGCTTCCGCATCGATCACGGAGGCGTGACGGGAGCCGACGAAATCCGTAGACACCGCATCCGGGCTGCTTACGAAATCCACCTGGCGCTGCAATGGAGAATGCAGGCTCACCCAACGCAGGTAATCGTTGAGCTCTTCCAGAGTGGTTTCCTTGCCCAGAGTCAGGTTCAGGATCGCCATGGACACGTTCGGGGTTGGAACGCGGATGGAGTTACCGGTCAGCTTACCGTCCAGATTCGGCAATACTTTGGTGGCCGCAGTGGCCGCACCGGTTTCGGTCAGCACCATGTTCAGGGGTGCAGAACGACCACGACGAGGACCTTTGTGGAAGTTATCCAGCAGGTTCTGGTCGTTGGTGTAGGAGTGCACGGTTTCCACGTGGCCAAACTCGATGCCAAACTTGTCTTCCAGCGCTTTCAGCGGCGGAACGATGGCATTGGTGGTGCAGCTGGCAGCAGAAATGATCTTGTCGCTGTCCTGGATCAGATCATTGTTCACGCCGTGAACGATGTTCTTCATGCTGCCCTTGCCCGGCGCCGTCAACATCACACGGGAGACGCCATTGCACTGCAGGTGCTGGGACAGGCCTTCTTCATCGCGCCACTTGCCGGTGTTGTCGATCACCACGGCGTTGCTGATGCCGTAAGCGGTGTAATCGATGGACGACGGGTCGCTGGAGTAGATCACCTTGATGAAGTTGCCATTGGCGATGATCGCATTCTCTTCTTCGTCCACGGCAATCGTGCCGGCGAACGGGCCATGAACGGAGTCACGACGCAGCAGACTGGCGCGCTTCTGCAGATCACCCTTGCCAGACTCGCGTACCACAATAGCCTTCAGGCGCAGGCCATCGCCGGAGCCGGCTTTTTCGATCAGCAGGCGAGCCAGAATACGGCCGATACGACCGAAGCCGTACAGCACCACATCGGTACGCTCAGGCATGCCAACCTTGCTGCTCACCGCTTCTGCAAGCTCTTCGCGCACGTAGTCTTCAATAGACAGGCCGCGATTGTCTTTCTTGTACTCCACCGCCAGTTTGCCGATATCGATACGGCAGGGGCCGAGATCCGACTTAGCCACTTCCTGAAGAATCGGGAAGGTATCGACCACAGACAGCTCGGAATCTTCGACCTGCTTGACGAAACGGTGGCTCTTCAGAATCTGGATAACAGACTTGTTGACCAGGGAACGGCTGTACACGGTCGTGGTAACGTTTTTTTCACGATGCAGGCGGCCGATCATGGGGATCATGGCTTCTGCAATTTCTTCGCGATTTTTCCAGCGTCCGAAATGGTCTTCCAGTTTGCTCACGGAGATGGCCCTCTCAGTTTGGGTTCAGGCGGCGGAAAGCGGCGTCATTGCCCTGCTTCCTGGCCCACCTGCGGTGGTGGAGTTCGGGGCGCGCATAATAGCGCCAAAAAGCGGCTTTATCCACCCGGGTTACGGGGATATTGCGCGCTACAAGCCCAGGGAGCCGGCCCTGTCGGAAACAAACCGCTAATACATCAGCCTTATCATCCCGCAGGCGGTGCTTGCAAAGCTAAGGCAACCTGTTCGCGCAGCACCGGCACCACCTCGTCATCAAACCAGGGCCGCTGGCGCAGCCACAGGCGATTGCGGGGGCTGGGATGGGGCAACGGGAAAAACCCGGCCTCCAGCGCCCGGGCAAAATGCCGCACATTGTCCGTGAGGGTTTTGCCCGGCTCCGGCAGGTAATAGCGTTGGGCGTACTGCCCCACCAGCAACGTCAGGCGCCGGTTCGGCAGCCCCGCCAGCAACCGGTCGTGCCATTGGGGGGCGCATTCCGGGCGTGGCGGTAGATCGCCCCCCTTTCCGCGCCCCGGATAGCACAGCCCCATGGGAATAATGGCAATCCGGTTGGCGTCATAGAATGTTTCATGGCCAATCTGCAGCCAGTCTCGTAAACGCTCACCGGACGGGTCATTCCAGGGAATACCGGTTTCATGAACACGCGTCCCCGGCGCCTGGCCCACGATCAATAGCCGAGCGCCCTCCCCGGCCTGTACCACCGGCCGCGGCCCCAGTGGCAGGTGCGGCTCACACAGCCGGCAAGCGCGCACCTCTTCCAGCAGGTCAATCAGCTGCGTCATTCCGCCGGGCTGTCCGAGGGATGCAGTCGCATCAGCCCTTCCTGAGCCACTGACGCCACCAGCGTGCCGTCCTGACGGTAGATGGAACCGAAATTCAGGCCTCGGGACCCGCCCGCAAAAGGACTATCACTGCGATACAGCAGCCATTCATCAATACGGAAGTCGTTATGGAACCACATGGCGTGGTCGATACTGGCGCACTGCACATTGGGCTGCCAGAAATTCATCCCGTGGGGCAGCATGGCGGTGCCCATCAGGCCGAAGTCCGAACAGTAGGCCAGTAGTGCCCGCTGGGTCATGGAGTCGGCCTCGACCCGATCCACCACCCGGAACCACACTTCGCGGATCGGCGGTTTGGGCTCAGAGGAGATGGAATCCTGCGGCGTTACCGGGCGGAATTCCACCGGGCGCTCGGTCAGAAAGTCCTGTCGGTACTGCTCAGGCAAACGATCCACCAACTTCATGCGAATCGCCTCATCATTTTCCAGCCCCTCCGGGCCCGGCACGTCCGGCATGGGCGCCTGGTGGCAAACGCCCTCCTCGGCCACCTGGTAAGACACCGCCAGAGAAAAAATCGGCCGGCCATGCTGGATCGCGTTCACCCGGCGAGTGGTGAAGCTCTTGCCGTCACGGATACGGTCCACGTCGTACACGATGGGTACATTAAAGTCCCCCGGGCGCAGAAAATAAGCATGCAGCGAATGTACCGGCCGCGTGTCATCCACCGTCCGCGAGGCGGCCAGCAACGCCTGCCCGGCCACCAGGCCACCAAACACACTGCGTTGGCCATTGGCCTCGCTCTGCCCGCGAAACAAATTGTTCTCCAGCTGCTCCAGATCAAACAGACCCATCAGCTCCCGAACCGGTGCTTTCATAGCCAATCCTCAGCGCAATAAAACCAATGGCCGTCATACTACCTGCAACTCAAAAAAAAATTGAGATTGACGACATACTGGAAAGTAGGCAGGCGCAATAGCGGATACAGCTTGTTTGCTTGGCAACAAATTGCCTAATATGTGCACAACGACGAAAGAAGGCCTGACCTTCTGCATCTCTTGGGGGACAATCTGATGCTTCAATCACTCCGCTATTGCCTGACGGCAATGGTGTTTCTGTGCGCGTTTTCAACACCTTCCGCTTATGCGGAGGTGCCTTCCCGCCTGGTCGTGCAGGGGTATCTCACTGATATCAGCACGCTGCGCCCCCTGCACGGCACCTTTGATGTGGTGGTTACCCTTTACGATATGTCAGGGCGAACCACGGAATATCAAACCGCTGGCGGCACGGTCACCGACCCCCAGGGGCTCGGGGCGGTACTGTGGACTGAAACCCAGGTAATTACCGCAGAAGACGGCCGCTATAGCGTGGTTCTCGGCGACGACGCCAGCAACCCGCTACCCGACGATTTGCTCGGCAGCGATCAGGTAGAACTGGGTCTGGCCATCGATGGCGACAGCGAAATGACGCCACGCCTTGCGGTCACCACCGGTAGCGTCCCCTACGCCTTGCAGGCGCGTGAAGCCGAACAAGTTAATGGCGACATCACCCCACGCACAATCAGCATCGCCGATGACCTTGTCATTAATGAATTCGGCGAGTGGGTTGGGCCGGATAGCGGACTGGTTGGCCCAAAAGGCGATACCGGTGACGCGGGGCCTGCTGGCGCAGACGGTGTTGATGGCGCAACTGGACCCAAAGGGGATACCGGCGCCCAGGGGCCTGCGGGACCCGTCGGTGCCACTGGCGCAGTTGGACCGCAAGGCCCTGTCGGCCCGCAAGGTCCCACCGGTGCTGATGGCGCCACCGGACCCAAAGGGGATACCGGCGCTCAAGGGCCTGCGGGTCCCGTCGGTGCCACTGGCGCAGTTGGCCCGCAAGGACCTGCCGGCCCGCAAGGTCCCACCGGTGCTGACGGTGCCACCGGACCCAAAGGGGATACCGGCGCTCAAGGGCCTGCGGGTCCCGTCGGTGCCACTGGCGCAGTTGGCCCGCAAGGCCCTGTCGGCCCGCAAGGTCCTACCGGTGCTGACGGTGCCACCGGACCCAAAGGGGATACCGGCGCCCAGGGGCCTGCGGGTGCCGTCGGCGCCACTGGCGCAGTCGGACCGCAAGGTCCCACCGGTGCTGATGGCGCCACCGGACCCAAAGGGGATACCGGCGCCCAAGGGCCTGCGGGTCCTATCGGCGACACTGGCCCTCAAGGCCCCCAAGGCCCCATGGGCACTCCGGGTATAATGGGCCCCACCGGCATGACCGGCCCCGCCGGCACCTTTAGCACCAGCAATGTTGCTCAAAAGGCCTGTACCAGTGCGACAAGCTGTCAATGTGACAGTGGCGTAGTACTCGCCGGCGGCGTTCAGTGCGCCAGCAATAGCTACATTACTAACAGCTACCCCAGTGCCGCCAGCGTCTGGAGCGGCAGCTGTGAAACCTGGCAGACAGGCGCAGCCGCTACGCCCAGCGCCATCACCATCACTTGCGCGGTAGCCAACTAATGGCTATCACGCGACGGCAGTTTATCGCGGCAGGCGGCGCGGCCGGAATACTGCTCAGCACCCCCCTGGTCGCTGGTACCACGGCAACCCGCGTGGAATTGGTCAGTGCGGCGCGAGCGATTGCCCTGGGGAAGAACCAGCGCCTGCAGATCAGCGACCATGGCCGGCAAGCCCTGTGGTATCGCCATGGCAGCCCCATCAACCTGACCACCGGTGCAGCCAACGAAACCCGCATCGTGGCCGCGGCCCTGGACGGTGATAACGCCGTCTTGCTGGACCGCAGTCAGCGCCGGCTAAGCTGGTTCCGGCCCGACGGCACCCTGGCCCGCCACATTGATCTGACCGATCTGCTGGAACCTGCCGATTTTGTACTCAATGGTGATCATGCCGTGATCGCGGATGTACATGGCCATCGGCTGATGCGACTGGATATCCGCAATGAAACCAGAACCTGGCTGGAAAGCGACCAGCCCCTGAATGGCCCCGCCTCTCTGGCCAAAACCGCAGAGCGCATCACCCTGCTCACCCTCGGTGATCGGCGGCTGCACCACTTCACCCTGGCGGGCCACAGCTTGGGCAGTGAGGTCAGCACACTAACCATGCCCGGCGGCTTGGCCGCGGTAAACGGCCAGCTGTTGATCATGGATCGTTGCCAGAAGCAGCTCTGCTGGGCAGATCGTTCCAGCCCGCTACTGGCACTCCCCCAAACCGGCGCTCAGCAGCTGGCTCACTTGAGCTGGCAACCGGGCAGCAACCTGCTGATCAGCGTATGAGGTCACTATGAGCGAACCCTTTGTTGCTGAAATCCGCATCTTTGCGAGTAACTTTGCTCCGCGCGGCTGGGCATTCTGCAATGGGCAACTGCTACCGATCAACCAGAACACCGCCCTGTTCAGCCTGATTGGTACCACTTATGGTGGGGATGGCAGAACGGTATTCAATTTGCCCAACCTGCAAGGCCGGGCACCCGCCCACCCCGGCAATGGCCCCGGGCTTCCGTCATACAGACTGGGCCAGGTCCAGAATAGTCCGTCGAACGTAAAGGTTGTGCAGGGCGTCACGCCTGACCGCAATCTCGGTAGCAGCCAGACCACGCGCACTATTACCGCCAAAATACCCGCCGGCGATCAGCGCCATCCTTACCTGGGTCTGAATTTCATTATTGCCCTGCAAGGGCTATACCCATCCAGAAGCTAGGAGCCTCCACTGATGAGCGAACCCTTTCTCGCTGAAATCCGCATTTACGGCTTCAACTTTGCCCCCAGAGGCTGGGCGTTTTGTGATGGCCAGATTCTGCCAATCAACCAGAACCAGTCCCTGTACTCTCTGCTGGGCACAACCTATGGCGGCGACGGCAGAACCAATTTTGCGCTTCCGGACCTGCGTGGCCGCACGCCCATGCATCCTGAAACGGGCAACATCAATCAGGGCGCTAAAGGGGGAACGGCGAACACAAGCGGTCCAGCCGACGACGGAGAAACCCTGGACAGCCTGACCCTGGATCGCAATCTGGGCAGCACCTTGAATAACACCCAGGTTGCCACCCAAGGCGCGCAGATGGATTCCATCGCGCTAAACTTTGCCATCGCCCTGCAAGGGCTTTTCCCCAGCAGAAGCTAGAGGCTCCTATGTCTGAACCCTTTATAGGCGAGATTCGCATGTTTGCCGGCAATTTTGCTCCGCGAAGCTGGGCATTCTGTGATGGTCAACTATTAGCCATATCACAGAACAGCGCGCTGTTTTCCCTGTTTGGCACCATCTATGGTGGCGACGGCAGAACCACATTCGGCCTACCAGATTGTCGCGGACGCTCTCCGATACACGCAGGCGATGGCCCAGGCCTTGGCTCGGTTCGTCTGGGCGCCAAAAGTGGCAGCAATGCCAGTGGTGCGGTTGCAGCCACCACCAGCGTCAGCATTGATCGCGGCCTGGGAAAAACACAACAGACCTGGGATGCACTTCCGGTGGACGCAGAATCGGCCACACCACAATTGTTTGTGCATTTCATTGTGGCCCAGTTCGGCATCTACCCTTCCCGCTCGTAATGCACAACTACCGTTTACGCCCGGCCAGTGACAGCGACACACCGATGTTACTGGCCATCTACACCAGCACCCGCCAGGAAGAAGTGGCGCAGACCGGCTGGCCCCAGGCGCAGCAGGATGCCTTTCTGGCCCTGCAGGCCAAGGCGCAACACGAACATTATCTTCAGCATTACCCGGAAGCGGAACGGCACCTGATCGAATTAAACGGGGAGACCGCCGGGCGGCTGTATGTCTCGGACTGGGAACAGGAAATTCGCATTGTGGACATCGCCCTGCTGCCCGCCTTTCGCGGTACAGGGCTGGGGTCACAGATTCTCTCCACCCTGCAATCACGGGCTCGCCAGTCCGGCAAGCCCCTGACTATTCACGTGGAAACCAACAACCCGGCGCGGCGACTCTATCTTCGGCTGGGCTTTGAGGAGCAGGAAGACAAGGGCGTCTACCTGCTTATGCGCTGGCAAGCTGACGATTGAACACCGCCTCGAAATGGTAGGTGCCGTCGCTGGCACCCAGCGGCCCCACCGGCACCAGAAACACGGACGCCTCACCCAGCGTCTCGTTGCGCATAACGACCGCGCCTTGCTCCAGTTGTAACTGGCCCGCGAACAGCAGGGAAAAGCACTCCCAGCCCTCGGGAGACACCGGCACATTCACTTCCGCCAGCGTCAAACTATCGCCATTTTCCAACGCGAAGGCCTGCCCTTCACAATCTTTCCATTGTTGTAATGTGATCATGCCACCTCCCCAAATGATGCCCGCAGTGTAGACGGCGCTGACGGCACCGTCACCCTTGGCTACAATACGCCGCCTGATATCTCACCGAATGCGCAGGAACGGGTCTCGATGAAGCTACTCCCCGACAGCAACCTCTTTCCCAGCGGGCGAGAGCACTACAAAGACTGGGCCGGCCTCAATGCCGGCAGCATGGCCGCAGTACTGGCCGAGCTGGCCCGCAGCGAAGACCACCTGTTCGTGATCCTGGCGCCCAACAGCAGCCGCGCCCAGCAGCTCACCGACTCCCTGAGCTTCTATCTGGCCGGCAGCGACACGCCGGTGATGCTGTTCCCGGACTGGGAAACCCTGCCCTACGACCTGTTCAGCCCCCACCAGGACATCATCAGCGACCGCATTCAGGTGCTGCACCAGCTGCCCACCACCCACAAGGGCATTCTGGTGGTGCCGGTCAATACGCTGATGCAGCGCCTGGCGCCGCCGATCCACATCACCGGCAACAGCTTCCTGCTCAAGGTGGGCGATCGTTTCGACATGGAAGCCACCCGCAGCCGACTGGTCGCCAGCGGCTACCGACAGCGGGACAACGTGTACGAGCACGGCGAGTTTGCCGTGCGCGGGGCGATCATGGATATCTACCCCATGGGCGCCGAGCAACCATTCCGTATCGAACTGTTCGACGATGAAATCGAATCCCTGCGCCTGTTCGAAGCGGAAAGCCAGCGCTCCACCGGCAAAGTGGACGACATCACCCTGCTGCCTGCGGCGGAATTCCCTCTCAGCGCCGAAGGCATCGCCCGCTTCCGCAGCAACTTCCGCGATACCTTTGACGTGGATACCCGTCACGTACCTCTCTATCAGGACGTGACGGACGGCCTGGCGGCACCCGGCCTGGAATATTATCTGCCACTGTTTTTCGAGCAGATGGCCACCCTGTTCGATTACCTGCCCGACGATGTGCGCCTGGTAGAACTGGCCGATTGCCAGAGCGCCATCGAACACTTCTGGCAGGATGTGGAACAACGCCACGAATCCCGCCGCCACGATATTCACCGCCCGATTCTGGCTCCCTGGCAATTGTTCCTGCGCCCGGACGAACTGAACGCGGCTCTGAAACAGCACCCGCGCGCACGTCAGGCCCATAGCGATGCGCCCAGCGTGGACCAGGCCATTCACTTTGATGTGGCGCCCATGCCCGCGCTCACCGCCGATGTACGCGCCAATAATCCGCTTGCCCTGTTGCATACGTTTTCCGACGCGCACCCGGACACCCATATCCTGATCTGTGCGGAAACCGCCGGGCGCCGGGAAGCCCTGCTGGAACTGATGCAGAAAATTCAGATCCAGCCGGCCATGAAAGACAACTGGCCAGACTTCATCGCCAACCCGGCACGCTGGAGCCTGACCCGAGGGGAGCTCGACGCCGGTTTCTATGCCCCGGAACACGCCTTGTTAGTGGTCACCGAAAACGACCTGTACGGCGAACGGGTGCTGCAACGTCGGCGCCGTAAATCCAGCAGCGACGATGGCGCCGCCGAACAGGCGTTCCGCTCGTTGGGGGAAATGACCGTGGGCTCCCCGGTGGTCCACCTGGAGCACGGCGTGGGCCGCTATCTCGGCCTCACCCACATGGAAGTGCACCGCCAGCAACACGAATTCCTGCTGCTGGAATACGCTGGCGGCGACAAACTCTATGTGCCGGTCTCCTCCCTGCATCTGATCAGCCGTTACGGTGGCGGCGACACCGCGCCACTGAACCGCCTGGGCACCGAGCAATGGACCAAGGCCCGCCAGAAAGCCGCCGAAAAAATCCATGACGTGGCCGCCGAACTGCTTAACACCTATGCCCGCCGCGAGGCTCGCGAAGGCCGCCAGTTCGATGTGGACCTGAACGACTACGATCGCTTCAGCGCCGCCTTTCCCTTCGAGGAGACCCCGGACCAGCAGGCCGCCATTGCGTCTGTGGTCGCGGACATGCAATCCAGCCAGCCCATGGACCGGCTGGTCTGCGGTGACGTGGGCTTCGGCAAGACCGAGGTGGCCATGCGCGCCGCCTTCGTGGCCGTGGAAAACCAGACCCAGGTGGCGGTACTGGTGCCCACCACCCTGCTCGCCCAACAACATTACGAATCCTTCACCGACCGTTTTGCCGACTGGCCCGTAAACATCGAAGTGCTGTCGCGCTTTCGCAGCGCCAAGGAAAAAACCCAGGTGCTGCAACGGCTCAAGGAAGGCAAAGTGGATATTCTGGTGGGCACCCACCAGCTGCTCCAGGAAACCGTGGCCTTCGACAATCTGGGCCTGATTATTGTCGACGAAGAACACCGCTTCGGGGTGCGCCACAAGGAACGCCTGAAACAGATGCGTGCCGAGTGTGACATTCTCACCCTCACCGCCACCCCGATTCCGCGCACCCTGAACATGGCCATGAGCGGCATGCGTGATATTTCCATCATCGCCACACCGCCGCAAAAACGCCTCTCCGTGAAGACCTTTGTGCAGCAGCACAACGATACCGCCATCAAGGAAGCGTTGCTGCGTGAACTGTTGCGCGGCGGGCAGGTCTATTACCTGCACAACGACATCGACACCATGGAGAAAACCGCGGCGGACATTCGCAGGCTGGTGCCCGATGCCCGCGTTGGCATTGCCCACGGGCAGATGCGTGAGCGAGAACTGGAAGCGGTGATGAGCGACTTTTACCACCGTCGTTTCAACGTGCTGGTGAGCACCACCATCATTGAAACCGGTATCGATGTGCCCAGCGCCAACACCATTATCATCGACCGGGCCGACAAGCTTGGCCTGGCCCAGCTCCATCAGCTCCGTGGTCGGGTGGGCCGCAGCCACCACCAGGCCTACGCCTATCTGATCACCCCCAGCCCCAAGGTGATGACCAAGGACGCTATCAAACGGCTGGAAGCCATTGAGCAAGCCACCGACCTGGGTGCCGGCTTTATGCTCGCCAGTCAGGACATGGAAATCCGCGGCGCCGGTGAACTGCTCGGCGAAGAGCAGCACGGCAACATCGAAACCATCGGTTTCAGCCTCTACATGGAAATGCTGGAGCAAGCAGTGGAAGCGCTGAAACGCGGCGAGCAACCGGATGTGGAAAAACCCCTCAGCGGCGGCCCGGAACTGAACCTGCGTATTCCCGCACTGATACCAGAAGATTACCTGCCCGATGTATTCGGCCGGCTCACGCTCTACAAACGCATCGCCGGCTGCAAAACCCGTGCGGGGCTGAAAGAACTACAAGTAGAAATGATCGACCGCTTTGGCCTGCTGCCGGAGCCAGTAAAAAACCTGTTTGCCGTGACCGAGCTACGCCAGCAGGCAGAGCGGTTGGGCATTGTCCGCCTGGACGCCCACGCCACCGGCGGCAAACTGGAATTCGGCGAGCGCACCCCGGTGGACCCGCTCACCATCGTCAAGCTGGTCCAGTCCGGCCCCAACCGCTTCAAGCTGGAAGGCGCCAACGCCCTGCGCTTTGTGGAAGACAGCGAAACCCCGGAAGAACGTATTCAAGTGGTGCAGGAACTGCTCACGCGTCTCGCGGCCCAAAGCATCCAGACAGGCGCCTCTGGCTGAATACACATTCAGCCTGCGCGGCGGAGAGCGGCTCAAATCGCACTCTTGTCACAAAATCCGTGCCGATCGCCCCATCGCCCATGAGCAATCCTGGCTGATTGGGGTATAGTCGGCCCCAATATTAAACGCCGAACGCATGACGCCTGATGCAATAAAACCAGAAGGTAAGGTTTTGATCTTGGGGGTTAGGGTTTAGGCATTCCGCGTCATGCGTTATGCATCCGGCGTTATAAGGCGAAATAAGGAGTGTTCAATGCATCGCGCTTTACTGTTGGTTGTTCTGGTCCTGTTGGGCAACACCGCCATCGCACAAAGCTGGTACAAAGTGGAAGTGCTGGTGTTTGCTCAAAACAATGCCAGCAGTGAAGAAATCTGGGCCACCGGCCTGCAGCCTCACTATGCCTCACAGGCCGTGCCCATTGGCCAGCCAGAAGCCAGCGATATGGCCGACCCGGATGCCGTTGCCCGGGGCGCCTGGCAACCGCTGTCCCAGGATGACGAAGTGCTTCGCTATATGCTGGAACGCATGGAAGGCACCGGCGACTACCGCGAGCTGTATCATGCCGCCTGGGAGCAACCCATCGGCAGCAAGGCGGAAACCTTGCCGGTCTATGTGCGCGGCGGGCAGACACTGCCCACGGAAGACGGTGAAATACCGGAATTGGAAGGTACTCTGCAGTTCAGCAAATCCCGCTACCTCCATGTGACACCACAGATCTGGTTTAACACGGAAAGTAACGGCGAGCGCCTGTACGTGGACATCGACGAAAAGCGCCGCCTGGCGGGCCATCAGGTGTACTACTTCGACCATGCCCTGTTCGGCATGCTGGTCCGCGTTACGCGGGCCTGAACACCTCAGGCCGACGCAGGAGCATCCAGTTCCAGCAGCTCGGTCAAAAAATCCTGCCACAGTTCGTAGATCATAAAGTGCCCCTGTTCAGGGAAACTACGAAACTGCACGTTCGGTAAATCTGCGGCAAGATGACGCGCCCCATCAATGGAAATAATGCCATCGGTTTCACCGTGCCACTGCAGGATCGGCACGGTAATCTGCGTGAGATCCACCCCCAGGGGTTTGAGATGATTCAGGTACTCTTCCATCATGATGCGCGCCCCCTGGAAATGGCCTCGACGAGTCCGCTTGATGGTCCGCGCCAGCAGATCAGGATCGTTGAATACCGCCTGGTCTGATGCTGACATACCGCGCGCCAGCATTTTGTAGAAGCGTTCCGGCGCCTTCTGAACCCCACGCACCCCCAGCCGTCCCACCAACATGAACAGGCGAGGATCGCGGCGGGAAATCTGCAGGCTCATCCGATGAATGGGTTCCAGCTTGTCCAGCTCCAGGTGATCTCCCGCCAGCGTCGTGCTCAGCAGGCCTAACCGGTCGAACAGGTCCGGATGGAGCGCCGCTGCACACAGTGCATAAGGTCCACCGCCACAGTACGCCGCCATGGGCGGTTTGCGGATATGCAGGTGCTCACACAAGAACTGGATATCCCGGCCGAGATCCTTGAACTGGTAATTACGCTTGTAGGTGGAAATGCCATAGCCGGGCCTGACGATCAAAATCATTCGCAGGCCCTGCTCACGGTACCAGTCTTCAAACACGGTATGATCGGGCATCGAGGCGCCCTGATTCTCCAGCGTCAGTACCGGCCTGCCCTTGGGGTCACCATATTCATACCAGCTCAACACCCGCCCATCCGCAAGAGTGACGGTGTACTCTTCGTCTTCGTCCTGCAATCGGGGCAAGCGGGCAGCCTGCACCAGCGCATGCCCCATGGCATGGCTAACCAGCTGCACCTGGCTGGTGGTGTTGAGCTTTCCCATAACCGATTTCAGCTGGCTGCGGGCAGTGCTGATCTTGATGTTCAGCAATTGCGAGCTCTGTTGGAGATTTCCAACCTTGCACAGAAGGTGTAGCAGCCGGGATTCTGCTTCCGTGATACTGAACACGGAGCGCAGCATTTCTGGCGACGGTGTCACTACGCTGTGCCCCGCCAGCACCCAGACGATGGTGCGCACCTGGGCGATCGAGCCGGGCGCATCCGATTTTTGCACCGGCAGGCACAACAAAGAAATGCCGTCCTGAGGTGAGGTGAGCAGCTGCGTATCTCGCCCTTCCGCGAGCCGGTTTACCCGCTCCAGAGCCTGTTTCAACTCCCTGTCTGCAATGCTCAAGGTGCCGTTTGCGCGCAGCTGTACGGGGCCCTCGGCCAGTACCTGCTGCGCCACCGGATTGGATTCCAGCACCTGCAATTGCTCACCCAGCATCAGCATGGGCCAGGGCATCTGGTTGTACATGGCATTGAGCACGTTGGTGCGATCTTCCAGCGCATGCATATAGGAGCTGGAGCGTACAGCTCGCTCAAGGTGCGAAATCAGGCCTTCCACTTCTGCACGACGCGGTGCCGGGCCAGGCACCAGGGCCGATTCTGCAGCCCCCTGCTCAACGGGAGAGTCACCCTCAACCTCCGTCCAACCGGCAATGGTATCCAGCAGATCGACCCAGTCCCCCGGGGATAACGCGGTTTCATAGATCTTGCCGATTAATGCATCATTGTCGTCTTTCAAAGTCGCTCTCGGTTCAGTTCGACATGAAATAGCATAGGCAGGGACCCAAAAGGCAGCAACCTGAAGAAGATGAAAGGAAATCTGGACGCATGGAAGGAGGTAACAAGCAGCGGACACCAGGCCTATACCTGTGACCACCCTCGCCAAACGACGCTCATCATTGCTCAGCCTTTTTGATAAAACGCCCCACTCTTCTTCATGTACTCACCAATACTCGATCCATCGACCATGACGAAATCAACCGCTTGCCCCGATGGAGCGGTATCCACCACCACCGATCCGGCTTCAGACATGGCGGCATCCAGATCCAGACCTTCAAACCCCACCACCAGGGTCGGCGTCTGCGAAGTCCCAGGATCATGCATCAGACACAGATAGGCTGCCGTCACCCCAGGATGGCCCGGCAGAAGCTGTTGCAAGGCCTCCATCATGGCCGTGGGGTACTCTGCCGGCTGACCCAGCATCACCCGCGTTTCTTTTTCCACCACCCGGGTTTCGGCTGTCTGGTTCATGCCGGTATCCAGCAGGGCGTCAATTTCCTGGGGAACGAACTCCTTGCCGTGATCCGATTTCGGATTGAGGCACAGCGTGGCCCCACGCGTCAGTTCAAACAGGCTGCGGGCAGGCAGCGAGAAGTAAGACGTCTCGGCATCAAGGGCCCGTTGCAACGCTTCCAGATGGGTAAAAAACGGAATCACCGGGCTCCCATCAGCCTTTTCCCAATGCACCAGCGATACATTGGCCCGGCAGGGATGGTGTGCTGGCCGTGGGTGCTCAGGTCCGTATGACCGATGACAAAGACATCCGCATTCATCAATGCCCGGTAAAAGGCCGGCCGCTGCGCCGGTTCCTGTGCAGCACGCTCCAGTGCCTGCGCCAATGGAGTATCTGTCATTTCGTCTCTTTACCTTGTTGTCTGTTAGCTTTTTCGAATGAAATGCCCATCGCCCTGGCTGCCATTGTGACGCGAGCAGGCCCCAAGGGTCTGCATGCTCTACATTCCTGGGCACTGGAATTTTTTTCTCACCACGGCGCGACAGCCCATGGCCGCAAACGAGCCAAGCCGATCACAGCCTTCCAGGGCAACGGCAAGCTTGGTGCACTCCACCGCCGTATCGGTGAGGGTATCCTGAGCAGGGGTTGCTGCAGGGCTTGGTGCGGGCACGGCCCCTGAACGAGCGACAACGTTACTGGGTTGCGCTGCGCGTTCCAATGCCGCAACCAATGCCTCGCTCATGCCAAGAAACAATAACAAATCACGATTTTCCGGAGTCAGTTCCGAATAACGAAAATACGGGTGACTGTCGATGACAACCTGTAACTCGGCCATGCTCGCACCCGCCTTTTCCCGTTTCAGCAGCGCGCCCACTGTTGCATTCTTATCAGGCCCAATCTCCAACACGGCATAGTTGCCCGGAAAAATATCGCCACAGGCCCGGCACGCTTGTCGATACGCCTGGTATACAGCCACCGGGTCCTCGGCCTCTTCCTGAATCCCGAGCACGCGTTTATCCACTTCTTTGCGGTTAGCGGATAAATCATAAGTGGAGGAATAGGCGATATAGCCTGCCAGGGTGTTGGTTTTTATCGCGCGTCCATACGCTGCAGCCTCCTGCTTGTTTACCCTTTCTCTTAGCGCTTTTGCTTGCGGCAGATAAGCCGGGTCAGCCACTTCATTGATGTAATCTGCCAGTCCACTTTGTGTTGGTGATCGTTGGATAGCCTGCCAAAGAAGGGTTTTCGAGGCCGTAAGCTTGCCCTTTTTCACCAAGGCATGGTCTGCAGGAATGATATGGGGCGCAAAAGTGATCGTCCGCGGCTCGCCATTGCGCTGCAGCTCCAAGGTCACCGTATCGCCAAAACGGGCCGTCTGAATCTCGGCGACCAGAGACACCATGTCTCCAGGCCTCTTGCCGTTATAAGCCAGAACCCGGTCACCCGCCTGGAAACCCGCCAGGTATGCCGGAGAATTGTAGACCACACTTTTAATAGCGACCTGTGTTTTACCGGTATGGTCGAGGACGTCCTCAAACCCGATCCCCATGAACGGCCGCTCCCCACGAATCGCAAACGCCTTGTCGTAGCGACCAATGGCCATGTCCGCTTCCAGCTCCGAATACACCGACAATTCCACGCCTTTGTCATAGAGCCCGACAAATCGTAAGCCCGTGGCAGGGGCAAAGAATGTGACTGGCCCCTGCCAGCCCCCTTTAACCATCTCTCCTTCTGCCACCCCGCCATCAGGGCTGGTGATGCTCACCGGGCCAGTGATGCTATTGCCTTCCATGACGAAATTGTCGCCGTCCGTTTTCAGCACACTGCCATCGGGTAAAGCAAATTCCTGAGCCGTAGCATGCGGCGCACACCATGCCCCCCACAAAGCCACCCCCATCACCGTAGCCCGAAAAAACCGACCGATATAGGTTCCCACAATTTATCCCCCTTTCAGACAGCACCGCCCACATGCCAGCTGCACGCCTTTCAATAGTAACGGCTTATGCCGCGCGCTCTTCAATGCCCCTGTGTATTCAGGTAGCGAACCCCCGTGAGCCGTTCGGACTCGTCCCATAACCGTTGCGCAAGATCTTCATTATCCGTGATTTTTCGGGCAAAGGCCGGTGCCGGGTAGCCCCGCAGCTCGAGAATTTTTCCATCCGGGCCGTAATAGCCTCCGGAGATCACATCATCGCTGGTCGCGGCCATTACCCCCGGCAGGCATCCCATCTCTGCCGGCTGGGCCATAAACTTGTTGAACAGCCCGCCGCCGGGGATGGTGTCCTGCAGATGGGTCGCTGAGTAGCCGGGATGGGCTGCCATAACCTGAATGTTTGAGCCCTGTTTGCGCAAACGCCTGTGTAGATCCTTGGCAAAGATCAGGTTGGCCAGCTTGCTCTGACAATAGAAAAGCCAGCGCGAATAATGCTTCTCCGCATTGAGGTTCCCCCACATGATCTTCCCGCTACGGTGCGCCAGACTGGAGATCTGTACGATGCGCGGGGCCGGCGCCGCTTCCAGCAGATCCAGCAAGGGGCCGGTAAGCGCGAAGTGCCCGAGATGATTGGTACCAAACTGTATTTCAAAGCCATCCTGGGTGCGCTGTAGCGGCGGCGCCATCAAGCCCGCGTTGTTGAGCAGAATATCCAGCTTGTTGATGCGTTCTTTCAGCGCCACAACAAACGCCTTTACCGATGCCAGATCGGCCAGATCCAGCGGCATGACAATCAACCTGGCATCCGGAGTCTGCTCTCTGACCTGCTCCACCGCCGCTTCCGCCTTGGCCGTGTTTCGGCATGCCAGGATCACCTCTGCGCCGTTGGCGGCAAACAGCTTCACCGCTTCCAGGCCAATACCACTGTTGGCACCGGTGACCAGTATGGTCTTGCCGGTAAGGTCAGGAATATGCGCTGGGCGCCAGCTGGATTTGGCCATGGATCCTCCTTGAGTACTGGATGTCGGCACCATTGTTTGCCGTCGCCAGAACGGTAGCACGTTCCCGTTGAGCCAATTAGTCAGGCTGATCCCAGGCAACCGGGCAGCTCCTGGGCGCAACAAAGGCCATTTATTGAAATGTGATTTCGCATACAGGGGTGGCACTTGCTAAAATAAGCGCCCTCCCCAATCCACCGGAGCTTCTTCCCATGGCGCGCGTCAAACTCGATTTGCCCGAGCAGTTTCTCTATACCCATACCATCAACGTGCGCATGACCGACCTGAATACCGGCAAACATGTGGGCAATGATCAGATGATTTCGCTGCTTTCCGAAGCTCGCTACCGATTCTTCTGCGATATCGATTACAGCCAGGAGCGCATTGTGGTGACCGACCTGGTAGCCAGCTATCGTGCGGAGAGCTTTGCGCAGGACGATTTGCAATTTGAAGTGGGGCTGATGGATTTCAACAAGTACGGGGCAGACCTGATTTTTAGGGTAACCAAACAGCCCAGTGGGCAACTGGTGGTCTTGGCCAAGCAGGGCTTCGTGTTTTTTGATCACCAAAATCACGGCGTGATGCCCGTACCCGAGGACTTCAAGGCAAAGTTCCCCGGTATTGCCTAAGCACGTGACCAGCCCCGCGGGCGGTTACCCGTTTTCCGTAGCCGCCGGCAATTCCAGCAACTCGCTGAGAAAATCCTCCCAGACGGCATAAATCATGAAGCGCCCCATTCCTGCAAAGCTTCGGAATTTCACACCGGGGATCTCGGACGCCAAACCGCGGGCGCTGCCAATAGAGATAATGCGGTCATCTTCACCGTGCCAGTGAATCACAGGAATGGTGATGTCACCCAGATCCACTTTCCAGGGAAACTGCAGACGCAGGTATTCATCGATAAGGATCTTTGCCCCCTGAAAATGGCTCCGCCGCATACACTTGATCAACCGACTCAGTAAATCCGGATTGCCGAGAACGTCCTGATCGTGCTGACAGAGAGACTTGGCCAGTTTGGCAAAGTACTTTTCCGGTGCATGTTGCACGCCGCGTAACCCGAGCCTGCCCATCAACACAAACAGACGCGGGTCACGACGAAAAAGCTGCAAGAACATTTTGTGCAAGCGGTCCAGCTTATCCAGTTCGAAGTGCTCGATGGGAACCGTGCTGGCAAGAATACCCAGCCGCTCAAAAATTTCCGGATGCGTAGCTGCTGCGCACAGGGCATAGGGACCACCACCACAATACGCGGCCATCGGCGGCCGTTGGATTTTCAGGTGCTGGCAAAGGGCCTGAATATCGTCACCAAAATCCCGAAACTCAAAATTTTTCTTGTAGGTAGAAATGCCGTATCCGGGGCGCACGATCATGATCATGCGCAAACCTTTTTCCCGGTACCAGCCATCAAAAAACGTATGGTCGGGCACCGCAGCCCCCAGGTTATCCAGCGTCAGTACCGGGCGCCCATTCGGATCGCCATACTCGTACCAGCTGAGTACCCGGCCGTCGGGTAACGTCAGTGTAAATTCACGCTCAGTCTGCACCTGCGGCAACCGGGCGGCTTGCACCAGGGCATGCCCCATGGCCTGGCTGACCAATTGCACCTGGCTGCTGGCGTTAAGTTTGCTCATGGTGGACTTGAGCTGAGTACGCGCCGTGTGCACGCTGATATTGAGTAGCTCGGCACTCTGATTCAGATTGCCGACTTTGCACAGCAGGTGCAGCAGCCGGGATTCTGCATGGGTAATGTGAAAGACGGAACGAAGCATCTCCGGCGAGGGTGTCACCATACTCTGTCCGGCCAATACCCAGACAATGGTTCGTACCTGAGAAATACTGCCCGGCGCATCGGATTTTTTCACTGGCAGGCAGAGCAAGGAAACCGAGTCTTGCTGGGAGTTGAGAAGCTGCGTTTCCCGCCCCGCTTCCAGTGAAATCACCCGCTTCAGCGACTGGCGCAGCTCCCGGTCACTGAATTGCAAAGAGCGGTCCGGCAGGATCTCCAGTGGGCCGCAGGACAACGCCTGTTCCGCCACCGGGTTGCATTCGAGCACCCCCATTCGCTCATCGAGCATCAGCATGGGCCAGGGCATCTGGTTATACATGTCGTTGAGGATACGGGTGCGATCCTCAAGCGCATGCATGTACGCACTGCTACGCACGGCACGATCCAGATGACCGATCAACACTTCGACTTCGGCTGGAGATCTACGGCTATCAATAGCGGTGCTCACCGATTGCGGTGGTGGGCCCGAGGGAACATCTGTCCAGCTGGTAATGGTATCGACCAGATCCACCCAGTCGCCCGGGGAAAGCGCGGTCTCGTAAATCTGACCAATCAGCTCATCATTATCCGTATCACTCACCACCACCCCACCTGCCCGCGCACCGTAACCTTCATCATAGAAAGGGGGTATCAGGGGGGCAAGCGATTCAGGCCACCGTTCGCCTCATGCAATCGCCCGCCAAGGCATGACTTACAGCGCCAACCCCGTGCACCAGCCATTGGCCCACGCCCACTGGAAATTGAAGCCTCCCAGTTGTCCGGTCACATCCAGCACTTCGCCAATAAAATGCAGCCCGGGGACCGTTTTCACTTCAAAGGTTTTTGAGGAAATAGCGTCGGTGTCCACTCCGCCCAGGGTCACTTCCGCCGTGCGATAGCCTTCTGTGCCAGAGGGTTTGAACGCCCAGCCCTTCAACGTCGCAGCAACACTGGCCAGCCTTTCATTATTGAACTGCTGGAGATTGCCCTGCCAGCCGAATTGATCGGCCAGTGCAGCGGCCAGACGCTGGGAGAAATACTGGCGCAACCAACGCTCCAGCCCACGATTGGGGTGCTCTCGCCGCTCTTCCACCAACTGCGCGAAAGGGTCCGCCACCTGGGGTAACCAATCTACCGTCACTGGCTGTCCCGGCGTCCAGAAGCTGGATACCTGCAACATGGCAGGCCCGGACAGGCCACGGTGGGTAATCAGCATGGGCTCGGCAAAGGATGCACCTGCGGTTTGCGCCACCACATCGGTGCTGATGCCAGACAAGGCGGCCAGCCAGGCCTTGTCATCCGGTTGCAGGGTAAACGGCACCAGCCCGGCACGGGTGGGCAAAACGTCTAGCCCGAACTGTTCCGCCAGTTGGTACCCGAAGCCAGTGGCTCCCATGGTGGGGATCGACAGGCCACCGCAGGCCACCACCAGTTTTGTACACTGAACGCTGCCCCCACTGGTGCTCAACGCAAAGCCTGATGCCGTTTGTCTGACGCGCCGAATATCAGTCTTTAAGCGGATCTCGGCTCCGGCCCACTCACATTCCGTCAGCAGAATGCCAAGAATATCTTTGGATGAGTCCGCACAGAACAATTGCCCCGGCGCTTTTTCCACGTGTTCGATGCCGTGGCGCTCCACCAGCTCCACAAAGTGCCAGGGGCTGTAACGCTTGAGAGCCGATTTGCAGAAATGCGGGTTGGCGGAGACAAAATGCTCCGGTGTGGTATTCAGGTTGGTGAAGTTGCAACGCCCACCGCCGGACATGAGGATTTTCTTGCCAGCCTTGTTGGCATGGTCCAGCACCAGCACCCGATGGCCCTGATACGCTGCCGTGGCCGCACACATCAGCCCGGCTGCGCCAGCACCGATCACGACCACATCTACCTCGGTTGTGCCTGCCCCTGTTTTACCTGACATGAAACCACCAGCCTGAATCCGGCCGGCAAGGATAACGGGGATGCACCGCCGGTGCCATCGGTGTGGCTTGTACGGCAGGCCGGTTACGGCCCAGGCCGGCGATTACTGAATAACGGAGATTTCGGCGGTGGTGCTGTAATGTTCGCTAGTCGCCTTGATCGCGGCAGCGCCATTGGCCACCTGAACGTCGTTGCGATAGCGGCCGCTACTCATGACCTGCTCGCCCGGCACCACGCGAGTACCTTGCGGCGCATCATTCTGCACAAGAGGAAGCGGCTCCTGCCGGTCACTGCTGCTGATGTCATCTTCTTCAAAATAACACCCGCTGAGTAATGCAGCACCACAGAGCATGGTTGCGACGTATTTCATGGTATTCCCCCAATAGTCCACCGGAAGGCGGAAACTGCCCGTTTCAGGCTTATCGTGCAGTTATACCCTGCCCGCCGCTGACAGTACAGCGCTCAGCCCGGACAGCTCACAGGGGGCAACCCAAACTGCACACCACATTCTACTCTCGAATCTCTACTGGCCACCTCGGTAAAGGTGTCCAAAACATGTCGTAGGTCGGCTTAGCCTGAAAGGCGTAAGCCGACATAAACCGGGCGTCGAATATTGACAGTCGGCTTACGGCTTCGCCTAAGCCGACCTACAAACTGACCTCGACGGACTACTGGCCGAGCTCCTGTTCAGTGAAGGTATCGGCAAACAAGGGGGAGCTGAGGTAACGTTCGCCGGAATCCGGCAGCACCACCACGATGGTCTTGCCGGCAAACTCCGGCTGCTGGCTGAGGCGATCCGCCACACACATGGCCGCCCCGCAGGAAATACCGGCCAGAATACCTTCTTCCTGCATCAGCTTGTGGGCCCATTCCATGGCATCTTCGTTGCTGACCTGCTCCGCCCGGTCCACCACTGAGATATCCAGATTCTTCGGCACAAAGCCGGCACCAATGCCCTGAATCTTGTGGGGGCCATGGGTGGGCTCTTCGCCCTTCAGGGCAGCAGAGATCATGGTCGAGGAGTCGGGCTCCACCGCCACGGCAGTGATGGCCTTGCCCTTCTCGTTTTTGATGAAACGGGTGACACCGGTAATCGTACCTCCGGTGCCGACGCCACAAACCAGCACGTCAATATCGCCACCGGTGGCGTCCCAGATTTCAGGGCCAGTGGTTTTTTCGTGGATGTCAGGGTTGGCCGGATTATTGAACTGCTGCAGCATCAAGTGGCTGTCCGGGTTTTCCTGTACCAGCTCTTCCGCCCTGGCGATGGCACCGGGCATGCCTTTCGGGCCAGGCGTCAGTACCAGTTTGGCGCCCAGCGCCTTGAGGATCTTGCGGCGCTCCAGGCTCATGGAGTCCGGCATGGTCAGCACCAGATCGTAACCCCGGGCCGCAGCCACGTAGGCCAATGCAATGCCGGTGTTACCGCTGGTGGGCTCCACCAGGGTCATACCCGGCTTCAGTTTGCCGCTCTTCTCCGCATCCCAGATCATGGACGCGCCGATCCGGCACTTCACACTGCCGGCCGGGTTACGGGATTCGATCTTGGCGAGAATATTGCCCTGAGTGATGCGATTGATCTTCACCAGGGGGGTGTTACCGATGGTTTCGCTATTGTCTTGGTAAATGCCGGTCATAATGCTCTCCTCCATTCTCGGCGCGCGTTGCGCAATGCCTTACTGTGGTTTGTCCTGCTTCTTCAGGCGCCGGTTCCAGCGTTGGCGCGCATACAGGCGCAGGTCGGCCACGTTATCGGTTTCATCCATGATTTCACGGCCCAGGATGCTTTCCAGAATATCTTCCAGGGTGATCAGACCCACCCAGGTGCCGTGGTCATCATAAACCACCGCCATATGCTGACGTTGGGTCAACATGGCGCTAAACAAGTCTTCAATATTCAGCGTGGTATGCACCATGGAGACCTCACGGGCCAGCGTCTGCATGGTCTGGTCCGGGTCGCTATCCAGTAAATCGGATTTATGGATATACCCTTTCGCTTCACCGCTGGCGCTCATCACCGGGTAACGGGAAAACGGCTGCCCCTTTTCACGTACCTTGAATTCGCGGACGGTCAGGCCCGGCTCTACCACCCGGCAGACCGTGGTCGGGGTCATGATGGCGCCCACCCGGATATCGTGCAGGCGCAGGATGTTATGAATCACCCGGTGCTCATCGTCATCCAGGGCACCCTGGTCCTCACCCATGTCTGCCAGGGCGCGAATTTCGGCCCGCACATCCACATCATGCTCGTTGCCGCCAATACGACTGGTAATCAGCTTGGACAGCCAGACAAACGGCAACAGCGACACCATGATGACCTTGAGCGTGGGCGGCAGCATCGGCGCCAGTGAACGCCAGTACTTGGCGCCGATGGTCTTGGGAATGATCTCCGAGAATACCAGGATAGCCAGCGTCATGATGCCTGACGCCGCCCCTAACCAGGCTTCCCCGAACACCACCGCCACCTGGGCGCCAACGCCGGTGGCGCCGACGGTATGCGCCACGGTGTTAAGGGTCAGAATCGCCGACAGGGGCTTGTCGATATCATCCTTGAACGCACGCAGGCTCTTGTAAAGCTTCGGGTTACTGTCGCGCAGGCCAGCAATAAAGCTGGGCGTAATGGATAACAGTGCCGCTTCCAATACGGAGCACACAAAGGAAAAACCAATAGAAATGGTGGCGAATATAATCAGCAACGTCACCGAAGCATGCTCCTTTGACAGCAAGCAACCTGATAAACCGGCTGCTTGAATTGAGGTTATGACGGCGAATAATGCCGCGCAAAGTCCGCCAGCAGTTGGCGAACATTAGCCATCCCATCGTGGATGACGGCTTCGATTTCCGCCATGGTAATTTCATGGGTGGACTTGCCGGCGGCCGGATTGACCACCAGCGACAACATGGCATAAGGCAATGCCAGCTCCCGGGCCAGCACCGCTTCAGGCATGCCGGTCATGCCAACGATATCGCAGCCATCGCGCTCCAGGCGTGCAATTTCAGCGGCGGTTTCCAACCGTGGACCCTGTGTTGCACCGTAGCAGCCGCCGTCGTTCCAGTTCAGCTCTGCCGCCGCCAAGCGGGCTTTCAGGGCATTGCGCAATGTCACATCAAACGGCCAACTGAAGTCCACATGCACCAGGGGTTCATCCAGGTCATCGAACAGGGTCATATCCCGGCCGTAGGTGTAATCAATAATCTGATCTGGCAGCACCAGCGCCCCGGTGGGCGCCTGGGCAGTAATACCGCCCACCGCATTGGCCGCCACAATCGCCGTGGCCCCCGCCTCTTTCAGGGCCACCAGATTGGCCCGGTAATTCACCTGATGGGGCAACAACACATGCGGATCACCATGGCGAGCCAGGAACAGCACCCGCTGGCCATCCAGCTCCCCTTCCACCACCGGTGCGGAGGGCGAACCAAACCGGGTTTCCACCGTGTGGGTATTGATGATGCGCAAGTTGTCCATGCGCGTGAGGCCGGTACCACCAATGAAGGCCAGCATCAGAGATCGCTCTCTTTCACCGCATAGATGCCCGGTGCATTACGCCAAAACCCCTTGTAATCCATGCCCATGCCAAACAGGTAATAATCATCTGCTTCCAGCGCGGTGAAGTCGGCTTTCAGGCCCGGCTTTGCCTTGCGGTCGTGCTGCTTGTCCACCAGCACACAGGTTTTCACGGATGCTGCCCCCTGGGCTTTACAGGCTTCAATAATCGACAACAAGGTGGACCCCACATCAAGAATGTCGTCCACGATAACCACGTGGCGCCCTTCCAGGGTGGCATTGGGGGTTACGATCCATTCCACATCCCCACCACTGGTCGCTCCCAGATAACGGCTGGCGTGGAGGTAATCCATTTCCAGGGGAAAATCCAGACGCTTGACCAATTCCGCCGCGAAGATCATGCCGCCATTCATGATGGTGACGAACACCGGCACCTTGCCGGAACAGGCTTCAGTCACCTCGAAAGCCAGCTTGGCGATGGCTTCTTGCACCTGATCAGAGGAATGCAGTTCGATGGCATTCCGGCGAACCGTCATCAATTCCTGTTGCAATTCATCAGCGCTGGACATGCTGTGCGTCCTCCGGGTTGTTGTCTTCCAGGCCCGTGGCCGGGGCATCATCATTCTGGCTGATCAGGTGCAGTGTACGCGTGGGGAACGCAAACTCGGCACCGTGCTCGTGGACAATATTCATGATTTTCATGAGCACGTCCTGCTTGATCTCATGGTACTGCACCCATTGAGTGGTTTTGGTGAACGTATAGATAAAGAATTCCAGGTGAGAGGCCCCGTAGCTATCGAAGTTCACGATCAGGGTACGGTTTTCCGTTTCCAGGTCTTCATGTTCAACCAGCATGGTGCGCACGTCAGCCACAATCCCCGGCATCTTCTGCCAGTCATCATAGCGGATGCCGATTTTTTCATTGATACGGCGGTTGTACATCCGTGAGGGGTTTTCCAGCACGATGGAGGTAAACATGGCATTGGGAATATACAGCGGGCGCTGATCAAAGGTGCGGATGCGGGTCAGGCGCCAGCCGATATCTTCCACGCTCCCTTCGATAGAGCGATCCGGTGAGCGCACCCAGTCCCCGACCCGGAAAGGCTTATCCAGATAGACCATCATGCCGCCGAAGAAGTTGGCCAACAGATCCTTGGCCGCAAAAGCCACCGCCATGCCACCGATGCCGCCAAAAGCCAACACACCGGAAATGCTGTAACCCAGCGTCTGCAAAATAATCAGCACAGACGTAATAATCACCGATACCCGCAGCAACTTGGCAATCGCTGCGGCGGTGGATTGATCCATGGGTTTGCGCATGCGTCCCGGATCAATCAGGTTTTTTTCCGTATAGGAAACAAACCGGTTGAGGAACATGGCGATAATGATAATAAAGGCGATACGACGCGCCTGGGGCACTAACTCAAACAGGGCGTTGTTCTCCTCGGACACCGCCTGCAGGAGTTCCATGGACACCGACAAGCCGATCACCCAGAACACCAGACGAACAGGAATACGCGCGGCTTCCAGCAAGGCGTCATCCCAAAGGGTCTCGGTCTTGCCAATCAACCGTTCTGCCACATCGATACTGCGCATCAGAATAAAGTTGATGGATACCGTGCACAGCACGATGATAAACAGCTGAGTCAGCCAGATATCCATTGGCGTCTCGACTGTTGGCCACTGCAGCAGTTGATTCCAGTCCCAGTTCATTAATGTCTTCCTTTGCTTTTACTGTTCAGAGAGAGTCTGTTTTACGTTGCAGCCTGTTCGCGCAATGCAGCGGCCAGCTCAGTGGCAATGACCCGGCGCTCCGGCACCATGGGCAAGCGTGGCCGGGCTCGCAGGGCCGTCGCCGGGACCTGGCCCTGGAACCGGTTCACCTCCAGAAAGTCCAGCACCTGCTCTGCCCCTTCGCGGCAATTGCAGGCCAGCACCATGTCACAACCGGCATCCAGTGCCGCCTGTGCCCGCTGCGGATAACCTCCCACACCGTGAGCACCGGCCATGGACAGATCATCGGAAAAAATCACCCCCCGGAAACCCAGCCGCTCGCGCAATTGCGTCTGCAACCAGAAGCGCGAGAATCCCGCTGTCTGTTGCTCCACAGCGCTGTAAATCACATGGGCCGGCATAATGCCGTCCAGTTTCGCCGCCAGCGCCATGAAGGGGCGCATGTCGGCAGCCTCCAGCTCGGCCAGCGGGCGCGGGTCCACCGGCAATTCCAGATGGGAATCGGCCACCACATGGCCATGGCCGGGGAAATGCTTGCCCGTGGCGGCCATACCCGCGGCACTCATGCCATCGATAAAAGCCCCGGCCAGGGCAATCATGGCATCTGCATCACCATGAAAGCTGCGATCACCAATCACCGAGCTGTTGCCGTAATCCAGATCCAGCACCGGCGCAAAGCTGATATCGATATCCAGTTCGGTCAGCTCCGACGCCATCAACTCGCCCAGCAGCGCCGCTTCACGCACGGCCTCTGCAGGAGACTGGTCATAACGCTGACCCAGCGCGGCCATGGGCGGCAGGCGAACAAAACCGTCGCGAAAGCGTTGCACTCGCCCACCTTCCTGGTCCACGGCGATCAACATGTCCGGACGTACGGCGCGGACCTGGCGTACCAGTTCAGCCAGCTGTTCGCGGTTGGCATAATTACGGGTAAACAGAATCAGACCACCGGCACCGGGGTGTGCCAGCATGTCTTTTTCCGTGGCGCTGACCTCAAGCCCTTCCAGGTCGAGCATTAATAACGGGGAGGCGGATGCAGACATGGCAACCTTGTAGGCAGAAGACATTAATCGGTGATCGTCACCCGGGTGCCCACCGGCACCTGGTCAAACAAACGGATCACCGCATCATTTCGCATCCGGATACAGCCATGGGAGGCAGGAGTACCCATGGGCTCACTGTCCGGTGTGCCGTGAATATAAATAAAGCGCCGAAAACTATCCACGTCCGCACCCAGATTCCGTCCCGGTTCCAGGCCACCAAGCCACAAAATGCGACTCAGCACCCAGTCACGTTCGGGGAAGCGGGCGCCCAGCTCGGCGTCGAATACTTCGCCGGAAAACTTCCGCCCCAGCAGTACCGCCCCAGGCGGTAGCCCGGCACCGAAACGGGCCCTGACCACATGGGCACCTCGGGGCGTGGCACCGCTGCCCATGGCTTCGCCGGCACCGTTAACGGCGGAAGAAATCGCAAAGCGCTCGGTCCGCGTGCCACGCAGCTCCAGCCATTGTTCAGACAAGTTGATAATCAGTTCCATGGGGATAGTTTCAAGTTGAAAGTGCGAAGTTGCAACGCGAACCCTTACCACATCAGCGATGTCAGCCAACCGGCCAGCCTCACGCGTTGCCGCCTTTACTTGCCCGTATGCAACGGCTGATCCGGCACTTCTGCCTGAATGCCACCGACCAGAAACGGCAGCAAGCGTTTGGTGATATCCGCCGTGCTGGCGTCCATGTTGAAATCGGCCTTGCTGATGCTTTGCAGCGATTGCATGCCCGACAGGGTGAAAATGACCGCCCCGAGGCTGAACTGCACGCGCCAGAACAGTTCCATGGGCGGCACATCCGGTACGGCCTGTTGCAGATGGCGCTGCAAACGGGCAAAGACCGCGCTGTAGTGCTGGTGGAGATATTCGCGCAAATGGCTCTGTGGCTGACTGTATGCCTGCCCGGAAAGGCGGAAGAAGATAGCAGCTCGCTGGGGGTCCTCGGGATGTGTGCCCAGCGCCAGGCGGAACACAATCCCCAGCACATTTTCGGGGGTATCGGGAATGCCGGAGGCTTCCATTTCATCAAGCTTGGCGTCCAGCGCCAGGCTGAACGGCGTCAGGAAGCGCTCGAATACGGCCTGAATCAAGGCTTCCTTGGAACCGAAATGGTAATTCACCGCTGCCAGGTTCACCCCGGCCTTGCTGGTAATGGCACGCAGACTGGTTTCCGCGAAGCCCTTCTGGGCAAACAATACCTCTGCGGTATCAAGAATCCGGTCTACTGTCCCCGCCTGTGCCATACCCTGCCCTGTGTGTTCAAAACATACGTTTCAAACATACGTTTGGCTGATAGGAGGGTCAAGAAGGAAAGCGCCCTCACGGATAAGAGTGCACAACCGGTTTCGGTCCGTTTGATGGGCTTATCGCGAATAGCTCGCACTGCGCCGGATGCTCGCGCCGGTGCCTGACGTGAAACCGGGCATCCGGCGTCCAGCGGCAGGGGAACCGCTAGAAGTAATACACCAATTCCGCCTGGATAAAGTCGGAACGACTGATCGGCCCCAGCCCAGGGTTGGTATTCACATTGCGCAGGGCATCCCGGTACAGTCGCGAGGCGCTTTGCGGCTTCCCGGTATCGGTATAAAAACGGGCTTCCAGGCTGGCTTTCAGGCTGTTCCCGAAACGACGGCTGGACTCGAGGCTGATCGCTTTTTCCTCGTCCTCGGTGTCATAGATGATGCCGGCCAGTATCTCGGTGGAAGCTACGTCGTTGAAGGTAAACCGGGTTCCCAGCAACACATCACTGGCCAGAGGAGACGCCAGACTGTCATCCCGGTCTTCCCAGATGTACTCCACAATCCAGCCCAGATCCGTGGGCGTATCGAGCAGCCCGACCTGGGTATATTCAAAACCGCCATCCACGGCATTAAAGCGCTCGCCCTGCCCGGAGCGGCTGATCGCCTCCAGCTTCCATAGCCAGCCGCTATTCAGGTATTGCAGCTCCAGGCCGGTCTGGTCGATGACGTTGTACAGCGGAGTAAATTCCGGATCACTGCCCGACGGCAATTGCCCGGTGGCAATCAGTGCCTGCAGCTCGGCCAACGTCAGCGAATCCGGAATCAGTAGCGGGTCCCGGCTGGTACCGGAAAAATGCGACAGGGCCAGCTCCAGCCCGTTGTCGAAGTACTGCTGGTAGCGGATGGCAAAATCCACACGCTGGTTTTCTTTCGAGGATTCGTACTGCGCGTTATCGGACACCGGCAAAGGTGTACGCGGACGCCCCTCTTCACCCGCGTAGGTACGCTCACGGAAACCCGGCAGAACGAACACATCGACGATCCCCCAGTCCCGTACCGTGGACAGGTTAATCATGGGCTGGCCGAGTTTTTCCTCGCCATCCACCTGATCCACCTGGTCGGTCTGGTTGATGATATCCACCAGATGGCGGCCTTCGGTGACGCCCCAGAACACCTTGCGAATACCCACCCGGGATTCCCAGCCATTGCCCACATGAATCCAGGACAGCTCGCGAATATCCCAGTGGGTTCGCTCGGTATCGTGTTCGTCCACCCGGGCATAGGGGATAAAGGTGAACAGATCATCACGATTATTCCACTCATGGAGTATTTCCGGCTTGATGTAGCCGGAACCATTGGTGGAATAATCCGCCCGGGGATAGGGAGAGTCCTGAGTAAAATAACGCCCTTCCAGCGCCACTTCACCGCGAAATTCCCACGCAGAGGAGATGAGTGGCACTGCCAGCAGCGATGCCGTAACCAACCAGTTCTTCATCATGATATTAACGGGCGCGTTTCAGACTGTTCTTGTTGAAATCTGACTCACTCAGGCCAGTACCATAACGGTAGTTGCTCCAGAACAGGTCCGTGGATTTCCCCGTCTGGTGATTGACCATGGACATTTTGCCGGGCTGCCAGTACTTGTCCTGGTACTGTGAAAAATCACTGGCGGTGAGCGTCTTGAGCAGGCTTTTCTTGCGGTCGTAGTAGTCCACCTTCCAGGTGCGGTATTCCTGCTGGTCGATCCAGGAAACCTGCCGGGTGTAGCCTGAATCCTCATCTTGCGGATAACGTTCCACCACGAAACAGGTCAGTTCGCCGCAGGGTTCATCGCGCAGGTACTTGTAGGTGTACTTCTCCACCTCCTGTCCGCGCATGTCTTCAAAACTGAATTCACTGCCCATGAAAGGGCCGGATTTGTTCCGTGAGGCAATGGTCTTCACCCGGCGCAGGGCAGGCAGGTACAGCCATTGGTCGTCGTCGCGGGTCTTGTAGCTGAACGTAAGCATGGCGGTGCCGCGCACGTCACGGGGGGTATCGAAGATGGTCAGGCTCTTGTCGCCCTCTTCCTCACCGGTCCCTTCCAGCGTCTTGACGCGCAGCTCGCGCTCCGAGGTCTGGCCACTCTTGCTGATCAGAACCATCTTCATGTCGGCCTGAAAGTCCCCAAAGCCTTCGCCACGGCTATCCGCCTCCCGGGCGATCTCCAGGCCTTTCTCTTCCGGGGTCTGGGCCAATACGACGGGCGCGGCCAGGGCCATTAGCAAAGCGGCGGGCAGTAAACGGACGTTCATGGAGCTCCTCGCGGTATACATGTCTGGGGCTGCACCGGCAAAGCGGGCAACAGCATGTTTACCATGATAGCGATCCAGACAAAAACGGCGATGCCCAAAGAGGCCAAAAGATAGTTGAAAGTGGATAGTCGATAGTTGACAGCTACGCGCCCTTACGATGCTTCGGGTTTCCAACGTAAGAGGCCGCACCCGTTTTCCGGGCGCGGCCTCTTACGTTGGAGCGAATGAAAGTGCTCAGCCACGCACTGCCAACTGTCCACTATCAACTGTCACCTGACCTTTGACCTTCACCACTCTTCCAGATAGCCCATGCAATGCTCCACCAGCTCTCCCACCCGGGTCACACTGTCGGCAAGGCGCTGGAGATCCCCTTCTGCCAAAGGCGCGTAGCGGTCTTCGGCCATCAGGTTGAGGGCATTCTCTTCGCTGGGCGGAGCCGGACGGCGGGCCAGGCCTGCTGCGCCCAATGCGGTCTGCATTTCCCCGTCCAGCCAGGCGATCAGATCCCCGCGGTCGGCACGGGCGCGGGCCAGAATAGCGATCTCCGGGGCTTCAACCCCCGCATCCCGAAAGGCCTGCTCAAGCGCGGCCAGGCTGAACAAGGTGTCCGCACCGTCTACCTGAAAGGTCTTGCCGGATTGGCGCGCCAGCCCCACCAGCACCGAATACAAATGAAAAACCACCGCACCGCGTAATGCCAGGCGCACCGTGGGCGTGGCCTCGGCCTGCTCGTGGGTCAGCTGGCGTAACAGGGCGTTGGCAAAGTAAATACGCTCGCGCAAACCACTAACGGTATTGTCTCGAACCATTCTGGACATAAAACACTCCGCTGCACGCACCACGCGACACGCAGGCTATCGCCTGCATGCGTGAAGCGTGATGCTTGCTGGATTACTTCTTGGCGGCGGCTTTTTTGGCCGGGGCTTTCTTTTTCGCTGCCTTTTTCTTGGCAGCCGCCTTCTTCTTCGCGGGGGCTTTTTTCTTGGTCTGTTCTTCGACCCATTTGCCATCGCGATAGAAGGCCATCCAGCCAGTGGCCTTGCCGTCAATTTCGCTCATCACGTACTGCTCTTTGGCCTTGCGGCTGTAGCGCAGCACCCCTTTGTTGCCGTCAGGGTCCGCAGCAGGGGCCTCGGCCAGATAAGCGTGTTTCGGGTCCAGCTGCTTGGCCACGCTCTGAATTTCTTCGATCAGCGGCGGGCGCGTTTCCCGGTTTTTCGGGAACTTGCTGGCGGCCAGGAACAGGCCGGAGGCACCATCGCGCAGCAAATAGTGATCATCCACTTTCTGGCATTGCAGGTGCGGCATGGGGATCGGGTCCGCCCGCGGCGGTGCCGGTTCGCCACTCTTGAGCAGCTTGCGGGTATTGCCGCACTCGTCGTTGGTGCACTTGAAGAACTTGCCGAACCGGCCGGTGCGCAGCTGCATCTCGTTAGCGCACTTCTCACATTCCAGTACCGGGCCATCGTAACCCTTGATCCGGAATTCGCCCTTCTCGACCACATAGCCATCGCAATCCGGGTTGTTACCGCAGATATGCAGCTTGCGCTTTTCATCGATCAGGTAATTTTCCATGGCGGTGCCACACTTCTGGCACCGTTTTTTGCTGCGCAGTTCGTTGGTTTCCGCCTCTTCATCGTCATCCGCTTTCACTGTTTCGGCTTCTTCACCGGGCAGCAGATTCATGGTGGCGGTGCAGCGCTCTTTCGGCGGTAGCCCGTAGCCGGAACAACCCAGGAACACGCCGGTGGAACCGGTGCGAATCTGCATTGGGCGGCCACAGGTGGGACATTCAATATCCGTATCGGTGGGCAGGTTGGCGCGCATACCGCCCACTGCCTGCTTGCCAGTGCCTTCACCCTGGGCGGCATCCAGCTTGCTGACGAAATCCTTGTAGAATTCGTTGAGCACGTCTTGCCAATTTCGCTGCCCTTCAGCAACTTCATCCAGGGTTTCTTCCATGCTGGCGGTGAAGCCGTAGTCCATCAGGTTGGGGAAATTTTCCACCAGACGGTCGGTAACGATGTCGCCCATTTTTTCGGCATAGAAACGGCGGTTATCCTGACGCACGTAGCCGCGATCCTGGATCGTGGAAATGATCGCTGCGTAAGTGGACGGGCGGCCAATGCCGCGTTTTTCCAGTTCCTTGACCAGGCTCGCCTCGGTAAAACGGGCTGGCGGCTTGGTGAAGTGCTGGTTGGCATCCACGTTATCAATAGACAGCACATCGCCTTCTTTCACATCCGGCAACAGGGTGTCTTCCTGGCCCTTGCGTGAAGCCGGCGGCTGAATGCGGGTCCAACCATCGAACTTCATGATCCGCCCTTTCGCTTTCAGCTCGTAACCGTTGCCGGTGGCCGTCAGGGTGGAGCTCAGGTATTCCGCCGGGGGCATCTGGCAGGCGATGAACTGTCTACGAATCAGCTCGTACAGGCGCTGGGCGTCGCGCTCCATATCTTTCAGGGAATCCGAGGTACGCCGCACATCCGAAGGACGAATGGCTTCGTGCGCTTCCTGGGCCCCTTCCTTGCTGCTGTAGGACAGCGGCGCATCAGGCAGGTACTTGTCACCCAGTTTTTCACCAATCCACTCCCGGCAGGCCGCCACGGCGTCTGAACTCAGGTTGGTGGAATCGGTACGCATGTAGGTAATGTGCCCGGCTTCGTAAAGCCGCTGCGCCATCATCATGGTCTTTTTCACCCCGAAGCCCAGGCGGGTGCTCGCGGCCTGCTGCAGGGTAGAGGTAATAAAAGGCGCAGACGGTTTCGAGCGGGTGGGCCGCTGCTCACGCTGGCTGATGGTCAGGGTGCCGGCGTTTTCCAGTGCCTGCTTGTGGGCACCGGCATCATCACCGTTGTTGGGCCGGAACGCCTGGCCGTTATGCTTGGCCACCTGCAGGCGCAGGGCTTCGCCGTCACCGCTGTGGGTGTCGCTGTACAGCTCCCAGAATTCTTCAGGGATAAAGGCGCGAATTTCACGCTCGCGCTCCACCACCAACTCCACGGCCACCGATTGCACCCGGCCGGCGGACAGGCCACGGGCAATTTTTTCCCACAGCAGCGGGGAAATCATGAAACCCACTACCCGATCCAAAAAACGTCGGGCCTGCTGGGCTTCCACCCGGTGCAGGTCCAGCTTGCCGGGTTCTTCGAACGCCGCCTGGATCGCTTTCTTGGTAATTTCGTTGAACACCACCCGGTCGAACCGGTCATCCTCTCCGCCAATGACTTCCCGCAGGTGCCAGGCAATCGCCTCCCCTTCGCGGTCCAAATCCGTTGCCAGATAGATGCGGTCAGCTTTGGCAGCCAGGCGCTTGAGTTCGTCGACCACCTTGTCCTTGCCAGGAAGCACCTCATAGTGGGCCGCCCAGCCTTTTTCCGGGTCGATCCCCATGCGGTTAATCAACTGCTTCTTGGCCTTCTTCTTTTTATAGGCATCCCGCTCTTCCTTGGGCAGGGAACGGGTATACGCCGCCTCCTTGGCCCGCTCCTGAGGGGTGCTCTTTTTGGAACCGCCACTGACCGGCAGATCCCGCACATGGCCGACACTGGACTTCACGATGAAGTCGTCGCCCAGGTAGCGGTTAATGGTCTTGGCCTTGGCAGGCGACTCCACAATTACTAGCGATTTTCCCATTCTCAGGTACTCAACATCCGGTCTAAGGCTCGTGATGGGCGCTATTTAGACAGCGCCGGTATAGGCGGGTCAAGCAGGAACTTCCCCCGGTTTCCTTTTTTAGTAGTAGTACAGGCAGGCCTGCCAGGGCAACCCTCATCTGTGAAACAGCCCGCTGGCAACCCTGACAAAGCGCGCTATACTGCAGGAAACCTCACGTTTTCAGGGAGAGAGCCGTGTCCAGTCCCTACCGTAAAATCCTGGTTGCCATTGATGGCAGCGACGAATCCGCCCAGGTGCTGTCCCGCGCTGCGGGCGTACTGTCGGGCAATGACGGCGAGCTCCATCTGATCCATGTCATCGAACCGCTGGCTCTGGCTTACGGCGCGGATGTCCCCATGGATGTGACGGACTTGCAAAGCGGTCTGATGAAACAGGCCCGTGAAATGGCAGACAAATACGCAGGGCAATACAAGATTCCCGAGGCCAACGTTTACGTGGACATGGGATCCATCGAAAAGACCATTCTCGACAAGGCAGACAAGCTAGGGGCGGATTTGATCGTGGTGGGCAGCCATACTCGCAGCGGCCTGGCCCTGCTGCTGGGCTCAACCGCACGCGGCCTGGTGCCCGGCGCCCATTGCGACGTACTGGCCGTCAAAGTCGACCAGTAACAGAAAGCCCGAATGTCCCGCGTGGGGGCTGCCCCCACACGAAAACTGACGCAAGCGCGAATCAGGTAAGCTGCAACGCCCCGGTACTGGCCTGGCTTTCTCCGTTCCAACGACACAACAATTCAGCCAGACCCTGCGCCTGCACTTTCAGTGCAGCCAGCTCTTCCGGGCTGTTTTTCTCACCATGAAAAACCGGCAACTTGCGCATGGAATGGACCAACTCGTGGGTCGGCGCCTGCATCCGCTTTACTTCCAGGGTCCAGCGGATGTGGTGAACGATCATATGGAAGAAGGCCAGGCGAGTAGCCAACGAATAGGCACTGTCATCGTCGTTGAATTCATTGAAGTCCAGGCTTGCCAATACCGCTTCCCGAGCATTGTCCGCCACCTTTATGGTAGCGCTGCGGGGCGTTCCCAAAAGCATGGACAAGGTGCCGAACACTTCACCGGGTGAGACATAGTAAAGCGGTGCTTCCTCTGGGCTATCCGAGAGGACTTCAAGTTGCCCCCGGAGCAAAAAATACAGGGTGGAATCCACATCACCAGCACGGATGACACTTTCCCCGGAAGCGGCGACCCAAAGGCGGGTCGTCTTTTCAAGCTGCGCAAATTCGTCCTGATCATCACGGGCGATTTCATTAAAAAACGGCACACCGGCTAACAGCTGGCGCCGCCGTTGCTGGCCGAAATCATTATTATTGGCCTGCTCCATCTACTATCCCCACTGTTATGATGGAATTATTGTCATATGCTAGTGCCCGCGTCGCAGCAGGGCAACGACGGGGACGTAAAAGCGGCATAAAAACTTCGTCAACAACTGCTCAAATAGCACTGTTCATATAGTCAGCATCCATGCTAGCATCCTGAATGTAGCACTGCCTGTCAGCCAAGACTTACAAGCTCAGGCAAACAACCATATGAATGCCTACACGAATCGCGCAGCTAGCAGCGAACAAGAGCGCCCCGGCAAGATTGACAAGCGCTCCACTCTGCGGGAAACAGGGAGAAGGTTATGAGCAGCAAACTTACCGACCGGCAACAACAGGTTCTCGATTGCATCCGTGAATGTCTCTCGGACAGCGGCATGGCCCCGACCCGCGCAGAGATCGCCGATATCATGGGGTTCCAGTCAAAGAATGCGGCGTCCGACCATCTCCGCGCCCTGGAACGTAAGGGCTACATAAAACTGCACAGCGACCGTTCCCGCGGCATCCAGTTGCTGGACCATGCCTATTGGGGCGAAGAGGAACTGCCCATCGTCGGCAAAGTCGCCGCAGGCGTTCCCATTGAAGCCATCGAGAACGTTGAGCGCACGGTGCCTGTCCCCCAGGGGCTGTTCAAGCAACGCCCTACCTATCTGTTGAAGGTTCAGGGCGACAGTATGGTGGATGCGGGTATCTTCGATGGGGACCTGATTGCCGTGCGCAAATCCAATGTGGCACGATCCGGGGAAATCGTTGTGGCTCGCATTGACGAAGAAGTCACGGTGAAGACCTTAAAGTTGAATAAATCCAGCGCCACCCTGTTACCGGCCAACGAAGCCTATGAGCCCATCAAGGTGCCCGCTGATCAACTTATCATCGAAGGCATATTTGTGGGGCTGATTCGTGACCGGAATTCTTATTAAAGCCTGTATCCACACGGGTATAGGCATCTGCCTGATTGTATGGAGTGCGTTTGCCATGGCTGAAACCCATCTTCTTGCGCCCTGCCCCGATTCTCCGAACTGTGTGTCCAGCCTAGCCACACAGAGTGACAAGCGCGTTGCCCCTCTGCAGGCTGGCGCCGATCGGGGAAGCAGCCTGAAAAAGCTGGAAAGCCTGCTTGGCAGCCTGCCCCGCGTGGAATATGACGTGGTAGGCCAATCTCGCATCCAGGCACGCTTCACCAGCCGAGTCCTGCGGTTTGTGGACGATGTGACCTTCTATGTTCGCGATAACGGTGTGGTGGAAGTGCGCTCGGCCTCGCGGACAGGCTACTGGGATTTAGGTGCGAACCGTCGTCGGGTAGAATCCCTGCGCGAGCAGCTATCTGAACAGGACACCGATGACCGCACCTCACAGCAACACGCCTTCGGAAACGCAGAACACCGCGTCTGATCAATGGGCCGATATCGGGGTTAACCTGACCGACCGGCAATTCAACGACGATCGCAAAACGGTGATTGAACGGGCGGCCTCGGCCGGGGTCGCCTGGCAACTGATTACCGGTACCAACATCGACGAGTCACGCGCCGCCATTGCCCTGGCCGACGAACATCCCAGCCTGTTTGCTACCGCCGGGCTGCACCCGCACAGCGCCCGCTTTTACTCGCCTGCCCTGGAAAAAGAACTGCACGAGTTGCTCGCCCATGAGCAGACGAAAGCTGCAGGTGAGATGGGACTGGATTTCAACCGGGACTTCTCTCCACGACCGGACCAGGAGCGCGCCTTCGAGGCCCAGCTAGCGCTGGCGGCAGAGATGAAACTGCCTGTTTTCCTCCATGAGCGCGATGCCCATGAGCGTTTTCTGCCTATCCTGAAAGCGTTCCGCGACGATCTGCCCGGCGCCGTCGTGCATTGCTTCACCGGATCGCGTCAGGCGCTGTTTGACTATCTGGATCTGGATTGCCATATCGGCATTACCGGCTGGGTTTGCGACGAGCGCCGCGGCAAGCCACTGGCAGAACTGGTGCCCAATATTCCGGATCAGCGGCTGCTGCTGGAAACCGACGCCCCCTACCTGCTGCCCCGGGACCTGCCGCAAGCCCCCCCAAAAAAACGCCGTAACGAACCGGCGCTACTCCCCTGGATTGGCCAGCGGGTCGCACAGTTACGCGGTCAGCAGACACCGGACGTGGCCGCCATGACCTATCAAAATGCGTTAGCGTTATTTCGCTAACAGGGGCGCCATTCCACCACGGAACCGCGAAGGCTGCGGGTCGGGTTTACCCAAGGGCACAGAAAGCCCGCAAGGCATAACCCGCCACCCACATCAGGAAAGGAACTGCTGCACGTCGAGCACACCAAATGGCCAGGCCAGCTCTTTGCCATCACGCACCAACACCGGAATCCGCTCACCATACTGTTCAATCAAGGCATCGTCCTCGGCGATATCCACAGGGGTAAGCACCAGCCCCGGATTCACCATGGCCACCAGTTCCCTGGCCTGGTCACACAGGTGACAACCCAGGGTGGTGTAGAGCACAACCGTCATGCGTCCTCCACATGACGAATCGCATAGCAGTAATGGATTTTCTCATTTCGCCGGAAATCCTCCGGAATACTCCAGCGAGAAATATCTTCCACGTCGAACCACTTACTGATGCTTTCATCCATCTGAAAACGGCGGTAATTACAGGAAAAATACAGCACCCCACCCGGTTCCAGGCAACGCATGATCTTGCGGATCAAATCGCCATGATGCTCTTCCACCACAAAGTCACTGCGTGATTTGTTGTTGGAAAAAGTGGGCGGATCGCAGAACACCAGATCAAACTGTTCCTTGCATTCATCCAGCCAGCGCATGGCATCCATACGAGCCAGCTCGTGCTGATCGGTGGAGAAGCCGTTGGCCGCCAGATTACAGGCCGCCCAATCCAGGTAGCGCTTCGAGGAATCTACCGTCACCGTGCGTTTCGCACCGCCCACGGCAGCGTGCACCGTAGCCGACCCGGTGTAGGCAAACAGATTCAGGAAACGTTTCCCGCTGGCCTGCTCCGCAATGCGCAGTCGCGTGGGACGGTGATCCAGAAACAAACCGGTATCCAGGTAGTCCTGCAGGTTAATCAGCAATTGAGCCTGGCCTTCACGCACGACCCGGTAGTGCCCCTGGGTATCCAGCTTCTGGTATTGCTGGTTGCCCTTTTGCTTCTCGCGCGTGCGCAGGTGCACCTGCTCGCGGTGCACGCCAAGTGCAGCACGCACCGCCGTTACCGCCCAGTCACGCCGCGTTTTGGCCTTTTCAGGGTCAATCGTTTTCGGCGCCTTGAACTCCTGCACCAGCACCTGGTCACCATAGATATCCACCGCCACATTGAATTCCGGCAGATCACGGTCGTAGAGGCGGTAGCACTGGATATCTTCCCGTTCCAGCCAGCGACGCAAGTGCTTGCCATTTTTACGCAAACGGTTGAGCAGCGGCTGCGCCCCTTCCGGGACATTGAATGCGCCCTCATCGGCCACTTGCGCCACCGCAGGCGGGGTCTGCTTACGCGGTGAATACAGGCGAATAAAATTATTGAACGGCCCGTTCTTCAAACGCCATTGCCGCTCCAGGTTCATCCCGGAACGATCCATCACGTCCACATCCGCGCCCAACAGTAACGCCTGATAACCGGGCGCGCGCAGCGCCAGAATCCGGCCGATGGAATAGTGTAGCCAGCCCGCCTGCTGCTTCTCGTCAAGACGCTCACCCCAGGGCGGGTTACCCACCACAATGCCGTTGGCAGCAAAGTCACGCGGTCGCAGTGCGCCCAACTCCCGGCGCTCAAAATGAATCGCATTGCGTACCCCGGCGCGCTCGGCATTCTGCAAGGCCAACGGCAGGGTTTTGCTATCGGCATCAAACCCCTTCAACGACAACGCCGGCACCGGGCGATTGGCGCTCTCGCCCGCTTCCTTCTGCGCATCTAGCCACAGCTGGCGGCGACAACCACGCCACTGCTGGAAGCCGTAGTGCTGGCGCTGGGCCCCGGCCGCGCGCCCTGCAGCCATCAAAGCGGCCTCAATCACCAGGGTGCCACTGCCGCAGAACGGGTCGAGCAAGGCAGGATGTCGATCTGCCTTGCCCCATCCAATGGCCCACAACATCGCCGCCGCCAGGGTTTCACGCAACGGCGCCCGGCCGCCCGCAAGGCGGTAACCACGACGATGCAGGGGCTCACCAGCCAGATCCAGCCACAAGTGCGCTTCGTTCAAGTCCAGACGGGCACGGATACAGCAACTGCCTTTCGGCTCCCGGGAAATTGCAAACTGCTCGGGCAGCGCCTGAATAAAGCGCTTCGCACTGATCCGGTTATCACCACGCACTTCCGCACCGTGCTCAATGTGCACGTGCACAGGGGCATTGTTCGCCACCAGCGACAACCAGTCCTGGCTGGCTGCCAGTTTTTCCGGAGCGATGTCGGGCGTCACCCCCAACGTCGCCAGATGCAACAGGACCCGCTCGGACAGGCGAGACCACAGGCACACCTTGAGGGCATCCGCTGAGCCCCCGGAAAAACTCACATGGGCACGCCCGGCTTCTGTTACGGATATGCCCAGTGAAGACAATTCGTCACTGAGCAAATCTGCCAGGCCTGGCATGCAGGTGGCCACAAATTCCATTACCAAATCCTCTTAAGTGACTGATTCATGCCCTAGGCGAAAAACTAACTGCTTGTTTTTCATGGCATTACACAAACGGTCATCAACCTGTCCTTTATACGTCATATGCTTAACCAGCACTGACCATATTGCTACATGGTATTCGACACCACCTTACCGCTTTCCCATACTGAATGTGTCGGCCCCGTTACTTGGCTACGTTTTAGCCGAGGGGCCATTTTTCGGTACCGCTATCTGTGAAAGGGAAAGCGTTTATGAAGCGACAAAAACGTAGTAAAGACGACCGCGCTTACAACCGGGGATACAACGCCGGCCTGGATGGAAAATCCCGCGAAGATTGCCCGTTTGGCACGCTCCAGGCACGCACCAACTGGATGGGGGGATGGCGCGAAGGTCGCACTGACTTTGCTCACGGAATGCTCGGCGTCGCCAGCATCCAGAATCTGAAAAATATCGGTTAATTTCTTCCAGTTTCACAACGCCGACGCGTTCAGCGCGCCGACCCACAGGGCCCCACCCGGGCCCTTTTTAATGTCTGTCTTTAATGCCCATCTCAACACGCAACCAGGATTAAAACCTTTTGACCACAGAGAACACCCTCGCTGCGCGAGGTTCGTCCCCTGGAAGGGAACTCCTACAGCGGCTTCGTATAAAGCGCTAGCAGGCGGCTGAAAACCCGTTGCGCCTTTAACTCAAATGCCTTTCGGCCAGGCACGGGCAATATCACCGATCAGACCCGGCCCCTGGAAGATCAAGCCACTGTAAATCTGTACCAGATCCGCACCCTGGCGCTGTTTTTCCAGCGCATCATCGGCGCTATTGATCCCCCCCACACCAATAATCGGGATACGACCATTCAACGCATGGCGCATGGCAGCCAGGGCCCGGTTGGCGATGGGGGTTAACGGCGCGCCACTGAGTCCCCCCTGCTCCTCACCGTGTTTCAGGCCCTGCACACCTTCGCGGGACAAGGTGGTATTGCCCACGCAAACGCCATCAATACCGTGTTGCACAAAGGCTTCCGCCATCCCCTGCAGCTCTTCTTCGCTGTTGTCCGGGGCAATCTTGATCACGAGCGGCACCCGGCGACGGTGTTGCTGGTCCAGGCGCGTCTGGGCTTCGCGCAACGTGCCCAACAGCTCATCCAGGGCAGCGCCGTGCTGCAGGGTGCGCAACCCCGGCGTATTGGGAGATGACACGTTCACCACCAAGTAGCTGGCATAGGCATGCACTTTCTGCTGGCAGATCAGGTAGTCCTGAACCGCATCTTCCACCGGCGTATCTTTGTTCTTGCCGATATTAATGCCCAGAACTCCCTTGTAACGACTGCGTTTCACTGCCCCCACCAGGTATTCCACACCCAGATTATTGAAACCCATCCGGTTGATCAGCGCCTGGGCCTGGGGAAGGCGGAACAGGCGCGGCTGAGGATTGCCCAGTTGCGGACGTGGCGTAACGGTCCCCACTTCAACGAAGCCAAAGCCCAGATCAGCCAGCCCATCGATGCAGTCACCATTTTTGTCGAGCCCGGCCGCCAGCCCCACCGGATTGGCAAACTCGATGCCCATCACCTCTTTCGGCGCCGCCGGCACCGCACCGGGCCACAGCTTGCCCGCACGCTTGCGCAGCAGTGCCAGCGTCAACTCGTGGGAATGCTCTTCAGAGAGAGAGAACAGTAAAGGTCGTGCCAGGGAGTACAGCATGAAAGAGCCCGATCGGTGGTAATCGGCGGCATTATAGCCAACGGTTCCGGTGACTTCGATGTTTTGTGTCCGACAGTGAGCCGAACGGCGAATTCATTGAAAACCCACGCATGGACGCCCCCCTCCCACGGCCCACTACACCGGGCCTGTTGTATACAGTCTGAACCCTGTTGCAGCCGCGAAGCGGCATAAAAAAAGCCCGGCAGAGCCGGGCTTAAACATAACTAACGAAATCAGCGCGCCAGTTAACTGCGTAGTTTGGCGCGGGCCGGGTCCGGCTTGAGCAGGAAGCGAGCCAGAGCCGGCAGAAGCCACAGGGCGCCGATCATGTTCCACAGGAACATAAAGGTCAGCAGGATGCCCATGTCCGCCTGGAACTTGATGGAACTGAATACCCAGAAGACAACACCTACCGCCAGGGTAATACCGGTGAACGCCACCGCCTTACCCGTGGTTTTCAGGGTCTGCTTGTAGGCTTCTTCCAGCTCCATACCCTGCTTCAGGTATTCAGACAGCTTGCTGTAGATATAAATACCGTAATCCACACCGATACCCACACCCAGAGCAATCACCGGCAGAGTGGCGACTTTTACGCCGATGCCAAGGTGAGCCATCAGTGCCTGACAGAGAATCGAGGTGAGCCCCAACGGTACGATGATACAAATCACCGCACGGAAAGAACGGAAAGCGATCAGAATCAGCACCGACACCACCGCATAAACCAGAGCCAGCATCGGGTACTGGCTGGCGGCGATGGTCTGGTTGGTTGCTGCTTCCACGCCCGCGTTACCCGAGGCCAGCTTCAGCTCCATCACATCCTTGTTGTTACGGGCCTCGGCAAACTCTGCCACTGCCCCGGTAACGCGCTCCAGTGTTTCTGCCTTGTGATCGTCCAGGAACACGTAAACCGGCGTCAGGGAGCAATCCAGGTTGTACAGGCTGTCCGGCATGAAGCTCATAACGTTATTCAGCGCATACTGATCCCGGGAAATGGTCGCCCATTTCATGGACCCTTCATTCATGTTGGTCGAGATCAGCTTCGTCGCAGACGCGATGGTCGTGACGTCTTGCACCCCTTCCACATTACGCAGGTTCCACGCCAGGTCATCCACGGTCTGCATGGCCTGATAGGTATTGCAGGACTCCATCGGTGTCTTGCCCATGACCACCAGCACATCCGCACTTACCGAGTAATTGGATACCAGGAAGTTCACGTCATGGTTGTAACGGTAGCGTGGCTTGGGCTCATAGCCGCGCGGGCAATCCATGTCTTCACACGGGTCCGGCCACAATTCGGGGGCCCCTTTGTCCAGATCACCAATTTTGAGATCCTGACTGAGATAAATACCGGCACCATAACCCGCAACAGCCACAACAATAGATAGCGCTGCCAACGGAGTGCGAGTAAAGCGGGCAAACAGCCCCGCCAGCGGGTGATCTTTCTTTTCCCCTGCCTGAATCTTGCGAATGGAAGCACCACTCACGCCCAAGTAAGACAATACCAGCGGGACAACGACCAGGTTGGAAATGATGATCACCGCCACGCCGATGCTCGCCGCCATCGCCAGCTCACGAATCACGCCCACATCGATCATGTAGAGGGTGAGGAAACCGATGGCATCCGACACCAGCGCCACCATGCCCGGCACACACAGCGCCTGGAACGTAGAGCGGGCCGAATCCAGCGAGCTACGCCCTTCTGCTGCATAGTTGGCCAGGGTGTTAACGATCTGAACACCGTGTGATACCGCAATGGCAAAGACCAGGAACGGCACCAGCATGGAATAGGGATCGATGGTGAAACCCAGGCTGCTGACAATGCCCAGCTGCCAAATCACGGCCACAAAGGAACAGGCCGTCACGGTCAGCGCACTGCGCAGGCAGCGGGTGTCGATCAACAGCAACAGCGCGATCAACCCCAGGGTGAAGAAGAAGAACATGGCCACTTCTTCCGCCGCTGCCATCACGTCACCGGCTTTTTTGGCCAGCCCGACGATGTGAATGCGAACGTTCGGGTATTTATCCTGATACTTGCCGCGGATCTCTTCCAACCGGGCCGACAGGGCCGGAATATCGACACCGTCATCGCCCAAGGCATCCAGCAAATAAGCGTGCACCACGCTGGACTGGAAGTTATCGGCAACCAGACGACCCACCTGCCCGGAACGCAGCACGTTGGTACGCAGCTGTTCCAGTGAATCTTGTGAGCCATCATAGCCTGCAGGAATCACTTCCCCGCCCTGAAAGCCCTGCTCGGTCACTTCGTTCCAGCGCACATTGCTGGTCCACAGCGAACGGATTTTGCTCGGATCAACGCCTTCCAGTGCAAAGACTTCGTCAGTGACTTCTTTCAACGCGTTGACATAGTCTTCGTTGAAGATGTCATCGCCCTGGGTTTCCGCAACAATCACGCGGACGTCATTACCCAGGCTCAAATCATTCTGGTGTTCGAGGAAATTCTGGATATAAGGATGATCCAGCGGGACCATCTTGCGGATATCGGTGTTCAGTTCGATCTTGCTGGCCTGGAAACCCAACAGCACGGTGGCTGCGATAAAGGCCAGCAGAATCAGGGGCCGAACAGCGAACAGCCCACTGGCAATACTTTTGGAAATGCGACCTGACATTGCTGTGCCCCTTATTTAACGTCTTCGATCACACGCAACCCACCCTGCCCGGCGACAAGAATGCCACCCGCATCACGGGGAAGAACTGCGGAGATAGAATCGCGATCCGGCAAGAACCGCAGGGAAAAAGATTGACCGCCATCATGGCTGGTAAGGATGCCACCGGCGTTAGTGACCAGCACCACAGTGCCATCCGCCAGTACGGTGCCATCGTTCACGCCGCGGCTCAGCTTTGAGGGAATTTTTGCCCAGCTGCGCCCCCGATTAGCCGTCAACCACACATTGCCCTGAAGGCCATAGGTCAAAGCTTTATAATCAGAAATCGCCGTCACCCCGAACAGGGTACCGCTGTAAGGACTTTGCAGTTTTTCCCAACTCACACCTTTGTCGGCAGAGTGGAACATCACGCCCTTTTCGCCCACGACATAACGATCGTTTCCGCCTTTGGCAGCGGCATAGTCATACAAATGCCAGCCATCACGGTTATCCAGGCTATCCAGGGCTTTATTCCAGGTTTCGCCACCATCGGTGGTTCGCAGGAAGTAGCCATACCCGCCCACAGCAACCGCACGATCACGGCTATCGCAGAACACATCCAGCAACGGTGCACCGGATGTATCTACCGGTGCCATGGCAGCACTATCGCCATAGAGATCGTCGCCTTCATCACCGTAGGCATCATCACCGTACGGGTCGCCATAGAGATCATCCATGGCGTAGTCATCCAGCTCCTCCTCAACCGGCGCCGCATCATCCTCGCCACTACCCAGAGGGTCGCTGTACTGCACGGTCCAGGTTTCCCCACCATCATCGCTGCCCAGTACCACCGCATCGTGGCCAACCGCCCAGCCGTGGCGAGCATCAGCAAAACACACCGAAGTAAGCAATACTTCAGATGGCGTTACCGCCTGCTTCCAGTGATCGCCCTGATCATCGGAATAGAGAATTTTACCCCGGTCGCCCACAGCAACGACCCGGCTATCGGCATAGGCGATATCCAGGTAATTGTTAGCGGTGACCAGAGGCGCATCATTCGAAACGAAATCTGCCTGCAGGGGCGCAGACAGTATGGCCGAAAAAGCCATTAGCACTGTTTTTTTCATTGTCCCTTACTCTTCCCGAGGGCCCTTTTTCAGGGCCGAGCACAAAACGACCGGGAGCCATGGGCGGCCTCCCGGTCGTTTTGCATTGCCGGCTTCAAGGAGCCGGCGTTTTTATAATTAACGACCGCGGCGGCGTAGCGCTGCCGGGTGGAAATAGCGGTCGCCGGGTACCGGCTGGCTGTAATCAAGCATCGTTGACTCTTCGTTATCCAGGAACTGCACGTGATAACGCTGAGCACGCAGGTCGTGGAACGTATCCAGAGCGGTCCACTGGGTCGGTACTTCGTAGTAGTTCTTGATGTAAGCCAGGCTGACGCGCCACAGCTCGCCACGACGGTCGTACTGGTCGATGGCGGCAATCTGCCAGGAATCCGCATCAATATAGAAGCGACGCTTCTCGTAGATGTGGCGCTCACCTTCTTTCAAGGTTGCTTCCACCACCCAGACACGGTGTAACTCCCAGCGCTGGTAATCCGAATTGACGTGACCCTTCTGCAGCAAGGTCTCGTACTTCACATCCGGGCTGTCCAGCTTGTAGTTGTTGTACGGGATGAACATTTCTACTGGCTTATCGCTAACCAGCTTCCAGTTGTACTTGTCCGGCGCACCGTTATACATGTCGGTGTCGTCTGCCGTACGCAGGCCATCGGCCGCCGCAATCGGCGTGTCGTAAGCCAGGTTCGGTGCACGACGCACACGACGCTGGCCGGCATTGTAGCCCCACGCTTGGCGCGGCATTTTCTGTTGGTCCAGCATTTCGTGTACCAGTACCGCACCACCCGCCAGACGTGCCGGCGCTTTGGTGAAGGACAGGTAGTAGAAAATGATGTTATCCAGGGAGTCGAAGTTGTACTTCGGATCGTAATAACGGAAATACACTTCCTGCTGCGAGGTAATCAGCGAGTAGGCACCGCTACGCTGAACGGCCACTTCTGACGCACGACGCACCACGTACAGACCACGCCAGCGCAGAATGTGATTCCAGATTGCCTGCTTGGCTTTCTGCTCGTTGCTACCACTCAGAATCGGGAACGGAATACCGCCAAAGGCGTTATCCACGCCGGTTTCACCCAGCTTGGCTTTGGTCGCGTTGCTTTTGGTGTTGTCGTACACCCATTGCGGTGCAGACGTGGAGCGATGGCTCGGATACACGTTCAGCTTGAAGGTGTCCGGGTAGGTTTTCAGCATGGCCTGCACACCGTCCGGCACCTTGTCCGCATACTGGGACACGTTCTGGGCGTTGATGGTGAAGGCGATTTTGTCAGACTTGTACGGGTCCGGGTGATGCTGGCCCGGGCGGGTGTATTCCTTGGGAATATCCTTGCGCTGAATGCCACCGGTGTAATCCGGGATACCCAGACCTGTAGAGATCGCTTTGCCGTTGCCTTTAATCTGTGCACCGAATGGCGTCAGGGATTTACCCAGCTTCGCCGCTTCCTGGCTGGAAACACCAGCGTGCACATTGGCCGCTACGCTCAGAGACAGTGCCAGTGCACCACCCATTGCGGTCAATTTCTTCAACATGATTGCTCTCCGTTAAAAACAGGCCGGCATTCCGGCCTGGAACAAATTAGAAAGAGTACTTAACAGAAACCGAAGCGTTGTTCCGGTCGGCCAGTTTGTTGGAATATTTGGCGCCCCAGAAGGTGGTACCAGACATGGCCACTTCCAGGTTGTTCAAGTACAGGAAACTCACGCCCAAGGTGGCTGCCTTACGATCTTCCATAAAGTTGCCGCCAATCGGAGAGTTACCGTTTACATCATGGGCAAAACGCACGCTCGGGCTCATGGAGATACCGGCCAGAACATTGCTGTAATCCGCCTTCAGCACCGCACGGTAGCCCCAGGAGGTGGGGTCCAGGTTGTACTTGTTCGGATCATCCGGGCTCAGAATCTGTGCTTCTGATTCCAGAATTGCCGCTGTTGAGTTGTATTCTTCATCCGGGCTTTCCAGCCCTTCGATGTGCTCAACACCCAGCTCCAGCAAGGCGATAAGGCCATCAGAACCGAATGTAGGACCGAAGTTAAAGATGCTGACAAGAGAGCCGTTGTAGCTCTCCACTTCGTCATAGAAGTAATAGAGCTCACTATCAGTGACTACTGTATCGCCGGACAGACAGCTTCCACCCATTTCTGCACGCACACAGTGACCGGTCAGATCTTCAATTCTCACGACAGTATCAGGGCCCAGCAAACCGGCGGATTTACCAGCGGCTCCTGCCAGGGCAGAAATCAGGTCATCGCCCGCTTCGTTGATAATCGCACGCTTGGGACGGTAAGCAATTTCACCGGCCAGCGACATGCTGCCAATAGTGGTGTTAAAGCTACCACCAATCATGTCCTGATCTTCGGCATACGCCATCTGATATTCTGCAGTGTCGATGATCAATGGCATCGCTGCCGCGCCACCACCTTGTGCCGCCTGGACATTATTCAGACGAGCCCCCACAACCGGCGTCTTCGCATGGGTGCGGGTGTAATACAGCGCGAACTCCGTGCCATTAAGGCCTTCAGCAAAATAACGGTATGCCAGACCAAACTGACCACTGTCTGAAGCTTCTTTGTCTCTGATGCGATCTACCGTGACCTGAGTCGCTTCGTATTGATAGTCGGAGTAGTTAAGAGCGGTATAACCTGCAAAGGCCCCTTCGAGACCCGGAGCGTTAGCGCCCAGAGCAACGACCCGCCCGTCAATGATTACGTTGTCTGCACCCTTGCCCGGGAAGGCGTCATGAGTGGAGAAGTAGGTACCCGTTGGCGCATCTTCCGAGTTCTTCCAGTCCAGCTGGTAGAACGCCTCAAGGGTGGCATTGAAGGTCAAGCCGTAGGAGAAGTACAAGCTATTGAGGGGAAGCAAGGCCTCTTTGATTTCAGAACCCGGCAGACGCAAGGCATTCAGATCAAAATAGTTGGCAGTGTTAACACCATTCTGCATGAACAGCGCCTCACCCCAGTTAATCACCTGCTGGCCAAGACGTACGTTCAGGGGGCGATCGAACATATCGAAGTTGCCCCACACATACGCATCCAGCATACGCGCACGCTGGCCGGCGTAGCGCTCGGCATCACGGGTAAAGTCATCACCCGTGCCATTGTTGGCATAATCCGAATAGGTCGCGTAACGGCTAAAACCATTTCCTGGTACATACGGAGCAGACGCATTCAGGACACCGCCATTATGGTCGCCACCCATAATCACCTGATCATAAAAGGCGGTACCACGCAGGAACATGCCGTACTTGCCCTGCCAGCTCAGATCCAGCTCCGGGGTGATTTTGTACACCAGAGAGGCCAAGCCCGTATCGTAGTTATTATTGGCATCGTTCTTGTTGATCTGCGAACCGTAACCGGCCTTGGTCATGTCCACCACATCACCGGTGGCTGCCAACATGGAGTCTTGCCCCTCGGTCCGGAACAAGGCACCTACAGACAAGGTCGTATCCAGTCGCCCGGACCAGTCCGGATTTTCAAAATCAAGTTGAACCGCTGAAGCAGGAAGGGACAGCCCGGTTAGGGCAGTGATGCTGGCAACAGCCATAGCCAGCCTGGTTTTACGCAGGTGATTATTATTCATGTAGCTCTCCGAATTGCCATGCGCATGGCTTTATTGTTTTTTACTCGGGCAACAGCAGCTCCCATTTGCAGCAGGTCCCATCATTCTTCCTGATACAAACCACCGCCCGAGCTAATGCATAATTCTTACACATCAGGGAAAAAAATAAATCCCCTGTGTACTCTATTATTAACGACCAGCCAGTCATCCCGTTATTCGCCCCGTACAGCTCCATCAGGCGACTCCCCGAAATCAGGATGACAGGATGCGTCCCAGTACTTCTGCCACGTTACTTGATGCATTTTTTTGCACACTAGAAAGCACTTCTGCCAGCCGCTCCCGGCGCTGCGATTCAAGCCGGGGCAAGCGCGCCGCACCATTGGCAAGGCGGGCCGCCACCTGCGGATTGATGGCATCCAGCCGGGACAGTGCCAGAGCAAACAACCGGTAACCCGCCCCATTTTCCGCATGGAAGGCCGACGGGTTGCCATTGGTGAATGTGCCCACCAGTGCCCTCACCCGATTTGGCGTTTTCCAGTCAAAGGCCGGGTGTTTGAGCAGACCATTGACTCGCTCGACGGTCTGCTCGCCCGGCACCGTGGCCTGCACCGCAAACCACTGATCCATCACCAGCGCCTCTTCCTGCCAACGCTCGGCAAACTGTGCCAGTGCCTGATCAGCACCCGGCAAGCCATGGTGCACCAATACCTTCAGCGCCCCCAGCTCTTCACTCATACACAGGGGCAATTCAAACAGTTCCACCGCCAACCGGCCCGCTTCAGCGTGACCGCCCGCCGCCAGAAAATCCAGCGCCAGATTGCGCAGCTGCCGGCGCCCCATCGCCCCGCCATCCATGCTCAACTCCGTAGCCAGCAGGTTTTCAGCCAGGGATAGCCAGTATGACTGCAGTGCTTTGCCCAATGCCTGCTTCATGGCACGGTGAGCCCGGTGAATGGATGCCGGGTTCAATGGCGTATGCCGGTCACCCAGGGCCACTTCACTGGGCAAGGTGAGCAACAGCGCGGCCTGAGCCGGGTCCTCATCGCTGCGCGCAATGACTTGCTCCAGCACTGGCACCAGCGCCGCGGCTTCTGCGTCCGCCTCCCCGGGTTCAGCCACCAGCCGGTCCAGCGCCGCGAAGTAAAGCCGCTGAGCCGCATTCCAGCGGCAATAGCCATCACTGTCATAAGCCAATAGTCGTGCCAGCTGCACCTGCGAGTACTCATAATCCAGCACTACCGGGGCCGAGAATCCACGCAGTAACGAGGGCGTCACTCCCTCAGGCACGGAGAACGATACGGTGTCTTGCGCCTGATCCAGAATAATGACCTGCTCGCCCTGCCCACTCGCGTCCAGCGCACAGGGAGCACCCTGCTCATCCAGCAAGGCCAGACGGATCGGGATCACCAGTGGTTGCTTGTCCTCCTGACCAGGGGTGGCAGGAGTGTGCTGACGGAAAGTGAGGTGATATTGCCCTTCACTAAACTCGTCAGTGACGGTCAGCACCGGCGTGCCAGCCTGGCTGTACCAACGCTTGAACTGGCCCAGATCGCGGCCGGAAACCGCTTCCATGCTGGCCACGAAATCATCACAGGTCACCGCCTTGCCATCATTCGCCTCGAAATAATGGTCTGTCGCCTTGCGGAAATTCTCCGCCCCCAGCAGGTGATACTGCATGCGAACAATTTCCGCCCCTTTTTCATAAATGGTCAGGGTGTAGAAATTATCAATCTTCTGGTATTCCTCCGGGCGAACGGCGTGGGCCATGGGCCCCTGGTCTTCCGGGAATTGGTGGTTCACCAGGAAGTCCACGTTCTCCACCCGCTGAACGGCAGCGGAATTCATGTCCGCCGAAAATTGCTGATCGCGAAAGACCGTAAACCCTTCCTTCAGGCTTAACTGGAACCAGTCCCGACAGGTCACCCGGTTACCAGACCAGTTATGGAAGTATTCGTGAGCCACCACGGATTCCACTCGCTGGAACCCCGCGTCTGTGGTGGTGGAGGGATGCGCCAGCACACAGGACGTGTTGAAAATATTCAGCCCCTTGTTTTCCATGGCCCCCATGTTGAAGTGGCTGACCGCCACGATCATGTAGATATCCAGATCGTATTCCCGGCCGTAAACCTGCTCATCCCAGCGCATGGCGTTTTTCAGCGACGCCATGGCATGGTCCAGCTTGTCCAGATCACGGTGCTCGGCATACAGGCGCAACGCCACATTGCGGCCGGAACCCGTCACGAAGGTGTCTTCCAGGCAGGCCAGGTCTCCGGCCACCAGCGCAAACAGATAACAGGGTTTCGGGAACGGATCTTCCCAGGTTACCCAGTGACGATCCCCCTCTTCTCCCTGATCTATCGGGTTACCGTTGGATAGCAGCAACGGATAGCGCTGCTTATCCGCCCGCACCGTAGTGGTAAATCGAGCCAGCACATCCGGACGGTCCGGGAAAAACGTAATATGGCGAAAGCCTTCCGCTTCGCACTGGGTGCAATACATGCCATTGGACTGATACAACCCTTCCAGCGCGGTATTGTTTTCCGGCTCAATATCCACCACAGAAGTGAGTGTGCAGAGTTCGGGTAAACCCTCAACGGTTAACAAGCCGTTTTCATAGTGGTAACGGTCGCTATCAAGCACCACATCATCAAGCGCCAGTGTACGCAAGACGAGGCCTTCACCATTGAAAGTCATTACCGTGGATTCAGGAAACGCCGGATTACGGCGCAGAGACAGACTGCTGGTGACCGTGGTCACGCCATCGCGAATATCTACATCCAGTGCGACGCTATCTACCAGATAGGCCGGCGGCTGGTAGTCCATCAGACGGGTAGTCTTGATTGCACTGTGCGCGGTTTCCATCTACTGCTCCTGACAAATCACGGGAACCGCCATCTTAATCGTTAGCCCAGAACGACAACACCCCGCCGAAGCGGGGTGTTGGTAAAGATCTCAAAACCAGGCAAGAGGTTATGGATCAATTCGGCAACAAGGGCACCTCTACATCGGCAGGGGAGCCACCACCAACAATCACACCAGGAATACCATTACTGATAAACGTAACTACCTGGGTCTGCATTTCATTCGTGACTGACAAGCCGGCCGCCGGTGACAGCAGGGAGCTGTGGGCGCCATTGACCATCTTCACGATAGCCGGGCTCTGGGCTTGTGGGTTTGGAGAAGGATACAGCTGTGTAGCCCCCATCAAGGTGCTAAGCCCTTGGGTACCAACCAGTGGTAATGCTTCAGCACCATTCGGCACAACAGAATCACCATTAACCTGCTGCAAGAGCACAGGCACAGTCAGGCCGGCACCGGCCAACTGAGCCCCCATTTCGCCCTCGCCTGCCAGAATCGAGGCGTAATTGACCGGGTCACCGGAATCCACTGTGCTCTGAGCCACATACAAGAAACGGTTGAAACTATCGGTACCTGGCGTCACGCCTGCTGCCGCCAACCCCGCAGAAATCTGCGGACCAAAGGTCTGAGACTCATTCAGCAGATAGGCCAACTGAGAACCACCGACCGACACCGCCACAGAGGACAGCGGATTCAACTTACTGGCTAACTCCGGGTTCATCGCCTGACCAGCCAGAGCACCATCAGCGGCATAGGCCAACTGGTTCACCGTCGCAAAAGTCGTCGCCACGATACCCCCCAGAGACGCACCAACCACATTGACGTCTGTCACATCCAGCTCCACGCCACGCGGCGCCAACTGGTCATTAATGGCAGACAGGCTCGCGTTCAGATTGAGCAGATCCATCACGCTCTGACGCAAATTATCACGGGTATTGGCCAGAGTATTCAGGTTGATGAACTGCCCACCGGAGCCCGCAGGGTCATTGAAATGACGCTCGGCAGGTGCATTTTCTCCGTACAGCTGACCCAGCAGGGAACCCACACCCTCTGCCCCGGTATTTTCCACATTCAGCCCATAAAAAGGACTGTTCATATCAGTGGTCACACCATGCAAGGGCAGATCAATGGCTACCGTCGCGATACACTGCTGTGCCAGGCTATGAGCCAGCCCCGCGACAGAGGTACGATCACTGGTGATGCCATGAACGTAAATCGCTGTCTGGTAAGGCGATGCTTCACCGCATCCCTCACTAGTCGGCAGCGTCAGCTGCAGCGGCACTGATTCAGTAGACTGGCGCTGGGCGAAGGGATAGCGATAGGTAACATTATAGCTACCACCCACATCCATCGGCGGCAATGACGGAGACCCCTCCGGCAGGCTGGAAGACAGCATGGCCCCCAGAATCTGGTCCGGCTGCCAGGCATCCATGGTGTAGCTAGCAGATGCGGTGGTATCCGGTGTCGTCAGGTAATAAGGCAGTTTGATATAACCGGTGAAAAGGCTGGCCACCCCGGCGGTGAGCTGTGGTGACAAACTGCCCAGATCCAGCCCCAAGTCGGTGGGCGGCAGACCCTCACCCTGCGGCGGAAGCAGGGTTACCATACCAACCTCGCGGGCGGCCGGCTTGGACAGCTCAGCCACCGCAGACAACGTCTCCAGGTTACTAACAGCCGCTGGAAGGTCAAAACCCATTTCTACTTGGGTTGTCACCAGCGCCGCTCCCGGTGCAGCCATGCCGAGCATGGGAACTACCGGATTGCTGGTGGTAAAGGTGTAGGAAATAACGACAGCATCCTTCGCCGAAACGGGATCCGCAGCCAGGCCGCTCATGGCCAACACGCCACCGGCAATGGTTTCCCAACCCTGAACCGCACCACGTACCGGCGCCAGACTGGCAGGCACGGAAGGCTCATTCGCCCCCATTAATTGATAAGAAGCAGACCCACCAACCGGGTCACCCTCGGCATTGAGCAGGCCATCGGTTACAAAAACCAGATATTTGGTTTCGGGCAACAGTGGAGTTTGCGGGGTAACACGCAGCACATTGTTACTGCCTCCATCAACGGACACCGTTGTGGCGGTGTAAACCGTTGAGGGCAGAGCAGAATCCAGAACACCGACAACGTTGCCTGGATCAAGCGCATCACCATTCCCGCCAGAAGTGTCCAGGGGGATCAAGAAGACATTAGGCGCACACTCTGCCCCCATGGCCGCCTGAACGGGGGTGCAAATGCTGCCCGGATCGATAGAACCACCGGCAAACGCGATATCGAACGGAGCATTGGTAGAAAAACCATCCAACCCATTAACGGCAGCTTCTGCCGGGTTGGAGGCCACACCCACATTCGCCGTGCCATCACTGGTGGACGCATCGGCAAAGATCAGATCAGTGTTGAGAGGCAGATCCGATGTAACGGGGTTAAATTTCGGATAAGTACCAAGGATGGTAGCCCCTTCGCTCTGATCCGGTACCGTGTCGCTCCCGCCGCCACAGGCAGCCAGCGCCATAGCTACTGCCAGAGGCAGTACCTTTTTATAAGTATTCATGATCTCTCCCAAACCACTTTTTATTATCTAATTCCTGCCGTTGCCTGCACTTACACTCAGGGGGGTTTGATACAAGCAGCAGAAGGCTCTTTAGCCAAACGAATTATTTGTGCCTACGCTAACCCCACTACCGAAGCGGGGTTTCTAGGAAGAATACATTAATTCCGTTTTTCCACAAACGCGCGTAACAGAAAAATAATGGCGGGAAACGCCGGCAGGCGTTTTTTCAGGGACGACTCGCCGGTCACCGACGAAAAGTATTCAAATACTTAAAATATGTTTACTGCAGCGTATCCGGGCCACGCAAGATTACCGGCTGCTCTTCCGGTTTTTCCTCACCGCTCTTGCAAGCCTGCTCCATATATCCGGTGCGTTGCTCTTCCGGCAGGTTCTGCTGCTCCCAGGCAATCACTGCCTGCAGACACAATTCCTTTTGTTCACGGGTCAAGACACGGCCATCCGCCCACTTCCCGGTTTCCACCGCACGGCGCATGTTGTCGCAGGCCTCCGGAGACATGGAAGCAATCAGGTCTTCAAAACTTTGGTAGCTCATTGGTTTCACTCTTCAAAAATCTGCAGCCTGCGACCCGCTTTGTTTATCCCGAACAGATTCACCATGCGAAGATGACTAAACAACGGAATAACAGCGCGGCTCGGCTTTTCACTATTTGCTACTAATTAGTTGTTGTCACCAGGCCGGGAGCTCCAGCCCAGCTTGGACCGGCACGCCTGATAGAAATCGTGCCCCGGAGGATGAATCAGGTGCAGACGATGCGGTTTTTTACGGATCGCGATCACATCATCCACCTGCAGACGAATCCCTTCTGTGCCATCGCAGCTGACCAGCGGCCGTACTTTTTCCGTGGTGATGTGGATCTTGATTTCACTGTCACCCGCCACGACCAGCGGACGGCTGGTCAAGGTGTGAGGATTCAGGGGCACCAGCACCATGGCATCCAGCTTGGGATGCATGATGGGGCCTCCCCCGGACAGTGCGTAGGCGGTAGAACCGGTGGGCGTAGAAATAATCAGACCATCGGAGCGCTGCCCATAGACAAAGTGCCCGTCGATCATCAATTCAAAATCGATCATGTGCACACTGTCACCCGACAGCAGCACGATGTCGTTCAGGGCGCTGCCCTCACCCACCACGGTTTTGCCCCGGCGCACTTCCAGATCCAGCAGAAAACGCTTCTCCGTGCTGTATTCGCCATCCAGCACCTGGCCGACACGAGATTCGATTTCAGAGGGAAGAATGTCGGTAAGAAAACCCAGGTGGCCGCGGTTCACGCCCAGTACCGGCACGTTATAACGGGACAGGGTACGCGCTGCGCCCAACAGGCTGCCATCCCCGCCAACCACAATCACCAGATCGCAGGCCTCCCCCATTTGTGAGGCACTGGCGGCCTGCAAGCCCATCTCCGGAAGATGACCGATAATGTGTTTATCGAGGATGACGGTGCAATCGCGGCCATGCAGGAAGTGGATCAGCTGGCGCAGCGAATAGAGCGCCTGCTCACTTTCAGACCGTGCGATCAAACCAATATTGCGAAATTTCTCTTGCGCCACAGGGGGATCTCATTCAGGTAATGCTGCGTCGGGTGATGCGAAGCCCGAAAGTCGGGCAGCCTCACCATCCGGCAAGCGCTACCCCTGAGTCAGGTACTCGTGCAGGGTACCAGCATTGGCATTCAGGCCGCCATCCAGCACGATCACATCCAGGCCGGCGTTTTTTAACAGAAAAGCGGCGGTGGCGCTACGTCGGCCGGTATCACAGTAGGCGATATAGGTCTTGCCCGGGTCCAGCAGACGGGATTTGAGGCGCAATACGTTAAGCGGCATATTGGTAGCCCCGACCAAATGCTCCTGGTCGAATTCATCACTGGTACGCACATCCAGCCACCAGGCCCCCTTCTCCGCGGAGGACAACACCTGATCCCCGGGCATGGTATTAATGATGGGTTCGCGCAGCAGCGCATCGAAGTCCTGCCGATCCAGCTTCATCAGCACCCCGTCCGTAGCCATGGTCACCGTGGCGTTACGGGGCTTGCCGGACAACAGCGCCTCCTCCCCAAACCACTGGCCTTCTTCCAGCATGGCCACAGGCGTGGGCTCACTCTCGCCCATGCTGATCGACACCTCGCATACGCCTTCCTTGAGGATATAGCAGCAATCAGCCGCTTCTCCCTGACGAATAATCACCTCACCTTCTTTGTGGCGGGTGGCTTTGAGACGGCGAAAGATCTCCAGGATATTGGTCGGCGGCACCCGATGGAAAAGCTTGGACTTGAGCAACCGGATCATCCATTCCCGATCGTTCTGGTAGGCAGAGTTGGCATTAATATCAAGAATGACGTAACCCGCCGACTGGTCCCATGACAGGATGGTATCCAGCCGGAAGCTGTCAAAGCGCACCACACTCACCTCGCCCACGGCTTTTGCGGTACTGCGCCGGGGCTGCACATGCTCCAGCGGGTGCCAGGACGCGGTATCGCCAGCACTCACCGTATGGCTGTTGCCTTCTTCGTCGGTAAGCTCCACCCGGCCACTGAGCAGGTAAATCGTGGTGTTATCCTGGTCCCCCAGCGAAAAAAGGGCATCACCTGACGTATAGCGGCACACTTCCTGTTGGTCGAGCAGCCAGTCCAGTTGATCCCCAGACAGCGCGTTAACCGGCACAAACGTCTGTAACAGGCTTTTATCGATGGATTCCTGCGCCATAACAGCGGCTCCCGATGTTCTTGTTGTTGCAATGGTGGTTGCAATTCTGCCGGGCCAAAGCCCCTATCAGGAAAAAGTACTGCAAAAATCTTACCAACCAATCATCTACCGGAACCAGTTCACAACTACTGGTTCAGCGGAATCGCAGCACGTTGTCGATGGCAGAGTCATTGCGGCAATTCGGGCAGCGGTTGGCGTTGCAATCTGACACCCCGGGCTTGAACTGATTGGGCACCTCCACCCGGATTACCCGCTTGCCACAGGGAGACTCGTCGGCCCCCACGGGAACCTGACAGGTGGGGCTTTCATAATGCGCCAACCAGGCCCGGTAATGATCCTCGGTTACCAGGCATTTGCGTGCCGCAAAGGCGATCGGGTTTTCCATGTAGCTGGCCACCTGGTCCGCGGCAATGGAAATATGCCCCGCCCCAGGGTGGAAGGCGATAAAGCTCAGCCCCAGTTCTTCCAGTTTCTCCAGGGTCTTCTGGGCCCCGCTATTCGCGTCTTTCGCCTTGTTGCGTTTCTGTTCGGCAATTTCCCCACGGAGCTGGCCAACCAGGTCATCGCGGGTCAGTACATCCATTTCCAGTGCGTGCAGCTGCTCGGACATCTTCGCCCGCTCTTCCTCCAGCCGCTGCTCCAGTGCCAGCTTGTACTGCTCCGTCAGCACCTCCATTTCGCTTCCCTGGTGCTCACTGCGGCGGCTCTGCTCTTCCAGACTCTGATTCAGGGACAATAACTGCCCTTTCAGGGATTCATTCTGCTCCCGCAAGGCGCCATTCTGGGACTTGATCGCCTTGAACTGGCCCATCACCTTTTCCAGCTGGGCATTGAGGATTTCTTCTTTCTGCTGAGCCGCGTAACGCACCTTGGCGGCATCTTCAGACTGGGTGTTTTCCAGGGTCTGCACCCGCAGGCGCAGCTCTTTGATAATGCGTGCCAGGCGCACACGCTCCTGGTCCGCTTTCTTTTGCGACTCATCGGCTTCCGGTGCGATTGTAGGGGCAGAGGATCCCACCACTGGCGGTGCAGCGGCATCCATCTCATCATCCATTTCCAGGCCCATCTTCGGGCCTCGCTCACGGATAGAATCACGGATCGCGATAAAATCATTGGCACCGGGCTTCATTCCCGGATCCCACATTTGGTCCTGATGCCAGGCCACCGGGCACTGGCTACGGCAGGCAAGACGAATCGGGCCCGCGCCCATGTCCGGCCCCTGGCCTGCGTGTTCCGCCAGATGGCGCAACGGCACATTCCAGGTGGTATCGGCCATACCGTCTTCATCGAAATCAATGGTGAACAATACCAGGGAGCGCACTCGTAACTGGCCATTCACCAGGCAATACGCACCGCGCACCTCTTTGTCTGCAAACTCCGGCACCCCCACCATCCCATCAAGAATGGCTTCGAAATCCGCGTAAAGCATGCTTTTGGAAATACCCCGATGATCAAAAAACAGAATTGCTTCCGAGGTAACAGAGGATGCAGCCATGGTGCCGGTCCTTCCCTTGAAATTATTTTATAGGTGGCCGCCGCAGGCTGATGCGTCACACATCGCGTCACTCCCAAAAGTAACACCCACAATCACGGCGCTGCCCATTATAGTCAGGCCTTATGGAAAGAGTGTGACCTGAAAGGCAGCTAAAAAAAAGTAACGCCGATAGCTTGCGTCAGACGACGCCATCAGAACAGTACCGGGGTCACGTTGCGGCAGAAAAGGTAAACAGAAATAAGGCGGGACGGCAGGAGGGAAGGATATGATTGAAGGCGGGGCAGAGAACAGCGGAGGATTATAACTCCTCGCCGTCGTCCGCCCAGTCATCATCTTCCAGCCACTCTTCCAGGCTTTCCATCAGCAGTTTTTCTTCCAGACGCTCTTCCAGATAATCATCCATTGCCTTTCTCCTTCTATCGTTTCACATGTCGTCCACGAAATTAGACAGAAAGAAGGTGACAAGTTCATGAAAGAGGCGCTGCGCGCTTCACGCGGCAGGCAACACGGAAAAGCAAAGAAGAAAAACAGGCAAGTTACTGGCATGCAGCGTGCTGCGAGGAGCTTGCAGCGTTTTTCACATACAAAAAAGGCCCTCCCGAAGGAGAGCCTTTCTTGCTGAATAGTGGCGGAGCGGACGGGACTCGAACCCGCGACCCCCGGCGTGACAGGCCGGTATTCTAACCAACTGAACTACCGCTCCACTTATCCCTTTCGGAATTCTTTCACTTGCTAAATATGGTGGGTGATGACGGGATCGAACCGCCGACCCTCTGCTTGTAAGGCAGATGCTCTCCCAGCTGAGCTAATCACCCTTGTTCGCGCTGCGAAGTGGGCGCCATTTTAGGGATTGGGCCGGGGGTGTCAACGGCTTTTTTTCAGAAAGCCGTTCGTTTGCCTAGAAAATGGGCGATACGCCTAAAACTTGGACAAAACGGCCACAAAACCAGCGAAGATGGCACCGATCCATGCAAAGCACCGCAGACCATCTACCCTGCCTCCAGCGCCTCAATTCTCGCTTTTGCCTCTTCCAGGGTGAATTTCCCCGGCAGAGACTGCCCATTCGGCCTGGCAATCAGGAAATGATGCACATCCAGCGCCCAGGTTTGCCGGTTCAGCTCGCCCTCCTCGATGATGGAGAAACCGGTTTCCCCCCAGGCCATGGCATTACCAATCATAATGCGGACTCACCAATGACCCGGGCCAGCATGATATCGGCCAGGTCATCCAGGCTCAGCGGACCTTCGCGATCAAACCAGTTCGGCGCCCAGCCGGTCATCCCCGTCAACAGACGGCGAATAATGAAGGGATCCGTGGTGAATGCGCCCTGATCGTGCAAATCCGACAATACATCCAGCCACAGCTGCTCATAAATACCGCGTAACTTGAGCGCTCGGGCCTGCTTGTCTGCACTCAGGCAACGCCATTCGGTGACCATCACGGTCATCGCCTCGGCCGTATCACCCACAATGGACTGCAGCTCCGCCCGAATCAGCGCCCGCAACTTGTCCTTGCCGGTCGCATGGGACGCCACCGCCTGGCGCAGCCGCTCGGTATTGAAGTGAATCACCTCCTCCATCACCGCATAGAGGATATCCTCCTTGGTCTTGAAGTGATGAAAGATGGAACCGCTTTGAATCCCCACCGACGCCGCAATATCACGGACCGTGGTGCGATCGAATCCCTTGTCTCGAAACAGGTGAGCCGCCGCACTGAGCAGACGCCCACGGGGAGAATCATCGATTCCATTAATTGCCAGTGACTCAGCCATTCAATCCTCGCTTTCACGTTGTATGCAACACGCAACAACGCGAGCAGATGTTAAAGAAGCATCGGGCAATATGCATCACGGAACAACGCAATCCGGTATTTTTCCGATACCGCGCCCCTATGAGCGCTGGACGCGGCTGATGCTTTGCCAATCAGAAAAACTCGCGATTCGTGTTGCTGCGTGATGCATGCTGCGTGCACGCGGCTCTTTACAAACCAAGCGCTTGCTTGGTAGCTTACGAGACCATGAACTCACACGCAAATGGAGCCACCATGTCAGAGCCTGTTCGCATCGGTTGTGCCGCCGGATTCTGGGGCGATACCAACAGCGCTGCCTTCCAGTTGGTTCACCAGACCAAGCTGGACTACCTGGTGTTCGACTACCTGGCCGAAGTCACCCTGTCGATTATGGCCGGGGCGCGGATGAAAGACCCCAACGCCGGCTACGCCCATGACTTTGTCACCAATGTGATGGCCCCTCTCGCCAAGGACATCAAGGCGAAAAACATCAAGGTGATCAGCAACGCCGGGGGCGTAAACCCCCGCGCCTGCCGCGATGCCCTGCAAAAAGCGTTTGCCGCCGCAGGCGTGGAAATGAAGATCGCCCTGGTGGAAGGCGACGACCTGAATACCCGCCGCAACGACTTTGCCGATGTGACAGAACTGGACAGCGGCGCCCCTCTGCCCCCCATGACGGTCACCATGAACGCCTACCTGGGCGCCCTGCCCATCAAGGCGGCGCTGGATGCCGGCGCTGACATCGTGCTCACCGGCCGCATCGCCGATTCCGCCGTAGTCCTGGGCCCGCTGATGCATGAGTTCGACTGGTCCGCCGAGGATTACGACAAGCTGGCCCAGGGGTCGCTGGCCGGGCACGTGATCGAATGCGGCGCCCAATGCACCGGCGGCAACTTCACCGACTGGCGCGACGTGCCGGACTTCCACAACATGGGTTTCCCCGTGGCCGAGTGCCATGCGGATGGCCACTTCGTGATCACCAAGCCTGACAACACCGGCGGGCTGGTGAACTGCGCCACCGTGGGCGAGCAGATTGTTTACGAAATCGGCGATCCCCGGGCCTACTTGCTACCCGACGTGGTCTGCGATTTTACCCAGGTGACACTGGAACAGGTCGGCGAGCACCGCGTCAGTGTCTCCGGCGCCCGGGGCCTGCCCCCCACGGACAGCTATAAAGTCTCCGCCACCTACCCGGACGGTAATCGGATTACCGCCTCCTTTCTGATGGGGGGCATCGATGCACCCGCCAAAGGCCAGGTGGTCGCCGACGCCATTCTCAAGAAAGTGGCCGGTCTCTTTCAGCAGCTGGGCATGGCCCCGTTCCGCGATACCAGTGTGGAAGTACTCGGCAGCGAAAGCACCTATGGCAGCAATGCCCGCCGCGCGGACACCCGTGAAGTGGTGGTCAAAATCGCCGCCCTGCACGATGACAAGAAAGCCCTGGGCCTGTTTGCCCGGGAAATCGCCCAGGCCGCCACCGGCATGGCACCGGGCCTTTCCGGCCTGGTCGGCGGCCGCCCCAAACCCTTCCCGCGCATCCGCCTGTTTTCTACCCTGGTAGAGAAAAGCGCTGTCACCGCCACCGTGGATCTGGACGGCAACACGCACTCCGTCGACATGCCCACCGGCCAGGTCTTTGATGCCAGCGCCCTGCCCCAGGATACGGATTACGGCACCGCCAACGGCGACACTGACACCGACACCACAGTGCCACTGGTCAAGCTGGCCTGGGCACGCAGTGGCGACAAGGGCAACCATGCCAACATCGGCGTCATCGCCCGCAAGGCGAAATATTTGCCTTACCTGAATGCGGCGTTGACCGAACAAGCCGTGGCCACTTACATGCAACACGTGCTGGACCCGGACGCGGGCAGCGTTCACCGCTGGTCCATGCCGGGCATGAATGCCTTTAACTTTCTGCTGAAAAATGCCCTGGGCGGCGGCGGCATCGCCTCCCTGCGCATTGACCCGCAAGGCAAGGCCTTTGCCCAGCAGTTACTGGATATGCCTATCTCCGTCAGCCAGGCCATCGCTGACGAAGTAGACAAATAACGTTGATTTTAGCGTGCTGCATGCAGCGTGACGCATGCAGGCACCTTTAGGACTTCAAGGACTAAAACATGTCATACCGTTCCGTCTTTAAAGAAAACCTGTTTGCCGGTCAGAACATCATTGTCACCGGCGGTGGCTCCGGCATTGGCCGTTGCACCGCCCACGAGCTGGCGGCCCTGGGCGCCCGTGTCGTACTCATCGGTCGCAAACAGGAAAAGCTGGATGCCGTGGCCGCAGAAATTGCCGAAGACGGCGGTCAGGCGCTGGGGTTCTCCTGCGATATCCGTGATGAAGAAGCGGTAAAAGCCGCCGTCGGCGAGGTCTACAAGGCGGTCGAGGTCGTCCATGGCCTGGTCAACAATGCCGGCGGCCAATTCCCTTCTCCGCTGGCCTTGATCAGCCAGAAAGGCTGGGAAACCGTGGTGCGCACCAACCTGACCGGGGGCTTTCTGATGGCCCGGGAAGTGTTTCTGCAGGGCATGAACAAAAACGGCGGCGCCATCGTCAATATCGTCGCCGACATGTGGGGCGGCATGCCGGGCATGGGCCACTCCGGCGCGGCTCGCGCCGGCATGGTCAACTTCACCCAGACCTCAGCCTACGAATGGGGCAGCTGCGGTGTGCGCGTCAACTCCGTCGCTCCGGGCTGGATCATGTCCAGTGGCATGGACACCTACCCGGAAGGCTTCAAGCAAACCCTGAAAACCTTGCGCGCCGCTGTGCCCTTGCAACGCATGGGTAATGAATCGGAAGTCTCCGGCGCCATCTGCTTCCTGCTCAGCGATGCTTCCGCCTTTATCAGCGGCGACACCCTGCGCATCGACGGCGCCGCCAGCCAGGGCAATGTGGCGATCTTCCCGCTGCCCGCCCACGACAATAGCAAGCCGTTCGATGGCTTCCACCGTGCCACCACCCCGGACGTGTTCAAGGATCTCTAATGGCGACTCTCGACAGCGCACTTGACCCCAACAGCGAAGAATACCGCCAGAACCGCGACGCCTTACTCGCGGCCGTGGAGGAATTCCGTGCCATCGAACAAGCCGTGGTGGATACCGCGGAAAGCAAACGCGCCAAGTTTGAAAAACGTGGCCAGCTGCTTCCCCACGAACGTATCTCACGGCTGCTGGACGCAGGCTCCCCGTTTTTAAGTCTGATGAACCTGGCCGGCTACAAGATGCACGATGACAAGGACGGCACCGAAGCCGGCGGCAGCACCATTGCCGGCATTGGCTATGTGTCCGGTGTCCGTTGCCTGGTCACCGCCTCCAACTCGGCCATCAAGGGCGGCACCATTTCTCCCTCCGGCCTGCACAAGACCCTGCGCCTGCAGCGCATTGCGCTGGAAAACAAACTGCCGGTGGTCAGCCTGGTGGAATCCGGCGGCGCCAACCTGAACTACGCCGCAGAAGTGTTCGTGGATGGCGCCCGCACCTTTGCCAACCAGGCGCGTTTATCCGCCGCAGGCATCCCACAAATTACCGTGGTGCACGGCAACGCTACCGCCGGTGGCGCCTACCAGCCGGGCCTGTCTGATTACGTGGTGGTGGTTCGCGAACGTGCCAAGATGTTCCTGGCCGGCCCGCCGCTGCTGAAAGCGGCCACCGGGGAAATTGCCACCGACGAGGAATTGGGTGGCGCAGAGATGCATGCTGGCACCGCAGGCACCGCCGAGTATCTGGCACAGTCCGACGGTGACGGCATTCGTCAGGCCCGCGACCTGGTAAAACTGCTGGGTTGGCGCCGGGCGGCGGCTGATGCACCCGAGCATGAAGAACCGAAATTCCCGCCGGAAGAACTGCTCGGTGTCGTTCCAGCAGACGCCAAGAAACCCTACGACGTGCGCGAAATCATCGCCCGCATCGTTGACGGTTCCGATTTTCTCGACTTCAAGAATGAGTGGGACAACGCCACGGTCTGTGGCTGGAGCACCATCGAAGGCAAACCCGTGGGCATCATTGGCAACAATGGCCCGATTACGCCACGCGGCGCCGCCAAGGCCGCCCAGTTTATCCAGCTGTGCGACCAGACCCGCCGGCCCTTACTGTTTCTTCACAACACCACCGGTTTCATGGTCGGTACCGACGCGGAACAGAACGGCGTTATCAAGAACGGTTCGAAAATGTTGCAGGCGGTGGCCAACGCACGGGTGCCCAAAATCTCGATCGTGGTGGGCGGTTCCTACGGCGCCGGCAATTACGCCATGTGCGGTCGCGGCCTGGACCCGCGCTTTATCTTTGCCTGGCCCAATTCCAAAGTCGCGGTCATGGGTGGCCAGCAGGCCGGCATGGTGTTGCGCATTGTGGCCGAGGGAAAACAACGGGCAAACGGTATCGAACCGGACCCGAAAGTGCTCGACATGCTGCAGCAGACCACCGCCCAGAAACTCGACAGCCAGTCCACGGCACTCTACGGCACCGCGCGCTTGTGGGACGACGGCATTATCGACCCCCGCGACACGCGGCAGGTGGTGGCCTACGCACTGGATATCTGCGATGACGCAGAGCAACGCCAGCTACATCCGAATTCATTCGGGGTGGCAAGACTTTAAAAGCAGCTGACAGTGGACAGTTGAAAGTTGACAGCGAAACAACGGACAGCACAGCGACTCCGAACTGGGGTTTAGCTGTCAACTGTCCACTATCAACTGTCAACTCAAACACCTGAATAACTGACAAATACAGACATAGCAGCGCTCGATAAACCGAGCCAAACAAACACAGGGAGCCTCCCATGCAATTCACTCAGGAACACGAAGAACTTCGCCGTACCGTCCGTAATTTTGTCGACAAGGAACTGAACCCCCATGTGCGTGAATGGGAAGACGCTGGCCGTTTCCCCATTCAAGAAGTGTTCAAGAAAATGGGCGATCTGGGTCTGCTCGGTGTAACCAAGCCGGAAGAGTTTGGCGGCATGGGGCTGGACTACTCCTACGGCATGGTCATGAGCGAAGAAATGGGCCGCGTCCACTGTGGCGGCGTGCCGTTGGCCGTGGGTGTACAGACCGACATGGCCACTCCAGCCATCGCCCGCTTCGGCTCCGATGAACTGCGTCGTGACTACCTGGCACCCGCCATCGCCGGCGACATGGTGGCCTCCATTGCGGTTTCCGAACCCCATGCCGGTTCCGATGTGGCAGCCGTGAAAACCACCGCGGTCAAAGACGGCGATGACTACGTGATCAACGGCACCAAGATGTGGATCACCAACTCGCCCAGTGCCGATTTTTTCTGCCTGTTGGCCAACACCTCCGATGCCAAGCCCCACGTCAATAAATCCCTGATCGTGGTGCCCAAGGATGCGGCCGGCATCACCGTGGACAAGCCGCTGAACAAGCTGGGCATGCGCTCTTCGGAAACCGCCCAGGTGTTCTTCGATAACGTTCGCGTGCCCCAGCGCAACCTGATCGGTCAGGAAGGCATGGGCTTCATGATGCAAATGATGCAGTTCCAGGAAGAGCGTTTGTTCGCCGCTGCCAACAGCCTCAAGGGCATGGAGCATGTGATCGATGAAACCATCGCCTACGCCAAGGACCGCAAAGTCTTCGGCATGTCGCTGATCGATAACCAGAGCGTGCATTTCCGCCTGGCCGAGCTGCAGACCGAAGTGGAAGCCCTGCGCGCCCTCACCTACCAGGCCTGCGAAATGTATGTGAATGGCAAGGATGTCCTGCAGCTGGCCTCCATGGCCAAACTGAAAGTGGGCCGCCTGAGCCGCGAAGTGGCCGACAGCTGCCTGCAGTACTGGGGCGGCAATGGCTTCATGTGGGAAAACCCCGCCGGCCAGCTCTACCGTGATGGTCGCCTGGGCTCCATCGGCGGCGGCGCCGACGAAGTCATGCTGGGCATTATCTGCAAGACCATGGACATTCTGCCGGGCAAGAAAAAGTAAGAGGAGCAAGCTACAAGCTTCAAGCTGCAAGGCGGGGGGATTCGGCATCTTTGAATTTGAACGCTCTGCCCGCGCACAAATAATGAGTCGCGGGAACGGCGGGGATAAAACAACCCAAGCCTCGTTCGCGTTGAAGCTTGTAGCTTGAAGCTTGCCCCTCACCAATCGCGCCTCAAGTGGCGCTCCTACAGCGGCTCTGTAGAGAGGATTTATGACTTTACCAACAACCGAAACACTGACCCTGAATGAAGACGGCCCCGTCCTGCATATCACGCTGAACCGGCCCGAAAGCCGTAATGCCATGAGCCTGACCATGGTGAACGAATTGATGGCGGTGTTTGAAAGCGTGGCCGGGGATACCGGCATTCGCGCCATTGTTTTGCGCGGTACTGGCGGGCACTTCTGTGCCGGCGGCGACATCAAGGACATGGCCGGGGCGCGTCAGCAGGCCGCCAGCGGCGACGATAATGCCTTCCAGGCGCTGAACCGTCGCTTCGGAGAAATGATCACCGCAGCCAACCGTCAGCCACAGGTAATGATCACTGTGCTGGAAGGGGCTGTCCTTGGCGGCGGGTTCGGCCTGGCGTGTATTTCAGACGTGGCCATCGCCAGCGAAGACGCCACTTTCGGCCTGCCGGAAACCGGGCTGGGCGTGATCCCCGCACAAATTGCCCCCTTTGTGGTGGAACGCATCGGCCTGACCCAGGCCCGCCGCCTGGCGTTGACCGGCATACGCTTCAAAGGGAACGAAGCCTTGCGGCTGGGTATCGTGCATGAGGTTGCCGACAACAGCGACGCCCTGGATACCGCCCTGGAAAACACCCTGAAGGCGGTGCGTCGCTGCGCGCCCCATGCTAACCGGGTTACCAAGGAGCTGGTGCTGAACGTGGGCCACATTCCCATGAACACCTTGTTGGACCAGGCCGCCACCGACTTTGCTGCGGCGGTTAACAGCGAGGAAGGCCAGGAAGGCACCATGGCGTTCGTACAAAAACGCCCGGCGTCCTGGAACACCCCAAGCTGAACCGATACACCGTAGGAGGCTGCTTGCAGGCGAACCGATGTGGCAGATCCGCCACCGATGGTTCGCTTGCAAGCAAGCTCCTACAGGAAAGCATTTTCAACCGGAACACCGGTAAGGAATCACAATGAGCTTTGAAAAAATCCTGATTGCCAACCGTGGCGAGATTGCCTGCCGGGTCATCGCCACCGCCCAGTCCCTGGGCTACCGGACCGTGGCGGTCTATTCCGAGCCGGATGCCGGTGCCCGTCATGTGCAACTGGCTGACGAAGCTGTCTGCATCGGCCCGGCCCTGGCCAGCGCCTCCTACCTGAACATGGACGCCCTCCTCGCCGCCTGCCAGCAAACCGGCGCCGATGCGGTGCATCCCGGTTACGGCTTCCTGTCCGAGAACGCCGCCTTCTCCAAGGCATGCAAAGAAGCGGGCATCACCTTTATCGGCCCTGATGAAGACGCCATTCAACTGATGGGTTCCAAACGGCTTTCCAAGATCGCCATGCAGGACGCTGGCGTGCCGTGTATCCCCGGTTATCAGGGCGAAGAGCAAAGTGATGAACGCTTACAGCAGGAAGCGGAGCGCATCGGCCTGCCGCTGATGATCAAGGCCAGCGCCGGTGGGGGTGGCCGGGGCATGCGCGTGGTTACCGACGCCAGTGATATCAGCGCTCAGCTGAAAAGTGCCCGCCAGGAAGCCAGAAACGCGTTCGGCAGTGACGAGCTGATCCTGGAACGCGCCGTCCTGCAGCCCCGGCATGTGGAAATCCAGGTATTCGGTGATCGCCACGGTAACGTCATCCATCTGGGCGAGCGCGACTGCTCGGTGCAACGTCGCCACCAGAAAGTGGTGGAAGAAGCGCCCTCCCCGGCAGTGAACGAATCCCTGCGCCAGCGCATGGGCGAGGCCGCCGTACAGGCGGCCAAGGCCTGCCAGTATGTGGGGGCCGGCACGGTGGAATTTCTGCTGGCGCCGGAAGGTGATTTCTTCTTCCTGGAAATGAACACCCGCCTGCAAGTTGAGCACCCGGTCACCGAGCTGGTCACCGGACTTGATCTGGTGGCCTGGCAAATCAAGGTGGCTCGCGGTGAAGCCTTGCCCTTAACCCAGGATCAGGTGCAACTCACCGGCCATGCCATGGAAGTGCGGCTCTACGCCGAAGATCCGGCCCAGAACTATATGCCACAAACCGGGCCGATACTGCGCTGGCAGCCCGCCAGCGGCGACGGTATTCGCGTTGACCATGGCCTAGTGGAAGGTGCCGAAATCGGCAGTCATTATGATCCCATGTTGGCCAAGATCATCGCCGTGGGCGACAGCCGCGAAGATGCACGCCGCCGGCTGATTCGTGCCGTGCAGGACACCACCCTGATGGGCGTAAACGACAACCGCCGGTTTCTGGCAGCGATCCTGGCCCACCCGGTATTCGCCAGTGGCGATGCCACCACCGCCTTTATCGGCGAAGACTTTGCCGACGACAGCAGCCTGGCGGGCGACGCCCCTGACAACACCCTGTGGGCACTGGCCGCTTTGCATCACTGTCGACACGAAACGCCCAGTGACACCCTGCGAGGCTGGCACTCCAGTACGCTAGGGGCCCAACCCGTGGAACTGCGCAGCGGTGAACATAAACAGACGCTGTATATCCGCTATCAGGGCAACCAGGTCCTCATCACTTTTGAGAACACCTCCGACCCCCTCACGCTGACGCCTCTGAACGGCAATCGCGTAGACGTGAACGGCGTGGAAGTGACCGCCAGCGTGATCCAGCATGGCAATCAATACTGGCTGCAGAGTCAAGGCCACACAGCCTGTTTCAGTGATGCTACCCACACCGCTGCCGGCAGCAGTGACCAGGCCGGTTCCGGCCTGATCCGTGCCCCCATGGACGGCGCCATCATCGATGTGAACGTAAAAGCCGGCGATACCGTCAGCAAAGGGCAGGTTCTGGTGGTTATGGAAGCCATGAAAATGGAACACAGCCTGAAAGCAGACTGCGACGGCACCATTGAAGTACTTGATCTCAGCGTGGGCAGCCAGGTAAAACGCCAGCAATTGCTGGTTACTGTCACCCCGGATGCAGCGGAGTAACGCCGTCACATTCGGTCAGTGACAATTTTCCCACGGAGAAGGACACTCCGCTGTGATCCAATAATCCGCGCCGGGCAGATCGGGCCAAAACGGAACCCTCCGATTTCCCCGGGCACTGCCACCGGGCAGGGTGCTTGCCCTGCCCTGGTGCTACGGTTAAGGTAAGCGCCCGCTTGCCAACACTGGGCTACGGGCTTTTCCGGGCCTTCCAAGAACACAGATAATGGAGATTCTATGAGCAACGCCGACCTCATCACGTTGCCCAAGCTTCTGTCCAAGGTGCCTGAGGTAATCACCAATCTTCCCGGCCTGATCAAGGGCTCGAAGATGGCGAAAATCACTGACACCAGCAAGCCATTGGGGCTGGGCGTTGCTATCGAGCGCGCCACCAGCATGAACCCGAATGGCGCTGCCGTGATCTACCAGGACACAGAACTTACCTACAAGCAGTTCAACGCCTGGGCCAACCGCCTGGCAGACTACCTGGCCTCCATCGGCCTGAAAAAAGGCGATACCGTTGCCGTCAACGTGGAAAACCGCCCCGAGCTGCTGGCTGCGGTCCTCGCCTGCGCAAAACTCGGTGTGTGTGCGGCCCTCATCAACACGTCCCAGCGCGGCAAGGTACTGATCCATAGTTTCAATCTGGTGAAACCCAAAGCTGCCATCGTTGGCGAAGAGCTTATCGATGCCGTGGAAGAAATCCGCGGCGATCTGGATCTGAAAGACAATTTCTTCTTCTTTGCCGACCAGAACACCCTGGACAACCCGGGTGAAGCGCCGGCCGGCTACAAGAACCTGGCCAGCGAAAGCCGCGATTGCTCCAGCGAGAACCCGGCGTCCAGCAAACAGACCTTCCTGCGCGACCCGCTGTTCTACATTTATACCTCCGGCACCACTGGCCTGCCCAAAGCCGTGGTCTTCAACCACGGCCGCTGGGAAAAAGCCTATGGCGGCTTCGGCTTCTCCGCCGTACGCCTGACCAAAGACGACCGGATCTACACCACCCTGCCGTTCTACCACGCCACCGGCATGGTGATCTGCTGGGCATCGGTAATCGCCAGTGCCGGCTCCATTGTCATTGCGCGCAAATTCTCCGCCAGTGGCTTCTGGGAAGACATCCGCCGCCATAACTGCACCGCCTTCGGCTATGTGGGCGAGCTGTGCCGTTATCTGCACGAGCAGCCGGAAAAGCCCAACGATCAGGACAACAAGGTCCATACCATCGTCGGTAACGGCCTGCGCCCGAGCATCTGGAAAGACTTCAAGAACCGCTTCGGCATTGATCGTGTGGTCGAGCTGTATGCCTCCTCGGAAGGCAACGTGGCTTTCACCAACGTGTTCAACTTCGACAACACCGTAGGGTTCTCCCCGGTCAGCTACGCCATCGTCAAATATGACAAAGAGCGTGACGAGCCGGTGCGTGACAGCAAAGGTCACATGATCAAGGTCGGCAAAGGTGAATCCGGGCTGATGCTGGGCGAAATCACCGACAAGACCCCCTTCGACGGCTACACCGACCCGGAAAAGACCGAGAAATCCATCTACCGTGATGTGTTCGCCAAGGGTGATGCCTGGTTCAACACCGGCGACATGATGCGCGACATCGGTTTCCGCCACGCCCAGTTCGTGGACCGCCTGGGGGATACCTTCCGCTGGAAAGGCGAAAACGTATCCACCACCGAAGTGGAACAGATTCTCGATGGCTACGACGGCATTCAGGAATCCGTGGTCTATGGTGTGGAAATTCCCAACACCAACGGCCGTGCCGGCATGGGCCAGATCCGCCTGACCGGCAACCACAGCGACTTTGACTTCCAGGGCCTGTGTGACTACCTGAAGCGAGAGCTGCCGCCTTACGCCATTCCTGTTTTCCTGCGTATCAACGAAGAAGCCATGGAAACCACTGGCACCTTCAAGCACCAGAAAAACAAGCTGAAGGAACAGAAATACGACCTGAACCAGCAGAGCAACGCCGTCTACGCGCTGCTACCGGGTGAGAGTTGCTACCAGAAACTGGACGAAGCCACGCAAAACGGCATCGACGGTGGTGAGTACCGCTTCTAGACAATACCGACACGGAAGCACAAAAAAGGCGCCTCACGGCGCCTTTTTTGGTTCTGGAAGGTTGCTGAATGCGCCCTTTGCCGAACGCTCGACGCAGGATGGCTGACGGCCAAAATCACCGGGCCTGAGAGGTCGCCGCTATTGCGGTACGCCTGCCGGGGAATATTCAGGCCATACACGAAGCAAAATATAGCAGCTGGCTGGTCAGGGCCTGAATGAAACGTCAGGCTATCTGCCACTCGATGCCGCCATAAAGCTCTTGTTTCGCCCCTCACTCCTTCAGCCAAGGTTACCCACACTTCATTTTCTATCCACGGCATCTGTGGATAAAACTGTTAACGAACGCCGGATAAGCCCCTGAAAGCCAGTACTGGCAAAGGTTACAGCGACTTGCATGGTTTTTCACCAGGGCCGGGCACGCCCGGATCCGTTACCAAAGGTCAAGTCTGTTGCGAGTTTTTTCTCTGCTGGGGATTACTCCACAAAAGCTGTGGACAACTTTGTGAACAACCTGACGAAAAGTCGCTGCAGCGCCCGCCATTCCGTCCTTTACGCAAACTGCTTCATTTTTACACGAATCGTAAAGTATTGATTATTCAGTGACTTATTGGTGTTTTTTTTACACTGTTCACAGAAAAGGCTTGACCCGGTTAGCAAAACGGCGGGAACGATCAGCTTGTGTAAAAGCGCCAGACAAATCATATATCTGTCATAACGAACCTGTGTTTTCGGTCTATGACACATCTACGCCCTTGGGACTGGCAGACTTTTTCCACAGATCCTGTGGATAACCCTGTGCATAGCCGGTAGAAAACATGGCAGCATCACCCAAAAATCACGCCTCAGGACGACATGGCCAAAATTTGATCAATGGTTTTTTTAATTTAAAATCAAAAGGTTACGTTATTTTTTATGGGTATTTAACGTAGTTGTCATTTTTTTCTGCAGAAAAAGAGCATTGACAAAAAACTGTGTACAAAATTGGGGCGCCCACACGTTACCAAGAGTGACACCCTGGTACAGCCGTGCATATAACAGGCCACTTTCCTTTCCCTCTATCCGGTTCGCCACTGCCACCCTGCCCCTCAAGCAGACCTTCAGGGCAAGAGTGGCAGGGTTCACTTAGCCGAAGGCCTGCAAGCCGGTCTGCGCCCGTCCCAGGATCAGCGCATGGACATCGTGCGTACCTTCGTAGGTGTTCACCGCTTCCAGGTTCATCACGTGGCGAATCACATGGTATTCATCACTGATGCCATTACCGCCGTGCATATCACGGGCCTGGCGGGCGATATCTATAGCCTTGCCGCAATTGTTGCGCTTCATCAGCGAGACCATTTCCGGTGACCAGTTTCCGGCATCCATCAACCGGCCCAACTGCAACGCCCCCTGCAGGCCCAGGGTGATTTCTGTCTGCATGTCAGCCAGCTTTTTCTGAATCAGCTGGGTGGCCGCCAGCGGGCGGCCAAACTGCTTGCGATCCAGGGTGTACTGGCGAGCCGCATGCCAGCAGAATTCCGCCGCGCCCATGGCACCCCAGCTAATCCCGTAGCGCGCCTTGTTCAGGCAGCTGAACGGTCCTTTCAGGCCTTCCACGTCCAACCGGTTTTCTTCCGGCACAAAGCAGTCATCGAGCATGATCTGCCCGGTGATCGACGCCCGCAAAGAGAACTTGCCTTCAATCTTCGGGGTACTGAAGCCGTCAAAGCCCCGCTCCACCACAAAGCCGTTAATCTTGCCATCCAGATTGGCCCATACCACCGCCACATCTGCGATCGGCGAATTGGTAATCCAGGTCTTGGCACCATTGAGCAGGTAACCGCCATCGACCCTTTTGGCACGGGTGCTCATGGAACCCGGGTCAGAACCGTGGTCCGGCTCGGTCAGGCCAAAACAGCCCACCCATTCACCGGTGGCAAGCTTCGGCAGGTATTTCTCGCGCACCGCTTCGCTGCCGAAGGTGTAGATAGGGAACATCACCAGGGACGACTGCACACTCATGGCTGAACGGTAACCGGAGTCCACCCGCTCCACTTCACGGGCGACCAGGCCGTAGCTCACATGGTTCACGCCGGCGCCACCATACTGCTCAGGAATGGTGGGTCCGAGAAAACCCAGTGCGCCCATTTCCGTCATAATTTCCCGGTGAAAAATTTCGTGGCGATTGGCCTCAAGCACCCGGGTCATCAATTTGCTTTGGCAGTAATCATGCGCCGCATCACGGATCATTCGCTCGTCGTCGCTAAGCTGGGTTTCCAGCAGCAACGGATCATTCCATACAAAACTGTTCATGAATCCACTCTCTCTATCACCATGGCGACACCCTGGCCCACGCCAATGCACAGACTAACCAGCGCATAGCGACCGTTGATTTGTTCCAGCTGACGCATGGCTGTCAAAGCCAGACGAGCACCGGACGCACCCAACGGATGGCCCACAGCAATAGCGCCGCCATTCGGGTTCAGGCGTTCATCATCCCCGGTCAGGTCCAGCTGCTTGCAGCAGCCCAGTACCTGGGCGGCGAACGCCTCATTGATTTCGATCACATCCATCTGGTCCAGCGTCAGGCCGGCCCGGGCCAGCGCCTTGTTACACGCCGCCACCGGCCCCAGCCCCATAACGCGGGGCGCCACACCGGCAACCGCCCCCGACAGAATACGGGCACGCGGGGCAATGCCTGCCGCTTTGCCAGCCGCGCGGGAGCCCACAATCAGCGCCGCCGCGCCATCGTTCACACCTGACGCATTGCCGGCAGTAATAATGCCACCGTCCACAATCGCCGGCAGCTTGCCCAGCTTATCCACGCCGGTGCCCGGGCGTGGGTGTTCGTCGCCGGTCACCGTCAACGGGTCTTTCTTGCGGCCCTGCGGCACCGTTACCGGTGCGATTTCTTCATTGAAAAACCCCCGTTCGCGGGCGTTCTCATAGCGCTGCTGAGACCGGGCCGCAAAAGCGTCCGCGGCTTCACGGCTGATGCCCAGATCCTCAGCCACATTCTGAGCCGTTTCCGGCATGGTATCGGCCCCGAACTGGTTAAGGATTTTCGGGTTGGGGAAACGGGCACCAATAGTGCTATCGAAAATCGTCATATCCCGGCTGAACGCTTTTTCTGCCTTGGCCATGACGAAGGGCGCGCGGCTCATGGATTCCGTGCCACCGGCAATGATCAGTTCCCCCTCCCCCACAGTGACCATACGGGCGGCGTCCAGGGTCGCTGCCAAACCACTGCCACAGAGACGGTTCACGGTAATTCCCGCCACCGATTCCGGCAGGCCGGCAAGCAAACCCGCATGGCGGGCCACGTTACGGGCATCTTCACCGGCCTGATTGGTATTGCCGATCACCACGTCTTCATAGCCTGCTGGCTCGAAACGGTTGCGCTGTACCAGCTCGCGGATCACCCCGGCCAGCAAATCATCCGGCCGCACCGGCGCCAACGCGCCACCATGGCGGCCAAAGGGAGTGCGCAGACCATCGTAGATATAGGCATCAAGCATAAGCATTCTCCGAATGTGCAGCAGGCCTCACGTAACACGCAACAACGCGTTAACGCTCCTGATCAGAAGCCGTCGCCGTGCCCGCGAATCAGCGGTCGGGCGCGATCAAAAGAGACAGCAAATCCACTGGCTTTCAGCGCGTTGTTGCCTGTTGCGTGAAGCGTATCGCGGCAAGCTTGTCCGCCATGCGGAATGATGTTTTGAAACTTGACGGGCAGAATAGGCCGTGACAGAGTGCGATGCAAGTGGTGCAACCGGGCAGTGAGCAGACCTGCCTTCACAGGCCGCAGCCACCAAACAAGAACCCGTCGTTACCGCCCCGAACCATTATAGCCGCCGGACCCAGCCATGATTCGTGATGCCGAAATTCTCTCTCAATTGACCGACACCATTGCCCGTTTTGTGCGCGAACGGCTCGTGCCTGCCGAACAGCAGGTAGCCGAGAGCGATGCCATCCCCGATGACATTGTCGCCGACATGAAGGCCATGGGGCTATTCGGGCTGTCGATTCCGGAAGAGCTTGGCGGACTCGGGCTGACCATGGAAGAGGAAGTGATGGTGGCCTTTGAACTGGGTCGCACCTCGCCTGCGTTTCGCTCCCTCATGGGCACCAATAATGGCATTGGCGCCCAGGGTATCCTGATTGATGGCACCGACGAACAGAAACAAAAATACGTTCCCCAGCTCGCCACGGGGGACGTGATCGGCGCCTTCTGCCTGACCGAACCGGACGTGGGCTCGGACTCCGGCGCGGTGAAAACCCGCGCCGAAAAAGACGGCGACCACTATATTCTCAACGGTACCAAGCGCTTTATCACCAACGGCCCCCGTGCAGGGCTCTTTACCGTGATGGCGCGCACCAACCCGGATATCAAAGGCGGTGGCGGCGTTACCGCCTTTATCGTCGATGGCGACACCCCGGGCATCCACCGTGGCAAGGCGGACGTGAAAATGGGCCAGAAAGGCGCCCACACCTGCGACATCATTTTTGAAAACTGTCGGGTGCCCGCAGAGAACATCATCGGCGGACAGGAAGGCAAGGGCTTCAAAACCGCCATGAAAGTGCTGGACCGGGGCCGGCTGCATATTTCTGCCATCTGTGTGGGCGTTGCCTACCGGCTCATCGAGGACGCGGTGAATTTTTCTGCCGAGCGCAAACAGTTCGGCAAGCCCATTATCGAGCACCAGCTGATTCAGGCCATGCTGGCTGACTCCCGGGCAGAAGCTTTCGCCGGCCGCTCCATGGTACTGGAAGCCGCCCGCAGCAAGGACCGGGGAGAACGGGTCAGCCTGGACGCCTCCTGCTGCAAACTGTTCTGCTCGGAAATGGTAGGGCGGGTGGCCGATCGTGCCGTGCAGATTCACGGCGGCGCCGGTTACATGGCGGACTATCCGGTGGAACGCTTCTACCGCGATGTGCGCCTGTTCCGCATTTACGAAGGCACCACCCAGATCCAGCAGATCGTCATTGCCCGGGAACTGGCACGGCAGGCGAAAAGCAGTTGAACGTTCAAAGTGGAAAGTTCAAACACACGCTCCATGCCAAAGGTAACTGATGAAATCAGTGCCCGCGACCACTGGCCGATTCGCGATACAGGCACCGCGAATAACACCTGTCGGCGCGGCGCCGGCGTTGTTCGATTGGCGGCAACAGTGATTCGCGTTTCAACTTTAAACTTTACACTTTCAACTCATCCATGCCCCTGACCCGCCTACTCGCTTACACCCTCCCCCTGTGCATGATCTGCACAATACTGTCTCTGGTGTTCGATCTGGACGCCGGGGCCTGGCTGGCGCGGGTCACACTGCTGCTTTACCTGCTGGTGCAGTGGCCCCGACAAGCGCGGATGGCCAAGGGAATTCTGCTGGTGGTTATCGCCATGGCCGGCGTTGTTATCTGGCGTGAAGCCCAGCCTGTTCCGGTTTTGCTGCAGGCCCTGGACCGGCTCTGTTTTTTCGCCACTTTCGTTTCATCACTGGGCCTGCTGCGCGTCTCTGCCATGCGCTCGCGGCTGGTCCGCGATGCCGGGCAGACCCTGATCCGCCAGAAGCCTGCCCTGCGTTACCCCACCCTGTCCCTGGGGACTGCGCTGTTCGGCATCATTATTAACATCGGAGTGCTGAACCTGTTCGGCGCCATGGTAATGCGCAGCAATACCCTCAAGGCCGCTGGCGGCCACGATGATATCCAGCAAGCCCGCGAACGGCGGATGATGCTGTCCATTTTGCGCGGCTTTGCCCTCGCCCCTCTGGTATCGCCTCTGGGGGTGACCATGGCCGTCATTCTCGCCAATATGCCCAGTCTTACCTGGGCCAGCCTGGCCCCGGTGGCGCTGCCCACCGCCGGGCTTTTTTTTCTGCTCGGCTGGTGGCTGGACTGGCAGCTCAGACCCAAACAACTGGCGCAGCGGGTACCTGCAACACAGCCGCCCTCGCTATCGCCACTGATTCGCTTCACCTTGCTGGCCCTGCTGATCACCCTGAGCGTATTTGCCGTCGCCCTGGCGGGGAATCTGCGTTTGCCGGTCGCGGTCCTGATCGCCTGCCCGCTTGCTGCCATCCTGTGGATGGCAAAGCAGAGACGGCGACTGGGTGGCGGCACCGGGCTGCGCCGATCGCTCACCTTGCTCGCCCGGCATTCGCGTTTGATCTTTGGCGCCAACCGGGGAGAAATTGCGGTGCTGGGCGGCTCCGCCTGCCTGGGCGCATTGATTACCCCCCTGATTGATCAACAGCAACTACATGACCTGCTACTGGCCACCCACCTGCAAGGTGCCGCCATGGCCGTGGCAGCCATGCTGCTGGTGGTGGCACTGGCACAGGTAGGGCTCAATCCTATTGTGTCGGTAACACTATTGGCTTCGCTGCTGGGCGATGGAGTGGGCGCAGACCCACGCCTGCTGGCTGTGGGCCTGATGTGCGCCTGGAGCCTGTCGATGATCTCCTCGCCGTTCACTGCATCGATGCTGGTACTCAGCCAGTTGATCGGCCACTCGCCCTACCGGATCGCCTGGCGCTGGAACGGATTGTTCTTTGTGCTGGTCGTGCCGATGCTGGCGTTGTGGATCGGGGTGATGACGCAATGGTTGTGAAAGTCGTGACAAGCTTCAAGCTGCAAGCTACAAGCTACAAGGCGCGAGCGAGCCACGAATAAACTGCCAGGCCGTGCCCGCGTTACCGCGTTAGTTTCATCGCGGAGGAACTCGCTGGTCGGATGGCTATGCCGTTTTTCCGCGCCTTGTAGCTTGAAGCTTGAAGCTAACCGTCTTGTTCAGGCCGCGAAATGCCAAATCCCATCGCGGTCTTCGCGCTGCACCCTGCCCTGCTCCAGCAGGCAATTAAGGTGCGCAATGCTCTCGCCCATGGCAAACATCATTTGTTGCACATCCAGGGTCCGTTTAAACATCACCGGCAACACATCGTGGGCACTATGCGGTTGATCACGGCAGGCAGCCTGCACCTGATCCAGCTGCTCGGCATGGTGATCCAGCAACACATTGATCCGCGTGCGCAGCCCCCGGAAAGGCAAACCATGGGCGGGCAACACCAGCGTGTCTTCCGGCAATGCATCGCGAATTACCGTCAGGCTATCCACAAAAGCAGTCACCGGATTGGCGTCTGGCTCCGTGGGCCGAACCATCAAGTTGCTGGAAATGGTCGGCAGCACCTGGTCCCCACTGAGCAATACCCGGTCGGTGCTGCGATACAGGCACAAATGCTCCGGTGCATGGCCACGGCCTATGTACACCTGCCAACGTTCTCCATTGATGGTCAGCATATCGCCCTCACCCACAAACTCCGGTCGCTCAGGCAAAGGCATCACCACCCGGCGAAAACCGTTGCCCTTGCCCGCTACCTTGGCCAGGTCTTCCCCTTGCAACCCATGGCTACCCAGAAAGCCTTTGAAGCGTTCAATGGTCTGGGCATCACTCGCATTACAAATACTGGTTGCCAGCTGCCACTCGCCCCGGCTCATGATCACCGGCACATCACACTGCTGTTGCAACCAGCCCGCCATGCCCAGATGGTCCGGGTGATAATGGGTGACAATCACACGGGTAACCGGTTTGCCATCCAGTTGCTCCGCCAACAATTGCTGCCAGATCTCCCGGCTACGCCGAACGCCCAGTCCGGTATCCACGATCACCCAGCCATGGTTATCTTCCAGCAACCAGAGATTGATATGGTCGAGTGCAAACGGCAGCGGAAAACGCAGCCAGAAAACGCCTTCGGCCACCTTGAAACGCTGACCTGCCGGTGGCAGATCAGTAAACGGGTAGATTAATGGGGACGTCGTCATAACGTTTTCCTTTTACTGCTAAATACGGCGAATAGGAGCACAACCATGCGCGCCTGGTGTATTGAAGATAAGCAACTGCAATTGGACACCCTGCCCGACCCGCAACCCGGGCCGGAGGAAATCCGCGTACAGGTCAAAGCCATTGGGGTTAACCGGGCAGACCTGTTGCAAGTGCTGGGCCGCTACCCGGCGCCACCGGGCACCAGCAGCCGCATCCCCGGACTCGAATATGCCGGCGTTGTCAGCGCCGTGGGCGAACGTGTGCAACAACGAAAAGCCGGCGACGCGGTGATGGGGCTGGTACCCGGCTGCGCCTATGCCGAGCAGATCATCACCCATGAACGCGAAGCCCTGACCATGCCGGAAGGCATGGACTTTGCCCGCGCCGCCACGTTGCCGGAAGCGTTTCTGACCGCCTACCGGGCATTGTTTCTGGAAGGCGGCCTGCAACCGGGGCAATGGTGCCTGGTGCGCCCGGCCACCGCCGGGGTTGGCCTTGCCGCCACCCAGCTGGCCAATACCCTTGGCGCCCGGCCCATCGGCAGTAGCCGGGACTTGAGTAAACTCGACACCGCCAACGACATGGGGCTCGCTGCCCAGGTGTGCGACGACGGCACCCTCACCACCCAGCTCAACGCCATTACCCACGGCGATGGCGTGGCGGTGATTCTGGATATGGTCGGACCGGACTGGAACGATCTGCTCGGCGGGCTCCGCGCAGAAGGCAGCCTGGTGAACATCGGCATCCTTGGCGGCTTGAGCACCGAGCTGAATCTTGGCGCCCTGCTGATGAAACGCCAGACCCTGAAAAGCATGACCATGCGCAGCCAGCCGCTGGAAAACCGCATTCGTCTGGCGCAGATTTTCAATGACCGCCTGGCACCACTGTTTGCCAGCGGCGCCCTGTTGCCCCTGCCGCTGGAAACCTTTCCTTTTGCAGAGGCGAACCGCGCCCATGAACACATGGCCAGCAACGACTTCAGCGGCAAGCGTGTCATCGTGATCGAATAACGACAGGGTCAGAGGGTGCATTGCGGTCCACAAGGAAACAGTATTTGGAATACTATTTCACATTACCTTTCAGCGCCTCAATGACCAAAACGATCAGGAGGTCGGGCCGCAAGCGTTCAAGTACCCGCTTCATGGAACCAAAAAAGGTTCTTCGCGGATTAGAGTGAATAACACGCTACTCGCCGTTTGATGGGTTTATCGCGAATACCCGGCACTTTGCCAAACGCTCGACGCCGGATGCCTGACGTAAAAAACCATAGCCTGAGAGGTTGTCGTTATTACGGCATCCTGCTTTGAGGGATATTTTGAGGGATTGTCAGGGTCATGATTCAGGCAATTATCGGGTAAGGCATTCTGCGCAGAGAGCATGGCGGCCAAGGTTTTCAGGTTTTGAATGCAAGCGTCTGTCATCGGGCATCCGGCGTCCAGCGGTTGCCAGGGCGGGATAATGCGACACGTTCTGAAGCTGGCTGATCACTCAATTCTGCGATGAACCAAAAAAAAGCGGGTACCCAAGGAGGGTACCCGCTGAAAGACACCACTAAGGGGTTAGCGGTGTGCGCTACAACACGGTTTGAATGCCGTTAACTCTTTTTCCGAGTCTGGCGTTTCGGGGCAGGTTTTTCGGGTTTTTCCTCAGCGTGATCCAGCGCCTGAGTCAATTCCTGCACCCGTTTTTCAAGCTGTTCGACCTCCCGTTTGTTAGGGAGGCCTAAACGGGATAAAGCCTTGTTGAAGCGGTCATCAAAGGCTTTTTCCATTTTATCCATGGTCTCGCCGGTATGGTGGCGAACCCGTTCTTTAATCTCTTCCACCCGGGACTCGGTTTTGTCCTTGGTGTGCCGTTCCACTTCACGACCGGCTTCCACCAGGGCATCAAAAAAACCGCTGCCCTCTTCTTCGGCGCGAGCAAAAGCGCCCAGACCGGCTAGCCAGATCTGATGGGTATACTTGCGAATGTCTCGTGAAGCCCCGGTCAGGGCTTTCAGCGGGTTTTGACGCCCGTCTTTGTCATTCTGGTTCTGTTCTTGGTCGGACATGGTCCAAACTCCCGAAGGCAATTCCACGAGCGAATGCAGCGGGAAAACAACACACAAGCATCATTAGCGCGTGGGACAAATTATAGGGGGGTGGTGACGCCAGCCAGCCGGCGCATTGTCAAACAATCATTCAAGAATAGTCAAGAATCGTTCCCTGCCGTGCCAACTGCTCAAAATCCGGGCAATCGGCCTTATTCGTCAGCATCATCCTTGTCCATAGGGCCCTGCCGGCGGCCGCTGATCAAGCCAACGCCACGGGCCAGGTCCCGGGCCCTTTCACGGATGACTTCTCGTGATCGCCCGGTCAACAGATCCATGAATCGCTGCCGAAGCCGCTCTTCAAGCCTTGCCGCGCCCTCTTCCAGACGCCGATCGACTTTACGTTCAAGCCTGGGACCTAACCAGAAGTGGCCAATAATGCCCAGCACTATCAGGGTAAGCAGTGAAGAACCTGCTGCAGCCGCAAATAGCAACCACCCGAGGGTCGCCAGATCTATCTGCAGCACCTGCATCTAACTGGCGCCAAACATGAACACAAGCTGGAAGACACCGGCCATGGCCCCCAGGAAACCGCCGACCACAATCAGGATCCATTCGTCTTCCTGAAAGGCGGGGCGCAACAGGTCCTGAAATTCATCGGAGCTTAGCGCCTGCATACGCTCGGACATGAGCCGCTCGACAATCTGCCCGCGCTCCTTGTTGAACCCCTGGTCTTCAAAGGGCTCCACCGCCAGGTCCACGGCCTTTTCTTCCACCGCTTTTTTCAGGTCAGCATACCCTTCCGGGCCCACCGTCAGCTGGGCGGCCGTACGGACAACCCCGCCGTTGAGCAGCGGTTTCAGGTGACGTTTGATCAGTGCCTTGGTGCGATCGCCCCGTGGCCCGTTCACCACCTGGTACATGATATTGCGCAGGGTAATAACCTGATCTGTGGACAGCCGGGCAAAGGATTCTGCCACGTCTTTCTGGCGCTTCAGGAATAGGCCCTGAATCCGGAATGGTCCAACCTTGATAGGATTCAGCGGGCGGAAAATCAGGTTCAGCGCCAGCCAGTTGGTGGCAATCCCGACCATAAAGCCGAACAGCGGTAACACCCAGTTCTCTGGCATCAAGATAAAGACCGGAACCTGGATCAAACCAAACAGAAAACCGAAATACAGGCCGGAATTGGTCACAAAGCGAAACTCGGGATCACCGACTTCACGGAACATCTGCACCATGAGCTGCTTGTCTTCGCTCATCTGGGTGACAACCATGTGCTTCATGTCCACCAGGCTGTCCAGATTACGGCTGATATCGTCAACCACATTGTCCATCACCGCAGGAATCGCCCGGCGGGCACGACTGTAGACCCGCTTGCGCACCAGCAGCGGCAGGTTTTCCCACAGCACAGCGTTGCGCTCGGTCATCACTTCGTCGGTGTATTCTTCGATGCGAACCTGAATGGTACGGGTGAGGTGGGCGGCGATTTTTTCCGGTTCCATTTCGCGGAAGAATTCGTCCAGGCTACCCAGCTTCGAGAGCGCCTTGTCCACCACGATACCGGCCATCTTTTCCACCTTGGAGGGAATAATGCCCTGCCAGCCGAAAAAAGGGCGGATACCCAGAAATTCCAGGGGATAGAATGTCATCTGCACGGCCATCCAGTTGGTTGTCCAACCGACGGCACCAGCGATGAACGGAATACTGACGTACTTCCAGAAATCCGGGTACGCAAGCAAAGATTCCAGCATTTAAAAACAACTCCCCTCCAAGGGCTGGTGCACTGTAACTCGACAGCGCCAAGGCGAACAGGTCCCGTGTACACCCATCCAAGTCAAAAAAGCCAATGTTGTTTAATTATGAAAATGCATAGTATAGGGAGCCGCCATACCAAATATAAGCAGCATCGCGTAATTTTTGGCAACAAAACGGGACCGGAACGATCAGCCCGGCCCAACATAATGACAGGACAGCGCTGCAACCATGCCTGAAACCACTAGTTTCCCCCAGCTTATCGTGCTCGGGGGCCTGGAGAGCGCCCTTAACCAGGCACTCACCGGTACACAACAAGGACGAGAACGTCTCGCCGCTCTCCATGGAACCGTGGTGCGCATTCGTGCCGAGCGCCCGCGTTCGGTCCTGTATGTACTGATCTATGAAGATGGTGTGGAACTGCTCACCGACTACGAAGGCAATGTGGACATCCGGGTGCGCGGCCCGCTGGGTGGCATGGTCCATTGGCTGTTTGCCAGCGAACCGCTGGAAGACCACGAATCATTACGCATTACCGGCAGCGAAGAACATGTGGCCCAACTGGCCGAGCTGATCAACCAGTTCAGCCTCTGGCCATTGATTCGCAACTGGCTGGACGATCATGTGCGCCTCAAGGAACTGCTGGCATTGCTGCGCCGGGAAGATCCTGTCTGGCTGGAGCAGCTGGCCACCCTGCCCCGGCAAGTGGGCCAGCTGGCTGAACAGATGGCGCAACAACAATTGTTGCAGGAAGACATTCTGGATGAGCTGCGACAACTGCGCGGCGAATTTCAGCGGGCACGCAAACTCGATCAGTTCTTTACCCTCACGGGCATGCTGCTGATTTTGCTATCGCTGATGAAGGCATCCAATCTGTGGGAAACCACCTGGCATGCGTTGCAACAGGATTTCCTGTCGCTGGCCATGCTCAGCCTGGGCATCGCCTGCCTGGTGATTCGATTATTGCCAAAACGGCTTCAATAAAAGGCCCGCGCTGGAGGCGCCAAGCCTGACGCTGTAAACCGGAACCGGCAAACCCGGCCCCACGTCAGGGCTTGTCTTTGCGCCCGAAGATCTGTCCAAGACGCTCCCCCACCATCTCGGCGCTGGTACGCGCCAGGTTACGACTGGCACCTTCCAGTAATTCTTTGGAAGGCAAATTACGCACCCCTTCCACCAGGCCCCGACGAACCCCTTCTTCCACACGATCCGAAAGAACTTGCGCCGCTTTCTCCACCTGCTCATCCAGCTCCCGTTGCAGACTGTCACGCAAACGGGGCTGAAAATAGAAATGAGCCCACACACCGACAGCCACCAGTGTGAACAGGGAGCTGAGTAGCGCCGACGCGACAATCCAGGTAACCGACATGATTGATTCCTCTGAGTGAAACCCGTTCCGGGCCACGCGTGCTGGCCACTGTTTGCGTAACAGTGGCCGACATTGTTGTTAAATAGAGTATGCACCCGATGCCGGACAGCCGTGAACCCGCTAGAGTCATACTAGCGGGAATGGAAGCCTACAACGTTGAGCAGGATGCCATCATAATCTCTGGTCCCGAGGTGCCAATGACTGCCGTGACAAACCCGCAACGTGCAGAAAGCCATAGCCAACATGTTTTGCAACAGGCGTTATCCTTTTGCCGACGCCACAAACAACCCCTGGCACTCCTTGCCATCGACCTGCAAGAACTCAAAACGCTGGAAGCAGAAATAGGCGAGCACCACATTGCGCCCCTGCTCGGGCAATTCTGCGAACACCTGCATAACCGCAAGCGCTGTGAAGATATCCTGATTACCACACGCAGCAATCAAGTGGTGTTTCTGGCCCTGCCCGGCACCCATGCAGACGGCGCCGACATCGCAGCGGCGCGGCTACTGGACTGGCTTAACCACCACGAATTCAAGGTCGATGAGTTTCGTGTCACGCTGAATGTGCGCATTGCCGTGCACGTGCACAGCGGCGCCGACAACGAGGGCACCGGACGACTGGTCAACGATACCCTGAAGTTGCTGCGTCAACCTGCTGAACGCGGTCAGCGCATTCTCTCTCCCCAGGCGCAGAAACAACAAAGCCAGCAAGCCCAGATTCAGGAAGACGCACAACAGAATACACCGAGCCAGCGCCAGGCGCTTAGCGATGCGTTACTGGCTCAGGCCCGGGAAGATGGTTTGCTCGACACCCTCACCCCTTTCATCAACGCACTGGATGAAAGCGCTCGTCTGGAGCTGGTGGATCACCTGCTCGACGCCTCCACGCGCACGACATCAACGGCCAAACCTTACGGCTTTCGGGCAACCAGCACCGCGCGGCGTGGCGCCGGGTAACCTTCACGGGTAAGGCGGTGGTCGTCCGGATCCAGAAAATCCGGGAGTGACTGGAAGCGCATCCAGTCCGTGGATCGCTGCTCTTGTACCGTGGTGTTGCTTTCGTCCACACACCGCACATCCACAAAACCACACCGTTCCAGCCAGCGGGTGAGCATGGCCACGGAAGGCAGAAAAAAGACATTGCGCATGACCGCGTAACGATCTTCCGGCATCAGCACGGTGCGCTCATCCCCCTCCACCACCAGGGTTTCCAGCACCAGCTCGCCGCCGGCGCATAATGCACCTTTTAATTCCAGCAGGTGGTCCAGCGGTGAACGCCGGTGGTACAACACGCCCATGGAAAACACCGTATCAAATTGCCCACCGTCTGCCGGCAGCTCTTCCATGCGCAAGGGCAGGAACCACACGGGCAACTCAGGGGCAAAGCGGCGCACCGCCAGATACTGCACCAGAAACAGAATGGTCGGATCGATCCCCACGACCGCACTGGCACCGGCGGCCGCCATGCGCCAGCAGTGGTAGCCGCTACCACAGCCCACATCGAGAATCCGTCGGCCCGCCAACGGTGACAAATGCGGCGCCACCCGTTGCCACTTCCAGTCAGAACGCCATTCTGTCTCCACGGGCACGCCGAAGAATTCGAACGGGCCCTTGCGCCAGGGAATCAACCCCTGCAACGCCTGCTTTACCCCGTCCGCGTCTTGCTCACCGGCAGCACCAATGGTCAGTGTGTTCTGATCCAGGGCACACTCGGCTGGCCCCGCTGGCAACGCGTCCAGTGCCGCCAGCCAACGTGGCAAATCACCATGGGGACGATCGACCAGACGTTCCCGGGACAGCGTCATCACTGCAGCCAGGGGTTGCGGAGCAAACAGGGGCGCAAGCCCGCGTTCACAGGCCTGAAGGTAATCGGTAAGCATCAGCGCACGGCCAGTAATGACATGAAATTAAAACAACGGAACCAGACATGAATATGCCGATAGCCCGCCTTTTTCAGGCGCGCCTCATGATCGGCCAGGGTTTCCGGAATCAGCACATTCTCCAGCGCGGTACGCTTCTGGCTGATTTCCAGATCGGAATAACCATTATTGCGCTTGAAGGCATGGTGCAGTTCGGTCTGCAGGGCATTTTCAGCTTCATTGGCAAAGCGGATTTTTTCCGACAACACCAGAATGCCGCCGGGCACCGTGGCATCGGCCAGGCGCTGAATCAGGGCATCGCGCTTTTGCGGGGCGATGAACTGCAACGTGAAATTAAGCACCGCCATGGAGCAAGGCGCGAATGCCATCTCGGCCACATCACCTTCTTCCAGCGTCACCCGGTGGGCCTGCCCTGCATCAGACAGCAAGGTGGCGGCCTGCTCGATCATGGCACGGGAATTATCCACGGCCACAATAGGGTTGCAGGTGTCGCCGGTCAGAGACGCCATGGCAGTGGTGGCCGCCCCCAGAGAGCACCCCAGATCGTACAGACAGGTATCTGGCTGGGCATAACGGGCCGCCAGCACCCCGATCATATCGATAATGGTGGGGTAACCGGGCACCGAACGACGAATCATGTCCGGGAAAACCCGCACCACCGTATCGTCGAAGGAAAAACGCGCCACCTGCTGGTGGGACGTGGCGTAAATGCGATCATGCTGGTCTGACATAGGGGCCCCGGTATTCGTCTGCGGGCCGATTATAGCGGTGTGGGGAGCTGGGGAGAAACGGCTGCGGATGCAGCCGTCTGAAAAAACGAGAAACGCGAACCGACAGAAAGGGGGCTTACTTCAGGCTGACCCGCAAATTGGGGTTAAAGTCTTCGTCGGCCAGATCATCCAGGTAACTATCGACAAAATTCCGGGTCGCCGTATCGCTGTCAGCGCCCAGGCGCGTCAGGGCATCCCCCAGGCTCACTGTCTGCCCATTCAGGCTCACCCGGGAAGCCGACAAACTCAGGCCCATATCAATCACCGCATATTCCAGGTTCTCCGCCTGACGGCCTTTGACCATATGGGAGAGCACCGTTTGCCCATCCGGGCAATGGATGGAAAGCAGGGACTCCCCGGAAGTCATTTGCACTTCTCCGCTTTCAATCAACTGATCCACCAGCGCGCCAAAAGCACTGTCCTGAGACGCCGCCTGGCACAGGCGCCCCTCCATCCCCGGATTCAACTGAGCCTGAGCAGGCAGGACAACGGAAAGAGTCAGAATAGTTGCAAAAAAACGCATATTTCACCCCATTTCTCCCTGTTGCCAACCCCCATAGGCCTGCACAGCAAGAAATCAATAAATCACGATAGCCGGTATTGCGGCCCGCATTATACGAACTAATACGTACACTTGTTAACCATTTTTAATCATTAACGTGATAGAAAGATGACAAAACCTAACCTAATAAGGCTAGCAATTTCATAGACAGTTCATAAATAAGGATTAGTATCAGACTAGACAAAAGGATAGGTTTCGGCACGGTGCTTGCTTGCATCAATCGTCACCATGGGGATTATCTTTGGATGCTGGACATGCAAACAACTCATCATCACTCGTCATTTTCATTCCTCACCGTCTGCGCTGCAGCGCTCACCGCCTGCGGCATCGGCCTGACATTCAATGATGTTCAATGGCAACTGATCAGCATGGCCAGCTTTTTCAGCGGTATGATGCTGGCCGCCGGCGCCTGCCTGTTGCACGTCATTCGCCGTCATCGCGCCTGGCGTATTGAAGGCGCTATTCTGGCAAGCCTGATATCGCTGGTATGGTCTGCGCCTCTGCTTCCCCCGGCCGTACAGGACACCTTGATCTACCTTATGCCGTAACACCCAGATACTGGGAAAGGGCCTGTTTCATGGCCGTCAGAGACAAGGGTTTGATCAATTGCCCGTTCATACCCGCCTTGGGCACCCGGCCTCCGTGCTCGGTAATGGCATGGGCGCTCAGTGCCAATATCTGGCACGCAGGCCAACCATGCTGAATTTCCAGTTCGCGGATATGATGGGCGCTGGCAAATCCGTCCATCACCGGCATATCCAGATCCATCAACACCAGATCCAGCTCCCCCTCTTCAGCATCAAAACAATCGACCCCCTGCTGGCCATCTTCCGCGACGATGATGTGCGCAACGCCCAGCCGCTCCAGGTAGCCCTTGGTGACCATCTGATTCACCGGGTTATCTTCCACAATCAGAACACGCAAACTGGAGATGGATTCCACCGCCACCGGCTCAGTGACAATCGGGATCGCCCCCGGTACATAGCTCCCCAGTAGCTGCTGAAGGTCACTGACCGTCACCACCGAGCGACGTAGCACACGCACCTCCCCGGGTAGCCAGTCCGGCGTTTCACTACGCATGCCAATCAACAACAAGACCTGGATACGGGCCGGATTCAGGCGCACCATCTGCAGCGCTTCGTCGAGTAGCGCCTGCTCAGGCAGGCCATTGATTAGCAGAACACCACTGCGGATTTCCCCATTCGCCTCCGCCAGTTGCCCCATGCTCCTCACCACTTTCACGGTATCGAAACGCGGGTCATCGGCCAGCCAATCCACCAGGCTTCCCTGCACATCCCAAAGCCAACTGGCTGGCGGCAGCTCCGCCATCATCGGGATGTCACCCTGTTCGCTGGCCATCTGGATACTGAAGCTGAACCGGGACCCCAGCCCCGGAGTACTTTGCACATGGATCTCCCCGCCCATCAGCCCCACCAGTTCGCGGCTGATGGACAGCCCCAGCCCGGTGCCGCCATAGCGACGGGCGGTATTGGCGGAAGCCTGGGAAAAACGCTGGAACAGTTGTGCTTGCTCCTCCTGGGTCAAGCCAATGCCGGTATCGGTCACAGCAAAGGTGAACAGCGGGGCTTCGCCGCCACTGCGACGGCATACCAGGGACAATACAACCCGCCCATTGCGGGTAAATTTCACTGCGTTACCGACCAGATTAATCAGGATCTGGCGCAGCCGGATCGCGTCCCCCACCACATCCGACGGAGTGTGCGGGTCCACATCCAGAATCACCAGAGTGCCGTTATCACTGGCCGGCAAATTGAACATCTGCACGCATTCCGCCAGTAGCGTCGGCAGGTCAAAGCGTTCTTCAACCAATTGCAGTTTGCCTGCTTCAATCTTGGCAAAATCCAGCACATCGTTGATCAGCGCTGTGAGGGTACGCCCGGCGCTATCAATCAGGCTGATATATTCCTGCTGTCGTGGCGACGGGTCGGTCTCGCGCAACAATTCCGCCAGCCCGATCACGCCGTTCAGCGGCGTTCGGATTTCGTGGCTCATGCGGGCAAGGAAAAGGCCCTTGGCCTGGCTCTCGGCGCGGGCATTGATCGCGCGGTAATTGGCCCGGTACACCCACAACGCCAACCCCAACACCAGTCCATACAGCAGCACGATACCCAGCATCATCCAGACGGTGGCCCGGGCCTTTTCCTGGCGAACATTGCTGAGCAGCTGGTCGGCCAGGGAAATCAACGTGGCGGACAGTCCGTCCAGTGATTTCATGGCACTGCGGCTCTGGTCGTAAGCCTCTTCCCAGGACACCCGAATGCGCGGAGCCAGAATCAATTCCTGCTCGGACCACTCCAGAAACGACAGCAAACCGCCCTGCACCAAGCGCCACTGCTGCTGCAACTCAATGGCACCGGTACGTGCCACCAGCGCCTTGATTTCGCTGTCGATGATAGTCATCTGGTGCTGCAAACGCTGCCAGGCATTCTCTAGGCGCCGGGCATCATTGTCCCCCAGGTAACCGCCACGCAGACTTACATACAGAGCCAGCGCCCGGATCAGGCCGATATCTTCCTGGGCCTGGCGGAATGACCCCAGCGGCAAAGACAATACCTCATTGGGTTCCAGCCCCTCGCCAATGGACAGATCCGACACAAACAACACCGTGGACAAGGCATTGCTCAACCGTTGGGTAATCTGGTTCACGTTGTCGAAAGGGCCAACCACATCCTCAAGGGGAATACCGGTTTTCACCGTCAGGTCGCGCCACGCCTCGTTCAGCAGCCCGCCCTGATCATTAAGCCCCGGAATATCCCGCTGCCGGACAAGCTGCAGGAAGTCCAGCAAACGGCTGCCGGCACGGGAGCGACTGAGTTCAAAGCGGGAGACGATTTCCGGTTCCTGGGTGTGAATAGCGACCGGCGCCAGGTCGCGCATGTCGTTAAGCGGCGGGAACGCGGCCAGGCCCTCATCGAACAGGCGCACGTCCTCACGCATGGTATCGTAGGTATCCAGCATGCCCAGGCGATGCTGAATCAGAAGGACCGAGGCGATGGCGAATGGCACGGTGATCAGCGCAAACAGCAACAACATGGCCGCACTGGTTCTCAGGCCGACAACCGGCAAACCCGGTGCTGATGACTGCGGCCTGTCTGGCGACATATTATGTGATGGCTTTTCCATCCGCCTGCCCTGAAAACGGTTATGCTCGTAGTTTGCCACTACTTATGCTCTGCCACATCTCTGCACACAACGGCATATCCCTTCTAACAAGATATTTACCTTGCCCTATGCTGCGACCCATGAATGTAAAAGTTTGCTATCTCTTGCCAGTCTTCACACTGGTGACCCTACTCTCTGGCTGCGCCGACAAGCCTGTGGAGGAAACCCAGGATTCCCCGCTTCACGTGCAAAAACTGGACAAGGCCACCCTTAAAGCCACCGGTTCGGAGAACCAGGCCCGCGCACTGCCAGATCGTATAGCACAACTGGATCTCTACCAGGCGCCCAAGACCCTGGCCGGCCTGCAATTCGACGGAGAAATCAGCTCCGAGCACGCGCGCACCCTGCGTTACCGGGATGCGGATGGCAAGGAACAGCTTTCCCTTACCCTGTCCGGCCTGCCCACGGGCTGGGACACCATGCAACCCCAGCGCGCCGTGGCGGGCTACTACAGCGAACTGCGCCAGCGCCGGGTCGACAAGGCACTCAGCAACAGCGCCAACGCGCTCAGCATCATCAGCGAGCGACTGGTCGACCTGGAAGGCAACCCCAGTGCCCAGGCACAAATGCGCTGGGTAGAACCCAACCGCCCAATTCAAAACCAGGCGTTACTGGTCACCTTGATCGACGACAACTTCATCCGCATCAGCAACGCCAGCTACCGGCAGAAAACCGTCTGGTTACTGCAACAGACAAAACGTGTGCTGGCTGAGTTCAAGGCGGCCCAGACCGCTCCGTAAGCGCAGCGTGTTACCCTAGGGCCTCACAGCGACGCCGCCAACCACACGGATTCCATGACCACTCCCCTAACCACTGCCCTGCTCCCGGTCCGATTAAGGGGCCCGTATTTGCCATGACTGAAACCGGCGCCCCACTCACCCAACACGCCATCGTCATCGGCGCCGGCCTGGCCGGAGCCACTACAGCCCGCGCCCTGGCCGAGCAAAACTGGACCGTGACCGTTCTGGATCCGCAGGGCATTGCCGCCGGCGCGTCCGGGAATCTGGCCGGTGTCGTCTATAGCACCGCCAGCCCACACCTGACGCCACAGAATCGTTTCTACCAGACGAGCTACCGCCATGCCTTGCGCTGGCTCCACCGTTACGGCTTTCCCGCCAGCGACCAGGACGGCCAGCTCAACGGGGTCATCCAGCACTTTGTAAACGACAAACAACGGGACAAATTCACTGCCGCCATGGACAGCGGTGCCTGGCCTGCCGACCTGCTTCGCCCGGCGCTGGCCGGCAATGGCGTGGAACTGGTGGGCGGCGGCTACCTGCGCCCGGGTCGCTGGTGCCAGCACCTTCTCGACCATCCAGCGATTACATGGCTTGGTGACTCCGTGACGTCACTACAGGAAGGCGCCCCCGCCAGCGTCACGCTGGACAATGGCACCCAGCTGCATGCCAACGCCGTGGTAGTCTGCGCCGCCGGCGCCAGCCAGCAGCTACCGGGGCTGGCCTGGCTACCGCTCAAGCACATTCGCGGCCAGGTCAGTTATTGCCAGGCCACCGAGGCCTCCCGGCAATGGCAGCAGGCCCAATGCCATGGCGGCTACCTGACACCCGCACTGGATGACCTGCACTGCGTAGGTGCTACCTTCAATTTGCACGACAGCCAACCCGCCCCCACCGATGCAGACGACGCTGACAACCTGACACAACTGAAACACTACCTGCCCGAACACTGGCAAGCATTAGGCGGGGAAGCCATTGTTATCCAGGATCGGCGCGTGGCCTTTCGTTGCCAGAGCCTCGATTTTCTGCCCCTGTGCGGCCCCCTGCCCGTAGCCACCGACAACCCACATCGCGCGGCCACCGGCCTGTACCTGAACCTGGCCCACGGCAGCCGTGGCATTACCGGCACGCCGCTGTGCGCCGACTTGCTGGCCAGCAGGATTTCCGGGCAACCGCTACCCGTGGACGCACAATTGGTTGACGCCCTGGACCCTTCGCGGTTTATTGTTCGCAAACGAAAAAGACAACCTGAGTGGAAACCATGACCCTAGTAAGCTTGCCAGTCACCGCCCTGTACGCCGCCCTGTGCGGTTTTCTTGTCATCGCCCTGGCCGCCAACGTGGTCCGTTACCGGCTGGGGAAGAAAGTCTCCCTGGGCGATGGCGGCCATAAAGATGTGAACCGTGCCATCCGCGCCCACGGCAACACGGTGGAATACATCCCCCTGGCCTTGATCCTGATGGCATTGTTGGAAATCAACGGCGGCGGCAATACCGCTCTGCATATTTACGGCATTATGCTGGTTGTCGGGCGACTCCTTTACGCCTATGGCATGCTGGTGCCCCGCAGCAGTGCCAACCTGGCCCGCCAGCTGGGCGTGCTGTCGTCCTGGATTGTTATCATCGGCGCAGGCATCCAGCTACTGCTGGTATAGGCCGGAAGCGTGACGCTCCACGCCAGTTGCCTGACGCGAAAGGCGAAAGGCGAAAACGAAAAATTGAAATTCAGGGTTTTTCACGTCATCGAATGCTTCCCTGACAACATTCACTTTTTATAGAACTGGATATATGCCCATCATTGTTCCGTGGAAAGACCTGCCACCGGATACTCTCCACAACCTGATCGAAGAATTCGTGACTCGGGATGGCACCGATTACGGCGACACCGAAATCCCCACCGCCACCAAGGTGGAACAGGTCCGTGAGCAACTGAAAAAAGAGCAGGTGTTTGTGGTGTTTGACGAGGACACAGAAAGTGTCTCGGTGCTGGGCAAGGAACAGCTCGCAGAAATAGAAAACGGCCTGTAGCGCCCCGGTTTTTTGGGGTTTGAAGAAAACGTTAGTCGCCGGCCATGCTGCGCTTGCCAGCAGGGCTACGTCGCATTGCGACGTAACTCTGTTGACGGCGCGCTTCAGAAGGTAAAACCCACTCCCAGACTGAACGCATAGACATTCATGTCAGCGTTGAACTCCGCATCCCCCACCTCAGCATACTGGTACTGCGGCAAACCCGGCGCCCGGATGAAGGTTCTTTCCACCGTGGCCGAAACATCTTTCACGCTGATGTATTTAAAATCCGCCGCCAACCACCAGTAGTCCGTCATCCGCCAATCCACCCCCACCTGGCCAACCCAGCCAAATTTATTCTCGATCTCCAATTCCGGCTCGCCCACTTCAGTGAGAATGGGGTTAGTCACGTGGCTGTCGTAGGTGAATAAATACACCACTCCCAACCCGGCATAAGGGCGGAAATTTCGCTCGTTACGGAAGCGTTTCACCAAAGTCACCATGGGCGGCGCCACCTTGGTTTCCGCCACTTTTTCCCCCAAGGCCGGAACACCGGTGGGAATCCCGTTGGCTTCGGTGACCAGGGGCACATCGGCAATGCGCCCCTTGGCTTTTAGCTCAAGAGTCGGCGGCATGGCCGCCATCGTTTCTACTGACCAACCACCACCCCAGGCTCCCCATCGCAGTTTATAGCCAATCGTTGCCGCCGGAATCATCAGCGGGTCACTAAAGGCATCGCCTTCCTGTTCGCCTGATTCCACCGCCACTTCAGCAATTTCCGACAGGTTGCTCAAGGTGATCGAGTTGGTCTTCACATCCGGGCTCATATAGAGAGCCCCGAGACGAAAATAAAGCCGGTCCTCACCAAACAGTTTTTGCGTGAACTTCACCCCGGGATAGTCCGGTCCGTAAAGATCCTGAGCGGCGGTGGCGTTGGCTCCCAGCAGTGTTAATACGGCAGCAAGGTAAACCCGTTTTTTATTGGTCATTGTTATTTTCATGATTACCGATCTCCCGCGTTTTCCTGGCCAGCCGAGGTAAAGCGCGCGTGGGCCGGATTGTTGACCACCCGGATGCGGAAGTCGTCCTTGGCAATGCCCAGCTCCAGTGAGCCAACGCCCTCTTCCGGCAGCACCCCGCCAATAATCAGATCAAGCAGGTCCCCCAATACCGGGATAAGGGCCCCCAGGTCGATACTCAGATTCAGAGAGGCAGCAATGGCAGACGCATTACTCGATTCCAGCGTAATCTGGCCATTGCGCAGGAATTTCACCGGTCCGTTCAGATAGGCAGACACCGGCAGGCTTCTCACGTTGGCGTCAGCCACATTCGGAATGGCTGCCCCGCCGGGGAGCAACGCCGAGAAAAGTCGCACATCCGGCGCATCCAGCCAGGCATCCAGACGGGTAATAAAAACCGGGTCGTCAATTTCCTCCCCGGTGTCCGGGTCGATGGCGTTGATGACAAAACCCCGCAACGGCTGCGGCGGCATGTCGTCATAGGGTCGGAAACGCAACACCAGCGCTCCCGTTTCCAATGGCAGAGGTATCAAATCGCCCAACACGGGAATGGCCAGGTTTGCGTTGGCAACCAGCGACGTCCCCATGACATGCTGGGCATTAATTTCCACCGGAATAGCCGTGTCCCCCACCGTCTGGATGCAATAAATATCTCCATCGGCATCTTCCTCGGTGGCACACCAGCGACCATTCCCTTCATCCACCAGACCGATGTAACTCAGGTCCAGCGGCACCTTGGGCAGAAACGCCATGGGCAGCGCTGCATTGGTAAAGATCTGGTCGCCCTCATCGAGATTGGCGCCGCCGATCAAACCGCCAGTGCTTTTGATAAAGCCCCGGGCATGGTTTTTTTCTGCGCCCGGCTCGTCAACATCCTGAACACCGTTACCGTTTACGTCCGTGTATTTGCGAGTCAGCACCGTGGCATAGGCCGCCCCCACATCCGGCGTCGCGGTAAAATCAATCAGAATGGGTGGGCCACCTTCGCAGGGCATATTGGACAGAGGGCCACAGGTGCCCATGCCATTGAGCGGATCCGTATTGATACCCAGATTGTCGAACCGGTCATGGCTACGGAATACGTCTTCCCCATTGTCACCTCCGTTGATCACCAGCCGATATGCCTTCCCCGGCACCATGGTGTTGGGCGGCGGCACCGCACGCAGACGCAGGCTGTTACGGCGGGCTGACAGCGGAATAGATGCCCAACCGCTCTCTGTTGCTTCAGCCAGACACATGGCTCCGCCTTCACAGGACTCACCATCAGCCGCAATGGTGCCGAAGGTCATGGACGCCAGCTCCATGGGCATATTGAAGCTCACCTCAATGGGGCGGCTGACATCATAAAAGAAGGGATAGTAAAGTGAGTCGTCGGCCAGACCGCCGGCACAGCGCCCGGCCATTTCCAGGATGTTGCCCTGGGCATCCTGCTGCTCGACGCCACGGTCTTCCAGGGCACAGCCGATACCGGGGTACAACCCCAGCACCACCGGCGGCAGCACCGGAGCATCGTTGTTGGCCGCGTAGCTGGCGGTATCAAAAACAATCTGCCCGCTGCCGTCGGTGGCGTCACCGGGCACAAACTCCAGGTAAGAAGGATCGAAGATATCCATGTCTTTCAGGTTATCGCCCAGATCCAGGTTATAGCGTTCACCCGCCGCCAATTCATTGAGCGGCGTGATCACCAGATTGGAGCCACTGCTGCGCACCTGAATCGGCACCGGCTCGCTGCTGGCCTGGCGGAACAGTTGAACCCCTTCCATGCCCTCGTCACTCACCGGCTCGTTGAATACCACAATGATATTGTTGCTCGGCTCTACCTGGGTTTGGTTATGTTCGGGAAAGGAGCCGGTAACCTGCAGCGGATCACGGTTGAGCTGTTCAAATTCGAATGCCGAATCCGCACGCACCCCCAACGCAAAGTCCGCACTCACTTTGGCTGCACCACTGAGGATATCCAGCTCCAGGGTACGGAAGACTTCGAAAGTCAGGGCTCCATCCTTTACGTCCACCACCCCGACTGCCTGCACATGCATCAGGTTCTGGTTAACCGACGCGTTGCCTCGTGGCTCCACCGCATGCATGGCGAGATCGAAATTCATGTGGACATACATCGGCGCAAAATCGTCATCGGGCTGAAAGCCCTCGGGCCGATAGGGATTGGTGGTCAGATAACCGGTGACGTCAGTGACAAAGGTGCCGATCAGGTCACCGGTGAACATGGGCGTGCGAACTTCACCGCCCAGCAGGATTGGATCGATACCGGTAATACGCAGCTGCTGACCGGCGCGGGCCACCACCGGCACGGCTTGTACATGCTCATCCGGGCGCCCCATCCAACCTTCCAGCACCAGCGGCTTGGCATCCACCTGGGTAAGGCCCAGGGCCTCGGTGACCAGATTGAACTGGTTGAGCGGCAGCCCGTGCAGGCGTGACGTTTCCGGGTACCCCGGATCACCCAGCGCAGGCTGGGCTTTCATCAACTGCTTGATCGGCGGATTGAGATCGGCCACATCATCCTTGGATAACCGGGGCGTCAGTTCATAAACCACCGTCTCCAGCACGTCCTCATCAAAATCCTGCAGCCCCTCCAGCGTCAGCGTGTAGGTATCACCGCCGATCAGATCGGTTTTCGGATCGAGAGTAATGTAATGACGCTCGCTCAGAATGTGCGCATCCACCAGCTCCCCCGATTCCTGATGCACCAGTTTTACCGTGTCACCATAGCGTACGGTGGTTTGCACCAGCGGCTCGGTAAAGGTGATGCGTACCGGCGAAAAATCCATGAACGGAAAACGTTCAGCCACTTCAGGTTCGGGCAGATAGACCTCGGGGCTTTCCTGATTGATAACCAACACCTCAGGCACCTGATCAGGCACTGGGTGGTACTGGCGAGTGCGGAAGGTGATCAGCGGACCGTCGTGGCCCAGGTTTACCACTCCCGGGGCAATCTCGGCTGACACCCAAAGGCGGTATTGCTCACCGGCACGCAGGTTTTCCATGGAAAACGTCAAGGTCCGATTCCGGTTCGACACCTCGGCACTGGCCAGGTCAACCAGATTCCCTTTGCTGTCCGCCAGGCAAAGCGCACCAACAAAGTTGTCACCGTCGGGCTGACAATTTTCCCTGGCCGCAGCTTCATCAATACCGTTGGAAAACGTCAGCAGCAGCTTGCTCCCCAGAGGCAAGTCCACCATGCCACTGGAGGGGTAAGCGTAAATGAGGGCATTGCCAGGGTCCGGCGGCACGAACACATCCGGTTCTTCTTCACAGGCTTGCAGCAATGGCAACAGCAGCAGGCAGGCGATGGCGGGGAGTTTTATTATACGCATCATGTCACCCTTTTCTTGTTTTCGGACTACATAGTCACGGATGCATGCGACAGCGCGCCAGTGCCTGCGCGTTAGCGTTTGTAATTTAAAAATCTACAAAAATCAGGCTTTTATCTACTTTTACGGTATACGGGGACATTTCCTGTGTATCCGTCTCAAGCGCTCACCCCTTCTTTTGCAGGCTCGTCCTCCGGCCGATCTTCATTGAGCGCTTTTGCGTTGATCAATTTATTGCTTAACAAAAAGGTGACAAAAAAAACCGCAACATGACGATAAGTATCATGTTGCGCCCTGATTGACATGATTCGCTTCAGTGGCGGATCGTCATGCCTGCCGGATGCGCAGCGTTACCAGCACAGTGCGCAGATGGGGAACGGGCACATTCAGGCTGTCCGCTATGGCGACCACGTTGCCAAGAATCGCATCCAGCTCGATGGGCCTGTCGTTCAGATAATCCAGCGCCATGGAATTTTTATACGCGCCCATGGCCCGGGTTCCTGACAGGTTCTTCTCGATAATGCCGTCCGGCATGGGGTAGCCATCGGCCTGGGCCACCGCGATCACCTCTTCCATCAAGGTGCGAATCAACGCTTCACCGCCCGGCGCATCGAGCATCGATAAGGTATCGGCCCCGTTGGCCAGCACACTCAACGGATTGAACGGGGTATTCCAGACGCACTTGCGCCAGCGTTCACCCACCACCGCATCCGTCTCGTTGATATCGATGCCCCCCTCGCGGAACAAGCCCGCCAACTGCGCGCAATGATGATCAAACCCCGTGGGGAAATTCCCCATGACCAGCTGCCCATAGGCCTGATGGTTAACGGTGCCCGGGCCAGTGCGACTCACCGCAATAAACGCCAGACAGCTCACCAGAGGATTGCGCGGGAAGGCATCCGCCAGCTCACGTTCGATATCCAGGCCATTCTCAATCAACACCAGCCCGGTATGCTCGCCCAGCCAGGGGCGCACCAGTTCAGCCCGGTCCACGCCTGGCAGCACCTTGACGCACAGCAACACATAATCCGGATGTCGTACCGGGGTATCGCCAGGTTGATAGACCTGATCCGGTGTCCACGACAGCTCTCCCAGAGGGCTGGTAAAGCGAAAGCCGTCGGCCTTTACTGCGTCATAATCCGACCGCAGCACCACGCTCACGGTACAACCCGCCCGCTTAAGAATCGCGCCATAGAAACTGCCGATAGCACCGGCACCAATTACCAGAATGTCCGGCTTGTCATTCCCGGTCTTGTTCATGTTCGTTGTTCTCCCAAATGTCGCATGCCCTGCTGCATGCTGCGCAGCGGCAACAGTGCCGCCACAAAGATGGCCAGCAACAGCAGAAATGCCATATCAAAACCCGCCTCGAACGATTGCGCCGCCGACGCATCCGGCCGAGTCTGGGCAAAGGATTCACTGAAAAACTGAATACACAGGGCGCACAGGTTCACGCCCAATGCGCCACCAATCTGGCGACCAAAATTAAAAATGCCCGAGCCCTGGGGGATCAGCGCCGGCGGCAACAGACCCAGAGCCCCGGTGGACGATGGCGGCATCATCAGCCCCAACCCCACCCGGCCCAGCAAGGTCCACCACACCAGCCACACCGCTGACGTGCCCAGGTTGGCACCGGCCATCAGCACCATGTTGAAGATAAACAACACCAGCCCCGCTGCCATGATGCGCGTTTCCGGGAAACGGTCGGTCAGGTGGCCTGCTACCGGAAAGGTAAAGGCCATGGCCAGGCCCGCCGGCATCAACATCAGCCCCGCGCTGGCCGCGCTCTCGCCCAGCACTTGCTGAAAATACAATGGAGTGATGTAGGTGGAAGCGAACACCCCGGCACCAATCACCATGGACATGAGGAAACTGCCAGTGAAGCCCCGGTAGCGAAACACCCGCAGATCCATCAACGGATGCCGCAAGCGGGTTTGCCAATAAATGAAAAAAATGGACAACCCCAGGCCACCGAAAAACGTCAGCAACAGCAGTGGGTCGATCCAGTCGCGGCGATGCCCATTGGCCAGTGCCCACAGCAAGGCCGTGATACCCAGCGCCAGCGAGATCAGCCCCACCCTGTCGAGTGCAACCGGGTCCGCCTCGGCTTCACGCCGTGGCAGGTAGCGGGCTGCCATGACCATCCCCACCACACAGGCCGGCAGCACCACCAGAAACACCGCCCGCCAGGACAACGTATCCACCAGCACCCCGCCAATGGCCGGAGCAATGGCCGGGCCCAGGACAACACCCAGCCCATAGATACCCATGGCCTGACCGCGACGATTGAGAGGGAACACCTGGAAGATGGTAATCATGGCCAGCGGCTGGATCAGCCCGGCCAGCAGGCCCTGCCCTACCCGGGCAGCCACCAGCAAGGGGAAATGTTCACTGGCAGCGCCAATAATGGACACCACCACGAACAGGCCCATGGCCAACAAATAAGCACCACGGGCCCCAAATCGTTGGGTACACCAGGCATTGAGCAGCATGCCCACTGTCATTGCTGCCAGGAAACCGGTCGCCAGCCAGTGCACTTGATCCTGCGCCAGCTGGAACTCGATCATGATGGTGGGAATAGCCACATTGATAATGGTGGATGCCAGCACCACGGACATGGTGCCCAGCATCACCGTTATCGTTGCAAGCCAGCGGTAGCGCGGGCCGTGCAGAGCAAAAAGCGCCTGGACCTGCGCCTCCACCGTTGCCATTACCGGGAGGTATCTTCGCTGACTTGTACCAGCAGTTTGCCCCGGTTACGCCCTTGCAGCAGCCCTTGGAAGGCCTCCACGGTATTTTCCAGGCCTTCAACCACATCTTCCTGGTACTGGATTTTGCCGGCCTGCATCCAGGTGCTCATATCGCGGACGAAATCCTTCATCAGGTGGGCATAATCGAACTGGATAAAGCCCTTGATCAATACCCGCTTCACCAGCAATTTGGTCAGAAACGCGGGCAACTGATCCGGCCCCTGGGGCGCTTCGGTATCGTTGTAGTGAGCAATGCGACCGCACAGGGGAATACGGGCGAAATCGTTCACCAGCTTCATCACCGCATCGAACACCTTGCCACCCACGTTCTCGAAGTAAACATCAATGCCATTAGGGCAGGCAGCCTTCAGTTGAGCTTCGAAGTCGTCGTCCTTGTAGTTCACACAAGCATCAAAGCCATAGGTGTCCACCACGTGCTGGCACTTGTCCGGAGCACCGGCAACGCCGACCACGCGGCAGCCTTTGATCTTGGCGATCTGCCCAACGATCTGACCCACCGCGCCGCTGGCCGCAGACACCACCACGGTTTCGCCTTCTTTGGGCTGACCAATTTCCAGCAGACCCGCATAGGCGGTAAAGCCCGGCATACCCAGCACGCCCAGCGCCGTGCTGATCGGCACCTGTTTCGGGTCCAGCTTGCGCAGCATTTCCTTGCCCTGCACGGAGTATTCCTGCCAGCCGCCAAAGCCCAGTACATAGTCACCGGCTGCATAGCCGTCCAGGCGCGATTCCACAATCTGGCCGACGGTGCCCCCCTGCATCACATCACCCAACTCCACGCTCGCCGCGTAGGATTTGGCCGGGCTCATGCGCCCGCGCATGTACGGATCCAGGGACAGGTAGATGGTTTTGATCAATACCTGGCCGTCTTTCGGCGAAGGCATCGCACCTTCTTTCAAGGGCAGATGCTCAGGCTGGGGCATGCCCTTGGGGTACTCGGATAAAATAATCTGGCGATTCACACTCATGCTTTCTCTCCGTAAAACGCAAAACAGTAAAAGTCAGTCCACAGACTGGGGGAAGGCAGGCCCGCTTCAAATAGCGCATTGCGTGGATTGTCGTTTCAGGCCGCACCTGTGTCGTTAGCGACCGCCACCACAACCAAAAAGGGCGACCGAAGCCGCCCTTTTCGTTTACTTATGCTGCATCGTCATCCACATCCAGCAAGCTTTCCAGCTGCTGCATGTGATAACCCAGATCACCCAGTTGGTGATCGATAAGCACAATCCGCTTGGCATAGTGAGCCACTGCGGTTTCTTCCATCATGCCCATACCGCCATGCAACTGGATGGCTTCTTCCGCCACCTTGCGGCCGGACTTGCCGATAATAGCCTTGGCTGCCGCCAGCCGCTTGGCGCAGACCGGGGCCGGTGCGTCCAGAGAGCAGGCCGCAAAAATGGTCATGGAGCGCGCCTTTTCCAGCTCCATGCGCATTTCCACCATGCGATGCTGCAGCGCCTGGAACTTGCCAATGGCCACACCAAACTGCTGGCGTTCCTTGATGTAGGCCAGGGTTTGATCGCAGGCCACTTCCATGGCACCGGTCGCCTCTGCGCACAAGGCAACAATGCCCAGTGCCAGGGAGGCTTCCAGCGCATCAATGGCCTTGCCTTCTTCGCCCAGCAATTCCGCCGCCGCATTATTAAAGGTAATTTCCGCCGCACGCAGCCCGTCGATGGTTTCATAACCGCGACGGCTGACACCGTCGGCGTTGGCGTCCACGATAAACGCGGACAAGCCATCACGGTCGGTACCGTTGCCATCAGTGCGCGCGATGACCACCAGCTGGTCGGCGCTGTCACCGTGGAGCACCACGGCTTTATTGCCCGTCAGGCTGTAGCCATCGCCATTTTTCTCTGCGGTGGCTGCCACGTGGGTGTGGTCATAACGGCCTTGCGGCTCGTAAGCCGCCAGTGCCAGGCGCAACTCGCCACCCACAATGGCCGTGATCAGTTTTTCTTTCTGCGCATCGCTGCCCAGTGAATTGATCAGCGTGCCGCTCAGCACCACTGTTGCCAGGTAAGGTTCCAGCACCAGGCCGCGGCCAAAGCCTTCGGCCACTACCATCAGTTCCGGGCCGCCGCCGTTGAAGCCACCGAAGTCTTCGGAAAACGGCACGCCCAACAAGCCAAGCTCGGCAAACTGCTGCCACATTTCTGCGGAATACCCCAATTCACTGGTGCGGGCTTTTTCACGTACGTCGAAGGGATAGCCATCGCGAACCAGACGGCCCACGGTTTCTTCGAGCATGCGCTGTTCGTCGCTCAGTTTAAAATCCATGCTCAATACTCCTTACAGACCGAGAATCATCTTGGCGATGATGTTCTTCTGAATTTCATTGGAACCGCCGAAAATCGACAGCTTGCGCATATTGAAGTACTTGGTGGACACCGTGTTGGCGAATTCCGGACCAACCGGTTCACCGTCATAATCCGCCTCGAAACTTTCCGGCAGGAACGGCTGGGCGTAAGGGCCAGCGGCTCGGCGGAACAGGTCGGTAATTTCCTGGCGCAGCTCGGTGCCCATGATTTTCAGGAACGAACTTTCTGCGCCGGGCACACCACCGGCCTGGGCGGCAGCCACGGTGCGCAGGTTGGTCATTTCCAGCGCCATCAGTTCCATTTCCACGTCCGCCAGACGGTTGCGGAACAAGGGGTCCTCGATCAGCGGCTTGCCGTTCTGCTGGACCTTGCGAGCCACGTCCTTGAGGTGCTTGAGGGCCGCCTTGGACTGGCCCACACCGGCGATACCGGTACGCTCGAATGTCAGCAGGTACTTGGCACAGGTCCAGCCCTTGTTTTCTTCGCCGACCAGATTTTCCACCGGCACTTTGACTTCATCGAAGAACACTTCATTAACTTCGTGCTCGCCGTCCAGGGTGATCAGGGGGCGAACGGTGATACCCGGGGTTTTCATGTCGATCAGCAGGAAGGAAATGCCTTCCTGCTTTTTGGCACTGGGGTCGGTACGCACCAGACAGAAAATCCAGTCCGCATGTTGTCCCAGCGTGGTCCAGGTTTTCTGGCCCGTCACAACGTAATGATCACCTTCGCGTACCGCTTTGGTTTTCAGGCCCGCCAGGTCAGAACCGGCGCCAGGCTCGGAGTAGCCCTGACACCACCACACATCACTGTTAAGGATGGAAGGCAGGTACTTCTGCTTTTGCTCTTCGGTACCGAACTTGATGATCACCGGCGCCACCATGTTCACACCGAACGGCAACACACTTGGCGCGCCGTATTCCGCACACTCTTCTTCAAAAATATGCTTTTGGATCGGGGACCAGCCAGTGCCGCCATGTTCTTTCGGCCAGTGCAGGGCCATCCAACCCTTTTCGTTGAGAGTTTTCTGCCAGCGCACAAAGTCATCTTTGCTCAGATGCTGGCCGTTTTTCACTTTGCTGGCGATTTCTTTCGGCAGCTTGGCATCCAGGAAGCTGCGCACTTCATCACGAAACGCCAGTTCTTCCGGGGTAAAATTAATGTCCATGTTCTGAACCTCTTAATAAGGTGGAAACTTTCTCATCACTGTAGGAGCGTGCTTGCACGCGAATTTTCTTTCCCAAACCTGGGATGGTTCGCGTGCAAGCACGCTCCTACAGCGGTTGTTATGTTCCAGGATCAGCGGTAGAAGCCCTTGCCCTGCTCCGCCAGATCGCTAAGCAGCTTGGCAGGCTTCCAGACATCCGAGCCGGTTTGTTGGTAGATCTCGTTCACTTTTTCGAAGATGGCTTTTACGCCCACCTGATCGGCCCAAAACAGCACGCCCCCCCGGTACACGGGGAAGCCGTAGCCGTAAATCCAGATCACGTCCACATCCAGCGGACGGGCAGCGATGCCTTCTTCCAGAATCTTGGCGCCTTCGTTCACCATCACGTACATGCAGCGCTCGAGAATTTCCTGGTCACTGATCTCACGCGGCGCGATGCCGTTATCGCTGCGATATTGTTCAATAATGCCGTCCACAGCGCGTGAAGGTACAGGGGTACGATCGCCGTCTTTATAGTCGAATACGCCGGCCTGGGTTTTCTGACCGAGGCGCCCCGCCTCCACCAGCTCGTCGGTCCAGTTACGGGCCGGGCCATTGGCGGGGTCTTCCTTGCGCAGCTCTTCACGAATGCGGTAGCCCACATCCATGCCCGCCAAGTCAGACATGGCGAACGGCCCCATGGGGAAGCCCAGGTCGAACAACACCTTGTCCACCTGCTGGGGGCTGGCACCTTCATTGACCAGCTGTACCGCTTCTGCCTGACGGCGATGCAACATGCGGTTGCCCACGAAACCGTGGCACACCCCCACCAGCACACCAACCTTGCCAATGCGGCGGCTCAGGTCCATCACCGTGGCGATCACCTCATCAGAGGTTTTCTCACCGCGGACATTTTCCAGCAACTTCATGACATTGGCAGGGCTGAAGAAATGCATGCCCATGACATCTTCCGGACGCTGCGTGAAGCTGGCGATACGATCCACGTCCAGCGTGGATGTATTGGTGGCAAGAATGGCGCCGGGCTTGCACACCCGGTCCAGTTCGCTGAACACGGCCTCTTTCACGTCCATGTTCTCGAACACCGCCTCAATCACCAAATCCACATCACCAAGATCATCGTAGCTGAGCGTCGGCTGGATCAACGCCATGCGCTGTTCCACCTGCTCGTCGGTGATACGGCCTTTTTTGGCGGTGTTTTCGTAGTTCTTGCGAATCACCGCCACACCGCGCTCCAGCGCGTCTTCCTTCACTTCCAGAAGGCGCACGGGAATGCCGGCATTGGCAAAGTTCATGGCGATACCGCCACCCATGGTACCGGCACCGATCACCGCCACCTGATTGATCTCGCGCTTGGGGGTGTTCTTGTCCAGACCGGGCACCTTGGCCACTTCGCGCTCGGCAAAGAACACATGACGCTGCGCCGCCGACTCCGGGGACACCAGCAACTTGAAAAACAACTCCCGCTCACGCTCCACGCCCTTATCAAACGGCAGCTCCACGGCCGCTTTCACCGCCTTGATGCAGGAAAACGGTGCCTTGAAGCCGCGCTGTTTGCGGGCAATGGACTGCTCGAACTGCTCGAACAAACCGTCCTGTGCATCTGGCACCGCCAGGTCACAGAGTTTTCTCAAGGGAGCGTTATCGGCCAGCAACTGACGGGTATACGCCAGCGCACCCTCCAACAGATCACCGCTGACCATCTCATCAACCAACCCCAGCGACAGGGCCTCTTTGGCTTTCACCGGGTTACCCCCGACGATCATTTCCAGGGCTTTTTGCGCACCCACCAGGCGCGGTAAACGCTGGGTGCCGCCAGCGCCGGGGAGCAACCCCAGCTTCACTTCCGGCAGGCCCAGGCGGGCGCTATCCAGCGCCACGCGATAGTCACAGCCCAGTGCGACCTCCAGGCCACCGCCCAGCGCGGTGCCATGAATGGCCGCCACCACCAACTTGTCGCTGGCTTCATATTCGTCAATGACGGCCGGCAACGCCGGCTGCTGCGGGGGCTTGCCGAATTCACGGATATCGGCACCGGCCGGGAAGGTTTTGCCTTCACCAATCACAACCACTGCGCGAATCTGTTCATCTGCCAGCGCCTCGCGCAGGCATTGCTGAAGGCCTTCACGCACACCATGGCCGAGCGCGTTAACCGGGGGATAATTGATACGGATAACGCCAATGTCGCTATCGCGACTGAGGCTGACCGGGTTACTCATTACGACTCTCCTCAGGACGTTCCTTTCCAGTCTGCATCGCCGGTACGGCGTAAAAGGCAGCGCCAGCCTCTCTCACGGGCCGCACTCTGAAAGGATGAAACAAATACCAGTATAAGCAATGGCAGTCAGGATTCAATTATTTCGGAATATAATTTCATTATTTAAAAAAGACCGAAAAACGGGGCGCCTGGCGCCCCGTTTTCGTGATGACAGCTTATTCAGCCAGGACTTCAGACATACGCTGCAATACCACCTCACCGTTCTTCACGGTGGCGATATTCGGGTCAGCCATCATGCCGCCCTTGTCATCGATCTCCGTCACACCGTAGGGGTTATTCTGCGGTTTCAGGTTTTTCAATGCATCGCGGAACGCCGCCCGGATCGCCTTGGCATCGTCCACTGTGCCAGCTTCCTGCATGGCCTGAACCACCGAGTACATCGCGAAGTAGTTATAGGCCACTTCCGTGGTGGGATCCTTGTCCGCATTCTGTTTGTGATACTTGGCCACAAACGCCTTGGCACCAGCTTCTTCATAAAGGGTCAGCGGCACCACGCCAACGGAGCCTTCCAGCATTTTGTAACCACCGATGATCTTGGCCATTTCCCCCATCTTGGCCTGATCCATGATCACAAAACCGCCTTTGAAGCCCAGTTCACGGGCTTGCTTGGCTACCAATGCGGTGGGCTCTGACGCCCCACCGATGAACATCACGTCCGGCTTCTCCGCCAGCACCTTGCTCACACCGGTGTAGAAATCCGCAGACTTGTTGTAATCCATCGGGTTATCCGCCACCACGGTGCCGCCCATGGCTTCCCAGGTGGGAACAAATGCCTTGGTCCAGTACTTGGCGTAATCATGAGTGGCGTTGGCCACCGCCACCTTCTTGCCGTTTTCCTGCATGGCAATTTTGGTGAATGGCTTCATATACCCGGTGAAGGTAGGCGGAATCCGCACCGTCAACTCGTTGCCCTTCTCCGTGACCGTGGGTACCGAGGTGTAGGACATCACCACAAAGCCATCACGCTCGTTAAAGGCCTGCAGGGCAAAAGTGCCACCGGAATGCGGGGTGAAGATCACCGGCGCGTTGTACTGCTGAACCAACCGCTTGCCATTAACCGCCGCCTGGCTGGGTGAGTACTTGTCATCCAGCGACACCAGGTTGATTTCGTAGGTCTCGCCACCCACCTTGAAACCACCGGCGTCGTTGATTTCTTCTGCAGCCATCTGCAGGCCTTCCAGTGTATTTTGCCCATAGAGCGCGGCACCGCCACTCAACGGCCCGGTAAAGCCGATGGTGATTTCCTCTGCGGCCTGCGCGCCCGTGGCCGCCAGGGCGATCGCGCTGGCACAAGCCAAGCGGCGAAAGGTATTGCCCAATATCTGTTTTGCGTTACGCATAAAACTCTCCCGTTGTTGTTTTGCTCAAACCGTGAGTCTTGTGTTGCCGCCATTTTTTATGGCGTTGTGTTGTAGCCTTGTGTTGTAGCAATAAGATGTAGCGCACACCCTGCGGGTAACACATCACGCGCCGATATAGGCTTTGCGAATGGCTTCGTTACCCAGCATTGCGTCTTTATCACCCTCCATGACCAGGCGACCGTTTTCGATCACATAGGCACGGTGAGCAATCTTGAGTGCGGCGAAGGCATTCTGCTCCGCCAGCAAAACCGTGGTGCCCTGTTCGTTAATTCCCTTGATGGTTTCGAACATCTGCTTGACCACCAGTGGCGCCAAACCCAGCGAGGGCTCATCCAGCAACAGCAGCTTGGGCCGGCCCATCATGGCGCGCCCGATGGCGACCATTTGCTGCTGGCCACCGCTGAGAGACCCGGCAGACTGATCCTTCTTTTCATCAAGAATCGGAAACAGTGTCAGCACGTCTTCCAGTGTCTTTTTAATGGCCGCCTTGTTGCGGCGATGCACATAAGCACCCAGCATCAGGTTTTTCAGTACGGACATTTCAGGGAACAGCTTGCGCCCTTCCGGGCACTGCACCACGCCGTTTTGCACCAGACCCGAGGGCTTCTGCCCGGTCACATCCGCACCATTCAGCGTAATGGTTCCGGCTGACGGTTTGATCAAACCGCTGATGGTATTGAACAACGTACTTTTCCCGGCACCGTTAGCGCCCAGCAGCACCACCAGCTCACCCTGTTCCACCGACATGGAAACCTGCTCCAGCGCCTTGAAGCTGCCGTAGCGTGCTTCGACATTATTAAGCTGCAGCATCTTCATCACTCCCCAGATAGGCTTCGATAACCAGCGGATTATTTCTGATTTTTTCCGGTGTGCCTTCGGCAATTTTTTCGCCATGGTCAAGCACCATGATCTTGTCAGCCAGACTCATGATCATGTCCATCTTGTGTTCAATCAGACAGACGGTGACACCGTGCTCCACCATCTTTCGGATCAATGCCGCCAGGTTTTCAGTTTCTTCCGGGTTAATACCGCCGGCCGGTTCATCCAGCAATACCAGTTCCGGGTCGGTAGCCAAGGCCAGCGCGAACGCCACCCGCTTTTTCTCTTCCTGGCTGATGTCTGCCGTGATGCGATGACCGATGTGAGACAGGCCAACAAAGTCCAGCACCTCCTCGGCCCGTGCCCGACATTTCGCTTCTTCGTCGCGCAACCGTTTGGAATTGATGATCACATCCCACAGGCGAGACTGAGTACGCAAACGGTGACCCACAATCAGGTTATCCAGCACCGTGGACTCATCGAACAGCATGGTGGTCTGAAAAGTACGCGCAATACCCAGCCGGGCAATGCGGTCACAGGCCATGCCGGTAATATCCATGCCCTGGTATTCAATGGTCCCTTCCGTAGGGGCCATGGCACCGGCCACCAGGTTGAAGAAGGTGCTTTTACCCGCCCCATTGGGCCCGATGATGGCGTTAATCTTGTTCGCTTCGAATTCGATGCTGATGTTGTTCACCGCGGCCAGGCCACCGAATCGTTTGGTCAGATTATTGATTTTAAGCATGGTTACCTGCCTCCCCGTTACCGGTTTTCTGTGCGCTGTTCCGGGATTCTTTTTTCGCTTCGTTCTGCGCCGCCGTGGCACTGTCGTGTGCTGCCGCCAGGCGACGGCCCCGCCAAGTAAGGAAAGACCCCACCACGCCCCGCGGGAAGAAAATCACCAACACCACCAGCAAAGGCCCGAACACGATCATCCGGTACTCTTCGAGAAACTGCAGCGATTGAGTCAGCCAGGTAATCGCCAGCGTGCCGATCAGCGGCCCCATGAGCGTGCCGATGCCGCCGACCAACAGGTAGGTAATCATGTCGAAGGTATGCACCACGTCCGCTTCCGCCGGGCCGATGAAACGCACCATGCCGGCATACAACGCACCCGCCACACTGGCGTAGGTGGTGGACAACACAAAGGCCAGCACTTTGTTACGCATCAGGTTGATGCCCAGCGATGCCGCCAGATCATCACTGATACGAATGGCCCGGAAACTACGGCCCAACAGGGAGTTGGCAATACGCGACGCCAACCACACAGAAAGCACCATGAAAGTCAGCGCCAGGTAATAAAACGGCGTGGTCTCGGTGAAGTCCACCAACCCGAAGCCGCTCGGTGCAGGAATATTGATAATCCCCAGGGCGCCATGGGTCAGCTCTTCCCACTTATCGATAAGCAGATAGATGATAAAGCCCACACACAGCGTAAAGATCGCGAAGTAGTGCTCCTTAAGACGCAAGGCTATTACGCCGGCCAGAAAACCGAGTAAAGCGCCCGCCAGCCCAGCGGCCAGGAAAGCCCACCAGAACCCCCAGCCGTGATCCACGGTGAGCACAGCCAACACATAGGCGCCGATGGCGAAGAACCCCCCGTGGGCCAGATTCAGCTGACCACACAGGCCGGTGATGATATTCATGCCATACACGGCAATGGCCCAGACAAACGCCAGTGCCATCACATAAATCTGGTACTCATTACCCGCCACAAAGGGAAACAGCAGCGCTGCCACGATCATTACGATCTTCATGGCCGGGGTCATCAGAAAATTAGACATTTTAGTCAGGGCGTTCATTAGTGGACCCCCTTGCTGAACAGGCCGGTAGGCTTGATGGAGAGAATCACCACCAGAAGAGCAAACGCGATGATGTCCTTGTAATCGGTGGAGATATAGAAGCCACCGAAGGCTTCGGCAAAGCCAATAATCAGCCCGCCAACAATGGCACCGGGAATAGAGCCCATGCCACCAAGGATGATGATCACAAACGCTTTCATGATCAGCAGATGCCCCATGGCCGGGTAGACCAGATTGATCGGCGCAAACAGGGTGGCCCCCACCGCCGCCAGTGCCCCGGAAATAGCGAACGTCATCATCGCCACCCGGTTGGCATCGATGCCGACCAGAAAGGCGCCTTCACGGTTCTGCGCCATGGCCACGATGGTGGAGCCGGTCATGGTTTTCTTCAGGAACAGATGCAGCACTGCCATCAACGAAAACGCACCCGCGATAATCAATACCCGCTGAGCCGGAATGGTCATGCCGGCAATATCCAGAATTTCGGTATAGGGCGTGGGCATACGACGGAACTCGGCGCCCCACTGCATTTGCACCAGCGCTTCGAGAAACAACATGATGCCGATGGCGGCAATCTTGTCGTGAATCGGGGGCGCATGGCGCAGCGGGTTGAACACCAACCGTTCACACAGTACCGCCAGCAACGCCACTGCCACGGCAGCCAGCAACATGGCCACCCAGTAGTTCACACCGAAGTCGACCATGGTGATATACGAGACATAGGCGCCGACCATATACAGCGCCCCGTGAGCAAAATTGGGTACGTGCAGAATGCCGTACACCAGCGTCAGCCCCAGGGCCACCAGCCCGTAGATGCTGCCCAGCGTCAGGCCATTGAGCACTTGTTGAAAGAACAGTTCCAAGGCGAAGCCTCCTGTTTGGGAGAAACCCGTTAGCGGCCATTTGCCGCCCCTCCCTGATCACCGATCACGGGAAGCGATTTCTCGTTTTTGCGTTGTTATTCAGCTCCGCGGAGTAGCGCGTCCGCTTATCTTTTATGTTGGAGCTGACTCGGCCCACCCACCATTAGGCAGGCCGCAAGGGAGCCCCTGAATCCAGACGCTCCCGGGTGCAGTCATCTACGATGCCTGCTGTTCCTCATGGCCGGCCCACTCCTGCTCCTGCAGGGCCCGCCACATCACCTTGCCGGTGGGCGAACGGGGCAGTTCATCGCGGAACTCCACCACATGCGGCACCTTGTAGGCCGCCATTTCCTCTTTGCACCAATCGATGATGGCCTGCTCGGTGAGCGTGCCTTTCATGTCATCGCGCAGCACCACACAGGCTTTCACCGTTTCACCACGGCGTTCGTGCGGGGCGGAAATCACGCAGCTTTCCTGGATCGCCGGGTGGCGGTACATCAGGCTCTCCACCTCCGCCGGCCACACCTTGAAACCAGACGCATTGATCATGCGTTTGACCCGGTCGACGATGAAGAAGTAGCCCTCTTCGTCGATGTAGCCCAGATCACCGGTGCGGAAGAAGCGCTTGCCATCCAGCTCCAGAAAAGCCTTCTGCGTCTCCTGGGGGCGTTTCCAGTAACCCTGAAACACCTGCGGGCCGTGGGTAATAATTTCACCCACTTCGCCCTGCGCCAGCTCTTTGCCGGTTTCCACATCGATGATGCGCGAATCGATATCAAACACCGGGATCCCCAGACACTGGGACTTGGGACGGTCGGTGGGGTTGATGTGAGTGCCGGCAATGGTTTCGGACAGGCCGTAGCCTTCCATGTAACGCAGGCCGGTGAGCTGGAAGAGTTTGTCGGACACCGCCGCCGGCATGGCCGCCCCGCCGCCACCGATATTTTCCAGGGAGGACAGGTCGTATTTCTCCACGTCCGGATCGGACAGCAGATCGATGGCCATGGTGACGATATTCACCCAGCGGCTCACCTTGTAGCGCTCAATCAGTTTGGCCGCCACCCGGCGGTCCCAACGGGTCATCAATACAATCAGCGAACCGCCATAGATGGGCGAATTCATGGAGCCCTGCATGCCGGTCACATGAAAGTACGGCAGCGTGGCCAGGGTGACAGACTCGGTGGTGCCATGGCTCCAGACGGCTCCCTGCACACAGGTAGCCATCACCGACCCATGGGTATGCATGCAACCTTTAGGCGCACCGGTTGTGCCCGAGCTATACGGGAACACGGCAAGATCATCCGGCCCCACCAGCAACTCACTGGGCTGTTTGGCGGCCGCGATAACGTCCTTCCAGGCCAGGTGTGCCGGATCGGTCAGCGCTGCAGCAGGCGCTTCCACCTCCGGTGGCAGGGGCAGGTCCGTGTCACGGACGATGTAATCGCTGTAAGCCGCCACAATCAGGTGGCGCAGATTCACCTTGCCCACCACCGGCGCAATCGCCGCCAGCAACTCCTGACCGCAAATCGCCACCGCGGCTTCGGTATCCTGCAGATAGTGCTCCAGCTCCGCCGCCCGGTTCATGGGATTCACCGGCACCACAATGGCGTTGGCACGAAGGATTGCGTAGTAGCTGATAATGAACTGGGGGGCGTTCTGCATGAACAGCAGCACCCGGTCGCCCTTTTCCACCCCCAGTGATTGCAGGTAGCCCGCCAGGGCATCCACCTGCTGCTTCAACTGGGCAAACGTGAGGGGGCTGTCGTAATAGTTGATCGCGTCCCGTTGCGGGTAACGCAATGCAGACACCTCCAGATTGGTATAGAGGCTGGTCTGCGGCAGGCTCAGATGCTTGGGCATATTCTCTGGCCAGACCGCATGATGCCGATCAGACATGTCTTACTCTCCCGAACTGCAGCCCTCGCAGAGCTGCTTTTATTGTTGATACCCGGAAACCGCCGGATAAAACCGATAAGACCGGGCTAGCGCAGCCTGCTCATCGGTGAATACAAAGTGTTGACTCGCCGGTCAATCTGACACGCCCCAAAGGGGGCGTCAATACTATTTTGGAACTACGTTTTGTTTTTTGAAAACAAATATCACAGGGAGGGAAAATCAGGAAAGGCAAGCCGGGGACCAAGAACATACCACCGAGTATGCCGCATGCACACACCGGCCATCAGAAATTCGGACAGGTATTTTATTGCAGGAAACGGGCGCCAGCCCGCTAGGCTTGGGCCGTCAGCAGAGAGGGAGAGTGCTGCAGGCTATACAAAAAGGTATCCACATAATCCGGTGCCGCATCCGCCAGCTCAAACACCGACGGGTCCAGCAACCAGTGCATGATCAGCCCGGTCAGCAGGCTGTGCAGTAATGTCACCGCGCGACCAACGTCTAACCCGGCAGGCAGCTGCCCCTTGTTAATGGCATTCCTGAAGGTGGTTTCCAGCCCTCCGGAGGCCGCTTTACAGGCATCCTGCTGCCGCTGCATCAGATCCAGGTTCTCTCCACTGAATTCGCACTTCTGGAACATGATCTCGAAAACCCGCCGCTGGGAGGGGTCCCGTGCGACTTGCTGTAACAAATAGACCATAAACTCGCGCAGACGACCCAACGGATCCGCCTCATCACCCGCCTCCGCCCGCTGGGCCAAGGCCTCAAAGGGCAAGCGTCGACGATCCGCCATGGCCACGAACACATCGTGTTTATTCTTGAAATGCCAGTAAATCGCCCCTCGTGTCACGCCTGCCTCACTGGCAATATCATGTAATGAAGCAGACAACACGCCCTTGCGATGGAACACTTGTTCGGCCGCATCCAGTATTCGGGTGCGGGTTTCCATCGCTTCTGCCTTAGTGCGCCGGACCATAGGAGGCTCCCAGATGGAATTGAGAATTTTTCGTGCAAGTTGGCTAAAAGGCCTATACATACATTGCTGAATGTATATACTGAACCTGATTCATTTTTCATGCAAGCACCACCGGTCCGTCTGTGGTGTGCTATAGCGTGTTTCCAAGCACTGAGGTGATTATGCGCAGCGGTTTCATTCTCCCCCTGATGGCAGGCGTGCTCGCCCTGCAGCTAAGCGGCTGTGGCGATGCCGGCCAGCCTGGCCAACAACAACAGCAAGCCCCCGAGGTGGGTTTTGTCACGGTAAAAGCCAAGACCATTACCCTGAACCGGGAACTGCCCGGGCGGACCACTGCACACCAGATTGCCGAAGTGCGGCCCCAGGTCAGCGGTGTGATTGAAAAGCGCCTGTTTGACGAAGGTCAGCAAGTGGAAGCCGGCCAACCGCTGTATAAAATCGACTCGCGCACCTATCAGGCTGCGGTGGCCACCGCCAGAGCGGAGCTGGCCCGCGCCCAGGCCACGCTGAAGTCCAACGATCTGCGCGCCAAGCGCTTCAAGAAATTGCTGGATTACAAAGCGGTAAGCCAGCAGGAGTACGACGAAGCCCAGGCCCAGCTGGATGAGAACAAGGCCGCTGTGGCAGCCGCCCGCGCCAACCTGCAAAGTGCCCAGATCAACCTGGACTACGCCACCATCGAAGCGCCCATCAGTGGCCGCATTGGTCGCTCCAGTGTCACCGCCGGTGCCCTGGTCACGGCCAACCAGGCCAACACGCTGGCCACCATTCGTCAGCTGGATCCGATCTACGTGGACCTGACCCAGTCCAGCAATGAGCTGCGTCAGCTTCGTCAGGCCATGCAGGCCGGTGAACTGCAGCAAGTAAGCGACGATGAAGCTCGCATCACCCTGATCCTGGAAGACGGCTCCCACTACCCGGAACCCGGCGTGCTGCAATTTTCCGAATTTGCGGTGGATGAAAGCACCGGCTCTGTGACCCTGCGCGCCCTGTTCCCGAACCCGGAAAGCGAGCTGCTCCCCGGCATGTTTGTCCGTGGCCGCCTGCCCGAAGGCCAGCGCGAAGACGCCATTCTGGTGCCCCAGAAAGGCATCACCCGCGACCCCACAGGCCAGGCCTATGCCATGCTGATCGACAGCAATGATCAGGCCAAGAAGGTGAAGGTCAGCACCGAGCGGGCAGTGAAAAGCCAATGGCTGATTGCTGACGGCCTGAAAGACGGCGACCGCCTGATTGTAGATGGCTTGCAGCGGATCCAGCCCGGCGCCCCGGTCACCCCGGTAGACACCGAGAAAGCCGAGGCCGAAACCGCACCAGCCCAGCAAGAACAGCCCCAGTCCCCCGCCGGTGAAGCCGGCGAGGCACAAAGCGCAGCGCAATAACGCGCAACGACGAGGAACGGGATTCCCATGGCCAGATTTTTTATTGACCGTCCAATTTTCGCCTGGGTGATCGCCATCATCATGATGATGGCCGGTGCCCTGGCCATTTACAGCCTGCCCATCGAGCAGTACCCCACCGTTGCGCCGCCGCAGGTCTCCATTGCCGGTAACTACCCCGGTGCCTCGGCGAAAACCGTGGAAGACTCGGTCACCCAGGTGATCGAGCAGCAAATGAACGGGATCGACAACCTGCTGTACATGAGCTCCAGCAGTGACTCCTTCGGTAATGCATCGGTGAACCTGACGTTCGCCCCCGGCACCGACCCGGATATTGCCCAGGTACAGGTGCAGAACAAACTGCAGCTGGCGACCCCCCTGCTGCCCCAGGAAGTGCAGCAACAGGGGATGCAGGTCACCAAGTCATCCGACTCCTTCCTGATGGTAGCCGCCTTCACCTCCGAGGACGGCAGCCTGACACGGGCAGATCTGGCCGATTATATTGCCTCCAACGTCCAGGACCCGGTCAGCCGGGTGCCGGGCGTGGGCCAGATCCAGTTATTCGGCTCCCCCTACGCCATGCGTATCTGGCTGGACCCGAACAAGCTGAACAAGTTTGACCTGACCCCCCAGGACATCACCCAGACCATCCAGGTGCAGAACAACCAGGTGGCCAGCGGCCAACTGGGCGGCGCGCCGGCCGTGGAAGGCCAGCAACTGAATGCCACCATCATCGCCCAGACTCGCCTGGAGGACGTGGACCAGTTCAAGAACATCCTGCTGAAAGTGAACCCGGATGGTTCTCAAGTCTTCCTGAAAGACGTGGCCCGGGTAGAACTGGCCGCGCAGAACTACGATGTGCAGGGTCGCTATAACGGCCAGCCCGCCGCCGGCCTGGCCATCAACCTGGCCACCGGCGCCAATGCGTTGGACACCGCCGAGGCACTGCGTGCCCGTCTGGCAGAGCTGGAGCCCTACTTCCCCGACAAGATGGAAATGGTGTTCCCCTACGACACCACGCCCTTCGTCAGCATCTCCATCGAAGAAGTGGTGCACACCCTGTTTGAGGCCATCATCCTGGTGTTCCTGGTGATGTACCTGTTCCTGCAGAACTTCCGCGCCACCCTGATTCCCACCCTGGCGGTGCCCGTGGTATTGCTGGGCACCTTTGCCGTGCTGGCCGCCTTCGGCTTCTCCATCAACACCCTGACCATGTTCGGCATGGTGCTGGCCATCGGCCTGCTGGTGGATGACGCCATTGTGGTGGTGGAAAACGTGGAACGGGTGATGCACGAGGAAGGCCTCCCGCCCAAGGAGGCCACCCGCAAGTCCATGGGCCAGATCACCGGTGCCCTGGTGGGTATTGCCCTGGTGCTCTCCGCCGTATTCGTGCCCATGGCATTCTTCCCCGGTTCCACCGGTGCCATTTACCGCCAGTTCTCCATCACCATTGTTTCTGCCATGGTGCTGTCGGTTCTGGTGGCCATGATCCTGACGCCGGCGCTGTGTGCCACCATGCTCAAGGCCAAGGACAGCGAGCACCAGACCGACCACGGCTTCTTTGGCTGGTTTAACCGCACCTTCGACCGTGGCACTCGCCGTTACCAGGGCAGCGTGGAAAAAATCCTCGGCCGCCGTGGTCGTTACCTGTTTATCTATGTGGTCATCGTCGGCGTACTGGGTTTCAGTTTCATGCGGTTGCCCTCCAGCTTCCTGCCGGAAGAAGATCAGGGGATTTTGTTCACCCTGGTGACCCTGCCCGCCGGTTCCACTCAGGAACAGACCGTAGACGTGCTGAAAAAGATGGAGGACTACTATCTCAACGAAGAGTCCTCTGCCGTGGATGGCCTGTTCACCGTGGCCGGCTTCAGTTTCACCGGCCAGGGCCAGAACGCCGGCATGGCGTTCGTAAACCTGAAAGACTGGTCGGAGCGGGACCTGTCCGTGGACGGCGCCAACAATGTGGTTGGCCGCGCCATGGGCTACTTCTCGACTATCCGGGAAGCCATGATGTTCGCCCTGAACCCGCCCTCAATTCCTGAGCTGGGCAATGCCAGCGGCTTTGATTTCCAGCTGCTGGATCAGTCTGGCCAGGGCCATGAGGCATTGATTCAGGCGCGTAACCAGATGCTCGGCATGGCCGCCCAGGATCCGCGACTGGCCGGTGTGCGCCCCAATGGTCTGGAAGACAGCCCGCAGTACCAGATCGACATCGACCAGCAAAAAGCCAAGGCGCTGGGCCTGTCCATCAGTGATATCAACAGCACCCTGCAGATTGCCTGGGGCTCCAGCTACGTGAACAACTTCGTGGACCGGGGCCGGGTGAAACGGGTGTACGTGCAGGCCGATGCCCCTTACCGGATGCTGCCGGAAAATATCAACGACTGGTTTGTACGCAATAACCAGGGCGAAATGGTGCCCTTCTCGACCTTCGCCACCGGCCACTGGACCTATGGCTCGCCCAAGCTGGAACGTTACAACGGCGTATCCTCAGTCAACATCCAAGGCAACGCGGCTCCCGGCTACAGTACCGGTGACGCCATGGACGCCATGGAAGAGCTGTCCGCCAAACTCCCGGCCGGGTTCGGCTTTGAATGGACCGGCATGTCATACCAGGAACGCCAGTCCGGTGACCAGGCCCCGGCCTTGTACATCATCTCCCTGCTGGTGGTATTCCTCTGTCTGGCCGCCCTGTACGAAAGCTGGTCGATCCCGTTCGCTGTCATGCTGGTAGTGCCCCTGGGTATCCTCGGTGCGGTACTGGCTGCCACCTTCCGTGACCTGAACAACGACGTCTTCTTCCAGGTGGGGCTGCTGACCACCATCGGCCTCTCGGCGAAGAACGCGATTCTGATTGCGGAATTTGCCCTGGAGCTGGAACAGAAAGGCGAGCATCTGCTCAAGGCCACGCTGGAAGCCGTGCGCATGCGGCTTCGCCCGATCCTGATGACGTCGCTGGCCTTCATGCTCGGGGTGACCCCGCTGATGCTCAGCACCGGTGCCGGCGCTGGCGCCCGTAACGCCATCGGTACCGGGGTCTTCGGCGGCATGCTCACCGCCACCATCCTCGCTATCTTCTTCATCCCGTTGTTCTACGTGGCAGTGCGCAAACTGTCCGGCGTCCCCCTCGACGGCAAGAAGAAAGCCAAAGAGTAAGTCCAAGCGGAGTAACCCTGATGACCCGTAACCCACTGACGCTCGCCCTTCTGGGCGGGCTGATGCTGGGTGGCTGCACCCTGGCCCCCAGCTACGAACAACCGGCCTCTCCTGTTCCCGCCCAACTGGGCGAAGCCACCATGGACGGTGCCAGCGAGCTGACCCTGCCCGGCTGGTCCAGCCTGTATCAGAGTGCCGAGTTGCAACAGCTCATTCAGAGCGCACTGGATAACAACCGGGACCTGCGCCTGGCGGTTCTGGATGTGGCCGCCCTGCGTGCCCAGTACCAGATCCAGCGCGCCGATCTGTACCCGAACCTGTCCGTGGATGGCAGCGGCAGCCGCCAGCGCCTGCCCGGCGACTTGTCCGGCACCGGACGCTCCACACTGTCTGATCAATACGGTGTTCAGGTCGGCGTCACCGCCTGGGAGCTGGATCTTTTCGGCCGGGTACGCAGCCTGAAGGATGCTTCCCTGGAGAATTATCTGGCCAGCGAAGAGGCCCAGCGCAGCACCCGGCTGGCACTGGTGGCCCAGGTGGCGCAAAGCTACCTGACCCTGGTCAGCGACCGCCAGAATCTGGCAATCAGCCATGAAACCGTGGCCGCACAAGAGGATTCGCTGACACTGATACAACGACGCTTCGAAAGCGGGCTGGGCACAGAGCTGGACGTGCGTCAGGCGCAAATTGCCCTGCAAGGGGCCCGCGCCAACCAGGCCAGCTTCGAACGCCAGGTCAGCCAGGATTACAACGCCCTGGCCGTATTGGTCGGAGGTCCTTTACCGGACCTGGAGTCGGTGGATCTGGGCAGCGACACCCTTGCCCTGGTGGCACCGGTGCCTGAGGGGCTGTCATCCACGCTGCTGACCCAACGACCGGACGTGCAACAGGCCGAACACCAACTGCGCGCCGCCAATGCCAGCATCGGTGCCGCCCGTGCCGCCTTCTTCCCCAGCATTCAGCTCACCGGCGCCTATGGCAGCATGAGCAGCGAATTGTCAGGCCTGTTCGACAGCGGCTCCAAAGCCTGGTCGTTCAGCCCCAGTATTTCCCTGCCGATTTTCTCTGGCGGCCGTAACAAGGCCAATCTGGAGCTGGCCGAAGTGCGCCAGGACCAGGCAGTGGCCACCTACGAGAAAGCCATTCAGACCGCGTTCCAGGAAGTGGCCAACGCCCTGCAGGCCCGCGACACCCTGGCCCGCCAGCAACAGGCCCAACAGGCACTGGTCACCGCCACCGAGCAATCGCTGACGTTGTCACAGCAACGCTACGAACAAGGCGCGGATGATTACCTGGCCGTGCTGGACGCCCAGCGCACGCTGCTCTCCGCTCGCCAGCAACTGGTAACGCTGAAACTGCAGCAGCTGACCAACGAGACAGAGCTTTACCGCGCACTGGGCGGTGGCTGGGACGCACAGCAGCCCACCCACGTGGCCAGCCGTTAGTGTATTTTGAAAAATACAGACAAATGTCGGATTACGCCGCTACGCGGCTAATCCGACCTGCAAAACAAAAGGGACAGAGGCCTCTCAAGGCGGCAAACGGCAAGAGATAACGCGGGAGGAAATTACTCGCTGCGTAAACGGAAGGTGGCTTCGCCGAGGGCCAGCAGCGTGTCCTTTTCATCGAACACTTCCATGGTGCTGTTATAGATCCGGGTGCCACCGGCACGGCGGGTACCCACCGCACGAATCAAGCCTTCACTGGCCTGACCGGTAAAGGTAGTGGTCATGGACAGGGTCACCGCTTTGCGGATGTGGGTGGGATCCGGGGTCCAGGTACCGGCACAGGCCCCGGCCACATCCATCAGGGTGGCCAGCACCCCACCATGAATCACCCCACCAAGATTCAGATGCCGGGTTTCGATCTGCAAGCCCAGTACCGCCCGGCCTGCCTCCCATTCCAGAAAATGGAACCCCACCAGAGAGGGGAATCCCATGTCGAATCGGCTATTGGCATCAGCCAGGGAAAACCCGTTGGAGGGCGGAACTGCACTCATACTCTCGCACTCATTGTTCGTTGTTGCCTGTACCCGGTACTGCTGGCCAGCGGTTCAGGCGCGCCCCTGTACCATCTGCGCAACCTGCCCGACCACGTCTTTCAGGCGCGGACCCAGGTTTTCCAACAGCGTTCTGCGGCTCAAGCGGAGCGATGAACCTCCGCAGTTGAACGGCACCACCTGGGCACCGCCATCCAGAATCAGCGGCACCGCCACGCCACTGACATCCCGGTTCCATTCCCCGTCAGAGGTACAGAACCCGTACTGTTCGTATTCGTCATAGGCATTCTGCAGGCTGCGCTCCAGCGCGGGCCAGGCGGCCGGGTCCTGCTGGCGAATCTGCTCGTAGTACATTTCCCGCTCGGCCACCGGGGTGGCGGCCAGAAAGGCCCGCCCCAGTGCTGACGTGGCCATGGGCACCCGCGAGCCGATATCCAGACGCAACACCAGCGGACCACCGCCCTGACATACCTGGATGTACGTCACCTGGGCACCATCCGGCGCGCCAATGGCCACCATACAGTCGGTGGAATCCGCCAGCTCCTGCATATAAGGACGGGCCAGATCCCGAACCCCTTCACTGGCCAAATAGCGGTAACCGAGATCCAGCACCCCCGGCCCCAACCGGTATTTTTCCAGCTGCGGCACATAACGCAGGTAACCCAGCTGCGTCAGGGTCGCCGTCATCCGCGATACGGTGGGGCGCGGAATACTGGTCCGCTTGGCCAGCTCCGCATTGCCCAGGTATTCATCAGAGGGCCCAAAACAACGAAGAATATCCAGCCCCCGTGCCAGGGCCGTGACGAAATTACGGTCTTTATCATTGGCGCCGAGGTCGGCAACAGCTCTACGCATTCTTCTCGTTCCTGTATCAGGCTTCGGGATGGCTGGAATCAGCTGTCACGGGCAACCGGACATCGATTCCATTTATAGTTATGTATTAGGGGCGCAAATATAACAAAAAGCGTTTCGCCTGCCTAAACCTGCCATAGCCCGACTCCCCCTTACTCACGCACAATGGGGTGCGGACACGGCAATCACATTTACCATGTCACGCTTTGGCCACAGCGGTCAATATTTTAAAATTACGTTCCATTATTGTAATGTTGACCCACCACACACAATGGAAGACCGATAAAAGGACGATTCCATGGACACGCTGCAGCAGTTCTACATCAACGGCAGCTGGGTTTCTCCCGCACCGGGAGCCACCACCCACGCCGTTATCAACCCCGCCAATGAAGAACAGATTGCCACCTTGCCCCTGGCACAGGCTGCCGATATTGATGCGGCAATCGACGCCGCCCACCAGGCCTTCCCCGCCTGGTCCGCCCTGACGCTGGAGGAACGGCTGGGCTATATGGAAAAAATGCTCGAAGCCTATCAGGCCCACCTGCCGGAAATGGCCGAGGCCATCAGCCAGGAGATGGGGGCCCCCATCTCCCTGGCCAGCAAGGTGCAGGCCCCCATGGGCCTTGCCCATTTGAAAACCGCTCTGGGTATCGCCCGGGAGTTTCCGTTTGAAGAAACCGCAGGCCAATCACTGATCCGCCGTGAAGCGGCCGGTGTCTGCGCCCTGATCACCCCCTGGAACTGGCCCATGAACCAGGTCATGTGCAAGGTCGCGCCCGCCATGGCCGCCGGTTGCACCATGGTGCTCAAGCCCAGCGAATTCGCCCCGCTGTCTGCTAATTTGCTGGCACGGATTATCGACGAAGCGGGCGTCCCCGCCGGGGTCTTCAATATGGTGTATGGCGATGGCGCGGCCGTAGGCCCCTTGCTGTCCAGCGACCCGCGCATTGATGTGGTGTCTCTCACCGGCTCCACCCGCGCCGGGGAATCGGTAAGCCGGGAAGCGGCCAGCACCATTAAACGCGTGTCGCTGGAGCTGGGCGGCAAGTCCGCCAATATCCTGCTGCCGGGCTGTGATCTGGAGCAGGCCGTCACCCATGGGGTGCGGGCAATGATGAATAACACCGGGCAGAGCTGTAATGCACCATCGCGCATGCTGGTCCCCGCAGACCAACTGGCCGAAGCGGAACGCATTGCCACGCAAGTCTGCGACAGCGTAGTCGTCGGCGACCCCGCCGATAGCGCCACGGTGATGGGCCCCATCGCCAATGGCCGCCAATACCAACGCGTGCAGGCCATGATCGAGAAAGGCCAGGAAGAAGGCGCAAAGTTGATCGCTGGCGGCACCGGTAAACCCGAAGGTATCACCAAGGGTTACTTCGCCCGCCCCACGGTATTCAGTGAGGTGAACAATCAGATGACCATCGCCCGGGAGGAAATCTTCGGACCGGTGCTGGTGATGATCCCTTACGACACCGTGGACAATGCGGTCGCGATTGCCAACGACTCCGAGTATGGCCTGTCCGGCTACGTGTTCGGGGATGATGCCCAGGCCCGCCAGGTGGCCACACGCCTGCGTACCGGCAATGTCCATATCAATGGGGCCGGCCCGGATGTACAGGCTGCCTTTGGTGGCTACAAACAATCCGGGATTGGCCGGGAATGGGGCCGCTTCGGCTTTGAAGAGTTCCTGGAAACCAAATCCCTGTTCCTGCCGGGATAATTGCCCCTCTGTCATAACCGGACACAAAAAACCTTTTTTTGTGTACTGGCACAGGGGAGCCAATCAGCCATGCTTTACATGCTCAGCGTGGCCTGAAGTGTGCAGCTGTTGAGTCTTATCTCGACGGACAGGGTGGTTTCCTGTCCTAGAGAGGAGGCGCAGCAGATGCGCGCTTCAGGCCTCGCCCTTCGGGGCTTTCAGGCTGGCCCACACTCGTTGTTGCACTTTCTCGACAGGCAACCAGCATGCCTTCAAAAGTGCGCCTAGATTGTGGACAAGCCTGAAAGCCTGAGCATGCAAAGCATGGCTGATTGGCTCCCTAGCCCCGCCCGGGGCGCGAAATTGCCATTTACCTGATCCGCCGCAACCCTGACTATCGATGACATCAGGTAATGTCACAGTATGGCATTTAGCGGCGACCTTGCCGCCCAGGATCAGGAGGACACCATGACAACAACAGCATCCACCACCATTAAGTCCGGCCAGGCAAAAGCCCAGAAAGTCCCGTTGGGCGCCACCGTGAATATTCCGCCCCGTCGTCTGGATTTCCAGTTCGATGACAAGACTACGGCGCGCTATTTCTATGACAACGACCCCTTCCTGAGCGCATTCTGGCTGAGCCTGTCTGCCCTGTTTCCGGAAGGCGAAGCCTTTTTCGTGGATTCCGTACGCCATTACCGTAAAGACATCACCGACGGCAAATTGAAAGCCCAGGTGGCAGGCTTTATTGGTCAGGAAGCCATGCACAGTAAAGAACACGAAGCCTGGAACGAAATGGGCGTGAAATTCGGCTACCCCACTGACAAGCTGGACAAGTCATTGGGCAAACTGCTGGGCCTGGTGCAAAAACGCACCCCCAAGATCTTCCAGCTGGCCGCCACCGTGTGTCTCGAGCATTACACTGCGATCATTGCCGAGCAACTGCTGCGCGAAAGTGAGCACCAGGAAAAAATCCTCGATGAAGCCACCGCAAAACTGTGGCTGTGGCACGCTCTGGAAGAAAACGAACACAAGACCGTGGCCTACGACGTCTATGAAAAAGTCAGCGGCAGCTACGCCATTCGTGCGGGAGCCATGATCCCCACCACCGTGATTTTCTTTGCCGTACTGGCCGTGTTCCAGGCCCGCATGCTGGCCTCAGACGGCCGCCTGCTGCAGCTGAAAAATAACTGGCAGGGCATGAAATTCCTGTTCGGCCGCAAGGGGCTATTCACCAAACTGGCGCCCCAGTACCTGGATTTCTTCAAGCGGGACTTCCACCCCTCCCAGCACGACACCGACGCCCTGCTGGACGAATGGCGCGAAAAACTGTTCGGTGCCGATGGCATGCTCACCGAGCAACATGCTCAAGCCAGCCAGCGCAAGGGCAAAAAAGCCCACTGATGTGGGCGTTGCCGCACTCTCTCAAAGGGCCGCTCAATGCGGCCCTTTTTTTGGTTTCAGAATACGTTGAGGAAAAAGAAGCGACAGAAAAACAGGGATTTCGCAGCGGATCTATTGAGGACAAGCGCGTAAGCACATAGCGTAGCGCTAACCGCCAGCCATAAAGTCCGCAGATACCCTATGCTCTTTTTCCATCGACTCACTCTGGGGTTACTGACCGCCCAGATACCGCTGGCGGCCCTGTCGGAACCCACCGAACTCGACAGCATTCGGGTTGAGGGAACCCGAATGGAACGCAGCCTGCTGGACACCCCCGCTGCCGTCAGCGTGGTAGATACCCGCAAGGCCCAACAGGGCCAGCAGCACCTCCAACTCGATGAAAGCCTTGCCCGGGTGCCCGGTCTTTATCTGCAAAACCGGTACAACTTTGCCCAGAACCAGCGCTTGTCCATCCGCGGGTTTGGTGCCCGCGCCCCTTTCGGCGTACGCGGGCTTCGCATCCGTGTTGACGGCTTCCCCGAGACACTGCCAGATGGCCAGTCACAAGTAGACAGCATTGACCTGGATTCTCTCTACCGGGCAACCGTATTACGCGGCCCATCATCGGTGCTTTACGGCAACGCAACCGGCGGCGTTATCGACCTCGAATCCCTGTCAGGAAAAACCATCACCGGCAACGGTGAGCTGAAGCTGTCTGGCGGCGAAGACGGCTACCGCAAAGCGCACCTGAAAAGCGGCGGCAGAAAAGACAACGCGCATTACTACCTCGGCGTTACCGGTCTCAATTACGAGGGCTACCGGGAACAAAGCGCTGTGGAAAAATATCTCGTTAACAGCCGCATCGGCTGGGAACTGGATAACGAACAAGACATTGACCTGTTCCTGACGGCACTGGACACCCCCTACGCCCAAGACCCCAGCGGCCTGACACGCCGTCAGGCCCACGCAGACAGAACGCAGGCAACAACCCTGGCAGAGCAACTCGATGCGGGCCAGAAAGTGGATCAGCAACGGCTGGGGATTCGTTACCGTCACGCCGCCCTCGGTGGGGGCCTGCTGCAAACACAGGCATTCATCAGCCAGCGGGATTTTAATCAGCAACTTCCCTTTCCCGGCAGCAGCCTGATTGATTACCAGCGGCTCTTCTATGGAATCGGAGTGGAATACAGCCACGACCTGGACCTGTTCGGGCGGCGACACCGTTACCTGATCGGCATCGATATGGATCGCCAGCATGATGACCGGGGACGCCGCAGCGTCAGTGCCAACGGCGCAGTTACCGGCATCACTGCAAACGAAAACCAGATCGCCACCAGCAACGGACTTTTTCTGCAGACAGACAGCTTCATTACGGACAGCCTGACACTGTCTCTCGGCGCCAGGGCCGACCGCATTGAATTCCGGATAGACGACGATCTTCTCAGCGATGGTGACAACAGCGGCAATCAGCAATTCAATGAAGGAAGCTTCAGTGCCGGCATTGCCTGGCACGCCCACCCCGCCCACACCCTGTACGCATCTGTCAGCTCCGCGTTTGAAACTCCCACGTTTACTGAGCTGGCGAACCCCGCCGGCGTGGGCGGATTCAATCCGGACCTGAAACCCCAAGAAGCGTTGAACAAGGAAATAGGCTTGCGCGGCAGCCTGCGCAATGACCTGCTCTATGAGCTGACGCTATTCAGCGTCGATGTGAAAGATGAAATCACGCCATACGAACTCGGCGGTCGCACTTTCTATGAAAATGCCGCCCGCACTCGCCGCGAAGGCATGGAGTTGGCGCTTGAACATTTCACCCACGACACGCTCACCACCACACTGGCCTGGACCTGGGCTCACTACCGTTTCGAGCGTTTCGTCGATCAACAACAGGGCCAGGATGTGAGCGATAACCACATGCCCGGTCTGCCACAACACATTGTCTTTGCCGAAGCCGCCTGGCGCCCGGGTAACGGTATCTTCATTATCGGCGATGCGCGCTTTGCCAGCGCGGTTTATGCGGAAAACACCAATGAGACTCGCATCGGCAGCCATACCGTGGTCAACGCCCGCATTGGAAAACGCTGGCATTTCAATCGTCGGGAGCTGGAATTACACGCCGGCATCAACAATCTTTTCGACCGTGACTACTACAGCAATATTCGCATCAACGCGAACAGCGACAGGCCAGATCCTGCCGACCGCGGCTACTTTGAACCTGCGCCCGGGCGCACTCTCTATGCTGGCATAACGATTGGATGGTGAGGAAAAAAAGCGGGATTATGCGACCACCACAGAAGCCCCGCAGAGCGAGGCTTTTGTGGTGCAAAGACCGATCAGAATGCAGACACCCCACCGTCCACAGCAATGGTCTGGCCATTCATGTAGCTATTGGCTGGTGACAGCAGCATTAACATGGCTGTCACGATTTCCGCAGGCTGCCCCAAGCGCTTCATCGGGCACCCGGATGCCAGCATGGCATGCATCTGCTCTCTATCCTGCGACAACTCACCCTCATCCAGCATTGGTGTATGGGTGTAGAACGGGCAAATCGCATTGACCCGAATATTGCGCTTGGCGTATTCCACCGCTGCGGTGCGTGTGAGGCCGATCACCGCATGCTTGGCCGCCGAGTAGGCACCAATCTTTGGCGCGCCACCCAATCCCGCCATGGAACTCACGTTGACGATACTGCCACCGCTGGCCTTCATGGCGGCAATCTGGTGCTTCATGCCGAACATCACGCCTTTCACGTTCACATTAACTTGCTGATCCAGCACTTCTTCGGTCAGCTCCGCGAACGGAATAAAGCCGTGGGCGATACCCGCATTGTTCACCGCCAGGTCCAAGTGGCCGAACTGGGACAACGCCGTGTCCACCATGGCCTTGCAGTCAGCCTCACTGGAGACATCACAACGCAACGCAGCGACCTTAACGCCCTGCCCCGCCAGCGCATCGGCCAGCGGATTCAGCGCATCCATATTGATATCGCCCAGCACCAAGGCGGCACCGCGCTTGCCCAGTTCTTCTGCCAGCAACTTGCCAAACCCGCTGGCGGCACCGGTAATCAGTGCCGTCTTGCCGGTAAAATCGAGAATCGGATCCATTGTGTTCTCCTTCGTCGAACCGCGGCGAGGCAAACTCACTCTCCGCTTTCAACATCCATCACTTGCTACAAAGCCGCTGTAGGAGCGCCGTTAAGGGCGCGAACGAAGGTGGCAAAACGCTAAGCAGCAGTACGCTAAAAATCCATCCCGCCCTGCCATACCGAGAACGCCCTTCGCGCTGCGCGCGGTTCGTCCCCTGGAAGGGAACTCCTACAGCGGTTTGATAGCAACGTTAGTGTTAAATGGTAAAGCCACCATCAACCACAACACACTCACCGGTCACGAAGCTGGATGCATCGGAAACCAGGTAAAGGACTGTGCCGGCCATTTCCTTTGGCTCCGCATGGCGGCGCATGGGAATCTGGCTGAGGGCTTGTTTGTAGATGTCTTCGTTGGTGAACAGGGCACCGGCAAACTTGGTTTTGGTCAGGCCCGGCAGCAAGGCATTCACACGCACGTTGAACTGTGCGCATTCCTTGGCGAAAGACTTGGTCATGCTGATAACAGCCGCCTTGGAAATGGAATAGACCCCCTGACCTTCACCGGGAGTCAAACCGTTCACTGAAGCGGTATTCACGATGGCACCACCGCCGTGTTCACGCATCAACTTGGCCCCTTCCACCGACATGTAGAAATAGCCGCGCAGATTCACGTCGACAGTCTTGTCGAAGGCATCTACCGGGGTATCCAGGATATGGCCAAAGAACGGATTGGCGGCAGCGTTATTCACAAGGATGTCCAGCTTGCCGTGCACGTCACGGATATGGGAAAACACTGCTTCAATCTGTGCCAGTTCACCCACATGGCAAGCAAAGGCTTCCGCGCTGCCACCGTCAGCCTTGATGGCATCAGCAACCGCCTGACAGCCATCAATCTTGCGGCTGGACACAATCACATGAGCGCCCTGCTCTGCCAGCAGACGGGCAATTTCTTCGCCAATACCCCGGCTTGCACCGGTGACCAGGGCAATCTTGCCCTCAAGGTTAAAAAGCTTGGTACTCATTACGACTCTCCCGATTAAAATTGACGCAACACGCGTCAGGCAACACGCGACAACACGGATCAGGCCCGGAGCAAACGTCCAATCCTGATGCCGCGCTGTAAGTTCTGTTTTTGATTTACCGTGTTACCTGTTGCGTGCAGCGTGAAGCGGCCTTTTACGCCCCTTCGTTGATGATCTGCATGGCCATGGTAGCCAACGGCTCGACCAGGGCCCCCACTTCGGCAGCCTGCTTGTTGGAGGCATTGCCGTCTTCAGCCCGTTTCGCCACACCCTGACAGATGGCCGCAAGACGGAAGAAGCTGAACGCCAGGTAAAATTCCCAGTTATCGATATGGGAAATACCCCGGCGTTCGCAATACATGGCCACGTATTCTTTCTCGGTGGGGATACCCAGCGCGGTGCGATCCTTGCCCTGCAGGCCGGCCATCTTGGCGCCACGCTGTGGCATTCGCATGCCCATGCACTGATACGCCAGGTCCGCCAGCGGGTGGCCCAGGGTGGACAACTCCCAGTCCAGCACCGCAATGACTTGCGGTTTTTCCGGATGCCACATCATGTTGTCCAGGCGGTAATCACCGTGCACCAGCGATACCTGGCCATCGTCTTCCGGCTGATTGGCCTGCAGCCATTCAATCAGCGAATCCATGGCTGGAATTTCCTGCAACTTGGAGGCTTCGTACTGCTGGGTCCAGCGGCCGAGCTGGCGCTCAAAATAATTGCCCGGCTTACCGTAATCCGTCAGGCCAACGGCCTCCAGATCCACACTGTGCATGGCCGCCAGCACCCGGTTCATCTCCGAGTACATTTCACCACGCACCGCATTCGCCGCTTCGCCCTCACCCATTTCAGGCAGCCCGGCACTCCACAGGATGCGCCCTTCGCAGAACTCCATCACATAAAACATGGAGCCGATAACATCACGGTCTTCGCACAGGTGCAGCACATTGGGCACCGGTACATCGGTGTCCTTCAATGCGGCCATAACACGAAATTCGCGATCCACCGCATGGGCGGACTTGAGCAGTTTGCCCGGCGGCTGACGACGCAGCACATAGGCGCCGGAGGCGGCAGTGATCTTGAAGGTGGGGTTGGACTGACCACCCTCGAACTTGTCCGCTTCGATGGGGCCTTTGAAGCCGTCGATATGCTGCTCTAGGTATTCAGCCAGTTTCTGTGTATCCAGTGTATCCACCTGGGACATGGAGCTCTCCTGTTCTTCTCTGTTCTGCTGCGCTAATAGCAAAGCCCGGAGCGCTGTTAACGCTCCGGGCCAGCACCTGAAATCAGGCGAATTGTTTGGCCATGTTCCGGCCCAGCTGCATCATGTGCACCTGATCCGGGCCATCGGCCAGACGCAGGGTGCGCGCATAGCTGAAGAAGTGAACCAGCGGCGTATCCTGGCTCAGGCCCACGGCACCGTGGATCTGAATCGCCCGATCGATGACATTTAACGCCATATTGGGCGCAATCACCTTGATCATAGCAATCAAATCCTTGGCGTCTTTGTTACCCGCGCGATCCATGGCGTCTGCCGCTTTCAGCGTCAGCAGCCGGGCCTGCTCGATTTCACAGTAGGATTTGGCGATATCTTCGCGCACGGAACCCTGCTTGCTCATGGGCGCACCGAACACTTCACGCTGGTTGACCCGCTTGCACATCAGCTCGAACGCTTCCTGGGCAGCACCAATCAGGCGCATGCAGTGGTGAATCCGGCCCGGGCCAAGACGACCTTGAGCGATTTCGAAACCCCGGCCTTCACCCAGAATCATGTTGCCCTTGGGAACACGCACGTTGTCGAAAATCACTTCCGCATGGCCTTCCGGAGCATCGTTGTAACCAAACACCTGCATCGGGCGGACGATGTTCACCCCCGGCGTATTGGTGGGCACCAGAATCTGGGATTGTTGCTGGTGGCGGTTGGGGTTGTCCGGGCTGCTCTTGCCCATGACGATCATGATTTCACAGGTCTTGCGCATGGCCCCGCTGATGTAGAACTTGCGGCCATTGATGACGTAGTCATCACCGTCTTCGGTGATACGCGTCTCAATGTTGGTGGCATCGGAAGACGCCACTTCCGGCTCGGTCATGGCAAAGGCACTGCGAATCCGGCCTTCCAGCAGCGGCTGCAGCCACTCTTTCTTCTGGGCTTCGTTGCCGTATTTGGCCAGCACTTCCATATTGCCGGTATCCGGTGCGGCACAGTTGAACGCCTCGGAAGCGATGCGGCAGCGACCCATTTCCTCGGCCAGGGGCGCATATTCCAGGTTGCTCAAGCCGGCACTGTATTCCCCGTATTCCTTGGGCAAGAACAGGTTCCACAGACCTTTGGCTTTGGCTTTTTCCTTCAGCTCATCCATGATCGGCGGGGTTTCCCACGGGCTCTTTTCCAGCTGCTCGTGGTACAACCCTTCCACCGGGCGAATTTCGGTGTTGATGAAATCGCGCACCTGGGCGATCAATGTCTGCATTTTTTCTGTGTACTGAAAATCCATGAAGCTCTCCCATTGAAAAATGCGGCACGCAGCACGCCTCACGCTACAGGCAAAGGCGCCATCAAGGGTGCTGAATGTCTTTCTTTAATAATAAGTAATCGCCTCGAAGCGGTCCGGGCGATCCAGGTGCGGCACGTTATTGAAACTGGCCATGCGCACCACCTTTTGATTGAAAAAGCCGTGGCTCACACTGCTGTTGCGAATCTGCAGATTCAGCTCTACCACCGCATCATCCGACGCCCCCAGAACATGCTTGATAAACATGGCCATGGCACCGCCAGAGCTGACAATCAGCACCCGGTCCTTGCCGCTGTACTGTTGCTGGATGTGATCGCGGGCACCGGCAACCCGGTCGGAAAAGCCCTGCCAGGTTTCCGGTAGATCGCCAGTGAGTGTATCCATGCGCCAGTGTTTCATGGCGGTTTTCAACGCCTTGTAGAACGCCGCCACCGGAGCCCCTTCACCGGGTACCTGATCCGGATGCTGCGTCAGATAGGCATCCACCAGCGACTGGAAATCGAATTCGTTAAGCCCCGGCTGAATGTCTTCGGGCAAGGCCACGCCCAGGCCTTCGCAAATGCCGGCCCCGGTTTCCCGGTGACGCACCAGGTCACCGCACACCAGGGCATCAAAGCCCATATCCCGTTCGGCAAAATACTCGCCCAGCCAGCGTGCCTGCTGGTGACCCAGTTCGGAAAGGCGATCGTAATTATCGGTACCGAACGACGCTTGCCCGTGGCGGACAAGATAGAACTGGGTCATGCGCGAATCCTCTGAGCTGAAAAGCGATGGAACCAGCCTAGATCAGGGCCATTAGTTAGTGAAATTGATATTTTGCATCCCGCTCAATAAATTCCATGCATTAGCAGACAACTATTATTCGGAACACTGTTCCGATATTGTCCATGGTTTTCCCTTTCCGGAGATGCGCCATGACGGAGCTGACACTGACCAGCGGATTTATTCAAACCCGCGAGCACAACGCCGTTCTACACGTCACCCTGGATCGCGCTGACAAGCTCAACGCGCTCAATGTGGCAATGTATGAAGACCTCACCGCAGCGGTCCAACACCTGGCCGCACGGGATGACCTGAATGCGCTGCTCATTACCGCCAATGGCCGCAGCTACTGCGCGGGCAACGATATCAAGGATTTTCTACAGGCCGACCCGACCAGCCGTGATGACGGCAAATTGAGCCCGGCAATGGTGCTCGTTCATGCCCTTATGGCCCTGGATAAACCGATCATCATGGCGGTACAGGGCAACGCCACCGGTATTGGCACCACCATGTTGTTGCACGCGGATCTGGTGATCGCCGCCGATGACGCCCGCTTCCACACCGCCTTCATTAACCTGGGGCTGGTGCCCGAAGCCGGCTCCAGCCTGATACTCCCCGCCCTGATTGGCCGCCAGAACGCCAACCGTTTATTGCTCGCGGGGGATACCTTCAGCGCGGAGGAAGCCGAGCGGATGGGACTGATTGCTTATCGGGTGGGCGTAGCCGAGCTGGAGACCAAAGCGCAGACACTGGCGGATAAACTGGCCGCAAAAAGCCCGGCCGCCATCGCCATGACCAAACAGCTGACGCGCCTGAGTGACGCAGCCATCAAGACGCAGATAGAAAAGGAAAGTGTGATGTTTGCTCAGCGCATGTTCAGTGACGACACGCGGGCGATGTTCGCCGGGTTCCTGAAGAAATAAAGTTCATGACGCCATTGAGGGAATGGCAATGGTTTGAGAGTGTTACCTGATCAATTCACTGCGGAGGGCGCCAGACGCCTAACGCCCGGCGCGCCGTAAAACCTAACTGCGTCTAGCGTCTGGCGTCTGGCTTGATATCACTTCATCACCCCGCGCAGCGCCACCTGGACCACTTCGTTGACCAGCTCGGCCAGTTGCTCGGCCGTTTCCCCTTCGCGATGGTGATACCAGTTGATCACCGAGTTCATGGCCCCGAACACCGGCTTGATCGACACCCTGGGGCGGCTGGCCTGCATCGTGCCCTTACTCATCCCCTCTTCCAGCACCGCCATGAACATCGCCTCACACTGGCTACGGCGGGACTGCAAATCGGTTAGCTGTTCCCGCTGCTCGGCAGTGGTGCTGTTACGCAAGACCATTTGCACCGCTTCCGAGACGGTGCGCTGATAAGCCTGGGTACGAATCAGGGTATGCACATAGCGGCGCGCCATTTCCGTAAACCGCTCCGGGGCAGGCAGGTCGAATGCTGCCACCGGCTCCATTTCTTCAAACAGGGCATCCATGGCGCGATGGTGGATCTCGAAGAACAGCTCGGCCTTGGAGCTGAAATAGTGGTACACCATCCCCTTGGTGGCAGACAGGCGACGGGCAATATCATCAATACTGGTCGCATTGAATCCCCGCTCCATAAAACACAGCGCGGCCGCGTCGAGAATCGCTTCACGCGGTTCGTTTACCAATGCCTCATTCGGATTCGCCATACTCGTGTCTCCCGTCCTTTCATCCTTGCCTTTTGCCCCCTTCACCCTTCCGCCACGGTGATTTAAAGGAGCCCTGCAACCGCCTTTCTTTGTGTCTGCTCGCTCTTGGGACGGTTTGCGACTGGAGTCTGACATAACTTGATAGAGCCACCATTGACCACACAGGCAAGCCATGACGGATTTCTCGCCCTCCATGGCGCTTTTGACCCTTTACGGCTGATTACGCCGCTCGCATACTGACTCTTTTTAAAATAACGTTTTGAAATTTGGCCTCGGTGGGCATTATCCGGGCCAGCAACGGGAGAGCACCATGAGCAAACCGCAAATCAGCCTCGACGATCTGCAGGCAAACGTTGGTAAAAACGTTGGCGAATCCCAATGGCGCACCGTCGACCAGCAACGCATTGATGGCTTTGCCGAGTTGACCGAAGATCCCCAGTGGATCCACACCGACCCGGAACGGGCCGCCAAGGAAAGCCCTTTCGGTGCCACCATCGCCCACGGATTCCTGTCACTGTCACTGCTTTCCGCCATGGCCATCGACGTGCTGCCCACCATCAAGGGCCAGGTTATGGGTATCAACTATGGCTTCGACAAGGTGCGCTTCATGAACCCGGTGCGAGAAGGCAGCAAGATACGCGGCTCGTTCACCCTGCTGGAAGTCAAACAGCGCTCCGATAACGAATGGCAACTTCGCCACGGTGTGCAAGTTGAGATCGAAGGGCAGGAAAAGCCCGCCTTGATTGCGGAATGGTTGAGCCTGGCGATAATTCCGAGTTAAAAGTTCAAAGTTTAAAAACGCGATAGAGCACTACACCAAGATGAAAGTCGTTACCCGCGGCCATGCTCTGGAGAGGTAAAACATTCAGCAAATCACTGTCTGTTTCGCGGCTTCAGGGCCTGTCATTTGGCAATACCATTACTCGCGTTTCAACTTTGAACTTTTCACTTTCAACTCAAAAAGCATTCAGAGAGATACCCATGACAATCCGTTTTGATAATCAGGTGGCCATCGTCACCGGCGCGGGCAACGGCCTGGGCAAATCCCACGCCCTGGAATTGGCCAAACTCGGCGCCAAAGTGGTCGTCAATGATTTCGGCGGTGCCCGCGATGGTAGCGGCGGTTCCAGTGAAGCCGCAGAACAGGTTGTTGCCGAAATCAAGGCCGCCGGGGGCGACGCCATTGCCAACGGGGCAGACGTTTCCGATGAGGCCCAGGTCGAAACCATGGTCAAGCAGGCCATCGACACCTGGGGCCGCATCGACGTGCTGGTCAACAACGCCGGCATCCTGCGCGACAAAAGCTTCGTGAAAATGACCCAGGACGACTGGGACAAGGTAGTGGCCGTGCACCTTACCGGCTCGGAAATTTGCAGCAAGGCCGTATGGCCGATCATGCGCGATCAGGGCTACGGCCGTATCGTCATGACCACCTCCACCTCCGGCCTGTACGGCAACTTCGGCCAGGCCAACTACGGCGCCGCCAAGATGGCCGTGGCCGGGCTGATGAATACCCTGTGCCTGGAAGGTGAAAAATACGACATCAAGGTGAACTGCATCGCCCCTACCGCCGCCACCCGCATGACCGAAGACCTGATGCCCCCGGCAGTGCTGGCCATGCTGGAGCCCAAGGAAATCACCCCAGCTGTGCTGTTTCTGGCGAGCAAAGAAGCCCCCACCCATCGCATTCTGCTGGCAGGCGCCGGTTGCTATGCCATGGTCCGCCTGATGGAAAGCGAAGGCGTTTACCTGAATGACGACGAGCGTAATGTGGATGGCGTGGCCGCCCACTTCGAGCAGATCGGCAACATGGACAACGCCAGCGAAATGATGACCGGTGGCGATCATGTCACCAAGATTTTGACCATGGCCGCCAAGGCCAAAGGCATCAAGCTGGGTTAAAGAACAGTAGCGAGAGGCGAGTACCGAGTTTCGAAGCACAAAACCGGGCTGCTAACATGTTCTGGTTTCGCCTTTCGAAACTCCGGTACTCATCACTCGCTTCCCACATACTTCAGGCTGCTGCACCCTCCCCTCACAGCAGCCCTTATCTGGACCAGGAGAGAGCAATGACCAGAGAAGCCGTAATCGTATCCACCGCCCGTACCCCCATTGGCAAGGCCTACCGCGGTGCCTTCAACGACACCCAGGCTCAGGCACTGGGTGGTCACGCCATCAAACATGCCGTGGAGCGCGCAGGCATTGATCCTTCCTCCATTCAGGACGTGATCATGGGTGCCGCGCTGCAGCAAGGCAGCACCGGCGGCAACGTGGCCCGCCAGGCCGCCCTGCGCGCCGGCCTGCCCACCAGTGTGTCCGGCATGAGCATGGACCGTCAGTGCGCCTCCGGCCTGATGGCCATTGCCACCGCGGCCAAGGAAATCATCGTCGACAACATGGACGTGGCCGTGGCCGGTGGCCTGGAATCCATCTCCCTGGTGCAGAACGACAAGATGAACACCTTCCGCGCCGCCGACCCATGGCTGAAAGAACACCGTCCGGACATCTACATGTCCATGCTGGAAACCGCCGAAATCGTCGCCGACCGCTATAACGTGTCCCGCGACAGCCAGGACGAGTACGCCTTCCAGTCACAAATGCGCACCGCTGCCGCCCAGGAAGCCGGCAAGTTTGATGACGAAATCGCGCCCATGCCCAGCGTCATGAAAGTAATGAATAAAGAGACCAAGGGAATTTCCGACGTGGAAGTGACCCTGGAAAAAGACGAAGGCAACCGCCCGCAAACCACCCTGGCAGGCCTGCAATCGCTGCAGCCCGTATTCAAAGGTGGCCAGCAGGTGCAGGAAGGCGGCTTCATCACCGCCGGCAACGCCTCCCAGCTGTCTGACGGCGCCAGTGCCTGTGTGCTGATGGACAGCAAGGAAGCCGAGCGACTGGGCCTGCAACCGCTGGGCGCCTACCGTGGCATGGCAGTGGCCGGTTGTGACCCTGACGAAATGGGCATCGGCCCGGTGTATGCCGTGCCGAAACTGCTCAAGCGCTTCGGCCTGACCGTTGATGACATCGGCCTCTGGGAGCTAAACGAAGCGTTCGCCAGCCAGTGCCTGTACAGCCGGGACAAGCTCGGCATCGACCCGGAAAAATACAACGTCAACGGCGGCGCCATCTCCATCGGCCACCCCTACGGTATGTCCGGTGCCCGCATGACCGGCCACGCCCTGATCGAAGGCAAGCGCCGCGGTGTGAAGTACGTGGTCGTCACCATGTGCATCGGCGGCGGCATGGGTGCTGCTGGCCTGTTCGAAGTGTTCTAGACGGAATCGCGCTGATTCTGTTTCCCCTTGGGGGCACCGCCTGGTGCCCCCTTTTTTTGGTTCATCGCGCACTGGCGTGGATAACACGTTTCTCGCCGTCGGGTTGGCTTATCGCGAATACCTGGCACTTTGCCACACCCTCGATGCCGGGTGCCTGACGTCAAACCCCATCACCTGAGTCGCTGTCGTTATTACCGTATCTCTCACAAGCCATGGGCAGTGACATGACGCCATCAACCAGAATTCCCCCTTTGCTCAGCAGGGAACTGCCTCACAATCATTAAAAAATGTGTCCAGAAACAAAAAAGTCACCAAAAACGAAACACCCTTTTGCTTGTTACCTGGGGTAACGAACCACGTTCGAAAGTAAACCCGTATCATCATTATGTTTCCTTTTGCCTATTTTCAGGCCGACTTACTGGCACGTTTGCTCCAAAAAAAGCCCATAACCTTCATCTGTAACCACTTCCCCACCGATTTTTGCCACTTTAGTCGTCTTGACCACATACCAAGCGGTATGTATGAATTAAGCATGACTGATCGGTTTTCGGAATCGTGATTCAAAAAACAACGACGAAATCCGCAGAGTCAGAAATACAACGCCCGAAGGGACCGGGCGAGTTTCACAAGTGCGCTACAACAACGTTCACAACAACAAACGGAATGTCTGCCCGGTTCATCCCCGGAGCAGTGGGAGAGCAAAATAATGCGAAGCAAAGCAATCGCTGTCGGCTACAGCAGCGTCCTGGCCCTGGGCCTGCTGTCAGCCGCCGCCCCGGCCATGGCCGGCGGTGAATACAAGTTCAACGATGACTTCAGTGCCAAATGGAATCTGAAGGCCTCCGTGGGCGCCATCTCCCGGATGGAATCTGCCAGCAAGGAAAACCTGTTCGCCGGTGATACTCCCGGTGGTACCGCAGGCTCTGCGGTTTCCGATGACGGCAACCTGAACTATGACGGCGGCGAAGTGGTTTCCTCCGTGGTCAAAGCCGTAGGTGACTTCAACCTGCAGTACAAGAACTACGGCCTCTTCGTGCAAGCCAAGACCTGGTACGACTACACCCAGAAGGAAGGCTATGTTCCCCAGGGCAACTACCCCAATGGGTTCCAGGGTGGCAAGCTGAGCGACGACGGTTTCCATCGCAATTCCAAGTTCCAGGGCGCTACCTTCCAGCAGGTCTTTGCCCACGGCACCTTCCAGGTGAACGAACAACCCCTGAAAGTGGCAGCAGGTCGTAAACTGCTGCTGTGGGGCCGTAGCCTCTATTCACGTGGTTCCTTCAGCTCACTGAATGCGGTCGACCTGGCCGCATTGCACCGCCCCGGGTCGGAATACACGGAATTCCTGACCCCCTCCGGCATGGTCACCGTGGATTACAACTTCACCGACCGCCTGAGCATGAAGTCCTTCTATCAGTATGAATGGCGTGCGGCGAATCTGGACGGTTGCGGGACCTTCTTCTCTACCCTGGACAACACCGCACTGGGCTGTGATGCCACCTTCTCCAGCTCCGTCATCATGCCGAACCAGGATGCCTACAACGCCGGAGCCTACATTCCCCGCAGGGATGAAAATGAACCCAAGGACGGCGGTCAGTACGGCCTGAAGTTCGACTACGCATTCCCGGAGTCCAAGGCCAAGATCGGCACCTACTTCTTCAATTATCACAGCCGACTGCCTTACTACTCGGTGACCAAGGAAGACAGCCCGCTCCCCCAGGGCATCACCGCAGGCAACGATATCGCCTACTTCTATGAATACCCGGAAGACATTCAGGTATTCGGCCTCACCGCCGACAAGACCTTTGAAGGCGTAGGCAACCTGGCGCTGAACCTGAGCTACCTGCCGGACATGCCGATCCAGATCAACACCCCTGACCTGACCACGGCTCGCGTACTGGAAGCCAACGGCGTTCCCGCTGCGGCAGCTTCCGGGTTCGCGACCATCCCGCAGGGCACCATCGACTACGTCTACAACTCCGGCAGCGAAGTCCACGGCTTTGAGGAGTTTGACATTCAGCGTGCCGAGCTGGCCTTCACCACCATCATCCCCAAGTTGATGGGCGCGCAGAAAACCGTCGTTTCCATGCAGGTGGGCTCGGAATTTATTCCTGATCTACCCAAGCAGGACCAGATGCGCTTCCGTCGCCACACCAACTTTGGTGTCGGCGAACTGGGAGAAGACGGTTATGTCACCGACTTCAGCTGGGGCTATCAGCTGAGCCTGACCTCCACCTACGCCAACGCCATCGGCGCGGTCTCATTGACCCCTGGCCTGACCTTCAATCACGGTGTTGAAGGTTATTCCAGTGATGACGCGATGCAGGAAGATGCCCGTACCGTCGGCGTGAGCCTGGGCATGGCCTACAAGCAACTCAGCGCCAACCTGTCCTACACAACCTACAACGATGAAGAGTACAGCGTGGTAGAAGACCGGGATTACCTGTCCCTGAGCACCACCTACAACTTCTAAACGGATAGTGAAACAGCCGGCCACGGCCGGCTTTTCTCAAGAGGATGGAAACCATGAAAAAATTGCAACTGACCCTGTTGGCCCTGTTCACCGTACTGCTCGCAGCCTGTGCCAGCGGCTATCACGATACCAAAGTCATCAGCGCTGAAACCGGCTCCCAGGCCACACCCAAAGGCCCATACCAATCCCTGGTGGTTGGCGTGCTGGTCGATCATGAGCTGCGTGAGCATCTGGAAGATGCCATTGTCGCCAAGTTTGCCACCATGGGCATAAAAGCCACCGCCGCCTACACCGTTTACGGTGACAAGGGCGTCGAAGGCAAAAGCCTGGACTACCTGGCCAAGCGCATGAAAGACAACGGTTTTGACAGTGCTCTGGCGATCCACCTGGAAGACCTGACCACGGAAACCACCGAGGTCAAAGGCGACCCAGGCGTGGCCATTCCGGCCAGTGCCGGCATGACCATGACTCCACAGGTTTACAGCCCGGACTTCTATGTCAACGAAGACATCTATACCGCTCGCCTGGAACTGTGGGACGTGGACCAGAAAGCCATTGTCTGGACCGGCAAGACCGTCAGCTTCAACACCGGCGGCTTCAAGGGGCTGGAAAAAGGCGCGGACCACTATGCCAAAACCATTACCGACGCGATCAAGGATTCCAACATTTTCTGATTCTGTTTTCTCCGTCTTGTCTTAAATGTGGATTGTCTCCACCTTCCTCGCCCACTTCGGTGGGCGTTTTTTTTGCCACTCTGCGGCCGCAGCATGCTTCACGCTGCAGGCACCAGGCTAAATACCTGATCATACTGCTGGCCGTGATTACGGCGGCCCCGAAAGCGCTACCCGCATCCAGAAATAGCCACCGGCTATCGTGCGACATGGTTCCAGCCTCTTGCACCCTCCCCACGCTGCCGCTACTCTTTGATCTTCAATGAAGCGAATTCAAGAGACATGACCATGCACGCAGCACAGCTCAACACACACATCCTGACTGGCCCAGTGGCCGGTATGGCGATGCCTGCTGCGTCTTATTACGGGTATTGGTTTAGCCGCTCGCGCGCCTGATCAGTACTCAGGCGCGCCCGATAAGGGACGCCTGCCGAACACATGAAACCCCGGCCGGTAACCCGCCCGGGGTTTTTTATTGCCCAGACAAACAGACAAATGCAACACAGGGACAACACCATGTATCGCTATCGACTGAACCGCCTGACCACCCGATTTAACCGCTGGCTACGCCAGCGCATCGCCACACAACGATCGACGAATCACGCGCGACGATAACGCGCCGCAGCAACAAGGAAAGACCATGCAACAGGTAAACACCCAACAGGCAGGGCTCAGCGAAAGCCCAATCCGTCCCACCCAGCGGCGCAGTCTGCCACTGCCCTCCCCCACGGTGCTGCGTGAGCGGCTGCCGGTTGATGGCCCATTGGCGACACAGATCGAACAGCACCGACAGACCATTCGCAATATCCTTAATGGCGAGGATCCACGCCTGCTGGTGATCACCGGGCCCTGCTCTCTTCACGATCCCAAATCCGCCCTGGAATACGGCCACCGCCTGGCCGAGCTGGCTGCGCAGCTGGACGATAAAATCTTCATCGTCATGCGCGCCTACGTGGAAAAGCCCCGCACCACCGTGGGCTGGAAAGGCATGCTCTACGACCCGCATCTGGATGGCAGCAATGACATTGCCACCGGGTTGAATGTGTCTCGCCACCTGCTGCTGGATCTGGCCCGGCTGGGTTTGCCACTCGCCACCGAACTACTGCACCCCATGGCCGCCGATTACCTGGGCGACCTGCTAAGCTGGGCGGCCATTGGCGCGCGCACCACGGAATCGCAGATTCACCGGGAAATGGTCAGCGGCCTGCCCCTGCCGGTGGGGTTCAAGAATGGTACCGATGGCAGTATCGGCGTGGCCTGCGACGCCATGGGGGCTGCCATTCACCCACACACGCATCTGGGCATGGATGAGCACGGCCACAGCGCCCTGCTGCAAACCGCGGGCAACCCGGACACCCACCTGGTGCTCCGCGGCGGCCACGACGGCCCCAACTACGATGCCAGCAGTGTGCAACGCGCCGCCGCCGCACTGGAGGCCAAGGGCTGCAACCCGCGACTGATCGTGGACTGCAGCCACGCCAACAGCGGCAAGGACCCGCTGCGGCAACCGGCAGTGTTACAGGATCTGTTGCAGCAACGGGCGCAGGGGCAAACCGCCATCGCCGGGGTAATGCTGGAAAGCCATCTCAATGAAGGCCGGCA
>JBDWVU010000026.1:0-5678 GCA_039983755.1 Alloalcanivorax sp.
AAAGCAATGGCGCTACCGCCCCATACTTCTGCACACACGCGTGTCAGCGCGGCAGTCAGGGTGGTTTTACCATGGTCAACGTGACCAATGGTGCCTACGTTTACGTGCGGTTTATTACGTTCAAACTTTTCCTTAGCCACGACTCTTCACCTCTTAACTTGGCTGTGCTCTCTCGCCATATGGCGCGCATACACCCGATAAAGACACATTTAAGGACTGCAGCTCATTCGCGCAGACCACCCTGGCACCATCAAGACACATGAAGCCGGACCCAGGATATACCTGGGCCCGGAAATTGGAGCTCATGACCGGATTTGAACCGGTGACCTCACCCTTACCAAGGGTGTGCTCTACCTACTGAGCTACATGAGCATAACCTTCATGCCACCTTAACGGCGACCAAACCTCTCCGGAGCTGGAGCGGGTAGCGGGAATCGAACCCGCATCATCAGCTTGGAAGGCTGAGGTTCTACCGTTGAACTATACCCGCAATTCTTCCGATGCCTGCCAGCCTTCCGGCTTTCGATCTCGCCTGGCAATTTAACTGCCCGGCAAAATCAATCTATCTGGTGGAGGGGGGAGGATTCGAACCTCCGAAGCTTTCGCGTCAGATTTACAGTCTGATCCCTTTGGCCACTCGGGAACCCCTCCAGAAAAGGGCCTACATTCTCTTTACGCTTCAACAACTTGTCAACTTGTTTTCAAGTAGTTACCAAGCGTTTTATAAATTGGAGCTGGCGAGAGGAGTCGAACCCCCGACCGGCTGATTACAAATCAGCTGCTCTACCAACTGAGCTACGCCAGCTCACAAGGGTTGCGAATTCTATAGAAAGGCATGGGGGGACGCAATCCACTTAAGCATCAAACGCCTAATAATTGCGCACCCGATCAGTAACAGGAAACCTTGTCGACACCAAGCGACTGATTTCCTTCAAGAAACGCCTTGAGGTCGGCGTTATCTTTAGGCTTCGAATTCGCCAGATAGACCCAATATTCGGTCACATCCCGAGCTGTTTCACGGACAAACGCCGGATAGCCTGCATTCTGCATCTTCAGGCGAAGCCCTTCTGCGGATTCGGCGCTGGAAAAATAACCCAGAGAAATGGCATTGGCATCCCCTCCCTCCTTGACGATGAAGCTATCCACCCCATGATCCTGCAACTCTCTCAGCACCCGCAATGCACGCTCCCTGTCCTCATAGGGAGGCAGATACACCCAGTTAAGACGGTCCTTCTGCACAGCCAAGCCCCGCACCCGGCCCGGCAGACCAATAGCCTTGAGCTGCACTGCACCAGCCTCTGCCTGCTCACGGTTTTCCCATGGCCCAACCACAGGGCACAAACTACCACCGGGCACACTTGCCGCCGGCACACTCTGCGGCTGGGGACTATCTGCGAGCAACCGCAAACGCTCGCCACCGGCAGCAGCCTGGGAGACCGGCAAACGCAGCGAAGGAGGCTCCGGGGCCAGCGATTTGGTCAACTGAAAACCCACGTAGACCAGATTGATCACCAGCAAACTGTAGAATATCCACCGCACAGGTGTTCCCCCATCATTTATTGTTGTCGTGCTGCCACTCGCTCCAGACCGTCCAGAACCAGATCCGGGGCGTGCTCAAATGTAAATGCAAACGATCCGATTAACTCCGGCGCATCGCCACCCGTGACGAGCACTTTGCTAGTATCATCAAGCACTTGGCGCAGTTCAACCACCACATCCGTGACAAAGGCCACAGACATGCGCAAGAGTCCGTTATGAACACACTCGCCAGTGGACCGGCCAAGTTGTAGCTGCGCCGTTCCCGGCTCGATATGCACATCCGACGTATCCCGAAGCAAGGCTCCGCGCAGCATGCCAAGCCCCGGCACGATATAGCCCCCCAGAAAAACACCGCGCGCATCGACGGCATCGATCGTCAAGGCGCTGCCGCAATCGATAATGATCGATGCCCCGTAACGCTGAAACCCCTCAATCATTGCCACCCAGCGGTCAACGCCAAGCTTTCTCGGATCCGGATAACAACTTTGCACACCAAAATCGGATTCGCAGGAATAATAAAACCGGGACTGACAGCCTGTGCCACTCGCAAGACAAGAGGCAATAACCGCATCCGCCTCAGGTCCGGCGACTGACGCGATCCATATTTCATCAGGCGACCGCCCTGCTCCCGCCAACATGACATCCACCACCCGCGACCACTCGCGCTCATGGCGGCAGCCACCCTGATGCACCGTTGCGCCGTCGCAGTAACGCCACTTCATGGCGGTATTGCCCACATCAACAAACAGCTTCATTGGATTCTCAAACTCACTTCTCCGCCGTACAGGGAGCGCAGCCCATCTTTTGTTTTCAGCAATAGCGCGCCATCAGAGGCCACTCCAGCAGCAACACCAACGAGCTCCTGATCCACGGCCCTGACAATCACATTCTTGCCGGATACCGCATCAAGCTTAGCGAACGATTCGGCAAAGGCATCAAAGCCATGGACCTCGAAACGCGCCAGCATATCCATTAATCGGGTAATCACCTGGCTGGTGAGATCCGTGCGCGATGGCATTTGCGGCAACACAGCAGCCAAATCGATCCAGCGCTGGTCAATGGCGTCAGCCTGGGCTGCCGTCATCCGGCCATTGAGCCCCACACCGATAACCACATCCACGCGACCATCCATCTCCCCCGCAAGCTCAATCAACACACCACCAATCTTGGCGCCATCAACCAAAAGATCATTAGGCCATTTGAGGGCAATCGGCAGGCCAGGCTCAAGCTCACGCAACGCCTCGGCAACAGACACGCCAACCGCCAGACTCAGCCCTCCCAAGGCAGCAAAGCCACCAGGCAACGTGTACCGAATAGAAATATAGAGATTTGCGGCGAACGGAGATTGCCAGGCTCGGCCGCGGCGACCGCGGCCCGCCAACTGGCATTCGGTGATAAACACCTGGGGACGGGAAACAGGCCCCACCAATGCCAAGGCATCCGCATTGGTAGAACCGGTGACCCACTGATAATGCAGGTCCGCAGCACCGCCGAGGCGGCGCTGCACAGTATCGGAATCGATCAACTCCAGGGGCTGAGCCAGCCGATAACCTTTGCCTTTCACAGATTCCAGGGTGAGACCGAAATCCGCAAGGCGCTGTACTCGCTTCCAGACCCCGGCCCGGGAAATACCCAACACATCCCCAAGCTCTGAACCGGAACGAAAGTTACCATCGGCGAGAAGACGGACCAGCGACTGATCCGCCTCTTTCATCGTGCTCAAGCCTCCCAAACAACCCCGCGCGTCTTGGACCACTGAACAATATCATCGGCGTAACGTTTTTCGATTTCGTTGCGCTTCAGCTTCAATGTCGGTGTGATCAGGTTATTCTCGACACTCCAGGCATCTTTGCACACGATCAACGTGGTCATACGCTCGTGAGGATCCAGCACCTCGTTGACACGAGCGAGCAGCTTTTCAAGCTCCTTGGTAAAGTGCTCCTTCTCGCTGCCTTTGCTCAACCGCTCCTGCTCTTCCGGAGTAATGTTAAGCAAGGCAACCGGCTGCCCCATACCCTGGCCGATCACACAAGCCAGCTCGAGACCCGGCATCGTCGACAGTCGATTCTCGATCGGCGCCGGCGCAACATACTTGCCCTTTTCCGTTTTGAAAATTTCTTTCACGCGACCGGTGATGCGCAAGCGGCCCTTTCCGTCAATTTCACCCACATCGCCCGTGCGCAACCAACCGTCTTCGGTCAGATCTTCCGCTGTCTTCTCAGGCTGCTTGTAGTAACCCTTCATATTCCCCAGGCTGCGCACGAGAATCTCGCCACCTTCGCCGATACGGCATTCAACGCCATCGTTGGGTGTGCCCACCCAACCAATTTGTTGGTCGCCCTCTTCGGTGGTGTGCGACCACGCCAGGTTTTCTGTCATGCCGTAAACTTCGAGAATCTCCAGATCCAGTTTCTTGAACCAGGTAATAATCTCAGGGGACAGCGCGGCGGCACCCGACAGTGCAATACGGCATTCGTCCAACCCCATGGCACCCAGCACTTTTTTCTTGATGATTTTGTTGAGGAAAGGAATCTTGAGCAACCGATTGAGTTTTTTCGGTGGCACCGCTTCCGAAGCTTTCTGGTAAAACTTGGACCAGATCCGCGGCACCGCAAAAAATACGGTTGGTTGTGCCCGCTTGATATCTTCGCCAAAGGTATCCAGAGACTCGGCAAAAAAGATTTTGTTGCCCACATACAGCACAGCAATCTCTACTGCCACACGCTCAGCCACATGGGACAGGGGCAAGTAGGAGATCATGCGCTCGTCGGGCGTGAGGTCGTACACCTTGATCATCTTCTCCCCCACAGTGGAAAGACTCTCAAAGTCGTGCATGACACCCTTGGGCATACCAGTGGTGCCCGAGGTATAAACGATAGTTGCCAGATCCTTCAGGTCCGGCACACTAACCTCAGTCAGAGGCGCAGTGTCGCGAATAATATCCGGCCATTTCGGGAAGGCCTGCAGCGCATCTTCCGGCGCCAGACTCAATGCAATCTGCTGCACCCCATCAGGCACACCAGCTTTCATCATGTCCCAGTCATCGAGCTTGCCCACAAAGAGAAACTTGGACTCACTATGCTCCATGATCTGGCGCACCGTTTCGGCTACCAACGTCGGATACAAGGGCACACTGACACCACCGGCCATCCAGATTGCCACGTCAGTGATAATCCACTCGGCACAGTTCTTGGACACCAGCGCAACGTGGTCGCCCTTCTTCATTCCCTGGGATTGCAGGTAGGCAGCAATCTTGCGCGCCTCTTCATCCACCTGTTTCCAGGTGTATTCACGCAGCTCACCACCACCCAGAGGCTGAACAAATGCCACGGCATCACCGTGTTGCGAACAACGCTGAGCCAGAGCCTGCAGCGGAGTCATCACACTTTTTCCTGTTGTCATAATTCTCAACCTTTCCCGAGTCTAAATTCCAATGAAACGGCCTGCCCAACGAACGGCAAACCGGAGCAGGCTCCCCTGCGAATTCCGTTAAAGATGATCCAGCATATAAAGCATCACTTTGACTACTCAAGCCACAGAAGACGCCTGCAAGGCAGTGGAACACCTCCCACTGCCCATCTATCCCACTGTCATCCCCAAACAGCAAACCCCAACCATACCACTTTCCCCCGCCGCAATGGAGCCTTTCACAGCCCCAAAATCGCCGGTAAACGCTTGTTTACTGTAGGAATACACACAGGCACCGCACCAAGGGTAGAACCTTACCGCCAAAGGATAAAGAGCAATAGAGCGGACCCTCATCGAAAGAAAGCCTGAACAAAATTCAGACTGGAAGCAGAAACAAGCAGACAGATCGCAGCCAACGCACCGGCAGCCCCGCTACTCGACCTGAAAACAAACAAGCACATTGGTTTTGTTGCGCACTTCCAGCCGACGCCGGCCACATAGGCAGGCACGCGCCCTTACAGCACAAGGGTCACAGTGCTGAAAAGCCAAAAGGGGAGGATTGAGGAATGGGCGTGCGGTTTCCAGCGAGCATACAAAAAACCCCCGCCGCTTTCGCGACGAGGGTTTTCTGTTTGTTTAAGAGCCTGACGATGACCTACTCTCACATGGGGAAGCCCCACACTACCATCGGCGATATGTCGTTTCACTTCTGAGTTCGGCATGGGATCAGG
>JBDWVU010000027.1:0-82282 GCA_039983755.1 Alloalcanivorax sp.
AGTCAGGCATGGCGATAGTCGTTGCCGCCATGCGCAAGATGGTGCAAATCGCCTATGGCGTGATCAAGCACCAGCAGGAATATACCCCGCAGGTCGCATAGAGAGGACTTGCAGGGTATGGAGAGAGACGGTATCTACAGGATCTCTTTGTGTGTTCGTGCGCAGCTGCCTCTGTCGTTGATCGTGGCATTCTCTCCCTGTGTTATCATCCCTCCCTTTCCGGCCAGCTGATGTATGCACCATGACCGAACCGACTGTTATTCGCCTGCGCAAAAATGAAGAGCGCCGCCTCAAGGCGGGCCATTTGTGGGTATACGCCAACGAAATTGATACCCGTCATACTCCGCTCAAGGATTTGTCCGCTGGGGCTTGCGTGGTGGAAGACAGCCGCGGCAAGCCGTTGGGGCGTGCTCTGCTCAGCCCCCATTCGCTGATTGCCGCGCGGCTGTACAGTCGCGATGTGAAACAGGAATTGTCGCGCAGTTTTTTCAAGAAGCGGATTGAGCAGGCGCTGAGCCTGCGCGAGCAGTTGTTCGATGTTCCCTGCTACCGACTGGTCTTTGGCGAAGCCGATGGCCTGCCTGGCCTGGTGGTGGATCGTTTCCACGATGTGCTGGTGGTGCAGACCGGTTCCGGCGCCATGGAAGCCCATCTGGATGTGATTGTCAGCGCCCTGGATGCGGTGCTGGCACCGACGCATATCATTGCCAAGAACGAAGCGGCGGCCCGTGAGATCGAAGGGCTGGATCGTTACACCAAAGCATTGAAAGGCGAGATGCTTGACGAAATCAGCCTCACGGAAAACGGCGCAAAATTTGTAGCGCCGTTGGCAGAGGGGCAAAAGACCGGGTGGTTCTACGATCACCGGGCTGCTCGTCAGAAGATGCAGGCATTGGCCAAAGGCGCTCGCGTACTGGATGTGTTCAGTTACTGTGGCGGTTGGGGTGTGCAGGCGGCACTGGCGGGTGCGGAGTCAGTAACCTGTGTGGATGGCTCTGAAATCGCCACGGATTATGTGCATCGCAACGCAGAACTGAATGGTGTCGCTGACGTGGTTGGCAGCATTCAGGGCGATGCGTTTGCGGCCATGAAGCAATTGATTGCCGATGGCGAAAAGTATGACCTGGTGGTGCTGGACCCGCCGGCGTTCATCAAGCGCAAAAAAGATTTCAAGAACGGCCTGGCCGGTTATCACGCCATCAACGAGCTGGCCATGCGGCTGGTGAAACCCGGTGGCTATCTGGTATCGGCGTCCTGCTCCATGCACATGCCGGCAGAGCGTCTGCTGGAGGTTGTGCACAGTAGTGCCCGGCACATCGACCGCAGCATTCAGGTGGTGGGTTACGAAGGACAGGGGCCGGATCACCCGGTGCACCCGGCCATTGCCGAAACCGCTTACCTGAAGACCTGGTTCTGCCGGGTGCTGTTCAGCCTGTAGGGGCGGTGACGATGGAGTTTGCCTTCGCATTTCTGGCCCTGTTCATCAAGGCGATGGTGCTGGTTGCGCCTTTCCTGGCAGGGTTTCTGGTGGTGATCATCGGGCTGGGGCAATGGGTGGGACGTCGCGAAGGCTGGAGCCGGTTCGATGCGTTCTACTGGTCCATGATTACCGCGTTGACGGTGGGGTACGGGGACCTGCGGCCATCACACAAGAGCACCAAGTTCATGGCGATCCTGGTGGCCATTGTGGGCATCATGTTCAGCGGGGTCTTTGTGGCGGTGACGGTCGCCGCAGCCACCGAAGCCTTCAGGTCCTATATGCTCGGAGCCTGAAGGCTGAGGCGGTTTGCGTCAGGCATCCGGCATTAAGTTTGCCGGACACCTGTTGTTCAGTCCTGTCCGCGGGGCTTCTTTTCTAGCCCAGTTTTTCCAGCATGGCCGCCATGTTAGTACGCACTACTTCAATGGCCTTGTAGGGGCGGATCATCACTTTGAAGTCGATGATTTTTCCTTCCGCATCCCACTCAATCATGTCCACGCCATTCACAGCGATGCCGTCCAGTTCCAGAGCAAATTCCAGAATGGAGTGTTCCCCTTCGTTGACTTCCCGCACATAACGAAAGCTGTCGTTAGCCAGCACGTGTAGCGCGGCAGTCAGGTACGCGGTGGTCAGCGCCTTACCCGCCTGCGGGGTATGCACCAGTGGTGAGTGGAACACCGCGTCGTCGGCAATCAGGTCACTGAGTGCCTGGTTGTCGCGGCTTTTGACTACCGCGTGCCATGCATCAATATTCGCCATGATTCTCTCTCCTGTGTTATCCGGGACCGGCGCCTGGCGATTTCGCTCAGGCCGCGTTCAATGCGCGGCGGGCCTGTTGGTATTCCTCGCTGAGCTTGGCAATGGCGTCGCTGGCGCTTTGCACCGCATCCACCGCGCCGATGCCCTGGCCGCAGCCCCAGATATCTTTCCAGGCCTTCTTGTCGGAATTGCCGCCGGACCCGAAGTTCATGGCCGAAGGATCGCTTTCCGGCAGGTTGGCCGGGTCCATGCCTGCCTTGACGATGGACGGGGCCAGGTAGTTGCCGTGTACGCCAGTGAACAGGTTGCTGTAGACGATATCGGAGGCGTTGCTGTCCACGATCATCTGCTTGTAGGCAGCGTCAGCGTTGGCTTCCTGGGTGGCGATGAACAGCGAGCCGATGTAGGCCAGATCCGCACCCATGGCTTCGGCCGCCAGCACGGACGGGCCGCTGGCGATGGAGCCGGACAGGGCCAGCGGGCCGTCGAACCAGCTGCGAATTTCCTGCATCAGCGCGAACGGTGACAGCTGCCCGGCGTGGCCACCGGCCCCGGCGGCGACAGCGATCAGGCCATCGGCGCCTTTTTCGATGGCCTTGTGGGCAAAGTGATTGTTGATCACGTCATGCATCACCATGCCGCCCCAGCCGTGTACTGCCTGGTTCACGTCTTCACGGGCGCCAAGGGAAGTGATCACCATGGGCACCTGGTACTTTTCACACAGCTCCAGGTCTTTTTCCAGGCGGTCATTGGAGCGGTGAACAATCTGGTTTACCGCGAATGGCGCGGCGGGCTGGTCCGGGTGATCCCGGTCCCAGGCGGCAAGCTCTTCGGTAATACGGTGCAGCCATTCATCCAGTTGCGATAGCGGGCGGGCGTTCAGGGACGGGAACGAGCCGATGGCACCGGCCTGGCATTGGGCGATCACCAGGTCCGGGTTGGAAATGATGAACAGCGGTGAACACATCACCGGCAGGCGCAGGCGAGAGCGAATTTCAACGGGCAAAGACATGGCTGTGTCCTCATTCTGGGCCCCGGTATTAACGCGGGGCAGGGTCCGGGCCACCGGGAAACACGACCCGGCGGTATAAATATGCAAAGTAAAATTTACACCGTATATTTATAGAGTCAAGTCTGCCGATGTCGGGATTGAGCGGATTGGTCAGGAATCCAGAGTGGGCGGGGTGACCTGCATGCCGGCATAGAGGGTGCGCATGATCTTCTCGCGCAGGGTGTCGCCGTCCATGCCCCGCAGGCCGCTGGCCAGTTCCAGCACCACGATACCGTGGAGGGTGGCCCAGAACATATAGCCGATCAGTTGGGCGTCGCCCTTGAGCAGGCCAGCCTCAATCATCTCGCGTACATAGCCCACCATGGTTTCCTGGGCACGGCCGTTGGCGGCCTGCAGTTCCGGGTAACGGTCTTCGTCGGGCTGGGAAAAAGAAAAAATCAGCTGGTAGGCAGCGGGGTGTGACTTGGCAAACCCCACGTAGGCATCACCCACGGCGCGGCCTTTGCTGCGGGCGTCCGGGGCGCTGGCCACGGCGGTTTCCAGGGCGGTGGCGAAGCGGTTGAAGGCGGCGGCGCGAACGGTGGCCAGAATGTCATCCTTGTCGCGGAAATAGCGGTAGGGCGTCATCGGGCTCACCCCCACTTCGCTGGCGATCTGCCGCATGGTCACATTCTGGGGCCCGCGTTCGATGAACAGGCGAGTGGCTGCCTCGCACACGGATTCGCGAAAGCGCGCGATCTCGGCCTCGGTTTTTGCTTTTTTGGCCAACGCAGGGCTCCACGGCAAGGGTACGCGTACAGTGTAAAGCATGTGGTGGTGATCTGCCTGAGGCAGCGCCAAGCAGGCACGGAAATTGAAAGGGAGAGAAGGTCCGCATTAACGCGGGCCTATAGAGAGGTAATCGCGTGCCCTTGCCCCCGAATTTCATGCATGCCCGCGTGGATGCAGTGAGAAACAAGCTCAACGTGCAGGTGTGCAGCCTGTATCAGGCTGATGGTCAGCAGCAGTGCCTGGAGATCGTCGCTACCAGTGGTCTCAATCAGCGCGTGCTGGGAGCCACCCTGACGTACAGCCAGGGGTTGACCGGCAAGGTGGCGCGCAGCCGCAGCGCCGTGGCGGCCCGGGATATCCAGGCGCACATGGATTACTTCTATGTGCCCGGTTCCGATGAAGAACATTTCCGCAGTTATCTGGGCATCCCGCTGGAATACGACGGCGTGCTCTACGGTGTGCTGGTGGTGCAGACCCGGGTAAAGAAAACTTTCTTCCTTAAGGACATCAGGGAGCTGCACAGCGCCGGCCGGGATTTGCTGGATGCATTGAAATTGAGTTTGCGGCAGGCGGGGTAAAGGCAGCTACGAGCTATGAGCTGCGAGAAAGTCAAAATCCTGAATATTAAGGTTGCCCGGTTTTTTCTCATTGCTGGCAGCTCGTAGCTGATTTTCTCAGCTCGCCAGCCAGCTTAGCGCATCCTTTTGTTCAGCCCACTCAAATACCCGGACCTCGCCGGGAATCAGTGCGCTGGCCTGCTGGACGGTGTTGCTGATCCAGTCGTGGCTGGTGACCACCGCAATGCGCTTCCAGCTCAGCGGGTGGCGCAGGCCGACCAGGGCGTCCTGCAACATGGCGCCGGCAGAAAATGTGTCAAAAGTCGGGCCGATTTCGTAGAGCACATTAATGCGCTCGTGCTGGCTTAGTGCACCTTCGATGGCTGGCACCAGCACCTGGCGGTAGTCTTCGGCGGTGAGCTCGCCGTGGGCGCTGACTCCCACGGTGTCACCGGGCAGATTGTCGATCAGTTCCAACATAAACGCCTCCTGGCATGGGAACACCCTCGTGGTCTGGTTATCATGCCATGGTTACTGGCCAGGAAGATTTCAAGTGCCCGCTGTACTGATCGTAGAAGATGAACCGCGTATTGCCGAGCCGCTGGTGTTTGCGCTGGAGCGTGAACATTTTGCCGTGACCCACGTAACGCTGGGCCAGGATGCGCTGGATACTGTTAGTGCCCAGCCTTTCGACGTCATGGTGCTGGATGTGGGGTTGCCGGATATCAATGGCTTCGAGGTGCTCAAGCAGCTGCGCCAGCGCAGCGAACTGCCGGTGCTTTTTCTCACTGCCCGCCAGGATGAAGTGGACCGTATTCTGGGGCTGGAGCTGGGGGGCGACGATTATGTCACCAAGCCGTTCAGTCCCCGTGAAGTGGTGGCCCGTATTCGCGCCATTCTCAAGCGCATGGTGCCCACGCCGCCGGCGCCGACTCACGCCGTTGACGAATCGCCCTGGCAGGTGGATGAAGCCGGGTTTCGTATTTCTTTTCGCTGCAAACCGCTGACACTGACGCGTTCGGAATACCGCATTCTGGCGGCCATGGTGCAGCGCCCAGGGCAGGTGTTCAGTCGTAGCCACCTGCTGGATATCTGCGATAGCGATGAAGACAGCTTCGAGCGCAGCGTGGATACCCATATTAAGACCCTGCGGGCGAAATTGCGTCCGCTGGGCGGCGATCAGCTTATCGCCACCCGGCGGGGAATCGGTTACGTGCTGGAAATGCCATGAAGCTCGGTCAACGCCTGCTGGTCTTTTATTTTCTGATCCTGGGTCTGGTGGGCTGGTTCGTGCTGGATCTGGTGTTTGGCCAGGCCAAGCCGCTGGTGCGCCAATCGGCGGAAGAAACCCTGGTGGATGCCGCCAATCTGCTGGCGGAAATCGTCGCCAGCGATGTCCGCAACGCAGAGATCGTTATCACTCCGGCATTGCGAGGCGCCCTCAACCGTTATGCCGGGCGCACGCCGGATGCGGATATCTGGGGCTTGAAGAAAACGCGCATCCACACCCATGTGTATATCACCGGCCCCACCGGCACGGTGCTATTCGATTCCCGTGGCCGGGATGAGGGCAAGGATTTTTCTCGCTGGAACGATGTGCACCTGACCTTGCAGGGCCGTTACGGCGCGCGCACGACCCGCAGCGATCCACAGGATCCATCCACCTCGGTGATGTACGTGGCGGCCCCCATTCGCCATGACGGCAGCCTTATCGGTGTTATCAGCCTGGGTAAGCCCGGGCGTGCCATTGAGCCGTTTGTGCAGCGGGCGGAGCGCTATCTCATGATCTACGGCGGCCTGGCGTTACTGGTATGCCTGTTGCTGGGTGGGCTGCTGTCCTGGTGGCTTGGCCGCCGGGTAAACCGCTTGCGCCGCTATGCGGAGGCCGTCGCCAACGACCAGCGCCCGGCGCCACCGGTGTTCCGTGGCCGTGATGAAATTCGTGACCTGGCGGATGCCGTCACCGCCATGCGTCGACGCCTGGAGGCACGGGCACAGCTGGAAGATAACGTGACACTGCTGACCCATGAAATGAAAAGCCCGTTGGCGGCGATTCGTGGCGCTGGTGAAATTCTGGCAGAGGAAGTGCGCGATCCAGCCCTGCACCGTTTCACGGATAATGTGATACACGAAAGCATCAGGTTGAGTGATCTTCTGGACAGGTTGCTGGCCATGGCGAGGCTGGAAAAACTGGAAAGCCTGCCGGATCGAAAAAGTGCCGTGGCGATTTCCGCTTTGGTACAGGAATGGCAGCAAAGTCGCTATTCACTGCTGGCCGAAAAGCAGCTGGAGGTGAGCGTGAATGAAGGCACCCTGCTGGCGGAAGCGGAGACCCTCAAGCTGGCCCTGTTCAATCTGCTGGATAACGCCCTGCGTTTTGCCAAAGAGAAAACCACCATCGCGGTGCATGTTGAGGCCGCCTGCCTGAGCGTGGACAACACCGGCCCCGCGATTCCCGACTATGCCCTGGGCCGTATTGCCGAGCGTTTCTATTCCCTGCCGGCTCCGGGTCAGGAGAGAAGTTCCGGCCTGGGGCTGGCCATGGTCAGCGAAATCGCCAGCTTGCACGGTGGCAGCCTGAAAGTGGAAAACACCTCTCAGGGCGTTCAAGCCAGGCTAATTCTCCCCGAATAATCCCCTTCCGTAGGAGCGTCGCTAGCGGCGCGATAGAGAGAAGCGGGAAGAAAATCTGGCCCGGGTTTCGAAACTCGCTTCTCGTCACTCGCAATGGCTTTCCCCACACAATCCCCACAAAACCCCCAAGCGGGTTCAGCACACTGACGTCTCAATCTGAGGGCGTCATTTGTGGGAGAGAAGCCATGCGACCCAACCTGTTATTGAAAATGTTCACCATTGCCGGGCTGATGCTGGTGCTGGTGGTGCCGCTGTTAATGATCCAGGGAAAGATATCCGACCGTAGTAATGAAGCGATGCACGTCAAACACCAAATTACCCGGCAGGTCAGTGGCGAGCAGCAGATCAGTGGGCCTCTGATCGTGGTGCCCAGAACCCGCAAACAGCTGGTGGAAAAGCGCGATTGCCGCAGCGGCGAAACCTGTACCGCCATCGAACGCCGGCTGGTTCTGGATAGCCAGATCCCGGATACCCTGAGCATTGATGGCGAGCTGCAGAGTGAAATGCGCTATCGCGGTATTTACGGCGTGCCGGTGTACCGGAGTCTGCTGCATATCGAAGCCGTGTTTCCCGCTAACTGGCAGCAAGTGAGTCAGCCGGAACAGGTGGTGTCGTCGCAGGCTCCGCTGCTGCTATTGCAGATTCAGGATCTGCGTGGACTGGTGGAGCGTCCGCAAATCCTGGTCAACGATGTGCCGCTGCCGTTGGTGGAAACCGAGCAGCTGCCGGACGGGGTGGGCGGTAATGCCGTGGCGGTGTCGCTGCCGGCCGATTTGACCGGCGCCTTTACGGTAAAGGTGCGGTTGAATTTGAATGGCACAGAATCACTCGGTGCCTTGCCGCTGGCCAAGGAAATGCGCATGGCGCTGCGTGCCGACTGGCCCCATCCCAGCTTCGAAGGGCTGGTGTTGCCGGTGGAGCGTGAGATTACCCATGACGGCTTTACCAGCCAGTGGCGCACCAACAGCCTGGCGGCGGCCAGTGTGATTCACTGCGCCCGCGGCGATGCGGCATGCGGTGACAGCAGTCAGGCATTGCGGGTGCGCTTGGTGCAGCCGGTCACCGGGTTGCTCTCCAGTGAGCGGGCGCTGAAATACAGCTACCTGATTGTGGGGCTGACCTTTGCGGCGTTTTTCCTTTTTGAAGTGCTGCGTCGGTACCCGTTGCACGCCATGCAATACCTGTTGGTGGGCCTGGCCCTGGCCATGTTCTACCTGTTGCTGGTGGCGCTCAGTGAGCATATCGACTTTCTGCTGGCCTATCTGGTCGCCGCGTTATCGTGCTGTGCATTGATAGGCATCTACCTGATGGCCGCCATGCGTTCGCTCAGGGCCGGCTGGACCTTTGCCTTGAGCTTGCTGCTGGTGCAGGGGTTGATCTACGGCATACTCATGGCTGAAGACTACGCCTTGTTGCTGGGCGCACTGCTGCTGTTTGCCGCTCTGGCTGCCGTGATGGTGGTGACTCGCAAGCTGGACTGGTATGCCTTCGCGGTGCCGGGCAAGGCCGCCGCCAAGGTGCAGGGCAATGCCGACAGTGCCCAGAGCGGCAGCGCAGCGTGAGCGCCGACGGGCTGGGACATATCGCGACGCTGGTGCGGGCAGCCAAACGGTTCCCCAGCTATCGACAGCGCTTGCTTGGGCGAGCTTTGCGCATCGCCCAGCAGGCTCTGTCCTGCAATGCCGAGGATCGCCTGGCGATTCGCTGGCTTGGGGTGATCTGGTGGCAACTGGGTGAACGCCGTCGGGGCAGGGCACTGCTTTATGCGGCAGAAGTGAAAGCCAAGCGTAGCGCGTATTGAATTGGCGTTGTTCCTGTTGGTGCAGTAAATGCGTTGTATATTGCGGTTTTTTTACAATTGAGGTATCAATGCTGCAGGGCCAGGGATGTCAGTGATCGGGCTCAGGACAGCCTTGGCTTGTCTTTAGATAACAGGGAGAAAGTTATGAATAAAAAAATTACCACGCTTGCGTTTGCCACCCTGATGGGGGCCACAGGTCAGCATGCCTTTGCGGATGCGCCTTCATTCAACTATGTACAGTTCGACTATGTCGTGTCTGGTGATTCGGAAATCAAGCAAGACGGGTTTCCCTCTGAATCCCTTGATCTCCAGCAGGGGTTCGGGCTGCAGGGTGGTTTTGAGATCGGTGACTACGTTATGGTCATGGGCCGCCACATGTCACTGGATTACAAGGACGATGAGATCGGTTTTGGTCTAGCTGAAAATACGGCGCTTAACGACATGACGTTTATCGGCGTGGGGGCTCACTTTCCACTGGCTGATATAGTCGATCTCTATGGCGCGGTTGGCTTTAGCCGCCCGACACTGATCAGTGCTGCAGGGGAAGGTTACGGTCTGGAATTCGGCGCTCGCGCCAATTTCGAGATGGTGACTGCATCGCTTTGGTACAACATGGGCGATACGGATACCAAAGAATCGTTCGGGTCAGATACTCTGGATATTGACCCGGAATTGTTAGGTCTGGACGTGGCTATCGCCTTTGCACCGGATGCTCCGGAACTGGTGCTGGGTTATGTGGATGCGACCCATGAAGTCAAGATTGCAGATGACAAGCTTGATGTGGATTACGACCACTTCTCTATTGGCGTCAGAAAATCCTTCTGATCGTTTCAGGGCGGGGCCAAGGGCCCCGCTGCCTTGAATATATTGTCCCGCTGCTAGGGAACCTCTGAATAACTCCTTGCGTACTCAGCGTGGCCTGAAGCGTGCAGCTGTTGAGTCTTGTCTTGACGGACAGGGTGGTTCCCTTTCCTAGAGGCAAGGTGCAGCAGATGTACGCTTCAGGCCGTGCCCTCCGGGTCTTCCAGGCTGGCCCGCACTCGTCGTTGCGTTTTTTCGATGGATGGACATACACCTTCAAAATCGCGCCTAGATTGCGAGCCAGCTTGAAAGACTGAGCATGCAAGGAGTTATTCAGAGGTTCCCTAGATCCGGTTATTCCCCATCCTTCCCGTAGGCCCGCAGGAACATATCCACCACTTGTTCGGCATGGGGCTGCGCTTCGCTGATCGTCATCGGCTGGTTACAGCCAATAATCACACGCATATGCTCACAGCCTTGCAGCAGGCTGAAGAAATTCTCCGCCGCCTGTTTGGGGTTGTCTGCCTGCAATCGCCCTGTTTTATTGCCGTTGCGCACCAGGTTTTCCATGGCGGTGATAGTGCGCTGCGGGCCGGCTTCAAAAAACAGCCGTGACATGGCCGGGTCCTGTGTGGCCAGGCTGCTCATCAGTCGCTGTAACTCGATCACTTCGTCGGTATGGATCAGTTCGAGAAACGCCAGGCCAATCTTGGTCAGGGTGGCGCGAATAGGCAGATCTGGTTCCAGTTCGAAGATCGGCATGGGCAGCAGGTTGTGACATTTCGCCTCAATGGCTGACGAAAATAACGTTTCCTTGTCACTGAAATGGCTATACACAGTGAGTTTGGAGACGCCAGCCTGTTTCGCCACGGCGTCCATGCTGGTGCCGGCAAAGCCTTTTCCGAGAAACAGCGTTTTGGCTGCTTCAAGGATGGCGGTGCGTTTCGCCGGGTCTTTGGGGCGTCCGCGTGGGTTGGGCTGGTCTGGAGAGGCAGAGTCGGTCATATTTCAATACTGGACGGTTCAGTTTAATAAAATTACTATACTGGCGAGTATAGCATGCCGGCAAGCCAAGACCGGCACAATCCGCCGACTTAACGGGCGGATCCGTCTAAAGAGGTGGGGTCAATGAGGGAACCAGTCATGTTTCGTTCTTTATTGCTGTCGAGAGTGCTGTCGGGGCTGATCGTCACGGGAATGGCGGCGGGGGCGTTGTCCCTGCAGGGTTGTTCCGATCCGGAGTCGGAAAACAAGGCGCCGGCCCGCCCGGCACTGGTGGCCCAGCCGCTATCGGCGGATGCCAGTCAGGACGTGTTCCCCGGTGAAATCCGTGCCCGCTATGAGCCGGAGTTGGGTTTCCGCATTGGTGGCAAGATCAGCCAGCGGCTGGTGGATGTGGGCGACCGGGTCAGTGAAGGGACGGTGTTGGCCAAGCTGGATACCGATGATGTGAGCCTGAAACTGGATGCGGTACGGGCGCAGATGGCCTCTGCCCAGGCCGACCACAACCTGGCCAGCAGCGAACTGGAGCGCTACCGCGAGCTGATGGAGCGCAATGTGATCAGCCGCTCCCAGTTCGATTCCTTTGAAAGCCGTTATGACGCCAGTGTGGCGCAGCTGCGCCAGGCTCGCGCGAACCTGAAGGTGGCTCGGAATCAAGCGGACTATGCCTCGCTGAAAGCGCCCCGTGACGGCGTGATTGCCCAGCGTCTGGCGGAGGCTGGCCAGGTAGTGGCTGCCGGCCAGGCGGTGTTTGTGCTGGCGATCGACGGCGACCGCGAAGTGCGGATTGATTTGCCGGAGCAGGACGTGGGCCGCTTCAAGATCGGCATGCCGGTGGCGATTGAATTATGGTCGCGGCCTGGGCAGGTATTCGAAGGCAAAATTCGTGAACTGTCGCCGGCCGCGGATCCCCGCTCGCGAACATTTGAAGCTCGCGTGGCATTCGAAAACGCCAGCGTTGGGGCGGATCTGGGGCAGTCTGCCCGGGTCTTTGTCAGTGGTGCCGCCAATGCTGACGTGCTCAGTATTCCCCTATCTGCGCTCACCGCCGAGGAAGGCAATACCTATGTGTGGGTGGTCAACCCGGATGCGCTGACCTTGCAGAAAACACCGGTGGAAGTGGGGCCTTATCAGGAACAGGTGGTGCCGGTGTTAAGCGGCTTGCAGCCGCAGGACTGGGTTGTGACCGCAGGCACGCAGCTGCTGCGCGAAGGACAGAGGGTTATTCCGGTGGATCGCGAGAACCGTCAGCTGGATCTGGCTGAGGCCGCACCTGCCGAGCAGGCGGCCCCGGAGGCCCCGGCTGATGACAGTGCAGACGCGACGCCAAGCCCAGATGCGGATCAATAAGGAGAGCATGGCCATGTCGTTCAATCTCTCCGAATGGGCGCTGAAAAACCGCACCCTGGTGCTCTACGCTATGATCCTTCTCGGTGCCATGGGGGCCATTTCCTATGCCAATCTGGGCCAGAGTGAAGACCCGCCCTTTACCTTCAAACTGATGACCATCAACACCCTGTGGCCCGGTGCCAGTGCCGAGGAAGTGTCCCGGCAAATCACCGAACGGGTGGAAAAGAAACTGATGGAGACCGGTGACTTTGAACGCATTACCTCCTATTCCCGGCCCGGCCAGTCACTGGTCATGTTCATGGCCCGGGATGAAATGCGTTCCAAGGACATCAAGGATCTCTGGTACCAGGTTCGCAAGAAGATTGGCGATATTCGCCACACCCTGCCCCAGGATGTACGTGGCCCCTTCTTTAATGACGAATTTGGCACCACCTTCGGCAACATCTATGCGCTCACCGGCGAGGGTTTTGATTACGCCATCATGAAAGACTACGCCGACCGTTTGCAGCTGGCTCTGCAGCGGGTGGACGACGTGGGCAAGGTGGAACTGGTCGGTCTGCAGGACGAAAAGATCTGGGTAGAAATTGCCAATACCAAACTGGCATCCCTGGGTATTCCATTGGTGACGGTTCAGCAGGCATTGCAGTCGCAGAACGCCGTGGCCGATGCCGGTTTTTTTGAAACGCCGAGCAGTCGCGTACGTCTGCGGGTTTCCGGTGAATTCACCAGCGTGGACGATATTCGCAACTTCCCCATTCAGGTAGAAAACCGCACCCTGCGTCTTGGCGACATCGCCAACGTTTATCGAGGCTTTAGCGATCCGCCGCAGCCGCGCATGCGCTTCATGGGCGAAAATGCCATTGGCATTGCGGTGTCCATGAAAGACGGCGGCGACATTCTCAAGCTGGGTGACAATCTGGACCAGACCTTTGCCAAGTTGCAGGAAAGCCTGCCCATCGGCATGGAGCTGCGAAAGGTGTCGGATCAGCCGGCGGCGGTGGAAGCCGGGGTGGGCGAATTTGTTCAGGTGCTTATGGAAGCGCTGGCCATCGTGCTGCTGGTGAGTTTCTTCTCACTGGGCTGGCGCACCGGTCTGGTAGTGGCGTTTTCCATTCCGCTGGTGTTGGCCATGACCTTTGCGTCGATGAAATATTTCGACATCGGCCTGCACAAGATTTCGCTGGGTGCGCTGGTGTTGGCACTGGGCCTGATGGTGGACGATGCCATTATCGCCGTGGAAATGATGGCGATAAAAATGGAGCAGGGTTTTAGCCGTATCAAGGCTGCCGGCTTTGCCTGGACTAGTACCGCCTTTCCCATGCTCACCGGCACCTTGATTACCGCTGCAGGCTTTCTGCCCATCGCCACTGCGGAATCGAGCACCGGGGAATATACCCGGTCCATCTTCCAGGTGGTGACCATTGCATTGTTGGCTTCCTGGGTGGCGGCGGTGGTCTTTGTGCCGTATCTGGGGGAGAAGTTGCTCCCCAGTCTGGCCCGTCGTGATGCCAGTGGCGATGTGCATGACCCTTATCAGAAACCGTTTTATCGCCGTTTCCGTGGCTGGGTAGAGTGGTGCGTGCGTTACCGGAAAACGGTCATCGGGCTGACCGTGGGCATCTTTGTTTTTTCTCTTCTTTTGTTCAGTTTTGTGCCCCAGCAATTCTTCCCGGCGTCCGGCCGGCTTGAGTTGATGGTGGACATGAAGCTGGAAGAAGGGGCATCGCTGACAGCGACCCAGGAAAAGGCACTGCGCCTGGAAGCCATGCTTGGCGAAAACGACATGATCGAAAACTACGTGGGTTACATGGGCAGCGGCTCGCCCCGTTTTTATCTGTCGCTGGATCAGAAATTACCCGCCGCCAGTGTGGCCCAGTTTGTGGTGCTCACCCGTAACGTGAAAGAACGCGAACAGGTGCGTGGCTGGTTGATGGAGATCCTGGAGCGGGAATTCCCGGCAGTGCGTACTCGCGTGTCGCGACTGGAAAACGGTCCGCCTGTGGGTTATCCGATTCAGCTGCGTATTTCCGGTGAGCATATTTCCCAGGTGCGTGAGCTGGCTCGTCGGGTGGCTGTGAAAGTGCGTGATAACGAACACACCGCCAACGTGCATCTCGATTGGGAAGAGCCCAGCAAGGTGGTGCGTCTGGTGGTGGATCAGGACCGGGCGCGCGCCATGGGGATTACCACGTCGGACTTGTCCACGGCGTTGCAGGCGTCCCTTTCCGGGGTCGCGGTGAGCCAGTACCGCGAAGACAATGAGCTGATCAACGTGGAAGTGCGAGGCGATCGCCACGAGCGCCACGCTCTGGGCTTGCTGGGCAACCTTGCCGTGCAGACGGACAGCGGACGCAGCGTGCCACTGAATCAGGTGGCGACACTGGAATCCGGTTTCGAGGAGGGCATCATCTGGCATCGTGATCGTTTGCCAACGGTGACGGTGCTGGCGGACGTGAAAGACGGTGCCCTGCCTGCCACGCTGATGCAGCAAATCATGCCGACGCTCTCCCAGGTGCAGGCAGATCTGCCGCCGGGTTACCTGCTGCAGGTGGGCGGTACGGTGGAAGAATCCGCGCGCGGGCAGAAATCGGTGAATGCTGGGATGCCACTGTTCATTCTGGTGGTGATTACCTTGCTGATGTTGCAGCTGCGCAGTTTCCCGCTGTCGTTGATGGTCTTTATCACCGCACCGCTGGGGCTGATCGGGGTGACCTTCTTCCTGCTGTTGTTCCAGAAGCCATTCGGCTTTGTCGCCATGCTGGGCACCATCGCCCTGGCTGGCATGATCATGCGTAACGCGGTGATTCTGGTGGACCAGATTGGTCAGGATATGGACCAGGGGCTAACCGCCTGGGATGCCATTATTGAATCCACGGTCCGTCGTTTCCGGCCGATCGCGCTGACCTCGCTGACGGCGGTTTTGGCGATGATTCCGCTGTCGCGCAGTGTGTTCTTCGGCCCCATGGCCGTGGCGATCATGGGGGGGCTGATTGTGGCCACCGCGCTGACCCTGCTGTTCCTGCCCGCGCTCTACGCGGCCTGGTTCCGGGTGAAGGAAGAGCATGCGGATACAGCATAACGAACGCTGACTCTGTTGCCGGACAGTTTCCGGTTTTCCCCTTGCCCCGGCACTTGCCGGGGCTTTTTTATGGCTGCTTTGCAGTAAGCGGAAGTCGCCTGGTATCGGTGGGAGGGTTACGTTCTCCCAAAGAAAGGAGCATGAGAGTCTGTTGCATAACGTAGCAGTTACGAGGTGCGAGTAACGAGTTTCGAAAGGCACGACTGGAATCAAAAGACCGCTTGAGCTTAACCGTATCCCGGGTTTTTCTTCGTCACTCGTCACTCGTCACTCGTCACTCGAAACCGATGTTCTATAGCTTCACAAAATCCCGGAATGGCCCGGTGATTTCATAGGTAATGCCGAAGCCTTTGCCGCCACCGAAAATGGCGCTGCCACGTTGGGAGCTGAAATACAGCCGATTGCCGTTCGGGCTGAAAGCCGGGCCGGTAATTTCCGAATCGTCTTGCCCGGTGACTTGCAGCAGGGGAGCAACATCGCCCTGCGCGTCGATCACCACAATCTGCATGTCCCCGCCGTCTTCGGCCACCAGCACGTCACCGCCGCTGGACACCGTCAGGTTGTCCACGCCCGTGAGTAATGGATTAGCGGCGGTGGCGGCATCGTAAAGTACGCTCAGTTGGTTCAGGTTGGTGTCCAGCTGCCAGACCCGATTGTCGCCCTTGGTGGTGAAATAAATCTGGCCCTGGCTGTACCAGATACCCTCGCCGCCATTGAATGCGGTGCTTTGGGGCAGCTGTTCCCGGGTCGGGGTTTCCAGCAGGGAGGGGGTCGGGTTGGGCAGGTCCAGCCAGTTCACGAATCCCTGTTCGTCCACTGCGGCTACTTGCAGGATGCCATCGTCAAGATTCAGGCGGCCGTCGCGGTGCTGGCCGACAGGAATAAACCGGTAAAGGCGACCGTCAGACTCGTCCTCAGTGAGGTACAGCATGGCAAACTGGTCGTCCACGGCCACCGCTTCGTGTTTGAAAAAGCCCAGCGCCGGGCGTACCTGGGCAGGATGCTTGCCGAAAGGGTCGCATTCATAGACGCGACCGAAATCAATTTCCTCGCAAGACAACCAGGTATTCCATGGCGTAGGGCCGCCGGCACAATTTATATTGGTGCCGCCGAGAATACGGTAGGCATCGTTCACTGAGCCGTCCGCGTGAAAACGAATCGCGGACACCCCGCCGCCCAGCAGGCTGATGGTTTCACTGTTGGACACATACACCCAGCCGCCATCGTCGGTGGCAAAGGTGGCGCCGCCATCCGGGTAGCTATGCCAGCGGTAGGCCGTGCGGTTCCAGAAGCTGCGCCTTACCCGTTGCCCGGCAGCCGCGATGCAGCGCGACGAGAATCCCTCGGGCAGGCGAATGCCATTCTCGTCCGGCGCCTGTAACTGGCCGATCTGGGTCAACGACTGGGCGGACAGAGGGCGGCTGATGGATAGCAGGCTCGGGCCAATAGCCAGAGCAGCCATGCCCAGTGAACTCTTTCTGAGCAGTTCGCGGCGCGACAGGGGGGCTGACTGTTTCATGGGACTCCTCCTTGAGAGTAATAAATGTGTTTCGGTTTGGGGGCGTGGAAGTCGTTGTCTACTGGTAACCCGTCAGAGCCTGAAGGATTAATGCGACAAAAAGGGTGCAGTAGCGCAATAACAGATAGGTCAATGCGCGATGTGTGTCACGTTTACGGCAACGGTAGCCGAAAGTTCATGGTGTGGAGGCGGGGGCGACGATAATGGTCAGCGCGGGGCTGTGTTGCTGGTGCTCGGCGCGTAAACAACGCAGGGTATACTCTCCGGGTTTGTCGAAACGCCAGGGCAGTTGCACACGGGCGCCGGGATCGCTCAGGCGGGTGTTGGGGTAGTCCTTGCGCAGGTCCGGCATTAGCCGGTGGATCAGGCTCTGGTCACGCAGGGCCGTATCATCGACCAGGGCAAGCAAATGCCACTCCGGGCTGGCATTATCCAGGGTCAGCAACACGGCCTGCCCCTGAGTAAAGCTCAGTGAGTGCGGCACCCAGTGATCCGTGAGCACCGCCGTTTGTGGTGCCAGATTGCCGGGCTCGCGCAGCGCAGTGCCGGCGGCCATGGGGATTTCATCCGGTAGAATGCCGTGGGCGTCGCCTGGCGGCGAGAGCAAGAATAAGTTAACGAGCATCAACAGGCTCAATGCTCGCGGGCGTTGGGACATGGGTTACCGCGTTGGTGGTGGAAGAAAAAGGAGTAACACATTGCACGGCAGAATACTCGCACTGGTACTGGTTTGCCTATGGGGGCTGGTTTCAACGGCGCAGGCCGCACCGTTAACGGTGGCGGTGAAGGCGTCGCCGCCTTTCAGCTATCAGCAAGGAGACCGCTGGGACGGCATCAGCGTGGAACTGTGGGAAAAGGTGGCGGAAAAGGCCGGCTTTGAGTATCGCCTGCGACCTTTTGGGTCGGTGGCAGAAATGCTGGCGGCCGTAGAGCAGGGCCAGGCGGATGTGGCCATCGGTGCGGTTAGCGTGACCGCCGACCGTGAGCGGCGACTGGATTTCACCCAGCCCATGTTCCGGGCGGGCCTGGGGATTGCCACCCGCAATGAAGCGAGTGGTTGGGTGGCGACACTGCGCAACCTGTTCAGCTGGAAGTTTATGTCGGCGGTGCTGGCCCTGGTGTTGGTGCTGTTATTGGTGGGGCTGCTCATTTGGTTGCTGGAACGACGCAAGAATCCAGAGCAGTTCGGCGGCTCTGCCAGCCAGGGTATCGGTAGCGGCTTTTGGTGGTCGGCGGTGACCATGACCACGGTGGGCTACGGCGACAAGGCCCCGGTGAGTGCCGGCGGCCGGGTTGTGGGGTTGATCTGGATGTTTGTCAGCATCATCACCATTTCCGGTTTCACTGCCGCCATCGCCTCCAGTGTGACACTGAATGAGCTGCAATCGCGGATCAATGGTGCTGCCGATCTGCCCCGGGTAAAAGTGGCGGCGGTGGACGGCACCAGCGGTGCCCATTGGCTGGCGGGTCAGGGCACACGCTTTGTGCCTTATCCGAATAATCAGCAGGCACTGCGCGCGGTGATGATTGGCGAGGTGGATGCGCTGGTCTCCGATGCGCCTGTGATGCGCTATATGTTGCGCGAGCGTGGCGCTACCAATGCGCTGGTGTTGCCATCGCTGGTTCGCGAAGAAAGTTATGCCTTTGCCATGGCCAATGGCAGTCCCCTGCGCGAGCGGCTGGATCAGGCCATGCTGGAAATTCTCCCGACCCAGGAGTGGCGCACAGTGTTGAATCGCTACCTGGGCGCGGAAGAATAACGGCGGGTTTTGGTTGGGGTGCTGATTGAATGGGGGATTGCGTTTGCTGGTGTCAGGTTACGCCGCTACGCGGCTAACCTGACCTACGCAGCTTTATTGTAAACGCTGTGCTCCATGTAGGTCGGATTAGCCGCGTAGCGGCGTAATCCGACATCCCTAATTAACCGTCGCTCCCGGAAAATAGCGCCGCCAGGCTTTCCAGTTCTTCTTCCAGATTCCAGTGCATTTCCCGCGCGGTGACATGCAATAGCACCAGTGCATTGATCGGCGCATCGGATTCGCCGCGCTGGCGCAACCTTCCGGTAAAACAACGGTTCAGTTCATTGAGCGCGTTGTAGCGATCATTCAGTCCGTCCAGAGAAATGGTTTGTTCCGGTTGTTTGCGGTTGAGCAGGTAACGTTGCAACAAGTATAGGCTGGCGGTGCGCACCAGCGTTTCCGTGTCGCTGCTCAGTGGCAGGTGGAAGTGGGCCATGGGGCGCAGGAAGCGTGTGTGTGGGCAGTCGCTCAGGGCGCAAATCAGTCCGAACAGGGAACTGAGTGCCCGTTGCAGAGTGGTGTCTTGTTGGTAGCGTCGTTGCGGCGTTTCTACGTCCAGGTGGACCGCTTGAAACGAATCACCCAATGCGGAATCGGGCAGCAGGTAGGCCAGGTTACGGGCGATGGGGCAGTAGGGGTGTTCGTCGGGGTCCAGTGGGCAGTGGCTGCACTGGTGATAGCTCAGTTCTGCCCAGTCCGGTGGGGTAAAGGTATCGGGGATGGCGATGGTGCCGTGTTCCTCAACCAGCGTAATCGGGATGCGTTGCTGCACCCCGGCGGGTGTGGTGAGGGTGTACACGAAATCAGGCTGCATCGGCCCGGTCGGTCTGCTTCAGTGGCAGCCGGATGGTAAAGGTGGTGCCGGTGCCAAGCTGGCTTTTCACGGTCATGGTGCCGCCGTGGTGCTGGATGATGTCGTGGGAAATGGACAACCCAAGCCCGGTCCCCTGGCCGATGGGTTTGGTGGTAAAAAACGGCTCGAAAATTTGCTTCAGGGCTTCATCCGCAATGCCCGGCCCGTCGTCGGCGATGGTCAGGGTGCACCATTGTTCATCGCACTGGGCCGCGATGGCGATGCTGCCTCTGTCTTCGATGGCCTGGGCTGCGTTAACGAAAAGATTCATGAACACTTGCGATAGCTGGCTTGCCGATCCGCTGATCGAAGGCAGAGAGTCGGGGAGGGTGTGAGTAACCGTAATCCGGTTTTTCAGTTCATGTTTGGCCAGGTTGAGTGAAATGGCCAGGCAGGATGCGATATCGGTGGGGGAAAACGCTTCGGGTCGGTTATGGGAGAAATGTTTCAGGTCGCGAATAATTTTCTTTATTCGCTCAATTCCCTCATCGGTTTCATCCAGCAGGGCGGGGTAATCCGCCATCATGAAGGCCAGTTTCTTTGTGTCTATATTCAGTTTTTCTTCAGCATTCAGAAATTGCTGAAACTTTTCTTCGCTGATGCGTTTTTTTAGCCCCTGAATAACCCCGGCCATTGCGTCGAGGTAATCCCGGCTGCGATTCAGGTTGGAAGAAACATAGGCAATCGGGTTGTTGATTTCATGGGCAATGCCCGCCGAGATAGTGCCCAGTGACGCCATTTTTTCCGAGTGAAGAAGCAGTGATTCCACCTGATTCAATTTCTGGCTCTTGTCCTTCACTTCCTGCATCAGCTGGTTGTTTTCCGTTTTGATATCAGTGATATCAGTACCGAAATAAATATAGCCATCGTCTTCATCGGAAATGTAGGAAAGCGGGAACAGGAACATGTTCATCCAGTAACGGCTGCCGTCCGCATGGCGGTTGCAAACCTCCCCGTTCCACACCCCGGATAGCGCCTGGTCGCACTGCATCACTGGCAGTGAATCATCGTCGGGGTGATTGAAACTTTCGTTCTGTCCGATCAGGCGGGAAAAGGAATGACCGCTGAGGGCCAGAAATTTGCCGTTGGCAAAGGTGATGGTGCCGTGGCGGTCGGTGGTCAGCACACAGTACTCGTCGATGATGCGCGCCAGTGGGCCGAGCAGCGCCTTGTTGAGTTTGTATTCGTCTGCGTTGACCTCGATCAGGTGCATCTTGCGGCCAAAGCGGTTGTTCGTCAGCGACGAAAACTCGGCCAGTTTGGCTTCCACGTTGATGGAGGTGCGGTAGGTTTTGTACAGAAAGAAAATGATGATCAGCAGGATCACCGTGGAAGATACCAGGAACAGCCCCTGGGCTTCCATGCCAAAGCCGATGTCCGTTTTGTCGAGCAAGCTATTCATGCGCCGCGCCGTGAGTTGTTGTTTGTCGGGCTGAAAGGGCTAGCCTTCGTAGCCCATGCTGCGCAGGGTCTCGCGTTGTTCCCGCACGGTTTCCGCCAGAATACGGTTTTCCAGCAAAATATCGCGGAACTTCAGGCCTTCGCGGATATTGTCGAGTAACTGGTCGTCGTCCCAGGGTTTGGGGATAAAGCGGAATGCGCCGGCTTTGTTGATCGCGGACATGACCGTCTCGATGTCGATCACCCCGGTCAGCACAATACGAATGGTGTCGGGTTGCAGGTCGCGCAGTTCCTGTAGCAGTTCCAGGCCATTCATCTCCGGCATCATATAGTCGGTGATCACCGCATCGAATACGGTAGTGCGCGCCCGGCGCAGGGCTTCGTGGGGGTCCTGGTAGGTTTCCACTTCCCAGTCGGTGTAGGTATTGATAGTGCGCTTCAAGGCTTTGAGGATGTATTCCTCATCGTCCACGACCATGACCTGATACATGGTGAGTCCCTCATTCACGGCGTGCTACATTGTGCTCACCCTTTTCCGCTAAGGGTGGGCACACGGGTATCAGGTTTTACGATACGCCCCGCTATAGGGGCTGACAATTGGTTCGGGCAACGGCAAGGAGCCGGTCATGCCGTCCGGATAGCCGTTTATCCGGCAGGGACGAAAACCGCACAATGGTGGGGAAAAGCGCGGGGAAAACGCGCAAAAAAACGGCTACGTGATCTGCACGATGGCTTTGGTCACCGATCCGGTGGCGATCAGGCGTTCCTGCTGCTGCGCGTTTATGGCATAGGCTTCAGCCCGCATGGCAGCAAGGGTTCGGCCCAGGCGGTCCACATGGGCGCGGATCACGACCTGTTCGCCCCGGCTGGCGGCACGCAGCACGCTGCTATGGGTTTCGATGGTCACCGCGTGCTGCTCGGGTGGCAGTCTGGAGGCCGCCGCAAAAAAGCAGGCCACATCCATCAAGGCATAAACGATGCCGCCATGCAGGGCACCCTGGGGGTTGGTGGTGAAATCATTCACCGGGAAACGCACTTCACTGCGGCCATCCACCGCGCTTACCAGTTCCAGTTCGCAGGCCCGGTGCAGTGGGTGGGCGAGAATGTCGTTTTTGATCTGGTCAATGTGGCTCATGGTTTTCCTTTTTCATTCCGGCGAAACGGAGCCGACACTATACGATGCCGATTCGGAAAACGGGATGACCGGATCGTACCCACAGGTGACGGGGAACCGATTGTCTTGACGGCGGTCTATGGGTATCGCAAGGTTGCGACTCTTCCCTCGTTAGCGGGCATCCCATGAAAGCACTGGTCTACACATTGCTGCTTGTCATCAGTACTCATGTACTGGTGCTGGATGCCATGCATCACGGGCACGATGGTGGCGCAGCTGCCTCGCTGGAACAGGTCCAGCAGGATCTGGTCAGTGCGGATGTGCTGGACAAAGGCGGCGACCATTGCTGTCAATGCCATGGTTTCATGGCCTCCACCGATTGTGAGCCGCTGCGCCTGGCCCCGCCCTCTGCAGGTCAAATGGCGTTGCGCCCCTTCCTGCCGGATGCCCCGGCCGATAACCCTTTCCGTCCTCCTATAGCCTGATCGTTTCTTCGTTTCCCCGACTTTGTTGCCTTGTCCATCGGTGAATGTGCGCCGTGGCGAGCGTCGGCATTGTTCTTGACGTAACGTTTTGAGACATCAGGAGTTTCCCCATGGGAATCCAGACCCCAGTGCGCATGGCCGCACTGTTACTGGCCGTGTGCGCGTATGCCAGCGCGTCGGCCGATTCTTCTTCCTCGCCCGCGCAGTGGGCGCAATGGGTGCAGCGCCAGGTCAGCCAGCTACCGGCCAGCCGGGCCATCCAGGCGGAGCAGGAACGGTTGCTGGCGCAAAGCCGGGCTTTATCGCAGCCGCTTTATAACCCTTCATTGAATATCGACTACGAAGACAGCCTCGATATCACCCAGACCGTGGGCCTCAGCCAGACGCTGGACTGGTCCGGCAAGGCCCGCGCCCGCCGTGATGCCGTGGCCGTACGGGATCAGCTGGCGCAGCTGCGTGGCGACAAGGCCCGCGCCCGCCTGCTGGCGGACAGCCTCAATGCGCTGGTGGCCCATGCCGCCGCCCGCGAGCAATTGGCGGCCGCCCGTGAGCAGGAACAGCAGCTGCGCGATCTCACCGACCTGATTCGCCGCCGCGAACAGGCGGGGGATGTGGGGCAGGTGGATGCGCAATTGGCCTACCTGTCACTGGGGCAGGCCCAGCAGGCCCTGGCGGATGCGGAAAGTGCCGCCACCCGTGCTGCCACCACATTGCGCCAGCAACTGGCCAGCCAACAACCCGCGGTGGCCTTGCCGGCGGCGGACCGTTGGCAGGCCCCGTCACTCACCCATGGTGTCGTGCAACGGCTCCCCACCAGCTTCGATTTGCAGTTGGCCGAGCAGCAACTGGCGCTGGCTGAGCGAGGGGTATCGGTGGCAGACAAACAACGCAACACCGACCCGACCCTGGGCCTGCGCGTGGGCCAGGAAGGTGGCGAAAATTTGTGGGGCGTGGATTTCAGCCTGCCATTGAAGTTCTTCAATACCGGCAAGCCAGGCTATGAAGCTGCCCTGGCGGACAGTGAAGAGCGGCGTGCACTGCTGGAGAAAACCCGCAACGACATTCAGGCCCGGCTGGACGGAGCGTTGAGCGATTACCAGCAGCGGCGCGAGCGCTGGGAAACCTGGCAACAACTCACCGGCGATAGCCTGGCGCGCAGCGACACCTTGCTCAAGCGCGTCTGGCAGCAGGGCGAACTCACCACCCAGAACTATCTGCAGGCCTTGAATCAGCGGCTCGATACCCGGCTGGCTGGCATCGCCCTGCGCGATGCCATGCAGCAGGCCTGGGTGCAGTGGCTCTATGAAAGCGCCCAGCTCAACGACTGGCTGAACCAGTTGGCCAACGAATGATTGTTCTGTAGGAACCGAGCTTGCGAGGTAACAGCCGCAGGGTGAGCGAAGCGAATAACACCGCTTGAAACGAGAAATTAAGCGAAAAATTACTGTAGGAGTGCCACTTGAGGCGCGAATGGTTTCTGCGACACGCGGTGCCAACTTCTTCGCGCCCTGAACGGCGCTCCTACAAAAAATGGAAAATTTTTTATGAAAACGAAAATGACATTTCAAAAAACGCCACTGGCCATTGCGCTGCTGGCAACCCTGTCTTTTCCTGCCTGGGCCGAAGATGATCACGGCCATGATCATGATGCTGCGCCTGCGAAGAGCGAATCCCATGCGGACGAATCCCATGATGATCATGACGCCCACGATGCCCATGAAGAGGAAGAAGAAACCGCGCACAATCATGAAGCCGAACACGGCGAACACGAGGATGAAGAAACCACACTGGAGCTGACGGGTGAGCAGCAAAAGATGCTCGACCTGCAAGTCATTACCCTGCAGCCCGACGCCAACGCCAGCCTGACTCTTACCGTGCCTGCGGAGATCATCAGTAACCAGTACCGCACCTGGGTAGTGCCGGTCCGTATCGATTCCCAGGTGCAATCACGCAGTGCCACGCTGGGTCAGCACATGGAAAAAGGGGATGCCATCGCCACCTTGTTCAGCCCGGCCATGGCGCAACTGCAAAGCGAGCTGCAAGTGGCGGCGGATGGCTGGCGGCGGGTCCGGAATCTGGGCCGCCGGGCGGTGGGTAACCAGCGCTACCTGGACGCACAAAGCCAGTACCAGTCTCTGCGTGCCCGCGCCAGGGGTTACGGTCTGAGTGACGACGCCATAACTGACATCGAAGCGGGTAAAAGCGAGAAAGGCATTTACACCCTCACCGCGCCCGACGAAGGCCTGGTGCTGGAAGATGCCTTCCAGCAGGGGCAGTGGTTAACGGCGGGCAGTGCCCTGGTAACGCTGGTGGATGAATCCGAATTGTGGGCCGAAGCGGCGTTGCCGCCGAGCCCCGGTTTGCAAATAGCCACTGGCACCCCGGCGCGGGTGATTGTGGGTGATACCTCAGTGGAGGGTCAGGTAACTCAATCCGGCCATCGCCTCAATCCGGTCACCCGAACATTGTCTGTGCGTGTAGCCGTTCCTAATGCCGGGCATCTGTTGCACCCGGGCATGTTCGCCGATGTGGCGTTGTCGCTGTCCGCCCCGGAAAACGCACTCACTGTGCCGGAAGAGGCGCTCACCCGCAGTGCCGATGGCGACTGGCAGTTGTTTGTGGAAGAAGAGCCGGGCCACTACAAACCCGTGGAAATTCAGCTCAATGGCCAGTTGGCAAACCGCCGGATCGTCACCGGCATGGAACCGGGCACACGCGTGGTCACTCGCGGGGCGTTTTTTCTGGCCAGTGAAATGGCCAAGTCCGGTTTCGATATTCACAATCACTGAGGATCACCGTCATGTTTAATCGACTTGTCGATTGGGCGGTGAACAACCGCCTCATTGTGTTGCTGTTACTGGTCATCACCATTGGCGTGATCGGCTGGCAATTGCCCAACCTGAAACTGGATGCCTTCCCGGACGTGACCAACGTCCAGGTACAGGTGAACACCGAAGCCGAAGGCCTGGCAGCGGAAGAAGTGGAGCAGCTGATCACCTATCCCATCGAGGCAGTGATGTATGCATTGCCGCAGGTGGCCGAGGTGCGTTCCATCTCCAAGACCGGCCTGTCCATCGTCACCGTGGTGTTCGAGGAAGGCACCGATATCTATTTCGCCCGCCAGCTGGTGTTCGAGCGATTGCAGGCCGCACGGGAAGATATTCCCGACGGCGTCGGCACCCCGGAAATGGGCCCCAACACCTCCGGCCTGGGTCAGGTGTATCAATACCTGCTCACCGCCGAGCCGGGCTCCAATGTGGATGCCATGCAACTGCGCAGCCTCAACGACTGGGTGGTGAAACTGCTACTCATGCCCGTGGGCGGCGTCACCGATGTGCTCAGCTATGGCGGTGAAGTGCGCCAGTATCAGGTCAACGTGAACCCTACCCGTTTGCTGGCCTACGACCTGAGCCTGCAACAGGTCATGGATGCCATCGCCGCCAATAACCGCAACGCCGGCGGCTGGTATCTGGATCGCGGTGCCGAGCAATTGGTCATCCGCGGCATGGGCTGGGTCGGCAGCGGCGAGCAAGGGCTCGGTGACATTGCCGCCATTCCCCTCAAGGAAGTGGACGGCACCCAGGTGCGCGTCAGTGATGTGGCCAAGGTGGAGTTCGGCGGCGAAATTCGACAGGGCGCCCTCACCATGACCCGCCGTGATGCCAGCGGCGAACCGGAAGCCCTCGGCGAAGTGGTAGCCGGCATCGTGCTCAAACGCATGGGCGCCAATACAAAGGCCACCATCGATGGCATCAAGGAACGCGAAGCGCGCATCCAGCAGGCCCTGCCGGACGGTGTGCAGTTTGAGGTGTTCTACGACCAGGCAGATCTGGTGGAAAAAGCCGTCAGCACAGTGGTCACCGCCTTGCTGCTGGCCTTCGTCTTTATCGTCATCGTGCTGGCCCTGTTCCTGATGAACCTGCGTGCCACGGCCTTGGTTTTGCTGTCCATTCCGCTTTCCATTGGCCTGGCCTTGTTGGCGATGGCCAGCCTGGGCATGTCCGCCAACCTGATGTCGCTGGGTGGCCTGGCCGTGGCCATCGGCATGCTGGTGGATGGCTCCGTGGTGATGGTGGAAAACATCTTTAAACACCTGAGCCAGAAAGAGGGCGGTCACGATCAACAAGGCGGCATCGCCTTGAGGGTAAAAGACGCAGCCCAGGAAGTGGCGCGGCCGGTGTTCTTCGCCGCCAGCATTATCCTGGTGGTGTTCCTGCCCCTGTTCGCCTTCGAGGGGGTGGAAGCCAAGATGTTCGTGCCCATGGCCATCAGCATCATGCTCGCCATGACCGCCGCCGTACTGGTGGCGCTGATCGTGGTGCCGGCACTGGCCGGGTTCCTGTTCCGCAATGGCGTGGAAGAAAAGCCCAACAAGCTGATGCGCTGGCTGGAAGCCCGCTATCGCACCCTGCTGGGCAAAGCCATGCAGGCCCGTAAAGTGGTGGTCGGTGGCGCGGTGGGTTTGTTTGCCCTGGCACTGGCAACCACGCCGTTTATTGGCACTGAATTTGTGCCGGTGCTGGAAGAGGGGACGTTGGCGTTACGCGTAACGCTGGCCCCATCCTCCAGCCTCGATACTGCGTTGGACGTGGGGCAAAAACTGGAGAAGGAAATCATGACCTTCCCGGAAGTCACCTACGCGCTTAGCCGGGTAGGGCGTGCCGAAATCGGTGGCGACCCGGAACCGGTGAGCAACGTGGAAATCTATATCGGTCTCAAGCCTGTAGATGAATGGGAGAGCGCCAGCAATCGCCTGGAGCTACAGGAAAAAATTCAGCAGAAACTGGAAAAACATCCCGGCCTGCTACTCAACTTTTCCCAACCCATCGCCATGCGCGTGGACGAACTGCTCTCCGGGGTAAAAGCCCAGCTCGCCATCAAACTGTTCGGCCCGGATCTCAACGTGCTGCAGGAAAAAGGCGAAGCCATCACCCAGGCCGTCAAAGAAGTTGAAGGCGCCACCGATGTGCAACTGGAACAGATCGCCGGTGAAGCCCAACTGGTAGTCACTCCGGACCGCAACGCCCTCAGCCGCTATGGATTGAGCGTGGATCAGGTCATGGGTCTGGTCAGCAATGGCCTGGGCGGCGGCAGCGCCGGGCAGGTGATCAATGGCAACGAGCGCTACGACATCTACGTGCGCCTGGAGCAAAATGCCCGCAAGGACGCAGAAGCCATCCGCAACCTGCGCCTCAAAGCGGCAGACGGTGCCTGGGTGCGGCTTATGGATGTGGCGGACGTGTCTCTGGTCTCCGGCCCGCCCCAGATCAGCCGCGACGACGTGCAACGCCGGGTGGTCATCCAGGCCAACGTGGCCGGCCGCGACATGGGCTCCGTAGTCGCCGACATCCAGCAAGCCATCGATAGCGAAGTCGACCTGCCCGCCGGATACAGCGTGGACATCGGCGGCCAATACGAAAACCAGCAGCGCGCCCAGCAACGCCTGGCCATGGTAGTGCCGGTGGCCGTGGGGCTGATCGCCCTGCTGCTCTACTTCGCCTTCGGTTCCGTCGCCCAGGCCGCCCTGATCCTGGTCAACGTTCCCCTGGCGCTCATCGGCGGCATCCTCGCCCTGGCCCTCAGCGGCCAGTACCTGTCCGTGCCCAGCTCCGTGGGCTTTATCACCCTGTTCGGTGTGGCGGTGCTCAATGGGGTGGTGATGGTGGAAGCCATCAATCATCGGCTGCGTGATGGGGAGGCGCTGGAGACGGCGATCTTCGAAGGGGCGGTGTCTCGCCTGCGCCCGGTGCTGATGACTGCGCTCACTTCCATGCTGGGTCTGATTCCCATGTTACTGGCCACGGGGGTGGGCAGTGAGGTGCAAAGGCCGCTGGCAGTGGTAATTGTCGGGGGGCTAGTGTCGGCGACGGGGTTAACGTTGCTGGTACTGCCAAGTCTTTATGCGTTTTTCTCGAGCAAAAAAGCTGTCGAGTTACAACGATAATCTAATCTTCCCCCGGCGGTTATCAGCCGGGGGGTTTAGGAGGAAAAAATGCTTTACTCTACATTGTGCAATCAAGGTGACTGGGCTTTTCGATGGCGTAGTATCGCTCCGGCGGTGCTTATGATTCCCGCGGTAATAGTTGCCTTAATAGATGTGCAATATTTTTTGGATAGTCACACCTATGATCAGTGGTGGGACTTGTTCGCGATATCGTTTGTGGTGGCGGGCCTTGGGATTCGTGTCTGGACTACTGGACATACCCCGCGAAGAACCTCTGGTCGTAATACCAAAAGTCAGGTGGCGGATTCACTAAACACTCGCGGTATTTATTCTATTGTTCGTAATCCTCTCTACCTGGGGAATTTTGTCGGAGGCTTGGGGGTGATTCTATTGCTCCACTCCTTATGGTTAACCCTTTACTATGTGCTGGCGTTCGCGCTTTACTTCGAACGTGTAATTCTTGCTGAGGAGAGATTTCTGTTGAGAAAATTTGGTGATTCATATCGCCAATGGGCAGAAAAAACGCCGGCTTTCTTCCCTTTAATATTACGAAAGTACCAGCCTGATGAATTGCCTTTTTGTTGGAGAACGGTGTTACGTCGTGAATATATAACTGTCGCCATGACAGTGTTGCTGCTGTTTGTTATGGAGGTCGGCGAAGATACAATGATCCAGGGGGAAATTATTCTGGATAGTCGCTGGCTAATAATTGCGGCAATCAATGGAGGGATGTTCTTGTTCTTCCGGGTGGTTAGCAAGCGAACACGTTGGCTTTCCAAGGTTGGCAGGTAATATACCGAAAGGAAAAATCGTTAGGGAAGGAGAAGATAATCGTGGACACCCATAAATTGAAAGATCTCCTACTCTGAAAATGCGCGATGTCTGATACTTGTCTGTCTTTACGGCCAGTACATTGATGTCATGGATAAGCAAGGAGGCGTTCCATGACTCGTGCTCGCTATACCCAGGTTTCTCTTGATTCCACTCCCTACTATCACTGCATCTGTCGCTGTGTGCGGCGAGCCTTTCTGTGTGGCAAGGACCACTATTCCGGCCAGGATTACGAACATCGCCGGCAATGGGTAGTGGATCGCCTTGCGGTGCTGGGTGAGGTGTTTGCCATTGATCTCTGTGCCTATGCGGTAATGTCCAATCACTATCACGTTGTTGTTCGGCTCGATAATCGGGGACACCCACCAATTGGAAGATCTCCTACGCTGAAAATGCGCGATTTCTGATATTGGTCTGTTCGTATGGTCAGTATCTTTGGGGTCATGGATAAGCAACGGCAATAGGGGACACCCATAAATTGGAATATCTCCTACGCTGAAAATGCACGATGTCTGATGCTGGCCTGTCTTTAAGGTCAGTATATTGAGGTCATGGATAAGCAAGGAGGCACTCCATGACCCGTGCTCGATATACCCAGGTTTCTCTAGACTCCACTCCCTACTATCACTGCATCTGCCGCTGTGTTCGGCGAGCCTTTCTGTGTGGGCAGGACCACTATTCCGGTCAGGATTACGAGCATCGCCGCCAATGGGTGGTGGATCGCCTTGCGGTGCTGGGCGAGGTGTTTGCCATTGATCTCTGTGCCTATGCGGTTATGTCCAATCACTATCACGTAGTCGTTCGGCTCAATCAGAAGCAGGCGCAGGCTTGGTCAGATACTGAAGTCGCTGAGCGATGGATGCGGTTATTCAGTGGGCCACTGATTGTGAAGCGCTGGCTGAGCGGGCAGTCAGAGGGTGGTGAGGCATTGAAGGCACTTGAGATCGTCGGCCAATGGCGGGAGCGGCTTTATGATCTTGGCTGGTTCATGAAATGTCTCAATGAATATCTTGCCCGGCGGGCGAACGAGGAGGATTGCTGTAAGGGCCGCTTCTGGGAAGGTCGTTACAAGTGCCAGGCGTTACTGGATGAAAAGGCGCTATTGCAGTGTATGGCCTATGTGGACCTCAATCCTGTTCGGGCGGATATGGCCAGTACTCCTGAAGCTTCGGATTATACCTCGGTTCAACAACGAGCTAGCGAGATCAAGGGCCGCCAAGCAACGAAGAAAACGCCTCACCTACTACCGATGGTGGATAGTGAGACAGTGGAAGTTGAAGACGATGATACGGTTTGCCGCTTTCGACTGATGGATTACCTGGAGCTCGTGGACAGTACGGGAAGGGCGGTGCGTGCAGACAAGCGTGGCGCAATCTCGGAGCGAGCCGCAGGGGTTCTGGATCGCCTTGGTATTGATGAAAAGGCCTGGCTGCGGCATATGCAGCCGCGCAAGCAGAGGCTGCCTGTCGCGATCGGCAGCCTGGAAAGACTGAAAGCCTATGCGGCCTCGACAGGCCGAAAATGGGTGGCGGGACAAAGCCTGGTCACATGCTGATTGATCAAGCTTTCTTTTGATTAAATCTATGCGTGTCCCGGATTTTTTTTTCTATGCAAATTATTAATCTGTGATGTGAAGCCGGCGCGTTCATTGGATATTCGCGCCGGCTTCCTAATACCTTTTAGGCCTATAAAGAAGTCATGTTGAACAACAATAACTACATTGATATCGATCTGAATGTGAAGGATCAATACATCTATCGAATTATTTCGATTGATCGCTTGTTTGAGCTCTTTTCAAATAAGGAAAATGTATTGGTAAGCCCAAAAAAATGGGAAGATCCATTCGAAAACTTTATATTAAAGTCAAAGGCTAAACTGCCAGATGGAGAAATAGTTGATTTTGGATTTAGAGATGATTTCTATGGCCAATGCTGGTCTCGCCATAAGGCATCAGATGCCATGTGGAGAATTTACTCACCCAAATCTAATGGTGTAAGAATCAGAACAACCATTCCGAAGCTTGCCAATGGTTTGGCTGCCGGACTTCAGCCTTGGCAGAACGTTCAGTGTTTTATCGGGAAGGTGAAATATCTAAATAACAAGAAAATGATGGATTTTGCGAATACTGTATTCAGGGGAAAAATCAATCCTGATGCATATGAACTCGCAAAAACACTCCTCGTTAAGAGGCCGGCATTTAGGCATGAAAATGAGGTTCGTCTTTTATATTTCGAGAAGGAAAACGGCAAGCCTCATGGAATCTATAAATACGCCATTGACCCTCATGATCTAATCGATCAAATAACAAAAATAAGGGACACGCATGAATTAGAGTATTTCTTACGTGTTCCTCGTGTGATCGCTGATAGTTAGTCCCTACTCTCGTCGCTAGGCTTGGAGTCATGGAAAGCAAGGAGGCGCTCCATGACTCGTGCTCGTTATACCCAGGTTTCTCTGGACTCCACTCCCTACTATCACTGCATCTGCCGCTGTGTGCGGCGAGCCTTTCTGTGTGGTCAGGACCACTATTCCGGTCAGGATTACGAACATCGCCGCCAATGGGTGGTGGATCGCCTTGCTGTGCTGGGTGAGGTGTTTGCCATTGATCTCTGTGCCTATGCGGTAATGTCCAATCACTATCACGTTGTCGTTCGACTCAATCAGAAGCAGGCGGAGGCTTGGTCGGATACTGAAGTTGCTGAGCGATGGATACGGTTATTCAGTGGGCCGTTGATAGTGAAGCGCTGGTTGAGCGGGCAGACAAAGGGTGGTGAGGCATTGAAGGCGCTTGAGATCGTCGGCCAATGGCGGGAGCGGCTTTATGATCTTGGCTGGTTCATGAAATGCCTGAATGAATACCTCGCCCGGCGGGCGAATGAAGAGGATTGCTGTAAGGGGCGCTTCTGGGAAGGCCGTTACAAGTGCCAGGCGCTACTGGATGAAAAGGCCGTATTGCAGTGTATGGCCTATGTGGATCTCAATCCTGTTCGGGCGGATATGGCCGGTACTCCTGAAACTTCGGATTATACCTCGGTGAAACAACGAGCTAGCGAGGTCAAGGATCGCCAGGCAACGAAGAAAATGCCTCGCCTGCTACCGATGGTGGATAGTGAGACAGTAGAATTTGAGCACGATAATACGGTTTGCCGTTTTCGGCTGATGGACTATCTGGAGCTCGTGGACAGTACGGGAAGGGCGATGCGTGCAGACAAGCGTGGCGCAATCTCGGAGCGAGCCGCAGGGATTCTGGATCGCCTTGGTATTGATGAAAGGGCCTGGCTGCGGCATATGCAGCCGCGCAAGCAGAGACTGCCTGTCGCGGTCGGCAGCCTGGAAAGATTGAAAGCCTATGCCGCCTCGACAGGCCGTAAATGGGTGTCGGGACAAAACCTAATCGCATACTGATTGATGAGGATTTCTTTTGATTAAATTTATGTGTGTTCCGGATTAGAATGGGCGAGCCCCCAATCGAGGAGTCCCGCAGCATGTATGTCCCGAGCCACTTCAAGGAAGACGACATCGACAAGCTTCAGCAATATATTCGTGATTACGGATTGGGTTTGCTGATAGTTGCTGATGATGCTGGAATTGAAGCGAACCATGTTCCTTTTTATTTGAGTCCTGAAGAGAGCGGTTCTCTTGGGTTTTTGCAGTGCCATCTGGCTAGAAGCAACCCGGCTTGGCAGCGCCTGCAGGATGGGGCTCGGGTTCTTGTCGTTTTTCAGGGGCCAGATGCTTACATTTCACCCTCGTGGTACGAAACCAAGTCTGAAACAGGCCGGGTCGTTCCAACATGGAACTACCTGGCTGTCCATGCAGAAGGGCACGCTCGGACTATCGAGGATGCAAGCTGGCTGAAGCATCATCTTCATCGGCTCACAGAGCAGAATGAGTCTGGCATGAGTGATCCTTGGTCCGTAGATGATGCGCCAGCTGACTTCACCGAACGTCTGGTGCAGGCTATTGTGGGTGTAGAGATAAAAATAGATTCTCTGACAGGCAAGCTGAAAGCTAGTCAGAATCAGCCGGAGCGTAACAGGGCGGGCGTCAAAGTTGGCCTTGAGGCTGGAGAGAGAACGCATAATCGGGACATGTCCAAATTCATCCGCTAACCGAGAGCTGACTCAATATTCAAATAACGGCCTTTCCTTCCACTATTTCTCAGCGTCCCCACAGCGCTTTCAGGCGTCGCACCCCTGCCCGAAGCCGCTCCTGAGATATTAGGGCCAGGTCTTGCCGCGTGCGTTTGAGCTGGGCTCAACCAGTCCTATTCATTCGCCCAACTTATGGCACCTTTCCGAAATCGCTCTCTAATAAGAGCAATCCCCGCTTGCTACTGTGAATCCCATCGCTATAAATCTATGCGTGTCCCGGACCTCGATCCGGACTTTGCTTCCCAGACTTCTCTCTGCTTGCTGGGAATGAACCATTTGGCTCCATGCGACCTGTTTAGCCATGTTTTTGCGCGACACTATAACTGGGTCAATGAAGCCCGCTTTGCGAGAGAAAATAACCATGAAAGCTGTTGTTTGCCACCACGGTGACTTTGAGGTTCAGGACGTTGCTGAGCCGGAGCCCGGCAAGGGCCAGATCCTGCTGAATGTGTTGCGCTGCGGTATCTGTGGGTCGGACCTGCATGCTCGCCATCACGCGGATGAGCTGGCAGAGGCCACCGAGCGCGTTGGTTATCCGCATATCATGCGTAGCCATGAGCATGTGGTGCTGGGGCATGAGTTTGTGGGGGAGATTGCAGACTACGGTGCAAAAACGCACCGTCGCTGGAAGCCAGGAAAACGTGTTGTGGCCATGCCCATGCGTCGTAATAGCGGGGTGGCACACCTGACAGGTTTGTCCACTCAGGCGCCCGGCGCCTATGCCGAGCGTGTGCTGGTGGAAGAGTCGCTATCCTTTCCGGTAACCAACGGCATTTCTGATGACCACGCTGCCTTGACCGAACCCATGGCGGTGTCTCTGCATGCGGTGAACCGGTCCGAGATCCGTCGTCGTGACACGGCGATTGTGATCGGTTGTGGGCCGATCGGTCTGGGCGTGATTGCCATGCTCAAGGCCAAGGGGGTGCGCCATATCGTCGCCAGCGATTATTCGCCGACGCGGCGCAATCTGGCCAAGGCCATGGGGGCTCATGTGGTGGTAGATCCGTCACAAGGTAGTCCTTATGAAGGCCTGGAGAAGCGCGGGTTTGTGGTGAATGCGCCGCAGCTGTTCGACATGGCCCTGGATGGCATGGCGATGCTGCGCATGACGCCGTTGCCCTGGGAGCCCCTGTGGCGAGCGGCGGAAGTGGCCGGGGTGACCAACCCGAAACGGCCGGTGATTTTCGAATGCGTCGGTATTCCGGGGATGATCGAAAGCATTGTCGCGGATGCGCCGTTGCGCTCCTGCATTGTAGTGGTGGGCGTCTGCATGAAGCGGGACCACTTTTTCCCGGTGAATGCCATCAACAAGGAAATTGATCTGCGTTTTACCCTGGGTTACATGCCTATCGAATTCCGCGATGCGTTACACATGATTGCCGAAGGCAAAGTGAATGTGGGGCCGATGATTACCGGCACGGTGGGGTTGTCCGGAGTGGACGACGCCTTTGCCGCGTTGGGCAATCCGGAGCAGCACGCCAAGATCCTGATTGATCCGGGCAAGGCCTAGCGCTTGTTACTGAACGTTCCTCACGCGCATGGCGTTATGCGGTGAACGCATTCTCATTTATGCGTGTCCCGGATTGGCGCTTCCCGGATGGGCGTTTCTGTTCCAGGCCGGGCTAGCCCACCCGGCTTTTCCCCCGAATCATATCCACCGCCTTTTCCGCAATCATCATGGCCGGCGCATTGGTGTTGCCGCCGATCAGGGTGGGCATGATGGAGGCGTCGATAACACGCAGGCCCTCGATGCCGTGCACGCGTAATTGCGGGTCCACTACGGCCGCTTCATCGGTGCCCATCTTGCAGGAGCCCACCGGATGATAAACGGTGTCGGTGCGTTGCCGGATCACCTCGCGGATTTCTTCATCACTGTTCACGTTCTCGGTAAACATGTCCTTTTTCATCCAGCGTTTGAGTGACGGGGCTTCCATGATGTTCCGGGTCACCTTGTAGCCGGCGACCATGTCTTCCATGTCCTGCGGGTCGTCCAGGAAGGCCGGGTCGATCAGCGGCAGATCGTCCGGGTTGGCGCTGGCCAGTTGCACGCTGCCGCGGCTACGTGGGCGCAGCAGGCAGACGTGGCAGGAGTAGCCCTGGGTGAAATGCATTTTGCGGCCGTGATCATCCACCAGGGCGGTGACCATATGTAGCTGCAGGTCTGGCGCAGAGAGGTCCTGCTGTGTTTTCAGGAAGGCGCCGGCTTCTGCAAAATTGGACGTCCATAGCCCGCGCCGTGTCTTGCGGTAGGTGCCCATGGCCATCAGGGCGCGCCACATGCCGCCGGGTGAGAGACCAAAGGTAGCCGGGCTGCCCGTGGTATAGCCGAAAATGAAATCCGGGTGATCCTGAAGGTTCTTGCCCACGCCAGGAAGATGATGCACCACAGGAATGTCGTGCTTTTTCAGTTCTTCCGTATCGCCGACGCCGGATAACATCAATAGCTGGGGGGACTGGAAGGCGCCGGCAGACAGCAGCACTTCCTTGCGGGCGCGGACGGTACGCACCTGTTTGCCTTGTTTGAATTCCACGCCGACGGCGCGTTTGCCTTCGAAGACAATGCGCTGGGCCAGGGCATTGGTTTCCACGGTCAGGTTGCTGCGATCCAGGTGGGGAAACAGGTAGGCCCGTGCGCTGCTCCAGCGCTCGCCGTCTTTCTGGGTAACCTGAAAGACCCCGGCGCCTTCCTGTTCTGCGCCGTTGAAGTCATCAGTGATGGGGATATCGCATTCTCTGGCGGCATCCAGAAAGTAATTCTGGAAGGGGTTGTCGGTGCGGCTGTCGCTGACCCAGAGCGGGCCATCGGTACCGTGGTACTCGTTGTCGATGCGCTCGTTGTGTTCATTGAGCCGGAAGTAAGGCAGCACATCTTCATAGGACCAGCCGTCATTACCCAGGGCGGCCCAGTGGTCGTAGTCTTCACGGTGTCCGCGAATATAGACCATGGCATTGATGGCGGAGGAGCCGCCCAGGCATTTGCCGCGGGGCTGAAAGCCCTGCCGGCCGTTCAGCCCTTTCTGTGGAACCGTCTCCATGACCCAGTTATTGATGGGCCGGGAAAGCATGGCTACCGCGCCGGAGGGTACATTGACCAGCAGGCCGTCACCCTGACCGCCCGCTTCCAGCAGGCACACCTGGGTGTCCGGGTCTTCACTCAGCCGTCCGGCCAGGGCGCAACCGGCGGAACCGCCGCCGATAATCAGATAATCGAATTCGTTTTCCACGGTAGCTTTCCCTTTTATTGTTTGTTTGGCTGTGCGGAACGACTACAGCGCCTGCTTTGCCGGTTTGTCGCCAGTGTAAATAGCCAGTCCAAGGCGACAGGGGCAGCAGGTCTACATTCATCACAATGCTTGCTGACAGGTTAGCACCGGTTTTTTGTGGCAGTAAGTACTGTTTTTGTCAGCGCCAGCCGGGTAGTTTTAGCCACCGGTACGGGTTTATTGATAGGCGGTGGAGCAATAATGATTAATACCAAGATGCACAAGGCGGTTTACGGTTTGGCTGAAAAGCTGATGGACGCCGACAGGAAAGGGCATAAAGACAATTTTGAGTCGCTCTATGCCGAGCTACAGACGCTTTGTACCGACAATGAAAAAACGGATAAAGATCACCCTGAGCAATGGGAGACCTTGGCTGACTTCACGGAAGATTTTGACGTTGCGTTGGGGCTGTACGAAAAGGCACTGGGCAAAGCCCGTGACATGAATGCCAAGGACTACCTTTCATCGATCGCGTTTTCCATGGCCCGGTTGCAGGTTGAGTTGGGGCAAACCGATGCGGCGATTAACAACCTGGCGGACGCAAAGGTCAGTGCCAACAAGATTGAAGATAAAGAGCTCAAGGCAGAAATCGACGAATTGCTGGAAAGCTTGCAGGATCGTTAGCACTGAATAAAAAGCTGGCAGTATCAATGCTATGCCTGTTTTGTATGGAATAAAAAACGCCGTGCTTATGCGCGGCGTTTTTTTGTGCTGCTGATGGTGTTGGTATTGGCTACGGTGCCCGCGCGCGCCTTGCTGGAAACGTAATTGGCGGGCGGCTCTTCATAGAGACTCTGGTAGCTGAGATTGACGATGGATTCCGATGTTTTTGGTAACAGGTAATACATGGCCAATGCGCCTTTGCCGAACACGCCCAGCTTGCGTTTGTCCTGGGTGATGATCATGTCCAGCATCCAGTTAACGGCGGTTTCCGGCGACATGACGGGCATGTATTTGTAAATCTTGGTCGGTGCAATCATGGGGGTGCGCACCAGCGGATAATTCAGTGAGGAAAAGCGCACATTGGTGTGGGCGTACTCATTGGCGGCCACCCAGGTCCAGCCTTCCAGCGCCCACTTGGACGCCAGGTAGGCGGAGAATCGCGCCGGGTTGGCCTGCACGCCCACGGTGGACACGTTGATGATATGGCCTTCGTTGCGCGCTTCCATGCCCGGCAGCAGGTTCATGGCCAGCCGGATGGAGGCCAGATAGTTGAGCTGCATGGTCCGTTCGTAATCGTGAAAGCGTCCCACGGTGAACTTGATGGAACGGCGAATGGAGCGCCCGGCATTGTTGATCAGCACGTCCACCCGGCCATGGTCTTGCAGGGCCTGTTCGCAGAGGCGGTCGCATTCTTCCATATTGGACAGGTCGCCGGGGTACACGAACGCCTGGCCGCCCCGTTGATGGATGGCGTGGGCAATCGCCTCCAGTTTCTCCTGATTGCGGGCCACCAGCAGCACAGTGGCGCCGGCGTCAGCCAGCTTGTCTGCCACCAGGGCGCCGATGCCGGAGCTGGCGCCGGTGAGCAGAATCACCTTGCCGTTGACCCGCTGTTGCAATGCTTTGCCCGGCGCCACGGCACGCTTGAGATGCCAGGCCCAGTGATCCCGGAGCCTGTTTACATAAGGCAGGACTTTGGGGGTTCTGAATTTCACGGCATTGGACATGATGGGGTCTCGACTGGATCCATGGAATGAGCGAATGCATCTAGTGTAACCTGAGCATATACTCGGAAATACTCGGGTTTCTCTGCTGGCAAGGTGTAGCGTTGTATGGGGCAGGTTCGCTGGAAAGTCTCTGATTTTACTGTCAAAAAAGAGCCCAGGCAGGCCCGCTCGAAAGCCTCGGTTCAGGCGATGGTGCAGGCATGTGCTCGGATTTTGGAAAGCCGGGGATACGCCGGGCTGAGCACCAATGCCATTGCGGAAGTGGCGGGTGTCAGCATCGGGTCGGTGTATGAGTACTTTCCCGGCAAAGATGCCATTGTGGCGCGGCTAGTGCAGGACATGGTGGCAGAGGCCAGGGCCATGCTGGAAGGTCGGTTAGCGCTGACAGACAGTCGCAATGACTTGAACAGCGCCATGCAATATTTTCTGGGCGCGATTTACCGGCTAATGCGCAAGCATAGAGAGTTATTGCGGGTGTTGGTTTTCCAGGTGCCTTACTTGCACCAGTTGCCAGCCACCCGGCAGTTGGAAATCGAATTACAGCAGGTTCTGATGGCAGGGCTGGATTATACGCGGGAGCAATATTCCCTGAACGCCCAGCAGCACACCTTGTACCTGATGACCACTTCCGTTGCCGGCACGCTGATGCACCTGGTGCTGGTGGCCCCGCCAGCCATGGACCCGGAAGGCATACTGGATGCGCTGGCAGAAAAAATGACAGCCTGGCTGATTGAGGGTTGAGGTTTTTATTGCCCAGTCTGTACACATTAATGACAAGCGATTGAGTGAAACCGGGAGCCCGATGAAAACAGTTTTAATACTGGTAGACGTGCAGAACGTGTACTACACAACACGGCAGGCCTTTAACCGCCGATTCGATTACAACACGTTCTGGTCCAGCGTGACGTCAGAGGGACAGGTGGTAAAAGCCATCGCGTATGCCATCGATCGGGGCGATAAAAAACAGAGTGAATTCCAGAATATTCTTCGTGCCATCGGTTTCGAAGTGAAACTAAAACCGTTTATTCAGCGCTCCGATGGTTCCGCCAAAGGCGACTGGGATGTGGGTATCGCCATTGATGCGCTGGAATATGCTGCGGAGGTGGACCGCGTGGTGCTGGTTTCCGGGGACGGTGATTTCGATCTTTTGGTGGATAAGTTGCGGGTGGGCAAGGGCAAGCATGTGGACGTCTATGGCGTCGCGCCACTGACCGCGGATTCATTGGCTCGCGCTGCCAGCCGGTTTATTCCGATCGAGGGCGAGCTTTTATTGTAAGGGCGTTCCTCTCTATCGGTGGCGGCGTGGTGGCCGGTAGTGGTGTCTTCGCGCAATTTGCTACCCTGTGCCGCTAACGTGCCAGGAGCCCCCAATGTCAGAAGCCGCCCTTGAAGCCTTGTCCGATATGATCACCGAAGCGCATACGCGCATCCAGCAGGCCTACGAGCATATCAACCCGGTGGTGGGTGTGCGCCGAGGCATGCGCGATGTGGGCATTCCCGCCGATGCCATGACCATCGATTGCCTGCAGACCCGCGGGCGGATTCTGCTGATATTGCACGATGAGCAGCCCGGTGTGCTGCTCTACCAATTCGGGACCATGGACGCGGAGGCAGGCGATGATTTTCAGCCCGTGAATCTGTCCGAGGTGAGTGCGGATACGCTATTTACGTGGATGAAGGATTACTTTTCCGCCTGAGTCAGTCGGCAGGCGTTGGGGCCATTTACCAGCGTCAGTATTCCCCAAGCGTCAGAAAGGGCACCAGTGTCACCAGTATCAATACCGTGACGGCGATCAGCACCCCCAGCGCGCGGCCGGGTTGATCGCGCAAGCGGCCGCCCAACGTTGGCGCGGTGCCATCCCGCTGGGCTTCCTCGAAGCGTTCCCTTTCCAGCCGGGTGCGTTGCTGCTGATAGTCTTCCATTAACGCCTTGGCGCGCTCACGGTCTGTCGGGTTGGTGAGCCAGATGCCCCCCGAAGAAATGCCCCACAAGCTCGGTGTCGTTTCGTAGAACGGGATCTGCTGCTCATTCAACAGAGTGCGCACTTCCTCGGCCTCGTCGTCCGGTACCTGGCGCAAATTCAGCAGTAGTGTGGTCATGGCGTATCACCGTTGGTGGGGCGTGGTCGTTGCTGTCTGTCTCGGTGGCCATTATCGCATTTTTCCGCGCGTTTTTGCTTTCTTCCTGTCAGGGCTCCCTAGTACAGGATGAAGTGGCTGGCCCAGCCGCCGATATACAGACCCACGCCGAACACGCCATGGTTGAGCAGGCTTTGCAGCCGGGCCTTGTTCGGTGCCGGGGTGCGCGAGGCGGCGATGCCGGCCCCCATGCCCGGCTGCATGAGCAGGAAAGGGGCCGCCACGGTAACCAGGCCGATCAGGATGGGTAGCCCGGCAGTAGGGTGGTCGATCCATGCCTGCCCTCCCGTGGCCAGTAGCAGGCTCGCAAAGACAATGCCGATCAGGTAGTGCGCCAGCCATCCGCTGACGGTTTCTCCTGCTACCGGTGGAGATTGAGTGATCGGGTTGTGCCGGAATTGGCCGTGGCGCATATGCAGTATCCAGCGCCCGACCAGCCCGTAGTTAGGGGCGGCAATGGCGAAGGCCCGTTGGCGTAGTACGCTCCAGCCATCCATGACCAGGGTGGCGGTGATTCCGGTGATCAGGACAGCGAGAAAACAGGTGGTGGTAGTGGCCATTTCAGGTGCCTCGTTGAGAGTGTGGTGGTAACGTACTTCTTCAAGTCAACTTGAGGTCAAGGCCGTGCTGGATATTTCAGAAGTGGCGCAGCGTGCTGGATTGCCTGCATCGACCCTGCGCTATTACGAAGAGAAAGGATTGATCATGTCCACGGGCCGGCGGGGGATAAAACGCCTGTTCGCGCCTGTGGTGCTGGATCAACTGGCGTTGATTGCGCTGGGCCGGTCGGCGGGGTTTTCACTCGATGAAATCGGCGCCATGTTTGATGCCCGTGGCGAGCCACAGATTGATCGTCAAACCCTGGTCGACCGGGCGGATTCGCTGGACGTCACAATTCGCCGGTTGTCTGCCATGCGGGACGGGCTGCGGCATGCGGCAAAGTGTCAGGCCCCCAGTCACCTGGAGTGCCCACAGTTTCGGCGCCTGATGACGGTGGCATTGGCCAGGAAGAAGGGAGAAAAAGCGCGCGGGTCTGCGGGTGCGGGCCGGTTCGGAAAACCGTGATGGTTCTGGCGTTGAGCAGCAAGCGTACATTGATGTCACCAGGGTGGTGAGTATGGATAGAAAAGAACGATCCCGCAGAATGCAGTATTCCAGTAACCGTGGAGGCGCTCGGCATACGGTGCGCTATGTGGAAAGTTCGGCACCACCGGAAGGCGAGTGCATGCTTTGTGTCGGCTCGCTGGCCGACGCAGAACCGGTGCAATGGGTGGGGCCGGTGCGCGACCCGCGCCCTTTGCTCATGCAATGGTCGCGACGCCGCCTGTAGTGTCATTGTCGGGTGTTTTCTTGAGTGCTAATGCTGGCTTCCCCGGCCTTGTCACCAGAAATAAAATACCGCGCCCACTGCCACTGACGTCAGTGATCGCTCATCGATGATCGGGCTGTCTGTAATGCCCTCACCGAGATAGTCCTCTTTTACCACCGCCAACAGGTGCCAGTGCTTTCCCGGTGTCCAGATTCCGGTCAGGGCCGCCTGATAGTTCAATGAACTGTGCTCGCCATAAGCGGGGCGCCCCGGCGCTGTTTCGTCATCCGCTACACCGTAGAAATGTTCAACCAGTCGGCCGTCCTGCCATGCCAGCCCCAATGATGGCGCGATGGTGAAGTCTCCCCAGTTGACCCCCCGGCTGACGGTCAGATTTGCTTCTGTGCCATCGCTTTCCCCGCCGACGTCTTTCAGGACGTTGGCGGCTACCTGAAACAGCGCATGTTGGTATTGATAGGATGCGCCGGCAAAGACGGTGCGGTGGGTGGTATCAATGCCATTGAGTTCACCGTCATCGGCAAAGCTGGATTTCACTTCATAAAAGCGGGGTGTCAGCAGCAGCCCAAAGACGCTGTTATCGTTTTTGAAAAGATCCAGCCCCGCATCAAGGCCTTCCACGCTAAAGCGCTTATAACGAATGGAGAAATAAGGAAGCCCTTCGTCCTGGCGGTCGACGCCAACAAAGGGGCGTTCGGTTATCGAGGTGGTGGCGCCGATGCCGAAGTGACTGGTGTCGTCCAGCGGTGCCCGTGATAGCGGGGTATTGATGGCCGTGGGAGCTGCTGAAACGGCAGCACCGGCACTCATAAGAAAAAGCAGACAGGAAAAGCGTTTCAATGTGCCAAGCAGGGCTTGTCGAATAGTGATCATGGTGACTCCGGGAAAGACGTTGAATTATTTTTTTGCGAAAGAAAGCCGCCCACAGCTTGTACGGGATGTGGGTCGGTGAGTTGACGGATCCAGGCCACCAGCCCTGTTTGTTTCTGCCCTTTATCGGGGGGAGCGGGAAGTGGCAGGGTTAGCGAGGCCGTTGGCATTGGCTGATGACTCCAGTGCAGCACCACGAAATCATGCTTCAGGGTTTTTCCCCTGTTTTCGCCTCGACGGATCGATGACTGCAGGCCGGAGCCAATCCAGGCCACGTTCAGGTGGGCGTTATCAGGCAGGGTGCCGTTGAAAGTGGCGTGGAGGGTATGGTTGGCATAGCGAATGGACAGATTTCCCACTTCTTCATGAGACAGCGCGCGCTGCCAGTGGCGGTTGCGCTGGAAGAAGCCGCGCCATTCCTTGCCATTGATAAAGAAGCCGGGCGTGTAGACGCGACCGGATTCGTGTAGCTGGGCATAGCGCCGCTGGCGGTTACTGTAATTCGGGCTGGCATAGGGATCGGCCCAGCCGATGTAATCCCAGTAGTCCACATGAAACGCCAGTGGGATAAAGGTTGTGAACGCCTCCTCCTGCTCTCCCAGCGAGGCCAGGAAGCGATCAGCGGGAGGGCAGCTGCTACATCCTTCCGAGGTGAAAAGCTCAATCAGTGACACCTTCTTTTCGCCGCTGTTCAGGATCAATGGTGTGCTGTCGGCATACAGCGGTGAAGAAAGCAGCAGAGCCAGACAAAAAAATGAACGCATAACGAGCCTTTGCGCGTGTTCAGTTATTGCTTCGATGCGCAGGAGCCGTGTTCGTTACAGGTGGTGGCAGGGTGGAATGGGGCGACTGTCTGCCACGGGAAACCCGTGGCGGGATGGATGTATTAAAGAAAAGGAAAAACGGAAAGAAGGGGCCCGCATCCGTAAGAGAATGGAGAATAACAGCCCATGACGTTCAGGCACTCTTCCTTTGCGCCGGTTTGTCAAAACCGTTCAGTCCTTCCAAAAACAGCAGCTGCTGGCGGATCACGCCGCTGAATGCCGGCTCGAAATAGGGTTCGAAGTGGTTGGCATCAATGCTAGCGATAGTCAGGTTGCTGTTGTTCACCTCGCGGATGGCTCTTTCCACAAAGGGGGCGACGGAATCCTGATTAGCGCCCAGCAGCAGGGTGGGGATGCGGATGTCCTTGAGACGCTTGAAAGGACGGTAGGGGCCCATGGTCATCATGGAACGGGCTGCCACGCGGTTGTCGTAGCGACGGCCGATGCTGGTTTCGGCCAGCTGCAGTGCCTTGCCGGCATCGTCCCGGTCCATGGAGGAAAACGCCCCGGGTTCGCTGACCACGGGCAGGTAGATCGGCTGGCCCGGCTTGAGCAGGTCGGCCGTGGCGTAGAGTCCAAAGCGCAGCAGTCGTGGCAAGGGGACGGCGCGCACCGCGGCCATGCCATCGAGCATGGGAACCTGGGCAATAGCCCCGGCCAGTTCCGGGTGTTCGGCGGCCAGCTCCACCACGTGGCCGCCACCAAACGACGAACCCCACAGCACGATGCGACGGGGATCGATGCCCGGGAGGCTTTTCAAGAAGGCCAGGGCGGCGTCGCCGTCGGCTACCCGCTGGCGGGCGGAAATGACGTGTCGCGGCAGGCCGGCACTATCGCCCCAGCCCCGATAATCAAAGGTCATCACCGCGTAGCCCGCGCGGGTAAATTCCTCATAGTAGGGCACCGTTAGCGCATCCTGAATCCCGCCCCAGCCGTGCAGCATGAGGATAGCTGGCAGTGTTTCTGCCGTGGCCTTCGCTGGCCGGTGCAGGGTGGCTGCACACCAGGTACCGTCGGAGTAAAAACCGGTTCGCTGGCTGTCACAGGTCAGGTCCTGGGGGCTGTGTCGCAGGGTATCCATGGTCGGGCTCCAGTTATCTTGTATGGTATTCAAGAGCAAAGACTAGCATTCTTGAATACCATACAAGATGACCGGACCGACTGTGGGAGAAGGCCCCTTGGCCAAGAATAAGCGCGATATTGATCTGAAGGTAAAGCAGGACGAACTGGAGAGCACAGCAGCCAGGCTGTTCTTGTCACTGGGCTACGATGGTGCGTCCATGAGCCGTATTGCCAGGGAGCTTGGGGTCGCCCCGAATACCCTGTACTGGTATTACGCCAGCAAGGATGAACTGTTGGTGGCTGTACTCAACCGGCAGATGTCGCAGACCCTCGTTCACCTGCCGACCATCGTGGATGAACCCTTGAAGGACAAGATGGCCTGGGCGTTGCGGGAATTCGAACAGAGCCGCGAACTGGTCACCACGGTGCATGCCCGGCTGGAACAGTCCGCGGTGATCCGGGAATGGCATGACCAGTTTCACCGCTTTGTGGAGGCGGCGGTGATCCATACCCTGAAAGCGGACGGTGTGGCGCAGGAGCGCGCGACCATGCTTGCCACAGTGGGCACCTTTCTGGTGGAAGGGTTGTTGGCCCACCCTCACAGTAAGCGTCAGCGTGAGGCTATCCTGCAGTGGTTTGCTGACAGCGCCTTGCCTGCGTAGGCGTGGCGCCCGCTGAATGCCGGATGGTTGATGCTGCTATGCAAACGCTGACAAGCCAAGCCTCGATACTCTTTTCGTAAACAGATTGCTGGATTGCCCTCTGCACATCCCTCATGAGACATGGCGAGATAGCTGTCTTTCGGCGCGGTATTGTTCTTGGCTCGGGTCGCCCCTCACTCGAGGCATCTCCTCCGATATCATTCACATCAGTTATCTTCCTCAAGGGTTGTCACTGGATTAGAGAAGCCTGGTTCAGGAAAATGGTGCGTGTCCCCGATGGGACGTTGCCCGGCGGAAATAAGGTACGGCGAGGAGAGTGCTGTGTCAGTGTGATTGTGCGGAAGCTTGGGCATACTTCTGTAAGAAAAATATAAAAACGGGGGCGCGACACTATGAAAAAGCCGGGAGGCACGAGCATAGGTGAGCGGGATGAGGATGATCGCAAAGCCGGGCATGTGCAGTTTTCCAGTCACCGGGGTGGCCCGCGCCATCGGGTGCGTTACGTGGAGAGTTCCGCGCCGCCCGCCGGGGAATGCCGATTATGCGTGGGCTCTCTGGTTGGTGGCAGCGCAAACTCGGGGGCGGATACCAGGGAAGCGGAGCCGGCGGAGGAGGAGTCTGTCGACGAGGCCCAGCCCAGAAAAGACTGAGTGCCCCTACCAGGGGATGTCGCTGCCATCCCAGGCGATAAAGCGACCATGATCATTCTCGTCTGCGCCATCAATCAGCGCGGCCAGCTGTCGGGCGGACCGTTGTGGGGAAAACAGTTTGTCTGTCGGCACATTGCGCTGGAAGGGTTCTGACAGCGGGGTGTCAGTAGTGCCGGGATGCAGCGCCATGACACACAGGTTTGGATAGCGGCGCCGGGTCTCAATGGCCAGGGTGCGCAGTAGCTGGTTCTGGGCTGCCTTGCTGGCGCGGTAGCTGTACCAGCCGCCCAGATGATTGTCGGTAATGCTGCCCACCCGTGCAGACAGGCTGGCAAACACGGTGTGACGGTCCCGCGGCATAACGGGGATCAGGTGCCGGGCCAGAAGCACGGGCACAAAGGCATTGAGTGCAAAGCTTTGCTGCAGGCCGTGGAGGGTAACATCCTCCAGCCGCTTCTCCGGTCTGAGTGTGGCATCGCTGTCGTGGAGCCAGCCGGCACTGTTGATGATCTGCTCCGGGGCCAGGCCGAGTTGCCGGACTTGCCGGGCCAGTGTGCTCAATTGGGTTTCGTCGGTCAGGTCCGTATCAATGCAGTGTAGCGGCATCCCCTGTTTCTGCAGATGCAGCAGGGCTGGGCAGGACGAAGCTCGCCGGGATACGGCAATCACCGGTGTGTCATGGTTTAGCCAGTGCCGGGTCAGGGCCAGACCGATGCCGGAACTGGCGCCGGTAATCAGGCGGATCGGTGACGAAGTGTTGGGCGTTGTCATGGGACCAGTATGTACGGACGGGGATAACAGGCCGTGAAGACGGTTTACGGCATAACGAAATGCTCGATCCCCCGGTTGAGAAAATGCAGGAGCATGCGATAGCTGTCCAGATCAAAGCAGACGTCATGCCGGGGGTGCAGATCCTCCTCGCCGGGGGCATGGTTAAGAGTGGCCAGATGACACCACTGATGCACCAGATGATAGTCGTCTTCCGTTGCCCCGCATTCGCGAATCACTAGTGTGTCTTTATAGGGCCAGGCCTGGATTTGGTGCTCATGTAACGCCTGCTTGAGTCGACGGTTGTGGCTATCAGGGCTTTCCTTGCCGCAACAGGCACCTTGGCAGCGGCCCAATTGAAACGAAAAGCATGGCCCGCTGCCGCTTTCCAGTCCGCAGACCTTTGGGCAAAGGCGATATTGTTTGATCCAATGTTCCAGGGCCAGGCGGGCCTGTCGGGGGCTGCGGTAAAGGCCATAGCTATCCTGGTTCCACAGCGATTCCCTGGCCGGGCGATGCAGTACCGGTGCCAGAAAAGCCGTGTCAGAGGCGTTCAGTATCCAGGTATGCAGCTGTTTATAGCGTCGCTGGCGACGGTTGAAGATTGGCTGGCGCTGTTTGATTTCCCGGTTTTCCAGCAGCAGGGCACCCAGTTCTCCGGCGGTAAGTGTGTAATCGATATGATCCGCCAGTTGGCACATTCGGCGTGCCCTGGAGGATCGCTGACATGATTGAAAATGACTCTTCACCCGCTGACGGATGTTGATGCTCTTGCCAATGTAGAGGAGCTCCCCCTCTGCACCGTGGAAGCGGTAGACGCCCGGCTGCGGGGGCAGGTCGTTGACCCAGTGAGGCGTTGTCATGGCGGGTGGAGTGATCATGCCGGTTTTTTACCGGTTCATGAGTCAGCCCGGTGTGAAGGACTCCGGTGGCGTGTTTATTGTCGGCGAGGGTAGACTTGTCACACCGCCTGGCAACGAGCCTGTGGCAGCAATGAAAACATTCACGACAAGCGAGCATTCTTATGGATGAAATGGAGCAGGCCGAAGACGAATTTGCCCAGAAGGCAATGATTGAAGCGGTGGAAAACCAGATTGCGGATGGTCACCCCCGTGAGGCGGGCATGGTAATGATGGCGTTGACCAAAAATGGCCTGGACCATGATGCGGCACTGGAGAAAATGGCGGATGTGCTTGCCGTTCATGTGGCGGCGACCATGGAGAACCAGACGCCTTTTGATATCAATGCTTACGCGCGAGATCTGCTGCAACTGGCCAAGGGCTGACGCCGGGCTCTTATGTTAGGCATCCGGCGTCGAGCGTTTGGCAAAGTGCAGGCTATTCACTCTAATCCGCGAAGAACCTTATTTTAGTGGCTCCCTAGCTGTACGCCCCAGCCGAGTAAGTTAGCTCATAGCTGTGGCTGTAGATTTCTAGAATGTTGCCGAACGGGTCTTCCATGTAGACCATGCGATACGGTTTTTCGCCCGGGAAATATTCTCGCACGGGCATTCGTTGTTTGCCGCCGGCAGCAACGATCTTCTCTGCCAGACCTTCCACGTCCGGATCCTGGACGCAGAAATGGAAGACCCCGGTTTTCCAGTATTCAAAATTGTTTTCTGGCTTTTCCGCATTGTTGAATTGAAAAATCTCCACACCGATACGGTCGCCAGTGGAAAGGTGGGCAATGCGTAATGACGTCCAGCCAGCACCGAACACATCGGTGCACATGACGCCGACGGCACTGTCATCTTCGCTGATGGTGGTGGGAGGCATGATCAAATACCAGCCGAGCACCTCCGTGTAAAAACGCACGGCAGCATCCAGGTCGGTGACGGAAAGACCAATGTGGGAAAAATTGCGGGGGTAAGTCTGGCTCATGGGGGAATCCTCATGGTTGATGGTGATTGCTGTTGTCGAGCATGAGGAAAGCGTAAGTGGGTCGTGGTATAAGTTAAACTGAGTGCCGCTTATTGTCTTGATAAGGTTTTCTTATGATAAATCCGCAATGGTTGCGTTCATTTGTGGTGCTGGCGGAGCGTGGCAGCTTCACGCGCACGGCGGACCAACTGGGGCTGACGCAGGCGGCGGTCAGCCAGCATATCCATCATCTGGAAGCGCAGCTGGGGCCGTTGCTGATTCGCCGTCCCCGTCAGGTTGAATTGACCCCGGCGGGCCAGGCGTTGCTGGGCTATTGCGATGATATGGAGCAAGCGGAAAAACGCTTGAATTTGCGGTTGTCCGGGGCGGACGACAGGCAGGGTGAAATCAGCCTGATCACCCCGGGCAGCATTGGCCTGTCGTTGTATCCGATGTTGCTGGATTTGCAGGCCTCTTATCCGGGGTTGTCTGTGCGCCATCGCTTTGCACCGGATCAGGATGTGCTGGAGGGTGTGCGCAACAATCACTTTGAGTTGGGGCTGGTTACTCTCAAGCCGGATGACCCGCGCCTGGTGGCGTGCCACTTTGCCGATGAGCCGCTGGATCTGGTGGTGCCCGCCACGGCCACAGTAAATAGCTGGGAAGACCTTGAAAGCCTGGGCTTCATTGATCACCCGGATGGACACGCCATGGCATCACGTCTGCTAAGCCGGGTGTTTCCCGGTAATCGGGGTATTCGCAGTATCGCCTGCAAGGGGTTTGTGAATCAGGTCGGCTTGATTCTGGAGCCGGTGGCGCGTGGCTTTGGATTTACCGTGATTCCGCGTTATGCCCGTGAAGCCTATGTCCCGGGGGAGGCGATTCGGGTAGTGGAAATGGGCCCGCGTGTGGTTGATGCATTGTGGCTGATTTATCGCGCGGAATGGCCGCTGTCCGCTCGCGCCCGGTTTGTGGCCAGCGAGTTGGCATCCCGTCTAGCGGGGGAGACGTTGGCACTGGTTTAGGGCGGCAGACAAGCTGGCGCCATGGATAACGCCATCCTCTACACATAAAACATGTGTCATGCGTCATCCATCATGCTGCTTGCGTCAACGTGGACTTGTGTCGAGTGCACCTTTGCCGCTAACTCCACTATAGTCAGTGGCTGTTGTTTATTCGCCAGGAGCCGCGCCATGACATCCCAGCCCTACGCCGATATCGGCCATAGCATTACCCGTATCGACACCGCCATGATGCGCGAAGGGCTGGCGGCCTGTTATCTGCTCCAGGGCGGCCACGAGTACGCCGTCATCGAGACGGGCACCCATAACACCGTGCCGATTATCCTTGCCTTGCTCGAGCAGCGGGGCATCGAGCGCGGACAGGTCAAATTTGTTGTCCCTACCCATGTGCACCTTGATCATGCCGGCGGTGTAGGTGGCTTGATGCAGGCGCTGCCAGCGGCAACCTTACTGGTTCATCCCCGTGGTGCCCGGCACATGATTGACCCTTCGAAGCTCAAGGCCGGTGCCACAGCGGTATACGGTGAAGACGCCTTCGCAAAAGTCTACGGCGATATTATTCCTGTGGACGCGCAGCGTGTGCGAGAAATGCATGAGGGCGACCATGTGATGGTGGGCGATCGGCGCCTGGATTTTTACGATACGCCGGGTCATGCCCGTCACCATTTCTGTGTTTATGACTCGCTCTCCGCCGGCATCTTTACGGGTGACACCTTTGGGTTGTCTTATCCTCCATTGATGACCGAAAAAGGCCCCTTTATTTTACCCACGACGACCCCGGTACAGTTTGATCCGGAGGCGCTGAAAGCATCGATTCGCAAGCTGCTGGCTCTGAACCCCGAACGCATGTTTCTGACTCATTATGGGGCCATGGATACGCCCCAGGAGCCCGGCGAACGTTTGCTGGCCATGGTGGATGATTACGTGACGCTGGCAGAAGCCGCCGCTCCCGGTGATGAGGCTACGTTGCTGCAGCGGCTGGAATCTGCCCTGCAGGATTATCTGTTTGCCAAGGCCCGCGACCATGGTGTGGCCCTGTCGGAGGATGAACTGCAGGATGCCCTTGGGTTTGATATCAACCTGAACAGTCAGGGGCTGCGGGTATGGCTTCAGCAGCAAAAAGGGTAAGCCCTGGCGAACCAAACCCGGCCAGGTGCGTCCAACGGTTTTTCCAGGGAAAACCAATATGTCAGTTATTCGATGCAGTGCCGTATGCGGGTTGCTGCTGGTCAGTGCGGCCCAGGCCGAACCGGTAACCCCGTTACCGCAGCTGGAGGCCTATACCGTGCCGGAGGCCTGGCTGCAGCCCATGGCGCCACTGCAGATTGCCGATAACGTCTGGCAGATCGGTACCGATGAGCTTACCTCGCTGCTGCTGAAAACCCGCGAGGGCGCCATCCTCATTGATGGCGGGATGCCCCAGAGTGCCGAGCATCTGCTGGCCAACATGAAGGCCGTGGGGGTGGCGCCGCAGACCCTGAAGTGGATTCTGGTCAGCCATGGCCACGGCGACCATGCCGGTTCGCTGGCGGCGATCAAACAGGCCACCGGTGCCCGGCTGGTGGCCAACGCTGAAACCGCCATGCTGATGGCGGACGGTGGCGCCAACGATATTCATTTTGGTGACGATATTCTGTATCCGCCAGTACGGGTGGACCGGCAGATTCAGGACGGCGAACAGGTCACTCTGGGTAATCTCACACTCACCGGTCATTTCATTCCAGGCCATACCCCCGGCAGCATGGCCTGGACCTGGCAGAGCACGCGAGACGGAGAAACGGTGGATATTGCCTACGTGGATAGCCTGACAGCGCCGGGTTATCAGCTGGTGGATAACCCGCGCTATCCCCATATCGTTGAGGATTTCACCGCTACCTTCAAAACCGTCAAGGGATTGTCCTGCGACCTGTTGCTGACGCCGCACCCCGGTGCCAGTGGTTGGGACTATACCGATGCCACTCAGTCGACACGGATCGATTGTGTGGACTATGCGAAAAAAGCGGAACAAACGCTGCGTGAGCAACGCAAGGCCCAGCAAGCGGATTGATCCATTAAGCTGAAGGAATCAATCGGCTGATTGACCTTGTTTACACCGGGGTGGCTGGCCATAGTGACTGCATTCACTCTCTTCTGGAGCCAATATGTCTGACGATACCTACACGCCGCCCCGGGTCTGGCAATGGGACAAGGAAAGCGGTGGCAAGTTTGCCAATATCAACCGCCCCATTGCCGGGCCCACCCATGACAAGGCGCTGCAAGTGGGCAAGCACCCCTTTCAGTTGTATTCCCTGGCCACCCCCAACGGGGTAAAGGTCACGGTGATGCTCGAAGAGCTGCTTGAGAAAGGCCACAAGGATGCGGAATACGATGCCTGGCTAATCAATATCCAGGATGGCGACCAGTTTGGTAGCGGTTTTGTGGACGTGAACCCCAACTCCAAGATTCCCGCACTGATGGACCATAGCGTGAACCCGCCCCAGCGGGTGTTCGAGTCCGGCAGCATTCTGCTTTATCTGGCGGAAAAGTTTGGTGAGTTTTTGCCCCGGGACCCTGTAGCCCGTACCGAAACGCTTAACTGGTTATTCTGGCAGATGGGCAGTGCGCCGATGTTGGGCGGTGGCTTTGGCCACTTCTATGCTTACGCACCGGAAAAATATCAATACCCCATCGATCGCTACACCATGGAAATCAAGCGGCAGCTTGATGTGCTTGATCGCAGGCTGGCGGATAACGTGTATCTGGCGGGGGATGAATACACCATCGCGGATATGGCGGTGTGGCCCTGGTACGGCGCTCTGGTTACCAACAAGGTGTATGAAGCGGCGGAGTTTATCGAAGCCCATACCTACACCAATGTGTTGCGCTGGACTAACCAGATTTCCGAACGTCCGGCAGTAAAGCGTGGCCGCATGGTAAACCGGGCCTGGGGCGACCCGGCCAGCCAGCTGTGGGAGCGGCATGACGCCAGCGACTTCGAATTGCGGACGCTGGATAAACTGCAAGCGAATCAATAACCGGGCCATGCCACGCATGGCGAAAGCCCCGTCTCCGGGGCTTTCGGTTTCATCCGTTTATAGCGGGTTCACGAACATCTGGTTGCGCCCCTGAACCAGGTCTACCTCTCTGCCATCGCTGAATACCAGGGTGCTGCTACCGTCACTGTCGATGTCCAGATTAATGGCGCCTGCAAGGCAGCTATCGGTAACATCAATGGTGAGTTGATGAATATTCTCCAGCGAACCGGACAGGGTGTTGCCGCCTGGCAGCAAGGCATCGCTGCTCACTGTGCGTTGCGTGCTTACCCAGGGTATCGGGTAAGTGCCAGCCCCCGGGGCGAACTGACTATCCATTTGCGGTGTACCGCAGCCATCGCTATCCAGTGAAATCTGGCTGGGCTCGGTGGAGCGATTGAGGATGTTGCTGACCCAGTAAGCGCGATTGTGATCAATGGCATATTCCGGGTAGGCCTGTGCCGGATCGTAGTAGTAACTGACCGTGCTCGGCCGGCTAACGGCCACACGGTTGGCGCTGTAATTGGCCATCTTCTGCCATTCATCCAGCAGAATGTAGGTCAGATGTTCTGCAGGAAGATGCAGATAGAAAACATAGTCGGACTCGCCGGCGATAAACTTTTCCTGCAGTGCCAGAGCCGTAGTGACATGTACGATCTCATCCGCAGCACTGTAGGCATTGGCCACCGGGATATGCTCCAGATTTCCCAGGTAATCCAGCACGTTGTCTTCCGCACCAATGCTGAACTCCTGCTGCAGTTCCTGGAATGCAGACAAGGGGGCATCCAGTAGCTCAATGCCGGTGAGATCCGTCAAAGAGTCGAGCAATGTTCTTTCCAATGGCAGGTTCAGCAGGCTGCCGGTAAAGCCCACCCAGTTCACACCGGCAGCGTAATCCTGTGGATACAGTGCCGCCATTCTCAGCGTGCCATAGCCGCCCATGGAGTAGCCGCTCACCAGCACCTTGCGGCTGTCGATCGGGTAGTGTTCTTCCACGTCCGCGCGAACATCCAGCACATCACGCTCCGAGAGCCCGGTATAGAAACCCCGCGGCCCGCGGCCCAGGGGGGCGGCCAGAATGCGGTTGTTGGCATCGGCGAAAGAGGTCTGGAAATTGCTCTGGTTGATCTGGCTGGCGTGGTTGGCTTCGCAGCCGTGCAGAACCAGCTGCAGCTCGTGGGGGCCGTCCTGCTCCGGCACGTAAAAACCGTAGGGCTGGTATTTCCCCAGGTAATGAAAATACTGGTCGCAGGGCAGGCCGGTATCACCCTGGCGGCCGGGGACGCCACGCAGCGACACCCCTTCACCGGGAGGAAGCGTGTATTGGGAGGTGTAAACGCGCTGCTGAAAACCGGTGACCGGCTCCGCAGGGCGGGTGATGCGGTTTTCCAGATCGCTGCGTGAAACCACTTCCCCGAAAACGGAAATGTCGCCGCTGCCGAGCGCCTGGGACTGTTTGTCTTCCCAGAAGTTGCCCGCGTCGGGAAGAATCTGTTCCGGGATAGAAGCCGCCCGGGCGGATTCATCGGGGCCACGGAAAGCCACATTCATGACCGTGCCGTCGTGCTGCGCCACCACCGCCTGAATGCGCCATTGTTGAGTTTCTGGGGCAGGAATCCGGCCAGCAATAATGTTGTTGATCGGGTCGCCTTCAGCGAAGGTATAGATCTCATCCCAGCCGTCACTGCGAATGCCCAGACCCGGCCAGACGCCACCACCGGTACTGCTGTCATTGTCAGTATCAATGGCGATGACGGCGAGGCTGTCATCACTGCCATAAAGTGTATTCAGCTCGAAGCGAACAGACAGTTCATCGCCATCCAGAGCCAGTGCCAGCGAAACCAGGTCAGCGGTGTTTTCCATGCCGGCAGGGTAGCGTTGATCGCCCGCAGTGGGAGACAGCAGCCCCGGTGTGTTGGCAACCGGATTGAACAAGCCGCCACCGCGCGACAGCAGATTCATGACGGTCAAGGGTGACAGGCCGATCAGGCCGGTATCCGCCCCGTAGTCATCGTAGACATAGTCCCGATAGATAAAGGTGCCGTCGCACAATTCTGTGGTGCCTGCCACCCAGCTGTCTCGCTGGCAGTCCACCGGCATTTCGGGCGGTGGTTCGGGCTGATTGGGAGTAGGGGGTTGCGGGCTCGGGCCAGGTGTCTGCGACACGTTGTCAGAGCTGCCGCCGCCACCGCAAGCGGTAACAAGCAGTGCCAGACTGGCGATGGATGCGTAATGTTTTTTCATGATTATTATCCGCCTGTGGGTGACAGCGACGGGGCAACCGGATGCGCCATGTGTCTCTTTAGTGGCTGATGAAACCCTGCCTGACAAAGGCGAGAGAAGTCACAAGGCATAGCGAACAGGAAGAGCGCGGTATCGCCATACTGACGGGTTACTGCTGAGAGGTTGCCGGTGCTGAACTGTGTTTTTATGATTGATTTTTATTCTGTTCTTAAGAAAACGTTTTTATAGCCATTTACTGCTATGTTTTGTAATGGAATTGTTTCCCCGTCTGCCTGCCCGGTGGTGCGGTTCGCTGGGCCTGAGTGCGCAGCGTTTGGGGTGTTAGCAAGGTGTGACGGTGCCTTGTGTTGCGCTACGCTGACGCGATGACGATGCCATCGACGCCGGTTCGCTTGTCTCCCCTGGCCAGGGCCACCGCCTTACTGCCCCTGGTGGCCATGCATGTCTGTTATTTGCGGTCTGCCAGTGAGCAGATGGTGCCCTGGTGTTTACCCTGGTTTGAAGGCTGCACCAGTATTTCCCGGGCGTCCCGTTCCGGTACCGCCTATTTCGATTTCAAGGCCGGAATGCTTCCAGCCTGCGTCTGCATGATGCTGTTCTGGTAGGCCAACAGTCACTGGCTGCGCCACATGCAGGTGGCGCCGACAACCTGGTGGTGCTTGGTCATGCCGGAGAGGCGCCGTACATGCTGCGCCAGATCGGGGTGGTGGGATTCTTTGGCCTCACGTTTCTGGCTCAGCTGGGGCTGAGCGCGTCATTGCGGCACAGTGCCATGTCAGCCGCGGGGAGATCGCTGCTGCGGTTATGCGGTTTTACCCTGTTGGAGGGAATGGTGTCGTTGATACTGGGGGTGATCTGGCCCGAGCACTACGACACCATGGATGACGGGTTTGAATGGGCTCTGGCGGTGTTGATCAATCTGCATACGTTGTGGGTAGCGTGGCTTTGGCAACGCAGTGGATTTGCCGTGAATTTTTCCTCAAATCCCTGACCCGCTATCGCGATCCAGACCATGCCGTAGGAGCGTCGCTCGCGGCGCGATCCCAAACCTGGTTTAAAAGCATTCTCACCACAGGGGCACCTAGCATATCGAGCAAACCTTTTCTTTTTCTCCGTGCTCGCTGTGCCCTCTGTGGTAATACGTTCTTTATCGACGTTGGGCTATCGCGCCGGCAGCGACGCTCCTACGGAGCCTTTTGCGGGCCGGGGAAATCCAGGGTCGGGACAACCGGTTATCAGGTGCCGCAAAAGGTCTGAAACACTTGCTCGCCGGGTGCGGCTGATTGCCGATAAGGATCGTCGCTGTCACGGTCCGCATAAGGGTCGGCGAGAGCCTCTAGCAAGGAACGGGTTGGCGCCAGGTCGTTATCGTCGCTGGCGGCATTCAACGCCTGTTCCACCAGATGATTACGCGGTATCACCGCCGGGTTGTGATTACGCATCAGGCACAGCGATGACGCCAGGGGTTTGCTGTTGCGGGCCAGTCTTGCTCGCCACTGTTGGTGCCACTGCTGGAAGCTTTCATTCTGGTATTGCTGCCCGTCAGGCAGGCCGTCGTTGATCAGGTCACGGAACGTATTGGTGTAGTCCGCGTTCTGCGCCTGCATCCAGGTGAGTAAATCAGCAATCAGCTTGTCGTCCTCTGCTTCGCTTCCGAACAATCCCAGCTTTTTGCTCATCATGGCGTGCCATTTTTCTTCGTAACGCTGGCTGAATGACTTCAGCGACGCGGTGGCTTTTTCGATGGCGGTGTCCACGTTGTCGTCTATCAGGCCGAGCAGGGTTTCGGCAAAGCGCCCCAGGTTCCACTGGGTAATGGTTGGCTGGTTACCGAATGCATAGCGCCCCTGATGATCGATGGAACTGAAGACCGTGTTCGGGTCGAAGTTGTCCATAAAGGCGCAAGGGCCAAAATCGATGCTCTCGCCAGAGAGGGTGACGTTATCGGTGTTGAGCACGCCGTGAATAAAGCCCACTCGCATCCAGTGAACCACCAGGTCTATCTGTCTATCCATCACGGCGTCGAACAGGGCCAGGGCCTTGTTTTCTGCACCGTCCAATTCCGGGTAGTGGCGGGCGATGGTGTAATCCACCAGCTGTTCCAGCAGCGCGGGGTCCTGCTGTCCGGCCGCGTACTGGAAGGTGCCTACACGGATATGTGAAGCGGCTACGCGAGTCAGAATGGCACCGGGTTGTGGTGTTTCGCGCCGCACCGGGTCACCGGTTGCGGTGACGGCCAGGCTGCGGGTGGTGGGAATATTCAGCGCGTGTAACGCTTCACTGATGATGTACTCGCGCAACATGGGGCCAAGGGCCGCACGCCCGTCGCCACCCCGGGAAAAGGGCGTGCGCCCGGCGCCTTTGAGCTGGATGTCATGGCGCTGCTCATTGTTGCCAAGGTGTTCCCCCAACAGCACGGCACGGCCATCGCCGAGCATGGTCAGGTTGCCAAACTGGTGGCCCGCATAGGCCTGGGCAAGGGGCTCGCTGCCCGCCAGTAACGCATTGCCACTGAAAAATTCCGGGTGTGTCGACAGTGCCTTGTTATCCAGCCCCAGCTCCCGGGCCAGATCATCGTTGAACAAGACAAAGGTCGGTGTGCTGACCGGTTGCGGGGGGCAATCTGAAAACAGGGCCTCCGGCAGGCGACGGTAGGTGTTGTCGAAACGGAAGCCGAACGCGCTTGGCATGCAATACCCTGAATGTTGGCAGTGACTGTGACCAACAGGGTATCAGAGTCTGCGCGGGCGGGAGACCTTGCCGATGACGGTGTTGTCCAGGTAGTCCGCCCAGGCCTGCAGCATTTCCCTGCGCTTTTCCTGATAGAGCTGACGGTCGCTCTGTTCATCGCCGGTCTGGTTGAGCAACTGTGACTGGATCTGCTCCGCCTGGTAGCCCAGTTCGCCTAATGCGGTGGCGGCCAGAGTGCGGAGGTTATCGGTGGACACCGGCGTCGTTCTGGTGACTTTTTTCAGGGCGCCGGTGAGGGTGCTGGCACCCAGATGCTTCTTGCGATCGCGGGAGCCGGGGAAGATGTATTCCTGACGACCGGTGATCGGTTCCATTTCCCGCAACAGCTCCACCGCCTGGCGTGGCAGGGGGACGGTAATGATCTTGTTGCCATCCGGGCTGTCCGGGTTGTTGCGGCGGATGCGCCATTCGCCGGCATCCAGATCCATGTCTGACCAGCGTGCGTTGACGATTTCGCTGGGCCGGGCCAGCAGCCAGACGGTGAGTTTGAGTGCGGCGGTAGTGGTGGTGCGGCTCCACTGTCCGAGCACGCCGCTGGCCAGAGTGAAGAGTTGCTCACGGGTGCTGACCAGGAATTCCGGTTCGGTACCGGAGCCGGTAAGCCGACGGCGCAGGGCGCTAGTGTGCTGGTAACCACTCACACCGGTATCCCGGGCATGGCTATAGACCCGTTTGGCGATGCCCAGCACGCGCTTGCCCTTGTCCAGGTGCCCTTCGGCGCCGAGGGCGGCTGCAAGGGACTTCAGATCTTCCGGGGTCACCTCGCTGACCACCCGTTTGCCAATGCTGGAGATCAGGTAGTTTTCCATCTGCCGTTTGGTGCGCCGGAACTGCTCTTCGGATACTTCAAGGCGATACACCCGCTCCAGCCAGTCCCGGGCCACGGCTTCGAAGGTTTCCACCGAAGGACTGAACACTTCCCGTTTTTCGCAGCGGGTAATGGGGTCTGTGCCATCGGCAATCAGCTCCCGGGCTTCATCGCGAAGCTGACGGGCGAAGGAAAGGCTGACTTCCGGGCTGGGGCCCAGGGTGATGACCTTGCTGCGGCCGTCGAATCGGTAGCTGAGCTTCCAGGTACGATTGCCATCGGTCTCTACCAGCAGGTATAGCCCCTTGTCGTCCTGGAGTTTGTAGTTTTTCTTGAGGGGAGCGGCGTTGCGAACATCCGCGGAAGTCAGGGCCATGGCTCGCTGCAGGTCAGGGTGAAAGTGGGGCACCACAAACAGGTAGTGCTGTTGCCAATAAACTACCCAGCTTTGCGGTTGCGTTCAATTGTTGTGCGGTCAGGACTGTCTCTGGCTTAAAGAGGGGGTAATGCCTCAAGGCTGAATAGAAAACGCCGCCAGTGTTGCTGGCGGCGGTGTTGTTGGTACGGGTATGCAGGCCGGGTTACTCGACCGGGTTAACGCACTCCGCCCGTGACGGTTCCTGTTTACAGCGTACCTTGAGCAGCAGCGACATCATGTCTTTGCTGTAAACGCCTTTTTGGGTGAGCTCAATGCGCGCATCACGCATCATTTCGTCATAGCGAAGCTTGTCTTTCTCGGGAATACGAATCCACCAGCGATCGGCGATTTCATTGCTGGCGTTATCGATGAGCTTCATGGCGCGATCAAATTGGCTGAACATGAAGGCGCGGGATTGCTGGCCAAAACCTTCCGGGAACTTGTCTTTTCTGAAGATCACCTGGGCGCTCAGCTGGCCAAGGACGTAATCGAGAATGCCGCCATCCGGCGCCATGCCTTTATACAGTTCCAAAGCGGAGTACCCCATCACCGGTGCAAAGCAAATATCCACGGAGCCGTTGTTAAAGCGGGTGGAGAAATTGGTGATGTCGGACATGACCGGTGACATGCCGACCCGCGAGGCCATGCTCGCCTGGGCGCTGTCATATTCGAGCACGGCAATGGATTTGCCGGCCAGTTCTTCAACAGTATCGATCTCCTTGTCCTTCAGGAACAGGAAGGCTGCGCCCAACGGGGCAACACCGCCCACTTCATAGGGACCGGAAACCAGATGCTGGTTGACGCTGGGGCTGTTGCTGGCGATCACGGCAATCACCGTTTTCATGGCGTCATAACTGGGGATGGCGCCGATAGAATCCATGCTGCCGGTGTAGCTGTTGAACTGCCGGCCACGGATGCCGGTCAGGACGGCGGCGTCGCATTGCCCGGCCTTCAGATCTTCGGATGCAATTTTCTCATCCGTGTAGGGTTTTAACTCCACATCCACGCCCCATGCTACGGCGGCAGTCTTGTAGTCGCGCATGATGTTGAAGGTGTCGCCATTGGCGCCAATGATGTCAAAGACACAGAAGGTGCGCTTGGTCAGCGCCATGGCATTGCTGCTCAGGGACAACATGGCTGCGGTGGCCAGGGCGACCAGCCCCATTCTTGTTTTCATGGTGTGCTCTCCAGAAAGTAAACGCGTTAGCATGACCCGGATGGATTACCAGTTTCATGAACTGCATTTTGTTGGCTAAACCGGATTCGTGCTGTGCATAACGTGTTGTGGGCGGGGCGGGGAAATGTTGCGGGTGTATACAAAGTGTTAACACCTGTTGGTTCTTGTCGCCGTCTTCACGTGCCGTGGCACCTTGCCCGGGCACCCGCATGGACCTTTTGTCTCATTTATTCCAAAAGCAATGAGGCGTATCGTGGAATGGAATAAGGGGCCATGACTGGCGAAAGAAGGAAGGAGGTGCATAGTGGAGTTTGATCCGTTTTTGCTGGCCCGGCTGCAGTTTGCCGCTAATATCAGCTTTCATATCCTGTTTCCCACCATCACCATCGGCCTGTGTTGGGTCCTGTTTTATTTTCGGCTGCGTTATACCTTTTCCGGTGACAAGGCCTGGGAATACGCCTACTTCTTCTGGGTAAAGATTTTTGCGCTCAGCTTTGCGCTGGGGGTGGTGTCGGGCATCACCATGAGTTTCCAGTTCGGTACCAACTGGCCCGGCTTTATGGAAAGAGCGGGGAATATCGCAGGCCCGTTATTGGGTTACGAAGTGTTGACGGCCTTTTTTCTGGAAGCGTCCTTTCTTGGCATCATGCTGTTCGGCAAAAACCGGGTGTCCAACCGCCTTCACCTGGTGTCTTGTGCGTTGGTGGCCGTCGGCACCAGTTTTTCCGCGTTCTGGATTCTCAGCCTGAATTCCTGGATGCAGACACCCACCGGTTTCCGTCTGGAGGACGGCGTGTTCTTTGTGGACAGCTGGTGGGAAGCGATCTTTAACCCGTCGTTCCCGTATCGCTTGGCTCACATGCTGAATGCTTCGCTGTTAACCGCAGCCTTTCTGATTATGGGTGTCAGTGCCTGGCGAGCCATGCGCCAGGTAGACGGCCCGGCGACCTGGAAAGTCATGCGTACCGGTGCGTTGATGGCGGCGGTACTGGCGCCACTTCAAGTCTGGATTGGCGACTTGCACGGCTTGAATACGCTGGAGCACCAGCCCGCCAAGATTGCTGCAATGGAAGGCATCTGGGAAACCGAAAAAGGGGCCCCCCTGACGTTGTTTGGTTTCCCGGACGAAGAAGCAAAAACCAACCATATGGCCATCACCATTCCCCATGGGGCCAGCCTGATCCTGACCCATGACTGGAACGGAGAAATTCAGGGCCTCAATGAATTCGGTGACGATATTCCGCCTGTGGCGCCAGTCTTCTGGTCGTTCCGGATCATGGTGGGCGTGGGCATGCTGATGGTCATGGTCGGCTGGTGGGCCGCATGGCGCCTGTTCCGGAGGCGCGATGAAGACCGCGATAACCAGATCTGGTTGTTGCGTGCCCTGTCAGTGATGACCTTCTCGGGCTGGGTGGCGGTGCTCGCCGGCTGGTATGTGACCGAGATCGGTCGCCAACCCTGGATTGTCAGCGGCTTGTTGCGTACGTCCGAGGTGGTAGCCGATCACAGTAGCGCGACGGTGATGGGGACCCTGTTCGGCTATGTGTTGCTCTACGTCTTTTTGCTGGTGTCCTACATTGCTGCATTGCGGTACATGGCCACCAAACCCGCGCGCTCGCTGACACTGACGCCACAGCAACGGGCCATGAAGGCGGAACAGGCCGACGATGAACCTGCAGAAGGAGAAGCGTGATGGATCTGGGATATTGGCTTCCGCTGTTCTTTGCCGGCGCCATGGGGCTGGCACTGCTGATCTACGTGGTGCTCGATGGCTATGACCTGGGCATCGGTTTGCTGCTGCCCTTTGCCGATGAGGAAGAAAAGGATGTGATGGTGGCCGCCATCGGCCCGTTCTGGGATGCCAACGAAACCTGGATCGTGCTGGGCGTGGGCATTTTGCTGATCGCTTTTCCCCAGGCCCATGGGCTGGTGCTCACCTCGCTCTATCTGCCCGTGACGCTGATGCTCATGGGGTTGATACTGCGCGGCGTGTCATTTGATTTTCGGGTCAAGGCAGGTGACAAGCACAAGGCCAAATGGAATGCGCTGTTTTCGGTGGGGTCGCTGATCGCCTCGGTCTCCCAGGGCTGGATGCTGGGCGCCTTTGTGACGGGGCTCACCGGGGACGCCACCAGCACCTTGTTCGCCATTTTGATTGCGCTGGCTCTGCCGGCGCTCTACATCATGCTGGGTGCTGCCTGGTTGCTGATCAAGACCGAAGGCGCGTTGTTCAACAAGGCGGTGCGCTGGGGGCGGTTGGCGGTGTTGCCCATGGGGGCATTCCTGTTGCTGATCTCCATTGCCACGCCCCTGGTTAGCGCCACGATTGCGGAGAAATGGTTCACCCTGCCCAACGCCATTGGCCTGATGCCTATTCCCATCGCCACTGCGCTGGCCTATGCCGGGTTGATCTGGGTGTTTAACAGCAACCGGATTCTGCACAACGGTTATGCCTGGTTGGCCTTCCTGTCCTTGATCGTGATGTGTGTGCTGGCGAGTATTGGGCTGGCTTACAGCCTGTTTCCGGATATCGTGCTGGGGCGGCTGTCAATCTGGGAGTCTGCATCAGCCACGGAATCGTTATTGTTCACCTTTTGGGGAACGGTCATCACCCTGCCAATGATTCTTTGTTATACGTTTTTCATCTACCGGGTGTTTCGCGGCAAAGCCACAGATCTGAGCTACGAATAAAAAAGGTCCAAGCGAAGAGCTGCCCTTATAAAAAAGGGGCGCCAACCGGCGCCCCTTTTTTTGTCTGTTTTTACTGCAACAGATCCAATAGGGCTTTTGCTCCGGCTTCCGATGATGCCGGGTTCTGCCCGGTCACCAGATTGCCATCGGTGACCACATGGCTGGCCCAATCGTCGCCTTTTTCATAGACGCCGCCATTGGCCTTGAGCATGTCTTCCACCAGAAAGGGAACGATATCGGTGAGCTGCACACCGTCTTCCTCACCATTGGTGAAACCTGTGACGGCACGGCCTTTGACCAGCGGTTCGCCGTTATGGCGAGTGTGCCGAAATACGGCGGGGGCATGGCAGACAGCGCCGATGGGTTTTCCGCTGTTGTTGAAAGCTTCAATCAAGGCAATGGAGTGGGTATCTTCGGCCAGGTCCCAGAGCGGGCCATGGCCGCCGGGATAGAAGACGGCATCAAACGCCTGGGTATCCACCTCGGCCAGAGGCCGGGTGTTGGCCAGGGAGGCTTTGGCATCGCCATCTTGATTGAAGCGATCGGTGGCAGCGGTTTGTGCCTCCGGTGAGTCACTTTTGGGATCCAGCGGTGGCTGGCCGCCTTTGGGGGAGGCGAGGGTGATCTGCGCGCCAGCATCCTTGAAAACATAGTAAGGCGCGGCGAATTCTTCCAGCCAGAAACCGGTCTTGTGGCCGGTGTCGCCCAGCTGGTCGTGGGAGGTGAGAATCATCAGAATATTCATGGTTGCTCTCCGTCAGTTTCATGTCAGTGTCACCCCGAAGCCGGGGTGGGGTTGCGCAAGAGTGGCGTGGTTAGAGGCTGGCGTGCAGCACCCGCCGGCATACGTCGGGGGTGACGTCGTTGTGTTCGCCCAGCGCGGTCATGCCGTGTTCCTCGAGGCTCTTGATCAGCGGTTCGATATGCTCTTCAGCCAATTGGTAATCCCCGAGACGGGTCTTTACGCCCAGGCTTTCGAAGAAGGCGCGGGTTTTTTCGATCGCTGCCTCGGCTTGGTCTGACTCGCTGCCTTCATGGATGGACCAGACCCGTTGTGCGTACTGCACCAGCTTGCCGTGCTTGGCGTCCTTGCGTTCTGTCAGCATGGCAGGGAGCACAATGGCCAGGGTCTGCGCATGGTCCAGGCCATGCAGGGCAGTGAGTTCATGGCCCAGCATGTGTGTGGCCCAGTCCTGGGGAACGCCGGCACCAATCAGGCCATTGAGCGCCAGGGTGGCGACCCACATCAGATCGGCGCGCACCGAATAGTTTTCCGGGTCGCTCAGGGCCTGCGGACCGATGTCGATCAGGGTTTGCAGTAAGCCTTCCGCGAAGCGGTCCTGTACCGGGGCACTGGCCGGGTATGTCAGGTACTGCTCGACAATATGGACGAAGGCATCGACCACGCCGTTTGCGACCTGCCGGGGGGGCAGGGTGAAGCTTTTGGTGGGGTCCAGTACGGAAAATTGCGGGAACACATGCTCGCTGTGGAACGGTAACTTGGCTTGCAGGGACTTGCGTGTGACCACAGCTCCCTTGTTCATTTCCGAGCCGGTGGCGGGCAAGGTCAGCACCGAGCCGAATGGCAGTGCGCGGTGAATATTGGTGCCGCCCTTGAGCAGGATGTCCCAGGCATCGCCGTCGAATACGGAGGCTGCGGCGACAAACTTGGTGCCGTCGATGACTGACCCGCCACCCACTGCCAGCAGGTAATCAATGCCGTCGCGCTGCACCACGGTTACCGCTTCCATCAAGGTTTCAAAGCTGGGGTTGGGTTCAATGCCGCCAAACAATTGTACTTGGCGCTCGCCCAGTGCGGCTTCGACTTCGCTCAGGGTGCCGGTGCGGCGGGCGCTGTCGCCGCCAAACAGAATCAGGACCTTGGCGTTGGCGGGCACCAGGGTGTCGAGAGCGGCAATTTTCCCTTCGCCGAAGGCAATGCGGGTGGGGTTGTAGAAATCGAAGTTGTTCATGGTGCGGTATCCTTGATTGATGGCTCTTGATTCGGTTGATGGCTGCTAAATAGACCGGTCGTCTAGATTCGATGGGTAAAAAAGCCCGCTTAATAGCGGGCACAGTTGTGTTCAGTGTGGCTGTGTCAGCGTGCGAGCATGCTCTGGGTCAGCGTCATGGCCTGATTCATGGGCTGCGCATTGCGATGCAGCTTGGTTAGCAGGCTGGCGCCCAGCCATAGCTGGTACAGGTTGCCGGCGGTCTGCTGGGCAGGCTGCGGATGCAGGGAGCCATCGGCAATGGCGGCGTCGATGCAGTTGGCAATGCGCGCCATGACTTGCTCGGTACCATCACGCAGGGTGATGCGCATGGCTTCGGACAGGTCGGCCACTTCGGCGCTTAGCTTGACCACCAGGCAATCGCGCAGGCCGGCGGGGCCGCAGTAGTTTTCCTGCCAGTCCTGCCAGTATTGCATCAGCCGACTGATGGCCGGGGTGTCGTCATCGGCGAAGCGGGCATCCAGGTCTTGTACGTAGCTGGCAAAATAATCTTCCAGCAACGCCTGACCAAATTGCTCTTTGGACTGAAAGTAGTGGTAGAACGAGCCTTTCGGCACGCCAGCAGCTTGCAGGATCGCACTCAAGCCGACGGAGCTGAAACCGCGGGCAGCCAGGATATCGCGACCCGTATCCAGCAGGTGCTGGCGGGTGTCGCGGTGTTTATCCGGCTGATTGATGGCGGTTTGTGTATTCATGGGCGGCACTCTAACACCTGATTAGACCGGTCGTCTAGCTTTGCGGCAGTACCGCAGGTTTATCCAGAAACAGGGCGGTGCGGATCAGGTCCACATAGATCTGCTCCTTGCCGCCATGGCTGAGCAATGACAGGACCTCGCCGTTATTCAGGTTCAACTGAATCTGGCTGTTCAGGAAGCTGCGTTCGCCAGTGCTCAGTATCTGGTTGAGCTGAATGGATTCCACTTCCCTGAACGCAATGGTCCGGGGGCCATCGGGCAGCGTGATGATCTGTTCGCGACGATCCATCCTTGCCTGGCTGGTACTGGATGCCAGCAGGTACAGGCCCACCAAAGTGAACGGGATCGACAGCATCAGGCTTTGCATCATGCCACCCCATTCCAGTTGCTGAAATGGGGTGTGGGCAACCATTAGCGCGTCGTAAAGGAAATACAGCTCCACCATCAGCCCGCCTTGTGGTGCGATGATAAAGCTCAGCCCCATGGCGCTGAGTATGCCGCTGCGCTTTACCTGTAGCCGGTGGGCCTTCACGGCCCGGATGCGCCCGGTCACAAAGTTGCTGGCATTGCGGGTAGGGGCCGTCACGTTGCGGTGCGCGCCGGGATCCAGCATGAGTGAGGGAATGTCCTCCGGGCGGCTGGCCAGCCAGCGCTGCTCTTCCTTGTTCAGGGCATTACCGGAGCGAGTGACAATGCCCAGCCCCAGGCCGGCCAGTGCAATGAATAGCACCAGGTTGCCGACCCAGGTGCGCAGGAAACTGCGTTGCAGCCGGGAAACGCCGGACTGCTGGGTGACCAGTATCTTGTCCAGGCCGCTGCGGGTCTTTTCCAGGTGGGCAATCAACCAGCGGTCGTGGTCACTGAGCGAGGGTTTGGCCTGGGTTTGCGCAATGCGGTCGCTGAGTTCCTGCTGCTTTTGTTGTTGCTTGAGCAGGTTTTCCTGCATGCGGGTAACGGCCTCCTGGTGCATGCGCCAGTGGTCCTGGGCGGTGGAGATGGCGCCACCCATAACAAGGGCAACAAAGGCGGCAATCAGTAAACCGTAAATCCATTTCATTATCAGCGGGTCCGTCGGCGGTCAGGCACACAAAGAGCAAAGAGTTGCGTATATTACAGGGTTGCCGGCGCAAGAGTAGCGCAATAGGCGCTTGACCTGACTACGCGCGGGTATGAGGCTTGCGCCACACTGTTCCTTTTTATTCAGGGTATTTTCATGTCCGAACTGATTTTGCACCACTACACGCTGTCTCCCTTTTCCGAAAAGGCCCGCGCCATGTTTGGTTATGCCGGGCTGGAGTGGCAATCGGTCACCGTGGCGGAAATGCCTCCGCGGCCGAAATTGGCGCCGCTGGCCAGTGGCTACCGGAAAATTCCGGTGGCGCAGATTGGCGCTGATGTCTTCTGTGATACCCGCACACTCAGCCGCGAAATCGCCCGGTTGGCAAACAAGCCTGAGCTGGTGGTGGAGAATTGCAGTGAAGAGGTGCAGGCCTTTGTTAGTGAAGTGGACTTGCAGATTTTCCTGGCCTCTATTGTTACGGCGGGCAATTTCACCCTGTTGCGCCGGGTGCTGAAAGAATCGTCGCTGCTGGATTTGGGGCGCCTGCTGCTGGACCGGATAAAGATGGGCAGCAAGTCGAAAGTGAAAGCCGACAGCCCCCGGGAGATGCGCCGCAAGGTGGCGGCACATCTGGACCATATGGAAACCCTGCTGACGCAGAACTTTCTGTTTGGCGATGCCCCCAATGCCGGTGATTTTTCCGCGTACCACAGCTTGTGGTTCCGCCGTGACCTGGCCGGGCGAAATATTGCGGGCAGCCACCCGAAAGTGGACGCCTGGATGAATCGCATGCAGGCCTTCGGGCAGGGCACGCGCAAGGATATCAGTGCGGACGACGCACTGGAGATTGCTCGCCAGGCTGCACCCCGCGATCTGCCTGCCCAGGTTGAGCAAGAACCATTGTTGGGGCAGCCGGTGCGTGTGGCGCCGTCAGACTATGGCCGTGAACCGGTGTTCGGGGAGCTGTGTTATTGCGATGCCAGTACGCTGGTGGTGCGTCGCGATGATCCTGTGGTGGGGCAGATTCAGGTGCACTTTCCCCGCGACGGGTTTGTTTTTTCGAAAGCAGACTGACGGGAACATAATGAGCCAACCGAATAATCCGCTGCATGGCGTCACCCTGGAAACAGTGGTGACGCAACTGGTTGAACACTATGGCTGGGAAGAGCTGGGGGATCGTATTCGCATCAATTGCTTCATCAGCGATCCGTCAGTGAAATCCAGCCTGAAGTTTCTGCGCAAGACGCCCTGGGCCAGGGAGAAGGTGGAAGCGTTATTCATCGATACCTTTTCGCAATGAATCCCTTCCGCCGGGGGCAAAACGTAGGTCGAATTAGCCTAATGGCGTAATCCGACATTAGGCTTTTTACCGATTGGCGCGGGCAAATGTCGGGTTACGGCTACGCCTCTCTGTGCCCTTGGGTAAACCCGACCTACCAAATTCGCTTCACCTGCACGGTCCTGCCATGAGAGTAAGGCATCGGTTAAAGCAAAGCCTTATCGGTCAGCGCAACTTGCAGGTCTTGCTCCAGTCCTTGCACATTAATCTGAAAGGTATCGGCTAGCAGGCGAGTCATCGCCTGCGGGTCGGTAATGTCCTGCTTGTCACTGCGTCCGTCCGGGTAGCGAATCGTATAGAGCCCGTTCAATAGTGTGTGGCGGCGATCCACGTCGGTGCGCACGGCAATCAGGTTGTTGACGAATTTTGACGCCGGGTGGCAAGCCACATACCAGTTAGCCATGTCGAAATCGATGGGCCACTGCGTCATCAGGTCGAACCGGTACAGCAGCCGCCAACTGCTGCCCAGCTGTACCTCAATCCGGTAATGATTGTTCTCGGGAAGCACACGAAAATGCTCCAGCGGAGTGCTCTGGGCTGCCGGGTTGTGCAGTTTTAATGGGGCCGTCGGAGTCATCCCGCCAAATCCCACGTCGCTCAGGTAGTCCTCATCGTCGATGGTCACCAGCAACAGCATATGTGAGCGTGGTGGCTGCGCGCCCTCGGGCTGGTTCCAGTAGACCCGTGCGGTAATCCCGCGCACGGTGAAGCCCAGTTCAGTGAGCACAGCCATGAACAACAGGTTGTTCTCAAAGCAGTAGCCTCCCCGCCCTTGCTGCACCAGCTTGCGTTCCAGGCTGGCCAGATCCAGTGGCACAGGCTTGCCCAGCAGAGGGCTCAGGTTTTCAAAAGCAATATGCAGCAGGTGGCATTGTTGCAGGGCGCGCAGCGTGGCCAGGGTGGGTGTGCGTTCTCCGGTATAACCGACACGTTGGCAATAGGCATCCAGATCAAGAGGCATGGCAGGCTCCAGGTTCGTCAGCAGGAAAAGGGAGAATAGGGCCTCAACCCAGGTTGAGGTAAAGGGAAAAATGCATGTTGATCCGGCGCTGTCGCGAAAGCGCTTCGTATGCCGTGAGCCTGATCAAATTATCGCCGCTTTCCGACCGTTGGTAGCAATGGCTGCATCAGCGAGGCCCGTGGTGGCTCACGGGGTGACATAATTCCGTTATGGGTGTGGACTGGGTCACGGTTGCTTATGCGAAAAGCCGCTTCGAGATCACCGGCAATTTACCGATTGCTCGACTGGAGTGACAGCGACAAATGCATGTTGCTGTCGGTGATGCTGTCTGTCTACATGCTTTTCTATTTGGCCTGGCACCTGGTTACCGCGTTCTTCACTGACTTCGGTGCGCAATATGTTTCCCCCACGGGCGCTAAGCAGTTTACCGGGGTGTTGTTGTTCAATGTGAGCGGCTATCTGGTGATGATTGCCTGGGCTGCCGTGTTGCGTAAAAAACGGCGCCAGTCCCGGCTTTTTGTGCACTGCTTTGTGCAGTTTTTCGGGTTCAGCTTTTTGCTGTTGGGGTTGATGTTAGGGCTGTATAGCCCGATCACGGGGATGGTGCTGCTCGGTTCACCCCTGGTGGGGTTCATCCTGTTTGGCTTCCGGCCTGTGGTGTGGGGTTTCACGGTGAGTACGCTGATGGTGTTGTTGCTGGCCTGGTTGTCGGCCAGCGGTTATGACATTTACGCGTTGTATTTCCGTGCCGACCCCACAGCCAAGGATTCCCTGTCCTATTACTGGATTGCCAGCACCGTGGCCTTTTCGGTGCCCTTCGTGACGGCGGTGTTGACGTTGGTGTCCCTGCTGCTGCGCCGCTGGGTGTACCGTGAAGCCCAGGTACGGGCCATGGCGGTGCAGGATCCGCTCACCGGGCTGGCAAACCGGCGTGCCCTGTTTGATCAGTTTGCCCATGAAATTGCCCGGGCCCGGCGCGCCGGGGAAGACCTGTCGGTGTGTGTGCTGGACCTGGATCACTTCAAGCAGATCAATGACCGCCATGGCCATGCTGCGGGGGATACCGTACTGGTGCGGGTGGCGGAGCGGCTGCGCCAGACCCTGCGGGAAACCGATCGCATCGGCCGCATTGGTGGCGAAGAGTTTGTGTTGGTGCTGCCCGCGACCGGCCGGATGGGTGCGAAGAATGTGGTGGAGCGCTGTCGCGCGGTACTGTACGACACCCCCATCGTTCTGGACGATGGCACTGCGCTGACAGTCAGTGCCAGCTTTGGCGTGGTTGTCGCTGTTCCGGGCATGGAGACAACGGAATCCCAGCTGGTGTCCCGAGCGGACGAAGCCCTGTACCAGGCCAAGCAGCAGGGCCGCAACCGGGTAGAATTCTGGTCGGCAGTCACCAGCGCCACGGCCCGAGCCTGTCCCTGATTAACCATTTCCTGTCGCGCATTGGCCGGGTGTCTTTGCGCCGTCTTCCCTATTGTTGCTCTTCACGCTGGCGCCAGTGCGCGCACTATTTCGTTCTATCCAATAACAACACCGCGGCGGAGTACCATGCAGCAATACGTCTACGATATCGTGATCAACCATGGGCAGTTCTTTGATGGCAGTTGCCGGGACGGCGTGATTCGTCATTTGGGAATCCGGGATGGGCGGGTTGTCACCATCAGTGACGTGCCCTTGCCGTTACACGCTGCGCCCAGAGTGTATGACGCCACCGGGCAGTGGGTGACGCCGGGCTTTATCGAAACCCATAGCCATTACGATGCCGAGGTTATTGCCACCCCGTCCTTGAAAGAGTCCGTGCGGCACGGTGTCACTTCGGTGCTGATTGGTTCCTGCTCCATCAGCATGATCAATGCCCAGCCGGAAGATTGTTCGGACCTGTTCACCCGGGTGGAGGCGGTGCCCCGGGAAGCGGTGCTGCCGATTCTGGAAGAGAAAAAAAGCTGGCGCGATGCCACCGGGTATCGCGCCTTTTATGATAAGCAGCCACTGGGTCCCAATGTGGGTTCCTTTGTCGGGCACTCCGATATCCGTGTGGCAGTAATGGGCCTGGAGCGGGCGACGTCCCCGGAAAAACCCAGTGAAGAAGAACTGCAACAGATGGAGTGTTTGCTGGAAGACGCTCTGGATGCAGGCTGTATCGGACTGTCATTGATGACCACCCGGCTGGACAAGGTGGATGGCGACCGCGCCTGGTCCCGCCCCTTGCCCTCCACCTATGCCCGCTGGGGGGAGTTCAAACGGTTATTCCGCATTCTTCGGCGCCGTAATGCGGTGATGCAGGGTGCGCCGGATGCGGTGAAAAAAGTGAATGTGCTGCGTTTTTTGTGGCAGGCCCATGGGCTCTTCCGGCGCCCCATGAAGTGCTCCATGCTCACCGCGCTGGATCTCAAGTCCAACCCCTGGTTGAACGTGGTGACCCGGTTGAGTGGCTTTCTGGCTAACCGGGTACTGCGGGGGAATTTTCGCTGGCAGACGCTGCCCGCGCCATTCACCTTGCACCTCAGTGGTTTGAACGTGAATGCGTTCGAGGAGTTTTCATCCGGCGAGTTGCTGCGCGACTACAAGGATGAAGAGGCCATGTACGCGAAGGTGGATGAGCCCGCTTTCCGCAAGCTGTTCAAGAAGCACGTCAATGCCCTGTTCACCAAAGGGCTATGGCATAGAGACTTTAGCGACTGCTGGGTGGTGGGTTGCCCGGATGCATCGTTGATTGGAAAGAATTTCGAGGAAATTGGTGCCGCCGAAGGCAAGGATGCGGTGGATGCCTACTTTGATCTGGCTGTGCAGTATCGCAATGATCTGCGCTGGAAAACCAATTACGGCAATCATCGGCCAGAGATCATGCACAAGCTGTTGGCGAGCCCGTATACCCATGTGGGGTTCGCCGATTCCGGCGCGCACCTTGAATCCATCGCCCAATACAACTTTCCGCTGCGGTTACTGAAATATGTGCGCGATGCAGATGAAGCTGGCTTGCCGTTTATGAGTGTGGCGGAAGGGGTGAATGCGGTGACCGCCGACCTGGCGGACTGGTTTGGCCTGCGTGCGGGGCACCTGCGTGTGGGAGCCCGCGCGGATGTGGTGATCGTGAACCCGGAAGGGTTGACCGACGAGCTGGACGAGGTGAGCTGGGCACCACTGGAAGGCACCTCCCTGAACCGCCTGGTCAAGCGCAACGATGAAGCCGTAACGGCGACTATCATTAATGGCCGGGTGGCCTATGACCGTGTTCAGGGGTTCGATGAGCGCCTGGGGCACGAGCGCGATTTTGGGCAGTTCCTGCCGGGCACGGAAGTGCAGGCCCGGCCGAGTCGTGTGGAGTCTGGCCTGCAAATTGCCTGACTGGACGCCGGATGCTGTCTCTCAGGCATCCGGCTTCCTGCCTCAGCCAAACGGTCAGAGGCGTGCCCTGCAAGTTAATCGTGCGGAGCTAGTCCATTTTTTCCAGCAAGCTGTTCACTGCCTGGGCAAACTGCACCGGGGAGTCCTCTTGCAGGAAATGCCCGCCTACCAGCGTTTGATGCGGCTGCCCCTGGGCGCCGGGAATGCGCTCCTGCATGTACTTGTCCCCGCCGCGGGTAATCGGGTCACCGTTGCTGAAGGTGGTCAGGAATGGCTTTTGCCATTGCTCCAGAATATTCCAGGCCGCCCGGTTGGCGTCGCTGGCCGGATCGTGCGGGCTCACTGGCACCAGTTTGGGAAAGGCTCGGGCGCCGGCCTTGAATTTTTTATTGGGGAACGGCGCGTCGTAAGCCCGGCGTTCATCTGGCCCTAATGTCTTGAAAGTGCCGCTGCCGATAATTCGGGCGATGGGAAAAACCGGGCTGTAGATGGCGAAATTCTTCCAGAGGTGGAACGCCTTCGGCACCGATTGGTCACCAGTGGGCAACATGCCGTTGCCCACCACAATGGCGCGAAAGCGGGATTCGTTTTCTGCGGCCAGCCGCAGGCCAATCAATGACCCCCAATCCTGGCACACCAGGGTGATCTCGTTGAGATCCAGTTGATCGAGCAGCGATTTCACCCAATCCATGTGGCTCTGGTAGCTGTAGGCATTGATGTCGGTGGGCTTGTCGGATTTGCCAAAGCCGATCAGATCCGGGGCGATCACGCGATGGCCTGCAGCGGCGCAGATGGGAATCATGTGCCGGTACAGGTAGGACCAGGACGGCTCCCCGTGCAGCATCAGCAACGGTTTGCCGTCGGCCGGCCCCTCATCCACGTAATGCATGCGTAATCCGCCCACATCCAGGTAGTTTGGTTCGAAGGGGTAGTCGAGCAGCCGCTCGAAGCGGGAATCCGGGGTGCGCAGGTAGTTCATGGCCGATCCTTGTCAGTACTGGTATCGAGGTATGGGTAAGGAATACCAGTAGATGTCCGGATCGGCCATGTCGTTACAGGACAGTCGGCGTTTTGTTTAGGGAATCTTTGGAAGCCCCTAATAGCCCTGGTTTTCTGTGGGAAGTGATGCTTGCATCACGAATAACGGCGTTGAGTGACAGGGGCTTTCGCGATGCAAGCATCGCTTCCCACAGTCGAGCTGGCGTTTTTCAGAGCTTCCTTAGCGTACGGCCCTACTCATCCCAAAGATTGGCCAGGGTGTAATCGCTGCCCGGCTGCGCCCAGAATCCGCCGTGCACGTAGCGGCGATGCTTGTCCAGTGCGCTGATGGCATCCATGTCTGCGTCACTGAGTGACAGCTCGGCGGCGGCCAGGTTTTGTTTCAGGCGTTCCGGGTTCACCGATTTGGGGATCACCACAGTATTGCGGTGCAGTGCCCAGCTGATCAGCACCTGTGCCGGGCTGGCGCCGTGATGATCCGCGATCTCGCAGATTACCGGTTCTTCCAGCAGTACCGGCTCGTCCTCGGCTTTCAGGCCGGCGGGGCGATCGAAGGAACCCAGTGGGGAATAGGCGGTGAGGTGAATGCCTTGCTGTTGGCAGAACGCCAGCATCTCCTTCTGTTGCAGGTAGGGGTGCAATTCAATCTGGTTCATGGCGGGTTTGTAGCGGGCCTTGCCAATCAGGTCCTGCAGCTTTTTCACGCTGAAATTCGACACGCCGATTTGCCGGGTCAGGTTGTTGTCCACCAGCGCTTCCATGGCCGCCCAAGTGGTTTCCACCGGCAGCTCCTTCAGAGACACCATGTCGTCTGCGGATTTCGGGAAGGGCACACCGGGCTTCAGGGCCACTGGCCAGTGCATCAGGTAAAGATCCAGATAGTCCAGTTGCAGGTTGCGAAGGGTAGTTTCCAGTGCGGGCTGTACATCTTCCGGGGCATGGTCACTGTTCCACAGCTTGGAGGTAATCCACAGCTCTTCGCGGGTTACCGTGCCGGCGGCGAACACATCGTTCAGGGCCTTGCCAATCTCGTCTTCGTTGCCGTAAATGTGAGCGCAGTCGATATGACGGTAACCGGCCTCAATGGCGCTTTTCACCGCGTTGTAGACTTCACCGGGTTCGGATTTCCAGGTGCCCAGGCCCAGCATGGGCAGGGTGTCGCCATTATCGAAGGTCAGCGTTTTCATGGTCTGCTCCTGTAAAACGTGCGGATTCCGGTTGGCGGAGAAGCCAACACGGGAAACAATTTGCCATCCTACTACTGGGACTTTCCCCGGCGCCGTTGGGTTCCTGTCGAATCCTTGCTCGATTCTCCAGCAGGGGCACTTTTCCTGATTCTTGGTTCCAGCGGTTTCCCTGCTTGAGCCGCCCCCGGCATTTCGCTACTGTGGCCGACCGGCGTTGGCCGCCCTCATTATCGGCAGTGCCTTTTCTCACTGCCCCTGCTTTTGGAAAACTCTATGTGGATCAAGAACCTGACTGTTTTTGTGGGCGAAGAAGCCTTTCCCTGTTCCGTGGCCGAACTGGATGAGATTCTGGACCAGAACCGCTGCCAGCCCTGTGGTTCGCAAACCGAGCGCACCGAAGGCTTTGTGCCGCCGCTCAAGGGGCAGGACCCCATGGCCTACGCGGTGGACGGGTTTATTTTCTGTACCTATCAGGAAACCGCCCGCCTGTTGCCCGGGCCGGTGATCAAGGAGCTGCTGGACGAGAAGGTGGAACACATCCAGCAGGAAGAAGGCCGCAAGGTAGGGCGCAAGGAAAAGGCGGATTTGAAAGAGCAGATTACCTTTGAGCTGATGCCGCGGGCATTTACCCGCTCGCGTCGCACCTCGCTGTTGATCGATACTGAACGCAAGCGGGTGATGGTGGATTCTTCCTCCGCCAGCCGCGGCGAAGAAGTGATCGCCTGCCTGCGTAAAGCCATCGGCTCCCTGCCCGTGGCGTACCCGGCGCCGAATTCTGCTCCTTACACCAGTTTCAGTAACTGGCTGCGTGATACCAAGCTGTTGCCGGAAGGTTTCACCCTGGGTGATCGTTGCGAACTGAAAGGCATCAAGGACGAAGGCGCCGCGGTGAAGTTCACCGCCGTGGATCTGGGTCAGGAAGAAATTCTTGCGCACCTGGAAACCGGCATGGTCGCTACCCGCATCAATCTGGCGTGGCAGGATTCGCTGGAACTGGATATCAATGAAAAGCTGGAGATCAAGCGCATCAAACCGCTGGATCTATTGCAGGAAAATATCGATGCGCTGGATGCGGACGATGCGGTGGCAGAGTTGCAGGCGCGCATCAGTTTGCAGGGCAAGGTGCTGCGCGAAGCCATCGACAGCCTGTACGGCTATTTTGAAGTTTAAAGAGACGCATCACGCGGCATGCATCACGTAACACTCATCACGTAACAATGCGAAAGGTGTGATCTTTTTCAGTAACGCCGTGCCCGCGCTGAAGGTGTCAGCGCGGGCACAGTCTTTCAACATCTGCGAGAGTTGAACCGCGTTGTTGCGTGCAGCGTGAGGCATGCTGCGCTAGTCATTAATATCCTCATCGTCCTGCTGGTCCTTGTCCATCTTCACCGGTGAGTTCTTATCGCACTGGGGTGAATGCTGGAAGGTCTGGGTCACGTCCAGATAGCCCAGGTGGGAAATGGTGCGGCGGCCCAACAGGATCGGGTAAATCATGTCCGAGCGGTCGTTCAGAGTGAACTGCTCCTCGTACACGGTATTGCCCATGCAGATTTTCATCAGCACCACCGGGCGACGCTCCGTGCCACCGGCGCCGCGAATCAGCACCTTGCGGTAACGCGGTTTCTCAAAGTTTTTTTCCACTTTTTTACCGGTGGCTTCGTCCACCACATCCACGGTAAAGCGGACCCAGTCCTCACCATCCTTTTCGAACACCTCCACATCCGTGGCATGCAGTGAAGAGGTAAGTGCACCGCTGTCCAGCTTGGTCTTCAATTCCACACCCCAGGGCACCAGGGTGGACTTTTCCACCCAGCCAAACACTGTGGGGCTGTCCGGTGATTTGGCCATGGCCATGCCGGTGCTGCTCAGCAGTGACGCAGTAATGAAAGCGATGAGTCCTTTTTTCATGGGCGCTCCTTGATGGTGAAAGCCTTGTGCGTAAAAGGGTGGGTGCTGCGAACACCCTGTTGGCAGGGTATGACTGTAATCGCCGCTGACCGTTCCCCGGCGAATCATTGACTCTCTGGCTGCTATCGGTCGCCAGTCAGCCATCCCGGCCCCTCATTTACAGGTTACCATTGTTCCATAATGCGCCGTTGCTCAAGGCGCCGGAAAAGGGCCGGAGGGCCAGTGATGACATCAACTATTGCACCGCCATCAATCAAGTTGCTGCTGGGTGAAAGCCGCGCCGCGTGGGCCTATGGCCGTTATCTTCTGCGGGGGCTGGGCCATCGGCAGCTGCCGCTGGGCAAGGGCCAGCCAGTGCTTGTGTTGCCCGGTTTTGGCGCCAGTGACGTGAGTACGCGGCCACTGCGCCGGGCGTTAAGCAAGCTGGGCTATAACGTCTACGGTTGGGCCCAGGGCACCAATACGGGCATCAACAGCAAACGTAAAAACCTGTTAGTTACTCACCTGCAGGCGATCAGTGCGCGCCACGGGCAACCGGTGGCGCTGGTGGGCTGGAGCCTGGGCGGCGTGTTTGCCCGGGAGCTGGCGCGGGCCTTTCCCGATCAGGTGAGTCAGGTGTTTACCCTGGGCAGCCCCATCAATGGCGACCCGGAAGCCAACAACGTCTCCACGATCTTCAACCTGTTTAACCCGAACCGCCCGCCGGCGGACCGGGAGGCCTTTAACCAGCGCATCGCGGCGCCGCCGGTACCCTGTACCGCCATTTTCACCCGGCAAGACGGTATCGTGGCCTGGCAATGCAGCCAGGAAGAAGAAGGACCGCTGACTGAAAATGTGGAAGTGCAGGGCACCCACGTGGGCCTGCCCTGGAATCCGCAGGTGCTGGCAGCCATTGCCGAGCGCCTGGCGCGAAGCCCATTACCGGGAGATCTGCCATGAGCGCACTACAGCCTGGCCGCTATCGGCACTTCAAGGGTAACGAATACCAGGTGATCGGCCTGGCCACCCATTCCGAAACCGGCGAAACCGTGGTGGTCTATCACCCGCTCTACGGTGATCAGGCCCTGTGGGTGCGGCCGCTGGCCATGTTCACCGAAACCGTGGACCGGGACGGCAAGGTGCAGCCCCGCTTCGCGAGGATAGGCGATTAGCGTCAGGCTTTAAGCATTTGGCGTCCGTTAACTTTGAACTTTCAACTCCACTGGATGCTACAATGGCGGCCTTATTCATGGAGTTAGCCTGTTATGTCTTCGTTTGCCGACCTGAATCTGCATGAGCGCCTGATCAAGGCCCTTGGCGAGCTGGAAATCACCACCCCGACCCCCGTGCAGACGGCAGCGATTCCGGCGGCGCTGGAAGGCCGTGATTTACGTGTGGTGGCCCGCACCGGCAGCGGTAAAACGGCGGCTTTCCTGCTGCCCATGCTGCACCAGCTGCTTCAGTATTCCCGTCCGCGTACCGACACCCGTGCCCTGATCCTACTGCCCACCCGCGAGCTGGCCCAGCAGACCCTCAAGCAGGTGGAGGCCCTGGGCCGTTACACCTTTATCAAGGCAGAGCTGTTGACCGGCGGCGAAGACTTCAAAGTGCAGGCCGCCAAAATGCGCAAGAACCCGGAAATCCTGATTGGCACCCCGGGGCGCCTGATCGAGCACCTGGACGCAGGCAACCTGCTTCTGCAGGACCTGGAAATGCTGGTGCTGGATGAGTCCGACCGCATGCTCGACATGGGCTTCAACGATGACGTGCTGCGCCTGGCCGCGGAATGCCGGGCCGAGCGGCAGACCCTGCTGTTCTCCGCCACCACGGGCGGTAACGCCATGGAAAACATGATCAGCAGCGTGCTTCGTGATCCCAAATCGCTGGTGCTCGATTCCGTGCGTGACCTGAACGAGTCCGTCAGCCAGCAGATCATTACTGCCGATGACGTGAAGCACAAAGAGCGCCTGGTGCAATGGCTGCTGGCCAACGAAACCTACGAAAAGGCCGTGGTGTTCACCAACACCCGCGAACAGGCTGATCGTCTGGGTGGGGTGCTGGTGGCCTCCAACCTGAAAGTGTTTGTGCTGCACGGCGAGAAAGATCAGAAAGATCGCAAGCTGGCCATGGATCGCCTCAAGGCCGGTGCCGTGAAAGTGCTGGTCGCCACCGATGTGGCCGCCCGTGGCATTCACGTGGACAACCTGGATCTGGTGATCAACTTCGACATGCCCCGCAGTGGCGACGAGTACGTGCACCGCATCGGGCGTACCGGCCGGGTAGGCGGTGAAGGCACCGCCATTTCCCTGATCGCCGCCCATGAATGGAATCTGATGGCCGGCATTCAACGCTACCTGCGTCAGAACTTTGAATATCGTCTGGTAGAGGCCCTGCGCGGTAACTTCCTGGGGCCGAAAAACCTGAAGTCCAACGGCAAGGCCGCCGGCAACAAAAAGAAAAAAATGAAGAAAAAAGAAGATGCCAAGAAAGGCATCAAGAAATCCGGCGCCAAGAAAAAAACCGCCAAACCCAAACGCAACGCCAAACCGCCCACCCAGGACACCAAGGGCGGCTTCGCCACAGTGAAGCGCAAGAAGACCCCCGGGCCTCTGGATTGAGAGACGCTGCACGCAACACGCTGCAGGCAACAACACGAGCAAGGCCTGTAGTGATATAAACCCAAGAGGCCGCGCCGAAATATTCAGCGCGGCCTCTTGGGTTTCAACACCTGAATCACCCTGCTCGCGTTGTTGCGTGAAGCGTGGCGCATGATGCGTCTCTTTAAAACTCCGTAAAATCCTTGCCCCTTTCACGTTCTTTCGCTGTCTTTGCCGTCATTCTGGTACGGTTATTCTCAGGAGGTGGCCGTGCCGGAACACAGGGACGTGGAGTCGATGTCTGCTGATACACTGCAGTGCCCGGATTGCGGCACGCAGCTTGCCGTGCCTTCTCGCCGTGCCCGGGGTGCCTGGCGCTGCCCCTGTTGTGATTCCCGGTTGAGTGGTGCCTGGACGTTGCGTCCTGATTCCCTGTTCGCGCTTATCGTGGCGACTGCGGTGTTGTGGTTGCCGGCCCTGATCCTGCCGTTGATGCGCCTGGAAAACCTCGGCCTGGACCGTGAGGCCAGCCTGCTGGATTGTGTGCTGCGGCTCATGGAGGGCGTTTACTTTCCCGTCGGGGTCTTGCTGCTGTTTACCCTGGTGCTCATGCCCCTGCTGAATTTGCTATCCGCAGGGCGCCTGTTGTGGGCCGCCCGTGGCCATACGCCGTCGACGGCGCTGCCGGATCCCTTCTGGATGAAGATTTACCGGCAAAGCCGGGAGTGGGCCATGACGGATATTTTTCTGCTCGGCATTCTTATCGCCATGACCAAACTTGGTGACATGGCCACCGTGACCCCCGGCCCCGGCCTGTTTTGTCTGGTGGTGGCAGTGTTGTTGCGGTTGATCGTGGAAACCCTGGCACAGCCGGATCAGTTGCAGCGGTTACTGGAGGCACGCAATGGCGATTAATGCGCCCTCGAAGCAGCAGCGTGCTCTGGCCTGGTCATTACTTGCGGCGGCCATCGTCTGGTTGGTGCCGGCCAATCTGCTGCCGATCATGGCCGTGACTGAAACCGGGCGCGGCAAGGCCAGCACCATTGCCGATGGCATCTGGCAACTGTTCGAGGCGGGGATGCCGGGCATCGCCATCATTGTTTTTGTGGCCAGCCTGCTGGTGCCGCTGTTCAAAGTACTGGTGCTGGCGGTGATCTACTGGCGCGCGCCGCGCGAAAGCAATCCGTTGATCAGCACCCGGGCGTACCGGCTGGTGTACTGGATTGGTCGCTGGTCCATGCTAGATGTTTTTGTGGTGGCGTTGCTCGCCGCCGTGGTGGAATTCGGCAACCTGGCCCGGGTGGAACCCGGCCCGGGCATTATCGCCTTTGCCCTCGCCGTGGTGCTGACCATGTTGTCCGCCCACGCCTTTTCTCCCCAACAATTATGGATTCAAGACCCTGACGGAGCGGACCATGGACACGCCTGAAGTGAAACATTCCCGTTGGCCTTCCCCTATCTGGCTGGTGCCTCTGATCAGCCTGTTGGTGGCCGGCTGGCTACTGTACGACCAGCTGTTGCAGCGCGACGTACAGATTGAAATCACCTTTGAAAACGGCTCGGGCATCAAGCCGGGGGTCGATCTTCGTTACCGGGGTGTGCCAGTGGGCAGTGTGGATGAAATCGTCCTTAGCGATGACCTGAAACACGTGACCGTTCATGCCAGCCTGAACCGGGATGCGGAAAAACTGGCCCAGGAGAAAAGCCGTTTCTGGATTGTGGAGCCGGAGTTGGGCATCGCCGGGGCGCGCAATCTGGACACACTGGTGTCAGGTAAATACATCGCCGTGGAACCCGGTGGGGGAGAATCAAAAAAAGAATTCGATGGGCTGGAAACACCGCCAGAGCAACAACCGAACCTGGGCTTGAAGATAACCCTGGTGGCCGATCACTTGGGCTCCCTGAAAAAAGGCCGCAAGATTTATTATCGTGATTTGCAGGTGGGCACCATCGGTGAAAGCAAACTGAGCGAAGGGGGCCGCTTTGTGGAAATTCAGGCCATCATCGAACCGAAATACGCCAAGCTGGTTCGCAGCAACACACGCTTCTGGAACAGCTCCGGGCTCACCGTGGACATCGGTTTATTTAAAGGCGCAGAAGTGCAGGCCAGCTCCCTGGAAAATTTACTCCGTGGCGGCATCAGCTTCGCGACCCCGCCAGAGCCGGGCCCGCTGGCAAAAGCGGGGGAGCGGTTTGATCTGTACAAACAACCAGAAGACGACTGGCGCGAATGGGCGCCGATCATGAAGTGGAAGTGATCGCTGCACGCAACACGCTTAAGGTGGGTAGATGAGCAAGGGAGAGAGAATGTTTTCCCGGGAGAGCGGGCGGAGCTGGAGTGTTAATCGTTTTCCCCAGGGTCTTTCTTGAGGGTTCCCTCTCCCTTGAGGGGAGAGGGACAGGGAGAGGGTGAGACGGCCTTGAAAATTTCTTCCAGAACCGCATCAGTGCTCTGCAGGATGTCATTGTTCCAGAATCGCATCACGCGATAGCCTTCTGCTTTTAGCCAGTCATCACGTTCCTGATCTGCCGCATCTCCATTGTGCTGACCTCCGTCAGCTTCAATAACTAGCCTCGCCCCCAGGTGAACGAAGTCAACGATGTAAGGGCCTATCGGCTGCTGGCGGCGGAATTTCTGTCCACTTAGTCGGTGGGCTCGCAGGTGTTGCCAAAGCAAGCGTTCGGCGTCTGTCATGTGGGTTCGCAAATCCTTTGCGAAGCGGTGGCGGTAGTCCATTATTCTGCCTTTTGTGCTTCCTGCACTTTGTAGCTTCACCCTCTCCCTGTCCCTCTCCCCTCAAGGGAGAGGGGACCTAATAGATGGAACAGGTTTGAGCTGCTGCTCTACATTATTTTTCCGACCATTTTTAATGGCAGGTTCCGCATGGCGAAGCCCAGTGGGCCCCAGGGCCAGCCGGGAACGGAGGCGTTTTTGCTCTCTTTCTCGATGGCTTTTACCAGTGCCTTGCAGCCGGTTTCGGTGTCCACCAGGAACGGGGTGTTCTTCACTTTTTCGTTGATCTCGGAACGGATGAAACCGGGGAAGATCGTGGATACCTTGATCGGTGAATCCTGCAGTTCCACTTGCAGGCCTTCGGCCAGCATGGCCACACCGGCCTTGGTGGCCGCATAGGTGGTCAGGTTTTTCTTCATGCCGCGCATGGCGCTGATGGAAGAAATCATCACCAGGTGACCGCTGTTCTGGGCGCGGAAAATTTCCATGGCCGCTTCGGTCTGTGCCAGGGCGGCCACGAAGTTGGTTTCGGCGGTTTGGCGGTTGGCGTAGAAATAGCCGGTGCCCAGGGGCTGGCCCTTGCCCATGCCGGCGTTGATGATGATGCGGTCGATGCCGGCCAGTTCCGTGCGGAAGGCATCAAACACCGCAAACACCTGGTCGTAGTCGTTCACGTCCAGCGGCTTGATCAGCACCTTGATGCCGGGGTGTTTTTCTTCCAGCTCGGCCTTCAATGTTTCCAGCCGATCCATGCGCCGGGCACACAACGCCAGGTTGCGCCCCATGGCCGCAAACAGACGCGCCATACCTTCGCCCAGACCGGAGCTGGCACCGGTGATTAGAATATTCTTGCGTGTCGGCATTGTTATCCCCGCTCTAAATGATTCGTTGTAGGAGCGTG
>JBDWVU010000028.1:0-5040 GCA_039983755.1 Alloalcanivorax sp.
CAATGAAGGCCGGCAGGGGCAGGACAAACCGCTCCAGTACGGCCTGTCCATTACCGATGGCTGCCTGGGCTGGGACAAAACCCAATCGGCACTTTGCGCGATTGGATAGCAGAACGCACATGGAAGTACGGATAGGAGCCCCTCCTCTTGCGGGAGGGGATGCTGCTTTTCAGGCAACGTATCCGCTACCATAATTCAGCCATTCACCAGGGCCGACCACACCCCAAGGAAAACGATATGCTCAATAACCTGACTCTCGACCAGCTGATTACCGCTTTTGTCGTGTTCCTGGGCGTCATCGCCACTGTGGCTTTCATCGTCTATCTGAAAAATCGCTCCGGTCATGACTAAGATCAGGAATAGAGCAACGACCCGACCCCCATCTTGATCACGTTGCCACCAATACGGCAACGCACTTCCTTGCCCGGGCGCTTGTCGAACTCCGCATGCAGAATACTCTTGCGCGTCTCATGACTGCCCCGGTCTACCGATAGCGTATGGGTCCCCGGCGCGGTCTCGCCCTGCTCTGCCAGGTAAGCAATAAACTCCGGCATTACGGCGCCAATGGGAGGAAAGGCATCGCGAGGTAATGAAGGATTCAACAAACGCCCGTGGAACTCCGTAAACCCGGTAATGCTGCCCGGGGCGAACAGAAACAACTCCGAGGTGTACACACCGCCGAACAAGTCGGACCAACGGTCCGCATTCAGGCTGGCGGCCAGCACGTGCTCCGGTTTGGTAAAGGGCACGATCAACGTTGGCTTGTCCACGCTGACCACCATCGGTTTGTACTTGCTGAAAGAAATGTGTTTTTCGTCAATATTCAGCGCCGCCGCCAGACGGGGAATTTCCGGGGTGTAGCGATCAATGGTCGGGGTCAGCACCCGGGCAAACTGAATGGCCCCCGGCGAGCGGCTATCTCCCTTATCAATAAAGCTCTCAATCCATTGTTCGTTTTGCTTAAGCAGAAACGAAGCAAACTCGCCCTCGTCCTTTGTCATTCCCATTTCGTAGGCCACATAGGAGGCAGCCAGAATGGTATGGGCACCAAATAATTGCCGGCCCTTGCTATTAAACACCGTCACTGGCGAAGCGCTGTTGCCCGGCTCGATAAACACCGTTTCGGTTTGCTGAAACTCACCGGCAATGGCCGTTTTACTGGCATCACTACTGTTAGCCGCATCCAGGGTAACCACCGGAACCTGAGTGCCCTGAAAGGGTGCACCCGCGAACACATCAAGCAACGAATAATCGAGAGCCATCATTCTCACCTTTTTTATAATCGTCTCTCTCGACTATGCCGCAAGGAGACAAGAATGCAATCACAGAAAGGGGAAAATAATAGTAAATGGAAGGAGGTTTTTACGTAGGTCAGATTAGCCTGAAAGGCGTAATCCGACATTGGATTTTTACCACAATCAGCGAGGCCAGATGTCGGGTTACGGCTACGCCTAACACGACCTACAAACAGGAACCGATGGAGTCAGGCAATAGCACCTTCACGGGCCCATTCACAACGTACTCTCAGGGGGGCGTCAGAGGGTTCGTGGTACACATCGGCGCTGTCCCACACGAAGGTATGAAACCCGGACAGTTCGGTTTCCAGGTGCACCACCGCATTCACCCAGTACATGTTTTTGAGCAGGGACTCGAACTTGGCAATCCAGTGTTCCCACTCGTACTCCACCGCCCGATAAGACATGCCGAAATGAATCACCTGGGTCTGGAAGGTGCCGCCCATCAAGTCATCACCGGGCACGGAAAACATTTCCCGACACAGGAACGGCCACTCATCCGCCTGCGGCAATTGCCGAATGGCTTTACGGTTCTGAAAACAGCTCGTCTTGCGCTCCTGCAAATTGCCAAACGGCAAATGCTTGATGCAACCGTAAACGATGGATTCGTTATCCAAAAAACACCCCAGAAATCAGCGACAAGCTACAAGCTTACAGCGACAAGTAAAAATCGAGAACCACCCATAATCAGATAAAGTCACAAGACCAGAACTTTTCTTCATCCCTCAACCCAAGCTTGTAGCTACCCCCTCCCGCACGCCTGCATTTGCTGCTGGTACCGGTTTGCCATGGATGCCGTACGCTGGGCTGCGCCTTTCATCCATTTGTTGTTTTTCCAGGTACCGCGGGCATAGCCACCGTGGCCGGCGTAGTAATTGAGGTAAAGGTTATAGGTGTCGTTCCGGGCCACGCCGTTTTTTTTGTAGCTCTGGTAGTGGTACCAACCGACAAACCGCACCGCATCCTTGAAATCATCCCGGTCCGCACCACGGCGACCGGTGGCGTCCTTGTACCAGTCCCAGGTGCCATCCAGCGCCTGGGGATACCCATAGGCCGACGACGGGCGTCTCCAGGGAATGAAACCCAGCAGCTTGGTCCGTGGCGGTCTGGCCTTGGCGTTGAAACCCGATTCCTTGTAGATGGTTGCCATCAATACCGGTACCGGCACACCGTATTCCTTCTCGGTGTTCTTTGCATACTTGTACCAGTTATTGAACCAGCCACCCCGCTGATCGAACACCGCGCAGACATTATCCGTGTTGGTCGGTGTGCCGGCACAGCCACTTAGGGTCAGTGCCGCCAAAAGCAGGGTTAACCAGATTTTCATAACGCTCCCGGATCAATGCCGTGCTGGGTCAACATGGACAGTAGCGCAGCTTCATCGCATACCTCAACGCCCAACGATTCCGCTTTCGCCAGTTTGGAGCCCGCCGACGCGCCCGCCACCACCGTACTGGTGTTTTTGGACACCGACCCCGCCACCTTGGCTCCCAACTGCTGCAAGGCCTGTTTGGCCTGGTCACGGGTAAGCTGTTCCAGGGTGCCGGTGAGCACCCAGGTTTGCCCTTCCAGCGGCCGGCTTTCGGCCTGGGCCGGGGCGCGGGCAGCCAGGGCGGCAACCTGATCCTCAGCATCCTGCAAGCGGGCTTGCCAATCGTTCTCCGCCAGCGCCTTGGCCAGCTGTGTCATGACACCGGAACGCACGCCCTTGGGCTCGGCGCCCGCGCCTTCAGCCGCCGCCGCGCTCAATTCAGCCACGGTGCGGAAGTGCCCGCCGAGGGTTTCCAGCGACTTGTCACCAATGCCCTCAAGATTCATGCCCAATCGCTTGGCGGATTTCAGCAACTGCGCCAGAGTCAAACTGTTCACAAAGGCTGCCGAGGGCACGCCGCTGGCCTGCGGGTTCACCCCTTCCGCCAGCAAGCCGTCGATCACTGCCTCGTTATCCGCTTCCGCAAAGAAGGCGCCAATGGCCTTGGCCACTTCCATGCCCACATCCGGCACCGCCAGCAGCAACAGCAACGGCGCGCGGCGAATCCCCTCCAGATCACCGAAGCAATCTGCCAGGTTTTTGGCAGTCTCTTCGCCGATCTGCAAAATGCCCAGCGCAAACAGGAAACGGCCCAGCCCTACGGTCTTGGACGTCTCCAGTGCGGCAATCAGGTTATCCGCGGACTTCTCGCCCATGCGCTCCAGGCCCGCCACCTGCTCGGCTTTCAAGCGGTACAAGTCGGCAACGGTGGCAATCAGTTGCTGATCCACCAGCGCATCCACCAGCTTGTCCCCAAGCCCATCGATATCCATGGCCCGGCGGGACGCAAAATGCTTGATGGCTTCACGCTGCTGGGCCCCACAGATCAGCCCACCGGTGCAACGGGCCACCACCTGATCATCGCCACGCAGAATATCGCTACCACACACCGGGCAGGACGGCGGCAAGGCAATATCCCGGGCATCCGCCGGGCGGCGCTCTGGCAACGCCCGCACCACCTTGGGAATCACATCCCCGGCCCGGTACACCACCACGGTGTCACCAATACGGATATCCAGGCGCTGAATTTCATCGATATTGTGCAGCGTGGCGTTACTGACGATCACGCCCCCCACATGCACCGGCTCCAGCCGTGCCACCGGTGTCAGTGCGCCAGTGCGGCCCACCTGCCAGTCCACGCCGTTGAGTACAGTAAGCTCTTCCTGGGCGGGAAACTTGTGGGCAATGGCCCAGCGAGGGGCGCGGCTGACAAAACCCAGATCCTGCTGCCAGTCAAAACGGTTGACCTTGTAAACCACGCCATCGATGTCGTAATCCAGTCGATCGCGCTTTTCCAGAATGCCGTGGTAGAACGCCAGCAGTGCATCAACACCCGCACACACCCGCACCTCCGGGTTGACCCGCAGCCCCCAGCTGCGCAGGGCATCGAGCATGTCAGCGTGGGTAGCCGGCTCGCTGACACCCTCCAGCTGGGCCATGGAATAGGCATAAAATTCCAGCGGCCGGCTGGCAGTGATGCGGGGGTCCAGCTGGCGCAGACTGCCGGCCGCCGCGTTGCGGGGGTTAGCAAAGATCTTCTGCCCGGCCTCTTCCTGGCGAGCATTCAGCGCCGCAAAACCACCGTGGGGCATTACCACTTCACCGCGCACTTCCAGTCGCGACGGTAGCGCGTCGCCGCGCAGTGTCAGGGGCACCGAACGAATAGTGCGGGCATTTACGGTGATGTTCTCGCCGGTCTGACCGTCCCCACGGGTGGCCGCCCGCACCAGTTCCCCGTCCAGGTACAACAGGGAAATCGCCAGCCCATCCAGCTTGGGCTCGGCCACGTAATCCACCGTTTCGTTCACATCCAGGCGTTCGCGAATCCGTTTATCAAAGGCGTGCAGGTCATCATCATCGAAGGCATTATCCAGGCTCAGCATGGGCACTTCGTGCTGCACCTGCTCAAACGCATCCAGCGGCACGTCCCCGACCCGCTGGGTCGGCGAATCGGCGGTAATCAAATCCGGGTACTGGGTTTCCAGGTCTTTGAGAGCGCGAAACGCCCGGTCGTACTCCGCATCCGGCACCGCCGGATCGTCCTGCACGTAATAGCGGTAAGACCAGTCGTTGAGCTGGTCACGGAGGTGTTGGGCTTTCTGGATGATGTCTGGATTAGGCACGGTAGCAGCAGCAAATAATGAATAGTGAATAGCGAGCAATTCGCTCTGTAGGAGCGCCACTTGAGGCGCGAAGCGGTATAAAAACAACACC
>JBDWVU010000029.1:0-26077 GCA_039983755.1 Alloalcanivorax sp.
AGAATATGGGGCGGAGCCAGATCTACAGAACAGGGTCTATGCCCTCAGGAGTTCCACAGGCTTTAACCCGACCCGTGAGTGCCGGTAGCTAATCAACACTCATGGAGAGATACAAGGAGTTCCCTTCCAGGGGACGAACCGTGCGAAGCACGGCCTCGACCTTGGGGCTATCAAGGCTTTTAAGCATCGTTAGAATGATCAGGCGACGCCTGAAACGCTGATTTCTCGCCAAGGCTCGAATTCGTCCCCTGGAAGGGAATTATTCGCTGCGCTCACCCTGCGGACCGCACTACGTGCGTTACTTCGCTACGCTTCGTTCCTACAGCAGCCTTGTAGAGACGTCACTGCTTGCAGCTCCACCCTCGCCGCCGGATACTGTGCACATGGAAAACACACCCTTGAAACACCAGTTGTTGGTGGCCATGCCACAAATGGCTGACCCGGACTTTGAACATTCCGTTACCTATATCGTTGAGCACAGCAGCGAGGGCGCCATGGGGCTGACCCTCAACCGCCCGGTGCAGATCAGCCTGGGTGATATCCTCAGCGACATGGATATTGAAATCGAAGTGCCGCCCTCCGAGCGGCATCGTGTGGTGGCCGGTGGGCCGATCCAGCAGGAAGCCGGCTTTGTGCTGCACAGTGCCGCCACCCGCTGGCACGCCAGCACCGTCCTCAGTGATGGCCTGATCCTGACCACCAGCCGTGACATTCTGGAAGCCATCGCCATTGGTGAAGGCCCGGAGCAGTCCCTGATCTGTCTGGGCTACGCGGGCTGGGACGCCGGGCAGCTGGAACAAGAGCTGGTGGACAACGCCTGGCTCAGCACCCCCGCCAGTCGCGAGCTGGTCCTCGACACGCCCTTCGAACAAACCTGGCACGCCGCCGCCGCGCGCATTGGCGTGGATATGAGTTTGATTGCCACCCAGGCGGGGCACAGTTAATGCAGTTGATAGTTGACAGTGGACAGTTGACAGCTACGCGCCCCGGCCCTTTTTTTTTCGCTCATAGTAAAGAGTTCGCGCCTGATCTTTGGGCGCGGCTTCCTGGATTTAAGAGCAGCACCATCCCTTCCCGCGACGCTGTCAACTGTCCACTATCAACTGTCCACTATTATTCATGATTCTAGCCTTCGATTACGGCACCCAAAAAATTGGTGTAGCCAGTGGCAATTCGCTGCTGAGTACCGCCACGCCATTGAAAGCCCTGCCCTGCAAAAACACCCAGCCCAACTGGGATGATATTGCCGCGCTGTTAAAGGAGTGGGAGCCGGAGGCGTTGGTCGTTGGGTTGCCACTGAACATGGATGGCAGTGATAGCGAGTCCACGGCACGGGCGCGTAAATTTGCCAATCGCCTGCATGGCCGCTTCGGTAAAAAAGTCTGGCTGGTGGATGAACGTTTGAGCACCCGCGAAGCCCGCGAACGCACCGGCATTCAGAAAGCCGATAGCCGGGTGGATTCCATGGCTGCGGTGATTATTGCGGAAGGATTTTTTTCTGGGGACGCCGAGGCCATTGGCTAATGGGTGCACGAATGTAGGTCGGGTTAGCCTGAAAGGCGTAACCCGACTTGTGCCCCATACATAAAAAGAATGCCGAAAGTCGGATTACGCCTACGGCTAATCCGACCTACGAAAATCAGCCAGAGTTACTGGCGAACCCCTTCCACAGAAATAATAATTTCCACGGTTTCTGAGGCTGGACCCAAATCCTTGGTGATGCCGAAGTCGGACAGCGTTAGTGTGGTGGAGGCTTCCAGGCCCATGCGGTAGCCGCCCCACGGATCATCGCCGTAGCCGATCAGTTTGGCATCCAGGGTTACCGGTTTAGTCACGCCATGCAGGGTGAAATCGCCGGTGATTTTTGCGGTTTTCTCGCCGGTTTTTTCAATGTTGGTGCTCTTGAAGGTGGCGGTGGGGTATTCGCTCACGTCCAGAAAATCATCGCTGCGCAGGTGCTTGTCACGTTCGGCGTGGTTGCTGTCCACGCTGGCAGTCTGGATGGTGGCGGTTACCTGGCTGTTCTCCGGATTTTCAGCATCCACGGTGAAGGTGCCATTGAAATCATTGAAGCGACCATACAGCCAGCTGTAACCCAGATGGGAGATTTTGAAGGTGACAAACTGGTGGGCACCTTTTTTGTCGAACTGATAGGTGCCGCCGGGTTGGTCGGCGAAGGCCATGCTGCTGAGCAGCAGCGCCAGGGCGGGGACAGTGGTTTTTTTCAATAACGTCAACATAAGCATCAAACTCCGTTTCGGGTCATTAAAGTGAATGGTGAGTGTCGGTTGGGGTGTGCATGGTGGTTCGCGGCGCCAGGCCGAGAATGCGGCGCAGGGTGTCGTCGCGATCAAAAAGATGATGTTTGATGGCTGCCAGTGCGTGCAGGCTGGCCAGCCCGATCACGGCCCAGGTGGCCCAGTAGTGAATCAGCCCGGCGGTGTCTTCCAGGCCGGTCTGGTGGCCGCTCACCGAGGGGACAGAAAACCAGTTGAATACATCCACGGATGAGCCATCGGCACTGCTGATCAGGTAGCCGCTGACCATGGCCACAAATAGCAGCAGATACAGCGCCCAGTGAGTGAGATGGGCGCTGATTCTTTCCCAGGGCTTGTGGGTGGGCAGCGGTGCAGGCGGCGGTGAAATAAAGCGCCAGCCCAGGCGCAGGAGCATGGCAATAAAGAGCAAAATGCCGATGCTGCGATGCAGGTCTGGGCCTTTGCGATACCAGGGGTCGTAATAGCCCAGGTCCACCATATAAAAGCCCAGCGCAAACAGGCCGATCACCGCCAATGCCACCAGCCAGTGGAACAGAACGGCAATGGCGCCAAAGCGTTGCGGGTCGTTGCGCAGTTTCATGATGGTTCCCTTCCGGTGTTACTGCCCGTGTTGCCGGGCGATCCCTTCTTGTTCAGAGTCCGCACAGCGCGTCAGGTTCCGGCCTATACAAAACTTACAGGCGTTATGCGTAGGCGACTAGCTTGTCGGTATTTCAGGCCGGGACACAGCGCAAAAAACTGAACGGTTTGATCAGCTGTTCCGTTGATTGCCTCAGCGCCCCGGCCTTCTGCTACTCTTACGCCTTGGATATGCCTTATGGATTGCGGGAGAACGGCCTTGAGCTGGGATGAGCAACAATTGCAGACACACCTGGATGCCATGGCGGCGGCCATTAATGAGCGCTTTGCGGATCGGTCGCCGCTGCTGGTGGGGATTGAATCCGGGGGTGCCTGGGTGGCGCAGGCGCTTAATGACCGTTTGCCCACGGCGCCGCCGCTGGGGTCGCTGAATCCTGCGTTCTACCGGGATGATTTCGACACCCGTGGACTCAAGCCCACGGTGACGCCGTCCAAGCTGCCATTTGATGTGGATGGCCAGCATATTTTGTTGGTGGATGATGTGCTGATGACCGGGCGCACCATCCGTGCGGCCATGAACGAGTTGTTCGATTTTGGTCGCCCGGCGTCTATCTCCCTGGTGGTGCTGTTCGACATTGGCCACCGACAATTGCCAATTCGTGCCGATATTTGTGGGGAAACTTTGGCATTGCCACCCCATCAGCGGGTAGAATTACGGGGGCCCGCCCCCCTTGTGGCGGAGATACGAGACACAAGGCCTGAAGAATGACGCTTGCGCCATCCTCCCGCGTACAACTTACCGACGACGGTAAGCTTCGCCATTTTCTCACCACTGAGCACCTTCCCCGTTCCTTGCTGGAAGATATTCTCGATACGGCCGCAAGCTTCGTGGATGTGGGTGGCCGGGCCATCAAGAAAGTCCCCTTGCTGCGCGGCAAGACCGTGGTGAACCTGTTTTTCGAATCCAGCACCCGTACCCGCAGCACCTTTGAGCTGGCGGCCCAGCGCCTCAGCGCGGATGTGCTCAATCTGGATATTGCCAAGTCGGCCACCAGCAAGGGTGAAACCCTGCTCGATACCCTGCGTAACCTGGAGGCCATGGCGGCGGACATGTTCGTGGTGCGCCATCAGGATTCCGGAGCGCCGTTTTTCATTGCCAACGAAGTAACGCCCAACGTGGCGGTGATCAATGCCGGTGACGGGCGCCATGCCCACCCCACCCAGGCCATGCTCGACATGTATACCATCCGCCACTACAAGGGCGGGTTCGCCGGGCTGAAAGTGGCCATCGTCGGCGATATCCTGCATTCCCGGGTGGCGCGCTCCCAGGTTCACGCACTGAATATTCTCGGTGCCGAGGAAGTTCGCTTGATCGGCCCCAAGACGCTGCTGCCGGTGGATGCCGAAGCCTTGGGCGCCACCGTGTTCACGGACATGGCCCAGGGCCTGAAAGACGTGGATGTGGTGATCATGCTGCGCCTGCAGAAAGAACGCATGGATTCCGCCCTGCTGCCCAGCGAAGGCGAGTTCTTTCGCCTCTATGGCTTGAACAATGACAAGCTTCATTTCGCCAAGGATGACGCCATCGTCATGCACCCCGGCCCCATCAATCGGGGCGTGGAAATTGCCTCTGAAGTGGCGGATGGCCCCCGTTCGGTGATTCTCAACCAGGTGACCTTCGGCATCGCCGTGCGCATGGCCGTCATGTCCATGGCCATCAGCGGCCAGGATAGCGACAGCAATGCTCTGGCCGCCTCCACGGAAAGTATGGAAGGAGCAGGAGGTGCCCGTGGCCAGCGCTAACCGTAACCGCGCCCATATCCTGATCCGCAAGGGGCGGGTTATCGACCCGGCCAGTGGCCGTGATGATGTGGCTGACCTGCTGATTGAAAACGGCCGCCTGACGCGCATCGGCGCCAGCCTGGATGCACCGGGGGCGGATATCGTGGAGGCCGACGGCCATTGGGTGTTGCCTGGCCTGGTGGATGCCTGTGTGCACCTTTCACTGCCCGGTAGCGGCCGCACCGGTGATATCGCCAGTGAAACCCGCGCCGCTGCGGCTGGGGGCATCACCCATTTGGCGGCCCAGCCTGACTGTGGCCCGGTGGATTCCACCGCGGTGGTGCGGTTGATCCGTGAGCAGGCCGGCCAGGCCGGCTTTGCCCGTATCATGCCGATCGCTGCCATGACCCAGGGATTACTGGGCGAGCAGCTGGCGGAGATGTCTACCCTGGCCCGGGCCGGTTGTATTGCGGTGGGCAATGCCGGCGGCAAGGTGGCCAATGCGCTGGTGCTAAAACGTAGCCTGGAATACGCTGCCACCTTTGATCTGCCGGTCATGTTCCGTCCGCAGGATTCGGCGCTCAGCGCCGGGGGCTGTGCCCACGAAGGGCCGGTGGCGACCCGTCTCGGTTTGCCCGGTATTCCCGCCGTGGCAGAAAGTGTCGACTTGTCACGGGATCTGTTGCTGGTGGAGGCCACCGGGGTGCGGGCGCACTTCCAGCAGATCTCCAGCCGCGATTCCCTGCGCCTGCTGCGCGCCGCCAAACGCCGCGGCCTGCCAGTGACGGCGGACGTGAGCATCCAGCACCTGCTGCTGGACGAGTCGGCGCTGGAAGGTTTCAACAGCCACTGCCATGTGATTCCGCCCCTGCGTAGCGCCGCCGATCGTGAGGCCCTGCTGGAAGCCGTGGCCGATGGCACCATCGACGCTATCTGCTCCCAGCACACCCCCATTGGTTCCTCCAGCAAGGCGGCGCCGTTCCCGGCCACCAAGCCGGGCATGGCCGGGCTGGATGTGCTGCTCTCGCTGGTGCTGCAACTGGTCAGTGAGGGCAAGCTGGACTTGCCGCGGGCGCTGGATGCGGTCACTGCGGCCCCGGCCCGTTGCCTGGGGATCCAGGCTGGCCAGCTGGAAACCGGTCGCCCCGCCAGCCTCTGTGTACTGGACCCGGCGGCGGATAAAAACCTCAGCGAGGACTGGCTGTCCGCCGGCAACAACTCCCCCTGGCGCCATGCCCAGCTCAAGGGCAGCGTGAAACTGACGGTGTGCCAGGGCAAGGTGAGCTGGCTGTCGGATTAAGCCAGCGGCCAGCTACGAAGCTGCTGTAGGAGTTCCCTTCCAGGGGACGAACCGCGCGTAGCGCGATATTGGCGAAAGCCAATCCTTTGTTCACCGGGTGATGCTTTTCCTGTAAGGCGAGCTGCAGTCAAAGGCGGCCATTGCTTCGCTGTCGCTCGGTTCGTCCCCTGGAAGGGAACTCCTACAAATAGTGTTTACCGCTCTTCCAGCTGAAACACTTCCTCCCTTAGATCGGCCTCCCCAACGACCCCCGGCGCTACGCGCCAGCGCCCCTCCCTGTCCTGGAAAATCAGGGCCGGCGTGCCTTGCAAGCCCAGCCCGATCATCAGCCCGGTGTTGTTCTGGATCTGGCTGCGGATGGCATCGGGTACCCGTTCCAGTGGGCGAATGCCGCCGTCATCGTAGTGCGCTTCGTGCTCCGCCAGTGCGGCGGCCGGGTCCGGGGCGGCCAGTATCGCGCCACCTTGGGTGAAGCTGCTTTTGGGATTGATCAGCCCGACGATGATGTGGCGTACCTGCAACACGTTATCGTCATTGTTGATCATCGGCTGCATGTTTTCCCATAACCGGGCGCAGTAGGGGCAGGCCATATCCGTGAACACATAAGCGACCCGCTGCGGTTGCTGTGGGCCTTCCGCTACCCAGGTGCTGGCCTCCAGCTTGGCCAGCAGGCTGTCCATGGAGGGGCCGTCGTCGGCCTGGCCGATCAGGGGCATCAGCAGGGTGAGTAGCAAGGCAGCAGGTTTGATCATGGATTGTCTCCCGGAAGGTGTTGGCTAAGAAAGTGATGCAGGCTGGCGTCGGACAGGGGACCAAAATGGCGCCCTACTTCCTGGCCCTGCTGATCGAACAAAAGGGTTAGCGGCAGGCCACGATTGCCCGCATAGCGGCCCAGATCCGCATGTGGATCCAGTAACAGGTGTTCAAAGTGCAGCTGCCCTTCGGTGAGGTACTGGCGGACCTGATTGGGGTTCTCCCCCTGATTGGCAAGAATAAAGCGAACGCCGGGGTAGCGCTGCTGCCCGGCCTCCAGCACCGGCATTTCCCGTCGGCATGGTGGGCACCAGGTGGCCCACAGGTTTACCAGCGTTACCCCGCGCGAGGCGGCTTTCAACGTGGTGGCGTCCCCTTGCAGGTTGTACAGGGTGACCTCCGGTAGGGGGCTGGGCGTTGGTGACAGGGCTTCCAGTGCGGCAAACGTCAACGTCATGCTGAACAATGCTGCGGCACTGGCAGACACCAGCGCGGCGCGCACACGGGGCAGGCGATACAGGCTGACGGTCAGCACCGGCAGCGCCACCAATGCGCCGGGCCACCACCAGCCCCCGTCACGGATGTCGAGCACGGCCAGCCAGGAGTCGTACTGGTTCTGGTAGCGCCACACAAACGCCAGTCGCGCCCCCAGTACGGCGGTAATGGCAATCAGCCAGAGCGTTGCTTCGATGCGTTGCCCACGGCGTTGCCACCACAGGCTGGTGAGGCTGGCGGCGAAAAAGCCGATGAGCACGACAAAAGTGCCTGCCGGCAGGGCCAGTGGGCCAATGATGACAGCGTCCACGGTATCTCCATGTCAGGGGGCGGCCAGTGTGCCCGGGCCTTATTAACCGTGGGTTAACCCGTGGTGAGTACACTGGATTGCAACTTGCGCAGCCTAACCGGGTCAGAGCTTCATGCATATTTTACTGGTCGAAGATGATGCGCTGCTGGGTGATGGTATCCAGCAGGGGCTGCAGGCAATGGGGTTTTCGGTGGCCTGGGTCAGCCGTGCCCGGGAAGCGCTGGCCGCCTGGCAAAGTGTTGATTTTGACGTGCTGGTGCTGGATCTGGGGTTGCCAGACCAGGACGGCCGCGATGCGCTGTCGCGCTGGCGCAAGGCCGGCCTGACGATACCGGTATTGATTCTGACCGCCCGTGACGGGGTGGAGGATCGTATCGATGGTTTGCAGCGGGGCGCGGATGATTACCTGATTAAACCGTTCGATTTGGGGGAGCTGGCGGCGCGGCTGCAGGCCCTGTTGCGGCGGGGTCGCGGGCAGTCGAGCCCATTGATCGAGCATGGCCGTTTGCAGGTGGACCCTTCACGGCAGCAGGCGTGGCTGGAGGGCCAGGCGGTGGAATTGCAGCGCCGGGAAATGGCCTTGTTGCTGGCGTTGCTGCAAAGCCGGGGGCGGTTATTGAGTGCCGATCAGTTGTCAGACCGGGTATACGGCTGGGTGGATGGCGTGGAAAGCAACGCCCTGGCCGTGCACATCCATAACCTGCGCCGCAAGCTGGGCAGTGGCATCGTGGAAACCGTCCGCGGTGGAGGTTATCGCCTGGGAGCGCCGTTGTGAAAGCGCGTTCATTGCGAAGCCGCGTGCTGTGGCTGGTGTCATTGAGCCTGCTTAGCGTGTGGCTGTTGCTGGCATTGTGGTTACACAGCACGGTGAAGCACCACGTGGGGGTGGCGCTGGATCAACGGCTGGCCGCTTCCGCACGGATGGTCGCGTCCATGGCCAATGCCAGCGCGCCGGTGTTGTCGGGAAATCCGGATTTGCAGGTGGCGGTGAGCCGCGGTCTGAGCTGTCAGGTCATGAATCTGCGCGGTGAAATTCTGGCCCGTTCCGGTGGTGCGCCCGCTGACCATCTGGCCGGGGAGCAGGACGGTTTCAGCCTGCGCCAGCTGGAAGGCGAACGTTGGCGGGTGTACACAGTGAGTGAAGGCGATATTCGCGTGGCGACCGCCGAGCCCATGTCGGTGCGTGAGTCGTTGCTGGCGGTGTTGGCGCTGGCGTTACTCGTCGGCTTGCTGCTGGCCTTGCTGGGCTCCTGGCTGGCGGTTCGCTGGGCCGTGAGGCGTGGCCTGGCACCGTTGGAGGTGTTGCGTCAGGAGTTTGAGGAGCGCCCGGTTCAGGATGATACGGAGCGGCACCGGGGCGAGAGCCTGACAGAATTGCAGCCGTTGATGGCGGCACTGGATCGCTGGGCCGGGCAGGCCCGGCAGGCGCTGCGTCGCGAACGCCGGCTGACTGATGATCTGGCCCATGAATTGCGCACGCCTTTGGCGGCCCTGAAAACCCAGTTGCAGGTGGCACAGTTGAAACTGGAGCCAGGGTCCCCGGCGCTGCCGGCCTTGGCGGCCGCAGAAAGTGCCAGTACGCGCATGGCCTCCAACCTGCAGCAGTTGCTGGCCCTGGCGCGGCTGGATGGCGTGCCGCAGAGCCCGGCGCAAACCGTTGAAGACGTTATCGAAGACAGTTTGTCGCAACTGGCTGGGCAGCAAGCGTCTGCCAACGTGCGCTGGGTATCCCGCCGCCACGCTCAGCGGCCAGTGCCCGCTGCGGCTCTTGCCAGCCTGGCGCTAAGAAACCTGTTGGAGAACGCGCTGCGTTTCAGCCCGGCGGAAGGCAGTGTGGAGATCGTTGTCGATGCAGATTGCCAGGCAATACGGATCCAGGTGATTGATCAGGGGCCGGGCATGTCGGACAGCGCGGACAGGCTGTGTCAGCGCGGGCATCGGGGAGACCGGGGTCAGACCGGCCTGGGGCTGGCGATTGTCTCGACAATCATGGCGCGCAGCGGGGGGCAGCTGACCCTGGAAAACCCGCCCGCCGGTGGCCTGGTGGCCACCTTGAGCTGGCCGGTTACGGATACCGTTTGAACATGGCCTCGACGGCTTTTTCGATGTGCGCACTGCGGCGTTCGCTGCTCATGTCATCGTGCAGCTCGTCGCGGCTGGTAGCCTGCCAGACCACATCCTTGCTCTGCTGATCGATCAGTTGCACCACCAGTTTGTATTCCTCGGTGATTTCACCCTCGGTGGGAGTGCTGGCGCCCAGGCCAATGTTGTTGCGGGTAAAGCCGAAGCCAAACTGGAGGGTGGAGCCATCGAAGCGCTGTTCGCGTTTGAAGAAGTGTTTCACCTGCACATCGGCCTGGTCGGGGGGGGCGATGGTCAGGCCTTTGGCGGCCAGTGCCTGTTTCAGGGCAGCCTGGGCGCGCTGGTCATCCAGTTCACGGGGTTTGTCCTGGTCCTGGGGCACAAAGGCGTAGGTGCGGTATTGCCCAAGATCGGCGCCGGACTGGCTGTCGATCACCACCGGGCTGACGCAGGCGCTGAGCAGCAGTGCCGTGGCGAGCACCAGTAAGGCCGGAATCGGTAATCGTTGCATGGCAATCTCCTGACGTTGAGCTCGAATCCTTATTCTACGCCCTGTGTGTCATGTCCGGGTGAGGATGGCTGACACGGCTTTAAACGGTCACCCCTGGACAAGATAAGGCAGCCGCATCGCGAATCCGTTCCCCGAGATAGCGCGCGGCCTGGCCCGCATACTGGCCATCGGCATAAATCAGGTACAGGTCCACCATACGCTCCACGCCTTCATCCAGGGCCAGTATCTTCAGCGCCCCCGTCTCCAGGCCATCACCGATTTCCGCTTCCGGCACCCAGGCAAAGCCCAGCCCACGGCGGATCGCCGCGATGCGGGTGGTGGCATGGGAGACGGTCCAGCGTTGTTCGGCGCCCAGCCAGCCGGAATCAATGCGACGGCTGCCGGAATCGCGAATCACGATCTGGCGGTGCTGGCGGAGATCTTCATGGGTCAGGTGATCGGCCTGGGCCAGGGGGTGGTCGGCTGCGGCCACCGCCAGAAAGCGTACCCGCATCAAGGGGTCGCCGAAAAACCCCGGTGGCACACGTCCGCCCACCACCACATCCGCTTCCTTGCGCAGCAGGGCTTCATCGGAGCCTGACAGGATGGTTTCGCTGTACTCCACCCGGGTCAGCGGGCTGTGCTGGGCGAAGGCATCCAGCGCGGAGAGCATGCAGTGCTGCGGGAACAGGCCGTCGGCGGCCACCCGCACCAGCGGTTCCCAGCCCTGGCTGAGCTGGATGGCGGCGCTTTCGATGCGGTTCGCCTCTTCCACCAGCACCTTGGCCTGCCGGTACAGCATTTGCCCGGTTTCGGTGAGTTTGGCGCGGCGCCCTTCCAGGGTGAAGGCGCGCACGCCCAGCTCGGTTTCGATTTTCTGCACGGCGTAACTGATCGCCGACTGGCTCTTGTCCAGGGCCTCTGCGGCGCTGGCGTAACCGCCCTCATCCACCACCGCGAGCAGGGCCTGCCATTGGTCCAGGGTAATCTTGGCTGACATATCGAAATTCCTGAGCTAAATGTGCAGTTTTATCCCGTTTTATATCTTATTTACTGAAACCACAATAGACCCATCGAAACAATCATGCCGACCACCGGGCCGGCCGCAGGAATAAAGGGAGTTAGGGTTATGAATATTCTGGTGATCAAAAGCAGTGTGTTTGGCGATAACGGCAATTCGTCTGCGCTGGTCAACGCGCAGCTGGACGCGCTGAAAGCACAGCATCCGCAGGCCACCGTGGTCGTTCGTGACCTGTCCACGGATCCGGTTCCGCATCTGGACGGCGATCGCGTCAGCGCCTTTTTTACACCGCCCGAGCAGCGCAACGATGAACAGCAAGCGGTGGACGCATTTTCCCTGGCGTTGATTGAAGAGGTGAAAGCCGCCGATCACATTGTATTGGGCCTGCCCATGTACAACTTCGGCATTCCCAGCCAGCTGAAAAGCTGGATCGATCATGTGGCGCGGGCGGGCATTACCTTCCGCTATACCGAAAACGGCCCGCAGGGTTTGCTGGACGAAAAACCCGTGACGGTGCTGGCGGCCCGGGGCGGTCTGTATGCCGGCACCGAAAACGATACGGTGACCCCGTATATCAAATTGTTCTTTGGTTTTATTGGCATGACCGATGTGAACTTCGTTTATGCGGAGGGGCTGAACATGGGTGACGAGACTAAAGAGAAAGCCATGAGCGAAGCACAGGCGGCGCTGGCGGGTTAACACTTTGGTGATAATAAGCGAGTAGCGCGTTGCGAGTTTCGAAAATCAGGACAAGGTTTTGTCTTTCGTTTCTCGTCACTCGCTCCTCGACAGTCAACGTAAGGAGACAATGATGGGACTGTTGGTTGACGGGAAATGGCAAGACAAGTGGTACGACACGAAAAGTACCGGCGGGCGATTCAAGCGTTCGGAAAGTCAGTTTCGCCACTGGGTAACGGCCGATGGCAGTGCCGGGCCCACGGGTGACAGTGGCTTTGCGGCAGAGAGCGGGCGTTATCACTTGTATGTGTCCTATGCGTGCCCCTGGGCCCATCGCGCCCTGGTCATGCGTGCCCTGAAAGGGTTGCAGGATCACATCGGTGTATCCGTGGTGCATCCGCACATGCTGGAGAGTGGCTGGGAACTGGATGACGGGTTTGCGGGTGCCACTGGCGATGCGCTCTACGGTTTCAGCAAGTTGTACGAGTTGTACCTGAAAGCGGACAGTCACTACACCGGCCGCGTGACCGTTCCGGTGCTCTGGGACACGCAACGGGAAACCATTGTCAGCAATGAGTCTGCAGACATCATTCGCATGCTCAACACCAGCTTCGATGCTCTGGGTGCCACGCCGGGAAATTATTACCCGCAAGCGCTCCGGGCGGACATTGATGCCATCAATGAGCGGGTGTATCACGACGTGAATAACGGCGTGTACAAGAGCGGTTTTGCCACCAGTCAGGAGGCGTATGACGAAGCGGTGATGACCCTGTTCGAGCGTCTTGAGGAATTGGAACAGCGCCTGGGCGAAAGCCGCTACCTGGTCGGCAACACCCTGACCGAAGCGGACATTCGTCTGTGGACTACCCTGGTGCGCTTTGACCCGGTTTACGTCACGCATTTCAAGTGTGACCGCAAGCGCATCAGTGATTACCCGAATCTGCAGGGGTTTTTGCAAGAGCTGTATCAGCTGCCCGGTGTGGCGGACACGGTGAACATGGCGCACATTCGCCACCATTATTTTTGCAGCCACCCGACGGTGAATCCCCACGGGATTATTTCCATCGGGCCGCAACTGGACTGGACCACGCCCCATGGTCGCGAACGCTTGGGCGAAAGAAAAATCAGTGGCTAGCTATGAGCGGCTAGCGGCGAGAAAAACCAACCCGGTTTTCTTTTCAACTGGCAGCTAGTAACTCGAAGCTCGCAGCTGCTTTCACAGGAGGTTCCCATGGAACGCACAATTCTCAACACAATTCGGGCAATGGATACATCCGATGGTGCCGGTGTTCGTCTGAAGCGGGCGCTGGGTTCTAACCCGGCCGTGCGACTGGATCCGTTCCTGATGCTGGATGCGTTTTCCTCCGACAATCCTGATGACTATATCGCCGGTTTTCCGCCCCACCCGCATCGGGGTTTTGAAACGGTGACGTACTTGGTGGAAGGGCATATGCGCCACCGGGATCATCTGGGTAATGAAGGGGATCTCAAGCAGGGAGGCGTGCAATGGATGACCGCTGGCCGTGGCATTATTCATGAAGAAATGCCGCAGCAGAAAGACGGTTTGCTGCGCGGTTTTCAGTTGTGGATCAACCTGCCGGCGGCGGAAAAAATGCAGCCTGCCGGGTATCGGGATATTCCCGACCACGAGATGCCGCGACTGGATCTGGCCAGCGGCGGCCAGGTCAAGGCCATTGCCGGAGAGGTAACCCTTGCAGGTCAGACGCTCAGCGCCCCGATGAAAGGCGGCAAGGCGGACCCGTTGTATCTGGACGTGGTGTTGCGCCCGGAGGAAACGCTTACGGTTCCGCTGGCGCAGGGCTATAACGCTTTCCTGTATTTGTTCGAGGGCCGCGTCAGGGTGGCAGGGGAAACGGTGGAGACCGATCACCTGGCCACCTTCACCGATGGCGACAGCGTCACCCTGGTGGCGGGAAAAAACGGTGCGCGGTTGCTGTTGCTGGCGGGAAAACCGTTGGGCGAACCAATTGCGCAGTACGGCCCCTTCGTGATGAATACACAGGAAGAAATCAATCAGGCCCTGCGCGATTATCGCGATGGTACGCTGACGGCGGAACCTTCGTTGCTATAAACGTTGCCGCTACCCCTGGCCGTCCTGCCAATGTGGTGGCAGGCCGGGGGACCAGCTGGAGCCTGCCATTCGAAAGATGCGAGTAAGCGCGGCTTCAGCTTGCTCCAGCCGGTTGGCCGGTACCAACAAATCCACACTACTGAGGGTGCCGGCGTTGTAGCCGGTATCCTTGGCGGTTTTTCCGGGCATAAACGTCAGGCTCTGAATCGCCGCCGGGCGGGTGTGCAACAACAGATGCCCTCGCCCGTCTTCCAGTGTCACCCCTTCAATCTGCTCCACATCCTGGCGATGAAACCGGAATGCCATGCCAAAGCGGCTCTGGCTGCTGCCCCGAAACAGGGTGATGTGTTGTTGATGATCAAGACTCAAATGCTGAATCTGTTGTGCGTCGCTACGCTTGTCGCTCAGCCCAAGGATTAGCAGCCCGTTGAGAATGGCCAGCTGCTGGTAGAGGGCCGGGCCGGGAATGAAGGGCGCGTTGGACTGGGTGATATCAATGGGCATTGCGAGCAGCTATCCGTGAATCGTTCAGTAATAGTAAGGACGGGATGACAGAAGTGCGTCACCCATATGGGGGATAAATGACCCGGCGATGATGGTGGCGTCTTGTCAGTGGCGCGTGTGTGGAGGAAGCTGGGATGCGCATTCGCCACAGTGTGGCTTTGCGCTGACCGATTCAGGGAAACAGGGAGTAATAGCATGAAGGTTCTGGCGATAGCAGGCAGTCTCAGGGAGCAATCCTACAATCGGGGTCTGGTGCGGGCGGCCCAGGCACTGGCCCCATCGGGCATGACGGTCAGCATCGGCGATATCGCCGATGTGCCCATGTATAACGGTGATGACGATGGTGACAACCGGCCGGCAGCGGTGGTCGCGCTGGCGGAGCAGGTAGCCCAGGCGGATGCGCTGCTGTTCGCGACACCTGAATACAATTATTCCATCCCCGGTGTGTTGAAAAACGCCATTGACTGGCTCTCGCGTGTACCCGGCGGCATTTTTTCCGGAAAGCCGGTGGCGATCATGGGCGCCTCCATGGGAGGCATGGGCACCAGCCGCAGCCAGTATCATTTGCGCCAGGTGTTGGTGTTTCTGGATATGCACCCACTGAACAAACCGGAGGTGTTTGTGTCTGCCGCCCATGAAAAATGTGATGGCAAGGGCGATCTGGTGGATGAAAAAACTCGCGAGATGGTAGCCAAACAACTGGTTGCCCTACAGGAGTGGCATCAGCGGTTGTCGTGACGTCCCTCTGTGGGGTTGCTGATTAACGGTGACGAAATATCAGAAAATGCCAGATATCAGAAACTGAAAATGGTGGGCTACGGCCAAGCCATAGCCCACCTTTGATGCGATGGTCAGATCTTTGGACCGCGGCCTTTCACCGCATTGGCCACCAGGCTGACGACCAGCAAGATAAGGAAAATGAAGAAAATAATTTTGGCAATGGACGCCGCGCCGGAGGCGATACCGCCAAAACCGAGCACGCCGGCAATAATTGCCACGATAAGAAATGTCAGAGCCCATCCAAGCATAATAGTTACCTCATCCATGGTTGGTGTGTGGTCACACTTTCCATTTCACCGTAACGCGTTGACCCTGGCTCTGGCCCGGAACAGCTCGCCTATTTGATCATCTTTCACATTTTTATTGTTACAGCTGGGATTGCCTGTCGAGCCATTTATCCATGGGCGCGGGAGAGAAATCCCGGAAATGATCCAGCAGCGCGGCCGGGTCATCGTGCACTTGCAGGAGGTGGTGGTGATCCTTGCTCAAAAAGCCTTCTTGCACACTGTGTAGCAGGAAGGTCTGGAGGGAATCGTAGTAGTGGTTCACGTTGAGCAAGGCGCAGGGTTTTTGGTGAAAGCCCAGTTGTGCCCAGGTAAGAATTTCAAAAATCTCTTCCAGCGTGCCCATGCCACCGGGCAAGGCAATAAACCCATCTGACTGATCCGCCATGGCGGCTTTGCGTTCGTGCATGGAGTCGACTATCTGCAACTCGCTCAGGTGATCGTTACCGATTTCCCGACGCATCAGTGCATGGGGAATAATGCCGATAACCTCACCCCCCTGGCGCATCACCGCGTTGGCAATGGCACCCATTACGCCGACGCTGGCGCCGCCGTAGACCAACCCGATATTGCGGCGTACCAGTTCGCCGGCCAGCGCTTCGGCCGCCTGAATGTAGACCGGATTGTTGCCGGGGCTGGAACCGCAATAGACGCAAATTCTTTTCATAAATTTCGCTCATGCTCTGTGCAGATGGAGATGCGGTACAAAATTCCTACAGGGCCGCTGTCGGAGTGCCTCTTGAGGCGCGAATCCGTGAGTAAATGGCAAAGGGACAGAACTCGCCGCCTCTGTTTAAGAGCAGGTCGCTGCGGGCGGCGATTCTGTAGCCTCGCTCCGCTCGGTTCGTCCCTCAAGAGGAACTCCTACAGGTTTTTACCCCGCCACCGCTGTGGGCTTGTTTACCAGCCGGTCCGCCGGGAAATGGCAGGTAAAGGTGCTGCCCTTGCTGAGCTCGCTGGTGATGCCCAGGCGGCCGTTGTGGCGGATCATCACGTGTTTGACGATGGCCAGCCCCAGGCCGGTGCCGCCGGTCTGGGTGACGCGACTGTTGTCCGGGCGATAGAAGCGTTCCGTCAGCCGGGGAATATGGGCCGGGTCGATACCGATGCCGTTGTCGGTGACAGACAGATGCGCGCCTTGGGCATCCTGCCACCAGCGGATGCGGATGGTGCCTTCGGCCGGGGTGTATTTCACTGCGTTGGTAATCAGGTTGCCGAAGGCGCTTTCCAGCTCGGCGGGGTTGGCGATCAGCCGGGCGTCAGCGGGGACATCCAGCTCGATGTGATGATGCTTGTCGCTGCTGATGGCCAGAGCATTGTCTTTCATGCGGTTGAGCATGCCATGCACCGGTACCGCCTGGCGCACGCTATCGGCTTCGGTGCCTTCCAGCCGGGCCAGCAATAACAGGTCGGCCACCAGGGCCTCCATGCGGTTGGACTGGTTGTCCATTTGTACCAGTGCCCGGCGCAGGCGGGCCTGTTCATCAGGAATGGTGTCGAGCAGGGTTTCCAGGTAGCCCTTGAGCACGGTGAGCGGTGTTTTCAGTTCGTGGCTTACGTTGGCCACGAAGTCTTTGCGCATCTGTTCCAGGTGGTGCAGGCGGGTCACGTCCCGGGCCATCAGTAATTGTTCGCCGACACCGAATTCGGTGACGCGGAACTGGAGGATGCGGTTGTCGTCTACCGGCGAGGGAATTTCCAGCGCCTCGTCGAAGTCACCTTTGTTCAGGTAATCGGTAAACCGGGGGTGGCGGACCAGGTTCGTCAGCGGCTGGCCCAGATCCTGGCTGGCATTGAAACCCATGGCGCGCTCGGCGGAATGGTTCCAGTACTCCAGGTAACCGTGTTGGTCGATCAGAATGACCACATCGTCCAGGGCATTCACCGATTGCTGGGCGCGATGAATAATGCTCTGCAAATTTTCCTGGGCGCGGCGCTCTTTCTGGAAAAGGTGCTCAAGGCGGGTATAGAACTCGCCCCACAGGCCGATGCTGTCCGGTGGTTCGGTGTGGTCGTCGCGCACCAGCCAGCTGTACAGGGCGAACAGTTGGCGGGTACTCCAGAAAATGTACCCCACCAGGCCCACCAGCAGCGGCCAGATATGGCCCACCGCCAAGGCGGCGAGGGCGGCCAGAAGAATCAGGCCGGCAATGCGATTTACTTCCTTGGCCAGGCTGGCTTTCATGCGTCAGTCACCGCGATTCGTTACCGGGTTCGCAGGTCGCCGGGCTTACACCCGACGATGGGGCTTCAGTATAGGCAGCCGAGTGCCTGCTGTCTCAGCCCGCTTTGGCTGATTTTACCGAAAACCGGTAACCGGTGCCGCGTACCGTCTGGATAAAGCGGTCGTAATCGAACGGCGCCAGTGCCTTGCGCAAGCGCCGGATATGCACGTCGATGGTGCGGTCTTCCACGTACACGTTGGCGCCCCATACCTGGTCCAGCAGCTGAGTGCGGGAATAGGCTCGCTCCTGGTGGCTCATGAAGAACTCCAACAGGCGATATTCGGTGGGGCCCATGTCCACCGGGTAGTCGTTGGCGCTGATGCGGTGGCTGACCGGGTCCAGGCACAGCCCTTCCACTTCAATGGCTTTTTCTGCTGCCACACTGGAAGCGCGGCGCAGTACCGCCTTGATGCGGGAGATCAGTTCGCGGGTGGAGAAGGGCTTGGTGATGTAGTCATCGGCCCCCACGTCCAGCCCCTGGATCTTGTTATCTTCCTCGCTTTTCGCGGTCAGCATGATGATCGGCACCTCATTGGTGGTGTCATCGCGCTTCAGGCGGCGGGCCAGCTCGATACCGGTGACGGACGGCAGCATCCAGTCCAGCAGCACCAGGTCCGGGCGTTCATCGACAATAATTTCGTGGCCGCGCTGGGCATTTTCCGCCTCGAGCACATCGAAATCGGCCAGTTCAAGGGCGACGGCAACCATCTCACGGATGGCGGGCTCATCATCAACAATCAAAATGCGGTTTCGGGACATGGCTTACCTTCCTTGCCTGTCATGGGCGCGCATGCGCTGCCCGGGATGTTGCCCTATTAGATTGCCTTTTTATGACATCCGTATGACAGATAGAGACGCAGCATGCAACAAGCAACATGCGACAACGCGGATCTGGACTTGTACGAAAGGGCAGAAATGTGGAGGGCCGCGAGCCATGGAAAGCGGTTTCTACGGTGTCCGGCATGGCTCGGCCGAAGGCCGCAGATGAAACGCCTCGGCGCGAAGTGATGCGGTTTCCCGTTTCCTGCAGGGGTAGTTCGTGTTGTTGCGTGTCGCGTGCAGCGTGATGCGTCTCTTAAAAATACTGAAAATACAGGCCGATAAACACGCAGGCCCCGGCCCAGTGGTTGTTCAGGAAGGCGTGGAAGCTGGGCCAGCGTTCGCGGTAGCGGATCAGGCTGTGCTGGTAGGCAAAGCTCAGGGCCATGCCGACCAGCCCGGCGTACCAGGGCCAGTTAAAGCCAAGCCGGTGGCCGACCATGATCAGCGCCAGCAGGGTGAGGGCCTGCAGCAGGCCGATCATCAAACGGTCCGCATCGCCGAACAGGATGGCGGTGCTCTTGATGCCCAGCTTCAGGTCGTCTTCGCGGTCGCACATGGCGTATTCGGTGTCGTAGGCCACGGTCCACAGCACATTGGCCACGTACAGCAGCCAGGCGATTTCCGGCACCTCGCCGGTTTCGGCGGCAAAGGCCATGGGGATGGCCCAGCTGAAGGCGGCGCCCAGAAACAGCTGGGGCATAAAGGTGAAGCGCTTGGTGAAGGGGTACAGCACCGCCAGCCCCAGCCCGCCGAAGGAGAGCCAGAACGTCAGTTCGTTGAGAAACAGCACCAGCCCAAAGGCCAGCAGGCCCAAAGCGCAGAAGAGCGCCAGGGCTTTCTTGGCACTGATGGCTCCGGTGGCCAGCGGACGACTTTTGGTGCGTTCCACGTCGCCATCGAAATCCCGGTCGGCAAAATCGTTAATCACACAACCCGCCGCCCGCATGATCACCACACCCAGGAAGAACACCACAATCACCGTCAGGCTGGGGGTGCCGGCCCCGGCAATCCACACCGCCCACAGGGTGGGCCACAACAGCAACAGGGTGCCAATGGGCCGATCCAGGCGCATCAGTTGAATATAGGGCCACAGGGCGGGGTAACGTTGTTCAACAAAGGCAAACATGGGACATCCGGTTGTCGGGGGCGGGGGTAAGTTTCAAGTTGAAAGTGGAAAGTTTCAAGGCGCGAATCGTGGTTGTTGCCAACCGTTTTGCAGTCACGCATCGGTGCCCGCTATCCCCCTCCTGTAGGAGCACCACTTGAGGTGCGAACCGCGTGTGAATGCGGCATCGGCCGAAGGCCGATCAGGAATGTCAGGGCTCGACAGCTCTTTCGGGAAAGGGATGGGAGCGGTTGCGACGCCATTTCCTCGCTGGCGCTCGGTTCGCACCTCAAGTGGTGCTCCTACAGGGGGATTTTAGACGTGCCGTTGCCTGGAGTTTGCGCCTTGCAGCTCCTCTGCCGCCACCTTCTCCCACAGCGCCGGCAGGAAGTATTCCGCCACCAGCAAGGGGGCGCCGCGTTTGATAAAGCGCGACTGGCGGCCCCAGCACACCGGGTGATTCTGGCCCGGTGAGGCCAGCCGTGCCCACACCTGATCACGCTGGCATACCGGGCGGTTGTATAGCTCCAGGCCCAGGGAGCGGCTGCCCATGTGGCCCAGTGAGCGGTTGGCGCCGGCCAGGCTGGTCAGGGGCAGGACGCTGCGCGCCGCCACGACCGGGGTGCCGTCCAGGTGCAGGGTGACTTCGCGGATCAGGGCGGCGCGACGCACGGGCAGCGCCAGCAGCTGCCGTTCGTCGGCCCGCGGAAAGGTGATGGCATGCAAGCCGGGCACCACACTGAAGTGGCCGTGACGCTTGAGACGCCGGGTCAGGGAGTCCGGGTCGGCCATCCAGTCACGAATGACCGGGGGCAGCACCAGCTGTTCCAGCGGGCGCCAAAGGCTGTCAGGATGCAGGGCGGCAGGCAGCATGGCTCTCTCAGAATATCGCGTACTTTCGCGGGCGGCAGGACTATGGCCCATGTCCTGCGGCAGAGCAAGCGGTGGCCGAATGCCCCGGCAGGCAGGGCGAATGCGGCCTGTGCGTCCTAATATGACAGTCCTCGCTGTCATTGATTTTTGCGCCGCACGCCGATAGGTTAACGCCCCCCGAGAAACACCCTGTATGTAGCGCCGTAAGCGGGCGCTTACTATTATTCGATGAGGTTCACGATGAAGAAGTGGGAATGTGTAGTGTGCGGTTTCATCTATGACGAAGCCGAAGGTCTGCCCGACGAGGGTATCGAGCCGGGCACCGCCTGGGACGACGTGCCGGAAGATTGGGTCTGCCCCGATTGCGGCGTGGGCAAGGAAGACTTCGAAATGGTGGAAATCTAGGCCACTGCGTCAGTCACACCGCCCGTCCATTAATCGTTAAGGATTGCTCATGCACCCTATTGTCATCATTGGTACCGGCCTGGCCGGCTTCAACACCGTCAAGGAATTCCGCAAGCTGGACAAGGAAACGCCCATCGTCATGCTCACCGCTGACGACGGCCGCAACTACTCCAAGCCCATGCTGTCTGCCGGTTTCACCAAGGAAAAAACCGCCGATGACCTGTGCATGGCCACCCCGGAAAAAGTGGCCGAGCAATTCAATGTGGACGTGCGCACCGGCGTGCATGTGGCTGGCATTGATGCCGCCAACAAGCGCGTGCTGCTGCCCGATGACCACCTGGATTACAGCAAGCTGGTACTGGCACTGGGCGCCGACACCTGGACGCCGCCGTTGGAAGGCGACGCGGTGGGTGAGGTGTTCTCCGTCAATGACTTGATGGACTACGGCAAATTCCGCGCGGCGGTGGACGGCAAGAAAACCGTGACCATCCTCGGTGGCGGCCTGATCGGCTGTGAATTCGCCAATGACCTGTCCAATGGCGGTTTTCAGGTGTCCCTGGTCGAGCCCATGGGTCGCTGCCTGCCGTTGCTGTTGCCGGAGCAGGCCTCCGAAGCCGTGGGCCGTGGCCTGGCGGAGCTGGGGGTGCAGTTCCATTTTGGCCCGCTGGCCAAGGCGGTACACCACGGCGAAAACGGTCAACTGGTCACCGAGCTGTCCGACGGCAGCAAACTGGAGTCCGACGTGGTGCTCTCGGCCATCGGCCTGCGCCCGCGTATTGGCATGGCCAAGGAAGCCGGCCTGGACACCAACCGTGGCATCCTCACCGACAAGACCTTGCGTACCAGCGCGGACGACATCTATGCGCTGGGTGACTGCGCCGAAGTACAGGGTCATGTGCTGCCCTACGTCCTGCCGCTGATGGCCTCCGCCCGTGCCTTGGCGAAAACCCTGGCCGGCGATACCACTGAAGTCAGCTACGGCGTCATGCCGGTGACCATCAAGACCCCGGCGTGCCCGGTGGTGGTCTGCCCTGCTGCGGACGGCAGCGAAGGCGATTGGGAAGTGGAAGCGGATGGCAACACCGTACAAGCCCTGTTCCGTGGCAAGGACGGCAGCCTGCTGGGCTACGCCCTCACCGGTGAAGCGGTGAAAGAAAAAATGAAGCTCAACAAGGAACTGCCGGCAGTCATGCCGTAGGGACGCAACAGGCTTCACGTATCACACCGGTGGTGCGTGTAGCATGTGGCGTGTTGCTGATTTGATTAAGGACGGTCCATGAAGTTTTCACTGGTTTTGCTGGTGCTCGGTTGGCGGCTGCGCTGGCTGGCGTCGCGTAACGCTGGCTTCCAAAAGCAACTGGAGAACCGCAATGTGGTGATGCAGTGGCGGACGTTTGCGGGCAAGCCGGCGCGCAGTTTTCATTTTATGCCCGGCAAGGTGGTATCCAAGGCCGGCATTCACAGTGAGCCCACCGTGACCCTGAACTTCAAGAACGCCAGCTACGCTTTTGCCACTCTGCAACAGGCGGGCAAGAACCAGATGGCCTTTATGGAAGGCATGCAGGCCGGTGATATCAAGATCGAAGGTGACCCGGGCCAGCTCATGTGGTTTATGACCCTGATGAAATTCATCATGCCCGGCGGCAAAAAGTAGGCTTCGCCGCTGGACGCCTGAGGCCAGACGCCAGACGCTCAAAACCACAACCGGATTAACCACAGAGGCCACAGAGAGCACAGAGGAAAGACCTTTCTTCTTGGTGATCGCTGTGGCCTCTGTGCGTAAAACGCCTTACTCTGTCAGCACTTTACTTTGCATATCGAAGGATTACCCATGCAGATGGTTCAACGTGCCTTTGTTTTCTGTGCGGCCCTGTTGCTGGCGGCCTGCGCCACTACCACCGAAACCAATTCCACTTGGCAAACCAAAACCGGCGAAGCTCGGCCGAGCTTTGCGCACCTGTATGTGCTGGTGTTGTCAGAAAATGCAGTGGCCTCTGCGGCGGTGGAGCAGCAAGTAAAGAAGAGCCTGGCCAAGCGCAATGTGGAGGCTACCCTGGCTAGCGCCACCCTGCCCGCCGCTAACCAGCAGGCGGCGGATTTTCGCAGCAAGGTGGAGCAGGCGGTGAAAGAGAGCGGCTCCGATGGCGTCATGGTGATCACCCTGCTGAAAAGCCAGGAGCGTGACGAATACATGCCGCCCACGGTGGATTACCTGCCCATGGCGTCGGCGCCCATGTACCTGGGTTACGGCCCCTATGTGGGTTACAGCTATAGCGCGGTATACCAGCCCGGCTACTACCAGAATGCCACTGATTACTACCTGCAGACCCAGCTTTATAACGTCGAGACAGAAAAGCCGGTGTGGCAGGCCCAGTCCCGCAGCATGAACCCCTATAACCTGAAAAGCGGTGCGGAAGGTTTCGCCAAGAGCGTAGTCGGCAAGCTCGACCGTGATGGTGCCCTGAAACGCTGATTCTGCCGGGGCCGGGCAGTTTCCTGCCCGGCCTGGCTATTCCCTCTTCTTTTCCCTTTCTGCCAATCTCTGCTTCCCGATTCCCGTTCAGCTTCCCGGCTCTGACCGTTGGTCTCTCTTGGTGATGCTACCTCGTTTGGGGCTATGGCGATCTTTATGCCGGGGGGTATGATTAAGCAGACTCGCGAGTTTGCATGGGCCAGGGGGGCCTGCTGAGGCCGGAGGGGAAAGGCATGCATTCAACCATGAAAACGTTGCTCGAGCAGATGCGCATCACCGAGATGGAAATCGATGGGCGCAAGCGTCTGCTGGAGTTCGATAATCAGGATGTGGCCGCGCTACTGCAGTGCCGCACCCATGTGGAAAACCGTCTGGATGATATCGTGGAAACCTTCTACGGCATCCAGACCAGCAACCCGGATATTGCCTCCCTGATCGGCGATGCCGACACCCTGGAACGGCTGGAAAACGCCCAGCGCCGCTACATCATGGATTTGTTTGCCGGCGTCTATGATCTGGAATACACCAACAACCGTTTGCGCATTGGCCTAGTGCACAAGCGCATCGGTGTGGAGCCCAAGTTCTACCTGTCTGCGGTGTATCTGCTGCACAGCTTGCTGGTAACGAATATTACCGATGCCATGGGGGCCTGTGACGAGCGCGACCGGGCATTGCTGGCGCTGGACAAGCTGATCTATTTCGATGTCACCCTGGTATTTGAAACCTACATCTTGAGTCTGGTATCGGAAATCGAGGCGGTGAAGAATCGCACCGAGGAGTATGCCCGGGCGCTGGAAGAAACCGTGGCCATGCGCAACGGTCAGCTGCGCACCGATGCACTCACAGGCCTGACGACCCGCCGTTATCTGCTGGAGGCGCTGCATCGCACGTTGAAAGCGGCCCAGCGCCGCAAGGAGCCGGTGGCCCTGATTTTCGTGGACGTGGACGATTTCAAGGGGATCAATGATCTGCGCGGCCATGCCTACGGTGACCGGGTGCTGACCGAGCTCGGCAAGGTGCTGCAGGAAACCGCCCGGGGGGAAGACACCTGCGTGCGTTACGGCGGCGATGAGTTTTGTGTGGTGCTGGCCAATAGCACCGAGGAGCAGGCTGAGCTCGCGTATTGCCAGCGCATACGGCGGTTACTGGCCGAGCGGCTCCCAGACGTCAGTGTCAGCATGGGGGTGGTGCAGACTGGCCCTGAGCATTTCGAAGAGGCGGATGTCTTGTTGCGCTCCGCTGACCGGCGTATGTACCAGAACAAACCCGGCCGGGACCATCGCAATATTAATGACCAGGACTGACGCGCCGGCGCCACAGCACCCAGCCCATGAAGACGCCACGGGTTGCCATGAAACCATTCATGGTTAGCCACAAGCCATGGTTTCCCCAGCTGCGGGTGCACAGCCAGAGCAGGAAGAATATCACCACCGACGCCAGCATGGTGTTGCGCATGGCGGCCCCCCAGGTGGCGCCTACAAAAATGCCATCCAGCCAGAACCCGGCGCTGGCAGTGAGCGGCAGTAACAGCATCCAGGGCAGGTAGGTCACCGCCGTATCTCGGATCGACGGCAGGTCGGTCAGCAGGTGAATCAACGGTATACCAGCCAGCCCAAAAGCCAGCAGCGCCAACACGGCGCAGACCACGGTCCAGCGGCCGGTCGCCTGCACCGCTGCCCGGAAGGCTCGCGGGTCCTGCTTGCCATGGGCCTCGCCAACCAGCGCCTCGGCGGCATTGGCAAAGCCATCCAGCAGGTTGCTCAGCAATAACAGAAAGGTAATCAGCACGGCGTTGGCCGCTAGCGTCGCATCGCCGAGTCGAGCCCCCTGGGCGGTGAAGAAAAAGAAGCAGGTGAGCAGTGCCAGGCTGCGGATAAAGATATCCCGATTCACCGCCATCAACGCCAGAATTGCCGACGGCTGCCACAGGGTTTCCCGGTTGGCAGGTGGGCGCAGGGCGGCGCGTAGCCAGAACAGCCCGCCGGCCAGACCCACATATTCCGCACAGGCGCTGGCGATGGCCACGCCGCGCACATCCAGATGCCAGACCTGCACCAGCAGCACATCGAGCAGCGCATTGGTGCTGTGCATCAGCACGGTCATCTTCAGGGGAACGCGGGTGTTGTGGGTGCCGATGGCGAAGCCGATCAGGGCAAAGTTGGCCAGCGCGGCGGGGGCGCCAAGAATGCGGATGTTGATGTAATCCTGCGCCAGGTGTTGCACGGCGTCACTGCCCCCCAGTAACCACAGGCCGGTATCACGCAGCAGTGGTGACAGCAGAATCAGGCCAAGCCCGAGCAACGTGGATAACAACAAGCCACGCAGTAACACCACCCGGGTGTCCCGTTCCCCGCCCCGCGCCTGCGAGACAAACCCGGTGGTGCCCATGCGCAGGAAGTTGAAGGAGAAATACAGGAACATGAAAAAATTGCTGCCCAGCGCCACGGCGGCTAGATAGCGGGGATGCTCCAGATGCCCCACCACTGCCGTATCCACCAGCCCCAGCAGCGGCGCGGTCAGGTTCGACAGCAACAACGGCCAGGCCAGCATCCAGATGCGTTGGTTAAGGGTCAGATTCATTCAAACTCCGGAAAAACCTTTTTACGAAGCCGCTGTAGGAGATTCTATGTTGTCCACCCCTGTCTTCATGAGGCAGGGGCCGGCTGATAGTCGGTGCCATTTTTCATAAGCGCGAAGGCGATACGAACCAGTTTGCGCGCCAGAATGACCAGCGCTTGGGTGGTT
>JBDWVU010000030.1:0-35867 GCA_039983755.1 Alloalcanivorax sp.
AACCACCCAAGCGCTGGTCATTCTGGCGCGCAAACTGGTTCGTATCGCCTTCGCGCTTATGAAAAATGGCACCGACTATCAGCCGGCCCCTGCCTCATGAAGACAGGGGTGGACAACATAGAATCTCCTACAGCGGCTTCGCATCCAGGCCAAGAACCACCAACGAAATCCCTGCCCTGTCAAGACTGACCCGGCCCCCGCACCACTGATATAATCACCCCAAGTGCTTCCTGGCCCGTGCGCCAGAGGGTCAAGTCCCCTTGCCGATAATGTACTACCCGGGGGCATATATTGCCTTGCCCGTGTGCATGTCCGCCTATTGAGCGGAAAGCCTAAGGGCAATGCTGCTGCCTCCACCTTGAACCTTCGGTTCAAGGGTCAAACCCGCAGCGGCGGGCCGGGAAGCACCCTTTATTATCGCTGACGCCGGATACCCGATGCCTGACGCGAAAATCACCACCACGCGGCAACGCCAGCAATTACGCCGCCAGTTCCGGCAGCAACGTCGCGCCCTCAGCGTCGGCCAACGCCGCCGCGCCAGCGCCCGTTTCGGCCCCGCCCTGGCCCGAGCAATTCAGCATCGCCCTGCCCGCCACGTGGCTATCTACCTGCCCAACGACGGCGAGCTGGATGTACGCCCTGCCCTGCGCCACCCCCGTTTTCAACAGGCCTCCACCTATCTGCCTTTTGTCGACGCACTGCGGCCCGGCTATCTGCAATTTCGCCTCTGGCAGCATCACCATCCCATGCGCGCCAATGCCTACGGCATTCACGAACCCGCTCTGCGCTATCGTGGGCGGGCCCTGTGGGCACTGGATGTGATTATTCTGCCGGCGGTGGCGTTTGATGAGGCGGGGTATCGGCTGGGAATGGGGGGCGGCTACTACGATCGCACCCTGGAACAACTGGCACGGCACCCTCGACGGCCACGGCTGGTGGCTGCGGGGTACGATTTTCAGAAAATGGAGAGAGGTGAGCTGCCGGTGGCCCCGTGGGACCAACCGGTAGAGAGCATTGTTACTGCGTCGTCTGCGTGACAGTAATGCCTGCGCTGTCAGCGTAACGCTGGTAATCCGGTTCATTTCCACCATGGGTGAGGCTGCTGACCAGCACGCCTAACCCGAAAACAACCGCCAGTAGCACCAGGGCGTCCGGCTTTTTCTTCATTGTTCTATTCCCCAAAACGGTACAGCAATATGAAAAAAGTGACCCAAAAGTATTAACAAGATTGTCACCTTAGTCTGATTTAACAGCATAAAATGCCAAGTGGGTCAAAATTTGATCATTTCCAAATGTAAAGTCAAGCAGTTAGCGCGGGTTGCTGACACTTCTTAACAGAACTCGGCAGTAACTCTCTACGTTCAAAGTGCGCTACGCTCGTCAATCGCTGCCCTTTTTAACAACCAACACAATGTAAAATCAATGAGTTAGTGAAAATTCGGGCAGAAAAGACAGAAACGCGAACAAAACCGGCTACGCCGATTAACCGACAGGCTAAATAGCGATTAGTTCAAAAATAACCGGTAGGCGGGGTTGTCGCTCTCCTCAACCATGGGATAAGGCACCTTCTTGAGGTCGGCCAATAGCTTGGTCTGCTTGCCATCCTCCACCTGGAAACCCACCAGCACACGGCCATAGGCCGCGCCATGGTTACGGTAATGGAACAGGCTGATATTCCATTTTTCGCCCAGGGATTGCAGAAACTTCATCAGCGCTCCGGGGCGCTCCGGGAATTCCACCCTGAACAGCCGCTCCTTCAGGTCATGCCGGGAGGTGTGCCCGCCCACCAGATGGCGAATATGCAGCTTGGCCATCTCATTACCGCTCATATCCACCACCGGATAACCGCGCTCCTGCAGCTCGCTCATTAGCGTCTGCAGCGCCTCTCCGCCCGGCCGCAACTGGATACCGACAAAGATATTGGCATCACGGTCATCGCTGTAGCGGTAGTTGAATTCCGTGATACCACGCCGACCCAAAGCCTGGCAGAACGCCCGAAACGCACCCGGCGTCTCCGGTATGGTGACGGCCAGAATGGCCTCGCGCTGCTCGCCCAGCTCGGCACGCTCTGACACGTGACGCAGCCGGTCAAAGTTCACATTGGCGCCACTCTGAATTGCCACCAGCGTCTGGTCACGCACATCGTGTTTCGCTACCCAGTTCTTCAAACCCGCCAGAGCCAGCGCCCCCGCCGGTTCGCAGATGGCACGGGTATCCTCGAACGCGTCCTTGATGGCCGCACAGATTTCATCGGTGGTGGCGGTGATCACTTCATCCACGTGATCACGCAACACCTTGTAGGTTTCCTTGCCGATCTGCTTCACGGCAACACCGTCCGCAAACAGCCCCACTTCAGGCAGAGTGACCCGACGTTTTTTCTCCAGCGCGGCTTTCAGGCAGGCGGCATCTTCCGGCTCCACCGCGATCACCTTCACCTCCGGGCGCACGTACTTCACATAAGCCGCCACCCCGGCCGCCAGGCCACCGCCGCCCACCGGGATAAAAATCGCATCCAGTTCGCGGCTTTGCTGGCGCAGAATCTCCATACCCACCGTGCCCTGGCCGGCAATCACATCCGGATCATCGTAAGGGTGAACAAAGGTCAGGTTGTCACGGGCCTGCAGCTTCAGCGCATGGGCCAGGGCTTCGTCAAAGCTGTCGCCATGCAACACCGCCTTGCCGCCGTGACGACGCACGGAACTTACCTTGATATCCGGCGTGGTACGCGGCATCACGATGGTTGCCTTGATGCCCATGGACGACGCGGCCAGCGCCAGCCCCTGGGCATGATTCCCTGCTGACGCACAGATCACCCCGCGCGCAAGCTGTTCCTCGTTCAACTGGCACAACTTGTTGTAGGCGCCGCGCAGCTTGAAGGAAAACACCGGCTGCAGATCTTCCCGTTTGAGCAGCACCCGGTTGCCAATACGTTTGGAAATCAACGGCGCTGCATGAATGGGGGTTTCCACCGCCACGTCGTAGACGCGGGATTGCAGTATCCGTTTAACGTATTTGTCCAGCATGGAGGGTTCCGGGCTCATTCTGTGAAGGGAAAGGAATAGTCTAGGGGCTGGCCGGCACAAATGCGATAGCCCGGGGTCGAGTCAGGACCGCCGCTGGCCTATAATTGGCGCACACCTCAGGGTCGATACACACCCATATTACGACAGGACAGCCTCATGGATCAGGATGCGCTGAAAAAGCAGGTGGCCGAAGCCGCACTGCGTTTTGTCCCCGAAGGGGAAATCATCGGCGTGGGCACCGGCTCCACCGCCAACTTCTTTATCGACGGACTGGCTACCCTCAAGGATCGCATCAAAGGCGCTGTGGCCAGCTCCGACGCCACCGCCGAGCGGCTCAAGCAGCATGGCATCCAGGTCTTTTCACTGAATGACGTGGGCAACCTGCCAGTGTATGTGGATGGCGCAGACGAAGTGAACAGCCACCGGGAAATGATCAAAGGCGGCGGCGGCGCACTTACCCGGGAAAAAATTGTCGCCGCCGCCGCGCGGGAATTTATCTGCATTGTGGATGCCTCCAAGCAGGTGAAACGCCTCGGCGCGTTCCCACTACCGGTAGAAGTGATTCCCATGGCGCGTTCTTACGTGGCCCGCAAACTCGTCGCCCTGGGCGGGCAACCGGAATACCGAGAAGGCTTTGTCACGGACAACGGCAATATCATTCTTGATGTGCACAACCTGGATATCACCAACCCGATTGAACTGGAAACCGCGCTCAATAATATTGTCGGCGTCGTCACCAACGGTCTTTTCGCCAAGCGACCCGCAGATGTGGTTCTGGTAGGTGAAAACGGTACGGTGAATCAATACTGACACCACGGGGAGAACGCAGAAATATTTGTATCTCCCAGCCCCGCGACAAAACCAAAAAAGGCCGCACATTGCGGCCTTTTTTGGTTTTCACCTGAAAGATTAATCCCAGAAGTTATACCAGGACTTTTCTTTCTTCTCCGCTTTTGCCTTGGCATCCGCATTGACACCTGCAGCACCCGCCTTCATTTCAGCGTTGGCACTGGCGCCAGCACCCTGGGCATTATTCATGGCGTCTTCATGACGTTGACGCGCGGCGTCACGGTTTTCTTCCATCTTCTTCATGTTGGCTTCGTGCTTGGCACGGGCATCATCGCCCATGGCGTTTGCGTCATCCTTCATGGCATCACGCTTTGCCTTGGCATCTTCTTTCATCGCTTCATGGCTAGCCTTGGCATCGCTTTCCATTGCATCGCGCTGGGCCCGCGCCTCTTTTTCCATCTGTTTGGCATCGGCCTTGGCCGCATCCCGCTGATCGCGAACAGTTTGTTCAGCAGCATCGGCATCTGCCTGGGCATTCACGGCTGCATTAACGCCGGCATTCAGATCTGCCACAGCAGCCTGACTCAACAAGACCGCACCTGATGCGGCGGCCAACATCCATTTACTGTTCATCGTAGACTCCTTGTAAACACACAAAACCCCCTGGTCGGGAACCGTGAATCCACACTGTTACAAAGCCACAAGCGGCTCAAGTAACAAAGCGTAAAAAATCGAATTTACGCCAGGTACTCGTCAATAATGGCAAAGATTTTACGTCTGAACGCTTCATTTTCATTGGCAAGCTGGTGGCGGGCTCCCGGAAGCATGCGGATATCTGGGCTTTCAAATTTCTGTTTGATCATCTCCAGGTTATATTGCCAGTCCACCGTTTCATCCCTGTCTCCCTGAATCACCACCGGCGACACTTTTATCCGTGACGCTTTTTCAAAACCCGGCATCCATTTCTTCAGGGCACTCACCCAGATGGCGGAAATACGCCGTGCCTGCAAGGGGTCCTTGTTTTCCAGAAAGTCGAGAAAATCCGGATCATTGGAGTTGATGGTAAAAACCCGTTTCAGGGTTTTGGCAAACGGGCTGACCATGGTGTGCAACCAGCGAGCCGTTCCCCATTTGAACGGCCGCACCAGTGGGGCCAGAAGAATTACCTGCTCAAAAGGGTTCTCATCGCCCTCACCGCGGCTGACCAGGTAATCCATCACGATGGCCCCGCCGGTACTCTGGGCAATCACATGCCAGGGCTTGGGGAAATAATTGGTTGCCAACGACAGACACTGTTCCAGTACGTCACGGTAGGTACGAAAATCGTCGATCACGGCTTGCGGGCCCGTGCTCAACCCGTGGCCCGGCAAATCATAGGCGAGTACCGCATAGCCCAGCTCCAGCACATGACCGATCACATGCCGGTACAATCCCACGTGGTCGAAGTAACCGTGGCAGATCAGTACGGTGCCACGCGGCTGAAGGGGCGGCCTGGGTCGCCAGCCATGCACGGAAAGCATATGCCCCGCCGCCTCGAAATAACCGAAGCCATGCTCCAGGTCCGGCAGGCGATCGGCAAAATTGAGACCGTAGTACGCTACATAGCGCTGGCTGGATTCACTCAGCGGATCGAAGGCCTCCCAGTTCAAGGGCTGCCACTGCTGAATAATCTGATCGCGATCGAAAGGGTTTGCCATAGCCGGTAACGGGTCTCCACGGTTTGCTCACGGCACCTACCGATAATACGGGCCTGGGAGGAATCACACCATGCATCTGACAGCCGATACACTCAAGGATTTACCCCGCGGGGAGCGGGTCAATCTGGTCAATAGCCTGTCCGGCTTCAAAAGCGCCAACCTGGTGGGCACACGCTCCGAGAGCGGGCAGGAAAACCTGGCCATGGTCGGCTCCTGCTTTCATATCGGTGCCGACCCGGCATTGATGGGGATGATTCTGCGACCGCATTCGGTGGATCGGCATAGCCTGGAATACCTGCAGGGCAGTGGCGTTTATACGCTCAACCAGGTCCATGCCGAGATCCTCGAAGCCGCCCACCAGACCGCCGCCCGTTACCCCCGGGAGATCTCCGAGTTCAGTGCTACCGGGCTAAGCCCGACCTACCTGCCCGACTTTGCCGCACCGTTCGTGGCGCAGGCGCGGATAAAACTGGGCATGGCGGTGAAAGAAGTGCAAACCCTGGCAGTGAACGACACGGTGCTGGTGATCGGTGCCATCGAACATATCCTGCTACCCGACGAGGTGCTGGGCGGTGATGGCTTTGTGGATATTGAACGGGCCGGGACGGTGGCCCTGTCGGGACTGGATAGCTACCACCGCAGCCAGCGTATCGGCCGGCTCAGCTATGCCAAGCCGGACAAGCCCCTACACTGGCTGACAAACGACGAAGCCTGATCAAGCTGCGGGCGCCGCCTGGGTCAGCGCCAGCCAGCCCCACCAGCCGGTTAACACCAGGATCGGCAGCGCCAGCAGCAGCCCCCATAGCACCAGCCGATTGGCCCAGGGGTTCAGCGTCGGATGACACAGCGCAAAACAGGGAGACGCCGGCACGGGCAGCAGCAAGATCGCAAAGCCCCATAACCAGCGCCGCTGGCCGAACGCCGTCAGCATCAAGCTCAGCCAGCCCATCCACAGAATGCCCACCCCTGCGGCGGACAGCATGGCCAGCGGCAGCGCGAGCCACTGGTGCTCAATATAAAATTCCAGCAACGTATTCAGCATGGCCCGCCATCATTGCGATCAGAAAAGTGAAGGTAAGAGAGGATTCACTGCATTGTCCTGTTCTTCCGCGACCAGTCAACGCACTCGCCCCGCCCATTGCAACAACCTTGCGCCACATCAATAAACGCCAGCCTTGCCGGGAACCATATCGCCCCGCCCATACACTAAGTAACCAACAACGTCTCACAAGGACACATCATGACCCCATTTCGCCTTCCGCTGCTCCTGGGCAGCACCGCACTGTTACTGGCGGCCTGCACAGGGCAGCCGGCCAACGAGGTACGCACCATGGTTGAAGAGAGCCAGCTGCGTGGAGAAGCCTGGTCCGTCACATCGCTTAATGGCGAAGACGTCACTGACGCTACTGTCACGCTGAACTTTCATCAGCCCGGGCAAGTGGCCGGCAAGGCCGCCTGCAACAATTACATGGCCACCTACGTGCAGAACGAGGACAGCTTCACCATCACCACCGGCGGCGTCACCATGATGGCTTGCCCAGCACCACTGATGGAAATGGAGCGGCAATTTTTGGACGCCCTCAAGGGCGTCAATCACGCCGACATTAACAAGCAGGGCCAACTGATTCTCACCGGCAGCGATGACATCAGGATTGAAGCCAGCCGGTAAAAAAGGGGCCTCACGGATTAGAGCGAGATGGCACACACCAAAGTCGCGTGATGGCAGCTCCGAAAAACAAAAAAGCCGCACCCAACGGGGTGCTGCTTTTTTGTTTTGATCTACGTGTTGCCTGCAGCGTGAAGCGTACTGAGTCTCTTATTTAACCCGCGGGTCCAGATCGCCGGATTCATAACGCTGGAACATGGTTTCCAGGCTGATCGGCTTGATCTTGTCCGCATGGCCCGCCGTACCAAAGGCTTCATAACGGGCGATACAGATATCACGCATGGCGGTGATGGATTCTTTCAGGTACTTGCGCGGATCAAACTCGGCCGGGTTCTGGGCCAGGAAGCGACGGATCGCCCCGGTGGATGCCAGACGCAGGTCCGTATCGATGTTGACCTTGCGCACACCGTGCTTGATGCCTTCCTGGATTTCTTCCACCGGCACCCCATAGGTCTCCGGGATTTCACCACCGAATTCATTGATGATGGCCAGCCAGTCCTGCGGCACGGAAGAGGAACCGTGCATGACCAGGTGGGTATCCGGAATGCGCTGGTGAATCGCCTTGATCTGCTCAATGGCGAGGATGTCCCCAGTGGGCGGACGGGTGAACTTGTACGCGCCATGGCTGGTACCGATGGCAATCGCCAGGGCATCCACCTTGGTTTTCTTTACGAAATCCGCCGCTTCTTCCGGGTCGGTGAGCATCTGCTCATGGGTCAGCTTGCCTTCCGCACCAATGCCATCTTCTTCACCGGCTTCACCGGTTTCCAGTGACCCCAGGCAACCCAGCTCGCCTTCCACGGACACACCACAGGCATGTGCCATGTCCACAGTGCGACGGGTCACGTCCACGTTATAGTCGTAATCGGTGGGCGTCTTGCCGTCTTCACCCAAAGAGCCGTCCATCATCACTGACGAAAAACCCAGCTGGATGGAGCGCTGACACACGGACGGGCTAGTGCCGTGATCCTGATGCATCACCACGGGAATGTGCGGAAACTCTTCGGTGGCCGCCAGGATCAGGTGACGCAGGAAAGGCGCACCGGCATATTTACGCGCACCAGCGGAGGCCTGCACGATGACCGGGGAATTGGTTTTGTCCGCGGCTTCCATGATGGCGCGCATCTGTTCCACGTTGTTCACGTTATAAGCCGGTACGCCGTAGCCGAACTCGGCAGCGTGATCCAGCAGCTGTCGCATGCTGATAAGTGCCATTTTCACTTTCCCCTTTCTGCTATCCGTTTGCGGTGCTCTGCACCAACATCACTCCGTACGATACTGCTTGCACGCCCCATGCGTCACGCTGGCACGCCCGAGCGTGGTGCGTGGTTGCGTGGGGCGTGCCAGCGTCTTTTAATCCTTCGCCCGTGCCTCAAGCATGGCCACCGCCGGCAGTACTTTACCTTCCACAAATTCCAGGAAGGCGCCGCCGCCGGTGGAGATATAGCTGACATCATCAGTGATGCCATACTTGTCCACTGCGGCCAGGGTGTCACCACCGCCGGCAATGGAAAAGGCATCCGAGTCGGCAATGGCCAGGGCCATTTCCCGGGTGCCTTCACCGAACTGATCGAATTCGAATACACCCACCGGGCCATTCCAGATAATGGTCTTGGCTTCCTTCATCAGCGCCGCCACGATGTGTGCGGTCTGTGGGCCCACATCCAGAATCATGTCGTCGTCGGCCACGTCTTCCACCTTCTTGGTGACCGCCTCGGCAGACTCGGCAAATTCCTTGGCCGTCACCACATCCACCGGAATCGGGATGTGTACTTTCTCGGCAATTTTCTGTGCGGCGGGAATCAGGTCTTCTTCATAAAGAGACTTGCCCACCGGATGGCCGGCCGCCGCCAGGAAGGTGTTGGCGATACCGCCACCAACTACCAGCTGGTCGACCACATCCGACAACGATTCCAGCACTTCCAGCTTGGTGGATACCTTGGAACCACCAACAATCGCCACCAGCGGTTTCGCCGGTGCGTCCAGCGCCTTGCCCAGCGCATCCAGCTCATTGGCCAACAGCGGGCCAGCGCAGGCCACCGGTGCAAACTTGCCTACACCATGGGTAGACGCCTGCGCACGGTGAGCCGTACCGAAAGCGTCCATCACATAGATATCACACAGCGCGGCCATTTTTTGTGACAGCGCTTCGTCGTCTTTCTTTTCGCCTTTATTGAAGCGAACGTTCTCACACAACACCACCTGACCATCGGCCACCTCGACCCCGTCCAGCCAGTCCTTGACCAGCGGCACTTCACGGCCCAGCAATGTACCCAGATGCTCCGCCACCGGCTGCAGAGAAAACTCGTCGGCGTACTCACCCTCGGTGGGACGGCCCAGATGGGACATCAACATCACCTTGGCGCCCGCCTTGAGCGCATGCTCGATGGTCGGCAGGGAAGCACGGATACGCGCATCACTGGTGACCTTGCCGTTTTTCACCGGCACATTCAGGTCTTCACGGATCAGAACGCGCTTGCCTGCCAGATCCAGGTCGGTCATGCGTTTGAAGTTCATCGCTCACTTACCTCATTAAATTCTGCCAGACGCAACACGCCTGACGCCGAACGCTAAAGCAACACGTCAGGCGCCCAGCTTTGAGCTTCCAGCCTTGTTCAAAGCCAATTCACTCACCCAGTCCAACAACCGGTTGGCATAGCCCCATTCGTTGTCGTACCAGGCCACCACCTGCACCATATCGCCCTGCACCCGGGTCTGGGTCACATCGACGATGGCGGATTCCGGGCGGTGATTGAAATCCGCGCTGACCAGCGGGGCGTCATTGTAGCCAATCAGGCCCGCAGACGCCGTTGCCTGTTGCTGCAGCCACTGGTTGAGACTGTCCTCATCCGGCGTCTGCTCCAGTCGCAACGTCAGCTCCACCATGGCCACGTTCAGGGTCGGCACACGGATGGAGTCGCCGTTGATGCGCCCGGCAAGGGCTGGCAGCACCTGCTGCACCGCACCGATGGCGCTACTGGTGGTCGGCACAATGTTCTGTGCCCCGGCCCGGCCCCGACGCGGATCCCGGTGGACATGGTCCAGCAGGGTCTGATCCGAGGTGTAGGCATGAATTTCTTTCATCAGCACCTGCTGGATGCCGTAGCGTTGATCCAGCCGCTCCAGCAGGGGCGCGATACAGTGCGTGGTGCAGGACGCGGCTGACAGCACCCGGCTGTCGTCACGCACATCCTGATGATTAACGCCGTACACCACGATCTGGTCAGCCTGATCAAAGGGCACCGCACCGATAATCACTTTTCCGGCACCGGCCTGCAGATGGCGCGAGGCCCCGGCGTGGCTACGAAAATGACCGGAACATTCCAGCACCAGATCCACACCCAGCTCGCCCCAGGGCAATAATTCCGGCCTGGGCTGCTCCAGCAGCATGGGCGCCTGCTTGCCGATACGCAGCATACCTTCGATCAGCTCTGCCGGCTCAGCCAACCGCCCGTGGGTGGTGTCGTAGCGGGTCAGGTAAAGCAGGTCTTCCGGGCGTCCCTTGTCGTTGATCGCCGCCAGGGTAAACGGCGCCTGCCAGCCGGCGCCTTCGCGCTCGGCAAGGGCACGGACAAAGGAGCGCCCGATACGGCCATAGCCGTTAATAGCGATGCGCATCAGGCTGCGCCTCGCTGGACGCCGGACGCCAGACGCCAGACGCTAAAAGCCTTAACCTCGCATTCCGTGACCACCGTATCGGAAACGGCAAGGCCATGGCACGCGGGCACGGCCCATTGCGTCAAGCGTCCGGCATCAGGCGTCCGGCGTTTCATTACAGCAACGACTCCACTGCTTCCTGTACTGCCTCGGCAGTAATGTTGAAATGCTTGAACAGGTCACCGGCCGGGGCGGACGCGCCAAAGCTGGTCATGCCCACCACCTTGCCGTCCAGGCCCACGAAGCGGTACCAGTAATCGGCAATCGCCGCTTCCACGGCCACCCGGGCGCGCACGTCGCTGGGCAGCACGCTGTCCTGATACGCCTTGTCCTGGGCCAGAAATTCTTCCACGCAGGGCATGGACACCACGCGGATGTTTTTCCCGCTGAGTGCCTGGGCAGCTTTCACTGCCAGCTCCACCTCGGAACCGGTGGCAATGATGATGGCGTCCGGGGTGCCTTCACCGGTCTGCAACAGGGTGTAGCCCCCCTTCTCCACGTCGGCCAGCTGGTCGTTGCCGCGCTCCATGCAGGGCAGGCCCTGGCGGGAGAAAATCAGCGACGACGGGCCATCCTGGCGTTGTACTGCCTTTTTCCAGGACACCGCCGACTCCACCGTGTCGCAGGGGCGCCAGGTACGCATGTTCGGGGTCAGGCGCAGGTTGGCCAGCTGCTCGATGGGCTGGTGGGTCGGGCCGTCTTCGCCCAGACCAATGGAATCGTGGGTGTAGACCAGAATGTTCGGCTGATGCATCAGCGCCGCCATGCGTACCGCATTACGGGCGTATTCCATGAACACCAGAAAGGTGCCACCGTAAGGGCGCAGGCCACCGTGCAGACACAGGCCGTTCTGGATGGCAGTCATACCGAATTCACGCACGCCGTAGTGGATGTAGTTGCCACTGGCATCCTCGGCAGTGACCGACTTGCAGCCTTTCCAGATGGTGTTGTTGGACCCGGCCAGGTCAGCGGAACCGCCGGCCAGTTCTGGCAGCAGCGGACCGAAAGCGTCCAGGGTATTCTGACTCGCCTTGCGGGTAGCGACCTTGTCGCCTTTTTCCTGGCACTCACGGATATAGGCATCCGCCTTGTCGGCAAAGTCTGCCGGCAATTCACCCGCCTGACGACGCAGAAACTCCGCCGCCAGCTCCGGGTACGCGGCCTGATAGGCGTCGAAACGCTGCTGCCATTCGCTCTGCGCCTTGGCACCCGCTTCCTTGGCATCCCAGGCATCCTTGATGTCCGCCGGGATTTCAAACGGGCCGTGCTCCCAACCCAACTCTTTACGGGTCAGGGCAATTTCATCTTCCCCCAGAGCGGCGCCATGGGAATCTTCCTTGCCCTGCTTGTTGGGGCTGCCGAAACCGATAATGGTCTTGCAGCAAATCAAGGTGGGCTGATCCGTATTGGCGCGGGCATTTTCCACCGCCACGGTAATTTCTTCCGGGTTGTGGCCATCCACATTGGGGATCACCTGCCAGCCGTAGGCGCGGAAACGCTCCACGGTATCGTCGGTGAACCAGCCTTCCACTTCACCGTCGATGGAAATGCCGTTGTCGTCATAAAACGCCACCAGCTTGCCCAGACCCAGGGTGCCAGCCAGGGAAGCCACCTCGTGGGAGATACCTTCCATCATGCAGCCATCACCCAGGAAACAGTAGGTGTTGTGGTTCACCACGGTGTGCCCTTCGCGGTTGAACTGCCCCGCCAGCATTTTCTCGGCCAGCGCCATGCCCACGGCATTGGCCAGGCCCTGACCCAATGGGCCGGTGGTGGTTTCAATGCCCGGCGCATCGCCGTATTCCGGGTGTCCGGCGGTGGCACTGCCCAGCTGACGGAAGTTCTTGATGTCATCCAGGCTGACACCGTAACCGGTCAGATGCAGCAGGCTGTACAGCAGCATGGAGCCGTGGCCGTTGGAGAGCACAAAGCGGTCACGGTCGGCCCAGGTCGGGTCAGCCGGGTTGTGCTGCATAAAACCGCGCCACAGCACTTCGGCGATATCCGCCATGCCCATGGGTGCACCGGGGTGCCCGGAATTGGCTTTCTGTACCGCATCCATGCTCAGGGCACGGATGGCATTGGCGAGGTCACGGCTGGCGGGGGCGCTGGGCATGCAGGGCTCCAAAACTGACTGGTGGCTGAAAAGGGGCGCTATTGTCCCTCAAGGGGGTAATAGCTACAAGCGCAAGCACCCACCGGCAGCCTGCCTCCGCCTGTTTGCGTGCCGCGTGGCACCTGTTTCAGGCCGCAGGTTAAGGCAACCTCAAAACCTATATCAATTTATTTTGATTTAGTTTTGGATTGCGCTAGACTCCCCCTCTATGAATGCACTGGCTCCCTCTCTACCGGATGTGACCGATCATCTGGCGGGCTTTCTCAAGGCCGCCGGGGACCCGTTACGCCTGCAGGTATTGCAGGTGCTGGGCCAGAACAGCTTCGGGGTGCTGGAGCTGTGCGAGATCATGGCCATGAAGCAATCCGGCATGAGCCACCACCTCAAGGTGCTGGCAAAGGGCGGGCTGGTGGAAAAGCGCCGTGAAGGCAACTCCATTTTCTACCGCCGTCGCCTGCCCCAGGTGGATGACGCAGAGGGTGCCGTTCACAGCGCCTTGCTCGACGAGCTGGATGATGGGTCCCTCAATGAGGAAGTCGCGGCGCGACTGGAACAGGTGCAGCAGCAACGGGCGGAACAAAGCCGCGCCTTTTTTGCCCGGCACGCCGAACAGCATGATGCCCAGCAGGAGTTGATCGCCGAGTACGGGCAATATGCCGAGCAGGCCTGCGAGCTGCTGCTGCGCGCCAGCCCGGAAGGAAAACAGGTGCTGGAAATTGGCCCCGGTGACGGGCTGTTCCTGCTGGAGCTCGCCGGGCATTTTGAACAGGTTATCGGCCTGGACAATGCCGAGGCCATGCTCAAACGGGCGCGCAAGACGGTCGCCAAACGGTCAAATGTGGAACTGATACTGGGAGACTGGCCGGAAGCCGCCAGCAACCTGCCCACGGTCGACGCCGTGGTGTTGAACATGGTGCTGCACCACCTGCCCGCACCGGCCAGCGCCATCCGCGCCGCAGCCGCACAACTGCAGCCCGGCGGCACACTGCTGATCACCGACCTGTGTCGCCATGACCAGCACTGGGCCCACCAGACCTGCGGGGATTTCTGGCTCGGCTTTGATGAAACCGACCTGGTGGACTGGGCCGGCCGCGCCGGCCTTGAGTTACAGGAAAGCCAGTTTCTGGCACTGCGTAACGGGTTTCAGGTGCAAGTGAGAACATTCGAAAAACGCGACACGCTTACACGCAGCACGCAACACGCTGTTCGCGAATAAGTATGTGGCAAAAACGAAAACAACTTGCGCCGCGATCCTGCGCCGCATGGAGATCAACCCGGTTTTCACGTGATGCGTATCAGCGTGTTGCGTGCAAGCAATTAACTTTAAGGGAGCACTCCAGTAATGAGTGAATATTCCATCTTTACCTCCGAATCCGTGTCCGAAGGCCATCCGGATAAAATGGCTGACCAGATCTCGGACGCCATTCTGGACGCCATCATCAAGGATGACCCCCACGCCCGTGTGGCCGTGGAAACCCTGGTCAAGACCGGCATGGCCGTGGTCGCCGGTGAAGTGCGCACCAACACCTACGTGGAGCTGGAAGACATCGTTCGCCAGGTGATCCTGGATATCGGCTACGACAGCTCCGAGAAAGGCTTCGATGGCGCCAGCTGTGCCGTCCTTAACGGCATCGGCAAACAGTCCGCCGATATCGCCATCGGTGTGGACGAAGCCGAAGAGAAAGAAATGGGCGCTGGCGACCAGGGCCTGATGTTCGGCTTCGCCACTGACGAAACCGATACCCTGATGCCCGCCCCGGTGTACTACTCCCATCGCCTGGTGGAGCGTCAAGCCGAGCTGCGCAAGAACGGCACCCTGCCCTGGCTGCGCCCGGATGCGAAAAGCCAGGTCACCCTGCGTTACGACAACGGCAAGCCCGTGGCCGTGGATGCGGTGGTGCTGTCCACCCAGCATTCCCCGGACATCAAGCTGGCCGACCTGCGCGAAGCGGTAATGGAAGAAATCATCAAGCCCGTGCTACCAGAAGAATGGCTGCACAAGGACACCCTGTACCACGTGAACCCCACCGGGATTTTCGTGATCGGCGGCCCCATGGGTGACTGTGGCCTGACCGGCCGCAAAATCATCGTGGACACCTACGGCGGCATGGCCCGCCACGGTGGCGGCGCCTTCTCCGGCAAGGATCCCTCCAAGGTGGACCGCAGCGCGGCCTATGCTGGTCGTTACGTGGCCAAGAACATTGTCGCCGCCGGGCTGGCCAGCAAGTGCGAGATCCAGGTGAGCTACGCCATCGGCGTGGCCGAGCCCACCTCCATCTCGGTGAACACTTTCGGCACCGGCAAGATCAGCGACAACGCCATCGTCGATCTGGTCCGTGAACATTTCGATCTACGCCCGCGCGGCATTATCGAAATGCTCGACCTGCGCAAGCCGATCTACCGTCCTACCGCCAGCTACGGCCACTTCGGCCGCGAAGGCTTCAGCTGGGAAAAAACCGACAAGGCCGCCGACTTGGCCAAGGTACTTTAACGCGAAAACTAATTTGATCTGCCTTGTGAGGGGCGCTGCAGCGGCATGACCGTGAGGCTCGCAAGGCAGGCACACCCGGAACAACTGCGCCCATTCGTCAAAAACGAATGGAGAACACCATGAACGCAAAAACCGATACCTTTACCGACTATAAAGTCGCCGACATTTCCCTTGCCGCCTACGGCCGCTCGGAAATTCATATTGCCGAAACCGAAATGCCGGCACTGGTCACCATCCGCGAGAAATACCGCGCCGAACAGCCACTGAAAGGTGCCAAGATCATCGGCTGTATCCACATGACCATTCAGACTGCGGTGCTGATCGAAACCCTGGTCGCCCTGGGCGCAGAAGTACGCTGGTCCAGCTGTAACATCTTCTCCACCCAGGACCACGCCGCTGCCGCCATCGCGGCCGCCGGCGTACCGGTATTCGCCTGGAAAGGGGAAACCGAAGAAGAGTACATGTGGTGCATCGAGCAGACTTGTCGCGACGGTAATGGCGAGCTGTGGGAAGCCAACATGATCCTGGATGACGGCGGCGACCTGACCGGCTACATCCACGAAACCTACCCGGCCATGCTCGACAACATCCACGGCATCACCGAAGAAACCACCACCGGTGTACACCGTCTTTACGAGATGCTGAACAAGGGCACCCTGAAAGTGCCGGCGGTGAACGTGAACGACTCCGTCACCAAGAGCAAGAACGACAACAAATATGGTTGTCGCCATTCTCTCAACGATGCCATCAAACGCGGCACCGACCACCTGCTGTCCGGCAAGAAAGCACTGGTTGTGGGCTACGGCGATGTGGGCAAGGGTTCAGCCCAGTCCCTGCGCCAGGAAGGCATGATCGTGAAGGTTACCGAAGCGGACCCGATCTGCGCCATGCAAGCCTGCATGGACGGCTTTGAAGTGGTCAGCCAGTACAAGGACGGCATCAACGATGGCAGCGAAGCGTCCATCAATACCGAGCTGCTGGGCAACACCGATCTGCTGGTGACCACCACCGGCAACTTCAATGTCTGCGATGCCAACATGCTCAAGGCCATCAAGAAAGGCGCCGTGGTCTGCAACATCGGTCACTTCGATAACGAAGTGGACACCGCCTTCATGCGTAAAACCTGGGAATGGGAAGAAGTGAAGCCGCAGGTGCACAAGGTATGGCGCGACAAGGCCGCCGGCGACTTCCTGTTGCTGCTCTCCGAAGGCCGCCTGGTGAACCTGGGCAACGCCACTGGCCACCCCAGCCGCATTATGGACGGCTCCTTCGCCAATCAGGTGCTCGCGCAGATGTACCTGTTCGACCAGGGCTATGCCAAGCACTCTGACACCGTGAAGGAAAAAATGCTCAAGGTGGAAGTGCTACCCAAGCACCTGGACGAAGAAGTGGCCCGTTACATGGTGGAAGGCTTCGGTGGCGTGATCACCAAACTGACCCAGGAACAAGCCGACTACATCGGCGTCGGCGTGGAAGGCCCCTTCAAGCCGGAACATTACAAGTACTAAAAAGGCGCACGACGCCAAACGCCTGAGGCCGGACGCTTTAGGCTCGCTTCGCGAGCCAGCGTCAGGCGTCAGGCATCATGCGTCAGGCGCCTCGCGAAGCGAGGCATTCATGAAACGAATCAGTTTTGAATTTTTCCCGCCCAAGACGGAACAGGGAAAGGAAAAATTACTGGCCACGCAGAAGAAGCTGCTGGTCAAAAATCCGGAGTTTTTTTCCTGCACCTTTGGTGCCGGCGGCTCCACCCGTGACAACACCCGCGACACCGTGGACAAGTTGCGCGAACAGCACGGTGACACCGCACCGCACCTGAGCTGCATCGGTCAGAGCCGCGAGGAAATCCTGGAGCTGGTGAACGGTTACAAAGCAGCGGGCGTACAACGTATTGTCGCCCTGCGTGGCGACCTGCCCTCCGGCATGGGCTATGCCCAGAGCGAGATCAAGTACGCCGACGAACTGGTGCAATTGATCCGTCAGGAAACCGGCGATCACTTCACCCTGGAAGTGGCGGCCTATCCGGAAATGCACCCCCAGGCACGCAGCTTTGAAGATGATATCGCCCACTTCAAGCGCAAGGTGGATGCCGGCGCCAACAGTGGCCTGACCCAGTATTTCTATAACGCCGATGCCTACGGCTATTACATGGATGCGCTGCAGAAATCTGGCTGTGATGCTCCCGTCTATCCGGGCATCATGCCGATTCTCAATGTGGCCAACCTGCTGCGTTTTTCCAGCACCTGTGGCGCCGATGTACCGCGCTGGCTACAAAGCAAACTCAACGACATCAAGGACGACGATGCCGCCGTAAAAGCCTTTGGCGAAGAAGTGGTCACCCGGCTGTGCGAACGACTACTGGCCATGGGCGCACCGGGCCTGCACTTCTACACCATGAACCAGGCCGGCCCGAATCTGCGCATTCTCGATAACCTGGGAATGTGACAAGAGACGCTGCACGCGCCAGGCAGCATGCAACAACGCGGGCAGGGGTTATGCCAGACGGCATGATCACTGCCCGCGTTTTTATTGAACCCTACCCCCTTAAAGAACATTGTAGGCATTCCCTTCCAGGGGACGAATCGCGCCTGCACGAAAATCGCCGACCATATGCTCAGGCGTGCCAGCTGGGCAGGCACCCCTCAAAAAGGAATTTGCTTTTTATTCTCCTCGCTGCGCTCGGTTCGTCCCCTGGAAGGGAACTCCTACAGCGGCTACGCAAGATACACCGGCCGCTCATAGCTATGCTTTTCCGCTATAAACATTAGCGCATATTTGTATTTCTCCTCCTTTCTCACTCGTCCTACCCTTAATCAGACACACCGTCACGGAGTGTCGCCTGCCCACCAGCCACAAGCTGTTTGTCAGGCCGCTCCCCAATCCCGGCGACACGATTCCGGGAGGAGGTCCATCATGCCCGCCCGCGCACTGGCAGATTTTCTCGACAACAATAACGTGAACTACCACTGCTATAACCACTCACCCGCGGTTACCGCTTCAGAGGTAGCACAGTCCGCCCATATTCCCGGCCGCCACATGGCCAAGACCGTGATTGTGGACGTGGATGGCACGCTGGCCATGGCAGTGCTGCCTGCCAATCAATATCTGGACCCGGAAAAATTACGCCAGGCCCTCCATGCCAATCGCGTTGAGCTGGCCAGCGAAGACGACTTCAAGGATTGCTTCCCGCTTTGCGAACCCGGTGGCGAACCCCCGTTCGGGAATCTGTACAACATGAATGTCTATGTGGACGACACCTTGCTCAGCGAAGACTGGCTTGCCTTCAATGCGGGCACACACACGGAAGTGATAAAAATGGGTATGGGTGACTTTCTTCGTCTCAGCCAAGCCCAGGCCTGTGCCTTTGCCATGCTTCACTGATTCCCTGCTACCGGTTTCCCCTTTCCCCGCCTTCCGGGCGGGGCTTTCTTTAGGTTCATCGCGGCTTAGAGTGAATAACACGCTTTTCGCCGTCTGACGGGCTTATCACAAATACCCGGCACTTTGCCAAACGCTCGACGCCGAACGCCTGACGCAAACCCCCATAGCCTGAGAGGTTGTCGTTTTTGCGCAGAGAGCATGGCGGCCAAGGTTTTTAGGTTTTGAATTCAAGCGTCCGTCGTCGGGCATCCGGCGTCCTGCGGTTACCAGGGCGGGATAATGAGACAAGTTCTGAAACCGGCTGATCACTCAATTCCGCAATGAACCTTTCTTTAAGAGTTGAAGTGAATCTCCGCGTTCCGGTTCCGTGCCCGGCACGGCTGTCATCGTTCGTTCGCGTCCCCATGGTATGCTAATGCGAAATGATTGATGGAAAGACACGCATGCCCTCTCGCACCCCACAGCACCCGCTTCGCCGCACCAAGATTGTTGCCACCGTTGGCCCCGCCTCTGCACCGGAACCCATGCTCGACACACTGATCGAGGCAGGCGTTAATGTCTTCCGGCTCAATTTTTCCCACGGCACCGCCGATACCCATCGTGAGACTGCCGAGAAAATTCGCCGCTGCGCCGAGCAACGCGGTGAGCATGTGGCCATTCTGGCCGATCTGCAGGGGCCCAAAATCCGTATTGGCTGCTTCCGGGACGGCCCTATCATGCTCAGCGCCGGGCAGCCTTTTACCCTTGATACGGCCCTGCCGGATGACGCCGGCGATGCCGAACAAGTCGGCGTCAGCTATCCCCCCCTGCCCACCGATTGTCAGGCCGGGGATATTCTGCTGCTCAATGACGGCCTGCTGGAACTGGAAGTGAACGCCATCAATGGCACCCGCGTGGAATGCACCGTGCGGGTGGGGGGCGAACTGTCTGATCACAAAGGCGTGAACCGCAAGGGCGGCGGACTCAGTGCCCGCGCCCTCACCGAGAAAGATCTGGCCGATATCCTGACCGCCGCAGACATGGAAGTGGACTTCCTGGCCCTGTCCTTTCCCCGCGATGCCAAGGATGTGAACGAAGCCCGCCGCCGCTATCACGATGCCGGCGGCAAGGGCGGCATCATCGCCAAAATCGAGCGGGCTGAAGCGGTGGCGGATGACGACACCCTGGATGCCATTATCAACGCATCCGACGGGGTTATGGTGGCCCGCGGCGACCTGGCCGTGGAGATTGGTGACGCCGAACTGGTCGGCGTACAGAAGCACATCATCCGTCGGGCGCGGGCGCTCAACCGCTTCGTGATCACCGCCACCCAGATGATGGAATCCATGATCCACAGCCCACAACCCACCCGTGCGGAAGTCTCCGACGTGGCTAACGCCGTACTGGATGGCACCGATGCGGTGATGTTGTCGGCGGAAACCGCGGTTGGCGATTTTCCGCAAGAAACCGTGCAGGCCATGGACCGCATTATCCTTGGCGCCGAGCGCACCTGGCAGGAACGCCGCACCGATCGCCCCATCAATGACAGTGCCGACAACATTGATGAAGTCATTGCCATGGCTGCCATGCAGGCCGCCAACCGGCTCAGCAATGTGGCCGCCATTATCGCCATGACGGAAACCGGCAACACCCCGCGGCTGATGTCACGGCTACGTTCCGGCATGCCCATCTATGCCTTTACGCCCTACCCCTCAAGCCAGCGGCGCGTGGCGATTCTGCGCGGCGTCCATGCCATTCCCTTCGACAGCCACGCACTGGCCAGCGACACCGTGAACCGCCAGGCAGTGAGCATGCTGGAAGCCATGGGCGTGGTGCAGACCGGCGACCGGGTGCTGATCACCAAGGGCAACTACGACGACGCCCATGGCGGCACCAACACACTGAAAATCGTGGAAGTGGGCGGCAATATTCAATAAGGGGGCGCTCTTCAAAACTGACCACACCGGTTTGATTGGCTGCCCTCCTCGCACACCCCGGCCGGCAAGACGCTTGACGCCAGATGCCCGACAAAAACCTGCAGCCTGCAGGTTTTCCAGGTCAGGCATCAGGCGCCCAGACTGCAGCGTGCAAATAACATTCCTACACCATTCCCATACGCAAAAAGACGCCAATAGCGGCACCCCCGTTCTAGACTGAAATCACACAGGCTCCGTAAGGCGTATAACAATGAAAATCGGTCTGGTTGTGGATTCAGGTTGTGACCTGCCCAAAGACTTTATTGATGCCAACAACATTCTGGTGATGCCGGTTCCGATCCGTATCGGCAAGGAAATCTATGTGGATGACCGGGACCCGCAGCGGGCCCGGGAATTCTATGCCCGCCACGAAATCGACAAGAGCCACGACGCAGAAACCGCGCCGCCCTCCATAGAACAGATCCGCACCCTGTTACTGGACCATGCCGTGGGCGAATTCGATTACGCTCTGGTGCAAACGGTTCCCAAGAGCCGCAGCCCCATTTACGACAACGCCACCGAAGCCGCCCACGCCATACTCTCCGGCTACAAAAAAGTCCGTGAGGCCGCCGGCCGGGAAGGGCCCTTCCGCATTCGTGTCAGCGACAGCCAAACCCTGTTCGCCGCACAGGGCGTCCTTGCCGCCGAAACCGTTCGCCTGATCAATGCCGGCACCAAAATTGGCGACATTCGCCAACGCATCAGCGACCTTACCCCCAAGACCACCGGCTATGCGGTGGTGCCAGACCTTTACTACGTGCACAAACGCGCCCGTAAAAAGGGAGACAAGAGCGTTGGCTTTGTCGGCGCGCTGATGGGCTCAGCCCTGGATATCAAACCGATTCTCTGCGCCCGCCGGGACCAGACCTTTCCGGTCGCCAAGGTGCGAGGCTTTGAAAGCGCAGTGGAAAAAATGTTTGCCCACGCCTGCCAATGCGTGGAAGACGGCTTGCTGACACCGATTGTCTGCGTCAGTTACGCCGGCGACCCGGATGCCGCCTTCCAGATGCCCGGCTTCAACGCCCTGAAAGCCGCTACCGAGAAACACGATGTCCAGTTGCTGGTCAGCCATATGGGGCTCACCGGCGGCGTCAATATCGGCCCCGGCGCCATCAGCGTGGGGTTTATCACCGACCAGGAAAACTTCCAATAATCACCGATTACCGGCCATTCGACCGGCCAAGCCGTTTGCCCCTTTTTTCCCGCGACAAACCCGTTAGTATGTCCGCGCACCGTGCACCAATAATGACGCTGGACAGAACGCAAAATAATCCCGGCGCAGGCACACAAAAGCACGATTGCCTCATTGGCTAACGGGAGAGAACAATGCAAATCGGTCTGGTGGTCGACGCAACGTGCGACCTGCCAAAACACTATATTGATCAACATCAGATACAGGTCCTGCCCATTTCCATCCGCATCGGTGACGCTGTTTTTGTGGATAGTCGCGATCCTAAACAGCGCCAGGATTTTTACGCCGACAACCGGCTGGACAAAGGCCAGGACGCCGAATCCGTCCCCCTCGACACTGACGCGTTCCGCCAGTTCTTCCTCGACAGAATCGTCAGCCAGTACGACTATGCGCTGGTTCAAACGCTGCCCGCCAGCCGTAGCCCCATGTTCAACAATGCCACCCGCGCATCCCATGGCATCTTGCGCGACTACAAAGCGGTGCGAGCAGAAGCCGGCGTTGAAGGCCCTTTTGCCTTGCGGGTTACCGATAGCCAGACCCTGTTCTGCGGCCAGGCGGTGCTGGCTGCTGCCACCATCAACATGATTGGCAAGGGCATGCGCGTCAGCGATGTCCGCAATCGGGTTAACGCGCTGATCCCGTTCACCAGCGGTTATTCTGTGGTCGATGATCTTTACTATGTGCAGAAACGTGCGCGCAAGAAAGGCGACAAAAGCGTCAGCTGGCTAAGCGCAAAACTGGGCAGCACGCTGGATATCAAGCCCATCCTCTGCGCACGGGCAGGCGAATCGTTTCCGGCAGACAAAGTGCGTGGTTACCCGGCCGCTGTGGAAAAGATGTTCAAGCATGCCTGTGACTGCATTCGCCAGGGCCTGCTGGAACCTGTTGTCTGTGTCAGCTATGCCGGCGACGAAAACCGTATTGCCGAATTGCCCGGCTTCCGTGAATTAAAACTGTGCGCCAAACAACACGGCGTAGAACTGCTCAGCACGGGCATGAGCCTCACCGGTGGCGTCAATCTTGGCCCAGGTGCGGTCAATGTGGGCTTTATCAGCGAGACCACCACCTTCTCCTGACACCCTGGCGGCTCCGCTGGCTGCACAGGCAATCCATGCCTGCCTGTGCAGCCACACCTGCCGCTTTCTGACTTGTAAAATCTCCCCCCAGCGCTTTCTCAAGCGCCGCCCGAATACGGCTTTTCGGCAACAGTCTTCTTTCAGCTTTGCTGGCATAGTAGCGCCTGAATTGAAGGAGGAACCATGTCTGATTCCATCAGTACCTTGAAAAACAAGGGCTTGCCAGCCGATGCGCTGGCCTTTATCGAGTCCTTGCCCGCTGACCAGGCCAGCAAACTGGCGGACACCGTGCTCGCCGCACTGGAAACCAAAGACGCCCGCGTGGAAAAGGCCATGAATAATGCCTTGAACGTGGTGCCCGGGCCTTTCCGCCGCCCAGTCAAAAAGATGTTGTTCGGTTAAGTCAGCAGGAGACAGATCATGCATATTGAAACCCAGGCCGAGCTACTCAAGCTGAGCCGTCTGCTGGAAACCGACGAAGCCGACATGGCCTTTCTGGACGGCCAGGACCTGAATGCCCTGGCCGCGTTCCGTAACAGCGTTTCCAGTTTTTTCTATGAACAGCACCAGGACAGCTACCAACGCCTGGCCGGCATCAGCAAGCTGGTGCCCACCGGCGCCAGCGCCAAACTGGCGACCACCGTGCTGGGGTCTGTGCTGGCCGCCGGCATCGCCTCCGAGCTGCCCGCCGAGCGCGCTATCAAGCTGGCCGACAAACTACCCGACGACTTTCTCGCCAAGCTGTGCATCCACCTTGAGCCCTCCTACTCCCGGGCTTTGCTGGCCGCCATGCCCGACAAGATTGTCGCCACCGTCGCCAAGGCACTGCTCGCCATGAATGAGCACATCACCCTGGCCCGCTTTGTGGCCGTGATCCAGCCGTCCGCGCTGAAGGCCGTGACCAGCTCCGTCGATGACGGTGAGGCCATGGTGAAGATTGCGTTGTATCTGGAAGATAAAAGCAAGCTCGACACCCTGCTTGGGCTTCTCAGCGAGACCCAGCAACGGGCCACACTCAAAGCCGCCACCGACCATGAACTGTGGCCAGCAGTGCTTTCCCTGAACGGGCACCTGAATACAGAACTGCGTGGCCAGATGGGCAATCTCGTAGCCGAACAGGGCGACACAGTACTGAGTCATATCATTGAAGTTGCCAGCGACCAGCAGCTTTGGACCAACCTGCTGCAGGCGGTGAATGCCATGGACAATACGCACCAGCAGGCGGTGGTCAACGTGGCCAAGCTGCGTGAAGACCACATCATGGAAAGCCTGATCACCACCGTGGCAGCGGAAAACAGCTGGGACGAACTACTGCCCCTGCTACCGCTGCTGGATCAGGCCCACCTGGCCCCCGCACTGGATGTGCTCACCGAACGCCAACCTCAAACCCTGGACCAGGCACTCAGCCAGGCCCACGACAGCAACCTGCTGGGCCTGTTCGGCCACTTGCCGGAAGGGGAAGAGCAGCGTGTTGCCAAGGCACTGAAAAGCCACGCGACGGATAGCTGGCAGGCCTTTGTTGCGCGTAACAGTGATGCCCAGGAAATCGCCTCACTGCAAGCCCAGTTAGGCTGAGAGGCGCTAGCTGCGAGGCCGGGTTGCGGTTACCCCGCACCCGGCCCCGACGACGATCACGAACGACCCGCCGGGTACTGCGGCAAATCATCGTCGATGGACCACCAGTTACAGGCTGAATCCACGTAGAAGTGAAACGCAGGGCGGGTCCGCAACGGCTCATTCAGCAACCCCGCCCGAATACGCACCACCCCCGGCAGACTCTCCAGCCGACTGAACAGCGGCGAACCACACTCGCGACAGAATACTCGCTGCTTGCCCGGTGTGGATTCATAACCTTTCAACAAGTCGTCCCCGCGAACCCAGCGCAACTGCGTCGTTTCCACCGGAATATTGGTAACCAATGCGGTGCCCTGTGCCTTGCGACACTGCTGGCAATGGCACACCTGTATCGGCGCCAGCTCACCGTCAATCTCGAATGCGACACCGCCACAAAGGCAACTTCCTGTGTACATATTCATTCCATTTTAGTTGCTGCAGGAGCGCCGCTGGCGGCGCGATTACCTGAGTATCGAGTTGCGAGTTGCGAAATTCAAAACCAGAAAACCACATTGTTTACGGTTTTCGCTACTCGATACTCGCAGCTGCTTTTATCGCGCCGCCAGCGACGCTCCTACAAAAGAATGTTTCGGCATCTTATCAACGCGCCATATGCTCCACCAGAAAGTCCACAAACTGGCGCACCTTCGGTGACAGGTGCCGATGACGGGGATACACCACCCAGACCGCGGTGTGAGTGCAAGCATACTGGTCCAGCACCGACACCAGGTCCCCGCGCTGCAGATCCTCTGCCACATAATAATCTGGCAACTGCACCAGCCCGATGCCCTTGCGCGCCGCATCCAGCAAGGCCACTCCGGAGTTACCCTTCCAGTTACCCTGCACCTTGCTGTGGCGATGTTGGCCGTCCACATCAAACGCCCATTGCTCCGAAGAACCCTGCAGGCAATTATGGCCGCTCAACTCACCCAACGTATGGGGCCGGGCGTGACGGTCGAAATACGCTGGCGATCCCACCACATATTCCCGCCGGGGGCAGAGCTTGCGAGCGATCAGGGACGAGTCCGGCAAGGCACCCGTGCGAATCGCCACATCAAATCCTTCATCAACGATATCCACCCGTCGATTGGTGAAATCCAGCTGCACCGACAACTGCGGGTGGCACGCCAGAAAATCGTTGACCAGCGGCGCGATAAAACGCTCACCAAAGGTGGTGGCACAGGTCAGCCGCAGCACGCCGGTGGGCTGCTGCTGGAAATCACTGATCGCATTCAGCGCCTCCTGAAACCCATCGAACAACTGGCAACAGTGATCAAAGTAAACCGCGCCGGCATCTGTCAGGGTAAGCCGCCGGGTGGTGCGGTACAGCAACTGCGTCCCCAACTGGGTTTCCAGCCGCGCCACCAGCCGGCTCACGTGAGAGCTGGAGACCCCCAGGTCCCGGGCGGCGCGCGCAAAGGATCCCAGGCGCACCACCTCCACGAAGGCCTCAATTCGGTCCCAATGCTGCATTGTTGCTCCTGAGCAATAATCTATTGCCGAATTGTGCCTTATAGCCTGATTCGTGTCTGCGTATAGTGAATCCAGTTACCCGTGGTTCACTGGACCGGTCCCCCGACGGCAATCAACATCCGCCGACCTGGGCCGGATCTAGCTGCCACCCAAATGCCGTTATCGTTGGAGTCATCATGAAATCACGCGCCGCTGTGGCCTGGGAAGCAGGCAAACCTCTGGTTATTGAAGAAGTCGACGTGGCCGGCCCCAAGGCCGGTGAAGTGCTGGTGCAGATCGTCGCCACCGGCGTCTGCCACACGGATGCCTACACCTTGTCCGGGAAAGATCCGGAAGGCCTGTTCCCTTCCATCTTCGGCCATGAAGGCGCCGGTATCGTTCAGGAAGTAGGCGAAGGCGTCACCAGCCTGAAACCCGGCGACCACGTGATTCCGCTCTATACCGCCGAGTGTCGCCAGTGCAAATTCTGCCTCAGCGGCAAGACCAACCTTTGCCAGGCGGTGCGCGCCACCCAGGGCCAGGGCCTGATGCCCGACAGCACCAGCCGCTTTTCCCTGAACGGCAAACTGCTGCACCACTACATGGGCACCAGCACCTTCTCCGAATACACCGTGGTGCCGGAAATTTCCCTGGCCAAGGTGAGCAAGGAAGCGCCGCTGGACAAGATCTGTCTGCTCGGCTGTGGCGTTACCACCGGCATTGGCGCAGTACTCAATACCGCCAAGGTAGAAGCAGGATCCACCGTGGCGGTGTTCGGTCTCGGCGGCATCGGCCTGTCGGTGATTCAGGGTGCGGTCATGGCCAAGGCTGAACGTATCATTGCCATCGACACCAACCCGGCCAAGGAAACCCTGGCACGCCAGTTTGGCGCCACCGACTTTATCAACCCGAAGGATTACAACGACTCTATCCAGGAAGTGATTGTCGAACTCACCGACGGCGGCGTGGATTATTCCTTCGAGTGCATCGGTAACGTGAACGTGATGCGCTCTGCCCTGGAGTGCTGTCACAAGGGCTGGGGTGAATCCATCGTTATCGGCGTGGCCGGTGCCGGCGAAGAAATTTCCACCCGCCCGTTCCAACTGGTCACCGGCCGGGTCTGGAAAGGCTCCGCGTTCGGCGGCGTCAAAGGCCGCACGGAATTACCCGGTTACGTGGATCGCTACATGAAAGGCGAGATCAAGATTGATGAATTCGTCACCCACACCATGGGACTTGAAGACATCAACACAGCGTTTGACTTACTGCACGAAGGAAAAAGCATTCGCTCGGTGATTCTTTTTTAAGAGGCAATAAATTCCGACCGTAGGAGTACCTCTCGAGGTGCGAACCAGCTTGAGAGAGACCCTTCCGGCCAAGGTTCGCACCTCGAGAGGTGCTCCTACAACGGCTTCGTTAGAAAGGTTAAATCATGTCTGATATCGAACTGGTTTCTGCCACCAAATCCTTTGGTGGCTGGTTGAAGCGCTACAAACATCGCAGCCAGGTACTCAACTGCGAAATGATCTTTGCCATTTACCTACCCCCAGCGGCAGAAGCGCATGACGTTCCGCTGCTGTGGTGGCTGTCCGGGCTGACCTGCACGGATGAAAATTTCATGCAGAAAGCCGGCGCTCACAAAACTGCCGCGGAACTGGGGCTGGCGATTGTCTGTCCGGATACCAGCCCGCGCGGCACCGACCTGCCCGGTGAGCATGAAAGCTACGACTTTGGCTCCGGCGCCGGCTTCTATGTGAATGCCACCCAGTCTCCCTGGAGCCAGCACTACCGCGTGTACGACTATGTGACCGAAGAGTTGCCGGCACTGGTGCAGGCGCATTTCCCACTCAATGGCAAACAGGCCATCAGCGGGCACTCCATGGGCGGCCATGGCGCACTCATCTGTGCCCTGAAAAACCCCGGGCGTTACACCTCGGTCTCCGCGTTCGCTCCGATCAGCAACCCGACCCAATGCCCATGGGGCGAAAAAGCCCTGGGGGGCTATCTGGGAGACAACCAGGAAAGCTGGAAAGACTGGGACAGCTGCGAGCTGTTAAAAGCAAAGGGAAGTGCGCTGCCATTGATGATTGATCAAGGGGATGCCGACAACTTCTACAGCGACGGCCAGCTCCGCCCGGAAGCGCTAAGCGCCGCCTGTGAGGAAGCCGGCGTGCCGATCACCCTGCGTATGCAGCCCGGCTACGACCATTCCTATTTCTTTATCGCCAGCTTTATTGACGACCATCTCAAGTACCACTTTCACCATCTGAGTCAGCCGGTGTAGCCGTTCGCTGAACAGGTCGGCCCAGGAAAAACCCGGGCCGACCTGTCCTTCTCTCACAGCATGACCAATCACTACTTCGCCTGAAAGGCGTCCAGCAACAGGGCGCTGTTGGCCTCAACCGCCGTGGTAATCGCCAGCGCGGGATTCTCGATACGGAATTTCGGGTTGTGATTCAGGGGCGGCAACTCCCCTGTCTGCATGTAGTTCTTCATCACATCCGCGGCGCCGCCACCCACTTCCACAAACAGGGTTTCAGCGCCTTCGATACCCGCCACCAGCATGGGAAAATCCTCGGACCCCATTACCGGGGGAATACCCGGCATCAACCGTTTCTTACCCAGGCTGGCGGACAGGGTGGCATTGGCCTGCTCGGCCAGGGAAGGCGCATTCACCACCGGTTCCGCATAACCGAGCATGGTGTAGGTGGGCGCTCGCTCTTCGGGAACACCCGCCGCATCGGCGATACCCCGGGTTTCACGCTTGATGGCATCGAGCAGAGTCTGGCGGGTGGATTGTTCATACCAGCGCAGATTCACTTTCAGGGTGCCGGTTTCGGGAATCACGTTATGGGTTTCCCCTACCTGCATGGCGCCCACGGTCAACACCGCGGGTTCCTGGGCCGGAATATTACGGCTCACGATGGTCTGATACGCCATCACCGTACGCGCCCCCATGACCACCGGATCGATGGTGCCTTCCGGCCGGGAACCATGCCCTCCGATACCGGTAAGATGGACATCCAACTGGTCACTGCCGGCCATGCGACGCCCGGCTTTTACCGCCACAGTACCCGACGGCCATACCGGGTAGATGTGTGCCGAAATCAACAACGAGGGCTCTGGTACCTTGTCGTACAAGCCGTCGTCCACCATGGCCTGAGCCCCGGCAATCAGTTCTTCCGCTGGCTGCCCCACCAACACCAGGGTACCGGACCAGCTATCGCGGGTTTCCATCATTACCTTGGCAATACCCAGTAACCAGGCGGTGTGCGCATCATGGCCACAGGCATGGGAAACGTACTGGCTGCTGCCATCGTCGAGCGTAACCTGCTTCTTGCTGGCATAGGGCAGGCCGCTGTCTTCCTTCACCGGCAGGGCATCCATGTCGCTGCGGAACATGATGACCGGCCCTTCGCCATTTTTCAGCACTGCCGCCAGCCCCGTTTGCGCAATACCGGTGTGCACCTTGTAGCCCATTTTTTTCAGCTTTTTGCCCACCAGCGCGGCAGTCTCATCCAGCTGAAAGGCCAATTCCGGGTTGCCGTGAACCTGCTTGAAAACCGCCTCGAGGTCCTGGCTCTGCGCCTGGGCCAGCTGGCGAACCGTCTCACTTAATGCCGGTGAAATCGCCGCGCCTGACAGGCCCGGCAGCACCAAAGCGACCGCCACCAGCGGCCCCCGAAGAATGTTGGCTATGAACATGCTCTCTCCCGTAATTCATTTTTTGGAATTGTGTTTCACAAATGAATCACGGCAGCCCTGCCCGGTCAAGAAAAGCCCACCTCTTATCCCAGAAGTGGGACATGGTCCGGCTGCCCGCGGACCGCATCCAGCCAGGCCCTGACGCCGGGATAGGCCTGCAACGAAAAACCGCCTTCATTCGCCACATGGGTGTAGGCGTACAGGGCAATGTCCGCAATGGAGTAGCGCCCACCCACGAAGAAAGGCACGGCCTGTAAATGCCGCTCCATCACCGCCAACGCCTCATGGCCCTTTTGTTGCTTTTCTTTCAGCCCCTCAGCGTACTTTTCCGGCTCACCCAGCACATGCAGCCAGTAACGGGAAGTCGCAATATTGGGTTCGTGGTTGTACTGCTCGAAGAACATCCACTGCAGCACCTGGGCCTGTTCGAAGGCATCAACGGGCATTAGCTGGCTGTCTCGCGCCAGATACCAGAGCGCCGCATTGGATTCTGGCAGGGCTCTTCCCTCCGGGGTTACCAGCACCGGGATACGGCCGTTAGGGTTGATCGCTAGGAAGTCGTCGCTGCGGGTTTCGCCACGAGTAATGTCTTTTTCCACTCGCTCGAAAGGGGCACCAAGCTGTGCCATGGCCAGGCGTAATTTGTAGCAGTTACCGGAAGAGGAAAATTCATACAGGCGATACATATCAGATCCTTCTGATAAGAAATCAAGCACCCCGGCGACAGAATTTCACCGCACCGGGAATCGGGCACAGAGACTGCCTTGTTTCAGAAAAGCGCACAACCACCAGCTTGTCGAGCCACCCTGCTAAATGCATCGCGGTACAGGCGCAAAGCAGCATACAAAAGGTTCATCGCGGAATTGAGTGATCAGCCAGCTCCAGAACTTGTCTCATTATCCCGACTTGGCAGCCGCTGGACGCCGGATGCCCGACGAAGGACGCGTGCATTCAAAACCTGAAAACCTTGGCCGCCATACTCACTGTGCAAAGTGCATGACCCGATTATTGCCATCAATGACAGCCTCTCAGGCTATGGCGGTTTACGTCAGGCATCCGGCGTCGAGCGTTTGGCAAAGTGCCGGGTATTCGGGATAAACCAGGCAGATGGCGAGAAACGTGTTAGTCACTTTAATCCGCGAAGAACCTAAAAAAAGCCAGGGCATTGCCCTGGCTGGCTCGGGAGAGCATAACTGTATTTCTTTTTCGCAACGCTAGCCTTTCATGATTTCGGCCAGACGCTGATTGATGGTGCCGGTACATTCGCTGATGATGTCATCGATAATCTCTGCACAGCTCGGGTAACTGTTGATCAGGCCCTGCACCATGCCAGACGTCCAGATACCACCATCGATTTCACCGGAAATGAGCGCAGCCTTGCCCTTCACGCCGGCAACCAGATCCACGATATAGTCGAACTTCATGTCCTGACCTTTTTCGCGTTCGATTTCATTAACTTTGGTGGCCACCCGGTTCTTGTAAACGCGGGCGGTGTTTTTCAACGGGCGGAAGATCAAAGCGGTGTCCAGTTCAGAGGCTTCGGCAATGGCCTTTTTCATGTTTTCGTGTACCGGGGCCTCTTTGGAGGCCAGGAAGCGGGTACCCATATTGATGCCATCGGCACCCAGCGCCAGACACGCCGCCATCTGTGCCCCCGTACCGATACCACCGGACGCCAACATGGGAATCTTCAACACGCGAGCCGCGGCCGGCAACAGTACCAGGTTGGGGATGTCATCTTCCCCCGGGTGGCCGGCACATTCGAAACCATCCACGGACACCGCATCCACACCCACTTTTTCCGACTTGAGCGCATGCCGCACGGAGGTACATTTGTGCACCACCTTCACCCCGTATTCCTTGAACAGGGGCATGTGCGGTTCCGGGTTACGGCCGGCGGTTTCCACCACGGTGACACCGTTTTCACAAATCACCCGGGCGTATTCCTCGTAGGGCACCGGCTTGATGGTCGGCAGAATGGTCAGGTTCACACCGAAGGGCTTGTCGGTCATTTCCTTGCAGCGTTTGATTTCCTTGTCCAGGTCTTCCGGGGTCGGCTGCGTGAGCGCGGTGATGATCCCCAGGCCGCCGGCATTGGAAACGGCGGCGGCAAGCTCCGCGTAACCCACGTTCTGCATGCCGCCCTGAACGATCGGGTATTCAATGCCCAGCAATTCGGTAATACGCGTTTTCATCGATGTTCCTCTCTCATAGTGCCTGTCTCCACCAGCCTCTCAGTTCAGCGTCGTTTCAACGTATAGAGGGCGTCTCGCGGAGCACGATGGCGGGAAATTAATCACGCCGCACGGCGTGCCAGCAATGACCGGAATTCTCACTAACGGGATTGGTTCGGGTAGCAACGCCGACAACCATAGCCCAACACCCGCTGAATTCGCGGCCTGCGCGTTTCGCCGATCCACGTCGGCCGAAAGCACCAAACTACACAGCATTTTCTGTTTTGTATGCCATGGCGGTCTGTTTTCTGGCCCGTGCCGGGGTGTTGCCGGTCCAGCGGCGATAGGCGCGACTGAAGGCACTGTGCTCGGAAAACCCCAGCAGCAAGGCAATATCCCCCAGGGTCAGTGACAGGTCGGCCAGATAGTGGCGGGCCAGTTGTTCACGGGTGCGATCCAGCAGTTCCCGCCAGGTTAATTGCCGCTCGGTGAGTCGCCGTTGCAGGGTACGCACAGACATGTGCAGCTCCGCCGCCAGTCGCGGCAGGGTCACCGCCGCTTCCGGCATCAATCGCACCATGGCCTGTTGCAAGGCCCGGTCAAAACTGTCGGAATCCGGCAGCGCCAGCAGCATGGCCTGGGCCTGCCGGTCCAACAGGCTGCGCATGCTCGGATCGCTGTGCGGCAAGGCAATGGCAAGAAAGTGGACAGGGAAGGCAACACAGGTATGCGCCTGAGCGAACTGGACCGGGCACCCGAAGAAGGCTTCAAACGCCGCCCGGATCGACGGCTCGGGGGCCGGGAAGGCGAAGGCAACGCGGGTCGGCACCGGCGGCGTCTCCACCTGCCGACGCAGAAAGCTGACCAGCGCCGCGATAGCCACACTGTCCGCCAGCTCCCCGGTGGAGTCCTCCCCGGGCCAGCGCACCAGCATCTGATCACCTTGCCCCACCACCTCCACCATATCCTGACCGTAGAACAGGGTTTCGTAGCGCTGGTAGGCCAGCATGGCTTCGCCCAGTGTCCGGCAGGTGAGAATCAGATAGCCCAGCATACCCACGTGGCGGGGCTGGATCATGGCGCCGATTTCCAGCCCCGGCGCCAACCGCTCCGGGCGCAACAACACCGCCTGCTGCAACAGATCCCGCCACAGCGGCAGCGGCACCACATCCGCTGGCGAGCGGCTGTCCAGCACCGTGCGCAATGCAGGGGCAGGCAGGTTTTCCCGGTCCAGCCAGTCGGTCAGCAACTGTACCCAGGCCCCGGTGACGCGCATGGCAGCGGCCATGGTCTCTCCTTGTGGGTGACGTTTACCCTGTTGGCGTAAATTGTCAAAAATAAGACATGGATAGTCAATACTATCCGCCGCGCTTGTCGCACACTGCCATCTTCCACGTTCCACCGCGCTCCCACGAGCTTCGAGGTTTCTATGGCATTGATGGACTGGTTCAACAACGTCTGGCAGAACAGCGGCCTGGTACCGCTATGGAATGCCCTGCCCGACTGGCTGGCGCTGGATGCCCGACAGCTGATTTTTGTGGTGGCCACGCCGCTCTTTATTGGCCTGTTCCTGTGGGAATACCGCAAGATTCGCCACAACAACCGGCTGGTGGATGGCCGCGAGTCCTGGCTCAATTTCATGCTGGGTGCCGGCTACCAAACTACCGAATTGCTGTTCGCCGGGCTGATCGCCTTCCCCGTGTATGCCTTTGCCTATCAGCACCGGCTGCTGGATGTGGAGCTCACCGCCTTCACCGCCATCGCCCTGTGGTTCCTGGTGGATTTCTGCTACTACGGCTTCCACCGTACCTCACACCGGGTGCGCTGGTTCTGGGCCGCCCATGTGACCCACCACTCTTCCGAGCGGATGAATTTCTCCACCGCCATGCGCCAGAATGCCACCAACATTTTCAACGGCGGCTGGTTGTTCTATGTACCGCTGGCCTTTCTCGGTTACAACCCGGTATGGATCGGGGTGTGCTATGCACTGTCGCTGGTGTACCAGTATTTCATCCACACCACCCTGGTGGGCAAACTGCACCCGGCCATCGAATATATCTTCAATACGCCCAGCCATCACCGGGTGCACCACGGCCGCAACCCGGAATATATCGACCGGAACTACGCGGGCGTTTTCATCATCTGGGATCGCCTGTTCGGCACCTTTGTGGAAGAAAAAGACGACCAACCGGTGGAATACGGCATCACCCGTCCGGTCTACAGCAACAGCCTGGTGGTGAACTGGTGTCATGAATACGCAGACATGTTCCGGGCCATGCGTCAGAAAGGCCCGCTAACGCAGCGCCTGAAACATCTGTGGAAACCGCCGGAATGGGAACGAAACGATAATAGTTGACAGCGGCGCGAAACAGCCACTGCCAACTTTCAAACGCAAGAGGCCGCGCCCAAACTCTGGACGCGGCCTCTTGCGCTTCAAGATAAAGAAGAAACCGTCCGCGTAGCTGTCAACTGTCCACTATCAACTGTCAACTGCCTTCAGCGCCTGCTGATAGAAACCCCACGCCATCACCCCGGCCAGCACATTGCCGAAGGCCGCGCCCAGGGCAAAGCCACCAAAGCCGCCCAGCTCGAAGCCCAGCCACAACAACGGCAGATAGCACAGGAACAGCCGCAAGAAAGAAATCAGCATGGCGCGCATGGGCCAGCCCAGCGCATTGCTGGCGGACACCACCAACATGCAGACGCCCAGAAAGCCATAGCTGGGCGGCATCCAGCGAATCAGCACGGTCAGGTAGGCCTGCACCGCCGGGGTGTCGACCAGCACACTGGCCAGCGGCGCCGCCAGCAACGCCATCACCAGCCCCAGCAGCACCTGCCAGGCAACCACCATGCCCACCGCCACCTGCATCAGCCGCCGCACGGTGGCCCAGTCGTTAGCGCCATAACAACGCCCCAGCCAGGGCGGCAGCGCCATGGTCATGCCCAGCACCAGCACGATGGAGAAGCTCTCCAGACGGCTGGCCATGCCCCAGGCGGCCACCGCCTGGTCACCAGAGCGGGCCACCAGCGCCGTGGCCACCATGGCCGCCAGCGGCGGCATCAACTGGCTGATCATGGCCGGGCCAGCGATCTGTGCAAACGGCCAGGCCGAGGCACGCATCTGCACCAGCATGCCGGTGCGTTGCACCCAGCCCTTGCCCCGCAGAGACAGGGCCACAATCACGCCACCGATTGAAAACGCCAGCAAGGTCGCCAGCGCCGCACCGGGTAAACCAAACCCCTGCCAATCGCCGATACCAAAAATCAGAATCGGATCGAACAGCAGATTCAGCAGGCTGGTGAGCACCATCATCATGCCAGGAAAACGCGTGTTGCCGTGGGCACGGAACAGGCTGTAGCCGAAGTACACCACCCCACCGACCCACATGGCCGGCACCTGCAAGGCCCAGAAGGGCCGGATCATGGCGCGAATTTCTTCACTGGCGCCGAGCAACGCAAAGGCAGGCTCCTGGATCAACCACAGCACCAGCACCAGCACACCCTGCAGCACACCACCGCCAACCAGCACCAACGCCCCCAGCCGGTTGGCCTGCTCCTGCTGGCCGGCACCGATGGCCCGGGAGATCAGCGCGGCAATGGCAATGCCGATGCCCACCTGCACACCGATGACCAGAAACGCCAATGGAAAGGTGAACGACTGGGCCGCCAGCGGTGCGGTGCCCAGCCGAGCCACAAAGATACTGTCGACCAGATAAAAGCCCAGCAGGGACATGACGCCCATGGCCATGGGCCAGGTCTGCTGCCATAGCTGGCGGACAAGAGTCATTGTTGAGGGGCTGGATTCAGTCACGGGCGATCCGGGTCATGGCGGCATGGAGGGAAACGTGGCGAGAGTAACATGTTTCCCCGCAGGAGCGG
>JBDWVU010000031.1:0-28547 GCA_039983755.1 Alloalcanivorax sp.
CGATAACCTAACGGTTGGCATCGCGCCGCCAGCGACGCTCCTACGGTAAAGAAAGGGATCTTCATCCATGAACAAACTCATCATTCTCGATCGCGACGGGGTCATCAACGAGGACTCCGATGCCTACATCAAGACCGTGGACGAGTGGATTCCCATCCCCGGCAGCATCAACGCCATCGCCCGGTTGAGCAAAGCGGGGTATACCGTCACGGTGGCCACCAACCAGTCCGGCATTGGCCGAGGCTATTATGATGTGGCCACCCTGGATGCCATGCACGCGCGCCTGCGGGAACTGGTGGCCGAGCAGGGCGGCACACTGGGCAAAATAGTCTATTGCCCCCACGGGCCGGATGACGGCTGTGATTGCCGCAAGCCGCTGCCAGGTCTGATCGACCAGATTGTTACCGAGTATGGCGATGTCACCGGTGTGCCCATGATTGGTGATAGCCTTAGGGATCTTGAAGCGGGAGTCGCTCGCCATTGCGCACCGGTACTGGTGCGAACCGGCAAAGGGAACAAGACCCTTGAAAAGGGCCTGCCTGAATCCCTGGGCCCGGTTGCCCTTTACGACTCACTGGCTGACTTTGTTGATCACACCTTGAAGGAATAGGCATGACCCAGTACGCGCAACCGTCGCTGTCGATCAAGGTCCGCAGCGCACTGTTTTTTGTGCTGTATAACCTTGCCGGTATTTTTCACAGTTTCTTCTGCGTCCTGATTGGTCCTTTTTTGCCACGCCGAGCACGCCACCGGTTTATCAACCTGTGGACCCGTTTTGCCATGTGGCTGGACCAGCACCTGAATCGCATCACGGTGAAGATAGAAGGGCAGGAACATCTGACGGACGATCCCTGCGTTATTCTGGCCAACCACCAGAGCAGCTGGGAAACCTTTTACCTGCAAGTTCTCATCAGCCCGCAAGCCACCGTGTTAAAACGGGAGCTGCTGTGGATACCTTTCTTTGGTTGGGGGCTGGCACTGCTTAATCCCATTCGCATTAACCGCAGCGATGGCAAGGCCGCGTTGAAATCGGTGTTATCCCAGGGCAAGCAGCGCCTTGAAAGCGGCCTTCGTGTGGTGATCTTCCCGGAAGGGACTCGCCAAGCGCCAGGAACCCAAGGCAAGTTCAACCACGGTGGCAGCATGCTGGCCACGCAAGCCGGCGTGCCGGTAATTGCGCTTAGCCATAACAGTGGCAATTGCTGGCCACGCAAAACCTGGGTACGTTACCCCGGCACCATCACACTACGTATCAGCCCGCCCATCACCACACAGAATAAAAAGGCCAAGCAAGTCACTGCTGAAGCACAACAGTGGATTGCGGAGCATTACCCCGGCTAAACACCGATGTAATTTTGTGCAGTGATACGCAAGGCACTCTATCGGTGCAATCAGTGTACTTGGCTTTGTTGATTTTATAATCACCGGGTAGGAAATCGTATTCCTTACCGATTTATCTTTTCGTTTTCCGCTCTGCTTTTAACCCACTATATTGCCAATCCCCGTTAAAATAATTACAGTCTTTGCCGTTATTCAATGACCTAAAACAAGGGCACCTCAATGAGCATTAATCTTGACGAACTGTCTGTGGACGAACTGGAAAAACTGATCAAACAGGCAGAGTCCGCGCTCGACAAAAAGCGTAAAGCCGAATTGAAAAATGCCCAGGCGGTACTGGAAAAAATGGCCAAGGATCTGGGCGTCGACCCCCAGGATCTGCTAAAAAATACCGCCGACAAGAAAAAGGCGACTCGCAAGAAAGCCGCCAAGAAGAAAACCGGCGTGCGTCGCCCCGCCAAAGTAAAATTCCGCGATCCCAACAACAGCGGCAACACCTGGACTGGCCGTGGCAAACGCCCACTGTGGTTGCAGGATGCCCTGAGCAAAGGCGCAAAGCTGGACGATTTTTTGGTGTAATTTACGCCAAACGCCCGGAGCCTGAGGCTCAACGCTAAAGGCAATAAAAAAGCGAACCCATTGGGTTCGCTTTTTTTTATTTTAACGTCCGGCGTCAGGCACCAGGCATCCTGCGTTCACACATCCAGATTCGAGACCTGCAACGCATTGGACTCGATGAACTGGCGGCGTGGGTCCACGTCGTCGCCCATCAGGCAGGTAAAGATCTGATCCGCCGCAATGGCATCCTCGATGGTTACCTGCAGCATACGGCGGCTTTCCGGGTCCATGGTGGTTTCCCACAGCTGGTCAGCGTTCATCTCGCCCAGCCCTTTGTACCGCTGGAAGCTGGTGCCACGGCGCGCCTGGACCATCAGCCAGTCCAGTGCTTCCGCAAAATGGCGGATGGGCCGCTGCGACTCGCCACGTTGAATGTAGGCATCCTCAGCCAGCAGACCTTCCAGGGTTTCCCCCAGCGCCTTGATTTTTTGGTAATCAGGGGACTGCAAGAAATCCAGAGTCACCCTATATTCGCGGGGCACACCGTGAGCGAGTACTTGCACACGTGGCAGGTACAGGCCGCGCTCTTCATCCCGTTGCGCGGTAATGGTAAACGCCTGGGTGGCATCAGTGATGGCATCCACACGTTTGCCCAGCGTTTCACACCACTGCGCCATAAGCCCTTCGTCATTCAGTGATGCTTCACTGAGAGACGGCATATAAATCATCTGCTCGAGCACTTCTTCCGGGAATACCCGCGATTGGCGATCGACGATTTTCATCACACTACGGTATTCGGCAATCAGCTTGGCCAGCGGCTCACCGCTAATGGGCGGCGCATCGTTACCAGGGTATAAACCGGTTTTATCCAGGGCCAGAGTCGTCAAGTACTCCTCCATGGCCGGGTCATCCTTGAGGTAGGTTTCCTGTTTGCCTTTTTTCACCTTATACAGCGGTGGTTGGGCAATGTAGATATAGCCACGCTCAATCAGTTCTGGCAGCTGGCGGAAGAAGAAGGTGAGCAGCAGGGTGCGGATGTGTGACCCATCCACGTCCGCATCCGTCATGATGATAATGCGGTGGTAACGCAATTTCTCGATGTTGTATTCATCGCGACCAATGCCACAGCCCAGGGCCGTAATCAGGGTGCCCACTTCCTGGGAGGAAAGCATCTTGTCGAAGCGCGCTTTCTCCACATTCAGAATTTTACCCTTAAGCGGCAAAATCGCCTGGTTCTTGCGGTCACGGCCCTGTTTGGCTGAGCCCCCCGCAGAGTCACCCTCCACAATATAGAGTTCGGAAAGCGCCGGGTCTTTCTGCTGGCAATCCGCCAGCTTGCCAGGCAGACCAGCGATATCCAGTGCGCCCTTACGACGAGTCATTTCGCGGGCTTTACGGGCGGCATCCCGGGCACGGGCGGCATCGATGATTTTTTGTACAATGCTGCGCGCTTCGCCCGGATTTTCCAGCAGATAGTCCTGGAAAAGGTCCCCCATGGTCTGCTCCACCGCACTTTTCACCTCGGAGGAGACCAGCTTGTCTTTGGTCTGGCTGGAAAACTTGGGATCCGGTACTTTCACCGAAATCACCGCCGTCAGGCCTTCCCGTGCATCATCCCCGGACGGGTTGGCTTTTTCCTTTTTCAGGAAGCCTTCCTTGTCCATATAGCTGTTCAGGGTGCGGGTCAGCGCCGCCCGGAAACCGGCCAGGTGCGTGCCGCCATCGCGTTGGGGAATATTGTTGGTAAAGCAGAAAATGTTTTCCTGATAGGAATCATTCCACTGCATGGCCACTTCCACCGCAATACCGTCTTCTTCCCGCTCAAAATTGAAGTGGAAGACCTGGTTCAGGGCAGTCTTATTGGTATTCAGGTAGCTGACAAAGGCACTCAGCCCGCCCTCATACTCGAACACATCCTCATCACCACTACGCTCATCCATCAGGTGGATACGTACACCGGAGTTCAGGAAGCTCAACTCACGCAACCGTTTGGCGAGGATATCGTAGTGGAACTTGATGTTGCTGAAGGTTTCCGGAGAAGGGCGGAAGTGCACAGCGGTACCGCTGGAGTCCGTCGTCCCGACAACTTCCAGGGGTTTGGCGGGGACACCATGGTGATAAATCTGCTCGTGGACCTGGCCATTACGGCGAATGGTCAGTTTCAGCTCTTCCGACAGGGCATTCACCACCGATACCCCCACGCCGTGCAGCCCGCCGGACACCTTATAGGTGTTATCGTCAAACTTACCGCCGGCATGCAGCACCGTCATGATCACTTCAGCGGCGCTCACGCCTTCCTCTTCGTGCAGCTCAGTAGGAATACCACGGCCATTATCCTGGATGGACATGGATTCATCCGGGTGAATAACAACCTTAATTTCGGAGCAAAAGCCGGCAAGTGCTTCATCGATGGAGTTATCCACGACCTCAAACACCATGTGGTGCAGGCCCGTGCCATCATCTGTATCACCGATATACATGCCCGGACGTTTACGTACGGCATCCAATCCTTTCAGCACCTTAATGCTGGATGAATCGTAATTCTTCTCTGCCATGGTATTTCCTTATTTGCTCTCGGTGAGGGGGCGCAGCTTGCCATGTTCCACGTGGAACATTTTGCTATCCACCGCCTGTAATGCGTTATTGTCATTCACGATGGCCGCCCATTGGGGCATATCCAACGCTGTAATCAGTGTCTGGTGGCCCGTCGTCGCCAAATAGCCCAACAACTGATTACGGTGTTCTTCATCCAGCTCTGCCGCCAGATCATCCACCAGCAGAGTACAAACTTTTCCCGCCTGACTAATCAGCGGCAACTGGGCCAGGACCATGCCATAGGCCACCAGCTTGGCCTGCCCGCGAGATAAACGGTCGCGGGCCACAACGCCGTGACTCTCAATACGGATATCACTGCGATGGAATCCAGCCTGGCTAAACCCCCGCCGAAGATCATCTGGCTGAAGCCGCTCCAAGGCTTGCCCGTAGGACTCATCTTTCTGCAGCCCTGTTTGCAGCCTGAGCCGAATTTTCAGCTCGGGAGCCAACACCATTAGGACTTCATCCAAACCACGCTGTAGCGCAGCCAGATAGCCCCTGCGTAACCCTTCGATTCTATCAGAAGTCTGGGCCAGTTGCTGATTCCAAAAGCCCAGTTCTCTCGAACTCGGACGGCCGGTGCGCAACAGGGCATTGCGTTGCTTCAGCGCTGCCGAGCCGGCACGCCACACAGGCATAAACTGATGTTCCACGTGGAACATTCCCCAGTCCATAAAGCGCCGCCGAAGCTGCGATGACCCGAAAACCAGCTCCACAGAGGTAGGATGCAACGCCAACACAGGCAGCAGCGCGGCCACCTCGCTCAACGCCCTGGGGGTCTGCCCGTTAAGCTTGATCGCATCAATTCCGCCAGGAGTGCGCCGCACTCCCAGCCGATGCATATCCTCGGCAGTGGTCACCTCCGCATAAAGCGTGGCCGCCTCAGCCCCGTCGCGAACCAACCGCGACAAACGGCCACCCCGAAAGGAGCGACCGCCACTGCCAATAAAGTAAATAGCTTCAAGTAAACTGGTTTTGCCGCTGCCGTTATCACCAAGGATCACGTTCAACGACGGGGAGAGCTCCGCCTCGGCAGTACCGTAGTTGCGGAAATCACTCAGCTGAAGACGGCTAAGCATCAGGAAAACAACAAAAGAGAGGAGGAGGGGAAAACAACAACGGGGTGGCCATGACGACCACCCCGGCAAGACATTGCATTCTCAGAGGCGCATCGGCATAACCACATACACGGCAGCCTTACTCTCAGGATCAAAGACCAGGGCACTGCTATTGCTGTCGCCCATTTCCAGCTCTGCCTGGGTGCCGCCCATGGTGTTCAGCACATCCAGCAGGTAGCTCACGTTAAAGCCAATTTCCAGCGGCGAGCCATTGAAATCCACGGACACTTCTTCTTCCGCTTCTTCCTGCTCAGGGTTGTTTGCCACGATCCGCAAGCTGCCCTCAGACAACTGCACCCGCACACCCCGGTACTTTTCGTTGGACAGAATGGCCACCCGCGCCAGCGCCTGACGCAGGGTTTCGCGGTCTGCAACCACTTTGCGAGAGCCTTCCTTGGGGATCACCCGGTCGTACTCCGGGAACTTGCCATCCACCAGCTTGGAGGTGAAGGTGATCGCCCCCACCACGATGCGGACGTGGTTACGGCCAATAGTCAGGCGAGCTGCCTCACCGCTGTCACCCAGAATACGCGACAGCTCCATCACCCCTTTACGGGGGAGGATCACGGAGGCTTCTTCAACCGGCGCGTCCAGCTCGGCGTCACACAACGCCAGGCGGTGACCGTCGGTGGCCACGGCACGCAGACGGCCCGGCTTCAGTTCGAACAACATGCCATTCAGGTAATAACGCACATCCTGCTGCGCCATGGAAAAGGCAGTGCGATCGATCAGGCCACGCAGCACATCCGGCTTCATTTCCAGGCTGCTGCCCGCGGCATCCTCTTCCAGATTGGGGAATTCCGAGGCGGGCAGGGTAGACAGGGTAAAGCGGCTACGGCCGGAACGGACCAGCATGCGCTCGCCATCCACCTCAAAGCGGATATCCGCCTCCGCCGGCAGGCTCTTGGCAATATCCACCAGCTTGCGGGCGGGCACAGTGGTCTCACCGGGCTCCAGCTCACCTTCCAGCGGCAAGCGCGCCACCAGCTCCAGCTCCAGGTCTGTCCCGGTCATGGAAAGCTGGCCATCGCCCACTTCCAGCAATACGTTGGACAGCACCGGCAGGGTCTGTCGCTTTTCCACCACGGCGGCGACCTGCTGTAGCGGCTTGAGCAGTTGTTCTCTATTGATTGAGAATTTCATTGCGCTTTCCCGTTCTGGTTATTGGGTTTGCTCGCCACAGAGCCACCCCGATTAGGACGTCAATGTCCGTAACAGATTCTGATAGTCTTCTTCGATTTCCGGATTGGATTCCCGCAGCTGCAGTACCTTGCGACAGGCGTGCAATACGGTGGTGTGATCCCGGCCACCAAAATTCTCGCCGATCTCCGGCAGGCTGTGGCTAGTCAGCTCTTTCGACAGCGCCATGGCAACCTGACGGGGCCGCGCCACCGAGCGTGTCCGCCGTGGCGATAGCAAGTCGTTGATCTTGATCTTGTAGTACTCAGCGACAATGCGCTGGATATTGTCGATACTGATTTGCCGCGCCTGCAGCGCAATCAGGTCTTTCAGCGCTTCCTTGATCAGGCCGATATCAATTTGCGCACCGGTAAAGCGCACATGGGCAATCACCCGGCGCAACGCACCTTCCAGCTCCCGTACATTAGAACGGATTCGCTGGGCAATAAAGAAGGCCGCGTCGTTGGGCAGATCCACCTTGGCCTCTTCCGCCTTCTTCTTCAGGATCGCCACCCGGGTTTCCAGTTCCGGCGGTTCCATGGGCTGGGACAACCCCCAACCAAACCGGCTTTTCAGGCGCTCCTCCAAACCATCCACTTCCTTGGGAAACTTGTCACAGGTGAGGATGATCTGCTGGCCATTTTCCAGCAGCGCATTGAAGGTATGAAAGAACTCTTCCTGGGACTGCTCTTTGCCTGCAAAGAATTGAATATCATCAATCAGCAACGCATCCACAGATCGATAGAAGCGCTTGAACTCATTAATGGTCTTGTTACGCAGAGCAGAAATCATATCTGCCACAAAGCGCTCACTGTGCAGGTAGACCACCTTGGCATTGGGATTGCGCCGTAACAGCTCATTGCCCACCGCATGCATCAGGTGAGTCTTGCCCAGGCCAACGCCCCCGTATAACAGCAACGGGTTATAGCCGTGGCTCGCCGGGTTCTCGGCAACCTGTTGGGCCGCCGCCGCCGCCATGCGGTTGGACTTGCCCTCGACAAAGGTAGAGAAGGTAAAGCCGGTATTGAGGTTACTGCGATGCTTGCGGGCCCCACCCAGCGCAGTGGGTTGCGGCCTGCTATCAGATTCCGGCTGACGGGGCGCAGGGGCCACCGCAGGCGTGGTTATCGGGCCACTGCCAGCAGCAGGGCCAGAACCATTGAAAGACGCCGCCACGGGCGTGCTGGCACGGGTGGAGCCCACTTCCAGACGCAATTGCGGCAGCGGCCCTGATTGCATCTCACCCAATACCTCGCCGATACGGTCCAGGTATTTGTCACGGACCCAGTCCACCACAAACCGGTTGGGGGCAAACAGGGTCAGCTCCGCACCATCCGCAGATGCAGCCACCTGAAGCGGCCGGATCCACATGTTGAACTGCTGCGACGGCAACTCATCCTCGAGTCGCGTCAGACAGCGTTGCCAGAGCTCTTCAGACACGCACCCGCCTTGATTTCCTTGATGTATTGCTCGCTGTCATTGCCCTGCCACAAGAACACAAAGCCACAACCGAGCCAGCCATTCTACCCCTACAGAAGGCCACCTATCCACAGGGAACCCGGCTTTTTTTAATCGCCCTTTCCTGTGGATAACTAGGCTCATAACCCTGTTGGCGGACCACAGGACAACCCGGTGGATAACCTGGGGCACAACTTATACCCACATTTAATGACAGCTCGCCCACACATAACCCCCAGTACTTACACACAGTGATACGCAAGTTATCATCAAGGCAAACCTTTGAAATAAATGGTGTTTTCAGGCTTACCCACAAAAAACAGGTTCCCCTATAACTACTACTACAATCAATAAATACTTAAATATATAAAATCTATTAACAGTCTTTTCTTTTCCTCTTTCGAGCAGACTGAAAAGCGCGTTGACACCACCCCTCAGTTTCCCTAGACTTGCCGCCCTTCTAATCGCTGTCTAATCCATGGGGAAGACGCCATGAAACGTACATTCCAGCCAAGCGTGCTCAAGCGCAAACGTGCTCACGGTTTCCGTGCTCGTATGGCCACGAAAAATGGCCGTAAAATCCTGGCCGCTCGTCGTGCCAAGGGCCGTAAGCGGTTGGCTGCATAAGCCAACCGTTTTACCTTGCCTTCCTGGCTGAGGTAACAGTGCCAATCTCACAGGCCTTTACCCGCCAACATCGCCTTCTTACCGGTTCCCAGTATCAAACCGTCTTTGATCAACCTGAATGGAAGGTTGGCCTTGGCAGTTATCTGCTTCTGGTAACACGCAATACCCAACCGCAGCCCCGATTGGGCCTGGTGATTGGCCGTAAACGCGCCAAACGCGCCGTGGACCGTGCCCGCATCAAACGCCGGGTACGCGAACAGTTCCGCTGCCGCCAGCAGGAACTGGCTGGTTTGGACATTATTTTGCTGGTCAGAGGCCGTATCGAGAACCCGGATCCGGATCAGGTGACCCGCGATATCACCCGGCTATTTGACAAGCTGCTTGCTAAGTGTCGGCAAGCTTGAGAAACTGCGGCCCGTTTTTCACGCCACAGATAAGCCTCTTATGGAAATCCAGCGCGCCCTAGTTATTACCGGCATTGCCGTTGTCTCATACCTGATGATTCAGGCTTGGCAGCGGGATCACGCAGACTCGGCAACCCCTGTCCCTGTTGAACAGGTGGCAGAGCAAGGGAGCCCTTCATCCGCAGACAGTGCGGATTTGCCTGCGCCGCAGCCGGAAACCGAGAACAGCATCCCGGCCGCCCAGGCTGACGGTGATCAGCCTGTCGCTCCCCAGATCGATACTCCGGATACCGCCACCTCCTCCAGGCGCATCGAGGTCAGCACCGATGTGCTGCGGGTAGAAATCAACCCGGTCGGTGGCGATATCGTTCGTCTGGCATTGCCCGACTACCCAAAACATATCGATACCCCTGATCAGCCCTTTGTGTTCATGGACCAGAACAACAGTGGCACCTACGTGGCCCAGAGTGGCCTGGTAGGCAAAAATGGCACCGATTCCAGCAAAGGTCGCCCGCACTGGAGCAGTGCCCAGCAGAATTACCAGCTTGAGGATGGTAGCAACGAGCTGAATGTGGATCTGACCCTGACCCAGGACAATGGCGCCGAAATCATCAAGCGCTATACCTTCGAGAAAGGCAGCTACCTGGTTCGTGTCAGCCATATCGTCCGCAATAACGGCAGCAGCCCCTGGACGGGTGCCCTGTATGGCCAGATCAAGCGCGATGGTAGCGATGACCCCGGGTTGTCCACCACCGGCTTTGCACCCATGCCCACCTACCTGGGGGCTGCGTACTGGAGCCCGGACAAGCCTTACAACAAGCTCACGTTTGATGACATGAGCGAAGATGGGGTCAAGCTGGACCAGACCGTGGAAGGCGGCTGGCTTGCCATGGTGCAGCATTACTTTGTGTCTGCCTGGATTCCCGACGCCAAACAGAAAAACCATTACTCCAGCGTGTACCTGCAATCACGCGACCAATACCTGCTGCGATTCGTGTCTCCGAATACCACGGTGCAGCCGGGTGAAGAGTCGGTGCTGTATGCCGAGTTCTATGCCGGTCCCAAGCAGCAGGACAACCTGGAAGCGATCAGCCCGGGCCTGAACATGACCGTGGACTACGGCTGGTTGTGGTTTATCTCCCAGCCCATCTTTGCCCTGCTGGTGTTCCTGCAGAGCGGGGAAGTGTCCGTGTTCGGTATGGATATCGACATCGGTGGCGGTGTGGGTAACTGGGGTGTGGCAATCATCCTGCTGACCTTCATCATCAAGGCGATCTTCTTCAAGCTCAGCGCCACCAGTTATCGCTCCATGGCCAAGATGCGCAAGGTCGCGCCGGAAATGCAGCGCATCAAGGAGCAGAACAAGAACGACAAGCAGAAGCAGCAGATGGAAACCATGAATCTGTTCAAGCGGGAAAAGATCAACCCGCTGGGCGGCTGTTTGCCCATGCTGGTACAGATGCCGGTGTTTATCGCTCTGTACTATGTGCTGCTGGAATCTGTTGAGCTGCGCCAGGCGCCGTTCTTCCTGTGGATCAACGACCTGTCTGTGATGGATCCGTACTTTGTACTGCCGATCCTGATGGGGGCGTCCATGTTCCTGCAGACCCGCCTGAACCCGACACCGGCGGACCCGACCCAGGCCCAGGTAATGAAGTGGATGCCGATGATCTTTGCGGTGTTCATGCTGTGGTTCCCGGCCGGCCTGGTACTCTACTGGCTGACCAACAACATCCTGTCCATTGCCCAGCAGTGGATCATTACTCGCAAGATCGAGAATGAGGCCTGACGCACCACGCTGGCCGCAAGACAGAATGAAGCCGATCGAAAGATCGGCTTTTTTCTTTTCTGTCCGGCGCTGGCAAGAGGCGTCAGGCGCTCTCTATAATCCTTATATGCAGCCCTCTTCCCCAGATACCATTGTTGCCATTGCCACCGCTCCGGGCCGGGGTGGCGTTGGTGTGGTTCGCCTGTCCGGTCCACAGGCGCTGAGCATCGCGTCACTTATTGTTGGTGAGCAATCACTGTCACCCAGAGTGGCGCACTTTCGGCGTTTCCGTGATCAGAAAGGGGATACCCTCGACGAAGGCCTGGTCATCACCTTTCCAGCCCCGCATTCCTTTACCGGGGAAGATGTGGCAGAACTCCAGGGCCACGGCGGCCCGGTGATCCTGGACATGCTGGTGGCAGCCTGCATTGCTGCTGGCGCTCGTCAGGCTCGCGCCGGAGAGTTCTCCCAGCGTGCCTTCCTCAACGACAAGATGGACCTGACCCAGGCGGAAGCCATCGCCGACTTGATTGATGCCGGCACCAGCGCCTCCGCCCGTGCCGCCCTGCACTCCCTGCAAGGGGTGTTTTCCGATGAAGTGAACCAGCTGGTGGAGGTACTGATTGGGCTGCGCATCTATGTGGAAGCGGCCATCGATTTCCCGGAAGAGGAAATCGACTTTCTGTCCGACGGCAAGGTGGCCAGCGACCTGACGGCGGTGCGTCACCAGTGCCTGCGGGTGCTGGACGAAGCCAACCAGGGCCGATTGGTGCGCGAAGGCATGACCCTGGTGATCGCCGGCAAACCCAATGCCGGCAAGTCGTCCCTGATGAATGCCCTGGCCGGTTTTGATGCGGCTATTGTCACCGATATTGCTGGCACCACCCGAGACGTGCTGCGTGAATCCATTCAGCTGGACGGCATGCCCCTGAATCTGATCGACACCGCCGGCCTGCGTGACAGTGCTGACGTGGTGGAGCAGGAAGGGATTCGTCGTGCCTACGCTGAAATGCGCAAGGCCGACCGTTTGCTGGTGATGGTGGATTCCCGCGATAGCGAGGGGGATATCAATGATATCCACAGCCTGCTGCCGCAAAGTCAGCAGCAGCTGGAAAACCTGGAGCTGCCCGTCACCGTGGTACTCAACAAGGCCGACTTGTCCGGGATCCCCCCCGGAAAGCGCGAGGATGGTGCTTTTGTGATTTCCGCAGCCAGCGGCGAAGGGCTGGAGGCGTTGCGTAATCACTTGAAAGCCGCTGCCGGCTATCAAGGGGAAGGGCAAAGTCGCTTTTCCGCCCGCCGCCGCCATATCACGGCGCTGGAGCAGGCCCTGGCGGCCCTGGATAGTGGAGAGCGGCAATTGCATGGCCATGCGGCTGGCGAACTGCTGGCCGAAGACCTGCGCGCCGCCCAGAAAGCCCTGGAAGAAATCACCGGTGCCTTTACCGCCGATGATCTGCTGGGGCGCATCTTCTCCTCGTTCTGCATCGGTAAATAGCGCCTGACACACTGCACCATACTGGAGACTCACTGGCGGCGCGCAGCCAGTGCCAGGACCGACAAGAGCTTCACCTCAGAGATCCACTTCCTTGCCTCGCAGAGCCTGGTGCGCTCTTCCATAAGCGTTGTCTAACGGACAGATAAGAATCCTTTCCTGACCCACCCGTCTACACGATTGTCCCAACATAACCGAAACTGACCTTTTCGCTCATTGTGTGATAAACGGCTAACTCCCTGGTAAAACAAGAACATAAAAATCCGTATACAAAATATTGCTCTCTGGTCATTGTTTGATCAGTGCAGTCGGCCCACTTTGTGTAAATCCATAGTAACCATCTGTGAACAATTGTTAACGGATAGGAAATAAGAATAACGAAAAAGTATACGGGAGAGCGCGTGATGCCAAGGCTTAGCCGTCGCATACGTAGTGGATGGGCCAGCGTAAGAGTCGTCCCGCTGGGCTTGCTGCTGTTATTGCCTTTACCGGGCCTCGCCGCGCTTGAGCGCATGGATGAGGCTGCCATGTCCAATGTCAGCGGCGCAGGGCTTGCCTTTGTCTGGGAAGACTTTCGCTGGCTCACCAAGCCAACCAGTTATTTCGAGCAGGTGGGCTCAGCAACAGACCCTGATAGCACTTTCCAGCGTGGCGACCTGCGTTGGTACGGTATCAATGTGTCCGCCAAAGGCGCCGGCACCACCTGGAGCGAAACTGGCAGCAATATGGATGCCTGTGCCAGCCAGGGGTATGGAGGCCTGGGGTGTCCCCGTGGTGGCACCATTGGCCGCTTTGCTGCCCACGATAATCCCTATGTTCTTCGGGTTATGGACTATTCCGGAAATGGCAGTGCTGCCAACCAGATAGGCAATGGCATTGTGACCTGGGACGGCAACACTTCCACCAGCAAGACGGTGTTGGAATTATTGGCGCCCACGAATCAGGAAGACTACCGCTTTTCATTTTGGGGAGAGATTGAGGCCGGTAAAGGTGGTCCGGCTACGGATTACGGTCTTTTGAAAACCCAGACGATTATTCAGGGCAGTGCTGCAGGAAGTGTCCTGCAGTTTTTCCAGTCCACGGAAGCCGGTAACCCCAACTTCGCCTTTCTCTACAAAAGTCATCTTCAGGGTGATTTTCGTTTCAGCGCCAATCAGGTAAGCGGCAAGGAGTCGGACGTGCTGGGAACACCCGTGCAGTTCGATGCTTTCGAGGGGATGCACTTTCGAAACGTAGATGCCTTTTTGCCACTGGGGCACCTTTTTTACCAGGCATTCACGATTGATGTTCCAAAGGATGCCAGTGGTAACGATATTACCAACGGTAATTTTGTTCTGGCCCTCAATGAGATCCCTGATAACCCTGCCGTTTATCGCCGTCATTACAGCCTGGCTGTGGCTGATTCGGTTCATGCCGGTTATGAAACAGCCCGTGCTGCGTTGCTAACGAATACTCTTGGCGCAACCCCTTCAGTCACGGTGCCCGATAACTATTTCCAGACCCATGGTTATTCACGTTGGGGTGACTGGTTTCCATGTCAGGGTATCGGTTGCCCTGCCGTACCAACCAGCATGACCATCACGGATGGCGCGGGGGCAATCGTTGCTCAACGAAATACCTTTAACGATACCGATGACGGAATTTTCTTCAGCAAGTGTAGCGGCTGTGCGGACTTTGATGCCTTTGCTTACACGATGACTGCTGTGGATGTCAGAGCGGGGCAAAGGCAATACAACTGCCCAGGGGGAACGGGGTGCTCCGGTGATGGTTACAACCCGCGTGGAACAGGAAGCCGTTTTTACAAGCAAAATGACAGCTGCACACCATCGGGTGGCACAGGGCTGAATTGTGGTTATGGCGGTGGCTACAGTATCTCCGCAGGCTCGGCCTATACCAATACCAGCAAAGTAAACCCCCAGGCCTTTTTCGATGCAGCTCCCGCAGGCCCGCAAACATTACCGGTAATACGCACGGGGGTGGCCAATCTGGGAGATTCGAGAGCGGAAGGCCTGCTGATAAACAGTTTCAAATTTACCAGCCTCGGCGCGCAGTACTAGGGGGGGGCATGAATAAAATTCTGTTTTTTTTCCTGGTTTTGAATGTGCCTGCTAGCGCCCTTGGTGCAAATGAGATGGCATCGCTAAACGATGAAGAACTATCCGGCGTCTCTGCGAGGCAGGGAATCGCGCTTAACTTTGAAATGCTTATCAATGCCACCCTGAATGATTCGGGGAATGTGGTGCCTGATAACTGTCCAACCTCCGCATTGGTTGCCTCCGGGACGCCGGATTGTCGGTTCGCTCTTCAGTTTAACGGTATCGAAGACGCCTGGTTGGTTGTGAAGGAATACTACGGAATTTTCAAATTAAATGCGGTTCGTATTGATGGCGTGCGAACTCAAAACAGCGTTTCAGGGTATTGCGATGCAGCATGCCAGGCGCGATTTGGCGTGGGGTTTGACCCTGATGACCGACCCGCAATCCAGATGAGCTATGACCACTCAGATCTGGGCAGTAACACTGCATTCTATAACGATGCCGAAATATTCCTGCACGCCGGCAAAGTGGCCGCGGAGTTCAATCAAACCGATCCCGGTGGAAATATCATCGTGCCCGGTTACCTGCGAAACGAAACACCGGGTTCGGCGATCGGTTTGAGAATGGCAGATGGCGTTAATGGAGCTGGTCCTGCCCAAATGCGCTTTGATGGCAACATGATGATGTACGGGTACTAAGATGAATAAAATCAAAAAAAGTACCTGCCTTTTTGTTTTTCCTGCTCTGCTTTCAAATTGGAGTTTGGCCATCGCCAATGTCAGTGAAATGACACCACTGGAAGATAACGACCTGAGAGCGGTGGCAGGTCAGGGGCTGATATTGAATGACAAAATATCGGGCAGTGAGCTGGTTGGTTCCAATGCCTATTCTGAGCCTTTTGATTTTTATCGGATGGGTTTGAATGGTGAGTTGGAAATGAATATGAATATTTCCAAACTTCAGCTCGGTTGTGGGGGGATTAATGATCATCTATCCGGGTTTTCAGGCTGCGATATTGATATCGACTACGCATCCTTGATGGGGAGAAATGGAACAGAGCCTGGAGCATCAGGTAGTCAATTCAAGCTGACCAGACCCTATGTGGAAATAGCTATCAAGAATGATGATACCGCTACGTTGAGAGAAGTGGCGGGGATAAAAATAGGGGGGGAGTCTGCCGATGGAGCCATGGTTGCCGGTCGTAGGTACACACAAAATGGAGCCATTAACCAGGAAAATACGGCGTTTGCAGGGAGCTGTAATACTGGAGCTTCAACAGGAGCGGGTGTTGCGGGATGCCATTCAGGTATTAATACCGTCAGTGGTTTCCTGGGGACAGAGCTTTCCATCACCATGCGAGTCCGTGCGGATATTTGTGGTGGTGCAGTGATCGGTGATTTCTGCTTGGGAATTCCTATTCCCCTTGATGCCTGGGGGTGTGCTGGCAGGACGCAGACGGACCTTGATTCATGCGGAACAGGAAAAAATGACGCGCTTTTCGTTGATGTGGCTGGTACCAGAATGCAAACGCTGGGGTTGCGTTCGGCACAGCTGAACCTTCAGGGGAATGGTCTTTCGGGAATATTGACTCAAATCCTTGATTCTGCCTATGCGCAACTGAATACAGATCTTCGTCTGGCGCATAAATTGACTTTCGAAAATACTGGCGATTTTTTTCTTTCTTTCCAGCGAGAGCCTATCGCTTACCCAAGATATAGCAAGATCACGCCAATACAGGAGTTTCAAAATGCGGGAACGTATAATACCGCAGTTGATGCCTGTACTACGAGTTACGCAACAGAAAGATGTAATAGCGCTTACTCCGTCCCAGCAAATACTGGGTGGTGGCTAAATGCACCAAGCGTGAAACTGATGGATATTGTGAATAAAATGCTCAGCTGGGAACCTTGTCTATCGGTGATGCGTTGGATCTTTTAGGGGCTCCTGGCTATCTGATTGAGCACCCGGAATTTGAGATGACCCCCCAGCAGAACTGTTACGGTTCTACGACTTTCTGTTAGGACGTCACGATGAATAATAATAACGGGAAAAGAGTGGTTAACAGAGCATTGGTGTTAGCAATGACACCAGTGATCGCTTTTGCCCTTGAGCCGATGACGGAAGGTGAGCTGTCTACGGTTCAAGGGCGTGATGGAGTGACGGTCAATTTTAATGGTACTGATGTGTCGGCACAGCAATTGTCCTTGCAGATTGATACTCCCACAGCCAGCCAGTCCGAAGGGTTGTATCTGAATAATTTGCAGCTGACAAAAACGGGAACGGCCGATAACTGGCTAACCACGAAAGTGGATGTGGGGAGTGATGGGGGAGGGGACCCGTATCTCAGCATTGACAGCCATCTCGATACCAGTCGATTTTCTTTTAGTTCCATGACACTGACGGATCCGACCCGATCATTCGGAGAGTGGGCAATGGTAGGGGGAATGGATTTCCGTCTGATCAATCGTGGACTGTTCTTTACGGACGACACCAACAAACCCGCTTCCTTGTATTTTGCATTAACTGATGCCAAGTGGTTTTACCGGCAAAACTGGTATTACCACGCTAATATAACCTTCGATAACCTGGATTTTGTCTGGGACATGCCCGAGGCCTCAATAGGTGTAACAAACGATGGCTTACGATTGTATGGCGATGTTAATTATCTGCTGAATTTTGACCTTCTCTACAAATTCCACCCTGATCAGGATATGACGACAGTGACCGCCAATGATAAGCGGATGCTGAATTTTGGCTGGGAAGGCACCTTGTATGACACCGAGCTACAGGTTCGTGGCGGTGGTATCTGGGATGGCAGCGAAGTCGCCGGTGCCTATGATACTTCAGCACGGACACAAGGTTTGAATTTTGGTGTCAGCTGGAATTACAAGAAAAGCCAGGGTGATGCGGTTAAGTCCACAGATTTGCGTTGGCAGATAGGCCAGGGCGGTGGTGAGCAAGTGTTATTGGAGTTCGGTGACTGGCGTAATCTGCAGGATACCAGTGGTAACCGGGCGCCCCTCGGTTTTGACTTCCGTAATATAACGCTGGATGTGGTGACCGCAGGTAATGGTCCCGGTGGTTTGTGCTGGGGTGAGGGTACTCATGGTTCGGGGTGCGGAGGAAAAATGCTGCACTTTGATACAGGACTGATCAACAGTTATAGCAATATCGTCAATCGTACCGGTGGCGGCGCACTCATGGCGGCTATCCGTGACGGTAATCTGCTCGCGTATTCAAACCAGGTTACGGTCAGCTCAAATACCATGGCACCGGAAACCTATGACTGGGGGTTGATTTATACCCTGGCCAATATTGATGCCAATATTGCCATGTATCCGGGGGGCAGTGGGTCGCATATCACGGCTGACAGTGAAAACCAGGGGTTCATTCTTGATTTTCTCCTGATGTCCCAGACACTGGATGGTTCCGGTAATCAGGGTAACAACTGGGCCAAGGGCACTCATTTCATGATTGCGAATACTGACCCTTCGGTGAATATGGGCATTGGCATGTTGAATGCCAACTTCCTTCTCGCTGCAGATGATATGCGCTTGTGGATCAAGAACTCCGGAACCGTTGGCAGTGCGGCTTACGGTGCAGGTATCGATTTGCTTTCTCCACGAGTCAGGATGCAGCTTTCGGCTGAACTGGCGGGGGTTTCCCTGCCACGCGGCGATGACAAGGTTGGGATTGCCGATGTGAATCTCAATCTTGAAGGTTTGGTGAATTTCCGGTTATCCCCGCCCCCGGATGGCGAAAATTTCCTGGCTTACAGCGCGGCCATCAGGCTGTATTCGATGAGTGATACAACGGACAGCACTCTGGTGAGTGGTCAGGGCTCGTTCTGGTCCATTGCCGAACCGGGTCGTCCTGAAGTGGAGCTTCGGCTTGCCAATATACAAGGCGACCTGGCTATTGTGGACAGCAAACTGGAATTGTACGAACGGAACCATGGTGGCAATGGGGAAAGCCCTCAACTGGAAATTTCTAATAAAATTGTCTTCGGTGGCAGTGCTGTGCAGCGATTACAGGACGGAACCTCCGGGCTCGCTTCGGTACCCGGCGGCGCCTTGGGGCAGGAAGTGAAATCGGATATTTATTTTGGTTCAGATCGTTTGGGACAGTTAGTCATTCCCAATGGCAGCATCCGAACCACGATTGGTTTGCTGCCTCAGGAATAGTTCGGCTCTTGTAATGACCAGCCTCCGTCACCATGCCATGATCATTGGAACATGAATGATCCGCGCAGGAGGCAGGTATGACTGGCCATGACACCCGCACCGAAACCGATTCCCTCGGGGATATTCAGGTCCCCGTCACGGCCCGTTGGGGCGCCCAGACTCAGCGTGCGGTGGATAACTTTCCTATCAGTGGCCGCCAGTTGCCGGCCCGCTTTATTCAGGCGGTGGTCCGTATCAAACGGTGTGCGGCGGAAACCAACCGGCAGCTTGAAACGCTATCGGCGGACAAGGCTGTGGCCATTGTTGGCGCCTGTAACGATCTGCTGGAAGGGCATCACCTGGACCAGTTCCCGGTGGATATCTTCCAGACCGGTTCGGGCACCAGCACCAACATGAACGTCAATGAGGTGGTTGCGCATCTGTGCGAGGAAGCCGGTGCCGCGATTCACCCCAACGACGATGTGAATCTGGGCCAGAGCAGTAACGACACCATACCCACCGCCATTCATGTGTCTGCGGCCTTGGCCGTCACGGAGCACCTGATTCCCGCGCTTGAGCAGCTGATTGCCGAGCTGGGTTTGCGCGCCAGAGAGCACCGGGAGACGGTGAAAACCGGGCGCACCCACCTGATGGATGCCATGCCGGTGACCGTGGAGCAGGAGCTGCAAACCTGGGCCATGCAGTTGCAGGATGCCTGCGGGCGTGTGGCGCGGGCCCGTGATGAGCTGTTGGCAATACCCCAGGGCGGCACGGCGGTAGGCAGCGGCATTAATGCCCATGCGGATTTCGCCGACACCTTTGCCCGCCAGCTGGCAGAAGAAACGGGGCTCGCTTTTCGCGCCTTGCCCCACCCCTTTGTGGCCCAGAGTGCGCTGGATAGTCCGTTGGCGTTATCCGCGGCGCTGCGCGGTGTGGCGGTGGTACTGATGAAGATCAGCAACGACCTGCGCTGGATGAATTCCGGGCCGATCCATGGGCTGGGTGAAGTGCAGCTGCCGGCCACCCAGCCGGGTTCGTCGATCATGCCGGGCAAGGTAAACCCGGTGATTTGCGAGTCTGCCACCATGGTGGCAACCCAGGTAATGGGGCTGGATCAGGCCAATGCCATTGCCGCTCAGAGTGGCAACTTCCAGCTCAATGTGATGTTGCCGCTGGTGGCCAGCAACCTGCTGGATATGACCGAGTGGCTGTCCAATAGCTGTACCAATCTGGCTGAGCGGGCCATCAAGGGGATGACCTTCAATGAAGCGCGCCTGGCTGAAGGGGTGGGGAAGAACCCCATTCTGGTCACGGCGCTGAACCCGGTGATCGGTTATGAAAAAGCCGCCAGCATTGCCAAGGAGGCGTTTGCCAGCGGCAGGGCAGTGCTGGATGTGGCGGAAGAACAGTCCGGCCTGTCCCGACAGGAGCTGGAAAAGCTGCTGGATCCGAAGGGGCTGACACATCCTTGATCGGCGTGCTTAAGGTTGCTGTAGGAGCTCCGCTTGAGGGGCGAAGGTTTCTGTAGAAAGCCGTGCCAGGCACATTCGCCCCTCAAGTGGGGCTACAAAAAATGGCTGTGCTTAAAAGGCAATCGCCAGCCCCATGCCCGCCTCGCTGTCCACACTGTCTGAGTCCAGCCCGCCGCGGCCGTACAGGTCGGCCTGCAGAGTTGGCGTCAGCATCCAGGTAACGCCGCCGCCGGCGCGGTTGTTGTCATCGCCGTTTTCGGTGTTGTGGGTCAATCCGGCATCCAGGAACACCGCCCAGGTATCACTGAGCCGGGCATGCCAGCTGGGCACCACGGTGATGGTGCGATCCTTCCCCTTTTCCTCGTAGCGGGCACTGAGTTGTATCTGATGGCGATCGTCCATCCACCAGCCGCCACTCATGGCCGCATAACCGCCATCTTCGTTGTTGCTGAATGCGTCGCTGGCGGTATCAATAAGTACACCGCCGGCCACGGCCGCCCGAAACATTGGACCGCGATATAGGGCGAACTTGGCCCCCACGGCACTGTTGCCCATGCCATCCTGATCGTTGTCTGAGCTATCGGTCTTGGTTTGTTCAAACCGGTAGCCGGTGATGGCAGCCTGCAGCTCCAGGCGGTTTACCAGCCGCAGGCGGATCAGGGTCGGGACCGTCAGGGTGGTGGTGTCGGTGTCGCCGCGCTGGTCCAGGGTGGCATCAGGAAGCCCCACCTCAAGTGCCATGTTGTTGTCACGCAGGGTGTCCGGGTTCAGGCCCAGGGAGGGACGCTCGAAGGGCGGAGCCGCACCGCACAGGGCGGGCACGCTGAGGATCAGTGCAGGTAACCAGCGGAACATGGTCGCTTCACTCCCTGAAGGTGATCCATGATGGACGCCGACCGTATCGTCAGCGGCTCCACACTATCACCGTGCAATGGGGTGCCACTATTAGCCAAAAGGACAGGAAATGAGCCCTAGACAAGGTGTCTACAACGGGTAGTATTTTGTAACCTAATGGGCCTGACGGCAGATGACCTGTGTGTGGGGTCTGTGTCAGTCTTGAACGCCACACATACCAATGGGTAGGAAGGCGCGTGCTGCTTTTTCCTGCCCGTGAACGGCAGAATAACAAGGTAACGGAGCAAGTTATGAGTAGTCACCTGAACATCCCCCGCAGCGCTTCTGCGGTGGAGTCGTCCCTGGTCATCCACCATATTCTGGAAGCGGGTGTGCGCAAGGCACCGGACCAGACGATTACCTATGGCGACCGCACGTTCACCTATCGCGACCTTAACGAGCGCGTGCACCGTCTGGCCGGGGCGCTGGCGGCCCAGGGCGTGAAGCCCGGTGATACCGTGGCGGTGATGGACTGGGACACCAACCGTTACCTGGAAGCGTTTTTTGCCATTCCGATGATGGGCGCGGTGCTGCATACCGTGAATGTGCGCCTGAGCCCGGAACAGATTCTCTACACCATCAACCATGCGCAAGATGATGCGATTCTGGTTAACAGCGAATTCCTGCCGATCCTGGAAGAGCTGAAAGACCGTATCGAGCCGGTAAAGACCTATATCCTGCTCGACGACGATGGCGTAAAGGGTAGCGACAGCCTGCCCCTGGCCGGTGAATATGAAGAGTTGCTGGCCAAGGCGCCGGCCCACTACGATTTCCCCGAGCTGGATGAAAATACCCGCGCCACTACCTTCTACACCACCGGAACCACCGGCTTGCCCAAGGGCGTCTATTTCTCCCACCGCCAGCTGGTGCTGCACACCTTTGCCGGCCGTAACACCATGTCCGGCGTGGGGCAGGGGCGTTTCAATGAAGATGACGTCTACATGCCGATCACGCCCATGTTCCATGTGCACGCCTGGGGCATCCCGTTCATGGCGACCCTGATGGGGGTAAAGCAGGTGTACCCGGGGCGTTACGAGCCGGCCACCCTGCTAAAATTGCTGGTAACCCACAAGGTCACCTTCTCCCACTGTGTACCCACCATCATCCAAATGTTGTTGCAGGCGGAAGCGGCAAAGAGCATCGACCTGAGCGGCTGGAAGGTGATCATCGGTGGCTCGGCCCTGCCCAAGGCGCTGGCCATGGGGGCGCTGGAGCGCGGCATTGATATCTATACCGGTTACGGCATGAGTGAAACCTGCCCGCTGCTGACCCTGGCGCAGCTGACCCCGGAACTGGAGAATGCCGACCTGGAAACCCAGGCGGATTACCGTACCCGCACCGGTCGCCCGGTGGCCATGGTGCAGATACGCATCGTCGATGGTGAAATGAACGACGTGCCCCATGACAACAAGAGCCAGGGGGAAGTGGTGGTACGCGCGCCCTGGCTGACCCAGGGCTACCTGAACGATCCCGACAAATCTGAAGAACTCTGGCACGGCGGCTGGTTGCATACCGGTGATGTGGCGGTGATGTCGGATGATGGCTGGCTGAAAATCGTCGATCGCATCAAGGATGTGATCAAGACCGGTGGCGAGTGGGTGTCATCCATCGATCTGGAAGGCCTGGTGCTGCAGCATCCGGGAGTCGGCGAATGTGCCGTGGTCGGTGTGCCCGATGATAAATGGGGCGAACGCCCGGTAGCCCTGGTGGTGAAAAGCGGTGACGCCGACGAAGACAGCATCAAGGCACTGGTGGCTGACTATGCCGATAAAGGCGTGATCAGCCGCTACGGCATTCCCGATCGAATCGTGTTTGTGGATGCTCTGCCCCGCACCTCGGTGGGCAAGCTCGACAAGAAAAAGATGCGTGCGGAAATGGTGTAAAAAGAGACGCTTCAGGCTTCACGCAACACGCGGTACGAAAGAAAAAGCCCACCAGCATGGTGGGCTTTTTATTGGCGAACAAAGCGGTAACTCCCAAGCTGCCGTAGGAGCGTCGCTGGCGGCGCGATGACAGAACCGAGAGGTACGAATTGCGAGAAGCGAAAACCTGCCTTTCCCGGTGTTCCGGTTTTCATTCTCGTCACTCGTTTATCGCAACTCGATATTCGTAATCGCGCCGCCAGCGACGCTCCTACAGCAAGAATCTGCGCAAAAAATGAATTTACTTCATAACTTCCGGTCACTTTAACGCGTCGTCTACGCATTCCTTGCATAATTGCACGCTAGACTGCCTTGGCGCGAAACAGACCTAGCGTGAATCAGAATAACGGAGAATGGCATGGCGCGGATTATCGCGGGGCTGGTGCTGGTAGCACTGGTGGGGGTTGTTGCATGGTGGCTGTGGCCTGTCGAGCAGGCGCCCATGGGAACGCGCCCGCCGACAGTAGTGAATCTGGCCCCGAGTATTGAGCGCCCACTCTATGACCGGGTGGAAGCCGTTGGCACCGCCCGGGCCGCCCAGGCCGTGGTGGTGTTGGCGGAAGTGCCGGGCCGGGTGGCGGAGATCCATTTCCAGCAGGGCCAGCAAGTGACACCTGGCCAGCTGCTGGTGACCCTGGATGATCGCAATGCCCGCGCCGAACTGGCCCGGGCGGAAGCCGAGTACCAGCGGGCCAAGGCCGATTACCGCCGTGGCCAGCAGCTGGTGGAACGTCGGGCCATCTCCCAGTCTGAAGTCGATACGTTCCGCACCACCCTGGAAGCGGCCGAGGCCAGCCGCAATGTGGCTCGCGCCAATTTTAACGACCATACCATCCGGGCACCGTTTGCCGGCGTGTTGGGGTTGCGGCAGGTGGACCCCGGGGCCTACCTGCAGACGGGTAACCCGATAACGACCCTGGACAACCTGGGGCACCTGGAAGTGGACTTCCAGGTACCCGAACGCTATCTGGCCAAGCTGTCCGTGGGCTTGTCGGTACAGGCCGGTAATTCTGCCTTTGAAGACCAGATTTTTGAAGGTGCCATCATGCATCTGGATTCCCGGGTAAGCAGCAGCAGCCGTAGCCTGACTGTGCGCGCGCGCCTGAATAATCCACAGGGTCAGCTGTTGCCGGGCCAGTTTCTGCGCGTGTCTGTGCAGTTGGCGGAACGGGCCGCGTTGCTGGTGCCGGAACAGGCCGTCATTACCCAGGGGGCGCAGAGTTACGTGTTCACGGTGAGCCCGGACAATCTCGCCCAGCGTCACCCGGTAACACTGGGCGGCCGCCGCGATGGTTGGGTGGAAGTGACCAGCGGGCTGACCAACAAACCGGATGTGATCGTCAACGGCCACTCTCGCCTGGGCAGCAGCCAGCCGGTGAAGGTGATTGACGATCCTGAGGCATTGTTGCCTGGGCAGCGGGTGTTGTTGAACCCGGCACCGGCAGAAGATACGCCCTCCGGTGACCCGCAACCTAGTGACCCGGCTCCCACCGAGGCCGCCGCATGATCCTGTCTGATGTTTCTATCAAGCGACCGGTATTCGCCACCGTTATCAGTCTGTTGATCGTGGTGTTTGGCGTCAGTGCGCTGATGAAATTGCCAATCCGGGAGTATCCGGATATCGATCCGCCGGTCGTTTCTATCAGTGTGGATTATGACGGCGCCGCGCCGGAAGTTATTGATACCCAGATCATTCAGGTCATTGAAGGGGCAATCTCCGGGGTGGAAGGGGTGCGCAAGATCGAATCGCGCAGCCGCCTGGGCTCGGCCCGCACCACGGTGGAATTCACCCTGGAGCGGGATGTGGATATCGCCGCCAACGACGTGCGCGATGCGGTATCCCGGGTGCTCAACCGGCTGCCGGAAGAAGCGGAAACCCCGGTGATCGCCAAGGCCGATGCCGATGCCCGGCCGATTATCTGGGTGACCCTGACCAGCAGTACCCTGGCGCCCCAGGAGCTGACCGATTTTGCCGAACGGTCACTGGTGGATCGCTTTGCCGTGCTCGATGGGGTATCGGAAGTGATTATCGGTGGTGAGCGCCGCTACGCCATGAGCGTGTGGCTGGATCGCCAGAGCATGGCGGCCAACCAGGTCACCGTCACCGATATTGAACAGGCGCTGCGCAGTAATAATGTGGAGCTACCGGCGGGCAAACTGGAATCGGAATCCCGCGGCTTCACGATTCGGGCGGACAATCGCCTGGCCACGGTGCAGGCATTCGAGGACCTGGTGGTGAGTCGCCAGGGCGATTACCTGCTGCGCCTGGGCGATGTGGCCCGGGTGGCGCTGGGCGTGGAAAACGATGATTCGGTGCTGCGCGCCAACGGTGAAGCGGCTATTGGCCTGGGCGTGGTGCGCCAGTCCAAGGCCAATACCGTGGCGGTGTCGGACCGGGTGCGCGAAGAGATCGTGGCCGTGCGCGACAACCTGCCCGCGGATATTCACCTGGATATCAACTCCGATGAATCCCTGTTTATCCGCGCGTCCATTCGTGAGGTGCTGATTACCCTGGGGATTTCCGTGGTGCTGGTGATCGCGGTGATCTTTGCCTTTCTCGGCAACCTGCGTGCCACCCTGATCCCGGCGGTGACCATTCCGGTGTCGGTGATCGGTGCCTTTATCGGCTTCGGGGTGATGGATTTTTCCATCAACGTGCTGACCCTGTTGGCGCTGATCCTGGCCATCGGCCTGGTGGTGGATGACGCTATCGTCATGCTGGAAAACATCCAGCGCCGTATCGACGAAGGCGAATCACGGTTGGTGGCCGCGTATCTCGGCGCCCGTCAGGTAGCCTTTGCCGTGGTCGCCACCACGCTGACCCTGGTGGCGGTGTTTGTGCCCATTTCCTTTATGGGCGGCGACGTGGGGCGTTTGTTCAGCGAATTCGGTTTTACCCTGGCCTCGGCGGTGATCATCTCCAGCATCGTGGCCCTGAGCCTGGCGCCCATGCTGTGTTCGCGCTGGCTACATCGGCATAGCCGTAAAGAAATGCAGGGGCAGAATAATTTTCTGCAGCGCGGCCTGACACGGTTGAATCAGGCCTACGCCAGCCGTTTGCAACGGACCCTGACAAGCCCCTGGCCGCTGGCCTTGGGTTGCGTGCTGTTGTGCCTGGCCGCGGCGTTGCTGTTCCGGCAACTGCCACAGGCGCTGGCGCCCACGGAGGACCGCGGCGTCTTTATTATTCCTGCCACCTCGCCCCAGGGCTCCACGGTGGAATACGGTGCCCACCACACCCAGGCGATAGAAAAAATGCTCATGCCTCTGGTGGAGAATGGCGAAGCGGAACGAGTGCTGGCGATCATCGGTTTCCGGGGTGTGCCGGAACGGGCATTTACCATCGTGCGGCTGAAAGACTGGGAAGAGCGCGAGCGTACCCAGCAGGAAATCGTTGGCGAGTTGCGCGGGCAGTTGTCCCAGGTCACCGGCTTGCGTGCCTTTGCGGTGAATCCACCGGGGCTGGGCCAGAGCGCCTTCGACCAGGCGCTGGAAGTGGTGGTGGCCGGGCCGGACTATGAGCAGGTGCTGGCCTGGAGTGAAACCCTGATGGCGGCCCTGCGCGAGAACCCGAACCTGACCAGTATCGATACCGACTTCGAACAGACCCAGCCGCAACTGGATGTGAATCTGGACCGCGAGCGGGCGGCGGATCTGGGCATCACGGCCACCGATGTGGGGGAAACCCTGCAGGCCATGTTTGCCACCCTGACCGTATCCACCTATGTGGACCGGGGGCGTGAGTACGACGTGTTGCTGGAGGCGGAAAAGAGCGCCAGTCAAGTGCCTGAGGATGTGCTGCCGATCTACCTGCGCAGCAACAGTGGTGGCTTGGTGCCGTTTTCCAGCGTGGTGGAATTGGCCACCACCGGCGATGCACCGGAGCTGCGCCGGGTGGACCGCTTGCCGGCGATTACCCTGTCCGCCAACCTGGCCGACGGCTACGACCTGGCCACGGCGATGACCTATGTGGAAGAGCAGGCCCGGGAGCGGTTACCGCTGGAAGCGCGCATCGGCTACAAAGGCATGGCCGAAGAATTGAAAGAGTCGGCGTCGGCGATTCTGGTGACTTTTGCGCTGGCCCTGGTGATTGTGTTCCTGGTGCTCGCCGCCCAGTTTGAAAGCTGGATTCACCCGCTGATTATCATGCTCACGGTGCCGCTGGCGTTGGCCGGGGCGGTGATCGCCATCAGCGTTACCGGCGACAGTCTGAATATTTACAGCCAGATTGGCATGATCATGTTGCTGGGGCTGATGGCGAAGAACGGTATTCTGATTGTGGAGTTCGCTAACCAGCTTCGTGACCAGGGCCGGAGTGTAAAAGAGGCCATCTATGAAGGTGCCATCGTGCGGTTCCGTCCGGTCTTGATGACCGGTGTCTCTACCATCTTCGGCGCCGTGCCGCTGGTGCTGGCCACCGGTGCCGGCGCGGAAAGCCGCTTTACCATTGGTGTAGTGATTCTCGGCGGGCTATTGTTTGCCACCGTGCTGACCCTGTTTATCATTCCGGTGCTGTACCAGTGGCTGGCGCCGTACGCGTCACCGGCGGATGCGGTCAGCCAGCAGTTGGACAAGGAACTGCCGAACAGGGATTAACGTTGCCGTAGGAGCGTCGCTGGCGGCGCGATCCAGAGCCGTGCTACCAGAGGGGACGGAGTTGCAAGCTACAAGCTTCAAGCGACAAGGCGCGAGCAAGGGTGGGGCTGCATTACTGGCTGTGCCCGCGACCGCGCAGCTTGGGGCACGGAATCCAATCTCTTCAGGTTGGCGACGTGACAGTTTCGCGTTGCCGCTTGAAGCTTGTAGCTTGCCGCTATACCCATGACCGACTACGAATTGATCCGCAGCAAACGTCGCTCCCTGGAACTGCGTGTTCTGGAAGACGGGCGTGTGCAGGTGCGTGCGCCACAACGGGCGCCCCTGCGCATGGTGCAGACCTTTGTGGACAGCCGCCGCCAGTGGATCAAGGAGCAACAACAACGCCAGGCCAGCCGCCCCCGGCAACGCTGGCAGGATGGCTGCAGCATGGTGTTCCGGGGCCAGCCGTTGACCCTGGATGTTTCTGCAGGACGGTCGTCGGTGAGTGTGGCTGGCGGCTATCTACAGGTGCGAGTCGCCGAGCCCGACCGCGAGGCAGCGGTGCAGCAGGCGGTGGAGCGCTGGCTTCGCCAGCAGGCACGCCCGTTGTTTGAAGACAGCATCGCGCGGCAGTTCGGCTGGTTTGCCGGACAAGGTTATACGCGCCCGGTATTGCGGGTAAAAAAGATGCGCACCCGCTGGGGCTCACTGTCGGCAAAAGGGTACATCAACCTGAACATGGCCCTGCTGCACTACCCGCCAGCGGCACTGGATTACGTGGTCATGCACGAACTGTGTCACCTTCAGCACATGGACCACGGTCCAGGCTTCCACGCCCTCATGGACGCCCGCATGCCCGACTGGCGCCAACGCAAGACCTTGCTCGAACAACCCCTGTTCCAGCCCTGAATAAAACCACCTAACCTTTCCGTAGGAGCGTCG
>JBDWVU010000032.1:0-15199 GCA_039983755.1 Alloalcanivorax sp.
GTGCTGGCTCACCCCGGATTGCGTCATGTGAGCCCGCGTGGCGGCATGGGTAAAACTGCGCGTTTCTGCCGCCGCCATAAAGGCCTTGAACAGACGCGTGTCCAGCAGAGTGAAATCCCGGTTGGAAAAACCCATCAGCCGGCCTCCTCCGCCGGCGCTGACACCGCGGGCCTGGTGGCGAACTGCAGATTCAGGCTATCGCCGGCCTGCACATGGAGGCCGGCATAGTGGGCAAAGGGAGACGGTGGCACAGAGCAAGGCACCGATTCACTCAGCAACGCTCGTTCGCCCAGCCCCTCGGCCAGTGGTTGCGGGCTCTCTGTCCAAAGCGACCAACAGACACAGAGATCATCGTCCAGATACAGGAACACGCCGGACAGCCCAGCGGGCAATACCTCCAGCACCTCCCTAAAGCGGTTACATACCGCGCCCCGGAAGGCCTCTGGCGTCTGCTCTGTGCGCACCATCACTTCACTGATGACCTGCCCGGATTGCCAGCTCTCACCATGGTCCAGCACCTGCAAGGCCCCGCTCTGGGAGGGGTCACCGCGAAACAGCGCCGGGAATGCACTATGGCTGGCCGGCCGGCCCGCCTCTGTACTGAAACTGAAAACCGTACTGTGCAGCGACGCGTAGGCACGCCCGCCACAGCTTTCATGGCACGCCGCCTCGTAGGTCGCCTGGTCCGGGTAAAACACCAGCGCAATTTCGTCAGGCACCACCGCATGGCGGCTGGTCGGTACGATGGAAGGAATATAGGCCTGCAGTCCCAACGGTCCCATAAACTGAACCGTGGCCGGGATAAAAATCTGGCCAAGCCGGTCATACAGTGTCTGCCGATGCGGGGCCGGAGCCAGTGTCGGCAAGGCATAGCCCAGCCAGACGCGCACCGCTCGTCCCTGTGGCGACGTTTCCATGTCGTTATCTCCTACTGTCCGCCGACAATCGGCTGACATAAATACGGGATAAAGACTGACATGAAGAAAGCTAAGCAACAAGATGAATATGCAACGACATAATGCCTGTACTGCGCAAAGCATAAAGAGGCCTGCATCTTCAGGTACGGACACATTGAGCCCCACCCTGCGACCCCGCATACTGGTCGTTTAACGGTCGGAACTCGTCATGCCCACGGTAACGGTTTGGGAAACGCACAAGGCAGGCACCCTGGCCAGCCTGGTTCAAAAACAGCGTCCATTGCCTCCCCTGTCTCTCGGGCATGTCCGGGTGCAGGTTCATGCCGTGGGGCTGAATTTTGCAGATATTTTCGCCCTTACCGGCCTTTACTCCGCAACCCCGGAAGGGGCCTTCATTCCCGGGCTGGAATTTGCCGGCACGGTCATCGACACAGGCTCTGACACCGACAATACCGACAGCCCCTTCCAGGTTGGCGACCGGGTTATGGGCGTCACCCGCTTCGGCGGTTACTGCTCCATTATTGATAGCGAACCGGATTACCTGGTCCCCCTGCCCAACGACTGGAGCTTCGCTCAGGGCGCCGCCTTCCCGGCTCAGACCCTCACCGCCTGGTATGCCCTGACCACCCTCGGCGCCATCCAGCCGGAGCAGCGTGTGCTGATACACAGCGCCGCCGGCGGAGTCGGCCTGCAGGCCATGAAACTGGCAACACTGCTGGGCGCCAACCCGGTTGGGACGGTGGGCAGCCCCGACAAAGCCGCGATGCTGCAGGAAATGGGTTTTAAAAATGTGCTGGTACGCCAACCGGATTTTGCCCGCCAACTCACCGAAACCGGCCACCGTTTCGATCTGATACTCGACGCCATCGGCGGCACCGTCCAGCAAGCCAGCTTTGCCGCACTCAAGCCCATGGGCCGGCTAGTGGTTTTCGGCGCTGCGGAATTCACCCCCACCGGCAACCGCCCCAACTACCTCAAAGCCGCCTGGCGCTACCTGCGCCGCCCCCGCTATGACGTTATGGACATGATCAGCAGCAACCGGTCGGTGATGGCCTTCAATCTGATCTGGCTATGGGAGCAAAAAGCCAGCATGAAGGCTTTGCTCAGCGAACTACAGACCATTGCCCTGCCCCCACCCCATGTGGGCCATCGCTTTGCCTTCGACGATGCCCAGGCGGCATTGGCGCTACTGCAATCGGGGAGATCGGTGGGCAAGGTGGTGCTCGAACTTTTGTGACACCAACAGCGCTGAATTTCTACCCTCTTTAAACTGCCACAACGGTCACACCCTCTGACATTAACGTGATGACCTACAGTACTGTCCGATATATCGCACATTCCCGGCCCTGGCGATTCCTATACTCCTTGTGACACCGGTATCAAACCGGACCAAGACCACACAAGGGGGAACGATGAAAATTACGTTGATGAGCCTTTTGCCTTGCATTCTGGCGCCCGCCGTTGCCACAGCAGGAAGTACAATTCACCTCAACAGCGAACCCGGGGATTATATTGGAGGCGGGATTACGCAAACTCTCTCTGACAGTACCGGAACCATCAGCCTGGATTACACTCAATCCCAGCTGACCCTGGGATACGAAGACGCGAACACCGACCTGGACATGGTTTTTTCTTCACCGGACAACCTGGTACTGGAAGAAGAGCACTATTTGAATGCACAACGAAATGCCTTTAAAGGTGCCTTGCGAGCCGGCCTTTCCGTCTCCATGGATCACCGCGGTTGCAACACCATTGACGGTGACTTCTTCATTCATGAACTGGACCTCGCGGCAGCGAATCCGGTCATAGCACTGGACTTCGTACAGTACTGCGGCAATAACGATGCCCCACTGAACGGCAGCATCCGCATCAACTCCACTCTGCCAGAAAATTTACCGCATCCCGTTGCGGTTATTGAGCGCCCCATGCGCCAGCTCATTGACGACACCCATGTAACCCTGTCTGCAGAAAAGTCGTATTCCGATAGCGGTGTTATTGCTGGCTACCAGTGGGAGCAATTGAATGGCCCCGCACTTACGTTAGCAGATACGAACAGCGCTACGCCGTCTTTTACTGTTCCGTCCCTGCCCCTTGATGGCGAAGAGCTCACACTAAAACTCACCGTCACTGACAGCCTTGGGCAAAACAATTCCCAAACACTAACGCTTCCACTGGTGAGTAAAAGTGCGCCATTAACCTATATGCAGATTAACAGCCCTGAAGGTGACTATATCGGGCAAGGCAAACAGCTGTACTTCGATGATGTTTTCAGCACCTTCAACTCCAGCATTAATTACGACAATGGCGTGTCCGTACACATTGATGATGGCGATAACTGGCGGGCCGATTTTGCCGCGCCCTACAATGCGGCGTTACAACCCGGCAACTATCAGGCCGAGCGCTTCCCCTTCCAGAGCGATGGCCTTGGTGGACTCAGCATTTCCGGCGACGGCCGAGGGTGCAACACGCTTTCCGGCGGCTTTACCGTTCATTCCATTGAACAACAGGAAGACCAGGTCGACAGCTTCATGGCCAGTTTTTCCCAGCACTGTGGAGGCACTCAGAACCCTGCCCTCCTGGGAACCATTGCGCTTAATGCTCGCCACCCCAGCGTCCCGACAGCCAATGCGGGCCCTGGATTCTCAACAGGTCAGAACCAGACGTTCACCCTGCACGGACAATTTTCCTCCGACGACAGCAACATCGCAGAATATCAATGGACACTGGATCAACCTGATATTGATATTACCGGCGCAGACCAGGCCGTGGCACAGTTTGAAACGCCCAACCTTGGTGCCAATGACGATGACATCATCATAACGGCGACGCTTACCGTGACAGATGACGAAGGGTTCAAAGACCAGGACTCCACCACAATCACCGTCTCCTACCAAAACAGTGCCCCCCAGGCCAATAACGACAATCTCTCTATCGGCTATTGGGGCTGGCAGTACCTGAGCCCACTGGAAAACGATACCGATGCGGAAAACAACATCGATCCAGATTCTCTTGAGATTACACAAGGCCCGAGTCGGGGCTACGTAGAGAATCTTGGCGATGGCCAGCTACGGTATTTTCCCTTCTTCTTTGGCAATAAAACTGACTCGATTACCTATCGGGTGAAGGATCAGGCGGGCGCCTGGTCCAATACTGCCACCATCACGCTTAGCCACTAAGTGACACGGCGGGGCTCTGCCCCGCCTTCTTGCTTACGTCAACAACAGCGAAGAAACCCCTTCAGATCTTCCTCGCTCTCCGGCCGGACAATACGCCCGATTTCTTCACCATCCCTGATCAGAATCAATGTCGGCCAGAGCTTAACCCGGAAACTACGCCCCAGGGGCCTTCCCGGCCCATCCGCTATTTTTATATGCGGAAGCTCGCGGTGCTCCGCAAGCGCCGCTTCGATATCCGGCTGGGCCGCAATGCAGTAACCACACCAATTGGCGCCGAATTCAAGCAGTCTCAACCCGTCACTCTGATCCAGCTGCTCACGGGTAATGCTCTCATCTTCGTACTCACGCACATACGCCATCACCGTCTCCAACAAACTCGCCCGCTACCGGCAGACATACCGGCAAGTCTTATGCTTAGATGTTTCCATCTGTAGAGAACCCCACTGTAATGATTCCCCTGTGGCAGACAACCAAGGTGACCTTGTGAGCGACCCGGTTTTAACAGAACAACGCGACGGCCTTTATATCATCACCCTGAACCGCCCGGAAAAACGCAACGCCGTCGACCGGCCCTCCGCCGATGCGCTACGTGCTGCCTTCGACCACTTCGAGCAGGATCCGACTTTGCATGTGGCCATTCTCCATGGCGCTGGCGGTAATTTCTGTGCCGGGGCCGACCTGTCTGCCATGGGCGACCCGGCACTGCGCAATGAGGTGGAAGCCACGGGGACAGGCCCCGGCCCCATGGGGCCGTCGCGTATGCTGTTAAGCAAACCGGTAATCGCTGCCGTATCCGGCTACGCGGTAGCAGGAGGACTGGAACTGGCCCTGTTCTGCGATCTGCGCGTGATGGAAGACACCGCCACCTTCGGCGTATTCTGCCGGCGCTGGGGTGTACCACTGATTGATGGCGGCACCGTCCGCCTGCCCCGCCTGATTGGCCATAGCCGCGCCATGGACATGATTCTCACCGGTCGCCCGGTTAACGCGGAAGAAGCCCTGCAGATTGGCCTCGCCAATCGGGTAGCCCCGGAAGGCAAAGCCCTGGACGAAGCCATCACCCTGGCCCGCCAGATTGCCGCCTTCCCGCAACGCTGCCTGCGAGCAGATCGGCTATCCGCCTACCAGCAATGGGACAAGGGTCAGGAAACCGCCCTGCGTGACGAAGGCGCCGGCGGCTTTCCGGTGGTATTCGAAGAAGCGCTGGCCGGGGCGGAACGTTTTTCGCAGGGTGCAGGTCGCCACGGAACATTTGAAAAAGATGACACGTAAAGCGTCTTAAAGTAGGTCGGATTAGGCGTAGCCGTAATCCGACAATCGGCTTTATTTCGGGCTACGCAACAACCGTATCGGCTTACGGCTACGCCTAAGTCGACCTACGAAAACTGGAACGCCCACAAAAAAGCCGGCTATCACTGCCGGCTTTTTTGATACAGCTTGAGGGTTAGTCGATCAACGCACCACCACAAAGAACACGCCGCCGTTGCGGTTAACCCGCAGCAACAGGGCCGCTTCTTTATCGTCCACGGCCTTGCGTAACTCGTCCATGGTTTCCACGTCCTGGCGGTTCACGTTAATGATCACGTCACCGTTACGCAGCCCGGCGCGCCAGGCCGGGGAACCTCGCTCTACTTCGTCCACCAGCACGCCGGCATCGGCATGTTGCAGCTCGCCCTTGCGCAGGTCACGCAGGTTGGCGCCTTCCAGGAATTTGGAAACGGCCTCACCGCCAGCGGTTTCCCGTGATGACTCACTGATCACGGCGGTAACGTCTTTTTTCTTGCCATCACGCAGGATGCTCAAGGTCACTTTCTCACCGACCGGCGCCATGCCCACCTTGTTACGTAGGTCGGCCGCGCGGTTTACCGGGCGACCGTCCACGGCGGTAACCACATCACCGCTCTTCAGGCCCGCCTTCTCTGCCGCGCTGTCTTCCACCACCTGGGTGATCACCACGCCGCGCTGGCGCTCAACACCAAAGGCTTCCGCCAACTCCGCCGTCAGGTCCTGAATGGTGACCCCGAGCATGCCGCGGCGCACTTCACCGTGTTCGATCAGCTGCTGCATCACGTTCTCGGCCATCTCGGTGGGAATGGCAAAACCAATGCCCACATTGCCACCGGCCGGCGCCAGAATCGCCGTATTGATACCCACCAGCTCACCGCGCAAATTGACCAGTGCACCACCGGAGTTACCCGGGTTAATGGAGGCATCGGTCTGGATAAAGCTTTCGTACCCTTCAATGCCCAGACCTGTGCGACCCAGCGCAGAAACGATGCCACTGGTCACGGTCTGGCCAAGCCCGAAGGGGTTACCGATGGCGACCACAAAATCGCCGACCCGCAGGCCGGTGGAATCGGCAATGGCAATTTGGGTAAGTCGGTCCGACTCTTCCAGCTTCAGTACAGCCAGATCCACTTCCTCATCCACACCCACCAGTTCCGCCGACAGTTCACGGCCATCGGTGAGGGTGACTTCGATATTGTCGGCATTCTTGACCACATGGGCGTTGGTCAGCACATAGCCTTCAGCAGCATCCACAATCACCCCGGATCCGGCACTGGCAGCGCGGCGCTCAGAGGGCCGCTGGCGTTCCGGCATGTCGAAAAAGCGACGAAAGAAAGGATCATTCATCAACGGATTTCGCGCCGCCCGCACCCGGGTTTCGATGGCAATATTCACCACTGCCGGCGAGGTTTTTTCCAGCATGGGCGCCAGCGAGGGCAGCGCGTCCCCTTCGGCCGTGACAGCAGGCAAGGCCGCCTGAACCGGGGAAAAGGCAACGCATAACAGCGTCAGCACCCAGAGGACGGGAAGGATTGGTTTTTTTGACGTAGACAACGTTTTCTCAAACAACGGTTGTTCCTCCTGTTTCAAGGAAAGCATCATCGGTAAAAGGGATGATGGGCTAAAAGTCCAGTACCGGATGGCACCCAGAAATGCCCGGCCCGCAATCGCTGGTACCGGGAATTGAGCGTCACCCACTTTTTTCTGACCAGCGCAAGCGTCTACGGTTCCGAAGCAAACAGACGAACGCCGTTGTACTCCCGCGATTCCCCCAGATCCGGCCAGGTACAGGACTGCCATTCCCCCAGCAGCCGGTAGCCCGGGGGATTCAGGTCCGGTACCCGGGAATCCGCCAGCAGCACGGCGCCGGCAGCCTGAAAGCGGGCCAGTAACGGCAGGTTTTCCCGGTCGTAGAGAATATCTGCGGCGGTCACCAGATCGGCTTCTGCCAGGGCGGAGTCCAGATCATTGCTCAGCGCCACCTCGACGCCGTTCTCCCGGGCGTTCATGGCCGTGGCCGTGAGCGCATCCTCGTCCAGATCACAGGCGATGACCCGGCGTGCCCCAGCCAGGGCCGCGGCAATAGCCACCACCCCGGAACCCGGCCCCACATCCACCACACAACGGCCGGCCACCTGCTCGGGATTATCCAGCAGATACTGCGCCAGCACCTGCCCGGAAGCCCAACAGAAAGACCAGTATGGCGGCTCTTCCATGATTGCATTGACGATTTCCGGGTCCAGCGCCTGCTCCGGGAACAGCTCATCCAATAGCCACAGGCGCAGGGCTGGCGTTTGCGGCAATGCCTGGCAAGACAGGGACACCGCCGGCAATACACGATGGAGCCGTTCATGCAGGGCGTTAAGGCCTACTTTTTCCTGTTCTGTTGTCATACTCTAGGGCCTTCATTTTCCTATCCGAAATCGTCGAAGAGAATAACAAAATGACCGGCAGACAGGGATGGATTGGCGTTATCGCGCTACTGCTCAGTGTGACCAGCCCCCTCAAGGCACGGGAAATCTGGACAGACGGCGTACCCGACGCCTATTTCAAACATTTCGTGGAGTTCTACAAGGCCGACCCCAGTGCCATGGGCCGCTGGGCCACCGGGTTGACTCGCATCTCCACCGAACAGCTGGATTACACCCTTAAAGCGCTGGATACCACCCAGTTCACCTACCTGTACCCCATGGAAATCAAGGGCTACGACCTGCTCCGCCACAACGGTATCCCCACCGAGGAACTGTCGTTAATGGCCGTACGGGCCGGCAAGCTGATTCCGGTGCCCTACCAGATCGACGAGTTCGACAAGACCGGCCTGATCTGGATTGAGGGTGAAAACGACAGCAAGGCGGAAGGCAAGCCCGGCATTTTTGACGATTTCGATGAACTGGTTTTCATGTTCCGCGATGGCGGCTGGGACCGCTTCGATCCGGCGCAGCATACCCTGGCCGAAGGGCAGATGCTGGAAGAAATCCGTCTCGACTCGCCGCGCAACAAGCCCCGCTATCTGTATCTGGTGCGCAATAACAGCGAACGTTCACGGGCGGATTATGTGGAGGTGAATCTGGACGAAGGCTGGATCCAGACCACCCTGATGCGCATGGAGTATGAACCCAAGGATTTCACCCAGATCCAGTCCATGGCGCCGCGCCTGGGGCCCCACAAAGACGAGAACGTCTTTGACAACATCTATGTGAACATCAGCACCGGCATCCTTAACCAAAACCTGCGTGTGGATCTGGATACCCGCAAGAACATCAAGGCCACGCCCCTGGCTGTGCGTGACGGCGCCGTGCGTGCCTCCATGCTGGTCAAGGCGCGGGTCTGGTATGCCTATCTGCCTACCTTTTTCAGCCAGAAATTTCAGGTGGATTTCTACGAACAGTCGGTGACCATTCCCTCCCGGTTCGCCATCGGCAGCATGAAGGTATTGAAGTTTTTCCTGATGTTCCTGCGTGAGCCTCGCATTCACTTTGCCATCGATTTCCAGAACCTGGATGGCGCCCGGCTGACGTTTGATTCCGTCTACGACGGCAAACAGTACGGGATCGTGGACGGCACCATGAGCGACTTCGAAACCCGCATGAACGCCACTCGCCTGCCTGGCGACTGGCTACACCTGGATTCCAATCAGGGCTGGGAAATGTTCTTCAGCAACCACATGCCGGTGGTGCCCAACGGCCTGTTCGATGCCTTTCTGGATGGCGTGACCATGAACATGTTCTACGAGGATGATGCCAACAGCACCACCAAGTACGAGCGCGATCCCGGTGCCACCCCGCGGCTGGGTTTCCAGAGCGAAGGCATTCCCGATACGGTGATTGATCTGATGGGCGCGATCCCCAAGCTGGATTTCCAGAACATGGACAGCCTGGGCGAAGCCATTGTGGCCCTGGCCGCCGCCGAACAGGACGGCGCATTCGAGAAATACGATGAAGTGGTCAACAAGAAACTGGCTGAACTGAAGGCCGACGGCCGCATCAACACGGTAGAGGAACTGGCAGATGCCTTTATTGCGGATCTGGACCGGATGAATTTCTCCGGCATTCCCCGCGACACCTTTAACCAGATCGTCCACCAGGCCATCGTCGATACCACCCCGGCGGTGGACCAGATTCATCATGGCCAGGTGTTGGCCCGGATGATCACCCTGGCCAACGATCAGGGTATCGATATCCGCCGCCTGCGCTACGCCACCATGGACAACACCCTGTGGTTCCCGGCCTGGGTAGGCGAAGGCGGGGCCAGCGACTTTCAGTGGCAGGTGAGCCACGCCCCTACGGCAACATCGCTGGGGCCGGTTGCTTCCCCCGCCACCAAGCCGGCAAGCAAACCCGCTGCTACGTCTCCGTCTGGGTCTTCTGCAACAGCGCCGTAAGCGCGGCGCTGTCTTTCACCTGCCCCTCTTCATCCAGCTCAGGGTATGGCACGCCGTGGGCGTCGCATAAACGGGCGATACGGGCATAGCCCCACCGGAAAAGCAGCTCGTGGTAGCGATCCGCTGCCACCCGCGGCTGATCATAAAACCCTTTCGCCCGGCGCTGCTCACAGGCTTCGGAAAGAATAATCGCCGCCGCCACACTCACATTGAATGATTCCACCATACCCATCATGGGAATCGTCACATTCTGGTCCACCACGCTGGCCACCTCGTCACTGACGCCGAATTTTTCGGTCCCCAACAACAGCGCGGTTGGCCGGGTGTAATCCACCTCCCGGTAGGGAATTGCATCATCGGACAAATGCGCCGCCAGCACCTGCACGCCCTGGCCCTGCAATTCACGGATCACATCGGTGCTTTCATCGCGCTTGTGTACCTGTACCCAACGCTGTGATCCCATCGCCGTGCCGGCGGCCATACGCGCCCGGTTTTTGGGTAACACTGCATGCACATCGAGAATCCCCACCGCGTCGCAGGTACGCACAATGGCAGCAATATTATGGGGTTTGTGCACGCCATCCATGATCACAGTCAGGTCAGGCTGGCGGCGGTCCAGGGTGTCGCAAATGCGGCGGTAACGTTCCGGGGTCATGGCTTTTCCTCGTAGCAGGCCGCGGATTGTATAGGGCGCAGCCCGGATGGCAAAACTTCAGCCCTCGCTCTGTACCGGCGGCTGCCACTGTTGTCCCCATGACGGTTACGCCAGACTGACGCCAAACGACCGGGCGCGGGCACTTTGGACACTGCCACTCCCCTGCCCAATCCGCTAGGCTTGTGGGCTTGAAAAAACACTCTCTGGAGGCTCCATGACTCAACCCTCATCACGCCGCCTGCCCCTGGACGGAGTACGCGTTATCGAACTGGGACAGCTACTCGCCGGGCCTTTTACCGGCACCCTGCTGGCCTACTTCGGCGCCGATGTGGTGAAAGTGGAGCCCCCCGGTGGCGACCCGATTCGCGGTTGGCGCAAACTGGATGAGGACGGCACCTCGTTCTGGTGGCGCAGTCTGGGACGCAACAAGAAATCCGTCACCCTGGATCTGAAAACTGACCAGGGCAAAGCGCTGGCTCGCAGGTTGATGGTGGGTGCCGATGTGATCATCGAAAACTTCCGCCCGGGCACCATGGAAACCTGGGGACTGGGCCCGGACAGCTTTGCCACCGACAACCCGGGGCTGATTTATACCCGCATTTCTGGCTACGGCCAGACCGGCCCCTACGCCAGCAAACCCGGCTATGCCTCGGTGTGCGAAGGCATTGGCGGCCTGCGCTACGTGAACGGCTTTCCCGGCGAGCGCCCGGTGCGCCCCAACCTCTCATTGGGCGACACCATTGCCGGGCTGCACGCAGCGCTGGGCATTTTGCTCGCACTGCTCGAGCGACAAAACAGCCAACAAGGCCAGGTTGTCGATGTGGCCTTGTACGAGTCCGTATTCAATCTTCTGGAAGGAGTCATACCGGAATTTGATGGGGCCGGTGTCATTCGTGAACCCGCCGGCTCCACTGTCACCGGCATTGTGCCCACCAATACCTACCGCTGCGCCGATCGCAAGTTCGTGGTGATCGGCGGCAATGGCGATTCCATTTTCAAACGCTTGATGACCGCCGCCGGCCGCCCCGATATGGCCGAGGATCCCGCCATGGCCAACAACGCCGGTCGCGTGGAGCACGAAGAGGCCATCGACGCCGCGCTGGACAGCTGGTGCCGCAGCCTGCCCAGTGATGAAATCCTGGCCATTCTCGAAGAAGCCCGGGTGCCATCCGGCCCCATCTATTCCGTGGCCGACATGATGCAGGATCCGCACTTCCAGGCCCGCGGCCTGTTCCAGCAGGTGGAAATCAACGGCAAACCGCTCAAGGTCCCTGCCATTACGCCTCGGCTGGCCGACACCCCCGGCGAAACCCGCTGGCCCGGTGGCGAGGTGGGCAGCCATAACCACGCCGTGCTCCGTGATGAGCTGGGATTGAGTGACGCAGAATTTGCAGACCTGCAGGCACAGGGCATTATTGGCTAACGCAGGCGCCCGCCCACGGCGTCATTGACGACAACATGGCCACAGCGTTAAAAATAAAAAACGTCATCGAAAGCAGGACATCACCATGACCCAAATTCTCTGGATTGGCGTGTGCGTTGTTGCGGTGGGCTTGCTGGCCACCGGCCTGTATTTTCATCTCCGGCGCCAGACTCTCGATTCCGACCCCATCCTGATCGGGAGTTGCTATCTCAGCGGCGCCGGCCTGTTGGCCGGCAACATGGTGCTGCCGCTATTCTGATCCGCCTGGCTTCGAATGCCTGATGAGAAAGGCCAAAAGTCTGGCTAACTGGCGCTATTGCGCAGCGCCTTTGGGGTGTTGCCAAGAGAGCACTGAATCGGCCCCACCCCGCGATGAGCCCACTTTTCAGCTCTCTACAGAGCCATGGCCCCGTCGGGCGCTGAGCTGCATATACAGGTTATGCATGACGCGCTGGGCGATCAGACGAGCGCGGTCGGTCATCGGCCCGGCAAAGCGCCCCTCCAGGTTCGCCATAAAATGGCCCAGCCATCGCTCGTGATGCTCCCCGGTAAGCGGCTCGCGATCATCCAGGGCACGGTGTTTTGCCATCATATGGCGCTGATAGTCCTGCTCGCCCAACAACATTTTGTACCAGTACTGGCAGATGGTCGGCAGGTGCTGTTGCAGATCAATCCCCGCCACCTCCAGAAACACCGGCGCCATGACCGGATCCTTCAGCAAGCGCTGATAAAACCCGTGCACCATAGCGTCAATATTTTCCCGGCAATCCAGGTCAGGCAGGTCAGGCAGGTCACTATCCTTGGCCGCCGTTTCTCCCGGGCGAAAAACCCCAACCACGGTCATTACTCCCTCCGCGTGCCAGCGTGAAGCGTGGTGCGGGATGCGTCTACTGCTACCACTCAATACGCCCGATGAGGATATCCTTGAACATGACAAAATCACCGGCAAGGCTGTACCAGGGGTGCTTGAAGGTAGCCGGGCGGTTTTTTTCAAAAACATAGTGCCCCACCCAGGCGAAACCATAGCCCACCACCGGTAACAGCAGCAGCCCCCAAAGATTGCCGGTCATGAACACGCCGGCCAGAACGCCGAACAGGCCCAAGGTGCCGAAGAAGTGCAGCCGGCGACAGGTGGGGTTGCCATGCTCCTGGAGGTAATAGGGATAAAACTCCGCGAAGCTCTGAAAATCAGATTGCTTGATGGTCTCCATGGGACCTCCTGTTAGGTGCTCTTGTTCTGATTGTTGATGATGTCACAGCTGTGGGCTGCCATCATTGTAGGCAGCGGCTGATGGGTAAACATTACGTCCCATTGTAACCCAGTCGCTACGTTTCAACGGGCCATTTTATTGTGATTTAGCGCCAATCAGATGGCACAGGCAGCCATTGCAGTCCCCCCTTGATCATGGACAATGGCGTACTTTCACAAAAGGAGCCTTTGAATAACTCCTTGCGCACTCAGGCTTTCAGGCTGGCTCACAATCTAGGCGCAATGTTGAAGGTGTGTGTCCACCCATCGAGACATTGCAACACCGAGTGTGGGCCAGCCTGGCAGCCCCGAAGGGCGAGACCTGAAGCGCGCATCTGCTGTGCTTTATCGCTAGGAAAGGGAGCCACCCTGTCCGTCGCGACAAAACACCACAGCTACACCCTTCAGGTCACGCTGAGTACGCAAGGAGCTATTCAGAGGCTCCTAAACACCGCGTCGACTTTATTATCGGCGCCCTGCACTCCCCCATTTTTTGCGAGACTTTTATGGCTCTTCGCCCGCGTGTACGCCGCCTGATCAGCAAGCACGGCAACCCCATTCCCCGCAGCCTCGACGAGCTGATTCAGCACGGCGATGAAGCCCCACTGGACAAGACCGGCATGGGTTCTGAACAGGTTGAGTCTATCTGGCGGGCCACACGCAAGCTCTACCGTAGCGGCATGAGCCCGGCGATCAGCCTGTGCCTGCGCCGCCACGGGGAGATTATGCTGAACCGCAGCATCGGCTATGCCGACCCGGCAACCCAGCGCATCATGACGCCGGACACCCCGGTGTGCCTGTTCTCCGCCTCCAAGGTGGTCAGCGCCATGCTGGTTCACCATCTGGTGGAACAGGGTAAGCTCGACCTGGATGATCCCGTTACCCACTACCTGCCCGCCTACGGTCAGAACGGCAAGGGCCGCACCACCCTGCGCCACCTGCTGACTCACCAGGCCGGGATTCCCCGCCCGCAAGAACCGGTGGAAGCCGACATTCTCTATCGGCCCCAGGAGATTATCGACATCCTCTGCGCCGCCAAACCCAGTGGCTTTAATACCCAGGCGTACCATGCGATTACCGCTGGCTTCATTTTGGGTGCCGTGGTGGAAGCGGTAACCGGGGAATCCCTGAATGACACCCTGGACCGGGTAATTCGACAACCCATGGGGATGAAATATTTCACCTTTGGCAAGACCGGCGCAGAACGGGCCGTCGATGTGTCCACCGGGCTACCGCTGAAACTGGTAGACCTGTTTCTCAGCTATGCGGTGGGCGGCAGTATCGATGAAGTGGTGGAAGTCACTAATGACGAGCGTTTCCAGCAAGCTATCGTACCGGCGGGCAACCTGTATGCCACCGCAGAAGAAGCCAGCCGTTTTTTCCAGATGCTACTTAACGGCGGCCGCTATGGAGACCAGCAAATTTTCCAGCCGGAAACCGTGGCCCGCGCCCTGGAGCCAGCCTACCACCGCCCCCGCTTCGACCGGACGCTGATGCTGCCACTGAACTTCTCCAACGGCTTTATGCTCGGCAACCGGGGCATGGGCATGTTCGGCCCCGGCGCACCAAAATCCTTCGGGCATTTGGGCTTTATCAGCATTTACTGCTGGGCGGATCCGCAACGGGCACTAAGTGGCGCCCTGCTCACCACGGGCAAGGGCGTGGTTGGCCCGCATCTGCCAGCCCTGTTTGGCTTGCAGCACACCATCAACCGGCATACCAAGTTACGCTGAATGCCTGATGCCTGACAAAAAAAGGTTCATCGCGGAATTGAGTGATCAGCCAGCTTCAGAACGTATCGCATTGTCCCGCCCTGGCAACCGCTGGACGCCGGATGCCCGATGACAGACGCTTGCATTCAAAACCTGAAAACCTTGGCCGCCATACTCTCTGCGCAAAATGCATTACCCGATTACTGCCTGAATGAAGGCCCTGAATGTCCCTCAAAGTAGGAGGCCGTAATAACGACAACCTCTCAGGCTATGGGGTTTTACGTCAGGCATCCGGCGTCGAGCGTTTGGCAAAGTGCCGGGTATTCGCGATAAACCCATCAAACGGCGAGTAGCGTGTTATTCACTCTAATCCGCGAAGAACCCCAAAAAAGCCCGCCC
>JBDWVU010000033.1:0-165490 GCA_039983755.1 Alloalcanivorax sp.
ATTTAAGAGAATATGGGGCGGAGCCAGATCTACAGAACAGGGTCTATGCCCTCAGGAGTTCCACAGGCTTTAACCCGACCCGTGAGTGCCGGTAGCTAATCAACACTCATGGAGAGATACAAGGAGTTCCCTTCCAGGGGACGAACCAACGGCTAACAGGAATGCTCGAAGGTTTGCTGGTGCCGGGCTGACTTCTCACGGTTCGTCCCCTGGAAGGGAACTCCTACAGCGTTTTCGTCGGTTTTCGAGAACCAACAATTGAAAAAGCCCCGACCAACTGGCCGGGGCTTTTCGTCTTGCGTGACGCGTGTTGCTTGTTGCGTCTCTTATTAACCCTTCACAAACTCAGGGTAGGCTTCCATACCGCAGTCTGCGATATCCATGCCTTCGTACTCTTCTTCTTCGCTGACACGGATGCCCATGACCGCTTTCAGGATGCCCCACACTACCAGGCTGGCAACGAACACCCAGACGAAGATAGTCAGCGCACCGATCAGCTGGCCAGAGAAGCTGGCGCCACCGTCATCGGTCAGCGGGTTGGTGATCGGCACCAGCATCAGGCCCAGGAAGCCAACCACACCGTGCACGGAGATCGCACCTACCGGATCATCGATCTTCAGCTTGTCCAGAGTCAGGATGCTGAATACCACCAGCACACCACCCAGAGCACCGAACAGGGTCGCCTGCAGGGCAGTCGGAGTAGAAGGCTCAGCGGTGATCGCTACCAGGCCAGCCAGCGCGCCGTTAAGCAGCATGGTCAGGTCGGCTTTGCCGAACAGGATGCGGCCAACGATCAGCGCAGCAATGGCACCACCGGCAGCAGCAGCGTTAGTGTTCATGAACACAACCGCAACCGCGTTGGAGTCGCCCACACTGGAGGTTGCCAGCACGGAGCCACCGTTAAAGCCGAACCAGCCCAACCACAGGATGAAGGTACCCAGTGCGGCCAGCGGCAGGTTGGAACCCGGGATAGCGTGTACTTCACCGTTCGGGCCGTACTTGCCTTTACGTGCACCCAGCAGCAGAACACCGGCCAAGGCAGCAGCTGCACCCGCCATGTGAACGATGCCGGAACCCGCGAAGTCAGAGAAGCCCAGGTCGCCCAGGTTATACAGGCCGAACACATCAGCGCCGCCCCAGGTCCAGGACCCTTCCAGCGGGTAGATAACGCCGGTCATAACCACTGCAAAGACCAGGAATGCCCACAACTTCATCCGCTCAGCCACGGCACCGGACACGATGGACATGGCGGTTGCCACAAACACAACCTGGAAGAAGAAGTCCGCAGAAGGTGCATAGGTTGCCGCTTCTTCTGCACCGGCCACCCCGTCACCCACAATCCCGGACAGGAAGATGGCGCCGTCATACATGATCGCGTAACCGCAAACCATGTACATGGTGCTGGCAATGGCAAACAAGGCCACGTTCTTGGTCAGAATTTCCGTGGTGTTCTTGGCACGTACCAGGCCAGCTTCCAGCATGGCAAAGCCTGCCGCCATCCACATGACCAACGCGCCACAGATCAGGAAATAAAACGTATCCAGCGCGTATTTCAATTCAAAAATTTGGTTTTCCACAATGCAACCCTCCGAAAATGGAAGCGTGTTTTCCTAAAGCCCTGGCATGGGTCAATTCAAAACACGGTAAAACTTAAATCGCGTCCTCGCCGGTTTCACCGGTACGGATACGAATCGCTTGCTCAAGGGAGGTAACGAAGATCTTGCCGTCACCAATTTTGCCGGTATTCGCGGCTTTCGCGATGGCTTCAATCACCTGGTCCAGGCTGGACTCGGCGATGGCCACTTCGATTTTTACCTTGGGCAGGAAATCCACCACGTACTCGGCACCCCGGTACAGCTCGGTGTGACCTTTCTGACGTCCAAAGCCTTTCACTTCGGTAACAGTGATGCCCTGCACGCCAATCTCGGAGAGTGCTTCACGCACGTCATCCAATTTGAACGGCTTAATTACGGCAGTAACCAGTTTCATTTCTTTCTCCTCAGCTTTCACCGCGTCCGGTGACGTCCGTTTCTCTTCGAGCCCCGTTATGGTTCCCGATCCACAGCTTGCTCGAACGCTCTGACCCAATTAGTGCACGACCCATGCCAGTTTTAGAAAATCATGCATTTTCAGGGATTTACATCACGGTCCGGATTCATCATCCAGCCCGGGCGCGCCATTATAGCGCACCACAATGGGGCGGGATCCAAGTTGGTGCAGAATGTCTGCCCGCCCTACCCGGTGCCTCGCCCCCGCACACCGTGCTACCATCCGCGCATCATTACAAGGACGCCGTTGTCATGCCCGATCAGCCCTTTATCGACCGCCTCATGGCCGACATCAGCCGCCGCCTGCCCACCGACCTGGGCGGCCTGCGCAGCGAAGTAGAGCGCAACGTGCGCAGCGTACTGGCGGAAACCGTCAGCCGGCTGGATCTGATCACCCGTGAAGAGTTCGACATCCAGCAACAGGTACTGCTGCGTACCCGTGAAAAACTGGAAGCGCTGGAGAAACAGGTGGCCGAGCTGGAGAAGTCAGCGGACGCTTGATCCGCGTTTGCGCCTACCGAACTTTCACTGCCCAAAAGCGAGTGACGAGTGACGAGAAGCGAGTATCGAAAAACAAACCCACCCCAGGTTTTCGCTTCTCGTAACTCGTAACTCGTAACTAACCAAGCCTGATCGTCGTAACGCCTCTACAGACAATCCGATTTCCTACATCTGCCGCCACCAACCTCGCACAGGTACGCAGGCCCTCTCCCCGTACACTGCCTCACAAGCCATTGAATTTGTGAGGAATCGTGACGCATGCGCTGCTGTACAGCCGGGCACCGGTAGGGATTGACGCCCGCACCGTGCGGGTAGAAACCCATCTGGCGCCGGGCTTGCCGGCGTTCACCATCGTGGGGTTGGGGGATACCGCCGTGCGCGAGAGCCGCGACCGGGTCCGCTCCGCGCTGGTCAACAGCGGCTTTGATTTCCCCCAGCGGCGCATCACCGTAAGCCTGGCGCCGGCAGATTTGCCCAAGGATGGCGGACGCTTTGATCTGGCCATTGCGCTGGGCATCCTGATAGCCAGCGGGCAGCTGGGTAACATCACCACGGACAACTACGAGTTTATTGGCGAACTGTCGCTGAACGGCCAACTCAATCCCGTTTCCGGCATGCTGCCCTCCTCCCTTGCCTGCCTGGCTGAAGACCGCACCCTCATCGTCGCCGTGGATAATGCCGAGGAAGCCAGCTTGGCCGGCACCCCCACCCTGGCCGCCAACCAGCTGGCCCGGGTCGCGGCCCACCTCACCGGCCAGCAACCCCTGGAACCCCACCAGTGCCAACCGCCCTACAAGCAGCATTTTCAGGGCGGCTGCCTGTCGGAAATTCGTGGCCAGCAAACCGCTAAACGAGTGTTGGAGATTGCCGCGGCTGGGGGGCATTCCCTGCTTTTATGTGGACCTCCCGGAGCGGGCAAGAGCATGCTGGCCTCGCGGTTGCCCGGATTGATGCCACCCATGCGCACGGCCCAGGCTCTGGAAGTGGCAGCCATTCATTCACTCAAACAGCCCCGCAGCAGCCAGCTTTTCTATCAACGCCCTTACCGGGCACCGCACCATACCTCCTCGGCAACGGCCCTGGTCGGCGGTGGCAGTTACCCGCGGCCCGGGGAAATTTCCCTGGCCCATCATGTATAGATAAAACGATTTATAATTACTAACCTAACTTACTGTTACCTAGAAAAAATCATTAAATGCTTTAAGCGCATATTTATGAAACATGTGATTCGCCTTTCCAGAAGGCCTATTCAAGTTCTTTTGGCGCCAGGAACTCCGTCGAAGCTTCTCACGCAGTTCATGCGCGAACTGCAGCCTGAAGTCGCAAAGGGGACTTATTACCGCTACTCCAGCGCATTAGAAAAATATCTACAATTTCTGGAAGAAGAGTCACAGGTCTCAGAGTGGCATGAGACCGAAGCATGTCGAAACAACTTTTATCGCTTTATCGCCAAGAAGAGCCAAAGCCAAATATCTTCTAGGCAAAAAAATGGCCAAAGCTACTTTATTATAAAAACTAGTATAAAAGACCAGATTGACATTATAGGAACAACATCAGTTCTAAAGAAATATTACTACTGGCTAATTTCAAATAAAAAAGCATCTATAAAATCAAACCCCTTCCTCATAGACAGCCCCCTTATAAATGAACGAATAGACGGAAAAGAAAGCGCGAAATTCTGGCTTTTTGGCAACCAAGACAAAAGCCCGAAAAGAGAACATGAAAACTTCTTCCAGATAATCAATAAAGAATGGATTCCTAGAGCAAACCTACCAAGCAACGAAGGGCACAAAGTGCTAGAAGCGGGACTGGAATTAGGTTGGGACAAAAGAGGAGAATCCATAGCCCGCATTATAATAGAAGCCGCTCCACGAGTCAGCGAAGCCTGCTCCTTAACGATAGGGGATTGGTTTGATTCATCCTGCTTTGGCGATAGCGCCTTATCCAAGGATAAAGGAAGCAACCAAACGCGAAGAAAAACTTTAATATGGTCCAAAGGCACCACAAAACTACTTCATAGATATTTCAATAAAGAAAGAAAACCAACAAACCAAAATTTAAGAAGCATAAATGATTACCGACAGCATTTAATAAGGAACAAAAAAAGCACGGCAAGACTTGAGCCAATATTTTCAACAAACCGAAACACAAACATATCAGCAGACCAATTTCGAAAACAGTACTGGAACAAAGCGGCAAAACATTGCGGGTCCTCCATGACACCCCATCAAGCCAGACACATATTTGTTTGTCTTGCTCTTAATGGAATCGAGAGCGACATGCAATCAAATTCAATGACACACACCCTCAAAAGAAGCCTTATAAATTACATGGCATGGAAATCCAAAGAGCAACCTTTGGTGCACTATGACACAAGACCCTCATCCCCAGGCATACAAAAAATACTCTCCTTAGTTAACAATCAGACCAGCTCAAATCAGAACAATAAGGAAATCAAATCCCACAATGAATCAGGCGATGAAGCACAAAGAAGGAATGATTTTGACTGGATAACAAAGGGCGAATAGAGATGAAAAAGAGCAGCTATGTGATAGTAGACAGAAAAAAAATTCTCACCGATGAAGGAAAAAGAAAAATAATAGATCTATCAGAAAAAGAGACATCCATTCGTAATATTTCTGTTAAGTCAGGATTACCAGCCAGCCTTGTATCCAGATTCATAAAAAATGAAAATATAAAGTTAAAGCCCAGAAAAACTCGATACTATGACCCTAAAATAATAAAAAAATCAGAGAAGGGAAAAGGGGGAAAGCTTTACCTTACAGAAGAAGGAAAAAAACATGTCAAATCAATGATTGAAAAAAGCGCCACATTGACGCAAATAGAAACTTACCTAAATACCAATCATTCCACCACAACAAAGCTGATTTCCGAAGCTGGACTTTCAAGAGAAAACCTCAAGAAAAAATCTCGTCAAGATATCGGAAACCCACAGTTAATCAACGAGGTCAAATCCCTTTTTATAGCAGGGAAAACACGTAACGAGATATCAATTATAACAAATTGCTCCACCACAAACATTAACCACATATTATTAAGCTTTGGCGTACATAGAAACAGCATTCGACAGTCAGAAAGAGAACTAACAACCAAAGACAGAAAGGACATCGCAGAGAAAAATGATTTATACCTAAAAAAATATAAAGAGGAGCTTGACTGGCTTTGGAATGTTGGTCTTCCTTTCACTAAATTGAACTTAGAAAATGCCGGGATACCAGGGTCACAGAAAACGTTCTCAATAATCTGCTGGAAATTAATCTCAACCCTTAGCGAGAGAGAGCTGAAAGCCGGACCGCCAGGAATAAACAGCACTGAAGATTTCATGAGGTTTGTAGATCCCGTACTGAAAGACCTTCCAAACACCTCCGCTTCTGACAAGACCGTTGAACCAACCAGTAAATATTTCTTCAGACTCCTCAGGTATATAGCAAGAATCAAAGACTGGCGCATGAGGAACATGCTTGCCATTTATGCACTCATTAAATCCTCTCAAAATCGAAGCTTTTATAGCTTTTACACACACACGAACACTCTCCGCCGATCTCTCGATAAAATAACACAAGAATACGGAGAAAAAAGCATATTTGATGAGGATAAATTTGGGGAAATAACAATGTCCCTGAGCTCTGACAATGAAAGGGGATTAAATATCAGCCGACATCAAAGATTAAACTTTCTTGGCAGCTATAGGAGCATGGCTCATACAGTCTTTTCATATCTTTCGATTGTTGACGAAACCTGAAAAACCAAGCTACAAAATTACCTTCCACTTGAAACAGAGCGCCTCCCAATACTAAGAAACTTTCAATGGCAGAGAAAGCTTAAAGAAGAGCAGCACAAAAGGAGAAAAGAAAAAACCGATATTGTTCACCGAGACTTCTATTTTCTTAGGCACGCAGCAGAGAACCGACTTCACTCCGTAAAAAGAATGAAGGAAATAATCATAGGTGAGCTCAGCAAAAAAAACATCAAATTCCCATTAAAAATAGAAATTGAAGAACCCATATCATATGACAAACAAAACGGACCTAAACAGATAATAAAAATTGAAGCCTGGAGAGCTAAAGACATCGCAATCCAAGAGGGGGAAACCCCCACCCCGTCGACAGAGGGGAATATACATTTTAAATATATTGAAACAGTGTCTCTTGAGCCTGACCTCCCACCCTCCGAGCCATGGTGGGTATGTTTTTTTAAATTTCGCGTCAACTCATTTGAAAAAGAAAATAGAGAGAAATTTAACATCACTCATGGATATCCAATAAGTTCTGATTGGTCATTCCCAATTAGGTCAGGCGGAAGCGGACGCACCATTGTTCAAATGGCAAGACTATCCAAACGGGGCTGGGTTCTATTTGACATTGATCGTTTAATTACATGCTGCTACATCGGTTGCTTGATCGTTCAATTAGGAACAAAAACAGGAATGCGGCTAGGCGAAATCCAACAAATAGCCGCATCACCAGAGTGCTTAATTCAAGTAGAAAATCTGTCAAGTAAGAACGGAGTTGTACGAGCAGTAAGAGTAAAGCCAAAAGGCTTTGAAGAGACAGAAACAAAATATATTGATGACCGAATTTTTGATTTGCTTGTTTCTTTCGCCAGACATCAGTGCTCAGTTCAAGGCGAGAGCAGATTGCCAATTATCGCACCGGAAACCACTAGAAGCGACATAGGCAATGATCGATATATTTTTCAGAATAACGGCTCACCAGTAAAGCAGGGCTCAATGGCACAGTGCCTCAGATTTATACTTCATGATGTTGTTATCGATAAAGATAGCGGAACCCCTCTATTTATAACACCTCACATGTTAAGACATGCCTTTGCCACTGAATTGGCCCAGAAAGGCGTATCAATAGATATCATTTCTCGCTTGCTGTCTCACAGAAGAATTGAGCCCACACTATATTACTCTGAGCCGCCCGCTCACAAAGTTCATGATGCGGTTAGAGAAATATCTATTGATCATGCAGTGGTATCTGCCAGCTCTATACGGACTGCCAAAGAACTAAAGGAACAGTTAGAGGAGGCTCAAGAAAAGGTTGGCGCACTTACAGAAGTTACAGGCGGGACCTGTACTGTTGGCTTTAGCTGTCGAAAAAAATTTGAGTGTATAGGGTGTGCCGGAAATGTACCAAACCCTAGAAAAATACGGCAGATAGAAGAGAAAAAGCAGCTGGCTCTCAAACACTTAGAGTGGGCCGAATCAGAATTTTTGCTTCAAGAAGCCAGGCATTCTAAAAAGGTAATACAAGATTGCGAGTCGATGCTTAAAGAAATGAGACTAATACAGTCCAGCAGCTATTGGGATGATAAAAAGGAGGACTCTAATGAGTGATGCAAAATCAATCCACCTAAAAAAACTTCACTCTAAAAAGAGGGAGAAGACAGTTAAGACGGTTGAAACTTGCATTAAAAATCTAAAAATGAAAAAAAAGGCTGTTACGCTTCATTCGATTCGAGAAGAGTCGAAAAATTACGGCCCCTCCATTGCTGTATCTACTATTCTCAGAAACAGCGAAGCCAGGAAATTATACGATAGCCACTCTAGCTTTAAGAAGAAAAAAACACCACGGAGAGGAAAGCCAAAATTAACAAATGAACAGGCATTAATAAAGAATTTAAAAGAAAAAATCAAAGAACTTGAAGAGGAAAACTATATCCTCAGAGAGAAACTAATATCTAGAAATTAGTCAGGAAACACAGAGAAATAGTAAGTTAGTCGTCAATTGATGAAGTAATTATTCTTAGATTTGTCAGCCGGAAACCCATAGCTTTTGCGCTAACTTTAAACTTAGTCGCCATTTGAGAAATCAAAGATTCAGCAGACCCTGCCCTCTTGTCGTCAATAAGCTTATACGCTTCCCGGACAACCACAGCCTCAGGCATCAATAGCTCAGCAGCAAAGACATTAGCCTCGATTTCTTTCGGATCAACTGCCTGGCTTGACAGTTCGTTACGAAAATTAATTCGAGCACTCCTGTCAACGTACAACTCACCTTCATGAAGAATCATGTGCCCAATTTCATGAGCAATAGAAAAACGCTGCCTCGTGATCGGGTGGCAAGAATTAACACCAATTACGGTTCGAAAATCATCTCTATACAGCATGGCCGAAATGCTTTCATCATCATCAAAGCGCTCATAAGTGATCTCAGCACCTAGTTGTTGTGCTAATTGTTCAACTTTAACGGGCAACCTAGGTGCAGGATAAGCGTCAAGCAAAGAGGCAGCTTCTCGCTTTGCCCTGATGACATCAGCATTAGGCATCGATCTACTCACTTATTTAGTCTTTTCAAGCACTCGACTGACAAAAGCTTTACCGGACTCATCGTCAGGCGTTTCGGCCAACTCATTTTTTGTAGCAGAAGATGACAGCAGATAGCCCGGATCACAATTCAGCGCCTCTGCGATTTGGATAAGCTTGTGGACAGGCAAGGCTTGTCGACCTTGCTCAATATTAGCAATTGAAGGACGGCTAATACTGACCCTCGCAGCTAACTCTGTTTGTGTCATTGAAGACCCAGTACGCGCAGCGGCAATCCGCAGGCCCAAGTCTGTATAGAACGGTTCTTTCATACCGCCAGTCTATCTTGTCTCGACGGAGGCGTCAATAAGGCAAACAATGTTTGCGACAACATCCCAAAACTATTGACAATGTTTGTGTTGCCGTCATATTGTAAACGGAGTGCTCGGCAGCCACCAGCACGACAACGCTAACTTATGAGGCAACTATCATGTCAGAGAATCATCGCATCCATGTTACCAACGAACTTGATGGCCAAGAGTACCAAATCCCCGTAGGCCTTGGGGAAACCATCGGCCACATCATTCAGAAGGTCTACAAAACTCTTAACCGCACCCCTAACCCAAAGGATCGTCTGCACTGCCAAACAACTAAAGATCCTGTTCAACCTAGATCTGAACTCAAGCTTAAAGACTATATTGCTCTTGGTGTATGCCCCGACCTCTCCTGGGCCTTCGCCGGAAATCCAGGAGGGGCCTGAAATGAATTATCCACCGGAAATCGCAGACGAAGAAATCGCCTCTCTAAAACTAGCCAGAGACATTGAGTCTCTGAAGGAAACATCAGGTCCCAGCCGTCATGGCTGGGAGTTTCGTCAAGTTTCAGACATGCACTGGATAGTGCGAATGTTTGGAACACGAAAAAATGGCCAACGTGACGAATATTGGGTCAAGCTAGGTGCGGAATATTATGATGCGGCGGGTCCAACTGTTCTATTTGTTGACCCAGATGGAAAAGAAGTAAAAGGCTTATCGCCATGGCTTCCTAAGCTAAATCCACGCCCTAACTGGATTGCAATTCACCCCGACAGAAACAACAAAGTCCATATTGGACAACTAGTCTGTTTTAGCTTTAACGCGTTCTACGAGTTCACTCACAGCCCGCCCGACGAAGATCTGCGCTGGAAACAAGGGGTACATACAGTTGCAGCCACTCTTTATTCCCTCCAAAAAGCGCTTGGCCCGGAGCATTACGAATGTCGACTCAGCTGATCATTTCGGAAATTCTTTGGGATGAAATTTGCCAACTTCTCAAAGAGGAAAAAAGAGAAGTTGAGCAGGTTTTGTTTATTGAAGGGCTAATCTTCGGCAGCAGGAGAATTGCGACCAGTATCATCATACCTGACGCCCACCTATCTCGAGGGAATTACCAAATTAGCTCTGATTCAATACTCGAATGCTCAGAACTAATAAAAGCTTTCAACCTGAAAAGGGTTGCTCAAGTACACACTCACCCAGGGAGTAACGTCTCACATAGCAATTACGACGACCGGAACGCCTATTCTTTCGTCGACGGCTCAATATCTATAGTAATCCCAAACTACGGCTCTCAAAATTTTGATCTCTCTGACTGCGGGGTTCATGAATATATGTCCGGGGCCTGGCTCAGACATGACAGCGCGACCCCTACAATCCAAATTGTTCCATCCATCAAGGATTATAGAAAATGCAAACCGAAATCACGTCAAGACATAGAGAGAAAATATCCAGCATCGCTGACAGGGGCACTGAAGCGAATCCTAAACAAGTTGTTATAAATTGGGATAGATCAGTTTCATCAACAAGGATAGGGCAGACACTAATTTTTGCTTTAGTGAACTGTCTTGCAAGAATGGGGGAAACTGTATCCGGAATAGCTATTAAGGGGCCAGTGGATGACAGCCTCATGGAGCGTGTCAACCCTTGGGGTGGAAGCAATTTCAAGGAATCTCTCATTTCTGTGATAGAAGCAATCGATGTTGTTCCACTAATAGATAAAGCCGACACAAACTGCATTTCTGTTTCCGCCTTAAACAAAGCCCCTGATAATCATGCATCTGATTATTACTTAATGTGCGAGCGATGGATTGGCGGCGTATCTAACATCTTCACCCCATTTAATGGTGACGGAAGCTTGCCCTTTGCAGCATATGCTTCGGCATTTATCGTTGCATCAGAAATTTTCAAGGACATACGAACAAATGGGGAAAAACCACCTTTCAATAGCTGCTTCTACTCCACATGGAGTTTCCGCTCAAGCACCGATCAATATGAACTCGAGAACCCCCTTCAGGATTCCTACCAAGGCTATTCTTGCTATGAACTAGGAGGTGTTGGTGCAGTCGGCATGGCTTTTGCGTCGCTTCTTTGGTCTATTCCTACGCTGAATATTGATTGGCATGCAATTGATGGTGATCCAGAAGGAATATCTCCATCAAACCTTAATCGATATTGGCTATCAGACAAGGACTCCATTGGCTCCGAGAAGGCCTCATGGATGAAGAAAATGCTGGGCGACACGAACTTTAATGTAATTCCAATTCAAGGTGACACCGGGAAAACACCACCATTGAATCCAACCAAATCATTTGGAGTTTGCGCCTTAGATTCAAATATTGCCCGAATAGCTTACATGAAACGGTATCTTCCGAGGATGATCAGAGGAAGTACGTTTGAACTTCGTGCAGAAGTAGCTATAGCAGGAGCCCCAGGAGAAGGAGCTTGCTTAGCTTGCGATCTTGTACCCGAGCCGGTGTTTTCAGAAGCCGATGAAATATTGCGTTTCAAGAAAAGTTCTCCAGCCCAACAAAAAGCCTGGTGCGGAGACCTCGGAATAAGCGTTGAAGAAGCCCATGAAATTGTCGATTCAACCGCCTGCTCAAGTATTAAAGAAGACTTACTCGATTCAGTAAAAAAAAGCAGGCCATCTTCACATGAGTGGTCCGTTGCATTCGTTTCTGGAATGTGTTCACTCATTATGGCCGCAGTCGCCTACCGTGAGGCCATTGGAAATCCAGTCAAAGATAACAAAATTACTTTTCAGTTTGTTAGGCCCGTAGCGAAAAGCAACGCTCCAGCTTTCTGGCCGAGATCACATGATTGCTCCTCATGCGAGCCTGGATCGATCGAAGAATCCGTTTGGAAAAAACGATACAATGACTACTGACTTCAGCTTGTCCCTCTAGCTATGGGATCGCAGGTTCCAGACAAAATCCGTTTCCCTGTAATGGTCCCATCAAAGGGGTCACGATCAATCATGACGCCAACATCATACCTAGCCTCTTCGCCACCTAAATTTAAAAGTTCTTTAGAAAGTCGAACAGCCAAAAAGTGCCCATCCGCTGGATCAGAGGAAGGATCTAGCAGAATTTCGCCAAGCTTTACAGCCTTGCCATCCGGGGCATTTTCATAATCTTTAAATTCATTAATCTCAGCAACCCAAACTCTCTTCGGGAGCCACTTCAACCGATAGTATTCCTTGGCCTGGTCATGCAATTTTGACTCTATAACGGACTCTCTGAATTCCGACCTAGTTTGTAGATATACTCTAAAAACCAATCTCGGCAACTGCTCTTTATGATCTTTACTCAAGCAGCTTAGCAATATCGTGTAGCATGCCAATTGTGCTTCTTCTGCATCCATCAAGATATCTTTATGCAAAAAAGGAATCGCAACCAAAGCATCGGAAAGCGAATAACCACCAGTAGAACTATTGAATAGCGGCTGGTATGGCCCAGTATTGTCATTATGAATATATATGTGGTTTATCCAGCTTGAAGCATCGACTAGGTCCAGCTCACCCAATCCAGCGGAAGATACCCAGTTAGGCGGGCCCTTGGGCCCACGGGTATCTATATGCATATATTGATCTACATTTTTATCCCAATCATGCCCAATCACCAATACGGCATGACCCTCCTGGTTCTTAGGGGACAAACCAAGCAGAACCGGGATTCCTGATTCTATGTATGGGTATATTTTTAGTCGCATGATGGCCAATTCAGCCGCATTTGGTCGATCATGAGGGTGGCTTTTAAGGGCGAATGAATGCGGTGAATAACCAGACTGTCTAACAGCCTCAATAATTTGAGAAATTGATAACCCTGAACGATTTGGTAGGGTTCTACCTGATGTGCCAAATCGTGTCGCGGCCTCCGTTATCGCTGCTGGACTATAAGCGTTCTGCCCTATTTTTCTTCTTAATGTTCTTAGCGCCATCCATATAGAAGCCTGAGCGCAAGCTCCTACAGCATTATCTTGCTGCAAAAAAGGTGTTCCAGTTACAACGAATTTTCTTCCCGCAATGTTAACTTCAAAACGGTCTTTAGATACTACGAAAGAAGAACCCTCTGGATGTAGATGTGGGCGAAGTATAGTTGCACCCTGCTCACTTCTTTGTATTGGCCTTAGGGTGACGAAGCCGAGATAGTTATTCGATTGACGACTGAGTTCGTAAAGCTCATCAATTACTTTTAAAGGCTTATCCTCTTTAACTTCATCTGAGAAAAAGTGAATCCGCACACAGCGGCGCTCAACTTTGTATGTCCAACGCACATAGTAAAGGTCATATTCTGCTTCGAAATCAGGGTCAGACACCTCAAACTGAATGAGCGCCGTTTTCGCAGAAAGTGCTACTAAGTGATGAATGGTTTTTTCTAGAGGAAGCGAAATATTCCCTGACTGGGCGTGAGAAGCAAATATTTCAGCTATTGAGATGGCAGGATCATTTAAATCAATGACCTCAGTTTTGAATCGATCCATGATTTAGAGCCCATAAAAAAGGCCAGATAGCCTGGCCTTTATTGCAGTCCACTAAGTTTAGCCTAGCGAACTGCTAAATTTTTATATTCCTCGAGAACTCGAGTTTTTTCTAGACGGATTTCTTCAAGCTGTTTGGTAATTCCGCTCGAAAAACAATTTTGAAAGCTAAGAGACTCTTCTGCTGAAAGCACTTGCTCGGGCTCAGAATGATTTTCAGTAACCCTATGAACAAGAGTTGCAAGAATGCCAATATCCATAAGTCCTCCAGCCCCTTTGATTTGCTGCGGCAATCTAATAGTAATTATTTGAGGCATCAAGTCCGTTTATCTGAGATTAACGCAATCATACTCATTCTTTCAGATCATTTTGGAATAAAAGTGCCGCCACATATAACCAAAATGGATGACTTTTGGTTCCACGAACACTGAAAGTTATGGTTAGCCATAATGATGATCGTTGGCGCGTTTGTCTATGACCTAGCAGACAGATGTCAACATTTTACTGACGAACAAACAAACACATAACATTCAATAACTTACAGTCACGCAATGTTAATGCAAAGGCGATTTTTTGATGACTTAGCCTTCCTCTGGCCCTCGTGTAGGGGGCGCTGACTCCTGTATACGAAGTTATCCTAGACCCTGATGCCTATCGTTCAGAGAAATATCTCGGCGTTTTGCTACCTTCTGCTTGAATCTACAGCTTAAAGCATTTCATATTGAGGTAGCGTGAAAGCTAACTCTGTGTCGTATCAATGGTTTCTTATTGAGGCCTCTATAATCATTTCCAATCCAATTTAAATTTGTAGGCATATGAGCATTAAGGCTAGAACTGAAGATATTGACCCCAAGAAAATCAGCGAAATGCTGGAAACACTTTTTTCACGCTGGGGGCTCAGAGAAGCCGACCAGTTGGTTATGCTCGGACTAGCTGGTGAAAATCACAATAGCCTTTATAGTAATAGAGGAATTTTCGCTCTGGATCGGGACAAGTTAGAGAGAGCCCACCACTTCTTCGAGATACATAAGTCTTTGCGCTTACTTTTACTCGATAACCAAGAATTGATTTATAGCTGGATATCTCAACCTAACCAGGCTTTCAAGGGAGTCTCCCCCATACAGTTGATTGGTGAGCAGGGAATGCTGGGGATCTATATGATTCGGACTTATCTAAACCACCATATTAATAGCTAGAGAAAGAGTTAAACGCTGTATTTAAGCTCCTTTAGCTGTATAGCCTCAACCAACTAGAGCTTTATAACTGTAACTAAATAGAAGTCTGACGATTTCACTTCGCCTTCACATCATCCAATCTGACCTATGAACTCATTCGCCTTAGTGACACAGGAGTCAACTCCAAAGCTATCTTGAATCAATTTGGCTCTACCTAACGATCATTATTAGCTTTAAGCATATATATAACGCATTGTTTTTAAACAATAAATATTAAAGCAAAAAATTCGTTGAAACGGCATTCTGTTCCTGGATGAATTACCGGAGTTCGACCGCAAAGTGCTGGAAGTCATGCGTGAACCGCTGGAAACCGGTGAAGTCAGCATTGCCCGCGCCGCCCAACAGCTCACCTTCCCGGCCCGCTTTCAGTTGGTGGCGGCCATGAACCCTTGCCCCTGCGGGTATCTGGGAGATCCGGAAAAGAGCTGCGGTTATCGCTGTGAAAAAGCCAAGCGCTATCAGGGCAAACTGTCCGGCCCGTTACTGGACCGCATTGATCTGCATCTGGATGTGCCCGCCGTAGAAGCAAAGGAGCTGTTGGGCGACAAGGAAGGAGAAACCAGCGAGGCGGTTGCCCAACGGGTTCGCCATGCGTGGAAACAACAATGGCACCGGCAACAGCGCCTGAACCGGGAGTTAGGCAGCGACAAACTGGAACCCATGCTGCGCCGGCACCGGGACTGGCTGGCGGGGGTCATGAGCCGGCTGGGGTTATCCGCCCGCTCCCTGCACCGTAGCGCACGGGTCGCCCGCACCATCGCCGATCTGGATAACAGTCCGGAGGTGGAGCGGGATCACCTTCGTGAAGCGCTGAGTTACAGACAGAATGTGCAGCAGGGCTGACACTGCCCTTTGTCTGAGGACAGCTTGCAACGGGAAAGAGGTCACAACCGGCGACGCTACTGAACCTGCAACTCCACACGCCGATCCTGCCGGTAGCAGGCTTTCAATTCATCAGCCGATACCGACTGACAGTGCGATCCGGAAACGGCCGTGTCTTCGCCGTGCCCCTCCACTTGTAGCGTGGCAATGCTGCCGCCCTGTTCTTGCCACCAGGTGGCTACCGCCTGCGCACGCAGGTCGGCAAGGCTCTGGTTATAAACGGCACCCCCCAGCGGATCACTGTAGCCATTCACCTCGACCACAGGCTCTTCAAGGTTTGCCACATTCTGATACCAGGCTTTCAGCGCAATTCGGCTTGCGTCAGTGAGGACGGCGGAGTCAAACGCAAAAGTCACCCGCAACGGTTCCGGTGCGGCAATGTCTGGCGCCACCTCCGTTGCTGATGGCTCTTCTTCCTGCTCGGCGACAGGCTCCCCGGTGATGGCCACATCACATTCCGGCACGGCCTTGTCTTCGCTCCAGTCCGCCGTCCGCCAGCAATGGCCGTCTGCGGTTTTTAACAACTGCCCTTTCCCGTCGGTGCGATACCCCGGCCAGGCATCATCAGGCACCTTGCCCGCACAGCCGCCCAGCAGGAAACCGACACAGCTGGCCGCGACGGCCAACGCATTGCATTTTTTCATGGTTAATTCCTTACCAGGTCAGGTTGGCACTGAGCAGCCCACCGTGGCTTTCGGTATCCCCACCAAAGCGCCCGCGGTATCCCAGCCACAGAGAAAAATCATCGGTCATGAACCATTCCGCCCCGGCATTCGCCGCCAGCTGGGTGTCGTTCTGGTCCGCGCCGTACACGGTGAAGCCCTGTTGAGCACCGGCAAAGCGAGCGGTCTGCTCTGCCTGGGTATCGCCAAAGGGTTGCACCACCGCCAGCCCGCCTTCTGCCACCAACCAGTCGCCGCCCACCACGAAGGCGCGGGACAGGTCCGCCCCCAGCCAGGCTTCGCCGATGTTCAGCTCACTGTCGTCCACCGTCAGGCCGGCAATCCCGCCGCCGGTTTCGCTAAAACCGTCCCGCTCGATACGGACCATGGAAACCATCGCATAGGGATGCAGGCCGTTTTCTCCCCAAGCCAGATCCCAACCGGATTCCAGCGCCACCCGCAGGGCATCCACGCTGCTGTCAGATTCCGCCGGCGCCCCCATGACAATGCGCTGCTGGGACACATCGCTGCTGCCGTAACTCAGGTCACCGCGCAGGAACCAGGGCCCCGCACTGCTCCAGCGGCCATACAGGCCCGCGAACCACGAGGACACGTCGCCATCGGCCTGACGATTGTCGTAATCCAGCGCGCCATCCGCACTGCCTGCCGCCACCCCCAACAGCCAGTGATCCCACTGATGGTCAACGCCCAATGCCAACTGATCCCCCCGGAAGGCATAGGCCGCATTGCCGATATCACCCTGGCTGTCTTCTTCAAACCGGGAAGACTGGGCCTGCACCCAGACACCGTTGCGCTTGCCCCCCGCACCGCCGCCCGCGGCCTGAGCCACCGGGCTGGCTGCGGCTGCCTTCGCATAAGGATCGGACGGCGCCGCCAGTGCCTGCAATTGCTGCGACAAACGGGCATCCATCCCCCCCCCGGAATGGCTGCCCGCGTTGCGACCACGCTGGCGCATGCCAATAGCGAACCGCTGCTGGAGCTGCTGCCCGGCCGTCAGACCTGCCAGCAGGCTGTCACCACTAAACGCCTGGAAGGCATCGGCGGCCTGCGCCCGGCTCATCTGCAATACCTGCCGATAGAGGCTGTGGGTCATAGCCATGCCATCCACATTGCCGGCCACCGCTCTCTGGTTTTCAGTCAGCGCCACGCTGGAAAACGACAGATCATTGCGCAGCAATTCCAGCGACGCAGTATTGCTGCCGTAGCTCAACACCGGATCAAGGAAGGCATAGTTGGAGGACACATCATCGAACTGGCCGTTGATGCCACCGGCCGCGCTGAGGAAGGTATAAGTACTGAACGGCTGATAGTCACCATCGTTGCCCACATGCAGTACGGAACCCGCCAGGTTGGCCTGGCCCGTCACGGTGATCAGATCACTGCTGGTGCTGGTCGGGTCCACGTCCAGTTCCAGCAGGCTGCCGCTGTTGAACGTCAGGTTGCCATTGATGGTCAGGGCACCAATGGAGTTCCCCGCTGCCAGGGTGCCACCAGACAGCACCGTGGTATCGCCCAGCGAACCACTGCCGCCCAGCAGGCCGCCGTTGTTCACGGTAAAGGCCACGCCATTCATGGCACCGTTTACCAACATGCCACCGGCATTCACCGTGGCATTGCCGGTCATGGAATGATCGGCAGAGAGAATATAATTGCCGGCGCCGTTCTTGATCAGGTTGCCGGCGCCGGAGATCACGCCGTCGTAGAGGTAGTCGTTGGCGCGGTTGATTTCCAGGGTGCTGGAAGTGTCAGAAAACAGCACATCCCCCACGATGGAGCCTGTGTTGCCCCCCGTGCCCAGCGTAAGGTGCGCGCCATTATTAAGTAACGTTAACCCAGTAAAACCAGTATGGTCCCCCATCCAGACCACATTCGCACCGGATATGTCATAAATCCCATCTCCCGAAATTGTCCCGTCATATTGAACCGGCGCCACCCCTCCAGTGGCAACGATTTGCCCCCCGGCTTCAATCAAGATGTCCCCGGCAAAAGTGTCCGCCGCCCCATAAAGTTCACCATTCAGAACATGGGTCAGCCCGGTGTAGGTTTGCTTGTTGATCAAATTCGTAGGGCCGCCTAAATCCCAGGTAACGCTGCCGCTACCGCTGATTGTCCCCTTATAAGTAGGAGAACCAGAGTAATCGTCAATCAACACATGAGCGTCGTTAAGAATATTGCCACCCAGCTTATAGAGGTTTCCCTGCAGCGTGCCTTCCCGCACCCACCAGTCCTGCGCCTGAGGCAAAACGCCCGCCAGCACCAGCGTCCCCTCACCGGTTTTAACCAATCCATTCGTCGCGGTGATGTCATTCTCAATCGTCGCCACATAACCGCTACTGGCCGCGCTGCCATCACCCACGCGAATCTCCCCTTCCGTACCGGTCAGGTTCAGGGCATCGCCGCTGAGCACATAGCCATCGCTGGCGAACTGGATGCCTTGCGCTTCCACCGCGCCATCCGCGTCGGACACCGTTACTGTTCCGGCATCGCCGGCGAAGATGGCAAAACCGGGGTTGGGAATCATGGGGCCGGTGATAGAGCCGGTGGCATCGGTCCAGACGTGATTTGTCGCCGTCCAGGTGCCATCGCCGCCGCCCTGGGTGGTGCCGCTGGCCAGGCCATTGGCGTTCCAGAAATTCAGCGTGGTACCAACGGTATTAATCAAGTTGATCTGCTTGTCGCCGGCCAGATATTGCAGATCGTAGGACGGATCCGGGTTGGCCAGTTGCAGGCCACCGTTGCTTTCGGAAAGGATGCCGGTGTAATCAAACAGACGGTACAGGCCCGGCCCAAAGCCACCGGTGTCATTGATCGTCAGCGTCGAGCCATTGATGGCCAGATCGCCGTTGACGGAAACACTGTCGCTGGAGCCCGGCGTCACGAAATCACCACTGGGCGCACCAAACTGGAAATCCAGCAGGCTGCCCTGCTCCAGGGTCAGGTTGCCGTTAACGGTCAGCGCCCCGATACCCTCACCCGGAGCCAGAGTACCGCCAGACAGCACCGTGGTATTGCCCAGCGAACCACCGCCGCCCAGCAGGCCGCCGTTGTTCACGGTAAAGGCCACACCATCCATGCCACCGTTCACCAACATGCCACCGGCATTCACCGTGGCAGTGCCGGTCATGGAGTGATCAGCAGAGAGAATATAATTGCCGGCACCGTTCTTGATCAGGTTGCCGGCGCCGGAGATCACGCCGTCGTAGAGGTAGTCGTTGGCGCGATTGATTTCCAGGGTGCCGGGAGTGCCAGCAAAAAACACATCCCCCACGATGGTGCCTGTGCTGCCGCCCGTGCCAAGAGTTAGGCGCGCGCCGTGACTAAGACCCGTTCGCCCGGTAAAACCGGTGTGGTCTCCCGTCCAGACCACATCCGCATAGTTAATGCGATAGACCCCATCTCCCGAAATCACCCCGTCATATTGAACCGGCGCCATCCCACCAGAGGTGTTAATTTGCGCCCCGGCTTCAATCAGGATATCCCCGGCAAAAGTGTCCGCCACCCCACGAAGTTCACCATCCAGAACATGTGTCAGCCCGGTGTAGGTTTGCTTGTTAGACAAAACCGTAGAGCTGTTTGAATCCCAGGTAACGCTGCCGCTACCGCTGATTGTCCCCTGGTAAATACCCGAAGGAGTGATACCGTCAATCAACACATGAGCGTCGTTAAGAATATTGCCACCCAGATCATCGGCGTTCCCCTGCAACGTACCCTCTCGTACCCACCAGTCCTGAGACTTGAAGCCTGTCAACGTCCAGGTGCTGGCACCGGTTTTTTCAAAACCTTCAAAACCCTGGAAGGTGCCTCCCACAGCGGTCGTATCAAAACTACCGTCAACATCGCCACCCAGCGCCAGCACATCATTACTGCCATTGGCCAGCACATTGCCCCCCAGGCTGTAGCCGCTTTCCAGGGTCAGGCGATTGTCGCCACCGGCAAAATGAATGGCGGTGGACTGGTTGGCCCCGGGGTTCACGGTGCCGGCCAGGGTCACCTCCAGATCGGACCCTCTGATACCATAGCCGCCAATGCCATCGGTGCCCGGGGTGCCACCGGCACCGCCCAGGCCACCGTCGCCGCCTGCCACTAGCGCACCGGCACTAATGGTGATTGCAGCACCTGCATCGGCCTGAATGCCTGCGCCGCCGTCTCCGCCATCGCCACCAATGCCCTCTGCACCGCCCGCGCCGCCATTGCCACCATTGCCACCGTGGAACTCCGCACCGCTAGACAGGGTGAAGCGGTCCCCCGGAGAGGTGATAAGCAGTCCCGGACCACCATTGCCTCCCGCACCGCCATTACCGTAGAAGTAATCGGAAGAGCCACCCGCACCGCCATCGCCACCCGAGGTAGAAAACGTGAAGTAATAATCTCCCGGAGCCAGCATAGAGCCTGCGCCGCCATCCCCCCCATCACCACCATGACTGAAGGGGCGTGACGCATCCCCCAAGGTGCCCGGCAGGTTCACGAAATTAATCCCCGTGGCCGAAATCGGCGTGCCCGTGATATTGATAATCTGCAGATCCAGGAAATTCTGCGCGCCCTCGATGATCAGCTGGTCACCACCCGACCCGCTGTCAGTCACACTGGCGCTCATCTCGAACGGGCTTATGATCTGCTCAATGGTCGCTGCCAAATCAATCAATTTGTCGCCAGTATGAATGGTGACAGTGGTCGCAACACCATCCACAGTGACGCGGATCTGGTCACCATTATTGATGCCAGCCACGGCAGTCAGATCAGTTTTGTCCGCGTCAATACCGGTTGTGGTCGACGCTTCATAGGCAGGGGCGTCCGCGTACACCAGACTGGCACCATCGCCACCGTTGCCCCCATTATCAAACGCCCCACCGTCACCGCCATCCTCACCGCGACCGCCGGTTACACCGTCATGGCCGCTGCCATCGGCACCGTCCAGGGCGGCATGAACCGGCGCCGGCAACAACAACAACAGAAAGGCCAACGCGACACCAAATGCAGCCAACCATTCTGCGCGATCGTAGTAACGCCCCCCAATACGGCTCCGATGGAACAAGGACATGACACACCCCGACATGATTTATTTGTTTCTGCGCTGTAGGGTAGAGAGAGGCTTGAGTGAGAACCACTTCTCACTTATGTCATTTTCCGGGGTTTTATCATTTTTCCGGGGCGCTCATTCTTTTTGATGATCTCAGGCCATTTTCATTATGGATAATCACGACAACAACGAGACACCATCTCGCCTGGTAGTAGCCCATATGAATGGTGGCCAGGCCATTGATCTGCCCGGCATTCGCGGGCGCATGGAACGACTGGAGTTTGCCAGTGGCATGGTGCTCTATCGCATGGAATACGAAGCCCTGGATGACTGCCATGTGCAGGTGCAGAACAGTTTCAGTGAACCCTGGATCGGCTCCGCCATGCACCTGCAGGGCCGTTCGGAATTGAGCCACCCCAATGGCAATACCTTCAGCCTGACAAGCGACTCTGCCCTGCTGATGCGCGTGGATCCTTCGGGCAGTCGCTTTCGGTTATTCAAGGGGCAACTGATTCGCCATGTGGGCGTAGCGTCAACGCTTGCCCCCTTGCTGGAACGCTTTGATGGTAAGCTTCCGGAAAAATTATCACTTTTTCGCGATAAAAAATTTGGCGACATCCAGATCGGCCAGTCGTTTTCCCCCAGCAGCCGCTTGCGACAGCTGGGCGGAAACCTGTTTGATCACAACGCTCGCGGCAGCGCCCGCAAGCTGAAACTGGAAGGCATTGCCAATCTGTTTCTGGCAGAAATTATCGAGCTGTTCTGTGATGATGACTTTAATGAAGATCGCATTATTGTCTGGGAAAATCAGGCATTGACGGATATCACTTTACACATTGAAAACCACTTGGGCGGCGACCTTTCCATTGCCCGCCTGGCCAATCAGGCTGGCATGACGGAAAATCGACTGGATCAACTTTTCCGACAGAAGTTTCACCTCAGTTGTGCCGAGTACGTCCGCAATGAACGAATGGCTGCCGCTAATCGCTGGCTGGAAAAAGGCGAACTGTCCGTGAAGGAAGTGAGCGAAAAAACCGGCTACCGCCATGTCAGCAACTTCTCCCGCGCCTACCGCGCCCGCTTCGGCGAAACACCCGCCAGAACCCTGCGCCGCGCCAGCAACGGTTAACCTCCTTCCCTCTCCCCCGTAGAAGCCCAGAAACACAAAAAAGCCCCGCGAATGCGAGGCTCTTTGTTGTGCATGGTGCTTGTTGCGTGAAGCGTGTTGCAGCTACGGAGCAGCCTTACACGCCCCACTTGAAGAAGTCGCGCTTCTCCTTGAGATAAAAACGCGACAGCACCATCTTGTGCACTTCGCTAGCGCCATCCACCAGACGGGCCTGGCGGGCGTAGCGGTAGATCCATTCCAGCAGGGTGTCCTTGGAGTAGCCCCGGGCACCGCACAGCTGGATGGCGGTATCGGCCGCCTTGTGCAGGGTATCCGCCACATGGATCTTGGCCATGGAAATTTCTTTCTTGGCAAAGTCGCCCTGATCCAGCATCCAGGCTGCCTGCATGGTCAGCAGACGTCCCACTTCGATTTCCTTGGCCACATCACCCAGCATCCACTGCACGCCTTCATGCTCGGCGAGCGTAGTGCCAAAGCTCATGCGGTTTTCCACATAACCCGCGGCTTCTTCCATGCAACGCTTGGCCAGACCCAGCCAGCGCATGCAGTGAGTCAGGCGCGCGGTGCCAAGACGGATCTGGGTCACCTTAAGGCCGTCACCCACTTCCAGCAGACGGTTTTCATCGGGAATCACCAGGCCATCGAACTTCAGCTCACAGTGACCACCGTGCTCTTCCGGGCCCATGATCGGGATGCGGCGCACCACTTCCCAACCCGGCTGATCGGCATCGAACAGGAAGGCGGTGAGGCCCTTGCGCTCATCATCGCTGGTCTTGGCGATCAGGATAAACGTCTGCGCGCCTTCGGCCCCGGTAATGAACCACTTGCGTCCATTGATAACCCAGTTGTCACCCTCTTTGGTCGCGGTGGTGTAGGTCAGGGACGGATCGGAACCACAACCGCCTTCCGGCTCGGTCATGGCAAAGGCAGAACGCACCTTGCCGTCGATGAGCGGCTGCAGCCAGCGCGCTTTCTGATCATCGTTAAGGATTTTGTTCAGCAGAATCATGGTGCCGTCATCCGGCGGCGCACAGTTGAAGACCACCGGGCCGAACGGGCTGCGCGCGGCTTCTTCATAGAGCACCGCCATGCCGGCCACGCCCACGTCCTGACCGCCACGTTCTTTGGGCAGCTGGAAGCCCCACAGGCCTTGAGCCTTGGCTTTATCACGCAGCGCATCGACCACGCTTTCCTTGAAGTTCTCGTGCTCGTCGTAATTGGCCTTGTCGCTTTCCAGCGGCATGATTTCCGCTTCAACGAAAGCGGCGACTTTCTGGCGCAGGCTTTCAATTTCCGGGCTCAGGGAAAAATCCATGGTCGTTCCTTAATGCTGTTTTAAGGGGTGGCCTCAGGCGGCAAACCGTAGCGTTTGCCGCGCCGTGTTGCGTGTTGCGTGTTGCGATCAAAGCGTATTGCAGAGGTGGCCGCCGTCCACGGCGATGATGGCACCGCTCATGTAGGTGGACGCATCCGAGGCCAGCAGCAACAGCGGGCCTACCAGTTCATCGATCTGTCCAAGGCGACGGTACGGGATACGCTTGAGCATTTTCTCGGCCTGCGGGCTGCTGAAGAAATCCTTGTTGATATCGGTTTCCACATAGCCGGGGCAAATCGCGTTGCAACGAATATTGTAACGGGCGCAGTCCAGCGCCAGGGATTTGGTCAGCTGTACCACCGCCGCCTTGGACGCGGTGTACGGCGCCACGCGGCCACCCACACGCAAGCCGAGGATAGAAGCAATATTGACGATGCTGCCGGGCCGGCCATCGCGTTTCCATTGCTGGATAGCGAATTTGGAGACAGCCCAGACGCCTTTCAGATTGGTATCCACCACCCGATCCCATTCGTCTTCCGGGATGTTCTCGGTGGGGCCTTCCTGGGAAATGCCAGCGTTGTTCACCACCACATCCAGCGCGGGCATGTCGGCGAAAGCCGCTTCCACACTGGCGTGATCACTCACGTCCATGGGCACCACGGTGGCGTCGCGGCCCAGGGCGCGCACAGCGTTAGCGGTGTCTTCCAGTTTTTCCACACGGCGGGCGGCCAGCACCACATCGGCACCTTCTTCGGCCAGCGCCTTGGCAAAATAGGCGCCAAAGCCGCTTGAGGCACCGGTAATCAGAATACGCTTACCGGCAACATTGAATCGCTGAGTCATAGGGCTCTCCTTCTCGATGCAGAGAACCTACCCAGCAAGGGCCCGGTGAACAAGGACGAAAACGCTCAGCGCGCTGATGCCAGCAGTAAGGACAGGGCATGGCGGGTGTCAGGAGTGACACCCGGCAGGGCCAGTGCCTGCTGGACCGGCAACCAGTCCAGAGCCACCACTTCATCACTGAGGGACACGGCATCCGGGCAGGCCACCGTGGATGACAGTGCCCCCCAGACCCGGTGATGGGGATTGGCAAACCAGAACCATTGCCAGCGGGAAAACGATCGTTGCAGGCCCAGCTCTTCGTGCAGTTCCCGCGATAGCCCCTGCGCCACTGTCTCATCCGGGCGCATCACGCCTCCGGCGGCCAGGTCCCAGCCACCGGGGTAGAAGTGCTTGTCTTCCGCACGTCGCTGCACACACACCCGCCCTGCCAGATCGCGCACCACCACATAGGAGGCACGATGAATCAGACGCTGACGCTGCATACGCCCGCGCTGGCAACTGCCGCGAGGGTGATTATGTCGGGAGACCAGCAGGACGGGTTCGTGGTTACTCATAGGGGAGTTGTTTTTGCTGAAACAGACGAGGAACACTAGCGTTATGGGGAGGGGATTGCCAGATGGAGCGAGTGCCGAAGGCCCGGCTGTAGGAGCTCCCTTCCAGGGGACGAACCGCGCTTAGCGCGATATTGGCGAAAGCCAATCCTCTCCTGTAAGGCGAGCAGCACAACGGCGGCCACTGCTTCGCTGCGGGTTCGTCCCCTGGAAGGGAACGCCTACAATACAAAGGAGCATGGGTTGGGATTACGGCTGGAAATGGCTGGGCGGATGGCCGGTCCATTTACGAAAAGCGCGGGCGAAGTTGCTGGGGTCGGCATACCCCAAGCGGTTAGCCACCTGTTGCACCGTGATGTTCGCCTGCAGATAGGCCATGGCCTTGGTCATGCGCACTTCTTCCAGCAGTGAGCGATAACTCACGCCCAACGCATTCAGATAGCGACGCAAGGTCCGCGAGGTCACATGAAAGTTGCCGGCCAGCTGTTCCAGGCTGGGCAGCATACCTTCTGCCTGCATCAGGCGCGCACGGACCCGGCTTGCCCAGTCCTGATCCGCTTCCAGACGCTGCAGCTCTTCTTCACATTTCTGCGCCGCCATGTGCCGGGATGCCGGGTCGGACAAGGTGAAAGGTTCACTGAGCAAGGAATACGGCAATCGCAAGGCGGCCACCTCCGCCCCAAACTCAACCGGCATTTGCAGCAGCTCGCGGTAGCACTCCGCGTGCGCCGGCGGCGCGTAGGGCAGCTCCAGTACGGCGCCACGGAAACGCTCGCCCAGCAAGTAGCGGATGCCACCCACCACTGCGGCGACCACCACTTCCAGGTAGGTTTCGCGAATATCACCCAGTGGCACACTTTCCAGCAGGCAGAAACGCACCCCTTCCGTGGTCGGCTCAATACGCGGTACACACAGCCGGGTACGGGTGCGGAAATAACGCTCCAACAAACGCAGAGCATCGCCGAGGTCGGCACTGCTGATCGCCGCATACCCCAGCAGGCCGTGGGCGGTCAGCGTCAATTGCTGCCCCAGGGCCAGGCCCAGTGCCGGATTACCGGTCATATCCCGGGCACCGACCATCACCCGACGGAACTGCTCGAAACGCAACGCCGGCTCCGGGTTATAAACTTCTTCTTCCGTTAGCCCCACCTGGCGCAGCAAACGCCGGGTATCCACGCCCACATCACTGATCAATTCGACCAGATTGCGGACGTAGTTCACCGGCACCGGCGAGCGGCCAGTGCCCGGATCAAGCTGGATAAAGCGGTCACGGTTCATGGGTCCATCATACGCTACTTTTTGATCTGTCCGGAAATGACCGAAAAGTGTCCAGCCCTGCACTTCGCCGTTGGCCCCCTCTCTCCGACAATGCCTGCCTCGGAATTTCCCGGCTGCATTCAGCCAGCACAATCCAAGGACAGCCCCATGACGACGGATTCACCCGCTTACAGCCGCCAGTTCGGCGCCGATGATGCCCGCGCTATTCGCGATGCCGTGAAGAAGGATCTGGGCCCCGGCGCCTTCAAGGCCCGCCCCCTGCGAGCGCTGTGGTTCATTCCCCTCAATATGGTCATCATCGGCAGCATCGCCGCCATTCTGGTGCTGAACCTACCCTGGTGGGGCAACCTGCTGTTGTCCCTGCTCGCCGGCCACACCCTGGCGTGCCAGGCCCTGTTGGCCCACGAGGTCCTGCACGGCGCCCTGGGCATGAGCAAGCGCATGCAGAACACGCTGGGCTGGATCGGCTTCGGCCCGGCGCTGGTGCCACCGGAGTTCTGGCGCCGCTGGCACAATGTGGCTCACCATGCCCATACCAACCTGGGCGACAAGGACCCGGACTCTTTCGGCACCATGCACCGCTACGAGAAACACCCGAAGACGGCCAACTTCACCAAGCTGGCCCCCGGTGGCGGCACCTGGTACAGCTACCTGTTCCTGTTCTATTCCTTCATGTTTCATGCCCAGCTGGTACTGCGCCTGCAGACCCGCAAGCGTGAAGAGTTCAAGGGCTTCGACCGTAAAAAGGCCATCCGCCAGTCCTACCTGTGCATGGCCGCCTGGATTACGCTGGCCATCGTGTCCGGCCCGCTGGCCATCTTCACCGTGTTGATTCCGATGATGATGATCAACTTCATCGGCCAGGGTTATATCCTCACCAACCACATGCTGCGCCCGCAGATGGACAACAATCACCCAGTGGACAATTCCATGAGCGTGCGCGCCTGGCGCTGGATCGACCCACTGCACTTTCACTTCAGCCACCATGTGGAGCACCACCTGTTCCCGAAAATGGGTTCGGATCAGGCCCCCAAGGTGCGCGCCTGGCTGGAACAGGAAATGCCGGAACGCTATGTGGCACCCAGCCATGTGAAAGCGGTGGCGATGCTGTACCAGACGCCGCGGGTGTACAAAGACGCGAACACGCTAATCGATCCGCTAAACCCGGAAAGAACGGTGGATGTGATGGAATTGCAGGGGCAGTTGAACTAAGCGGGCGCCGCAGGAGCGTAGCGCAACGAAGCAACGCCCGCAGGGCGGCCCGAAGGGTGAGCGAAGCGAATAACGTCACTCGTGGCGCGATCATCAGCGTAAAAACACGACTCACACGGCTAAAGCGAAGCCGCTGTAGGAGTTCCGCTTGAGGGACGAATCACGCGTCAGCGTGGAAATCGCCTGCGGGGCAATCAGGAGAGTCCTGCGCCTGCGTCGTCAGAATGATCAGCAGTATCAGCATAGCCCGTTTCCTCGCCCAGGCTCGGATTCGCCCCTCAAGCGGAACTCCTACAGCAGCTTTGTAGATATCACGAATCGCGACGCCAACGACGCCCCAAGGCGGACGAAGATTCACGGGCCGTCATAGGCCCGCAGGATTTTCACCACTTCCACCTTGTAGTGTTTGTACCAGCCTTGCTTGCCTAGCTGCTGGGCGACCCGGTGCTCGGCCTGTTCTTTCCAGGCCTTGATGGACGCCTCATCCGGCCAGTAGGAGAGGGCAACTTCCTGCTCCCCTTCCGTGACGCTGATGAAATCCGTGCAACCGAAATCGGCCATGGCCAGATCCCGTAGCTGCTCGGCCATCTGCCGGTAACGGCTGTCCGGATCACCTACGATGGCGGTGAAAATCACGGCGTACATTTTCTCTCCCTGTTTTATGTAGCCGCCATTTTCGCATGGCCTCTACAGCTCCTTTAATACTCTGTCGAAAACAGCCAGGTCGGCATCGCTAAACAGCACGAAGCGCACCAGGCTCACCGCCTCCAGGGTCGGCGCGGCATCACGGATCGTCCGCAACGCCACCTGCGCTGCCTCCGCCAGCGGATAGCCGAATACCCCAGTAGAAATGGCCGGAAAGCCGATACGGGCAATACCGTGCTGTTCCGCCAGCTCCAGCGCTTTCCGATAGCAGGACGCCAACAGCTGATCCGACGGTTCATCCCGCCCATACACCGGGCCGAGACAATGAATCACATGGGCATTGGGCAAATTATGGCCACCGGAGATCACCGCTTTGCCGGGACGGATGGGACCCAGCGGAATGCACTCCTTCTCAAGCCCCGGTCCGGCGGCCCGGTGAATGGCGCCAGCCACCCCACCGCCAATACGCAACTCAGCGTTGGCCGCGTTGACGATGGCATCCAGGTCCGGCTGGTTGGCGATATCGCCCTGCACGGTTTCCACGGTGACGGTATCGAATTGACGTTGCGCCATGACAAGCCCCTGCGTTCAAAAAAAAGATTTCGGAGCCGCTGTAGAGTTCCTCTTGAGGAACGAACCACGCGTTAGCCTGGCCGATGTAGCAGGGTGCATTTTAATAACCTGGTGCCGCCTGCTATGCCGTCACCTCGCCAGGGCTCGGATTCGTCCCCTGGAAGGGAACTCCTACAGCGGCGTTGCAGAAAGCCTCTTAGATGCCCGCGACCTCTTCCTCTGTCAGCGCCCGGAACTCCCCAGGCGCCAGATCCGCATCCAGTACGATTTCGCCGATCTGCTCCCGATGTAACCCCTCTACCTTATTACCACGGGCAGCCAGCATCCGCTTGACCTGATGGTAGCGCCCTTCCGTGATAGTCAGCACCAAGGTGTTCGCGTCCACCCGCTCAGCCAAGGCCGGCAAGGTCGGGCTGTCCTCGCCGCGTAACAGGATTCCCTCACGCAAGGCCTGTAAATCCTCGTCACTGACCGGATCCGCGCAAGTCACCCGATAGCACTTGCCACAGGCATGGTTCGGGGACGTGAGGCGGTGGGACCACTGCCCATCGGAGGTGAGCAGCACCAGCCCGGTGGTATCGCGGTCCAGCCGGCCGGCAGGGTGCACCTGGGTACGTAACACAGCCGGCAACAGATCCAGTACCGTGCGGTGCTCCGAATCGTCCGTGGAGCAGACCACATCAACGGGCTTGTGCAGCATCAGATAACGATGGCCGGGAAGCTGCACGACTTCGCCATGCAGCATCACCACCTGATCCGGGCGCAACTGCAGGTTGGCTTTGGGTTTTGCCTCATCAGCTACCGTTACCGCCCCGCCGCTGATCAGCTTTTTCGCCTCCTTGCGGGTGAGGCCGGCACTGTGGGCAAGAAAATAGTCCAGACGCATGGGCAAAACCGTTTCCAGAGAAACCGCCATGATAACCGACATAAGGTGTCTGGAGTGCAGACCCATCACTGGTATCATGTCGACCCGATTTCACCCCCCAGCGTTACCGGAGCCCCATGAGCAAACTCAACCCCCGCCAGCAGGAAGCCGTGAACTACGCCGACGGCCCCCTGCTGGTACTGGCCGGTGCGGGCTCCGGCAAAACCAGCGTGATCACCCGCAAGATCGCCTGGCTGATCCAGGAACGGGGTATTCCGGCCCGTCATATTGCGGCGGTGACCTTCACCAACAAGGCTTCCCGGGAAATGAAGGAACGGGTGCAACAACTGGTCAGCCGCGACCTGACCCGGGGGCTGATTGTCTCCACCTTCCACAACCTGGGCCTGCGCATTCTCAAATCGGAACTAAAAGCCTGCGGCCTGCGCAACGGCTTCTCGATTCTGGACGGTGCCGACAGCAAGGAAATCCTCAAGGAGATCCTGCGCCAGGGCGAATCGGAACGGGACCTGGATGCGGTCGACGTGATCCACAAACGCATCTCCGACTGGAAGAACGCCCTGGTGCTGCCCGAGGAAGCGGTGAGCACCGCTGAAACCGACGACGACCTGCGCGCGGCCATGGCCTACGGCGGTTACGATCGCATGCTGCGGGTGTGTAATGCGGTGGATTTCGACGACCTGATTCTGATGCCGGCGCGCATGTTCCGCGAGCAGCCCCGCATTCTGGAGAAATGGCGCAACCGCATTCAGTACCTGCTGGTGGATGAATACCAGGACACCAACGGCGCCCAGTATGAAATGGTGAAAATGCTCACCCTGCCGGAGGGCAAGTTCACCGTGGTAGGCGATGACGACCAGTCCATCTATGCCTGGCGCGGCGCGCGCCCGGAAAACCTGGCGCAGTTACAGGAAGACTGGCCCACCCTGAAAGTCGTCAAGCTGGAGCAGAACTATCGCTCCACCGGGCGCATCCTGAAAGCCGCCAACACAGTGATCGCCAACAACCCCCACGAATTTGAGAAAAGCCTGTGGTCGGATTACGGCTACGGCGAACCGATTCGTTTTTCGGCACTGCGCGATGAAGAAGCGGAAACCGAATGGATCGCCAGCGACATATTTCACCGTCGCCTGCAGAAAGGCTTGCAGTGGAAAGATTTCGCCGTGTTGTACCGCGGCAATTTTCAGTCGCGGATTCTGGAAATGAAACTGCAAAGCCTGTCGATTCCCTACAAGGTTTCCGGTGGCAAGAGTTTCTTCTCGCGCAGCGAGATCAAGGACCTGATGTGCTACCTGCGCCTGCTGGTGAACCCGGACGACGACAACGCCTTCCTCCGCATCATCAACACGCCGCGTCGTGAAATCGGTCCCGCCACCCTGGAAAAACTGGCCACTTGGGCACTCAAGCGTGAGCAAGGTCTTTACCACGTGTGCGATGACTTTGCGCTCAGTGAAGTGATGAACCCCAAAGCCGCCGAAAAGCTGCAAAAGTTCAAGGCCTGGCTGGATGCCAAACGTCAGTTCTGTTTTGGCCAGAACAGCTTGCAGGCGGTGCAGGAACTGATCACCGACATGGACTACGAAGGCTGGCTGATGCAGAACGCCTCCAGCCCGCGTATCGGTGAAAAGAATATCGAAAATATCTGGCAACTGGTGCGCAGCATCGAGCGCATGCTGGAAAAACAGGAAGACGAAGAAGAAGGCGCCAGCGATCTGGAATCGGTGATCAAGAAACTGGTGTTGCTGGACATGCTCGAACAACAGCAGGAAGAAGACGATTCCGACCGAGTGCAGTTAATGACGCTGCACGCCTCCAAAGGTCTGGAATTTCCCCACGTCTACATGATGGGTGTGGAAGAAGAGTTTCTGCCCCACCGTACCAGCATCGAGGAAGACAACATCGTCGAAGAACGCCGCCTGATGTACGTGGGCATCACCCGCGCCCGGGAAACCCTGGCCATGACCCAGGCACTAACCCGCAAACAATACGGCGAGCGCATCGACACCACCGCCAGCCGCTTCGTGGACGAAATGCCTCAAGACGATATCGACTACCTGGGCATCGGCATTCAGAAGGATGAAGCAAAAGAAGCGGAAGTGGCCGAGGCCAGCATTGCCAACCTCCGGGCACTGTTAGACTAGGAGAATTATGGAAATACCACAATATCCTTGCGCTTTCATGCTCCCACACTAATGGCATCACGTCCTATAAACACTAGAGTGAGCTGCCTCTCCATTGGAGCAACGCGACCATCACAACCACTCCTGCAACGACAACAGACCATGCCAACCTCTTCCTGCCTCTCCGATAATGATCCGGCATGGCAATTACCCAAACGCCCAAAAATGCTGCCAATCCGGAAAGATACCAGTAACCCTCCAACAGCCCACCGGTTGCCATCAACCACAACAGAACGATGAGAATAACTCTAAAAAAAAGGCCAATTGATTTCATTTTATTCCTCTTTACAACTCCACTGCGCAGTAAAAAATGATGAAACCATACCTGCAATGAAAAAAGATGCCCAAATGGCTAGTGAAAGCGTAATCAATAATGCAAAGAACGGCAAAAGAAGGAAAGCAGCCCCTATAGTCAAAAATATTCCTGCGTAGAACTTAGCTATAGCAAACGCAAAGCCGCACTCTCTAATATCAAGATAAAGCCCTATTGCAGAAATAGCCTCATTGAGAATTCCTCCAAGTGATTTGAGCCATGGCGACTGCCCAAATTTATCTAGCAATCCTAGAAGCCATGAGACAACATCCGTTCCTCCTGGAGTGGATAGATCCCCACCATTCTCCCCACTCGCAATTAAATAGCCCCCGGCCCCCGTCTTTGGATCAATAACGGCGTAACCCGCAGACTCTTTCCCAAAGAAATTCACCGGCCTCTCATGAGCCGTCACTTCCTTACCCGCATACACCGAGTTACGGATATCGGTTTCCACTTCATTGGACAACTCAATACTGGCCAGCGCCTGATCCAGGTTCCCCTGGGTAATCGTCCAGATTTTCTGCCCTTCAGCAGCAGCAAGCTGGATGGCTTTTACCGCACTAATACCATGAGCGGGGGCATCGTCCGTGCTGTACATCTGCTCTGGCACCAGGTGCTCCATGGCCGATAGCCGGGCACCACGAGCCCGGTTGAACGCCAGCCAGCGTTCCACATTGCCATCCGTGTCTACGCGCGTGCCGGCGAAGCGATCGACATCCATTGTCAGGCCGGTGGCTTTGACGTTGCGAGGGATACCGTAGAAGTAGACCGGAGACAGGCTGGTCTTGAACAGGCCATAGCTGGGGGCACGGTAGCCCACACTGTGATTCTGCTTTTCGCTAATCTTGTCCTGTATGTCATTCAGTGCGAAATAGCTGAGGATGGTGCTGTAAAGCAAGTCGCCTACCACCTGCTGCTTGGTCAGACCCGCAAAATCTTCTGCCTCCAGTTTTTGTCGGGTGCTCTCCAAATCGGTTTGCAGGTCTTGGGCCTGACTCTGACTGATGCCTTGCAGGTTCAGCGCCAAAGCTCTGTATTCGCCGGCAACAGCTTCGTTCTGACTGGTGCGCCACCCCTGGTTGGGCTGCCAATAACCCATTTCGGATTGTAGCTCGGACCCCATGGCGGTATGGGTGGTCGCTGTGGCTACTACCTCGTTGCCAATGGTGAACTCACCAGTTAGATCGATCAGGTAGCCCGGTAGAGTATCGGGAATATCGTTGGGGTCGACCTCGCCGTTTTCATCCGGCTCTGGCAGATAGCTGGCCAGGGTCTCCTCATCTTCTGGTGTGGCCGGCTTGAAGGACAGAGCCAGCTTGCGACCGGCCAGGGCCACAGTGGGCTGCTGGATGCTGATCAACTCGCTGCCCTGCCGGCCGAACTGGTTGGTATAGAGCTGATAGCGGAATTTCCAGCGCAGGCTGTCCGATAACTCGGATGCCACCAACTTCCGTGTCAGCAATTGATAAGGAAGCCCGGCGGCCAGCTGCTTGTGGATCACGGTCTTGATGTTCTGAGTGCCCAGCACCTCCCCTACTGTGGCGTCAGGGGCCTGGTTTTCCAGAAAAGTTTCCACTTGGGTGCGATAATCGGCAAAGGCATCTTCCATGGCCTGCTGGGGCACGCCCTGCACCCAGCCCTCTTCTTCATTGATGGTGCTTTCCTGCTCAATGGTCTGGGCCAGACCTTGAGCATCGAAGGGCACCTGCTCTTCCAGGGCCATGCCCTCCGTGTACTCGTATTGCTTGAAGCTGGCATCCATGGGCACCCAGCTATCGCCCACGCTATGCTTGGCACCACGGCTGGGGTGATAGTCGATCCAGGCCTCCACCCACACATGCTCCAGGTTGATGTGGGTGATTTCCCCTCCGCTGACCATGCCAACATTGGGGATACCGCCCTGCCCCAGAAGATCGCTGGCGGCTTGCGGCGTATTGACGTTGCCTACCCAGTTCATCACCTGATCGGCAGGCATTTGTACGGTACCGAACGTGTAGCGGGCAGGGATGTTGGCGGCACGGAGCAAGGCAACCAGCAAGCTGGCTGTGTCGTAGGCATTGCCCTTACCGTGTTGCAGGGTGTAATCCGCGCCCTGGATGGAGCCATGGCTGGGAATAAACTCGATGTTATTGCGAACCCACTGGTAGATTGCCACTGGGTCGTGATCCAGCGCCTCCGCCTTCGCACGGACGGCATCGGTGAGCTGGGCATCCAGCGTGGCGGCCAGATCGCCTTCGGTGGGTCCTCCTGGCTGACCGAGCATATCGGGGGTAATGACGTTACTGGCCAATTGCACACCACGCTCGAACAAGGGGAGCGCATTCCTGACGCTTAATTCTCTGGCGGTGGTGGACGGCTCCGGTGTCAGGTTCAGGTCCGGGGTGCCCCATGGCAAGTTATTCGGGTCAAAAGGGTCACGGGGCTTTTCCAGGGTGAAGCTGTCCATCCACTCTTTCAGCGACGCCGCTGCGTCCTGCTGCTCCTGCAGACTCTCTGCTTCCAGCATGGCCGCCATCCGAACTTGCATGGTCTGGTAACGTTCCCGGTATTGTTGACGAGCCTCGGCGTGCCGCTGCTGAATTTTCTCTGGCAACAGCTTCTCCCGCAGCCGCTTGCCGGTGGCATCAAATTCTTTCAGCGCCTGCTGATGCAGATGCTCGGCCCGCCCAGCCAACCAGCTCAGGTCATCAACGCCTTCCAGCGTCAGCTGGCTCAGCCCTATGGCCGAAAGCATGTTATCCAGCATGCCCCCTTCCTTGGCCAAACGCTGGTCAATCAGCGCCTTACGGTCACGGACTCTGTCACGAACATGCTTGAGCACCTGTTCCAGATGCTGGTTCTTCGCTTCCCAGCGGGCCTGCTCGGCAATGTCCTTCTGCCGCTCTACTTCCAGTGCGACTGCCCAGGATGGCCAGATCACCCCGTTGAGCAACAACAGCACTGCCGCCATCGCAACGGTGCGGGCAAATCGGCCGGACTCACGGATTTTCTCCATGGCTGGCGCGTCTACGTTATGCACCTTTTCCCTGTGCTCCATGAGTCCATTCCCCCGTAACATACACTTAGCCTCGATTCTTGTTCCGTTCATAACCCTCTCGCCCCAATTACCGATTCAAGGCCCAAATTGCCCAATCCAGATTTTCGCGTAGCAATGGCGCATCCGGGTGACTTGAGCCTGCCAGGGCCGATGTGGCTTTCAGGGCTTTCTTGATGGCCAGGGCTTCATGCCCATGACTATTGGCCACCATCGCCATTTCCAACAGAAGCGCCGCTTTCTTCAATTTCAGATCCAGCAGGGACTGACCGTAGGCCGCCTGTACGGCTTGAGTCACTTCCTCCAGGGTCTGGGTATCCGGCCCTTCCTGCAGTGGCAGCATTTCCGATAGCGTTAGCGAGGCACCGCTACCAAGGCTGGCGGTGACTTCGGCGCTTAATGTGGCCGAGCCCTGCGAGAAATTCGGAGCGAGCCAGGCGTGTAGATTACGCTGCTCGGCTTCGGCCAAAGGCAACTGCCACGACAACGAACTATTCTGTGTAGCAGGCAAGGTGTTAAGCACTTCTCCCCCCAGGGACATGGCTATATCCGCCTGGACGTCGACAGCAGGCCCCGTGTTTTGCAACGACAGAGTGACGGGGAACACTGCGCCCGGCCGACTTATCAGATTTTTTGCTGCGGTGTGCTCCAGTGCCCGCGACAACAACCCGGCATGGTGATCACTGCCACTTTCGGCTACCGCTTCGGCCAGCAGATCGTAACCCACATACACTGCCCGCCCTTCGCCATACTCACGGTGGGTAACAGCATCGTGCTGACTGGAATAGGCCAGGCACTGGAGGGAGTGATCACTGACCCCCTGATACGAGGCGGCAACATCGGCTTGATGGTGATGTATGCGCGGTAATCGGCGATCCAGAGTCAGTGGCAGATAGGCCGGCTCGGAGAGCGGGGATTGCATAAATTCCACGCCATCCGCCCGATGACCATCCCAGCCCAGCAGACTAAACAGATAGTTACCAAGCAGACTCTCGTGTGGATGGACCCCCAAGGTCTGATACAGGGGCAGAGTCCGCGGCCTGTCACCGGCGGCATACACCAGCCCATCGCCCCGATTGACGGCTTCTCGCAATTGCTTGGCTGTCCAGTGCCCCAACGGTACCCGGTCTGCCAGCAAGAGATACTGCTGATAATTTCCTGATAACAAGGCATCGCGGAAACCACCCAGTGAATCCACCAAGGTGTAGCTGTAGCCATTTTCAGTCAGGAAGGCATCCAGCCATTGTTGTTGCTGGGCCAGTGAGGGTATTTCCGACTGTTCATGTACAGACGACCCACTTTCCCTTTCCTCGACCTCGATATCCACGACTTCGAAGTCGCCCAGGCGCTGACCAAGTGCCGGGAAATAACCGCATTTGAACCCTGTCAGGCCGGTTTCCAACTTTCCTTGCAGGAAAAGGAATATGGGGTACTTGGCAACGATATTGTGTTTGCCTCCTAGCAGCGCCGATCCGGATACCCGTACCTCAACAGCCTCCCGGCTGAGGCTGGTCACCGCCACATTCACATCGGTGCCGATATTGTTGTCCAGCAAGTCGGTAAAGGCTTGGGGTGTCGATGCCTCCCGATCAAGGGTGAAGAAGAGGGAATTCAACGCTTTCACGCTTACCAGGGTGCTCGCTGATAGCGGTTTGGGGAATTCTGCACGCAAAGTCAGCCAGTCCACAGCGGTACAGGTATCTTGCTGTTTGTCCGTCAGCACCAACAATCTCGGCTTCCCTGACAGGGAGAGCGTGGCCTCCAGAGAAATCGGTGGCTCCACCATCTGGAAGATCGCAGTATCCACATCCCGCTGCTCACCATTTTCTTCCACCTGCAGGGCGCAGGCATGGCGAGTCAGATTAAAGCCTGCCGTACCAAACACATCCGAGAAAGTGGTTGTCTCACCCGGCTGCAAACTCACTGTTCGTGTATCGCGATGCAGCTCTGCCTGGTTATCCACATCCAGTCGGGTGTTGATCACTGTCAGGTTCTGTATCCCCTCGCTGCTGATGTTACGGAGCGTGAAATCACAGGTTTGCGGATCACCCTGGTACACGCTAGCAGCGCGGGCCTGGACCTCACCTTCCACGGCTCTGATTGAGCTGATGCTGACGGTGAATGCCTGCCTGTCACTGGCCAGCACATCCCCATCATCGTCAGTCAAGGTGCCTACCGCTTCATAGTTGCCGGCGGCCACACCTTCCAGAGACAGGTTTTCGTAGAGCTGCATAACCTGGCCAACCGCCAGACCGGCCAACACATATTCTTTATTGAGCAACACGTCGCCGCTCTCGTCACTGACAACCAGGCGATAGTTGGCAGGCTGTATCAGTGTGCTACTACTGCTATTGAGCAGGGTATTCTCAATGACAGCCTTGTCACCGAGGTAATAACTGGCTTTATCAGTGCCCACACCCACCGTCGCAACGGGGGCAGACACATCTCCACCTTCCCGGATTGAGAAGGGCGCCGCCTGCAAGTCAAGCCGCTCTCCACTCTGGCTATACAGTTCGGCAATAGCCTGATAATCACCTGCCAGTGTCACCCCACTATTCCAGACCACGCCCAGCAAACGCTGCTCACCGGATGGCAAAGCAGGCACTGTTTTACTACCAAGGTTTGCAACCAGGGCGCCGCTACTATCGAGAATGCTATGTTGCACTGAATAGTCTGCTTCCACCCCGCCGTTATTGGTCACCAGGGAGTCCAAATTCAGCGCTTCGGTTGGAGCTAACAGGCTATCTGACAGCGTTAGCGTGAGCGACCCTCTGCGTGCGGCCACTTTCTTCTGAGTGAGATTATTGGTGTTATTGCATTCTGCCACCTGGCCCTCGATAGCAGCACGGGCATAAAGAGTGACACCCTGCAGCTGGTCGGGATCAACATCGTCCATCACCGCATTTTTGTGAGCGCCACTTTCAACGCCGCCACTCACAACCAACTCACCAATTTCTGCACCGGTGTCAGGGTGTCCATCAAACAGCGTGATATGGATATCTTCTGAAATGTCGGCAGATCCCGCATTACCGATAACCATGGTAACTGAGGCCAGCTCTCCCACGCCGTTGTCCACGAACTGAAGGGCACCAAGAGTCAAATCAGGAATCTTTGTTTCTTTTGCAACTTTCGAGGAAATACCTTCGATGTATTCCTCATAGCTATCCACCATGAGGACAAAACCACGCTCTCCGCCCGCCGGTTTGGGGAAAACAATACTGCTGAGAAGCGTTTCATTTGCCCCAGCACCAACACCAATAGAATTGATGACATCAATACCTGCAGCCCGAGCCCTTTCAGACGCAGCAACGGCAGCTGATTGGCTAGACTGACCATCCGTTGATACATCAACCACCTGCAATGCAGTAGGTGGATTCGCATTACCGATGACCTCTGTCGCCCCATCGATGCAACTATGAATCGACGTCCCGCCTCCGCGTTTTCTGACACCACGAATCGCATCAGCCAGGCTGGCCACGTTATCTTCTTCGATCACTGTCGGATCGATTTCAAGATAATCGCTACTGCTGAATTGCAGTAACGACAACCGCATTGATCCGTCACGGGGAACAATATCCGGGTTCTCGATAGCCTGGGCTGTCCCTTCCAGCTGCAGTTGAAATTCCGAATAACTAACGCTGCCGGAAGAGTCGAGGCACAAGGCCAGATCCAGGTAGGGCTTCTGATTACTGGCACACTCACCAGCCGTGCTTTCCGTATTGTTGGTTTCCGATAGCTCGGAAATAGCCGCGCCCGCATCAAGCAGGATATGTAAAGGCGCATCACGGAATGGCAAATCACCCTGAACCGGCACACTGATACGCTGAGTGGTATCTACCTCCAGCATTTCCTCAACGGCGGTTTCACCAAGCACCGGATCATGGTCCGGACTAAACACACCATCACGGTCTGCATCGCTGAACACCCGCACAGCGAAAGGCTGCGTTAGATCAGCATTCCCGCGATTAATAATCACAACATCAAGTTCACCCGACACTTCGAAGGTATCCGGGTCAGACAGCAGATCTCCAGACTGGGTGCTTTGCACTGCAAGATCGGGCAACAAGGCATCGATCCCCGGTTGGCGGAGACGGACTTCACCCAGATCAAGATCACCACCCGTTGCGATGGCAACAGGGAACGACAGGGGCTGATAGTCCACTTGTGAAAATTCGAGCGCGTATTCGCCCAAAGGCAGACCTTTCACCTCGAAACGTCCGGAGGAATCCGTCATGGCCTCGCCGGCCACTGTCGAAGATGAAACCTTGACCTTAACCAGAACCCCCTGCAACGGATTCTGAGTACGCACATCCACTACCTTGCCGCTGATAGTGTTCACCGCACTATCCAGTGGTACCAGCTCCAGCTCCCCAAGGTCATTGATAACACCCGCCTCAACGCGTGCAGTGGCGCCAATGGCACTATAGCCGGAAGCGGTAATGGTAATTTCTACCTCAGCCGCCAAAAGCTCCCTGAGCTGAAAATGCCCATCACTGTCGGTAGTAACTGCTACCGGTGCAGTACCATCCAGGTAATCGACAGAGACTTGTGCCTCCATAACCCCCCGGCCGGTAATCGCGTCAATGACAACACCCTGGAATCCGCCCGGCTGCTGTTGTGGTGCATCGCCAGAGGGGGCAAGCAGCGGGGAAAATTCCACGCCGGCCCCGTCAGATACCTCTGCTTCAGCGGATACACTCTCAAAACCTGCTGCCGACACCCCCAAAGTCAGGTTACCTGCAGGTAAGTCCTCCAGACGATATTGACCCTGTGCATCCGTAGTGACCGATTTGGCAACACCCTGCACTTCCGCGCTGACCATTGCACCGCTAATCGATGCTCCCTGGTGACTGCTGCTGATGGTGCCAAAAACACTCACACCCTCCGGCACCGACGCCTTCAATCCGGGGGAAAACAGCAGGGTTTGCCCGGCCGCCATTTCCGCATTACCGGTTATTGACTCATAGCCTTGCGCTGAAGCGGTAATACTAAGCGGCCCCGCCGGCACCTCACTGAACAGATAGGAGCCATCAGTCGCCGTGCCAGAGGAAAGGCCCGTGCCGGTCAACGTTACCGTTGCCTGCGTTAACGGAGCCCCGCTATCCCGATCCGTGATGGTGCCGCGGACAATGCCGGTTTGCAGGGGCTCGCCGGTATCCGGATCAGTTTTCTGGATATTAAGCGCCAACATACCGACATCACGTTTGTCACCGGTTTGCAGGACCGTATTGAGCACCAGGGTGCTGTACCCTCCTTTGCTCATGGAAAGCTGGTAATGGCCTGGCGTCAGTCGATTGGCAAAAAATCCGCCATCTGCATCGGTGACAAGCTGACGGGATTCAGGCCCGGCAAGAGCAATATCGACGCCTGCAAGAGGCTGGCCGCTCTGGGCATCTACGAGGGTACCGGTAAGGCTTGTTATGTCTGCAGCGGGACGGGATGCCGCTGACAGTACACGCAGGGCCAGAGCCGTAACATACACATCCTGCTCGAAATCCCCACCCGGGTTCTGCCTGTTTTGCAGCGCATCCAGTGCCTGCTGGAGAGAAGTCCGGTCAACTGCCCGCGACACCAGTGCATACAACGCCAATGCCGAGCTTTCAGTATCACCCCAGAGTTGACCCTCTTGCTGGGCCAGCAAGAAATCCGCGGCTGCTTGCAGAGGAGACTCCACATCATAGACATGGCGATACTGCCAAAGCGCATGCATAGCCAGAGCGGTAGTCTGGATTCGCCCCACATCGCCAGCCAATGCCCAACTGCCATCATCATTCTGGGCATTGATCAGATATTGCAGCGCATAGGCAGCAGGCTCCTGAGTAATGCCCAACAAGGATAGTGTTTCCAGTGCGTAGGCTGTGCTTAATGGGTCTGGGTCATAACCGGGGAATGCCCCAAATCCGGAACCGACTATTTGGCGCTTAAGCAATGCGTCCTGTGCCTCACCAAACTCCTGGCCCAGTGCGTAAGCCGTCCGGATACTGCGGGACAGGTTCTCTGCACTGTGGTCTGCATCGACGCTGTCAAGATAGCTGGTCACACCACTCAAAGCACCTACAAGGCCCTGATCCGCATCAAGCAGGTTGATTGTGGCTTCCGTGGTGGACTGAAAAGTGATGGCTTTGGAGGCTGGGGAATCCAGACTGCCATCGGCCTGGATTTGATCAACAAGCCACTGCTTTGCCGCTTCCTGGCTTCCCAGCACCGACACCGGAAGCAATAACAACAGACAGAAAAGAGCTTGTATCCAGCCCCAGATACCCCAACGTGACGCAGCCATGCGATCCCCCGCTTGTAACCCTACGCTTCATTTACGAAATCGAGCGCGCAGACTAACAGCAAGGCACAGGCGTTTATGTAAGCTATCTCTTAGGCGGGAAGTAAGACTTTTACGACAACAAGAATGGCTATCTTACGAATGAACAATGCTAAACAGTAAAACTATTTCGCCCCACTTTTCTGCAGCATATAGATCACGGTGTTGCGAATTTCGTCATCGCTACAGCCGAAACAACCACCACGAGGGGGCATAGAGTTAAACCCGTTGATAGCCTCCTGAACCAGTGTATCAAGCCCCTCTTCTCTTACTTCATGGGACCAGTACAGCCGATTCTCAGGACCGACCTGGGGAGCGCCCAGCGCACCGGAGCCGTGGCAGGTCACGCAGTACTGCCCATACAACTGCGCCCCGTCGCGAACAACCACCTCAGTGGCAGTGTTCGCGCCCGGGGCGCTGTCATCGGAGCAGGCTGTCAGCACCAGCGCTGACAGCAAGATTCCGGATAAGGACCAACAGGCTCGTGGCAAGGTTATTGGCTCTTGCTGACCATGTATTCGATAGCGTCTTTGAGCTCGTCATCAGAGCAATCCATGCACATGCCTTTCGGGGGCATGGCGTTGATGCCATTGATGGCGTTCTTCAGCATGGTGGCTTCGCCTTTGGCGATATGCGGTGCCCAGGAGGCCGCATCACCCACTTTCGGGGCGCCGGCAGCGCCGGTGCCATGACAGGCGGCACAGGAAGCGTTGTACACCTGCTCACCGGAGCGGGGGCCGCTGGCCACTTCTTCGGCCGGGGCGGCAGCGCTGCCACATTCGTCGCCTTCCACACACACAGAGCCCACCGGCTTGATACGCTCTTCGATGGCGCGATCACTGAATACAGAGCGCTCGCCCAACGGGTAAGGGGAGATTTCCTTGGTGCTCTTGGCAGCCACGCTACCGGCGGCAAACAGGGTAGCGACCAGGACCAGGCTGGCAGTCAGCATCTTTTTCACAATTACACCTCTAATTCTCTGTGGTTCGCCGCGGGAAGCCCTTAACGGCCTCTTGTGGGCGCTGCGGCTGGCGATTATACCCGCTCCAGCCGTAGGGACAAAACGCTTGATGTTACACCGAAGGCCTAACCGCGCATGCCGCACGCTGAATCCGCCATTCCATGGCACCTGCAGACGCAAAGTCAGCCCCTCGCGCAGCGCCATTGATCCGTGTCAGGCCAGCTCAATACGCGGCAGTAACAGGGTAAAACGGCTCCCCTCGTTCACCACACTGCGAACCCGAACCTCGCCGCCATGGCGCTCGGTAACCACCTTGACGAAACGCAGGCCCATGCCGGCCCCACGGGTACGGGCGCCACCGCTGGTATTGGCCCGGCTGAAGCGATCGAATAGTCGCTCCTGGAATTCCGGCGGAATCCCGACCCCCCGATCACGCACCTCACAACCCACCTGGTTGTCCTGCGCATACAAGCTGACATCAACGGAGCTGCCTTCATGGCTGTATTTCACCGCATTGGTCAGCAGATTCACTACCAGCCGTTCCAGCAGCTCATTGTTGCCCAACACCCAGACCTCCTGGTCCGGGTCGTACTCAAACCGCAGGGTGATATCGCGCTGCTGGGCCTGAATGTGTACTTGATCGATGGCACTTTCGACCACGTCGAGCATGTCCTGCTCGTTCATTTCCACGGATTCCACCGCTTCCACTCGGGCAAGCTGCAGGAATTGCTCGGCAATATTCAGGTTGCGCTGGGCATAGTGCTCCACATTATCGAGGAAGACCGGCAAGCCGTCGTGGTCGCCGCTCTGGCGCATTTTTTCAGTGAGCGCCAGCACCGATACCATCGGCGAGCGCAGGTCGTGGGAGAGAAAATCCAGCATTTCGGAACGGGCCCGCATGGCCTGCTTCACATCGCTGATGTCCTTGAAGGAAATGATCATCATCCGCCCCGGGTTATCCCCGGCATGCACCAGCAACATATCCAGATACAGGTCGGTGCCCTGGCGATTGCGGCACTCCACCTGGGTACGGCCCTCGCCGAGGGTCCGGCACAGCAGGGCATCCCAGCTGTGCTCACGCAGTTCCAGCTCCCGGTCCAGTTCTGTCACCATGGGCTGCCCCGTATCCAGCGCCCCCATTTCCAGGCCCAGCAGGAACGAGGCCTGGGGGTTGGCGTAGACAATCACCCCGCAGGCATCGGCGATCACCACCCCTTCGCGAATTTGCGCCAGCGTTACCTGGAAGAAACGGGTCAGGGCTTCCTGGCGCTCCTCTTCCCGGCGCAGCCGTTCGATGTGTTTTTCCAGCACCTCATAGCGCGGCCCCACGTTGGGCGCCTGGGTACGGATACGGACCAACATGGCGCGCACCCAGTAATCGTAGGTATCCGCATGCAGCGCCTGATCCCAGACCAGATCCAGCTCATAGCGACGACCGCCCTGGCGGAACCGGTACTGCCGGGCCAGCGCCCCTTTCCATGTCGCCGCCGGCAGGCTGTCACCGCCACGCAGGGGTTTCTCTCCCCCCAGCAGACGCCAGGAACGCACCGGCAACACCTGGTCCAGCATGCGGCCCATTTGTGCCAGCGAGGACGGCTGTGTCAGTCGCTGGTTCAGGTCGCTGTACTCCGACAACCGCTCCAGCGCATTACGCATATAGGACAGGGAATATTCCAGCCGCCGCCAGGTCCATAGTGGATAGGCCATGATCGCGGACGCCATGGCAGCAGACGGCGGGAACCACAGGCGCAGGGAAATCAGCGTGGCCATGCTCACCAGCATGCACAGCAACAGCACGGCAAACACCAGCGGCATGCTCCAGCGCGGCAGCACATAGGGCAACAACAAGGGCGCCAGCAACGCCAGCACCACCCCCAGCACCAGCGCGCTGGGCATGGACAGGTCACGCACCAGCCGGTCCGCACGCAGGGCATCCAGCAGGTTGGCATTGATTTCTACCCCGGCCATTAACTCACCCTTGCTGGCCATGGGGGTGGGCAACATATCGCCCAGGCCGGCGGCGGTGGCGCCGATCAACACGATCTTGTCGCGTATCAATTGCTCGGGAATCAGGTTTTCCAGCAGCTCCACCGCGGAGACTTGTGGGTAGCTGTTGGGGCCGCTGACAAAGGGAATATAACGGTGGTAGCGGCGCACATTGGCCAGCCCGGAGAATTCCTCCCCCTTGTCCGCCGGGAAGATCTGTTCGGACAGGATGCCCTCCTGCACCAGCAACGTCTGGGTAATGTGCGGCCACCAGGCCTGACCAATCCCCGAACGCATATACACCGAGCGGGCCACGCCGTCGGTATCCAGCTCCAGATCCACATGGCCCAGCCCCGCAGCAGCACGGGCAAAGGGAGAATAAGGCAGCACTTCGATCAGCTGCCCGCCAGCACGCAACTGCTCCACATGCACGGGCAGGTAAACATGCCCGTTGGCCGCCATGGCCTGTACCAGAGCCAGGTCGGAATCCGGGTTATTGCGGTCCGGTTCGGACAGAATCAGGTCCATGAGCACCGCGCGGGCGCCCATGTCGGTGAGCCGGTTAATCAGCTGGGCGTGAACTTTGCGGTCCCAGGGCCAGCGGCCGATTTCGCGCAGGCTGTATTCATCGATGCCGACAATGACCACATCCTGGGATGGATCGTCTGGCAGCGTCTGCAGCAGGTTGTCGTAGATATAACGGTCCACGAAGGACAACGCACCGCTGATCGTCAGCAGTGCACAAAGCCCCACTACCAAACACAGCACCGATACATGCTCTGCCAGATAACGACGCTGATCCGGACTCAGACGATTGCGCATGGTTTATAGTGCCAGCAGCAAAACCGCCGCGCCCACGAAGGCCCACAGATCCCAGTGCGAGTCCTTTTCCGGGGCGGGCTCCGGTGCAGGTGCAGGCGGTGGAGCGGGCGTCACACTGAATGCCTGCCAGTGCTCGTCACCACGCAGACCATTTTCATCCACCGCCCGCACCAGCAACCGGTAGTCACCGACGGGCAGGTCTTTTTGCCAGTGGCCGGTGCTCAGATGCTCCTGGTCAAGCAGGCGGCCGGCCGGCTGGCGATAGAGCTCCAGCAGGTAAGAGCGGGCTTTGGCCTGGGTCGGCCACACGGCAACCACTCCGGTGTGCGACGGGCTGACCTCCACGGCCGGCGCCGGCAACAGCTCCACCGGCTCGATGGGCGGCTCATCCAGGCGGGCCAGCGTGGCGTAGCCACCTTCGATCTGGCGATCGGTGCCGCGGGCGCCCACATCCACACGCCCTTCAATCACTTCGTTTCGAGTGGTCTCGGCACCATCCACACCCAGGTAATATTCCGTGCCCCGGACCGCCGCCACCGCGCCGGGCGTATAGACTTCGAAAGAGGCTTCATCGCTTTGCCGGGGACTGACACTGTTACGGATATTGCCGCGCTGCAAACGCAGCTCGGTGCGTTCGTTCTGCTGATCCAGGAAGCGACGATAGCGGGTCACCACCAGCAGGCTGGCGGGCTTGATGTAGACTTCGGACTGATCGGCAAAGCGCAGCCGGGCGCTGCTTTTCGCGGCGGTTTCCAGTGCGTCGCCAAACTCCACCGCATCACCGTTTTGCAGCTGACGGGGCTCCCCGCCCCTGGCCGGATACAGCATTACCTCACCGGAAATTGCATCCACGGTGGCGGGAATGGGTTTTTCTTTGAGCCAGCTGATCGGCACCCGCAGGCTATTGCCGGGGCGCAGGGAGTGGGGGTTGTCGAGGCCGTTATAGCGAGCCAGCTCGCCCCAGCAAGTCTGCGGCGACTGGGCAAACTGTTGACAGACTTTCCAGAGAGAATCGCCAGGGCGCAAGGTGTAATGCCAGTCATCCCCGGCCCAGGCCGTTGATAGCAGGCACAGCAGCATGGCTGTGCTCAACCAGACCCTCATAGATGTGTCCTCAGAACCTGTTCATGGTCTATACACAACCGCGCCGGAGTCATTTTTTTTGCCAGGTCGCGATTGCGATTGTGCCGTGTAGTCACTCTACATAAACAAACGCAATCGCGGGCTGGCGGAAAAAGGGGCCCGGCCCTTCGGGTTGCCGCTGCAAATTACGCCATACTGTGTTGTGAACCTTGTACTTGACCCGTCAGGCCCTGCGTTTCACGCCTTGTCTGGCGCAATTTGCAGCGGCAACGCGGCTGCGTATAGGTCATGAACAGGTTCTCATTCTTCAATCGGCTCCAGACGATACCCGTGCTGGTACACCGTTTTAATGCGATAACCGCGTTCAGGTCGAATCTGAAGGCTACGTCGAATCCGGCTGATATGCACGTCAACGGTGCGCGATTCGATCGGGGTCATAATACCCCACACCTTCTCCAACAGGTGCGCACGGCTCATTAGCTTGCCCACATTCTGGAACAGATAGCAGGCCAGCTCGTAATCCTTGTCCGTCAATTTGATTGCGTCTTCATCCAGCAGGATTTGACGACGGGACCGGTCCACGGTCCAGGGCCCCACACTCAGGGCGGTTTCTTCATCCATTTCCGATACCCCTGCCCGGCGCCCGAGAGCGCTGATCCGGGCCAGCAATTCCGCTTGCTTGGTCGGTTTCACCATATAGTCATCCGCCCCCTGGGAGAGCGCGCCAACAATCGATGACTCATCATCACGCTGGGTCGCAAACAACACCGGGGTGCGGTTACCACTGGCACGCACTTCTTCCAGCACGGCGTAGCCATTCATGTCCGGCACTTCCCAGTCGAGCACCAGAATGTCAAAGGTGTCGCGACGTAACAGGGACATGAATTCACGGCCGCTGGCCATGTGGATACAGTTATGGCCAGCCTCTTTTAGCCAGTGAGTGACTAGCTCTGCCTGAGCCATGTCATCTTCGAGATAAGCAATGCGCACGGTTAAACTCCATCTGTTGCAGGCCGACATCTGCCCGCAAAGGGTACCGATCTATCAACGAGTTAGCGGGAAAAGATTGTAAAATGCCCCAGCGATCGATTCGACACCAAAACCGGGGCCACGTCCAATCTTTCCCCGCCCGCCACACCACTGCTGCGGCTTTTCAAGCCGGCCCGCTGGTCAACTTCAGCCCGATGACACCCACCACAATCAGCGCCATAAACGCCAGTCGCGAGGCATTCGCCGGATCCTTGAAAAAAACGATGCCCAGCAGCGTAATGCCCACTGCGCCAAGGCCGGTCCAGATCGCATAGGCCGTACCCACGGGAATACCGCGCATGGCATAAGACAACATCAGCATGTTCAAACCGGTCAGTACCAGCGAGGAGCCGATCGACAGCACCCCGGGATTCAGCTGGATCCACTTGAGGCTCATGGCCCAGGCGATCTCCACGATGACCGCCAGCAGCAACACCACCCAATACAGATTCATCCTGTTTTCTCCAACACACTTGCCCGCCACGGTACAGCTACCGGAAGCAGGCACGGGCTCGTCAGGAAAACAGCACTGTCGGAAACCCGCAAAGAGACAGCCTGCTTATACTCGGATACCGGGAGGCGCTCCCGGCGCGCCGATTATAGCGATCCCGCCACAGGATGCATCCAATCCATGGACGAGGCCGCCGCAACCCGCTATCATTCGCGCCCGTTGAACCCCAAGTTCTTCAAAGTTTTGCGCCCGTAGCTCAGCTGGATAGAGCGTTGCCCTCCGGAGGCAAAGGTCAGAGGTTCGAATCCTCTCGGGCGTACCATCTAAAAAGGGCCTCCCAAATGGGAGGCCCTTTTTTATGGGTCAAAAAAATCGCCGGGACGTCCTACGCTTTCTCCCGGTACGCACTGGGCGAACACCCCTGCCAACGACGAAAGGCGCGCACGAAGCTTCCGGCATCGGTGTATCCCAAATGGGCCGCCAATTCCTCGATCTTCATGGTGGTGGTGTTCAGTAATTGCAGGGCCAGTTGGCGACGCTCTTCTTCGACCAGATCACGATAACTGGCGCCTTCCTGCTCCAGTTTGCGGCGCAGGCTGCGAGTAGAAATAGCCAGTTCGCTGGCCATGTCATTGAGGGTCGCCCCCAGGCCCAATTCACCGAGCAGCTTCTGTCGAACCTTGCCAGCAAGACCGCGATGTTCCACGGCATCCATACGCTGCCGGCATTGCTGTTCGAGCATACGGGTCAGTACCGGGTCGTAACCGGGGAACGGCTGACTGGCGCCAGCGCGGTTGACCAGAATACGGTTGGCACTGGCATGGAAGGCGGGCGTTATGCCACACAGGCTTTCAATGGCCGACACCCTGACATCCGGCTCACCGGTGAATTCGACCCCCTTGAATTCCACGCCTTGAAGCGTGATTTCCCGGACCAGGTTGACTGCCGTAGCCATGTCGCGCTCAAGAAGAAACTGGCGCAGGTGCGGGGAAATCGGGTCCGGGTCAAAAACCACACCGAAAGCCTCACCGTCCTCGCAAACGGTAATGCGGCAGTAGGCGGTGCTTAGCGGCAGGTAACGCAGCCCCAAGGAGACAGCATCGCGCAGGGTCTTGCAGGTACGCAGGGCAAACCCCCACACACCGAAGGTAGCCAGGTTGTATTGCAGGCCCAACTCAAAACCGCCCACCCCCGCTTCCGGCAGGGCCAGCATCAGGTTTTCGATCAGGCGCATTTCCTGGGTCCGCGTCACCAACCCTTCGCCGCTGCACAGTTCGGTTTCCGAGATACCCGTGCCGAGCAGGCAGGTCTGCTGGTCGATGCCATTGCGCTGGGCAAAGTTGAGCATGACCTGGCTGATGGCCACCGGATGGAGTGTGTCGTCTGAATGCTGCATTGCCCGTTCCGCCGGCCCCGCCCTGTCCGCCCTGGCCACTTCTGCAGGGCGATTGGCCACGGTAGCTATTCTGGTTTCTGTGCCGTCAACGTAGTGTTTACCCTAATGATACTCACATGAGGCAACACCATGGACGCGGCCACATTGAACAAGCAGGCCATTGCCTGCGCCAAGCACTATATGGGGAAAACCGCCTGGCCGACAATTGTGCTGACGGCGGCCGTGGTGGCTGCCTTTAGTGCCACACTGGCACTGTTTGCCAATGGCACCCTGCCCGCCTGGGGCGCCTTTGTGTTGGTGGCAGCGCTGACCTACATGTCTTATACCCCACTGCACGAAGCCGCCCACGGCAATATTCACGGCCAGAATGACCGCCGCAAGTGGCTCAATGATCTGTGTGGCTATCTGGTGGCGCCCATTATTGCGATCCCCTACGCCTCGCACCGCATCGAGCATTTCACCCACCACCGCTATACCAACCAGCCGGACAAGGATCCTGACTTTATTATCAGCGGGATGCAGAAAGGACCATTGGGACTGCTGACCACCGGGCTGCGTTTCCAGTGGGTACAGAACACCTTTTTTGTGCAACACAGCTGGGGCAGTGCGTCGTTGACGGAAAAGCTGATTTATTGCGCTGAGCTGGTGGTATCACTGGGCTGGCGGGTTGCCTTTCTGGCGATGGTAGACCAGCCCGGCACCGTGGTCGTGCTCTTGCTGGGGTATTACACCGGCGGCCTATTCACCGCCTACTGGTTTGCCTATCGCCCCCATCACCCTTACAAGGTGAGTGAGCGTTACCGCAATACCAACAGCCTGATCATGCCCCGCTGGATGAAGCCACTGGAATGGTTCTGGCTAGGGCAAAATCTTCACTCCATCCACCACCTGTTTCCACGGGTACCGTTCTACCAGTACCACGCCCTGCACCGGGATATCGAACCGGTTCTGCGAGCCCAGGAGACCCCGATCATCGGTATTTTTTCCCGTGAGCCGACACCTAAAGGGGAAAAAATACCGCACTGACAGCAGGAACAGCCGCGTAAAAACGGCGACTCCTGGGCCATCAGCGCTTGAGGGAAGCGGGCCTTAATGCAAGGTAAACACTGGATTTATACTTGAATCCTCTTCACAGTAATAAACACCCTGTTTCCCGCAAATAGTCGCTTTTTGCACGATTTATGGTCACTTATGACGATAAACAGCCTGTAATATTTTGTGACTGAATGTTAACTTGCGCCGGCAAAATCATAACTCGGGAAAGTTATCATGAAGTATTCAAACAAAGCCGTGCTGGCAGCCGCGATTGCTGCTGCGTCCACTCAGGTCATGGCCAATGGCCTGGCCCTGAACGAACAGAGCGCCAGCAGCGCCGGTTCTGCCTACGCAGGCCGCGCCTCTACTGCTATCAACGCCAGCACCCTGTACGGCAACCCCGCCGGCATGAGCCGTCTGGACCGCGCCGAAGTCAGCGGTGGCCTGGCCTTTATTGATGCCAGCACCGACATCAGCAACCCCCAGGGGCAGCTGGCTCCCGGCCTCCCGGTGTCCGGCACCAACGATGGCGACATGGTGCCCTTCTCCACCGTGCCCTTTGGTTACTACGTCAGCCCGATCAACGACAAACTGCATGCCGGCATTGGCGTGTACGCCCCCTTTGGCGTAGAGAGTGACTACGAAGACAGCTTCCAGGGCCGCTACCAAGGCGTGACCAGCATGGTGCAGGTTGTCACCATCCAGCCCACCATCAGCTACGCCTTTAATGATCGCGTTTCTGTCGGTTTTGGCCCGACCATCAACCATATCTCCGGCGAACTGACCAGCAAGGTACCCGGCGCCGCCTTTGCACAGATCAACCCCGCCTTCGTTAACGCCGCGGACAGCGATGTGGAAATTGAAGGGGACGATATTGCCTACGGCTTTAACCTGGGCACGATGATTGCTGTCAACGACCGCCTCGACTGGGGCCTGACCTATCACTCCAAGATGGAGTTCTCCCTGGAAGGCGACACCACCGTCAGCGGCTCCCCATTGGGCCCTGTGCTGGATGGCGAATACGATGCCGAGCTGGACATCACCATGCCGGAATCCGTGGATACCTCTGTCAGCTTCCAGGCTACAGACAATCTGGATCTCTATATGGGTGCCACCTGGACCCGCTGGAGCCGCCTGGAAGGCATTGAGGTAGAGAACAGTGGCGTAAACCCTGCCCTGCAAGCTCAATTCGGCACCATCACCGAAGAGCTGAACTGGGAGGACACCTGGTCCTTCGCCGTTGGCGGCGCCTATCAACTGAACCCGAAATGGGTGGTTCGCGCCGGCTATGCCACCGACAAGTCCCCCACCAGCGATGCGGATCGCACCGTGCGCATCCCGGTGAGCGACCGTGACATCTACACTCTCGGTGCCGGCTGGAGCCCCACCGCTGACCTGACCTTTGATGCAGCCTACGCCTACATCAATGAAGAGAAAGGCAGCGTGACCCAGGACACCTACAGCGCCGATTTCGAAAACAGCGCTCACGGTCTGGCCCTGCAGGCGACATACCGCTTCTGATTCCAGACGCAGGCACGTCAAATAAAAAACGGCGCCTTCTGGCGCCGTTTTTTATGCCGCTCTGCGGCTGCAACACGGTTCGCGCAGCGCGCCCAACGCCAAACATTACTCTTCACCCTCTCTTGTAGGTCGATTTAGGCTTAGCCGTAAACCGACAAACCCTTAGCGATGAAGACAAGCCTCTGTGCACTGGCCACTTAACCAATACGCAACGCCGCATTAGCCCTTGATCGGCAACCGAATCAGCTCACCGCTTCCCGTTCCGTTTCGGTGAGATGCTTGGGGTGCCCCTCGGTCACCCTGCCCACCCAGAGCGGATGGGGCTCAGCCAACCGTACGCGCTTGCGAAACTGCCGGCGCACCACCCACAGGGATAACGCCACCAACAGCAACAGGCCGTTGATCAACAGGTTATCGGCCTCAAGAACATGACCACTCTCCAGCACCAGCTGTAACAACGGCGCCGCCAGATAACACAACGGCGCCACCATGAGCATCAGGCTGCTGAACCGCAGCGGCGAGGCACGCAAACTCCACAACACCAACAGCACGACCACCACACCACAAATTGCTCGCTCCGCGGTGGCGACCCAGGCCGCCCAGGGCGTATAAGGCAGCCCCTTACTGACCAGGAAACTGCACGCCACGCCGATCACAACGCCGAAGCAGAGCCCAAGAGTCAGGCGCAACAGAAAGGCCGATCCACGGCTTGGGCCCTGGCGATCACTGCGGCGCTCACACCACAGCACATTACCGGACACAAACAACAGTGCCCCCAACAAGCCCATGGCGAAGTACAGCCATTTCACCAGCATCCCGCCGTAATCGCCAAAATGCAGGGAGTACACCGGCGAGAAGGAATCAAAATTCAGGCTGCGCTGGCCCGGGGCGATCACATTCAACTTTCCCATCGCTGGGTCCAGCACCACATGCGCGTGGTGCCCCACATACCCCGGCACGGAACCGGCCACATCTACCCAGCCGGCCGCATCGCCGTAACCGCGAATTTCCACCCAATCCACACTCATCTCAGGCAACGCATCCGCCGCAGCAGACAGGTAATCCGCCATCGGCACCATATCAGCGCGCTCACCCTGGCTTTGCACCGGGGGCCATACCGCAGTTTCTTCTTCAATAACCCCGCGCAGTTGCGGGCCAAACACCAGGGTTCCCAGCACCACGGCGACCAACGTAAAGGCGCCCATGGCGGCGCCGGTCACCGACATGATCAGGTGGAATGGCAGGCTGACCACACCGATCAGGTTGTGCATGTTCTTCCAGTAACGGCGCATGTTGCCCTCATGCTTGAGGGCAAAGAATTCCTTGCGCAGTTTCGGCCAATGAATCACCAGGCCGGTGAACAGGGCAGCGCCGTACAGTATCGAGATAAGCCCCATGAAGGTCATGCCCAGGTTGATGGGCAGGCCGCCACTGGGAATCGCTAACTGGTAGTGCAGCTGATTGATAAAATCCGCCAGCGCCGAACGGGGCTTTTCAACATACTTGCCCGCCTCGTCGAAATCCGTGGCATGGGCGGTGAGCCACTCCCCGGCACCCGCCTCTCCCACACCAGAATCGCTGGACTGAAACCACATCACCGCCGGGTCTTCCTCCGGCAGGAAAAAGAGGCGCTTGCGCGCATCCGGGTATTGGTCGGTAACACGGGTAAGCAGCGTCTGCCCATCAATGGCATCTTGTGACGCCTGCGCCGTGGCCTGTGGCGTCTGCCAGTGGTGCAGTTCGTGATGGAACACATTGAGGGCGCCGGCAAAAAACGCCACAAACAGGGCCAGACCACTGGCCATGCCCAGCCAGGCATGCAGGTCGATAAAACGTCGCAAGCGGTCCGCCTTCATGCGCCACCTCCCTTCATGCTCCACCCCCATACAAGGCTGTGGTTTGCAGCGCCATCCAGGCCACCCCATTCATCACCAGCAACGCCACCAGTGGAGGCCAGGTGCGCTCAGGCAGCGCCACCAGAACCACCAGCAGCATCCACAACAGGGTCACCCCCAACAATTGCAATACCAGCCATGACTGCCAGGGCACCGGCACCGCCGCCGCCGCCAACCCCATCAGCATTACCGACAAGGGCAGGCTCAGCAAAAACGCCAAAAAAGCTCTCATCGATTGCCTCCCCGGCGCTGATAGCTATCGCGGTAATGGCTGACCAGCAGCGGCACCAGCAGGGCCGGCAACGTGAACACCCACAACCCCACAAACAGGCCCACACTGACGCCCATTTGCAGCGATAACAGCCACAGCCCCCCGGCCAGCATGGCCAGGGCGATTAAGCGGCTAAAGACGGGAAGGGGTTGATCCAGCCAGCGTTGCTGGCGATCGGACAGGTAAAACAGCAACACACTGGCAAGTGTGGCCAGAACGGCAACCAGCATAGGGAGAAAACCATTATCATGATAATGGTTCTCATTTAATAGTAGCGGGGAGTTTCCGTCAAGGCAGCCAGGCTCAGCGAGGACGCAGCTCGCGGAGATAATCGCTGGCTTCGCTGAGACGCGCCGTGGACAAACGATCCCAATCCACCGATTCGCGATCCGGCATCCATACACCGGAAAACGTGGACGCATCCGCCAGCACCAGCTCCGCATTGAGCATGGGCACACCGTGATAATCGCCGGCCATTCCCCCGGCCCGGCGAATCACCGACCACCAGGCCGGCGGCCGCCAGTGCAGGCGCACATCCGGCAGATGGCAGCTTAGCTCGGTCTCCGCCACACAGCATTCCAGCACGCTGTCCTGCTGACGACTCAACCCCTGCCGCCACAATGCCGACCCGGCCACCATGACCAGCGACGGAAAGGCCCGCAGCAATGCCCGACAACGGTCTTCATCGGTGAGCGGCTCGCCCAGTACCACCTTGTAGAAAACCGGGCGCGGCGGCGCCACCTGCTTGACCACTCCGGCTTCCAGCCAGCGCAGCACGGTATCCAGCGCGCCGCCAGATTCCTCCGGTTGCAGTTGTTTCAGATCCGAGAGGGTAAAAACCCGCGGCAAACTATCCAGTGCTGGAGACAACATCGTCATTGCCTGCATTAACGGTCCGCCACATCAGCCAACGGCAACCGCAGGCCCAGGCAGTAACGCAGGGCCATGGTCCACGTCAGCAGATGGCAAATCACCGTGAGCTGCCGGGCTTCTGGCAGCCCGGCCAAACGCAGCAGCACCACATCATCGACCTGACGCTCAAGCCCCTTGATTTGCCGGGCCCGCAGGTCATTGGGGGTCTGGCGTTGCGCCAGGCGCAAGGTCAGCAAACGCCCCTGAATATCATCTTCCTGGGCCGCATAGGCGCGCTCGACCAGGCTGTAACTGGACAAATGCCGCATGGTGCGCGTGCGCTGCTGGCGCCGGGAACGATGCCTTTGCGGCACCACCAGCACAGAAAAGACCCGTGCTAACCACTGCACAACAGGCAACCAGCGAGCCCCATCGCGGCAGGCCATCAGGTACCAGCCCCAGGCCCGCAGACGAGACACATCCCGGCGCAGCACCCGCACCCGGGCGTGGCTATCCGCACTGCCCGACGAGGCAAAGCTGGCCCGGTAAACGGCCAGGTACTCCTGCAGGGCCTGCAGCCGTGTCTCCACAGCCTCCAGCCCCAACTCCTGCTGACGCCATTTTTCCGCGCCCTGCTGTGTCCCCATAAACTGCAACTCCTGCATAGCCACTACTCAAAGACAATGCATAAAAAGTGAACGCCGACGCCGCTGTGAAACAGATTCAGCCCGGCACCGCTAACTCTAACGATGCAACCCTGCCCACCCCAGAACAAAACCGTCCGATTTCCGTGTAGCCACGTAGCCGTTTTGTATCTTCCTGATACAGCCATTGGACCCAGTTCACACTTTTCTCTGGTGTGCGATTTTGCCTACAACAAAATGCATGAATATCTTATTCTTCATGCGTCTCAACAGGCTGGACACATCCCTTTGCTCTCGCGCCCTTTCACACCCTTGATTCTGCTGGCCCTGCTTGCTCCCGCGCCCCCCCTTCAGGCCCATCCCGGCGGCCTCGACCAACAAGGCGGGCACACCGACCGCCGCACCGGCAACTACCATTGCCACCGGGAACCCTGCCTCACTCTGCATCGTCAACAGCAAGAGGCTGAACAGGACGCCGCCGACGCCCAACGTGCTTTCAGTGGACTCTATGACCGGGACCATTGGCCCCACTGGGTTGATGCGGACCAGGATTGTCAGGACACCCGGGCAGAAGTCTTGATCGCCACCAGCCAGATTGCGGTAACCTTCACCGGCCCGGACCGCTGCACCGTGGCCAGCGGCCGCTGGTACGACCCCTACACCAACCAGACATTCACCCGGGCCGGCGATCTGGACATGGATCACTTTGTTCCCCTGCGCCATGCCCACGGTCACGGCGGCGACCAGTGGGACGAACGGTTGCGACAACAATTTGCCAACGACCCGGACAACCTGATCCCGGTATCCGCCAGAGCCAACCGCAGCAAAGGCGCACGCAGCCCGGACCAGTGGCTTCCCGATAACCGCCGCTACTGGTGCGAATACGGCCAGCACTGGGAACGGATCAAGCAACGCTACCAATTGATGGTCACGCTCCAGGAAGCCGACGCCCTGAAACAGCTGTTGAGCCATTGCCCGCTGGCGGCACATCCCTGACAAGCTTTTGCAAACCCAAAACGACAAAACCCCGACCACAGGGCCAGGGTTTTGCTTGTCACTTACCAAAAGCCGTTCCTTGCTGCGCTAGCCGACAACCAATACCGCCAGCAAGCACGCCATGCCACTCAACATCGTTACCAGCAGCATCCGCCGGCCCACCATCGGCCAGTCGATATAAACAAGATTGTATCTCTCCTTAAGCTTCATCCGCCGCCCCTTGCCACTCAGCAATCTTGGTGGTGTGCTGCGCAGCACCACCGGTTTTCCAGAGGCTGTGGCCGTCATCATTAAACATGACGTAATACACAGCGTCGCCGACTTTGGCCCACACCTCAGCCCCATATTCACACTGCTCGGGAGACAGCATTACAGTGCCCGCCTCGGTGCCATCGGTACGCCAGGCTGCATAGCCATTGTCATCCTGTTCTGCCGAGAAAAAGAGCCAATCCCCCACAGACTCCAACGCATACGGCCGGGCGGCTCCATTCGGGTTAATCGTCTTCACTACGTAGGTGCCACCGGACGTACCATCACTGACCCACACCTGTGGTTTGCCCGGGCTCTCCGGTGCGGTAAAAAACACGCTGTCACCATGAAGAGCCAGCGATTCCACCCCACTGCCAACGGGACCGGATAAAGAAACCGTCTTCCCCGCCACTGAGAATTTCCAGATTTTATTCGCAACACCATCCGTTGCCAGAACGAAGAGCGCATTTCCCTTTACCCGGAAATCAGTTGGGTTACTGCCCGCAGAGTCCGGATTCGGGGTAGAAAATAAAAACGTCCCGGATTCAGTGCCATCAGTTACCCAAAGATCCCTCCCAGATGCAGGCAAATAGCCACTAAAAAACGTCAGCGCGCCCACAGATCGAAAGTTATTAAATGAGTAGTTCGAGGAGATCTTCCGAGCTGTCGATTCCCCCGCATCCACCCGCCAGCTACCTGCCGCACTCCCCTGGGAACACGTTAAATAAAGTTGATCGCCCGTACTCTTCATACCACAAGATGAAGCATTGAACGGCTGCTCATCTGGGCCCATCAAGACGAGAGGCTGCCCGCCCTCACCAATAGCCAGCACCTGGCTTCCTGAGGTCACATACAACCAATCACCCGCGGAGGCCATACCATCAAACCCCGAGGTGACAACCCCTCCCGGTTCTGGCCCTTCCACTTTCATTGCACTCCCACCTTGCGCCACCCACAACAGGCCGTTATTGGTAAAGTAAAAGCGATTGCCTACCGTCTGCCAGGACCAGCCCAGCTGATCCAGAAGTTCCCCATTCTTGCCTGCTACTCTCTGAGTGCCAAACGGGGTGCCGTCACTGAACCAGAGATGTCTCTCATTACTCCCCGTCGTCACGAACAATACGCCGCCCTCACTCAGAAAAAACCCGGAAAAAAACTCTTCTTTCACATTCAGCGAACGGGTTCCCTCCGGGGTACCGTCACTCACGACAGGGAGGCCCTGGTTATCGAACAAAAAGAACAGGGCGGAACAGTGAATCTGCAAATCCCCGAGGGCGTCAGCGTCTCCCTTGGCAACACCTTCCGCACTCATACCTTGCAGCACGCAGCGCTGCATAACCGGACTTTGACCCCGGTTTTCGCCATCGCTTACAGCAGGGTTGCTGGCCAGCAACTCAATGTCGTAAGACTCATTGGGGTAAAGCAAGCCATCAAACTGGAAACTGCCATTTTCGGTCAGTGAGAGTGGGGGCAGGCTGCTGCCCGGCGTGACATCTCTGGCAACCAGTTCCGTACCCGGCATCAGGCCGGTCAGCGTACCGGCCACGGTATAACTGGAGGGGGGCGCCTCCACATCAGCCTCCGATCCACCGCCACCCCCGCCACCACAGCCAGTCAGCAACAACGTCACCGCTGCCCCCATCAGCCCGGCCACTCGCCAACCCCGTGCCATTCGATTTTGTGTTTTCATTGATGTACCCCGTTACAGCCTGAAGGAATAAATACGTCACAAGGCCTGAATTGAACGGGGTCTGTTCTGTGATGAATATCACTGAACTTGGGGATTTTTCCTGATTATGCCCTCAATGGCACGCTATTGACCTGTTATGACTGGCCCAGCGGAAGCCGCACCTCGAGGACAGTGGCTCCAGGCTGGGAGCACAGCGTCAGCGCACCTCCATGTCGCTCTGTTCGGGCGCGCATACTTTCCAGCCCGATACCCAGGCCGCCGCCTTGCACGGCAGCCACATCGAAGCCCACGCCATCATCTTCCACACGCAACAAAAGCAGCGCGTCATCCGGCAAGTGCAACGTCACCCGGGCGCACCGGGCCTGGCTGTGCTTGACGATATTGGTGAGCGCCTCTTCAACCAGCCTGGCCAACAGCAGGCACTGAACCGCTGTCGGTTGCGTGCGCCAGGCATCCGGCACATTCCAGACCAGCAACATCTCCAGCGCATCAAGCAGGTTGGCAAACCGGTACCGTAACGGCGCCAGCCATTCAACCGGCGTCTGCGGGGGCGCCGCACTGGCACTGGCGCCACTGTCGACCAGTTGACGCAGATCATCGCGCAGCAGCTTGAGCATGGACAGGTAGCGACTCTTGTCCAAGCCATCGTCACTCTGCTCAACCATCATGATAGAGCGCACCAGCTGCCCGCCCAGGCCATCATGCAGGTCATGGGCAAGCTGCAAACGTTCCTGCAGGCGGGTGTTATCCAACGCCAAACGGTGCTCTTTACTCATTGTGGCACTAAGGTCATCACAGGCCTTCTCGATAGCCACACTGAGTTCCTGATTAAAACGCTCAATGCGACGGGCATCTCCCGCAACGCGCAACCCCAGAAACACAGCGGCCATCAACATGAACAACAGGCAGCTGTATTGGGAAAGATAAAAATCGCTTGAGAGCAATCCGATCAATATCAGGACATCGCGCACCCCAATAGCAATCAACAAAAGATAGAAACCGGCCACCATTAACGGCCCAGCTTCCCTCCGGCGTAACGCCCAGCCAGTGATGCAAAATCCATTCAGCAAGAAAACCAGTGAACTGATATGCCCCGCCCATTGCAGCCCCTCCCAACCCGGCGACAACACGATTACGCCAGCAAGGCCCGCGACCAGCGCCAATAAAGGGAACTCTCGCCATACTGCGCAACGAAGCTCAAGCAACCGCCAACTGAACACACAGAAACTGGCAATAAAGAAGATGTACGCCAGAGTATTGGCCTGCGCCACCATCCGGGTATCCGAAAAAGGCCAGGCTTGTGTGGCCAGGGTATTCACACCGAACAACACCCAGCAAAACGCCGTCACCGCATACCAGCCAAACACCTGCTGTGAGCGAAACGCCAACCAGATAAACAGCGCCAGGAACCCCAAAACCGCAGACACAACCAGATTGATGAAGGGCAGAGTCCGTGTGCGCCAGTGCCCCTGCTCCATCACCGTCAACATCGCTTCTGGCGAACCCAGCCGGACCCGTCCCAACCCCGGCGTTTGTGCAGCAACGCCAGCCACACGCACCCACAGCACGCGCCCTTCGCGCAAATGCGATGCCGGCAGCAGCCAATAGCGAGGCGAATTCCAGGAGCGTGATAACGGCTCCTGCAGATGACGATCACGCCAGAGCAAGGTGTCTTCGCTATAGACCGCACCCGCCATAATGATCGATTCAATCACCAACCCCACCGGTGAATCCCCGCTGTCCGTATCAACACAGCCAGGCTGCCAATCAATCCGGTACCAGACAGTGCCATCGTAATCAGGCCAGCGCTGGCTCCAGTTATCCGGCAGGATAACCGCTTGCCAGCCCGCCACCGGGCGCGTGGCGCCCTCACTTTTTGCCGCCATCACCGACACAATTTGAGGCTCACAATCCGGCACATCATGTGGCAGTTGCGCATGACCTCCCGCCGAAGCCGCACACAGCCAGAGCATCAACCCTATCGACAGGAAAGATTTCATCCGTCGAGCAACCCCCGGGAACGGGCTTCGCTGATCGCACGAACACGCGACGACACCGCCAGTTTGCGATAGATATGTTTAACGTGAGATTCCACCGTATACCGGGAAATGAACAACCGTTCGGCAATTTCCCGATTGGACAGCCCCTCGGCCACCAGCGTCAGCACTTCGCTTTCGCGAGCACTCAATGGCGGCTCACCCGACGCCGAAGGCGCCTGGTACAACTCGCCAATCACTCGGCGGGCAATGAACGGATCAATAGGCGCTCCGCCGCGTAGCACACTGCGTATCGACAGCGAGACCTCCAAGTCATCGCGCTCCTTGAGCACGTACCCCGTAGCGCCGGCGCGCAGGGCCGCCATGATGGCGTCCTCGGTGCTCCAGGCAGAAATTACCAGGATACCCATGGCCGGGTCGGCGGCACGTAACTCAGCAATCAACGCCGTCCCATTCCCGTCAGGCAACCCCAGATCCACCAGAGCCAACGCCACCGGCTGCCCCTCCAGCCATTGCCGGGCCTGGGCCAGCGAAGCGGCACAACACAGCATCTCGTTGTGATAGCCCAATTGCACAAGAACGCGCTCCAGACGGTTCTGGATCAGAGGATCATCCTCCACAATCAACACCGGCGCGGGCAGCGTTGATTCAGTCGAAATGCGGGCAGACGTATCCATGCTTGGCTCATGAGGAATTAAGTCATCGTGAAGTATGGCGACTATTCCCAAGCGCGCCCATCCCTGTAAGCAGGTATTTGCCCGCCGCTCGGCCTCCCGAAAAAATCACGTGCCTCTTAAACGACAAAACCCCGACCAAAGGCCGGGGTTTTGATTGTCGCTTCTACCACCCGAAGGCGGTGAGCTCACTGCATGAACGACTTACTGTTCGACAGCGTCTTTCATGTCTTCGGTGGACTCTTTGGCGTTGTCGTAGGCGTTATCCATATCTTCGCCCATTTCTTCCATCGGCCCTTTGCTATCCGGGGTGATGTTTTCTACCGCCTTGTCTACCTTCTCGCCAGCGTCCTCAACCGGACCATCGTTGGCGTCACAGGCTGCCAGCAGGGCAGAAGAGGCGAAAATGGCGGCCAATGCCGCTTTACCGAAAGTACGCATAGAATCACTCCTTGAATTAACTGATTCGGACAGGGAGCACTCTAAGCATGTTCCAGGCACTTGGCCAAGCGGATTCGCACATTTAGCGGCCATTTTACGAAGAGTTACAGATCGGCGCGCCAATTGGCATAGTGTTTTTCCTTTCTCAGCGCCTTCAGCCGGGTAAGATGGCCCCATAACAAGGAGAAAAAATGAAACAACTCGGCAGGAATGCAGGGCGAAATGTGGGAAGGAACGTGGGCGGCCTGGCGCAGCTGGTGACCCGCTTTGGCAATGAGATCACCCAGGTCGTGCAGGATATCCACGGCGCCGTTGCCAATCCGTTCAACCTGCGCGGCCACGATTACACCCCCGCGCCCATGGTTTACAATCTGGTCCGCTACGGCTTTCGCCAGGCCGGAAACCTGGCCGGCATGGCCGACCTGCTTGCCGACCCGCACCGGGAGTTACGAGACAGCCTGGACCTGCAAAGCATCATCAACGGCATTTTCGGCCAGCTGCTGGTCGAACAGAACAACCGCTATGCCCTGCCCATGACACTGCTCCCCAAGGCCCCGCCGACGCCGGATGCCGACACGCTGGTCATCTTCCTGCACGGGCTGTGCATGAATGAAGCCTGCTGGAATAGCCCCGCTGCTGAGGCCTTCGGCCAATGGGCGCGCCAACAGCACAATGCGGATATTCGCTATTTGCGCTACAACACCGGCCTGCACATTTCCGACAATGGCCGCAAACTGGCCGGACTGCTGGCCCATACGGCCCTGCCCGAGCGCGTCATCCTGATCGGCCACTCCATGGGCGGACTGGTGGCACGTAGTGCCTTGCATCAGGGGCGCAAGCGGGATGACAGCTGGGTCAACCGGGTCAGCCATCTGGCCTGTCTCGGCTCGCCCCATCAAGGCGCCCTGCTGGAACGATTCGGCAACGAAGCCAACCGCCTGCTGGGCCGCACGCCCTACTCCCGCCCCCTGATGCGCCTGGCCAACCTGCGCTCAGACGGCATCCGGGACCTGCGCTTTGGCTACGTGCTGGAAGACCAGTGGCGGGATCGCCCGCTGGACGACCCGCGCCCCACCAGCAAGGTGCCGCTGGATCCGCAAGTGCAGCAGTTGTTTATCGCCGGCAGCGTCAGCGAGCCCGGCCACGCGCAGCCCCGAGGCGACTGGCTGGTGACCGTAGACAGCGCCCTGGCGAACCAGCTCTACCCACAAGCGGATCACCTTACCCGGGAACAGTTTTACCAGATGGGGCACATGACCATGATTGAGGAGACCCGCACCTACGCACGGGTACAGCGGTGGCTGGACGAGACACGGTCAGCCAGATAATCGCAGCATGACACGGGTTCACAGCAGGAAAAGCGGCGCGGGCATTTTTAGGTTTTCTCCGCGCCGCCTGACTTGCCAAGCCAACCAACCCTGTCAGCCCGCGACCAGTACTGCCCCCGCCAGCGCGATCAGTGCCAATGGAAGGATGATGATGCCATTGCGGATAGCGCGCTCACGCCAGAGCGACCAACGATAATAACGATGCATTGTGATTTCCCCTATTTCCCCAAATAAACAGGAAGTATAGGGATGTCAAAACAATATCAAATCGCCCAAAGGGGGTATATGCAACAATACGCCTCAACAACCTAGAGCGAGTGCAGCCAGAACTGCATTGCCTTGCGGGTGGGGGCACTGTCGCCCACATCGGTCCAGTCGAAATGGGCCACAAGCTGGTTCTGCGGGAAGTAGTCCCGCGAGCGCCAGAACCTGTCCAGCGGCTGGTAATCCGCAGGGCGAGCGGGATGCGTCCCCTCCCGCGTCACGGCGCAGAAGGCGGTATGCCGAAACCCGAAATCCGCCGCGTATTGCTCGCGCAGATCAAAAAACCGGTGCCCCACGCCTTCACCCCGATAGGGCTTGAGCAGCACCGACTCCCCGAAATAGAACACCGAATCCAGCTCGGCACCCAATTGCCGGAACGGCACCTGAAACTCTTCATCCGCTTCTCGTAGCGGCAGCGCCGTCGCCGCACCAACCAGCCGATTGTATTCCAGCGCCAGCACAAACACGCTACGGTCAGACTGGGCATAACGATCCAGGTAACGGCGCTCGTACTCCAGATCCCCGTGGTAGAGGTAGGGATAATCCCGGAACACCGCAATGCGCAATTGCGCCAGTGCATCCAGCCAGGGTTCGACGGCAATACCGGTAACCGGGCGAATTTCCACTGTGGACATGGGCGCTCCTGAATCTCTACGACAAGGAATCACATGAATACCACGTCCAAGAGACAGCTACGAGCCTCCAGGCTCGTAGCTCGTAGCTAAAATCTCAGCCCGGCCAGGCAAGAATAAGCCCGGTGCACCAGAGCACCATAAACACTGCCTGGCGAAAACGCTCTTCATTCACCCGGTGATGCAACCATTCCCCCAGCAGGATGGCCGCGATGACCACAGGCACCAGCAAACCGATACGCGGCGCCGCCGGCAACAGAGTGCCGTCGATCAGGAACACCACAGTGAGCAGGCTGTTCAGCGACAGCCAGACCAGAATCAGGGTGGCACGGAAGGCTTTCTTTTCCAGTGACAGGCCACTCAGGGCATACACCAACAGCGGCCCACCGGAGGCAAACAAACCATGGGTGATCCCGGCCATGAACATCCAGCAACGCGACCACCAGGCACCATGGGGCGCCACCTCGATCCCCTTCCACATGCGCCATAACTCACGGCTGCTGAACCACACTACCAGCAACCCGAAACCATTTTTCAGGAGCTGATCTCCCATCCACGGACGCAACCCGTAGCCGGTCAGCGTGCCCAACACCATCAACGGCAGAATCAACCGCCACAATGTGGGCCAGTGAATATGCTTACGGTGACGCCAGCTCAGGGTAGCGCTCATGACAATATTCAACGGCACCAGAACCGGCAGGATGTCCGGGATCGGCAGGAACAGCGCCCCCAGGGAAAGCGCAATGACGATACTGCCAAAACCGGTCATCGCCTCGGTGGTAAACGCAAAAAAGATAAACAGCGCCAGCAACAGCCAGGGCAGGGTCATCAGGTCCGTCACGGGGTCTCCTACTGGTTCAGTTCGCTGGCGAATTTACGCTGCATCATGCGCTGATAAAGATCTGGCAACAGCCGCCAGAGCAAGCTGGCAAACCAGGTAAAGCGGTCCGGGAATAAACGTTTCTTTTTCTTGCCGTAGGCCTCGAACACCAACTCAGCCATCCATTCCGGGCTGCGCATATCGCCGACCATGGAGCGCTTATGGCTGGCCGGACGGCCATCATGCCCCAGGGCGTTGGTTTCAATCGGGGTATCCAGAAAACTGGGGTAGGCCATCAAGATATGCACACCATCACGGGCCACTTCGCCCCGCAACACTTCAAAGAACTGGCTTAACGCACTTTTCGCACTGCAGTAACCGGCACGGCCCAACACCGGCATCCAGCCTGCCATGGAACCAATATTGATGATGCCGCCACGGCTTTTTTTCAGCAGCGGCAAAAAACCCATCGCCAGCTCCACCGGTGCCTGCCAGTCCACCGCCATGACTTTACGGAAAACCGCCATGCGGGTTTTCTCCGCCAGCGACCGGTGCGTAATGCCCGCGTTATTGACCAATATATCCAGTGCGGACTCGTTGTCCTGCACCCAGTTCACCAACCCCTGCACGGCATCGCCATCCGTTACGTCCAGCTCCCGAAACGTGACTCGGGCAGGATCCTCAGCGGCCAGCGTATCGGCTCGCGATGCCAGCAGCGCAGCGTTCATGTCCACCAGGATCACCCGATAGCCCAAGGCAAACGCCTGACGGGACAAGGCCCACCCCAGACCGGACGCTGCTCCGGTAATCAATACCGTTTTCATAGCTGCCCCCGCTGCCGGGCGGCAGCCATGAAAAAGCGAAATACCTGCTCGGAGGTTTTGCGGGGAATATAGCCGAACTCTTCTTTCAACCGGCGATTACTGAGCACCGGCCGGTAACGCAGAAAATTCACCTGCGCCGGCACATACTGGGTCAGCCGCAATCGATTCCCGACCCACAACCCGCTGCGGATCAACCAGGCCGGCACATGAATCACCGACTTGCCCAACAAGTCGCCCAACGCATCAATGGACAAGGCGCCGTCACCAGCCAGATTGAAACAACCGCTACGATCCTGATTCACGCCCTGTTCGATAATACCCACCACATCCTGGTCCCAGATAAAGACAAAGGGAGACGGTGAACCGGCCACCGCCAGCAGACGGTTGCCCTCGAACAGGCGGGTAATCAGATTGCGCGTTTCCGCGCCCAGCACGGTGCCGGGACGCAGCACCAGCTGCTTCAAGGCGGGAAACTTTTCCCGATAATCCGCCAGCAATTCTTCCACCTGACGCTTGTGATCCGAATAGGGAAATTCCGGATTACCCCGCAAGGGATCTTGCTCATCCAGCCAGGCCGGGTTATCTGCATAATAGCCGTAGGCCGCTCCGGAACTGGTCACCACCAATTGCGTCGCACCGCTGGCCACACAGGCATCCAGCACATTGCGCGTGCCATTTACATCAATATCAAAATCACGTGCACGGTCACCGGAATCTTCCAGCACCGCGGCCAGATGCACCACCTGATGAATGCCATGTTCTTTCATCAGCAGGGCAAGCTTCGCATCACGAATATCCATTTGATAAAACGGGAAATCCGCACTTTCATCCTCGCGAATATCCACGCCCACCACGTAATGATGTTGCTGCAGCTGCCGGGCCAGCTGGCTGCCAATGTAGCCCGCGGCGCCGGTGATCAGAATGCGTCGCGACATGCGTCCTCCTGCGCCGGGCTTCGTGACCACCACCAGGCCAGCAACAAGCCACTGATCAGATGCCAGACACCCCAGAATGCAGCGATCAAAATCATTTCACTGGCGTCAGGGAAGAAGGTAAACAGAATGGCCAACCCGAGGCCGGAGTTCTGAATACCCACCTCCATGGTGATGGCACGCCGATCTCCCCGGGGGAGCCCGGTAATCATGCCGGCCATGGCCCCCAACCCCAGCGCCAGAAAGTTCTGCAGCACCACCAGCCCGACAATACGGTTCGCCGTGGCCAGAAACACATCCATGTTATTGCCGAACGCCACACCCACGAACAGCAACAACACCAGCAAGGTGACATAACGCATGGGCTTCTGGGCTTTTTCCGCAAATACCGGAAACGCCTTGCCCATCAACATGCCCACCAACAGCGGCAGACCCAGCACCAGCGCCACCAGAACCAGGATGTTCATGCTGTCCATCTGGATGTCGGTGAGGATGGGTCGGGTAATCGGGTTCAGCCAGCCATAAAGTGAAAAGTTGAACGGTGTCATAACAATCGCCACCACGCTGGACACCGCTGTCATGCTCACCGACACGGCCACATTGGCTCGCCCGAGCCAGGTCATGATGTTGGAAAACGAACCGCCGGGACACGACGCTACCAGTATCATCCCCAGTGCCAGTTCCGGATCGACTTCGAAATACCAGGTGGTGACACAGGTGGCCGCCGGCAACAGTACAAACTGGGCAAGCAGACCAACGATGGGAGCATCCGGGCGCTTCAGCACCCGCCGGAAATCATCACCGGTAAGCGACAGGGAAACACCGAACATCATGAACGCCAGGATGACGTTCAGAATCAGCAGGTTTTCACTTCCGAAGTGTATTTCCATCTCACACCTCCGTCTTCAATTTTTTCAGTTCGGCAATGTGAGTGTTGACCGCCTTGCGATAGCAGTCCTTGTTGACGTAATACGCCATGCGCGCCAGTTTCAGATAGGCGTAACCGCCATCCAGATTTTTTTCCGCCTGCTGGCGTACGGTTTCTTCCAGGGCTTTTGCGGCGGGCGCCCCCTGCTGGCTGGCACGGATATACAGCGCCACCATTTCGGCTTGCTCGTTACGCCCTTCCCAACCCAGACCCGCAGCCTCCACCATGCCCATCATGAACAGGTTACGGTGCACCGGATTGAACACATTCAGATAAAGCTGCGGGGCATCACTGTTGTTCCAGTTCAGCTCGGCCGGGTCGATGAAGGGATAGTCCAGCTTGTAACCGGTACCCATGAGAATCAGGTCATACTCCTGTGATTGCCCATCGGCAAAGGTCACGGTCTTGCCTGAAACGGCAGAGATATCCCCACGCGGCGCAATGTCGCCATGGCCAATATGATGCAGTACCAGCGAGTTGATCACCGGGTGGGACTCATACAGCTTGTAATCCGGGTCCGGCAAACCGTAGTCGCTGGGCTTGCCGATGATCATGCGGATCAGGCGATCATCCACCTTTTGCTTGAGCGCGCGGGGCAACTTGATTTTGCCGCCAATGGAATCGGTGGCCTTGCCGCCAATAAATTTGGGCAGGAAGTAATAACCCCGGCGCACGGACATATCCACACTGGCCGCCCGGTGCACCGCATCCACAGCGATATCACAGGCCGAATTACCGCAGCCCACCACCAGCACCCGCTTGTCATCGAAACGGGACGGATGGCGGTACTCACAGGAATGCATCAATTCGCCATCAAAGCGGCCCGGCAGATTGGGCAGATTCGGCGTATGCAAGGTACCGTTGGCAATCAGCACACCGGAAAAGCGACGACACTGTTCTTCCCCATTGACCTCGGTGGTCACCAGCCATTCATCACCATCACGCAACACCTGGACCACCCGGGTGGAAAACTCGTAGTGCTCATAGAGTCCAAAATGCGTAGCGTATTGCTGGAAGTAACGCTTCATTTCGCGGTGATGGGGGTATGTTGCCACCTCATCGGCCATAGGGAATTCCCGGAACTCGGTCATCGCCTTCGACGAGATCAGGTGGGCCGACTCATACATGGTGCTGTGCGGGTTATCGATATCCCACAGGCCACCCACATCGGTATTCAGGTCAAAACCGACAAAAGGAATACCGTATTTCTTCAGGTTTCTGGCCGTGGCCAGCCCCATGGGGCCGGCCCCTATCACTGCGTACATAGCTATCCCGTTTTATTGTGTCTTTTTTATTCGGTCACCGGTGCCCGACAAGCGAAGCGGAGCACAGAGTTTGGTATGCTTGCTACTCTAGGGTCGGCCAGCAATAGACACACGGCTATTTCAGGACTTTGTCACGGTTAATTCGGGACCTCACTCACACCCATGTCGCATACCCCCACCGTCACGGTACGCTTTACCCAGGCCATCAGTCAGGCCGCAGAGCAGTTGGGATTCTCCCTGCCTGCGCCCCTGAAGAACGCCTTTGCCGAGCAGGAAAGGGTGAGCCTGGAGTTGCAGGGGGAGATCTGGGAAACCTTTTGCCAGCAGGCAGACGATCCGCTGATTGGCATCCAGTTCGGGCTGGCCATTCAGGTCGGGCACCTGGATACCGTGGGCATGGTGCTGATGAGTTGCGATACCGTGGCCGAAGCGCTGGACTCGCTGATGGATTATTACCCCATCGTGGGAGAGGGTGGCGCGTTCGAATATGCCGTGGCTGGCGATGTGTGCGAAATTCGTTACCAGCCGCAGTACACCACCCGCCAGTCCGAACGGGTGGAAGCCGCGCTGGCCTCACTGCTGCAGCTGACACGCTGGTCTACCGGCGAGCAGCTTCAAGCCAACAGCATCAGTGTCTCCCATCCGGCACTGGCCGACCCGGATCGCTATCAACAACTGCTGGGTGTCCCCGTTGAATTCGAAGCTGCCCACAACAGCTTGCGTATTCCGGCTGCCGCCCTGTCGCTGCCGTTAATTTATGCCAACCCGGCCCTGTGCCAGCACTTGCGCACCCTGGCCGACCAGCTGCTGGAGCAACTGGGGAGTCAGTCGTTGAGTGTGAGTGTGCGCGACCTGCTGCGCCAGAACCCCCGCTGGGGCAAGGAAAAAGTGGCCGAGCAACTGGCCATGAGCGGCCGCCACCTGATCCGCAAACTCAGCGAAGAAGGCACCAGCTTCAAGCTGCTGCGCGATTCACTGCTGCAGGGCATGGCAGAACAGTCGCTGAAGGAAGGGTTAAAACTCTTTGATATTGCCGACAAATTGGGCTTTTCCGATGAAAGCGCCTTTGCCAAAGCCTTCAAACGCTGGACCGGCATGACGCCGGCCCAGTTTCGTGCACAAATTTAAACGGCCAACAGCGCCTGTTCGATGTCTGCCAGGATATCGTCCACATGCTCGATACCAATGGACAGACGCACCAGGTCTGCGCTGACACCCGCCTTTTTCAGCTCTTCATCATTCAACTGTCGGTGCGTGGTCGTGGCCGGGTGACACGCCAGCGACTTGGCATCGCCAATGTTCACCAACCGCTTGATTAACAGCAACGCATCAATAAAACGCGCTCCCGCCTCGCGGCCACCTTCCACACCAAAACTGAGGATGGACGAGGGCACGCCGCCATCCATGTATTGCTGCGCCAATGCATAATCCTTGTCGGTTTCCAGTCCGGCAAAATTGACCCAGCTTACCTTGGCATGGTCACGCAGGTACGCAGCCACTTTCATGGCATTCTCGCAATGGCGCTCCATACGCAGGCTCAGGGTTTCAATGCCCTGCATAATCAGAAACGCATTCATCGGCGACAACGCAGCGCCCATATTGCGCAAGGGCACAACCCGGGCACGACCGATGAACGCGGCCTCACCCATGGCTTCCACGTACACCACACCGTGATAGCTGGGGTCCGGCTCATTGAACTGCGGAAAGCGCGGGTTGCCTTTCCAGGGGAATTTTCCGGAATCCACGATGGCACCGGCAATGGTCGTGCCGTGGCCGCCCATGTACTTGGTCAGCGAGTGCACCACGATATCGGCACCGTGTTCAAAAGGCCGGCACAATGCGGGGGTTGCCACCGTATTATCCACCACCAGCGGCACACCCGCGTCATGGGCGACCTTGGCCAAGGCTCCCATGTCCACCACGTTGCCCGCCGGGTTACCGATGGATTCGCAGAATACCATCCTGGTTTTTTCATCAATGGCATCCGCAATCGCCTGGGGATTACGGCCATCGGCCATGCGCACCTCAATGCCCTGATTCGGCAAGGTATGCGCGAACAAGTTATAGGTACCGCCATAAAGCTGGCTGGTGGAAACAATATTGTCCCCGGCCTTCGCCAATGTCTGGATCGTCGCGGTGATCGCCGCCATACCTGACGCCATGGCCAACGCACCAATGCCGCCCTCCAGTTGAGCAACACGCTCTTCCAGCACCCCGTTTGTCGGGTTCATGATGCGACTGTAAATATTCCCCGGCACTTTCAGATCGAACAGATCGGCACCATGCTGGGTATCGTCAAAGTAGTAGCTGGTGGTCTGGTACATGGGCACAGCCACCGCATGGGTCTGCGGATCACCGGCAAAACCGCCATGAATGGCTATTGTTTCTCTTTTCATCATTCCCTGCCTCATATCAAATTGTCGCTTGGCGACACACACGCAAAAAGGCCGCCAAACGGCGGCCTGAAAAAATCGTTCGCTCTATTTAATCGGGGGTTCGTTCCAGAAATCAAACTGTTTGGGCACATCCGCCAGTGAGGTCTCAAAACGCGGATCGCGTTTTTCCAGAAAAGCGGTGAAACCATCCTTGCCGTCCCAGAACTCGTTGGACCAGTAAATCATTTTCGATTCCACCACATGGGCTTCCGCCGGATGGGAGAAATTGGGGTTGCGCCACAACATCTGCTTGGCCAGCGCCACGGCCACCGGGGAGCTTTTGGCAATCAGTTTGCGGGCGATACAGCGCGCCACGTCCAGCACTTCACCCTTGTCATGCACACTGTGGAACAGGCCAGCCTTCTCGCCTTCTTCGGCCATGAAAATGTCGCCACTGATTACCCACTCCAGCGCCTTCTGAATACCCACCACTCGGGGCAGGAACCAGGAGGAACAGGCCTCCGGGGTAATCCCCCGCTGGGTAAAGACAAAACCGATCTTGCTGTTGGCCGCCACCAGACGGATATCCATGGGCAGGGTCATGGTGATACCCACACCCACCGCAGCGCCATTGATGGCCGCAATCACCGGTTTGCGACAGTTATAAATCGCCAACGACAGTTCACCACCGGAATCGCGAATGGTTTCCAGCGGCGGATCCATCCCCTCCGCATCGTCATAACCGAACAGGTGGCCGCCATCTTCCGGCTGCATTTCCATGCCGGCACAAAACACCTTGCCCGCGCCGGTAACAATCACCGCGCGGATGTCATCGTTGCGGTCCGCTTCTGCCAGCGCATGCACCACTTCGTCTTTCATCCGCAGGGTAAAGGCATTGAGGCGGTCGGGGCGATTGAGGGTAATGGTCAGAATCTGCTCGGCCAGATCGGTCTTGATGTCCTGATAATCCATGGTCACTCCACAGGGGTTGTGCGGTTTTCAGCAGGTATCGACAGAGGCACTACCTGCACCGTTTGACCCCGAGCATACCCCGACGGCAAGGCGTCGAACATGGCACGAAGTGTCCGGTTGAGGTGAGGCTGATCGTAAAAGCCGGCGAGCACCGCCAGCTCGGTAAAATTCATCCCGCTCTGCCAAAGCGACAGGGCCCGTTGGCACTTGAGATGCAGCTGGTAACGCTTCAACGTCACCCCCATCTGCTCCCGGAAAAGGTGACGAAAGCGGGATTCGGACAGCCCGGCCTGCTGCGCCAGATGGGTCATGGTGGGCACCGGCTCCGGCGCATCACGCAGCCAGGCACAGCTGGCGGCAATGCGCGCATCCAGCGGCGACGGAGAGGCCAGCTGCCGCAGTTGCTGCACAAACGTCACCACCCCGGTCTCGGGCTGAGCCGCCCGCGATAAATCACGCAAGGTATCGCTGAGCCACTGCTGGTGCGCCGCCGACAACGGCTGCTGCAGGGCCAGGGATCGCCAGGCCGGCTCGTCCGGGTCGAGATGCAGAATAGCCACCGGGCCATCGCTGTGCAGACTTTGCTGGCACTCCGGGGGCACCAGAACGGCCCGGGCACAAAGAACCCGGCCGTCACGGGTGACCCGAATATCCCTTTCCAGCCCGACCAGTAACGACGCCGCCACATGCTGGTGGGGCTGGTTGTGCAGCGAGGAAAGCGCCATCAGCCAACCGCCCCGCCAGAGAAACAGCGGGGTCAGCAGACGAGGATCGGAAGCCGGCGACGATTGGGACATGCCGGAAATAGTGCCCGCCCGGGGGCGGGCAGGCAACGTTCATCAACGCCTGATCAATTCACCACACCGGAGCGGCGCAGCCCCAGCTTGTGGGCCAGCTCGATGCTGACAAACATGGGGCCGACCAGCAGAAACACCAGATCATCCACAAACGACGGCTTTTTGCCCTCTACCTTGTGGCCCCACACTTGTACGGCCCAGGCCAGCAACCACAAGGCCGCCGCGCTCCAGCCCAGCGACAGGGCGCTGCGATCCACCGCCACCACGGCGGCAAGGGACAGGGCCAGCCACCCCCCCATCAACGCCGTCATACCCACGGACATGCGCAGATAGAACGGCATGCAGATCGCGGCCAGCAAGGTACCACCGTTGACCCAGTACGCCAGGCTGCCGTCCAGCCCCAGCCAGTGCCCCAGCGGTATCAGCCAGAACAGCCCCAGGGTGGACACAAAAATGGCCGGCACACAGAGGATGTGTACCCATTGATTGACCGGATTGCGGTGGCTATCGCCATAGTCCGCCAGAAAGGTATTGAGATCACGCATGGACAGCTCTCCCGAGTTGTTGTTTTGAGCTGCCACACAGCTTAGCGGCAGCTCACACCCGGAAATTGTACGAAGGGGTTATCCCGCGCGGTGGCCCCTGGGAAGCAGGCAGACGAGACTGTCAGTCGCAGCCCCGGCGGCTGTCCTTCAGCGCGCGCAGCACCTGCTCGCGGGTCAGCAGGCCGGTCAGGAAGCCCTGGGCATCCACCACCGGATAAATCTTGGGCTTTTGGGTGACCATCAGCTCGGCCACATTCACCGCAGAATCGTCCTCTTTCACCGTCAGCGGTTGATCGTGCATGAAGTCTTCCACCACCAGCGCGCCTTCGCAGTGATAACTGGAAATCAGCAGCTTGCGCAGGCAGTCCTGCTCGGAGACAAACCCCACCACCTTGTTCTGGCTATCCACCACCGGCAGCCCGGTGAACTTGTGCTGCAACAGCGCGTCCACCACTTCGGTCAGCTCGGTGCCGGTCTTGATTGCCATGGGGTGCTTTGCCATCAGGGCACGTACCGTCATCTCTTGCATGTCGCTCTCCTTCTGCCAGCCCGGCCACTACCGGAACAGTCCAGATTCATGGTTTTGACTATAGCACCCCCCGAGGAGCCTCTGCCTGCGGTTCTTGCCCATCCCAACGATCAATTCCTGCAATCGCTATACAATGCAGGCATCGCCTTCCTACAATGGCTCCCAAGACCACAAGAAGCCTGACCGCAGGCCCACATGGAGCAGAGGAACAGCGAATGGTATCGCCCCGCGTCTGGCTGGCTTTCGGGCTATTGGCCCTGCTGGTTATCTCCCCGCTGCAAGCCGCCGAAAATGCGGCCTGCGATGCGGCAGAGCTGACACTGGCCCAGCTGAAACAGCAGCGTCAGCAACTGCGTACGGACCGCTACACCCTGCAATCCATTTTCGATGGCGACGTCCCCACCCCACACCAGCTCAACACCCTGCTGGGGCGCCCCCTGAACCAGCGGCCGTTACTGCCCCTGATCGAGCCGCAACCGCTTGCTGTAGTCGACAGCAAATGTCCGGCGCTGCAGAACGATATCGACACCCTGACCCAACAGGTCAACACGCTGGAGCAATCGCTCTACACCTTGCGGCAGGCGTTTTTCGGTCTCAACTTCCCCCAGCGCCAGGCCTTTCTGAACCTGGCTACGCACCATACAAAACTGCAGACACTGGCCGATAGCCCGAAGACGGATCCCTCCATTCACCAGGCGAGCCAGGTACTGCAGCGGCACATTCAGCAGGTGTGGGTAGTGCTGGGCCAGCTACAGAGCGCCCCCGCAGAGGCCCTGCAAACGCTGGATGAATTGTGGCTGCAACTACCCGCACTGCGCGCCCCCAGTGGCGCCCGTTCCACCGCCTGGCGCAGCCTGCTCAAGACACGGCTGGATATTCAGAAAGACGTACGCACACTGCGCTCCGAACTGTGGCAGAACCGCCCACTGCTGGACCAGATCAACAACCTGGGCGGCCTTGGCCAGGCCCCACTGCTGTTACAGCACGAAAGCCAGCGCATCGGCCTGCGCGTGCTCGATATCGTTTCGTTGATGCGCTACGACCTGAATGGCCCTATCCGCAACGGCGGTTTCATGCCGGTGGTACAAAATATCCTGGCCCTGATTCTCGGGGTGGTGGGCTTCTGGTTACTGATTCATCTTGCCCAGCGCACCCGCCGCTGGGCCCTGTCACTGCATGACCGGGTGGTGCAACTCAGTGGTGAGCGCCGCTGGCTGCTCAATGCCAGCCGCCTGATCAGCGGGCTGGCGCCGATTCTGCCGTGGATTTTGATCTGGCTGGTACTGGGCCGCCTGGATCCGCTGCTGGACACCCCCTCCAGCAAGATTCTGCTGTGGCTGCTACCGCTGGCGCAGCTGTATGTCATCTATGGCCTGCTCTGCCTGATTGGCGAATGGCTGGTCATGCGCGTTGCGCAAAGCGCCAATGCCTACCTGGGCGGCGGACAGACCCAACAGGTCACACGCCACGCCCGTAATCTGGCGCGCTGGATGATTGTCCCCTGGGTGCCGGTCATTGTGGTCTGGGAAAGCCTGGGGCCATCGCTGATGTACTACCTGTTTTTCGGGGTACTGCTGGTAGCCATTTACTGGGGGCTGGGTCGGTTACTGGCATTGCGTCATCAGGACTATCAGGTCTGCCTGCAAACCCTGATGCCCTCGCGGCTGGACCCGCTGATTACCCGCCTGTTGCACCCCCGGCTCTTCTGGCTGTTTGCGCCGATGATGCTGCCCATCGCCCTGATCAGCTTTCTGGTCGGCTTTGTGGACCGGGTGCTGGCTGACTTCGACTGGTACATGCGCCTCAAGGCCCGCTGGTTCCGGTTCCGTGCCACGGTGGCCACCGACGAAGACGAGGCCGATGATGCTGAACAACCGGCGGCGCAGTCCTACGAGCGCTGGTTTGCCTCCGCCCTGCCGGACGATGCGAGCAAAACCCCGTTTATCGATACCGGGCTGGTGGCGGCCATGGAGAAAAGCATCCAGCGCTGGCACGAAGACAAGACCGATGAGAACGCACTGGTCGTGGCCGGCGAGAAAGGCTGCGGCAAAAGCGTTTCGCTGGGCAAACTCAACGCGGTGCTGGAGAAAAGCTGTGAATCCCTGCAGACCCTGCACCTAAAAGTGCCTGCGAAAACCTGCACACCGGAAGCCATTCACCGGTTAATTGGCGATGCGCTGGGCTCGGATCTGGTCAACGACGGCCCCGCCGCTCTGGTCAAGGAAGACGAACACCGCCAACCCACGCTGGTGGTTCTGGATGAAGCACAGAACTTTTTCCTGGCCCAGCTGGGCGGACTGGAAGGCTGGCGCACGGTACTGAATCTGGTCAATGCGCGGCTGGACAATGTGTTCTGGGTACTGCTGATCAACAACCAGAGCTGGGCCTACCTGTGTAACGTCTTCGGCCGCGAATACCAGTTCCGCAATGTGATCCGGGTAAAACACTGGGGCCAGACCGACATTCGCTCACTGATCCTTAGCCGCAACCACCTGAGCAACTTCCAGCTACGCTACGACGAAGTGTTGCTGTCCTCGCGCGGGCCGGAGGCCGGCAATCTGCGTAACGCGGAACAACGCTATTTCAGCCTGCTGTGGGACGCCAGCCGCGGTAACCCCATGGTGGCATTACGGCTGTTCCTGACCTCAGTCAAAGTGAAGGGCCGACAAGTCACCGTGGGGCTGCCCAATCCACCTTCTGCCAGCCTGCTCGACGGCATGGGCGATAACTCCCTGTTTGTGTACGCGGCCATTGCCACCCACGAAAACCTGACCAGCCACGAAATCACTGCGGTCACCCATTTGCCAGAGAACATCGTGCGCTACGCCCTGAAAGGCGGCTTTGATGCCGGCTTTCTGCACAAGGATGAAGACAGCCGCTACCGCCTGGTGCCCCTGTGGTATCAGCAGGTGATCAGTTACCTGACACGGAAGAACCTGCTCAATGAATGATGGAAATATCGTCAACGACCTGACCGTCGTGGTGGAACTGTTCAATGTCTACGCATTGATGCTGCTGTTTATCGGCGGCCTGGTGCTGTGGGCGCTGAACTGGGGCATCAGCAAGGCAAGCCAGAAAATCACCGAGAAAATGCCCACCCGGCGCTTCCTGATTCTGCAGATCACGACCCTGATCGGTTTTGTGCTCTACACCGTCGGCGCCATCGCGCTGGTGATCGGGGTGCTGCAACCCCCCAAGGAGTTCATGCTCGCCGCCGGGGGTTCCATCGCCGTGGCGCTGGGTTTTGCCCTGAAAGACATTGCCGCCTCGCTGGTGGCCGGCCTGCTCCTGCTGTTCGATCGCCCTTTCCGCGTGGGCGACCGGGTCAGCTTCGATAATGTCTACGGGGAAATTGTCTCCATCGGCCTGCGTACCGTGCGCCTGCAAACCCTGGACGACAACCTGGTCACCATCCCCAATTCACGCTTTATCACCGACGTGGTCGCCTCCGGCAATGCCGGCGAGCTGGACATGATGGTCGTCACCGATTTCCACGTCGCCCTGGATGCCAACATCGAACAGGCCCAGGCCATCGTGGAGGAAATCATCGTCACCAGCCGCTACGCCTACCTGAAAAAACCGGTCACCTTTGCCATTGAAGAAATCGAAGTGGGCTACCGGCTGGCGATTCGGCTGCGCGCCAAGGCCTATGTGCTGGATGTGCATTACGAGAAAGCATTTCAAAGCGATATCGTAGTGCGGGTCTCCAAACGCTTTACCGAAATGCAGGTGGCACGGCCCGCATAACCTGCCGGGCCGTTATTCAGTATTCTTGTTGCCATTATCACTGGCGGGCTTGTCGGCCTCGCCGGACAGCACCTCTTCCAGCTCCTCACGGGGCATATAATCCAGATCCCAGTGGCTGGTGTAGGTTTCTTTCAAACGCCGCCGCCCCCGGTGCAAGGGCTCCGGGTCTTCATCACTGCCATGGGCTGCGTGATGCTCACCCAGTGCCGGCCCGGGCGCGCTGTCGCCCTCCGATTGCGGACGCTCCGTTTCCTGCGCCACCCCACGCCGTTGGCGCCAGGCGGCAAGCCATCGTTTCAGCCAGTGCATACTCTTTCCTCCGGCCGTTACTGTTCTGCCTACCCTATCATCCCGGCTTGCCATCCACCCGCGGGCGCGTCAGCACCGGCCCATAAAGCAGCAGGAAGCCGGCAAAGGCCAGGCTCCATAGCCCCGCAGACAGCCACACCCCGGACAACCAGGGCAACCAGCCCAGCGCCGTGAGCACCCGTAAGCCACCCGCCGTCAGCACCAGCGCATACAGCAGGATTCCGCCGGGCGGCAGCGCCACGGCACGGCCGGTATGCCCCACCGCCACACGGGTCATGACGCCCATGATGGTGGTGCCCATGGCGCCCGCCCCCAAGGCATGCAACCAACTGGTCGGCGCCACCCAATGCCACTGGGCCAGCGCCAGCAGTACAAAGCCCAGCACCACCCACACATGCCCCAGGTGCAGAATCCACAACAACGGCTCATCGCGGATCTGCCAGGACGACCAACCCGCCAACCGCAACGACGCCATGAGCGCAGCCGCCAGCGCCAGCACTGCCAGCAGCGTCCCCTTGATATCGAGCGCCACCAGCACGGCCACCATCAGCGCCAGGCCCAAGCCCACCGGCGTCATCCAGGGGATAGTGCGCACCCGGGCACTGTCCCGGCCGCGAGCCTGTAGCCAGTTGCGTGTAAACGCCGGAGTAATACGCCCACCGATAATCAAGATCAGCACCGCCGCCAGCACCACCAGGGCATGCAAATAATGCGGCGACCCGGACAAATGAAACAACAGATCCAGCACCCAGCAGAACGCCAGCACCATCATCAGCACTAGCTGCCGATACTGGCGGGCATGCCAGATGCGGATACCTGCCAACCAGGCCAGCACGGGCATAAAGGCCAGATCGATCACACTGGCCGCCATGGGCCAGGTGCCAGCAAACGTCATTGCCAACCGGCCGGCCAGCCACAGCAACCACACCGCCAGTAACCGCCCGCCTGCCACCGGGCGCGCCCCGGTCCAGTTGCACACCGCCGTGAGCAGAAAGCCGGCAATGGCCGCATTGAGAAAGCCCGCCAGCATTTCGTGCTGGTGCCACAGCATGGGGGGCAAAGCCAGATTATCCAGGCCTCCCCGGGTCAGCAGGAACACCCACAACGGCACCAGCACGGCTGCAATTAAGGCTGCGGAAAGAAAAAACAGACGAAACGGAAACGCAAACAGCGGCGCCTGCAATCCACGCGGGGACTGCCGGGCTTGCGCGTCGGGGGTATCGGATGTGGAATCTGGCGGTGCCATCGGGCTCTCCCTGCCGGAACAGACACCCTCGAATATACCCGGTTGCAGGCGAGCGTGATGGTAATAACGCAGTAAAACTGACCGGGATCACGACCCGGCCAGTCAGGCGAGAATCAGGACAGCAATTGCGGGCGCTTCATCAGCCGCGCCAGTTTTTCCAGGCCCTGCTGTCGCAGGTGGGCACTATCACGCTTGGAAGGGTGGAAATCGCGTTTGTAATAGGCCAGGTAGGATTTGCCCAGCTTGCGCAGCCAGCCGGGGTTGCCCACCAGCCAGTTGAGCCCCTGGCGCACGGATTTCCAGTCAGTGGGATCATCCATTTCAGCGCGCAACTGGTTGTAATGCAGAATGGTAAATCCGATGAATTCCACCGTGGTAAACGCCATTTCCGACGTCCGCACCCAATAGCTGTCCACCTGATCGCGGTACACATCAAAGGCCACGGATTTGTGTTCGCTTTCTTCCACCGCATGCCACAACCACAGCGGCACCATGCGCTCGTCCATGCCTTCGATAAATTCCGGATGTTCCAGAATCATTTCCGCCAGCATGGCGGTGAAATGCTCCAGCGCGCAGGTCTTGGCCAGTTGCCGCTCCGGCGACAACCACTTGGCCATGAATTTCAGGCCATCCTTCACATAGGCATCCACCTTGCCGGTGGGCACGCCCTTGGATTCCATAAACGCGTTGAAGGCATCGTGCTCATTGCCGTGATGCGCTTCCTGGCCGATAAAGCCTTTTACCTGCTCACGCAGCAAGGGATCGGTGAGGTTCTTCTGGAAATGGCGCACGGAACGGACGAAGAAGCGCTCACCTTCAGGAAAAGTGCAGGACAACGCCGTCAAGAGCATGGTCTTGAACTGGTCATTGTCGAACCAGTAACGGGGCATGGACGGATCAAATTGAAAATCCATCTTGCGGGGCTGAATATCACTTTTATTCACTTTTTTCGGCGGCTGACGCTTGGCCGCTTGATCGCGTTGCCCTGTCGTTATTGTAGTGGCTGCATTGGCATTCATGGCGGTGTCCTCGTTGCTCATGGACACAGTATTTGTCAGTCGCAACTGGCACACTAGTGCAGGTTGTGCCATTTTGCTGGCACGTACCGGCGCAACAGGATGAGGCCTGTGCCCAGGCGCCGGTTTACTGTGCCGTCACGCCATGCCGCCACGGCACGGGTCAAACCGCGCCGGTTTCCCGCCGGTACAGCCGCGCATGAATATCGCCGCCGCTTTTTTCTTTTGACAACACCCAGTGTGCAGGCACCGCAGGCACTTCGCCCTGGCGGCGACTTTCCACATAGATAATCGCCCCGTCTGCCAGCAGCCCGTGGGCTTCCAGCGCCTCACAGGCCGGCGTCACCAAGCCCAGGTCGTAAGGCGGGTCGATAAAGACCAAATCAAACGGTTCCCGTTGCGCAGGCAGCCAACTCAAGGCATCGGCGCAATGCACCGTAATGCGCCCCTCGAACAGGGGCGTTAACTGACGGTTCAGGTCTGCGCTACGATCACGCTGTTTTTCCACCAATACCGCGTCCCGGGCTCCCCGGCTCAGGGCTTCCGCCCCCAACGCACCGGACCCCGCAAACAGGTCCAGCACCCGCCGCCCCGGCAACTCGAACTGCAGCCAGTTGAACAGGGTTTCGCGCATGCGATCCGAAGACGGGCGCAAATCACCGCCGTGGTCCACAAAATGCAGCCGATGGCCGCGCCGTTCACCACCGATAATCCGCACCTGGCCTTTCTGCGCCGCCCCGGCGCTGGCCCCGGGGCGTTTGCCTGAACGCTTACGGGGCACGATCAGCGGGCTCCTCGGCGGCGGTATTTTCTGCCTCGTTGTTAGCGGCACCAATCTGCGGCGCTTTGGGGCCAATGCTGACGATGGCCAGATTATCCGGGGTCAGGTTGCGCTGGAACGCGGCCTGAATTTCCTCCGCCGTCACCGTGCGCACCTGCTGGTTGAACCACTGCAGGTAATCCAGCGGCAGGTCGTAGAAACCGATGGCGCCAAGCTGGCCGATGATGTCGCTGTTATCCGCCGTGCCCAGGGCAAAGCTGCCAAGAATGCTGGCGCGGGTTTCTTCCAGCTGTTCCGCGGTGGGGCCGTCCTGCACAAACTGGTCGATCAGATCCAGGGTCAGGGTCAGGGCGTCGTCGGCATTATCATTGGCCGTCTGCAGGCGCACCTGAAACGGGCCGCCGGCGGCCATGGGGCCGAAGTGGCTGCTGATACCGTACACGTAGCCGCGCTTCTGCCGCACTTCGTCGGTGAGAATGGAGGCAAAACCACCACCGCCGAGCACCTGATTACCCACATACAGGGCCACATGGTCCGGGTTACCCCGCCAGGTGGCCTGATTGCCGAGCAGGATATGGGTCTGGGCGGAGGGAAAGGTAATGTGCTGACGCTGGCGCTCGGCGAGTGGTGCGGCGCGCTCCAGCGGCGGCGCCGCCTGACCTTCCGGCAACGCAGCGCTGATGTCCGCGGCAATTTTCTCCGCCTGGGCGCGGTCCAGATCACCCACCATGGCAATCACGGTGTTACCCGCCGCGTAGTAGGTGCGGTAGAAATCCTGCAGTTGATCACGGGCGATGGCCGGCAGACTCTCCAGGGTGCCATCGCTGGGCTGCCCGTAGGGATGGCCGGCAAACACCGTGGACTGAAACGCCTTGCTCACCTGCGGGCCGGGCACCTGGGTTTCCATGCGCAGCCCTTGCATCATCTGGGTACGAATTCGCGCCAGGGTGTCCTGCTCAAACGTCGGGCTGCCGATCACCTGATTGAACAGCGCCAATACCGGTTCACGGTACTGCGCCTCGGACAGGGTCCGCAGGCTGATCACCCCCATATCCCGGTAGCTGGACGAGGAAAAGCTGGCGCCCTGATCTTCAAAGCCGCGGGCGATATCGTCCACGCTCATGCCATCGGCGCCTTCGCCCAGCAAGGCGCTGGTGAGTGACGCCAGGCCTGGGTGCGCGCCATCGCGGGCGGAGCCGGCATCACTGACCAGACGAATATCCAGCATGGGCAGCGCATCGCTGGCCACAAACAGGACTTTCGCCCCGTCCCCGGTTTGCCAGGACTGGATATCCAGCGCTGGCGCTTGCGGGTCGGTTGCTGCCACCTGCGCTTCGGTGCGGGGGAAAGCGCCGGAAAAAGTCCCGGCACAGGCACTCAACAGCGCGCCTAGCACGAGCAGGCAGGCCAGTCGGAAAGCATTCATCTTCATGGTTGCGGCTCCGCTTGCGGTTGATCAGAGGTGGGCGCCTTCGGTTTCACCGTGCCCACGGTCAGGCGCTCCGGCACCAGCCATTGCTGTGCCACGCGCTGCACGTCTTCGGCGGTAACCGCTTCCAGGTTGTCGGCAAAGCGGGCGGACAGGTCAATATCCAACCCCATGGTGCTGAGCATCCCCAGCTCCATGGCCTGGCCCATCACCGAGTCCTTCTCGTACACCTGGCCCGCCAGCACCCCGGCCCGCACCCGCGCCATTTCCGCGTCGGTGGGCAGCGTGGTTTGCAGCCGTTCGATCTGCGCCAGCAGCGCTTTTTCCACTTGCTCCAGGGTCACGTCCGGATTGGGCGCGGCGGTGAGCGTGAAGGTGCCATCGCCCCGCTGAATCCCGCTGTAGCTGGCACCGGCGCCGGCCACCAGCCGTTGGCCGCGCACCAGGTCCGTTTCGATCCGCGCGCTCATGCCGCCATCGAGCACACCAGCCAGCATGGTCAGGGCGTAGAAATCGGTTTTGTCTTCCAGCGTGACCAGCGACGGCACGTTGTACATCATGTACAGGGAAGGCACTTTGACCGGCAGATTCAGCGCCAGACGGCGCTCACCGGCCGGCGGATTCACCGTCTGTTTGGGCCGTGGCGGGGTCTGCCCGGCCGGCAGATCGGCAAAGAACTTTTCCACCAGCGGCTCCACCTGCTCGCGGGTGACATCCCCGGCAATCACCAGGGTGGCGTTACCCGGCACATAGAACCGCTGGTACCAGCTACGCGCCTGCTCCGGCTGCAGCTGGGCCAGCAGCGAGCGCCAGCCAATAATCGGGTGGGCATAGCCGGTCCCCGGACGGGCCACGGCCTGGAATTTTTCCCAGGCCAGCGCATTGGGATTATCGTCCGTGCGCATGCGCCGCTCTTCCATCACCACGTCCAGCTCGCGGGCAAATTCCTCGTCGTCAATGTCCAGGTGCCCCAGCCGTTCCGCCTCCAGCTCCAGTGCCAACGGCAAGCGCGACACTTCGTATTGCTGGAAGTAAGCGGTGTAGTCATAACTGGTAAAGGCGTTATCGCTGCCCCCGTAACGGGACACCAGCTTGGAAAAATCGCCGGGGCCCAGCTTCTCGGTGCCCTTGAACATCATGTGTTCCAGCACGTGGGCCAGCCCGGTCTCAAAAGGGGCTTCATCAATGCTGCCCGCCTTGAACCACACCATCACGGTGACCACCGGCGCGCGGTGATCTTCGCGCACCAGCACTTTCAGGCCGTTATCCAGCGTAAAGGCATGGGTCGGCAGCGCCGCCTGGGCGGTCAGCGACCACAGGCCCAGCGCCAGTACCGTTATCAGTCTTTTCATGGAATACCTCTATTGGGGGCACACATGTGTTGAGAACCACAAACCCGAAGCTGCTCCCCTGTCCCCATAATGGTAGGATAGCGGCGCGTTCGCCCCCGCGAACGGCAACTCTGCAAGCAGGTCCTTTTTTTCTCCGGCATAGCATACCGGGTTATCGCCCTGCTCTTGCAGCCTCATTGCAAAAGAAGGGTCACCCTTCTTGATTGGATACGACTGATCATGAGCGACGAAGTTTCCCGCGACGACAACAACCGCCCACAAGCGGACGGAAAACCGGAAGAAAAGAAGACCGGTTTCTGGAAGCGCATGTTCACCGGTGTGGAGGCCGACGAGGCACCCACCCCGCCGTCCGAGCCCGCTGCTGAAAACGCACCGGAACCCGCTGAGCCTGCCACACAGCCACCAGCAGCAGCGCCGGAGCCCATGCCTTCTGCGCCAGACGCCCCCGAGGAAAACCCTCAGGATGAGGACGGCGACGGCGGTTTCTGGACCCGCATGAAGCAGGGCATGAGCAAGACCCGCAAGGGCCTGGGCAAGGGCCTGGCCGACCTGCTGGTGGGCGCCAAGGAGATCGACGACGAGATCTTCGAGGAAATCGAAACCCAGCTGCTGGTGGCCGATGTGGGCGTGGAAGCTACGGACGTGATCGTTCAGGCCCTCACCGATCAGGTAAGCCGCGAAGAACTGGTGGACGCCGACGCCCTCTACGAATCCCTGCAGAACGAACTGCGCAAGCTGCTGGTTCCCGTGGACCAGCCCATGCAGATAGACGGCAGCAAAAAGCCCTACGTGATCCTCATGGTAGGCGTGAACGGGGTCGGCAAGACCACCACCATCGGCAAACTGGCCTGCCGCTTCAAGGCCGAAGGCAAGAGCGTGATGCTGGCCGCCGGCGACACCTTCCGGGCGGCCGCCGTGGAGCAGCTGCAGGTATGGGGCGAGCGTAACGACATTCCCGTGGTGGCCCAGCACACCGGCGCCGATTCTGCTTCCGTGGTCTATGACGCAGTGCAGGCCGCCCAGTCACGCGGCGCCGACATCCTCATCGCCGACACCGCCGGGCGCCTGCATACCCGCGGCAACCTGATGGAAGAGCTCACCAAGGTGACCCGGGTGATGAAGAAGCTGATCCCGGATGCGCCCCACGAGGTATTGCTGGTACTGGACGCAGGCACCGGCCAGAATGCCATCAACCAGGCAGAACAGTTCCGCGATGCCGCCGGCGTGACCGGGTTGGCACTCACCAAGCTCGACGGCACCGCCAAAGGCGGTATCCTGTTTGCCTTGGCCAAACGCACTGGCCTGCCGATTCGTTTTATCGGCGTCGGGGAACGACTGGAAGACCTGCGCCCCTTCCATGCGGAAGAGTTTGTGCAGGCACTGTTTGAAGATGTGACCGGTTAAACGCCGCACGCCCCGGGCTTCACGCAACACGCCGCGTGTCAGCCTGCTGCGTGTTGCGTGAAGCGGCCGAGCCTAAGCGAGACACCATGATTCAGTTTGACCGGGTCAGCAAACGCTACCCGAACGGGAAAGACGCGCTCAGCAAAGTGGGGTTCACACTCCCCGCCGGGCAGTTGACGTTTCTCACCGGTCACTCCGGGGCGGGCAAGTCCACCCTGTTGAAACTGATCATGATGATCGAACGCCCTACCCAGGGGCAGGTGCTGATTGATAACCAGAACCTGAATGGCTTCAGTAATCGCCACATTCCCCTGCTGCGCCGCAAGATCGGCATGGTCCATCAGAACCACCAACTGCTGTTCGACCGCAGTGTCTTTGATAACGTGGCCCTGCCGCTGATCATTGCCGGCTATGCCCGTGCCGACATCGGCAAACGAGTGCGTGCCGCCCTGGACAAGGTGGGCCTGCTGGACAAGGAAAAGCTCAACCCGATCATGCTCTCCGGCGGCGAACAGCAACGCGTAGGCATCGCCCGGGCAGTGGTCAACAAACCCCCGCTGCTGTTGGCCGATGAACCCACCGGTAACCTGGACCCGGCCCTGTCCGAAGAAATCATGGACCTGTTCAAGGATTTCGCCCGGGTCGGCGTGGCGGTATTGATCGCCACCCACGACCTGAGCCTGATCGCCCGCTACAACCACCGCCTGCTGACCTTGCGCGAAGGCCGCCTGATCCATGACGGCGACGAATCGGGAGAGGCCCATGGCGCCTAACAACACCAACAAGGGCAAAGGCAACCGGGGCGCACGCAGCGCCACGCCGATCAAGCCCGGCCGCCAGAAAACAGAACGGCCACGTCGTGTGGTCGGCGCCCACAGCGCCCAGACGTCGCTGAAAGACCGCTTCATCAGCTGGCGCCAGCACCATCTCGACTCCCTGCGCGATGCCCTGCAACGCCTCAATGCCGCCCGTGCCAGCAGCGCCATGACCATTCTGGTGATCGCCATCGCCCTGGCCCTGCCCGCCGGGCTGGCGGTACTGCTGGACAATGCCCGCGCCATTACCCGCGGCTGGGACGGCAACGCCCACCTGTCCGTGTTCCTGGACATGGATATCAGCGAGGCCCGCCAGCGGGCGCTGGCCGAGGAATGGCAAGGCACCGAAAATATCACCCGCACCGAGGTGATCACCCGCGCCCAGGCGCTGGCGGAGTTCAAGGCCCTGTCCGGTTTCGGTGATGTACTCGAAGCCCTGCCGGACAACCCGCTTCCCCCGCTGATTGTGGTCTTCCCGGACAGCACCGACCCGGTGACCCTGCGCGCTCTGGAGAACCGCCTGGGCGACGCTGATGGTGTGGATCTGGTGCAGCTGGACGTGGAATGGGTACGCCGCCTGCACGCCCTCATCGAGCTGGGAGAGCGACTCATTTCCGCCCTCACCCTGGCGCTGGCCGCCGCCGTGGTGCTGGTCATGGTGAACACCATCCGCCTGGCCATCGAAAGCCGGCGGGAAGAAATTGTGGTGGTCAAGATTGTCGGCGGCACCGACGGCTTCGTCCGTCGTCCTTTCCTCTATACCGGCTTTTGCTTCGGCTTCGCGGGCGGCCTCACCGCGGTCATTCTGGTGCAGGTTGCGCTGTGGTGGCTGGGCGGGCCCATTGATGAATTGCTGATGCTTTATAGCAGCGAGCAATCACTGACCTCCATGGCCGCATCCAGCCTGATCATCCTGCCCCTGTTCAGCGGCGTTCTGGGCCTGCTGGGCGCCTGGCTGGCCGTGGGCCGCCACCTGGGCGATATCGAGCCGAATTTCTGAGGCAAAGGCCCCGCAGCCCGGCTTCAAACCTGGAAGCGGGTAGCCTGACAAATTGACGCCCAGGGAACCTGATCGCCCCAAACCCCTCTAATACTCTGTTCATCCGTGCTTAACACGGGCGATGCATGCTCTTCAGCATCGATCAACTGAGTCGATCAAACGGAACTTTTTCGCCTATTAGCACTCTATGAATGCGAGTGCTAATATCAGGACTCAAACGGATTGGGATGCTCGTCAACGAGCGACGCCAACGAGGAGAACACGCGCATGACACACCTTTCAGAACGCGCACAGGCGCTCACATTAGCCGTACCGGGTCACGACCTGGACGCCTACATGCGAGCCGTTAACGCCGTGCCGGTACTCAGCGCAGAGGAAGAACAACGCCTTGGCGAACGACTGTATTACGATCAGGACCTGGATGCGGCACGCAGCCTGGTCCTGTCTCACTTGCGCTTTGTCGCCCACATCGCCCGCAGCTACACCGGTTACGGCCTGCCACTGGGCGACCTGGTGCAGGAAGGCAACGTGGGCCTGATGAAGGCCGTAAAACGCTTTGACCCCACTAAAGGGGTCCGTCTGGTGAGCTTTGCGGTGCACTGGATCAAGGCCGAAATCCACGAATACGTGATCAAGAACTGGCGCATCGTGAAAGTGGCCACCACCAAGGCCCAGCGCAAGCTGTTCTTCAACCTGCGTGGCCAGAAAAAACGGCTGGGCCGCCTGACCATGGAAGAGGCCCAACGGGTCGCCGACGATTTGGGCGTTACCGCCACGCAGGTCAAGGAAATGGAAGGCCGTCTGGGCGCCTACGACGCCAGCTTCGATGGCCCCACCAACGATGACGACGACAGCACCGTGGTGTCACCCGCCGCCTATCTACACAGCGACAACAGTGACCCGGCCGATCTGCTTGCGGAACAGGACAAACAGCAGCGCGAAAGCCGCCAGCTGAGCTCAGCCCTGATGGCACTGGACGAACGCAGCCGCGACATTTTGGAACGCCGCTGGCTGGCGGACCAGAAATCCACCCTGCAGGAACTGGCCGACGAATACGGCGTGTCTGCCGAACGGATTCGCCAGCTGGAAAACAACGCCATCAAAAAGCTGCGTAACGCCATCGCAGCGTAAAGATACGCTGCATGCTTCACGCAACAGGCAACACGCTAAAAGCCCCTTCCGAGGGGCTTTTTTGTGCCGCTTTACGGCAACGACACACATCATGCGGCGTAACACGCAAAAACCTTATTCCCGCTGTAGGAACCGAGCTTGCGAAGGTAACAGCCACAGGCTGAGCGAAGCGAATAACGCCACTTGAGGCGCGAATAGCGGCCCCTCGCAACCCCTTCTCGTTACTCGAAACGACATCCCTCGCCAAGGCTCGGGTTCGCGCCCCAAGCGGCGCTCCTACCCTCGCAACGAATGTACCCCGCAACAAGGATATTCCGGTACACTATGCAACCCGAGGCGGCACTCGTTTTGACCGCCACTGCGGAGTCCCGAATGAAAACCCTGCTTGTACTCGGCGCCCTCAACAGCGCCCTTGCCGTCATGCTCGGCGCCTTCGGTGCCCATGGCCTGAAAGCCCGTGTGGACGAATCCCTGCTCGCCACCTGGGCCACCGCCAGCGAATACCATTTCTTCCATGCGCTGGCGCTGCTGCTGGTGGGTTTACTGGCGAAAACGTTCGGTGCCTCCAGCATGGTCACTGCCGGCTGGGTATTGTTTGCCGGTATGCTGGTATTCAGTGGTAGCCTGTACGTACTGGTGTTAAGCGGGCAGAAATGGCTTGGCGCCATTACCCCGCTAGGCGGCACCACTCTGATCATCGGCTGGCTGATGCTGGCCTGGTCCCTTTTCAAACACGCTTGATAAAGATCATGAAGCTCATTGTGAATGGCGATACGCTCTCCCTGGACGGCAACACCATTGCCGACCTGGTGGCCCAGCTGGAACTGACTGGCCGCCGGCTGGCGGTGGAAGTGAACCGGGACATCATCCCGAAAAGCCAACATGCCGACTTCACCCTGAACGAAGGTGACGTGCTGGAAATCGTGCATGCCATCGGCGGCGGCTGACCCGCACCACCCGAATTGCCCTGACAGCAAACTACTCACCGAATTATCGAGGCCAGAATGTCCGACCTGCTTACCATTGCCGGAAACACCTACTCCTCCCGCCTGCTGATCGGTACCGGCAAATACAAGGATTTTGACGAGACCCGCGACGCCATCGAAACCAGCGGCGCCGAAATCGTCACCGTCGCCATCCGCCGTACCAACATTGGCCAGAATGCGGACGAGCCCAACCTGCTCGACTACATCACCCCGGACAAATACACCATCCTGCCCAACACCGCCGGCTGTTTTACCGCCGAAGATGCGGTGCGGTGCTGCAAACTGGCGCGGGAACTGCTGGATGGCCACGACCTGGTGAAACTGGAAGTGCTCGGCGACCAGAAAACCCTGTACCCGAACATTACCCACACCCTGCATGCCGCCCGCGAACTGATCGACGACGGCTTCAAGGTGATGGTTTATACCAACGACGATCCGATTGTGGCAAAAGAGCTGGAAGACATGGGTTGCGTGGCAGTGATGCCGCTGGGCTCGCTGATCGGTTCCGGGCTGGGCATCCTCAACCCGCACAACATCAAGCTGATCATGGAAGAAGCGAAGGTCCCCATCATCGTGGACGCCGGCGTAGGCACCGCCTCGGATGCGGCGCTGGCCATGGAAATGGGCTGTGGCGGCGTGCTTCTCAATTCAGCCGTGGCCCACGCCCAAAAACCGGTACTGATGGCCTCCGCCATGAAGAAAGCCATCGAAGCCGGTCGCGAAGCCTTCCTGGCCGGGCGCATGCCGCGCAAAGCCTACGCCTCGGCCTCTTCACCGCTGGATGGTCTGAGCCGTTAGCCCAACGCCTAACGCGCAGGCAAAAAAACGGCGCCACTCTGGGGGGAGTTGGCGCCAAGGGGAAGTGTTGAACTGTTGATGCTTGTGCACTTCAGGGCAGAGTTGTATTGAATCTCTGTGTTCACTTTACCCATCTCCGATCAAGGTGGCGTGAAGAAGGCACATTCACCGCCGCCCGGTCCTTTTTGTTATAATCCACTGCTACAGCGTCACCCTTTCATCCGCCTCTTTCACTACGGTAGTCCGGCCCCATGCTCGATTTCATCAACCACGATAAAGATCCGGAAACCGGCAAGGTCATGCGCAAGGTGCGCAGCTTTGTCCTGCGCGAGGGCCGCCTGACCGCCGGGCAGCGCAATGCTCTGGACACCCTGTGGCCCCGCTTCGGGCTGGAGCGGGATCAGGGCATGCTGGATCCCGAACGCGTTTTCGGCCGTGATGCTCCCCGGGTGCTCGAGATCGGTTACGGCATGGGCCAGTCGCTGGCACAAATGGCCGCCGCCGACCCGGACAAGGACTTTATCGGTATCGAAGTGCACCGTCCCGGCGTAGGTGCCCTGCTCATGGAAATTGAGCAGCAGGGCCTGAATAACCTGCGAAGCTACTGTGACGATGCGGTAGAGATTCTCGAGCTCTGCATCCCCGACAACAGCCTGGCGCGGGTGCAGCTGTACTTCCCGGATCCCTGGCACAAGAAAAAGCACCACAAGCGCCGCATCGTCCAGCCCGCCTGGGTGGCACTGGTGCAGCGCAAACTGCAGCCTGGCGGCATCCTGCATATGGCCACGGACTGGGAAAACTATTCCGAACACATGATGGAAGTGATGAACACGGCCGAGGGCTTCAACAATGTGGCGGGACCTGGTGGGTTCTCGCCGCGCCCGAGCTGGCGCCCGGAAACCAAGTTTGAGCGCCGCGGCGAAAAACTTGGCCACGGGGTCTGGGACTTGTTGTTCGAGAAGCTCTGACTCCGCCAGTAACGCCCGTCCACAAAAAAGCCCCGGCGTTTTGCGGCGGGGCTTTTTGTTTCCAAAACCAGGATCAACCGTTAGAAAAAGAACTCGAAGCCACCCGAGAATGCGGTGTACTCAATATCGCGAAACAGCTCATCATCACTATCAAACTTGTAGCGGTTAATCGACGCCGTCACTGCTCCGGCTTCAGCCACTTTCCACTTGGCACGCAGTCCATAGAAGAAATCGCGGCCATCATCTTTAAGTTTAACGACACCGTCACTCACTTCAGCATCCCACTCCTGCATGCCCAGGGTGCCGCCCAACGCAAACACATCCCCCAGCGGCATCATCAGATCCAGCGCCGCATACATACCATCAGCGTCCACTTCTAGATCACCGGAAAAATAATCAAATTGCGCCTCCTGCTGACCAAAGGCACGATAGCCCACCCGCACCGTGGAAGCGCTGGCAAACATAAAGCCCGCATAGACATCAGCACCCACCCCGAAAGGGGCATCCTGATCCAGACCACCAAAATCATCATCAAGCTTTTCGATATAGTCACTGGCATCCAGTGAAAGGGCGCCGCCCACCGTAAAAGCCGATGTTTTTTCCGCATGCACACCGGACGCAGCGGCCAAAAGCGCCATTGCCGTTAGTATTTTTTTCATCGTTTGCTTCCCCTCAAGTAAAAAACGAGAGCATAAGGAGGATCACGAAAATGTAAAGATACCCGCCCAACTTTAAGAAAAGGCTTACACCAGTTACCGAAAAACGGCACTTGAGATACCCACTCACACCTCTTTTAGCAACACGGCGCTGGCGACCCCCATCGCCCCCATAAATCCCAGCACCAGCAACGCCCAGTCGTTCCCCAACATGGCCACCGCCGCGCTGATACCACCAACCGCCAGCAACAGCACACCAATCACGGTATTGCTCACCGCCGTGTAATCGGTGCGCTTGGTGCCGCCCGCCATGTCCACCATGTAGGTCTTGCGGCCAATACGCACGCCGGCATGGGCAATCGCCAGGATGAAAAAAGCCACCGGGTACAACCAGTGCATCCCCGCTGCCTGCACACCGGACACCGACACCGCCCCCGCCACCACACACACCAACGCCGCCAGCGCCCCACCGCGAACCATCACGGTGCGGCTGGAGCTGTCCGCCATATAGCCCCACACCGTGGCACTCACCGCACTGGCCAGGCTCGACGCCAGCACGAAACTCCCCAGCAGCAACGCCAGGCTGGACTGCTCTTTGGCCAGCAACACCAGAAACGGCGACGCCAATGACGACGCCATCAGCAAGGCACGGGTAATCACGAAGCGCCGAAAAGGCGCATCGTCCTTCAACAGGGACAAGCTATTCCTGGCCTCGCGAAGGGCGTTGCTACCGCCCTCGCTGGCACCGGGATATTCATCCACGGACAGAAACACCAGCGCGGCCACCAACCAGGCCGCACCGGCACCGGCCAGCAGTGCACTGTAGAACAGGACGGAAGGGTCGCTGTCGCCACGGAAGATCAGCAGCGTCAGCCCGAAGGTCAGCGCTCCGGACAGCGTGGCCGACAGTCCGGTGAGTCGCCCACGGCGGGATTTGGGAATGCACTTGCCCTGCACATCCTTCATGGACACGGAGCAGAAGCCACGGCTGATACTAAAGAGCATCAGCAGGCCGACAATCCCCAGCCCCGCGGCCAGGCCATCCAGCAACCAGACCACCAACGCCATGCCCAGCACGGACAATCCCTGCAGCGCCGCTCCCAGCACCCAGAAACCCTTGCGTACGGGATAGCGCCGCACCAGCGCCCCGATCATCAATTGAGGGATCAACGAGCCGGACTCACGAATCGGCACCAGCAAGGCGGCCAGAGAACCCGGCGCGCCCACCGCGCTGATCAGCCAGGCCAGCACGGTTTTCGGGTTGATCAGCAGGTCGCCGACCTTGGTCAGCGTATTGGCGGCGATAATGCGAAAGAAGTTGCCCGGCACCTCCCGGCAAGCGTCTTCACTAATGTCTGTACAGGTGCGCGCATCTTCATCGTTGGCCACTTTTTCATACAACGCGTCCACTACCGACCCTTTCGCCATGCAACCCCGTCCCCTTTAACCGACTGCCTTCAGTAAAAATAACGTACCGATTCGGCAGGATACCATGGCAACCGCCGGGCTTTGATTGCGCCCCCACCGGGCGGGCTTTAGACTTTGCGACATCTCTTGCTAGCGAGTCATCATGTCGCAACAGAATCCCGACGCCTTGCCCCATGCCGCCGCCGGCTCCGTAGGGCTGATCGAGCCACAGGTTCACCACTTCGACACTCCGTTGGAGCTGGAATGTGGCCGCACGCTGCCGACCTATGATCTGGTCTATGAAACCTACGGCACCCTGAACCGCGACGCGTCCAACGCGGTGCTGATCTGCCATGCCCTGTCCGGCCACCATCATGCCGCCGGCTATCACCGGCCGGACGACAAGCGCCCGGGCTGGTGGGATACCTGTATCGGCCCCGGCAAGGTCATCGACACGGACCGCTTCTTCGTAGTGAGCCTGAACAACCTTGGCGGCTGCCACGGCTCTACCGGGCCGGCGTCCATCAATCCGGAGACCGGCCAGCCCTGGGGCCCGGATTTTCCCATGATGACGGTGAAGGACTGGGTGAACAGCCAGGCACGGCTGGCCGATGTGCTCGGCATTCCACGCTGGGCCGCGGTCATCGGCGGCAGCATGGGTGGCATGCAGGCCCTGCAGTGGTCCATCGATTACCCGGAACGCCTCAGCCACGCGGTAGTCATCGCCGCCGCACCGAAGCTCTCTGCCCAGAACATCGCCTTCAATGAAGTGGCGCGACAGTCGATTCTGACCGACCCGAACTTCCACGGCGGGCGTTATTACCTGCACGATACCTACCCACGCCAGGGGCTGATTCTGGCGCGCATGGTCGGCCACATCACCTACCTGAGTGACGACGCCATGCGCATGAAGTTCGGCCGCGACCTGCGCGCCGGGCGTTTCCATTTCGGCTTCGATGTGGAGTTTCAGGTGGAATCCTACCTGCGCCATCAGGGCGAGGTGTTTTCGCGCAACTTCGACGCCAACACCTACCTGCTGATGACCAAGGCGCTGGACTATTTCGACCCGGCCCGGGAGTTTGACCATTCACTGGAGCAGGCCCTGGCCAAGCCCAGCTGCAACTTCCTTGTCATGTCGTTCACCTCGGACTGGCGCTTCGCGCCGGAACGCAGCCGGGAAATCGTCAACGGCCTGGTCCACGCGGGGCGCAATGTGAGCTACGCGGAAATCGACACGCCCAAGGGCCACGACGCCTTCCTGCTGGATATCCCCGAGTACACCAAGCTGTTCGGGGCCTACATGCACCGGGTCGCCAACGAGGTGGAAAACAGCGCCAACGAAACCGAAAACCGGACGGAAAATGCGGGGGCCAGTGCCGATGCGTGATGATCTGCAGCTAATCAGTGACTGGATTCCCCACAACGCAACCCTGCTGGACCTGGGTTGCGGCGACGGCACCCTGTTGGCCCACCTGAAAGCGCACAAGCAAACAGCCGGTTACGGCCTGGAAATCAACCAGGACAACCTGGCCGCCTGTTTTGAAAAGGGCGTGAATGTGCTGGAACAGGATCTGGACGGCGGCCTGGGCAACTTCCAGGATCACCGGTTCGATTACGTGGTGATGACCCAGGCGCTGCAAGCGGTGCTGCGCCCGGACCAGATTCTCAACGAAATGGTCCGCGTTGGCCGCGAAGCGATTATTACCTTTCCCAACTTCGGCCACTGGAAAGTCCGCGCCTACCTGGGCCTGAAGGGGCGCATGCCGGTGTCGTCCGCGCTGCCCTACGAGTGGTACAACACCCCGAACATTCACCTGTGCACCGTGCAGGATTTTGAAACCCACTGCCGCAAACACGGCATTCGCATCCTCGAGCGCCAGGTGATAAACCGTAATCACCGCACCAGCGTGCTCAGCAAATGGTGGCCAAACCTGTTCGGGGAAATCGCCATTTATCGGGTTAAAAGCTAAGCAGCTACGAGCTACGAGCTACGAGCTACGAGCTACGACATTAGACAGTGCGGAACTCGCGACGCAGGTTCCCGCTCTTTTATCTTTTTCTCGTGGCTCGCAGCTAGACGCTAGCAGCTAACGACGTCAGGAGTTCCCCATGGAAAAACTCGTTCTCGCCTCCGGCAACGCCAAAAAACTCGCCGAAATGCAGCACCTGCTGGCCCCGCTCAACATTGAAGTGGTCGCCCAGAGTGAGTTCGATGTGCCGGAAGCCGAAGAAACCGGTAGCACCTTTGTGGAAAACGCCATCATCAAGGCCCGCAATGCCTGCAAGCACACCGGCCTGCCGGCCATCGCCGACGATTCCGGGCTCGAGGTCGCCGCGCTGAATGGCAGCCCCGGCATCTTCTCCGCCCGCTTTTCCGGAGTCGGCGCCACCGACGCCAAAAACAACGCCCTGCTGGTAGAGATGCTCACCGAGATTCCGGAAGAGGCTCGCCAGGCACGCTACGTGGCATTGATTGTATTGATGCATCACGAAGACGACGCCACCCCGTTAATCTGCCAGGGCAGCTGGAACGGCCACATCGTGTTGGAACCCCAGGGCGGGCAGGGCTTTGGCTACGATCCCCATTTCTTTGTGGAAGAAAAAGGCTGCACCGCCGCGCAGCTGCCCGCAGAGGAAAAAAATGCCATCAGCCACCGGGGCAAGGCCATGGGCATATTGATTGAAGCACTGAAAGCCTAACCGGTTGCCAGGGAACCTTCACCGCACCTTCGCCCCGCTCTGATAGCATCAAGGTTTACCGGCAAGCAAGGAGCAGGCTAGGTGCCAACCTCATTTCCCCCAATCTCGCGGCATTGGCTCGGCCTTGCCCTGCTACTGCCTGTCACCTTAAGCGAAGCAAGCTCACTCCACGGCAGCCTGCAGACCCAATGGCACAGCCGCTATGTAAGTGAAGGCCGCGACAATCTTGATGGCCACAGCCTGCATAGCCTGGGCGGCGACCTGACAAAAGACCACGGGGCCCTGGGGGTCTGGCAAGCCTGGGGCGCAGGCAGCAGCGACTACCGGGAGAACAACCTGTTCGCGGAATACGCACCGGACATCAACCGTTGGGAGCCGTACCTGAACGTGACTTACCTGCAGTTCCACGCGGACGACCCGGCACTGGACACCCCTGATGACGTGGAAGCCGGCTTCGGTATCGCCACCCATCTGCAGCCCTGGCTGTCCCTGCGCGCAGACGGCACCTAGAGCAAGCAGGCTGACGGCGCTTTTTATGCGCTATCGCTGGTAGGAGAACAGCAGCTCTGGCCAACCGGCATCGCGCAACTGCGGCTGACGCAAGCCTATGATCAGGGTTACGCCAGCGAAGAGTATGACGGCCCCAATCACCGCGAAGTGGGCGTGATGCTCACCTGGCACTGCCACCGGGCGGTCAACCTGTGGGCCGGCTGGCAGCACAGCTGGGCCGGAGAAGATGTGCGCCGCGACGGCGATGGTGACCTCAGCTGGGGGCAGGTCGGAGTGATGGGTTACTTCTGAGCCCGCGCCAGCCACCGGTCCAGCGCATTGGCAAACCGCCCCTTGTCCTGACTGGAAAAACTGGCCGGGCCGCCGGTCTGCATCCCCGCCGAACGCATTTCTTCCATGAAATCACGCATATTCAGGCGTTCGCGCACGGTATCCTTGTCCAGCCAGTGACCACGGGGTGTCACCGCCTCGGCGCCCTTTTCCACCACTTCAGCCGCCAACGGTATGTCCTGGGTCACCACCAGATCGCCGGCCTCACAGCGCTGCACGATTTCATTATCCGCCACGTCGAAGCCCTGCCCCACCTGAATGGAACGGATCAACGGCGTACGCGGTACGGCGATATGCTGATTCGCCACCAGCGTGCAGGGCACCTGCGCTCGCTGCGCAGCACGGAATAACACTTCTTTCACCGGACGCGGGCACGCATCCGCATCAACCCAGATATGCACGATCAAACCCCATTGATAATTGAAAATGGAGAATTGATAACGAGACGAATACGATAGCCTGGTTCCGTTATCAATTATCAACTCTCAATTATCCATTTAATTGCTAACATCGCCTACTCATTCTCTGGCCGCACCCTTCTATGCCCCTCAAGAACCCACCGCTTTCACTCTACATCCACACCCCCTGGTGTGTGCGCAAATGCCCCTATTGCGACTTCAACTCCCATGAGCGTGGCGAGATTCCGGAAGCCGCCTACCTGCAGGCTCTGCTTACCGATCTGGAACAGGATTTACCGCTGATCGGTGACCGTCCGGTGGAAACGGTGTTTATTGGCGGCGGCACGCCCAGCCTGATGTCCGCCGACTTTTACCGGCAACTTTTCCAGGGCATTCGCCAGCGGCTGCCCCTGCAGGCAGACGCCGAGATTACCCTGGAAGCCAACCCCGGCACCCTGGAAGCCGGCCGCTTCGAGGGCTTTCGCGACGCGGGCATCAACCGCCTGTCTATCGGTGTCCAGAGTTTCAACAACGCGCATCTGCAAGCACTGGGGCGCATTCACGATGCCAGTGCCGCCATTGATGCCGCCCATCAGGCGCGGGCCGCCGGCTTCGACAATTTCAACCTGGATATCATGCATGCGCTGCCCGGGCAGACCCACGCCCAGGCCCTGGACGACCTGCAGCAGGCTATCGCCCTGCAGCCCAGGCACCTGAGCTGGTACGAGCTGACCATCGAGCCCAATACCGTTTTCTACCGCGCTCCACCGATCCAGCCCGACAGCGACGCCATGGCCGACACCGAACAGGCCGGCTTCGCTCTGCTCGCACAGCATGGTTACCAGCGCTACGAAATTTCTGCCTTCGCGCAATCTGAACACCGCTGCCGGCATAATCTCAATTACTGGCAATTCGGGGATTATCTCGGGATTGGCGCCGGCGCCCACGGCAAGATCACTGACGCCACACAAGGCAGCGTGCATCGCTACCAGAAAACCCGAAAACCCGAGGACTACCTGGCAGACGCCGCCCATGCTCGCCGTCAGCATCAGCCCATTGCCCGCGAAGACCGCCTGTTTGAGGCCCTGCTCAACGGCTTGCGTCTGGTGGATGGCATCGCCTGGCAGACACTGGAAGACGCCACCGGAGAACCGGTCTCGCAGTGGCAAAACGCGCTGACCCCGCTGGAACAGCAAGGATTGCTCGCCATCACAGACCAACGACTGGCTTGTACCGATAATGGTTTGCGTCACCTGAACGGCTTGCTGGAAAAACTGGCAGCGGCGCTTCTGTAGGCGGCAAGTTTGTCTGCACGACAACAAAAGCGCTTGAACCCTACTGCAAGGCTATTCACACTGAATGGTGGGATCACAAAAGATAATGACTATGACAAAACCACGCAGCGGGCGCGAACAAGCGCTGGCAGAGAGAGAACAGCTCTTTATTGAGGCAACCCGGCAACAGCTCTGCGATGAAGGCTTGCTGGGCGTGCAGATGGCGGCCATTGCCCGCAGCTGCAATTTTGCCACTGGCACGCTCTATCACCACTTCGCGTCCAAGGAAGACCTGCTTATCGCGGTCTGTACCGAGCTAACCACCACCCGACGGGAATACTTCGAGAAAGTCGCCCATTCCGACCTTCCCAGCCGCGACAAGATGCTGGGTTTTGCTCTGGCCTATTCACTGTTTGCCCAACATTACCCTGAACACTTCCGGCTCGAACAGTACATCATGACCGAGGTGGTCTGGCTGGCGTCGTCACCCAGCCGCCGGGAGCAGTTTCTGACCGCCACCCAGCCCATTGGCAGGATGGTAGAGCAGGTCGTTCGCGATGCCATTAGCAGTAACGAACTGGAAGAGCATGGCCAGGACCCGCTGACATTCAGCATCGGCCAGTGGTCCATGGCCATGGGCATGCATACGCTGATCCATGCCGACGGCATCCTAGACATGTACGACCTGAAAGACCCTCACAGGTTGCTACTGCGCAACGTGCAGCTTCAACTCAATGCCATGCAGTGGCGGCCGCTTGACGAGGCCCCCTTTGATGACGATGCACTGAGCAGCAAAGTCTCCAGCCTCTGTGATGACTTATTCGCGGATCTATGCGAGGAAAAAGGCAGTTGCCTCAAGCTTGGCTGCGCCTGAGCCCCATCTCGACCGTTTGCTCAAACATAAAAAAGCCCCGCAGTGCGGGGCTTTTTTATGGTGAACGATGGGCGACGATTATTCCGAGCTGGCCACCGCTTCCTGTTCTGCGCTTTTCTGCATTTCTTTTTCCGCCCTCAGGCTCTCATGCTGAGCCGGCGTACAACCTAGGCAACGAACGAAGGTATTCTTGCCCGGGTTCATCACCAGCACTTCGCCGGCTTCTCCCGGATTGCCCCCCAGCAGGCTGAACGGCAGCGTAACCACATACAGGCCAGCCCCCACCACCGTGGAAACCAGCAGCAATGGGCGCGCAAAAACCGCGTCGCCGATCATCGCCATTTCCCCCGGCCGATCCAGCTTTGATTCAGCCGCCTGTGCCGTGACGGGCGCCATGGCAGCAAACAGCATGGTGGAGGCGAGAACGGATGCCACTACCGGGCGCTTTGCTCGCTTCATGGTGAGTCCCTCTTGTATTTTTATAGTTAAAGTATCGCTGACATTGTTTCAGCTAAGTCGTTAATATTCCGACAATTGCATCACAATCTACACCTTTGTTCTTAGGCCAGCAATAGGTCCGGCGCTCAATGATTGATCAGCACCGACGCAAGGCTATCCCCCGCCCCTCACCCCGTCACCGCTGGCATTGCGGGCAATAGGCCGTACTGCGCTGGCCGTGGCGATCCGCCTTCAGGATGGCTTCGCATTGCAGGCAGGGCTGACCCGCACGGCCATACACATTCAGCGACTGGGCAAAATACCCGGGCTGACCATCCGCGCGGGTAAAATCCTTCAGGGTGGTGCCGCCCGCCTCAATCGCACGAGCCAGCACCACCTTGATGGCCTCAGCCAGCGCCTGATAGCGCGCCAGGGAAATACGCCCGGCTGCCCTGGATGGATGAATACCCGCCATAAACAGGCTTTCCTGGGCGTAAATATTGCCCACCCCCACCACCGTGGCGTTATCCATGATGAAGCTCTTCACCGCCACCTTGCGCCCCCGGGAACGGGCAAACAGCCCCTCACCGTTGAAAGCCCCGCTGAGCGGCTCCGGCCCCAGCGACTGCAACAAGCTGTGCGGCTCCTCGCCGGCCTGAAACAGTACCGTGCCGAACCGGCGCGGGTCGTTGAAACGCAGCGCCTTGCCGCTATCAAGCAGCAGATCCACATGGTCGTGCTTGCGCAATGGCAAGGTCGCATCCACCACCCGCAGGGTGCCGGACATACCCAGATGAATCAGCACCTGGCCGTGCTCCAGCTCAATCAGCAGGTACTTGGCCCGCCGGCGCAGGGCCACAACGGGGCAATCACGCAACGCATAAAGGGCCTCACTGACCGGCCAGCGCAGGCGCGGCTCACGCACCGTGACCGACGTCAAAATGCGTCCCTGCACATGCGGACGAATGCCGCGCAGGGTGGTTTCCACTTCAGGTAATTCAGGCATCAGAACATCAATTGATAGTTGATAATGGAGAATTGATAACGAAATCACGCTCCGGCAAGGTGGCCACGCACTTACGCTACACGTCTTTTGCTCTTAAGCTATCGATTATCAATTATTCATTATCAATTACCTAATATGTCCGTTTCTTACTGGCTCGGCGTCGATACCGGCGGCACTTTTACTGATTTTGTTCTACTGGGCGACGGTGAACCGCGCATCCACAAAGTGCTGTCCACACCCGCGTCCCCGGAGCGGGCTATCCTGCAGGGCATCAGGGACCTGGGCCTGAGTAATGCCATGGCCAGCGGGCAGTTAGCCATTGTGCACGGCACCACCGTGGCCACCAACGCAGCCCTTGAGGGCAAGGGCGCCCGCACCCTGCTGATCACCAATGAAGGGCTGGAGGACATCCTCCGCATTGGCCGCCAGAACCGTCCGGAACTCTACAATCTGACACCACCCAGCAACGCTTCTGCGGTCAGCCTGCTGCCCACCCTCGGCTGCCCGGCACGGCTGGATGCCACCGGTCACCCCGTGACGCCGCTCACCGACGAACACATTGCCACCCTGTTGAGCGCCGTCCGCGAGCTGGACCCGGAATCCATCGCCCTGTGCCTGCTGTTCAGCTACCTGAACCCGGAGCACGAGCAACGGCTCAATGACGCCTTGCGCGCTGCCGGCTTTGCGGTGAGCCCATCGCACCAGATACTGCCCACCCGGGGCGAATACGAACGGGGCATGGCCACCTGGCTGAATGCCTGGCTGGCCCCCCGCGTCGCCGACTACCTGCAACGCCTGCAACAGGCCACGGCCCCCGCGCCACTGGCTATCATGCAATCCCACGGTGGCACCATTGCCTCACAACAGGCGGCCGATCTGGCCGTCAACCTGCTGCTGTCCGGCCCTGCCGGCGGGCTGGCCGCTGCCCAGCGGCTAGGGCAGCAGCTGCAGCAACCGCAGCTGATGACCTTCGACATGGGCGGCACCTCCACCGATGTGGCTCTGCTCGACGGCGATATCCGCCTGACCCAGCAGGGCCACATTGGCCCCTACCCGGTGGCCGTTCCCATGGTGGACATGCACACCATCGGCGCTGGCGGCGGCTCACTGGCCTATGTGGATGACGCGGGCCTGCTGCACGTGGGCCCGCAATCCGCAGGTGCCGACCCCGGCCCCGCCTGTTACGGCAAAGGCGGGCACCAGGTCACCGTCACCGATGCCAATGTGGTGCTGGGCCGGCTGCAGCCGGACTTTGCCCTCGGTGGCTCACTGGCGCTGGATGTGCCCGCCGCGGAACAGGCCATGGACAGGCTCGCCCAGGCCCTGGGCCTGACTCGCCAGCAAGCCGCCGACGGGGTGCTGGCCCTGGCCAACGAACACATGACCCAGGCGCTGCGGGTGATCTCCATCCAGAAAGGCTTCGACCCCGCGGACTTCGCACTGATGAGCTTCGGTGGCGCCGGCGGCCTGCATGTCTGCGCGCTGGCCGACAACCTGGGCATGACCCAGGCCATTGTGCCGCAACGGGCAGGCGTCCTGTCTGCCGAAGGGCTGGTCTACGCCCCGCGCAAACGGGAAATGCTGCAAGCACTGCCCGCACAGGTGGACGAGCCCCTGTTGCACGAGCGCATTGCGCAGCTGCAACAACAGGGCCAGACGGAACTCATTGCCGAAGGCGTCAGCGCAGACCGGATTCGCCACCGGGTGTTTGTGGACATGTGCTACCGGGGGCAATCCTCCGTCCTGCAGATTGACTGGGAGCCCACCCTTGCCGACCGGGAAACCCGCTTCCACACCGCCCACCAGCAGCGCTTCGGCCATCAGCTGGGGCTCCCCGTTGAGCAGGTCAACCTGCGCGTCCAGAGCCAGGCCCAGAGCAACCCGCCAACCCAGCCGGACCGCCATACCCAGGTCGCGCCAGCAGAACGCCACATCCTGCTACCAGGCATGCACACAGCGGCGGCCGTGTATAACCGTGAATCACTAGGCGCCGGCCAACGCATCACCGGTCCCGCCCTGATCTACGAGGCCGTGGGCACCACCTGGCTGGCCGCAGACTGGCATGCCACCGTCGATCCCCAGGGCCACCTGTTGTTACAGCGCAATGCATAACGGCCGCAGCCATCCGTCAGTCAACAGGCACCTTTGGGACCCTGATTGGCCGTAAAGTCCGAATTTGACCCGTTTAGTGTCTTATGTCCGTCATCCCGGGTAGGGCACAATAGCGGCTCCGTCTTTTTACTGTGCGACATCTATGCTGAATTATCTGAGTGAGGGCCTGCTGGCTCCGAGTCTCGGTGCCCTGGTGCTGATCACCCTGGCCATGACCCACGTGACCATTGTCAGCGTCACCGTCTACCTGCACCGCTATTCCGCGCACCGGGCGCTGGACATGCACCCGGTGCTCAAGCATTTCTTCCGTTTCTGGCTGTGGATCACCACCGCCCAGAACACCCTGGAGTGGACCGCCATCCACCGCAAACACCACGCCAAGTGCGAGACCGAAGAGGACCCGCACAGCCCGGTGGTGAAAGGCATTCGTAAAGTACTGAGCGAAGGGGCTGAACTGTACCGCGAAGAAGCGGAAAACGAAGAGACCCTGAAGAAGTATGGTGCTGGCTGCCCGAACGACTGGGTGGAACGCAACGTCTATTCCCGTTTCCCCATGGGCGGCATTGCCCTGATGGCAGTCATCGACCTGCTGCTGTTTGGCGCCGCCGGCATTACCGTGTGGGCCGTACAGATGATCTGGATTCCGCTGTTCGCCGCTGGCGTCATCAACGGCCTGGGCCACTACTGGGGCTACCGGAACTTCGAGTGTGCCGATGCGTCACGCAACATTTCGCCCTGGGGCATCCTGATTGGCGGCGAAGAGCTGCACAACAATCACCACACCTATCCGAACTCCGCCAAGCTGTCCGTACGCCGCTTTGAATTTGATGCCGGCTGGGCCTGGATTCGCCTGTTCGAAATACTGGGACTGGCCAAGGTGAAAAAAGTCGCGCCGAAACCAGCCCTGGAGAAAAGTGCCCACGGGATTGACCTGGATGCCCTGCGCGGCGTCATGCAACACCGCTTTCAGGTCATGCGTCATTACCGTAAAACCGTGATCACTCCGGTCTTCAAACAGGAACAGGCCCGTGCCTGTGATGCCACCCGCGACTTGTACAGTCGCGCCAAGGCATTGCTGCACCGGGATATCACCCTGATCAAACCGAGCCAGGAACTGCGCCTGAAAAGCCTGACCGAGAACAACGAAACCCTGGAAGCGATTTACCAGTTCCGTTTGCGCCTGCAGGACATCTGGTCGCAGACCAGCCGCAGCTCTTCGGAAATGGTGGAAGCATTGGAGAAGTGGTGCCACGACGCCCGCGAATCCGGCATCCACGCACTACAGGAATTCGCCGACCGGCTGGCCCATTACCGCACACAGCCGCAAGCCTGAAACGACAACGGCCGCTAATGCGGCCGTTTATTTTACCTATCCGAGAAGCCCTAACCTGAGTCGGGCAAATACCGGCTGAGGAGTAATTTAATTACCGGGCTGCATCACGACAATATTCTCAAGCACTTGGCTACTGTTTTGACTAGCACCAGTAACCGTTATGGTTACGCCACCAAGACCGATACCTAATGCCTCAAGCAAAGGATTAATAAGAGAACCGGCAAGTGCCTCGACTACCGTTGAAAGCAAATCCTCAAGCAAATTAGTCAAAAAAGTGAGATCCAAGGGCAAAATTCCGAGGATATTCAGATCTCTCAATTGGATATCCAGCTCCAGTCCCGTCACCCCATCCCCATTATCGCTAAAAGTCTGCTGCGTACATCCGATATCACTACAATACAACGGGTAACCTTCCGCAATAATAACCCCGCGATCACTGACTCCAGGCACTTCCCCGTCGATAAAAACATTGGCACTCAATACTCGAAGGCCCAGCAAACCCAGCACTTGCAGACTTCCCTGATCAGGAACAATCTCCCCCGAATCGGAATCCAAAGTCCCGGTTCCCAATCTCGCCACGCTTCGATTAATATTTACGCCAATCTCAACATTGTTATTTGATCCCGCTGCACAATCTGCTGAGACGAACTCAATTTCCGCCCCTCCCGCATTAACCGCCAACGGTAGATCAACAGTCGCCAGATTTAGCAATGCTCCCAATCCAAGCAATTCCACTTCCGCATCGATTAAAAGACTGATATCCGGCGCATAGAATTTTGTCACCCATTCGCCATTCACATCTTGGCGGACTGGCCCAATCTTAATTCTGGGAGCCTCTCCAACATTCAGTTCTACACTGGTTTGCACATTAGCCACTGGACTGAGATCCAGGTCGATATCCAATGGCACTTCCAAGAAGGCTCCCAAACTGTCCTGCTGAGTCTCAGCGACGTTGAGAACAAGACTGATTAACATGTCATACAGAGGGAATTCACTATTGGTAGGCACTTGGGTTCCTTCAACTACATCCAGCACCTCACTGACCTGAACTGTATCAAGCCCGGTAGCACCAAGGAGGTCATCCAGCGCCTCTCCCGCTGGGCTCGCAGCGCCTGCAACATCCCTAAGAGCTGAAGCCAGCACAGCACCATCCAAGTCCAAGAGCTCTGCCACATCGGCAACCCCAACTTCCGTGAGCAGGTCACCAAGTTTAATCGTCGTATTACGCAAACTATCCAAACTCGTTGGATCCAGCGTATAACCATCATCACCCAGTACAGCACCCAGTAACGAACCGACAATTCCCGAATCAACCGTTGCCGTGCTTCCTGCAGCGCTCATTGTTGCTACAACCTGCTTTCTGGCAGCCGCATTCACCGACATATCCAACGTGCCGAAGGTGGACGCAGGCAATAACAGCGAAATAGGCTCACTACGGGTATAGGTAACCAACACCGCATTACTTTCCTGCACCACGTTCACCGGGCGAAATGATAGAACATCGCTGTCGTCCGCATCTTCAATCAGTCCGACCTGAACTTCTAGCGTGCCATCCTCTGCGTTAAAACCCTGAGCCTGAGCAGCGGCAAGGGCCCGGGCTTGAATCACAGCCGTGCTTACAAATTGGCCTCCACAACTCTGCGCCTCTGCCGCCCCTGCCTGCGCCGCCACATTCACCTGCGCCTGCATCTCGCCGCGCAGCATATACAGGCGCGCGCCATCCAGCGCCATCACCGACAGGATGACGACGATCACCAGCAATAGCGGCGTAATTACCGTCAGGGCGCCTTGCTGGCGCCGGTAATTACTCGTCGCGGGTCTGTTCACCGAAGGTATCCGGTATGGCCGTGCGGAATGAATCCGCCAGGCGACGCTGAGTATCCACATAGATAGGAGCAGAAAGCTCACTTTTCTCTGCCGGCCGGGAGTCCCGCTGCTGGTTCAGCAGCCAGTCAGTCACCGTTTCCGGCACGTTATCCACAACCTGGTCAGAAACACCAAAACTGTAGTCCTGCTGGGGCTCGGCTGCTACAGCCAGCCCTGGCAATAGACATATCAAAAGCCATTTTTTCATGGTGCGGCCCTCCCGAACTGTTGACTGAGTTTCTCTGCATAGGCCAGTTCATCCGCCGAGAAACCATATTGAGACTGCAATTCCTGAATGCCTTTTTTGTTATTACTCATCAGGTATGCCACCGCCAGATTCTGTCGAACCGGCCCCTGACCATTGGCCAACTCCAGGGCAGTGCGCAATTCAAACGCGGCATCGTCATAACGGCCAACCAACAGCAATGCATAACCGTAATCATTGCGTACCTGTGACGTGGCCGGCGCCATATCGCGGGCCTTTTCCAGATGAGAAATCGCCGACATGACCTCATGACGTTTCAGCAACACCATGCCCAGGCCATGCTCACTGCGGCCATCACCACAACGGTTGGCCAGTGCCCGATACACCTCTTCCGATTCTTCCAGTTTGCCGGACGCCGCCAGCAACTGTCCGTAGCGCAACCAATGATCGATGGCGTTCATGGGATCATTTTCCAGCTGCGCCAACGCCGCATAATTTCGCCCTTTGGCCATCAGGGTATCGACCATTTCCAGATCCACCCGCTGCTCTGGCTGCAGCGCATCCTTGCAGACAATGCCAGACACATCCACGGTACCGCTTGCCTGTGCAGGTGCGCTCTGGTGGGCGCAGCCCGCCAGCACTGTCAGCAGCGCCCCAGCACACAGACCTCCCCAATTACTGCCACGCATGTCCCTGCTCCCTTTCATCGTGTCAACGCCTCGGCAATGGATACCACCGCCGGGCCACCTATCAAAATAAATAATGCGGGCAACATAAACGCCATCATGATGACCGTCATTTTCGCGCCAATCCGGTTGGTTTCTTCCCGAATCCGGTTGCGCTCCACGTTCTGCGCTTCTTCAATAATCTGTTCAAGACTGTGTGACACACCTGAGCCCAGCTGGCTGCTCTGCTTCATCAATACCACGTAGCTGCGCAATACTGGAATCCGTTTGTTCTCCCCCAGTTCCTCCAGGGCCTGGCTGCGCTCTGCGCCGGATTTCATCAGTCGGTTAAAGCGGTCGATACGGGTAATCAGAATCGGCAACAAAGGCCGCCCCTGCACGCCGATAATGCGCAGCACCCGTTCCAGAGAGAGCCCTGCTTCCATCAACATCCGCGTCAGGTGGCACAGCTCCACAGCCTCCAGATTCTGGCGCATTTCCGCCTGCGCCCCCATGGTGCGAATCATTCTACGCGGCAGGATAAAGCCACCCGCAGACGCCACCAGACCACCCAGAGCACCAAAGAAAACAAAACCGATGATCGCCACGAATGCGGGTAACAACCAGCAAGACAACAGGTAAATAACCTGGGATTGTTCCCGGGTTTTCCCCATGCCTTTCAGCGCAACGCGAATATCCTCATAGTCACTGGCGGCAAGGGACGACTCGGTCAGTGCACCGGACAAACGCCACAACCAGAAACCGCTATCATCGCTTTCTGTGTGAGTGCCTGACGTATCGTTCAGTCGAGCATGAACCCGCGCTCGCATTTCCCATTCACGAGCTTTGAACAACAGCAACCACAAGGCCACCGCCACCAACACAATCGACACGGCCAGCAGCAGATTATTCACGCCCCACCCCCTGCACCATGCGCCAGATAATCACCACGCCGATGCCCTGTAGAACACCGGCGATGATCAACATGGTGTGGCCGGTATCCGTGCGCAGCAGCACATCCGCATACTTCTCGTTAATCAGCATCATGTAGACCGCCATACCCAGGGGCAGCAGAGTGAAGGCGCCGGCGGTGAAACGCGTTTCTGCCGTGGACGCCAGAAACTCGCGACGCAGCTCCTGTTGCGAACGCAGGGAGTTGGCCACTTGCTGCAAGACCGGGCGAATGGAAGACCCAAAACGGGCAGAGGTACGCAAGGCGATGGAAACCAGCACCAGCGAGGGCACCTGATACAAGCGGGCAAAATCGTCAAAGAGGCCGGTGTAATCACGGCCGGATTCCACCGCGCTACGCAGACGGAAGGTCAGCGGCGCAAACACCGGCGGCGCATCCTGGAACGATTCCAGCAGTGAGGCTTCCAGAGAACGCCCCGCACCCATGTAGCGAAGGGTGGAATCCATGATCCCAGGCAAGGATTCAAAAATCGTGCGACGCTGCTGCTGAAAACGAAAACGCCAGTACAGCCAGAGGCTGGCAACAATGAACAGCGCCAGCACCGCCGTGGCAATCAGCCCTGAAGAAGCCAGCACCAATGCCAGAATGACAAAAATAACAATCGCCATCAGCGTCAGCTGGGTGCGGGACAGTCGAATATCCGCCCGCAACAGCAACCGATCCAGCGGCCCACTGACCACTCGCGCCTGCCCTGCTTCCTGGCCCAGCTCGACACGTTGCTGCAACCGTTGTCGCACCCGGTCGTTGACCAGGCTACGCTGGCGATAACGGAACCAGACCAGCTGCAGCAGCACCGTCAGCACGGCAATGATGCCGAGCATCTGTGCCATGCCGAGCAGCTCAACCGCGCTCATCATTACTCCGGTACAGGTAATCCATGTGATACAGGTCATCGCTGGTCGGCGTCAGCGCCACCACCTCGCTGACCCGTCGACTCCCATCCGCCGTTCGTTCCAGCTGGATAATGATATCCAGGGCAGAACCGATCAGCCGGCCAATGGCCGTTTCACTGGCGTCATAGCCGCTCACCGCCAGCAGGGTTTCGATTCGCACCAGGGCATCACGGGAACTGTTGGCATGAATGGTACTCATGGACCCTTCGTGGCCGGTGTTCATGGCCTGCAACAGTTCAATAATTTCGTTGGAACGCACCTCCCCCAGAATCACCCGATCCGGGCGCATGCGCAGCGCGTTGATGACCAGCTCCCGGGCGCTGATCCGGCCCTTGCCCTCGGTATTGGCCGGGCGGGTTTCCAGGCGCACCACATGGGGGTGGTTGAGCACCAGCTCAGCCGAATCCTCAATGGTAAGGATCCGTTCCGTGCGCGGAATGTACTGGCTGATCAGGTTCAGCATGGTGGTCTTACCCGTGCCGGTACCGCCGCTGATAATAATATTGCGCCGCGACTCCACCGCCTTGACCATGATGTCCAGGCAGGCGTCCGTCAGTGAGCCAGACTCGATCAGCTCACGGGCCGTCAGGTGGTTACGGGTAAACTTGCGAACACTGATACTGGGGCCATCCAGTGCCAGCGGCGGGATAATGGCGTTCACCCGCGAACCGTCTGGCAGGCGCGCATCCACCATCGGGCTGGACTCATCGAGACGCCGCCCGAGCGGCGCCAGCATGCGGCGAATGACCCGCACCACATGGTCATCATTGATAAACCGGACGGACGCTTTTTGCAGCACCCCCGCCACCTCGATGAAAACACTGTCCGGCCCATTCACCAGAATATCGTTGATGCGATCATCCGCCAGCAACGGCTCCAGTGGCCCGAAACCCGTCACTTCATCAAGGGTATCGCGGGCCAGCTGATTGAGGTCCTGCGTAGAAAGCGGCACCCGATTCAGGGCGATATGCTGGCCCACCGCCGTGCGGACAAAATCCGACAGCTGGTCACGGCCGGCATTGCCGACCTCAATTCCTTCCTCATCCAGCCGCTCCACCACCCAGCGATGGGTGCGATCCTTGAGCTGCTGATATTCGGCATCAATCCGTCCGGCCACGACTGCTCCTGCTATCCGTTGCGTTCACTAACCGTTTGATGACTCATTACGCATTGCTGCGCAGGCGCTGCCACCAGCCCGAGCCGGCCACATCATCCTGCTGCATTTCCAGTTTGCCGATCAGTGCCTGCAAGTTGCGGCTATACCGGCAACGGGGCGATTGTTCCTGAATCGGCAAGCCGCTATTCATGGCCAGCAGCCGATAACGCCAATCCATTGGCAGACCGCCAAGCAGTGGCACGCCTGCCGTCTCCGCCAGCTCATCCACACCCGGTGGCGCATGGCTGTCCACGCCATCGACAATCAGGCTGACCTGACTGTCCCGGCCCAGATGAGAGCGCCAGTCGTTGCCCAGGCTGCGCACGGCATGGGCCTGATCCACCAGCGGATGCATGGCCACCAACAAGTGGCGGGCATGAATGCCCAGCGCACGCACCCAATGGCGACTTTCCAGCGTGCCCACATTGATCACGATGCGGTCAAACATCTGCATCAAATGGTTCAGGGCGATAAACAAATCAGCACTACGGTCCCCTGCCAGGTCACCGCTTTCCACCCCTCCGGCCAGCAATCGCAAGCCCGGACGGTACTCTTCCAGCGCCGTGCCGATCAGGGTTTCATCCAGCGTTTCCGGGCTGGCCAGCAGATTCTCCAGGTTGTACTCGTTGTGCACATCCAGGTAGAAAATACCGCGTTCGCCCGGCTGGGTATCAATGGCCAGGCAACGTTGCTCGGGGAACAAGCGGTTCAAACCCAGTGCCACATTCTGGGCCAGGAAGCGGGTGTCTACCGTCGGGCTGGCAGAGGCCACCAGAGTGAGGTTATTGGTGCCGGAACGCACTTCGTCGCCATAGTGCCCAACACGCAGCAGCTGATGCCGGCGCAGGCGCTCACGCACATCCCCGGCATCCGTACCCGCTACGAAGCAGTCTCTGGCACCGGCCCGCATGGCCTGGAGCAGCAGCTCCTGGTTTGAGCGAGCACACACGGTGATCACGGTAACCCAGGGGCGTGCACTGGTCAGGGCCGTAATGATGGCCAGCGACTGGTCCATATCCGTTTCGGATATCTCGACCATCACCACATGGGCCGTCGTCGCCTCCAGCAAGCGCAGCACCCGGGTCAGATCGGAGCGACTAACCTGCTCCAGCCGGAACGGCTCTTCCACCACCCGATCCAGCCAGGCTTCGATACCTTCATCGTCAACAACCGAGAGAACAATGTCGTGGTCACTCATAGCATCACCAGCTCAGTCCATGACGGATGGGTTGGGAGCCGCGTCGGCTTTCCGTGGCCATATCCAGCCAGCCCATGCTGCTGGAATGGTAGCCGGCGCCCGGCAACGTCACCGGCGGGCTGGTGGCCTGCTGCGGCGTCACCAGATGCGGCGTCACCACCATCACCAGCTCCTTGTCATCTTTCTGAATTCGCGTGGACCGGAAAAACGCACCCAGCAGCGGGATATTGCCGATGCCCGGCAACCGGGCGCTGCTGTTAATGGTGTTACGGCTAACCAGACCACTGATAATGAAGGTTTCACCCGGGGCCAGTGACACGGTCGTTTCCGCCCGCCGCACACGCAGGCCGGGCACTGCCACACCACCGGTTTCCACGCCGGCGGAGAAATCCAGTTCGGACACTTCCGGCGCTACCTTGAGAATAATCTGGTTCTTGTCGATGACCGTGGGCGTCAGGCTCAGGCCAATGCCGAATTCCTTGAATTCGATCTGCACGCCGTCGGTGGTACTGCGAGTGGGCACCGGGAATTCGCCACCGGACAGGAAGCTGGCGCTCTGGCCGGACAGACTGGTAAGCGACGGTTCCGCCAGGGTATACGCAAACCCACCGGCTTCCAGCGCATTAATGGCCAACACCGAGTTGGGACCGAACCCAAACAGGTTAAAGCCCTCTGTTCCCAGCGGGGTAGGCACCGCGCCCGGCACCTGAAAGCCGGAGCCCGGTGCGGCAATGCCCACCGCAGACTGACCACCATTGAATGAATTGCTGTAACTCATGCCCAACTGGTTCAACTCGGAACGGCTCACTTCCAGCACACGAATATCCGTCTGCACCTGGGTGCCGAACGGCAGGGAGTCACCCAGCGTCGTCGCCACAACCACGGTGCTTCGCAACGGTTTGCCGTTGTTGCGCAACCACACTGACAGCACCGCTGAACCTTCAGCTTTCGCCGTCAGCAGCAATTCATTACTGCCGGTCACCGTCAGGGCGGCCACACCCGGATCGGACGTAGCCACTTTCGATACCGCAGCGGGGAACGTCAGCACCTTCTGATCCCCAGGTGCCAAACGCATGGAATCGGTCAATTCCTCGGCCTGTACAACATTCGCCACCACCAAAAGCAGCAACGCCGACAGGCTGGTCCACCCCATTTTTATCAACCCACCCTTAACGCACATACGTGCTCCTTGAGTCAGACCCTTCATAGACTTCGACTCGCTGGCCCGGCTTGGCCTGTGGTGCAGGCGCTCGTGTCGCCGGGAACAGATCCTTGTAGTAGAACGGTTTGTCCTTTTTGCCACGGGCACTGGCCACAGAGCTCTCGTCACCCTTGTCGTCACTGGCAACCACCGCCAGACGCAGCGCGCCCTCTTCAGCCGCCAACAACAATGGCGGCACCTTGTCCTTGGGCACCGCCAGCACCACGGTATTGTTACGACGCTGCTCTTCACGGTCCTGATCACTGCTGGCGGCGGCCATGGCGCCTTTTACCGCCAACACCTGGACGCTACGCAACAGCACCAGTGCCGCCGGGTTATCACGCTCCACCTTGCGAAAAGCAACCACCACATCCACCAGATCACCGGGCTGCAGCAATCCGCCAGCCATCACCACATTATCCACAGCCACGCCGACGGCACGAAAGCCCGTCGGTAACGCGCCAGGGAGGGTGCCGCCAGGTTCAAGATGATTTCGGGAAAGCAGCTCGCCCGGACGGGCAAACTGGCGAAGCTCCTTGCCCACCACCTTTTCATCGGCGGTCAGCACATTGGCAATCGGGGCAGGGGAAGACACCACCGCCAGGGACTCTTCATCAAGCGTATCCCCGACATTCAGGCTCTGCGTCACCACCCAGTAGCGATAACTGGGGGCATCCTGAACGGACGATTCGGTGTCCGTGTCATTATCCTTCACCACCAACGCCGGTGTCGGATCACGACTTAACCCCACCAATGCCAAGATCAACGCCACCAGCGCCACTGCCAGCGCCGGCAACATATACAGCAGTCTTGATCCCATGTTCTCTCCGGAACATCCCTGTGTGTTTCTGGTTCTAATTGCAGGCACGCCGCATCAGAATGCGGCCCGCGCCTCCGCATCCAGCCGCTCCGGCAGTGGGGGGAACTCCCCCAGCATGCCGAAATTCAGCGCCGGCACCACCGGATTGGTCTGATAGTTCGGATAAACCAGGCGGCAGTGGAGCATTTCCACCCCCCCCACTGTCTCCAGATTACAGGCACCGTCAGCATCCAGATCCCTGAGACTGGGCGGTAGCTGTGTCACCAGCCCGGCCAACGCCGAATTGGCACGCTGCGTCACTGACGCCCCCAAGGCGGCCCCCTGTAACGCAGAACGATCAATGTACAAGGCGGTGGATACCGCATTGTCTACCGCATCCTGCATCCGGTACTGAGCAAAGAATGTCAGGCCGTATACCGCCGCGCCATACAACATGGCGACAACGAAGGGGAACAACAGCAAAAATTCCAGTGCCACCGCCCCTGCCTGTTTTCCCCACATCCGCATGCCGACTAATCCCTAGGTACCAGAGGTATCAGAGGCATCAGAGAACAGGTCGGAAAATGCCGTTTCCAGTGCACCGCTAACCGTATCATTAGTCGCCAAAACACCAATGATAATGATCAACGCTGCAGCCAGAACAATGTACTCCAGCGCACTGGCACCACGCTGTTTACGCGCACGGCCTGGCAACTGGCTATAAAGACGGGCAAAAACGAATTGGGAAATCATAGTCAAAGTACTCATAGTGCTCTCCGTGCACGCTCTTTGTGAGGGTTACCAAAACTGATTAAACACTTGCTACATATGCGTAAATATGAACTTCTGATTTGATCCTATGCAAACGTGACGCACTTCACAACGCTGGGCGTGTAGCCTTTTGTTGCGAAACATCCCGTTCCTGTAAAGCTAGCACTGCCACCATTTTGTGACGTAGGTCAAACCTCTGTTCGGGGCAGGAAAGACGACAGACGGGCTTTTTCCGCGCAGAGTTGATATGCAACGCCATTTACATGGGCGGCACTTTTCGCCAGGCATAAAAAAACCCGGGAAATCCCGGGTTCTTTTATGTCCGCTGCCAGGCAGGCAAGCTAGAAGATCATTACTTGATCTTCGCTTCCTTGTAGGCCACATGCTTACGCACGACCGGATCATACTTCTTGGTTTCCATCTTTTCAGGATGGAGACGCTTGTTCTTGGTGGTGGTGTAAAAATGACCAGTGCCAGCAGAGGACACCAGGCGGATTTTTTCACGAATAGGACCGGCCATGGGTTAACTCCTTCTGTTAGCCTTAAACGCGATCGCCGCGAGAACGGATATCGGACAATACAGAGTCGATACCTTTCTTGTCGATGATGCGCATACCTTTAGAGCTGACCCGCAGACGCACAAAACGCTTCTCGGACTCAACCCAGAAGCGATGGTGGTGCAGATTCGGCTCGAAACGACGCTTGGTCTTGATGTTCGAGTGGGAAACGCGATTGCCCGTTACAGGGCGCTTACCGGTCACCTGGCAAACTTTGGACATTGTCTTGCTCCGTAAATCTTCTTGCGGGGGGACGGTAGAGCCCCGGAAAAGGCGCGTTTTATACCAGTACGGCGATCAGGATTCAAGTATTCTTTGCTTGACGCTCCCTGCCAACCCGCTTCCAGCCCCCACAAAAGCAGCCTAATGTGTTGATTGGTAAGCGGAACAATAAATTCACTCGATATTCATATTTTACCGTTACTGATGGGGTTCTCATTCAGACAAGACACCTTTGCCATGCCCGCTTATCGATCAAACAGCCCGGGGGCCGCCCCTGCTGGACCGGACTCCACCTCCCGCCGAACCTTCCTTGCAGGACTGGCTGGCGCTGCCACCGTACTGTCGGGATGTGGTGGAGGCAGTAGCAGCTCGCCTTCCGATAACATCGCTAGCCCGAACCAGCCCACGGAACCCGATCCGGGGCCGGACATTGATCCACCGGTGGAGCCCCCGGAACCCCCTGCGCCCTTCCCGCCCCGGGGGGTTCACGCCAGCATTGAGGAGAGCAGCCTTGCCTCCCGGTCTATTACCTGGTTTACCGACACCAGCCATGCGCCGGCGCAGCGGCTCGAATACGACCAGGAACCCCTGCTGGAAGGACAGCAAAACACGCCTGTTTTTCTCCATCAGCGCCAGGCCAGCTCTGAAGCCACCTTCGGGGTAGACGCCCAAACCCACCGCATCAAAATAGACGGGCTTGATCCGGATAAACCCGTCCGCTACCGCGTCGGCTCCCCTTCCGGAGGCTGGTCTCCTGTTTACCAGTTAACACCCATCAACACCCAGAACTGGTCGTTTGTGCATTACGGCGATCAAGGGGTTAGCGTTCGCGCCCAACGGGTTACCGAAGAAATCCTCAAACAACCCCGTGATCTGGCTGTCATCGCTGGCGATCTTTCCTATGCTGATGGCAATCAATCAGTATGGGACACGTGGTTTGATTTGGTGGAACCCCTGCTGGCCAACACCATCACCATGGCGGCGGCGGGCAACCATGAGTCCAAAGATGGCGACGGACTGCAATCCGGCAAGGCCTTCAAATCGCGCCTGACTCACCCTGACCCACTACTGAACAACCTCAACCCCAACCCCGGCAGTACCTACTATGGCTTTGACATCGGTCGGGTGCATTTCTTTGTCAGCAGTGCAGGAGCCTTGATCGATGACTTCACCCTGGCCGAAGAACTGATCAACCTGGAGATCGACCTTGCTAAAGCCGCACTGCGTCGTGCCCGCGGCGAACTGGACTTCATCATTCTGATCCAGCACTACCCCATCTGGACCGACCAGGATGGTCGCAGCCCCGCCAACCTGACGCTGGTTGCCCTGCAGGAAAACATTCTGCTTCGCTACGGCGTCGATCTGCTGCTGGTCGGCCATGACCACATTTACCAACGCTCCGTCCCCATGGGCTTTGGCATCCCTTCCCGGCTGGGTTATGTGCAGGTGCTTACCGGCACTGGCGGTCAATCCGTCCGTCTGTTTGACGACAACGGGATACAGCGCTGGTCTGCCAGCGAATTCGTGGGCATCGGTTTCTCCCGTTTCGAAGTGAAACCCGGCCGCATCAAGGGCTATTTCTACGGCGCGGCCCCCCTAGGCCTGGGGGACGACGTTCGCCAGACGGTCACCGAACCCTTTGCCCTGCATGATGAATTTGAGGTGGAACAGCGCGACTGGCTGGCCTGCCAGAACTGCGCCGTACCTGCCCGCCCGGCCAGCGAACTACTACAAGACTTCCCCGCGCTGGTTGCGCACACCCGGGAACGTAATCGACGCGCCATGGAGCACCACAGCCATGGCTGATCTGGACGGCTCACAACACTCCTCGCGAAGCCAGTGACACCCAGCCACCATCACCGATTACCAGATGGTCTAACACTCGGACTTCCACCAACCCCAGCGCCTCCACCAATCGCCGGGTGATGGCATGGTCCGACTGGCTGGGCTCGGCCACGCCCGACGGGTGGTTGTGGGCCAGAATGACCGCTGCGGCGTTATGTTCCATGGCCCGGCGCACCACCTCCCGGGGGTAGACCGCCGCTGCGTCAATGGTGCCCTGAAACAACTTCTCGAAGGCAATCAGCCGGTGCTTGTTGTCCAGAAACAGGCAGGCGAACACCTCAAACGGTAACCCGCGCAACTGGGCCGTAAGCAGCTGCCCGGCCTTGTCCGGGTTATCCAGTGGCTGTCCCCGCTCCAGGGGCTCAGCCAGATAGCGCCGCCCCAACTCCAGCGCCGCCAGCAACAGCGCCCGCCGGGCAGTCCCCATACCCGGCAAATGCGCCATGCGCTCCGGGCTCAGGTCCAGCATGGCCCGCAAACCGCCGCTGCCCGCCAACTGCCGGCGCGCCAGATCCACCGCCGTCATGCCCTGCTGGCCAGTACGCAGAAAGATCGCCAACAGCTCGGCATCACTAAGCGCCCCGGCACCCCGCGCCAACAACTTCTCACGCGGCCGCTCATCCGTCGGCCAGTCTGTTATGGCCATGGTTATACGCCCCACGCCTGAGGCCGGATGCCTGACGCTAAAAACGTCTCATCCTGCATACGGGTGACCGACGCCCTGCGCATTTGGCTAACGAGTCCAAATTGCTCGCTCCGTGGGAAATCCTGCGTTGCCTTATAGATCAATACCACCAAGTCCATGGCGGACTGCCAAACCCGTATTTTCTCGTACGTCCTCACAATCTTGCTCCCTGTTTTGCGTCAGGCATCCGGCATGTGGCGTCCTGCCAACCGTCCTGCGTGCCGCGTCTCTTATACAGTGCTACTCTATGCAGCCTGACTTGATAGCAGCCTTGCGGCTGCAGCGGCAGTGGAGATTCGCCATGCCTGCCGTCATCCAAACAAGGGTTTTTGCATGCAACGTCTGATGAACAAACGGATCCTGCTGGGTGTCACCGGCGGTATTGCCGCCTATAAAGCGGCTGATCTGGTACGCCGACTGCAGGATGTGGGCGCACAAGTGCGGGTGGTCATGACCCAGGGTGCCTGCGAGTTCATCACCCCGCTGACCATGCAGGCCCTGTCCGGCCACCCGGTGCACACCACCCTGCTGGACCCCACCGCCGAAGCGGCCATGGGCCATATCGAGCTGGCCCGCTGGGCAGACCTGGTGCTAATTGCACCCGCGTCCGCCAATTTCATGGCTCGCCTGGCCCACGGCCACGGCAACGACCTGCTCACCACCCTGTGCCTGGCCACTGGTGCCCCCATCGCCATTGCCCCGGCCATGAACCAGCAGATGTGGGCAGACCTCAGCACCCAGAAGAACCAGCTGATCCTGCAGGAAAAAGGCATCACCGTGTTCGGCCCGGGCAGCGGCAGCCAGGCCTGCGGTGAAGTGGGTGCCGGGCGCATGATCGAGCCACTGGAGATCATTCAGCAGGCCGCGGAAGTGTTCGACTACCAGCTGCTCACCGGCAAGCATGTGGTGATTACCGCGGGCCCCACCCGCGAATCCATCGACCCGGTGCGTTACATCACCAACAAGAGCTCCGGGAAAATGGGCTTTGCGCTGGCCGAAGCGGCCGCCGAAGCCGGGGCCAAGGTCACCCTGATTGCCGGGCCGGTGTATCTGCCCACCCCGTCACGGGTAGAGCGCGTGGATGTGGTGCGCGCCGTGGACATGTACGAGACTTGCATGGACGTGGTGGAAAAGGGCTGTGATGTGTTTATCGCCACCGCCGCCGTGGCGGATTACCGGCCCACCGTGACCGCTGACCACAAGATCAAGAAATCCACCGAGGAAATTCACCTGACGCTGGTGAAAAACCCGGACATCGTGGCGTCCGTGGCCGAGCACGCCAAGCGCCCCTTTACCGTGGGCTTTGCCGCGGAAACCCAGGACGTGATGGCCTACGCCCAGGGCAAACTGGTGAACAAGAAGCTGGACATGATCGCCACCAACGACGTTTCCGGCACCAACGTGGGTTTCAACAGCGACAACAACGCCCTCACGGTGATCTGGCCCAGCGGCCACAAGGTGCTGCCACTGGCCTCCAAGGCCCAAATCGCCAAGCAGCTGATCGAATTGATCGCGATACGGTATAAGGATTGACGCTAGACGCCGGACGCCTGATGCCCGACGCTAAAACATAAAGCCTCTGGAATCCGGTACTTCGCATTTAATGGCGGGTTGTCACTGCAAAGGCAGTAGCACAACCCCATAACCGTTCGGACGGGCGACGTTTTTTGCGTCAGGCATCAAGCGTCAGGCGTCCGGCAATCAGGAACTGATCAATGAAACTGCAATACCGGGTACTCGACGCCCGCCTTGGCGACAGCATTCCTCTGCCTCATTACGCCACCGACGGTTCCGCCGGGCTGGACCTGCGCGCCATGGTCAAGGAACCGATGACACTGCAACCCGGGGATACCGAGCTGCTGCCCACCGGCATGTCCATTTTCATCGACGACCCGGGCTACGCCGGCATGATCCTGCCGCGCTCCGGTCTGGGCCATAAGCACGGCATCGTGCTGGGCAATCTGGTGGGGCTGATCGACTCCGACTACCAGGGCGAGCTGATGGTGTCCTGCTGGAACCGCGGGCAACAGCCCTTCACCCTGGAGCCCGGGGAGCGCATCGCCCAGCTGGTGATCGTGCCGGTCATGCAGGTGGAACTGGAACAGGTGGAAAGCTTCAGCGCCAGCGAACGGGGCGAAGGCGGTTTCGGCCACAGCGGGCGTCACTGAGGCCTGACACAGAAAAAACACAAGACAAACAACAACAACCACAGCAGCACAAGCACGCACCACAGCGCGCACCACGACCCAACCACAACAATACCGTGGCAGCGCCGGGCAAGCGGAGGGGATATGGGGAACAAGAGCGACAACAAGCAAGGCAAGTCCACCAGCGCCATGAAGCAGCTACTGCCTCTGGTCGCCGCCGGCATCGTGGCCGTGGTCGCCGCCACCGGCTGCCTCTACGCCTACCAGGCCAGCCAGCTGCAGCCCGAGCAACAGAACGCCCAGGCCCGGCTGCTGGCCCAATCACTGGCCAGCCAGGCGAGCAACACCATCCAGGCCTCCCGTCAGCAGCTGGACATCCTCAGCGACCGCAGCGATGTGAACAAGGCGCTCTCCGACGGCAACCTGTCCAGCTTTAACGTACACCAGAACCAGTGGCTTCCTGATGCCACCGTGCAGCTTGTCCCGCGCCGTGGCGCAGACACCGCCCAGTTCAGCTACACCGCCCAGGAACTCCTCAAGAATATCCGCCTGGGCCAAGAACCCGGCCCGGTGATTATTACCGGCAAAACACCCCAGCTGGTGATGGCCCGCGCCACCAAAAACCAGACCGGCACCCTGCTGCTCACCCAGTCCCTGGCTCCACTGGCCGACACCCTGCGTGCCGCCATGCCGGACGGCAGCGCGCTCAGCGTCACCTACGGCGGCAGCCCCCTGTTCGATAACAAACAACAGGCCAACGGCGGCACCGCCCAGGTCAGCCAGGGCCCGGTTCAGGTTACCCTGACCCTGCGCGCCCCCGACGGCAACAGCCTGATCGTGGCCACCCTGGGCATCGCCCTGGGTGTGGTGGTGATCCTGTTATGCACCCTGCTGGTGAACCGGCTGCTGACCCGGGCCCTGCGCCAGGACGCCGCCGAACTGATTCGCTACAGCGATGAGCTGACGCGCCAACCGGACGTCACCGCTCGCGACCATTTCCACTTCCCGCTCTTCACCAGCGTCAACGATGCCTCCGCCCGCCTGGCCAAAAAACTGCGCGACCGCGCCGGCCCCGCACGCCCCCAGGCCGCCGCCAAACCCGATGCCCTGATAGTGGAAGAAAGCGACGACGACAGCATTCTGTTGATGGATGACGACAACGGCGGCGAGTCCCTGCCGGACAGTATTTTCCGCGCTTACGATATCCGCGGCGTGGCCGGCGACACCCTCACCGCCCAGGGCGTTTACCTGCTGGGCCGCGCCATTGGCACCGAAGCCGGCGAACTGGGCCAGCAAACCGTGCTGGTGGCCCGCGATGGCCGCCTGTCCAGCCCGGAGTTAAGCCGCTCACTGATCAAGGGCTTGCTGGAATCCGGCCGCGACGTGGTCAACCTGGGCCTGGTGCCCACCCCGGTGCTCTACTACGGCACCGAAGTGCTGGAAACCCAAACCGGCATCATGCTCACCGGTAGCCACAACCCATCGCAACATAACGGCCTGAAAATCGTCATGAACGGCGAAACCCTGCACGGCGACCGCATTCAGGCCTTCAAGCAACGCATCCAGAACAAGGCCTTCAGCGAAGGCAGCGGCCACGAAGAAGAACGCGATATCAGCGACCGCTACCTGAACGATATCGCCAACGACATCGTGCTGGCCCGGCCCCTGAAAATTGCCATCGACTGCGGCAACGGCGTCACCGGCGAACTGGCCCCACGGCTGTTCACCCAACTGGGCTGCGACGTGACGCCGCTGTACACCGAGATCGATGGCAACTTCCCCAACCATGCCCCGGACACCGGCAACCCGGACAACCTGGCCGACCTGATCCGTATCGTCCAGCAGGAAGACCTGGACCTGGGCCTGGCGTTCGACGGCGACGGCGACCGCGTGGCTGTAGTCACCAACAGCGGCGAAATCATCTGGCCGGACCGCCTGCTCATGCTGTTCGCCAAGGACCTGCTCGGCCGCAGCCCCGGCGCCGACATCCTGTTCGACGTGAAATGCAGCCGCGCCCTGCCCGCCGTTATCCGCAAGAACGGCGGCCGGCCCCTGATGTACAAAACCGGGCACTCGCTGATCAAGGCCAAAATGAAGGAAAGCGGCGCCGCCTTGGCCGGTGAAATCAGCGGGCATATCTTCTTCGCCGACCGCTGGTTCGGCTGTGACGACGGCGCTTATGCCGGCGCCCGGTTGCTGGAAATTCTCTCCCTGCAGGACGACACCGCCGGCCAGGTGTTCGACCAGTTCAAGACCGGCGTCACCACCCCCGCGCTGTATATTGATGCCAGCGATGACACCAAGTTTGCGCTGATCGACGCCCTGATAGCCCGCGCCGAGCAGTTCGCCGGTGGCCGCCCCACCACCATCGACGGGCTCCGCGTGGACTTCCCCGATGGCTGGGGACTGGTGCGCGCCTCGAACACCACACCATCGCTGGTCGCCCGCTTTGAAGGCCGTGATGAAGACGCGCTGGAACGGGTCAAAGGCCAGTTCCGCAAGCACCTGCAAGCCGTGGATGAAAGCCTGGCACTGCCGTTTTGATCAAGATAGCCGCACGCAACACGTAACAAGCGGCAAGCCAGCGCGTATAATCGCCAGCAACGTAAGGCGGAAATGGTCACCGGCCGTCTCCGCCACATGGCACCGCCCCAGCAACACCGGGCAGCGACGTAACACCTGACCGCTATGATTTGGCGTGCTTGCGTAAGCCGTACCGCGTGCAGGCCCATATTCAAGGAGACCCCATGGACACCAACAGTGCCCACGACACCGCCCGGATTCTGATTGAGGCGCTGCCCTACATTCAGCGTTTTTCCGGCACCACCGTGGTGATCAAATACGGCGGTAACGCCATGGAAAACGAGGAGCTGAAAAACAGCTTCGCCCGTGACGTGGTGATGATGAAGCAAATCGGCATCCACCCGGTGATCGTGCACGGCGGCGGGCCACAGATCGGCGACCTGCTGGAGCGTCTGGGCAAGGAATCCAAATTTGTTCAGGGCATGCGTGTCACCGACCGGGAAACCATGGACGTGGTGCAAATGGTGCTCGGTGGGCTGGTCAACAAGGACATCGTCAACCTGATCCAGCACAACGGCGGCCAGGCCATCGGCCTCACCGGCAAGGACGGACGCCTGATCAAGGCCCGCAAGATGGTACTCAAGGCCAGCGACGCGGACAGCCCGGAACTGCAGGCCTCGGAAATCATCGATATCGGTCACGTGGGCGAAGTGCAGGGCATCGACACCCGCATTATCGACCTGCTCGCCGGTAGCGATTTCATCCCCGTCATCGCCCCCATCGGCGTGGACGACAACGGCACCAGCTACAACATCAATGCCGACCTGGTGGCTGGCAAGGTGGCCGAAGTGTTGCGGGCAGAAAAACTGATCCTGCTCACCAACGTGGCCGGCCTGAAAGACAAACAGGGCCAGATCCTCACCGGGCTCACCACCGAACGGGTCAACAGCCTGATCAAGGACGGCACCATCTACGGCGGTATGCTGCCCAAGATCGGCTGCGCCCTGGAAGCAGTCCAAAACGGCGTCCACACCGCCCACATCATCGATGGCCGGGTGTCCCACGCGGTACTGCTGGAAATCCTCACCGACAAGGGGATCGGCACGCTGATCAGCAAAGATTAAGAACCGCTACAAGCAACAAGCGTCAAGCTGCAACGCGGATCAGATCACTCGGTTCGGCAAGCGCTCTGCCCGCGCCTCAAGGTTAAAGCGCGGGCATGGCGAACCGGAAACCTAACGTCTGTTCTCGCGCCTGATAGCTTGCGGCTTGAAGCTTGCAGCTTTTTTGCGGCAAAGGGGATTGCCGCGAAGCGCTACAACAGCGAAAAACAAAACCGCAGTAACAAGCCCGGGAACGTTGGGCGCGGTGTTTGCCTGTGATGCACCACTGGGCCACACTCGCGTTGCCGCCAGAAGCTTGTTGCTTAGAACTGGGAACGATACTTCATGACCGATAAAAAACCGTCGCGCAAAGAGCAGATTCTGCAGTCGCTCGCTCACATGTTGGAAGCCGCACCCGGTGGGCGCATTACCACCGCCGGGCTCGCGAAAGAAGTGGGGGTGTCCGAGGCAGCGCTGTACCGGCACTTTCCCAGCAAGGCGAAAATGTTCGAAGGGCTGATCAGCTTTATTGAAGAAGCGATTTTTTCGCGCATCAATCGCATTATGGAAGACGGCAAGGCCAGCGACCAGGTAGAACAGATTCTCACCCTGCTGCTGGCGTTCACCGAGCGCAACCCGGGCATTACCCGGCTGCTCACCGGCGACGCTCTCACCGGTGAAAACGCACGCCTGCACCAGCGCATTCAACAGTTCTACGACCGGGTGGAAAGCCAGTTAAAGCAAGTGCTGCGAGAGGCAGAATTCAAGGAAGGGTTGCGCACCCAGGCCACCCCGACCATTACCGCCAACCTGCTGTTGTCCGTGGCCGAAGGGCGTATTGCGCAATTTGTACGTTCCGGTTTCAGGATTAAGCCAAGCCAGGACTGGCCGGCCCAATGGGCGCTGCTGCAACCCACCCTGTTTCGCTAGGAAACCTCTGAAGGCCCTTGGCCGTTCTCGGCAAAGGCGGCATTAACCGCCTTCACGCTTCTCTTTCTCAATCGCCTGGAGACGCTCAATTATCGGCGCGTACTCCTGATTGGCCCGGTCGATTTCCTTGTCGAATTCCAGCAACTTGTTTTCCGCGGTCTTGATTTGCCTCTGCAGGCGATCAATCGCTTCCTTCACCAGCTCTGGGACATCCCGACCCGCCCTTTCATTACGCGCTGCCGTGGCGATTTCGTCATCCAGCTTCATTTGCAACTGGGCAAGATTGTTCTCTTCGTAGCTGATGCTCAGCTCCAGCGCCTCGACCTTGCGATCGCGCGCCCGCACCGCATCTTCCGGGCCAGCGTACAGCCGCAGCATGTCCCGGTCCTCGCGGGCCTGGCGAGCCCGCTGCATGCGCAAGGCCTTGGCTTCTGCATCCCCCAGCGGCACCCCTTCCACCTCTTCCAGCACACGGCCGTGCTGATCCAGCAGCTGATAACCGTTACGGATCGCATCCATGCTCAGGGTTCGATTCAGATGCACCACACCATCAGACGTTTGATGCCGGAAGTACGCGCCATCCGGCATGCGCTCATTGGCGCGCTGCCCCGAGCGAGCCCACACTGACGAAGTCAGGATCAGCGCCATCAACAAGACGACGATTTTCATTATTATTGCACTCCATAACGCTCCCGGTACTCACGCATAGGCGCCACCATTGTCTGGCTGTCCGGTTGCTGTTCCAGCCAGTCGATAATATCGCTCATGGTGACGATACATCCCACTGGCACCCCCAATGCTTGTTCCACTTCCTGGATCGCCGACAGGCCCTTGCCCGCCTCGGAAGGCTCTTTGCCGCATTCCTGCCGATCCAGCGCCACCATCACCCCCGCCATGGTCGCGTCAGTCTTTTCGAACAGTGTCGCAACTTCGCGAATCGCCGTTCCCGCTGTAATCACATCATCTATCACCAGCACCCGGCCCTGCAATGGCGCGCCGACCAACCAACCGCCCTCGCCATGATCCTTGGCTTCCTTGCGGTTGAACGCCCAGGGGTAATCCCGGCCATGGTGTTCAGCCAATGCCACAGACACCGCTGCCACCAGCGGGATGCCTTTATAGGCCGGCCCGAACAACATATCGAATTCCAGCCCGGATGCCATGATCGCATCCGCATAATAACGACCCAGCCGAGCCAGGGCCTCGCCGGTGTGGAAAGTCCCCGCATTGAAGAAATACGGGCTTTTGCGTCCGGACTTCAGGGTAAATTCCCCGAATTTCAGCGCGTCACGCTCTTCAGCAAAGCGCAGAAAATGCTTCTTGTAGTTCTTCATACTCAAGCCTGTGTGCTAGCCAGTCTGTTCGCAACTGCGCGAAGCCACGCCACCACAGCGACACGGCCCGCCTTTCTCTCTTTAGCGTATTACCAGCCCAGCGCGACCTGCTGGGCCTTGATGATCTCGCCAATGCCCTTCTCCGCCAGCCCCAACAGGCTGTCGGACTGCTCACGGGTAAACGGCGCACCCTCTGCGGAACCCTGAATCTCGATAAAGCCGCCCTGCTGGGTCATCACCACATTCATGTCGGTGCCCGCATTGGAATCTTCGGCATAATCCAGATCCAGCACCGGAGCATCCTCGTACATGCCCACAGACACCGCGCCCACCAGGCCGGTGAGCGGATCACTCTTGATCTTCTTGGTTTCCAGCAGGTGGGTAAAAGCATCCACCAGCGCCACGCAGGCCCCGGAAATAGAGGCCGTCCGCGTGCCACCGTCGGCCTGCAGCACGTCGCAATCCAGATAGATGGTGCGCTCACCCAGCGCCTTCATATCCACCGCGGCACGCAGGGAACGGCCGATCAGGCGCTGAATTTCCAGCGTGCGCCCGCCCTGCTTGCCCCGTGTCGCCTCACGGCCGGAGCGGGTGTGGGTGGAACGCGGCAGCATGCTGTATTCCGCAGTCAGCCAACCCTGGCCCTTGCCCTTGAGAAAGCGCGGTACGCCCTCTTCCACGGACGCGGTACACAGCACCTTGGTACCCCCGAACGCCACCAATACGCTGCCCTCGGCATGAACGGTGTAGTTGCGGGTAAAGCTCAGTTCACGCAATTGGTCGGGGGCTCGGCCGGATGGGCGCATGAAATCTCCTGGTAGTCTTGGAATCAAAAGGGCGACCATTGTAGCAAACACCGGCGCCGATGCCTGCCTTGCACCCAAACCCGTCTCGACTAGACTAGGGAACCCGGCACCGCCCGCACATTTCACGCCGCAGGAGCCCTCCCGCAAAGCACGAAAATCGGGGCACTCCATTCCACGGCCAACACAGAGGTTCACCATGATTTGCAGCATGACCGCTTTTGCCCGCGCCGACCGCCCGCTTGAAGGCTACGGCCTGGTCTGGGAAATCAAGGCCGTGAACCACCGCTACCTGGAAATCAGCCCGCGCCTGCCCGACGCCCTGCGCTCGCTGGAAAACGCCGTGCGCGAGCGCTGCCGCAAGGCCCTCGCCCGGGGCAAGGTGGAAGTCACCCTGCGCTACCAGCAGGACGCCAGCGACGCCGACCTGGAACTGAACGAGCCCCTGGTCAAGCAGCTGTCCGAGATCTCCCGCCGGGTAGGCGACCTGGTGCAGCACCCCGGCCAGGTCAATCCCATGGAAATCCTCCGCCATCCCGGCGTGCTCAGCACCCGCGAACTGGACGTGGACCTGCTGCAACGCGAATCCCTCACCCTGCTGGATGAAGCCCTGCAGGCCCTGATCGACACCCGCAGCCGTGAAGGGGAACAACTGGGCAAACTGATCGAAGAACGCCTCGACGGCATCATCACCCAGGTCGAGATCGTCAAAACCGCCGTGCCGCGCATCAAGGAAGCCCAGCGCGAACGCCTGCGCAGCCGCATCCAGGACGTGATCGACTCCCCGGACCCGGATCGCCTGGAACAGGAACTGGTCTTGCTGGCGCAAAAAATGGACGTGGACGAAGAACTGGACCGCCTGCTCACCCACGTCACCGAAGTACGCCGCATCCTCAAAAAAGGCGGCCACATCGGCCGGCGCCTGGACTTCCTCATGCAGGAACTCAACCGCGAAGCCAACACCCTGGGCAGCAAATCCGTGGACAGCGAAACCACAGCGGCAGCGGTGGAATTGAAAGTACTGATAGAGCAGATGCGGGAGCAGATTCAGAATATCGAGTAAAATCCAAGGAAGTCCATAATCGTATTTAATATGTTGTTTTTAAAGAATTAAATACGCATTCCAGTCCATGGAAATCCACTGCCATCCACCCCTATCCAGACAAAAGTGGTGGGCAAAGTGGTGGGCAAAAACGTGACTTTTTCCTCCCTGACACCTATATTGACCTGAAATGGTGGGCAGCTCTCAAGGGGCTGCCTGCAAACCATTGATGACAGAGAATTTTTCTCTTCAATCAACAAACAAAAAGTGGTGGGCAGCCTGTTTTTATAGGCTCAAACGCCACAAGGTCAAAATGAGCAAACTCACCGCCACTCAGATCAAGTCCCTGGCAAAGCAGGCCCCCAAGAAACACACCGATGGCGGCGGCCTCTATTTCTGTGTACGCAAGTCCGGCATGCCCTACTGGATGCTACGCTACAGCGCCCAGGGCAAGCGCCACGAAATCACCTTGGGTCAATACCCACAGATGTCCCTGGGTGACGCCCGGGAAGCCGCTGTGCTAACCAAGCAAGGCATTCGAACGGGCACCGACCCACTCCAGGAAAGGGCCAAAGTTGTCCAGCCCAACATCCGCACCGTCAAAGACCTCTTCCAGGACTGGCATGAAACCGATCTGTCCCGGCGCCTGAAACACCCCAACATCCCCAAGCGCATCTATCAGAAAGAAATTCACCCTGTGATCGGCCTCTACCCAATTGCCGACGTCACCCCAAGGGATATCCGGGCCGTCCTGCAGCGCGTCCAGCGCAGCAACCGCCCCACCATCGCCAATGACACCCTGATGTACATGAAGCAGCTGTTTCGTCATGGCATCAAACTGGACCTGTGCCAGAACAACCCGGCCAGCCCATTCACAGTCAGCGACGCCGGCGGCGTCGAAGCCAGCCGGGAGCGCACCCTGACGCTGGAAGAAATCGAACATGTCTTTGGGGTCTTCCGTGAACACATCAGCAGCTTTGGTCGAGACAACTATCGGGCCTGCTGCTTGTTCCTGGTGCTAGGCGTTAGAAAAAGCGAGCTATGCGAAGCCCGCTGGGAAGAATTCGATCTGGAAGCCGGAATCTGGGATCTCTCCAAAGAGCGCAGCAAGACTGGCGCAGCGATCACCATCCCTCTGCCAACCCAAGCCATTGAGTGGCTAAAAGTACAGCAAGGCCATGCCTGCGGCTCCCCCTATGTGTTCCCTGCCAGGCGCGCCAGCAAACGCCCCCACATGGGCCCTGACACCCTGAACCGCGCCATTTCCAAGCTATTTGGCCGAGAGGCTGGCCGGAAGATGCAGCCACCCAACAAAATGGGCGACCTGGAGCACTTCACCATCCACGACCTCCGACGCACCTTCCGCAGCCTCGCGGCTGCGGAAGGCGTGCCGAGTCATGTGGCGGAACGGTGTTTGAATCACAAGTTGAAGGGAGTTGAGGGGATTTATGATCGGTATGATTATTTCGAGGAGCGGAAAATAGCTCACCAGCGAGTAGCCAACGCCATAGAAGCCTTAACACACCTATGATGCACAGGTGTGTTTGCAGCTGTTTTTGCTGCTTTGGATAATGGATATAAGGCTAGCTACACCATAAGCTATACAAAAATCGTGGTTTCAGCTGGATGGACATGGACACTCTTGGACGAAAGTACGACCTTCATTGACACACCTCGCCATTAAGACCGGTTACAGATAACAATTAGTTCCGTGCTTCAGATTAAAGATTTGAGTTCAAAATTCAGATCACGCAATGCTTTAGCGCTGATGCTTTTGCGTTGCTGCACCAGCTTCTTACCCACCATGAAAGCAATAGGCAGATTGACTGCATCAACAGCAATGACACACCCCTCGCATAGATAGAAAACTGCAAATTCCTTGTCAGTGATGTTGCCACGTAGTACGCGCTGGTCATGATTTTGCGACAACCCTACCATCTGCAGGCGAACGTCATACTGGTTCGACCAGAACCAGGGGGCGCTATCGTAGGGCTTCTCCTCGCCCATAAGAGTCGCCGCCGCCGTACGCGCTTGATCCACAGCGTTAGCCACAGATTCAAGGCGCTGCCTCTTGTCGAAGAATAGATTCCGGTGGCGGGTACAATCGCCGATTGCCAAGATGTCAGGATCATCGGTGCGAGTAAATTCATCGACGACAATGCCGTCATCACAGAGCAGGCCAGCATGCTCAGCCAAGACCGTTTCCGGTATTACACCAATTGAGACAAGCACGATATCCGCTGGCACCTTGCCCCCACCGGACAAAGTCACGCCAGAGACGTGCCCCTGACCATCTGATTCAAAACCGGTTACAGCTGTCTCCAAGCGTACATCAACGCCGGCCCTCGCATGTTTGGCGTAGAAAAATTCGGACATCTCTGGCCCCGTAACACGCTGCATCAGACGCTCAGCAGCTTCCAGGACGGTAACATTAACACCTTGCTTGGTCGCACTGGCTGCCACTTCAAGTCCGATATAACCGCCCCCCACGATGACTAGGCGTTTGCCGGGTGCTAGCTCACTACGCAGGGCATCCGTGTCCGCGATATCATGCAAATAATGAATGCCTTTCAAATCTGAGCCCGGCGCGTTAAGGCGGCGGACATGTGAGCCAGTGGCCAAGACCAGTCGATCGTACTGTAAGGTGCTTTGATCTGACAAAATGAGGTTTTTGTCGTCTCTGTTAATCTGTTCTACGCGCACGCCGAGCCGTAATTGCTGTCCCGCATTCTCGTAGACCGAAGGCGGTTTAAGGTATAACGATGCCTGATCAACCTCCCCCGCAAGGTAATTCTTTGACAAGGGCGGCCGCTGGTAGGGAGGGTGTGGCTCTTCGCTAACCAAAATCACTTCATTTGGGTATTTTTTTTGCAGCAAGGCGGTCAGAAGTGTTCCCGCTGCGTGTCCACCACCAATGATGACGGTGGTCTCTTTCTTTTTTTTGGTCATAACTTGTCTCTTTCTATGCGCCTTGGAACCGAGTTATCCATAAGCCAAAAACTTAGTGAAGAACAAGAAACTGTAATATCCAGCGAGCTAAGCACATGATGCCTAACCGCCTGCCATCGCGGCGTCCTCAAGAATCATCGCAGCCCCTTTCTCACCGATCATGGTCACCGGCTGATTAGTATTCCCACCAACCAGAGTTGGCATGATGGAAGCATCAACCACCCGCAACGATTGCAAACCGTGCACGCGAAGTCGGGAATCCACCACAGCCATCGGATCTCTCCCCATCTTGCAGGTGCCGACCGGGTGATATGCCGATTCGCCGCTGCGACGCACCCACTCGGCGAGATCTACGTCCTCCTGTATGGACTGGCTTGGTGAAATCTCTACGTCCTGGTGCACATAAAATGCACGCTGCGACAAGATCTTACGAACAAGCTTTACCCCACGAACGAGCTGCTCGACATCGGCAGGCTCAGCCATATAGTTGGGATCAATCAACGGGGCCGCCAGCGGATCGGCACTGTTTAAACCAATACGGCCACGGGACAAAGGCCTGAGCCCATAGAGCATCACTATGTAGCCATAACCGCTCATTGCGGTTTTCATGTCTCGCCCGTGATCGGCGTACAGCATTGGCCCGAAGTGTAGTTGCAGATCAGGTATCGCCAGCTCTGGCCGGGAGCAGATGAACCCACCAGCTTCAGCCCCGTTGCTCGACAGCACACCTCGACGACCGCTCAGGTATTGCAGTAAGGCCCACGCGCCCTTCAGCCAGTAGCTCGGATGCATCGAGATACTCTGACGGCTGCGAGCCCTGACCCGGACAAAAACATCGATATGGTCCTGAAGATTGCGACCCACACCCGCCAGTGCATGACGTAGCTCAATGCCATGTCGAGCAAGTTCCTCGCGGGGACCGATGCCTGACAACATAAGCAGTTGCGGCGAGTTAAACGCACCACCGCAGAGGATAACCTCACGCCCTGCACGAGCTCGCACCAGACCCTTTGCGCTGCGATACTCGACACCAATAGCGCGAGTGCCATCAAACAACACCCGAGTAACATGTGCATCACTACGAACGTTCAGGTTCGAACGCCCCGTCGCTGGATCAAGATAAGCACGCGCATTACTAAAACGCGAGCCGTCCTTCTGGTAAGTATAGTAATAGCCCACCCCCTCCTGTTCGGGGCCGTTGAAATCCCGATTGCGTCGATGCCCCGCCTGTACTCCCGCCTCGACAAACGCCGCACTCAACGGGTTGGTATAACGTCGCTCCGCCACATTGAGAGGGCCATCCTTACCATGGAATACTGCCGTACCCGGCACCGTCTCAGGCTCGTAATGTTCTGACTTACGAAAATACGGCAGCACATCGGCGTATGACCAACCGTGACACCCCTGCCGTGCCCACTCGTCGTAATCCCTGGCGTGACCACGGATATAGACCTGGGCGTTAATCCCGCTCGAACCGCCAAGCATCTTGCCCCGCGGCTGGAACAACGAACGACCGTACATGTGACGCTGTGGCTCGGTATAGAACTGCCAGTTGAAACGGCGACTGAACATCAACTGCAAAAATCCCAGCGGCGTGTTGACGAAAGGGTTGCGGCGACTCTCCGGCCCGGCTTCGAGTAGCAACACCGAATAGAGGCCACTCTCGGACAAACGATTGGCTACCGCGCACCCTGCCGAGCCAGCGCCCACAACGATATAGTCGAATTCTTCAGTCGCCAGCCCGGTCAAACTTTTCATTAATTTTTTGCCGTCAGTTTGACCATCAACTTCGAATAACCGCGCACGAAGTTGGACTGTACACGCTCCGGCTCGCCAACCACTTCGATATTTTCGAAGCGCTTGAGCAGTTCTTCCCACAAAATGCGCAATTGCAGTTCGGCCAGGCGGTTACCCATACAACGATGAATACCGTAGCCAAAAGAAATATGGTTCCGTGCGTCCTTGCGATCAATAATGAGTTGATCGGGGTTGTCAAACTTGCGTTCGTCTCGATTACCTGAGGCATACCACATTAACACCCGGTCCCCTTTCTTGATGGTCTGGCCACGAAGTTCTACGTCCTGTGTCGCGACCCTGCGCATGTTGGCCAGTGGAGTTTGCCAACGAATGATTTCCGAAACCATGTTCGGAATCAGGTCCGGATTAGCCTTCAGCTTGGTGAACTCCTCGGGGAATTGATTCAAGGCCAAGACACCACCGCTCATGGAATTCCTTGTGGTGTCATTGCCGCCAACGATGAGCAGAGCCAGATTCCCGATAAACTCCATCGGCCGATTGATCAGGTCTTTTGTGTCGTCGTTGCTCTGCAACATATTGATCAAGTCAAAACCGGGTTCTTCGCCGGCTGCACGACGTGCCTCCTTGTCTCGCCACAGCCTTGAGAACGCCCTCGCCATGTCTGCCGCATCGTCAAACATGACATCTTGGTCGGTAAATTCGCCACCCGTGGCAGATGCCGCACCGGACAAGCGATCAGACCATTCAACGAGTTTATGGCGGTCTTCATAAGGGAAATCCAGCAGTGTAGCCAGCATGCGGCCAGTCAGCTCTTTGGATACTGCAGGCACCCAGTTGAAGGGTTTATCCAGCGGCAGGCTGTCTAGCACTTCGGCTGCTCGGGACCGGATTAAACCTTCCATTTCCTTAAGGTTTTTTGGCGCTACCACACCCTGCACCGCCCGACGTTGCACATCATGCTTGGGCGGATCCATGGCGATAAACATTTCCACCGATAGTCCGTCCGGTGGATCACCCAGAATAATTTGCGGTTCAGAGGAGAACAGTTCGTGACTCTTGTCCACGAACAAAATATCTTCATAGCGAGTTATCGACCAGAAAGGCCCGAATGGACTCTTCTTCTGGTAGTGTACCGGAGCTTCATCTCGCAGCCGCTTAAAATAGGCCCGCCACTGATCTTGTCGATACAAAAAAGGGTTGCTGGTGTCGATATCTTCGAGTGCCAAGGTGTTGACATCAGGCAAGGAGGTTTCGACGAATTCCATTTGTGTGGATCGAGAACCCACTGTCTTTCTCTTCGCCTTCATCAGCATTTTCATCGTTTTAATCTGAAAATGCATCGGCACCACTTTGGACGAGGCGTTGAATACTTTTGTCTGAAACGCATTGCTTGATCTTGTTTTTGTTGACATAGCATTCTCCCTGTTTACATCTGGAATTCAGGCAAATGCACGGTCATACCGTCCATCGCCTCAGTAATTTCTACCTGACACCCCAGGCGCGAGGTTCTCGCCCGCTCCGGGGTCATGGACAACATCTGTTCTTCCGCGTCACCAACCCTTCCGGTCTTGCCGAACCACTCATCGGGAACAATCATGTGACAGGTACCACAGGCGCATTCGCCGCCGCAGTCACCGTCAATACCTGGAACGGCGTTATCAACGGCAATTTGCATTAGCGTAGAACCCACCCCGAACTCCGTAACATGCTCGGTGTCGTCATGTTCAATAAAGATAATTTTTCCCACAGCGTGTCTCCTAGCATTTATATCTACCTTGAAGATTGGCTATGTGTCGGAACACCGACGAGGACATTTCTTGACAGACCGGGGACATTTAAAGACAGTTACCGCATTCCGAGGAATCGCTGATGGCAATAACGACGCTCAAACAGGGTTTGAAAAACGTGGATGCGGATATCCCGTCGAACTACTCACGCCTTATCGCCCGAGAACTTGGCTTGAGTGTACGAGAACTCCCTAGCCTCTTGCGCAACACGGGTGTAGATGTCGAACAATTACTCAAAGATGAAAGCTTGCTCACTGCAACCCAGCAGATTCAGATCTTGCGTAATGCTTTAGATTTATCCGGCAAACCAGAGTTCGGGTTACGGCTGGGCAGGCGTCTCACCCCCGCAACCCATGGGGTGATGGGATTTGTTGCTAACAGCAGCCCCGACCTTTATACCGCGCTGCAAGCCGTTCACACTTTCCTGCCTACCCGGGCGAGCTTTATTCAAGTGGACTTGCAGCGGGCTGAGGACTACCTGGAATGCGTTGTAAACTTCCAAGTACCGATGGAAAATGATGTGGAGCGCTGCCTGGAAGATACTGTGATCAAGGCTTTTTTCGAAATCGGCGAGTTCATCGTAGGCCGCCCTCTATATGAATCTGAAGTCCACTTCCCTCATCCAGCTCCCGTCTACCAGGGCATGTACCGTGAGTATTTACCAGGCAAGGTTTACTTTAACTCCGATCACTTCAAGCTAAAATTGGCAATGGGGTTGTGTCGAAAACCGAACGCATCGGCCAATCATGAAAGCTATCATCTAGCCTTTCAGCAGTGCGAATCCATGCTTGCGCGTCTTCAGAGTCCTGAACCGGACTATCGGACTCGGTTACAGAAAATGATGCTGTCCCGGCCACCCGGAACACTTAGTGAAGAAGAGGCGGCTGCCTCTCTCTTTATAAGCAAGCGCACCCTGGCACGGAAACTCAAAAATGAGAACAGCAGTTTCAGGAAGATTCGCGAGGAGGTACTATCGAAGCAAGCAGTAAGCTATTTGTGCAATAGCCAGCTGTCCGTCGAAGCCACCGCCACACTGTTGAATTATCACGACACGGCGAGCTTCAGACGGGCATTTAAACGCTGGTTTGGTCAGACACCCGATCAATACAGGCAGCATGCAGGTTAGTGTTTATAAACAGACTGCACTCACAATCAGCAGCGAGTACGGCCATCAGTTCTCACTGAATAGCAACGTCTACCGCTTGAGCACACCATCCTTAATTACCGTCCACACAAAATCTCCGACATCCTTCACCGTATATCGCCCCCCCTCATTGAACCACGTTGCTACCCAGTTCAACGCGCCCAGCCCGATAAGACGCAAAAGATCACGATCCACATCAGCACGAATCAGGCCCTGAGAGGACAAAGATTGCAACATGGCAGACCAAAGAAGCTCGTATTTGTCTCGTAGATCAATCATTTCCTGGCGGGACTCTCCATGCAAGGAGCGCCATTCAAAAAGGAGGACATAGACCATATCCGACCCACCAACCAGCAACTCAAGGTGAGCATTAATCCCCTGACGCAACTGCTCAAGCGGCTCACTTTCCCCCCGAATGGCCTCAGACAAGGCCGTAGACGCTTGCTCAAGCGCAAGGCGCATCAAGTCGACCAGAATGCTTTCCTTGGAGGGGTAACGGTAATGCAAGCTGCCAGGCAGCATGCCACAAGCCTCGGCGATTTCTTTAACGGTGGTTTTATCGAACCCCTTTTGACGAAATAGACGAGCTGCAGCACCGAGCACAAACACTCGATCCGCCTCCGCCACCGGCGTTACCTGATTTTTCTTTCTTCCCACAAGGCACTCCCATGCTGTAAGCCTTTGATTCTAGCATTCCTTTTAAAGTCGGCCCAGCTTTGAAGGCCGATAGCAATATCGGAAATATACAGATTAAAGTTTGCTGTTTACCCTAAAATCTTGAATTTGGTTGGTCATACAAATAAAGTCCAGTGAATGCACTTTACTTGGGAGCGACCCAATGGCTCTGGCAAACCGCAAGATTGGTTACGACGAGGTTGTAACCCGTGACATTCACTTTCCCATGAACATCGAAAACGTGGCCCGCCACTGGTTTCGCAACGACCCTTGGTCCACTCACTGGATGAACGCCATTCTCGCCGCCGTCCCCGACGGTGAACGCTGGGTCATGAATTCCGCAAGACGGCAGCTTGGCAAACTTGACGATCCAGAAGTGCTGAACGCAGCTAAAGAGTTCATTCGTCAGGAGCGCATTCATGCTCGTGAGCACGATGAAATGAACGCCATCGGCGTGCAACACGGGGTTCCCATCGACAAGGTTGAAGGCGTGTTCAAGCTGATCCGTAAACAACTCCAACACCGCCTCAGTGACGATATGCAGAGCTCCATCGCAGCGGCGTTTGAGCACTTCACGGCCATCATTTCCGCAGTGCTGCTTGAGCACCCGGAACTGTTTGACGAAACCCACCCTGATTTGCGTGCCATGCTCTACTGGCATTTTGTCGAAGAAACCGAGCACAAGAGCGTCAGTTATGACGTGTTCGTCGATGCCAGTGGTGGCGGCTATCGCAGTTACCGACTGCGTCTCAGTGGCATGCTACTGGCTATTGCCCTGGGCTTCCCCATTATGATCGGCAACCAGACCTATCTGCTCTACAAAGATCGTCAAATTCTGAATTTGCGCTCAGCCGCCAAAATGACCAAGGTGCTGTTCTGGCGTCCCGGCATTCTCTCCAAGGTTCTGACTGGCGTGCCCCCCTATTTCTCTCCCACTTTCCACCCCTGGGATGACGATAACCGTGACGTGATCCGGATCTGGAAACGCGCCTACGAAAGAACTGGCGACCCTCATAAGGCCTATCAAGCGCTCAGAGACCATCGCGCCAACAATGTACACGGTACATCCGAAACGCCACAACCTGAACCCGCATGGGGGCAGGCATGAAAAAGACACCCTTGCCCCCGTCAACTCAGGCGGCAGCTGTCATCACCGGGGCGGGTAGTGGCATCGGTCGTAGCTTTGCTTACGAAGTTGCCCGTCGAGGCGGTTCGGTACTGTGTGTCGATATCAATGAAGAGCGCGCCGAACAGGTGGCGATCAGCCTGCGAGCACTCGGTACTCACGCGGTAGCCCTGGGGTGTGATGTAGGCGATGAAAAACAGATGGCCTCCCTAGCGGATAATGCTGAGCGCTTGCTCGGCAGGCCGGTAACCCTGGTGATCAACAACGCCGGCGTCGGCCTCGGCGGCCCAATCGGCGAGGTGTCACTTGAAGATTGGCACTGGTGCATGAACGTCAATCTATGGGGGGTTATTCACGGCTGCCATTATTTTGCCCCTCAGCTTCGCGATCTGGGCTATGGAGGCATCATCAATGTGGCCTCTGCTGCCGCATTCGGGTCCGCCCCGGAAATGGCCGCCTACAACGTCACCAAGGCGGGGGTGCTGGCCCTGTCCGAAACGCTGTCTTCTGAACTGACCGGTACCGGCGTAAAAATCACGGCCCTGTGCCCAACCGTGGTCCCGACCAATATCGTCGAGAATGGGCGCCTGCCTGAGCGTCGCCGTGACTTTGCCCGTTCAGCGATGACCCGCTATGCCCTCACCAACGCCGACCAGGTGGCCCGACAGACCCTCAATGCACTGGATCGTGGTGAGCTTTACATGCTGCCACAAATTGACGGCCGGCTTGCCTGGCGGTTGAAACGCCTGACGCCACGACTATACGCCCGCGCGATTGGCGAAGCTTACAGAATGCTGGCTGATTAAACCGCATTAGTGGAAACGAAACACGCAAGGAACCCAAGATGGCCTCCATTCCTACAACAATCATGAAGCTGCTTTTTCGCACCGGTCTGAAGCACGATATACGCGATCCAGACAAACTGGTAAAACACTTGCGAAGAGTCATGAACGCGCCTTTGGCCCCCTCTCTGCTGCCACGTGGAGTGCAGCTCAAGCGAGGCAAGGTTGCTGGAATACCTGGCCACTGGCTAGGCACTACAGACCCACACTTCACCATACTCTACCTGCATGGTGGTGCCTTCATCGGCGGGCGGCTTGATACATATCACCACTTTTGTGGTCGTTTGGCTCACGCGCTGAACGCGCGGGTATTTCTCCCGGATTACCGGCTTGCCCCCGAGGACCCTTTCCCGGCAGCAACGGATGACGCCTTTCACGTGTATCGCGAACTGATAGCTGACCCTCGGCCCATGGTGATTGCAGGAGACTCGGCAGGTGGAAACCTGACGTTAGTCACACTTCTACGCGCCCGTGATCATCAGCTAAGAATGCCAGCCTGCGCCCTTGCCATTTCACCAGCATCGGATGCTCGAGGGACCCTGATGTCTAGACAGGCAAATAGCGACAGTGATGCCATGTTATCCCATGACATGATTAAGATGGCTACGGATATCTATCTGGCCGGGGCTGATCCCGATCACCCGTATGCCTCACCAATCACCGCAGATTTCACCGGCTTACCTCCTCTGCTTTTCACTGTCAGCAGCGAAGAGTGCTTACGCGACGACACCCATGCAGCCGCACAGTGCGCCCGGGACGCGGGTGTACCTGTGCAGATTCTGGAGCGCGATGATATGCCGCACGTTTGGCCCGTATTCACCTTTCTGCTGCCTGAGGCAAAACAGGACCTCCCCTCCATCATCCGCTTTCTGGAAAAAAACCTGACCAGCACTCAAGTCAGCAAGGCACCAACCCAAACGGCCAACGCTGGCACTGGAGCAATTGCGGAAATTTCGTCATGAACATAGCTGCTGTCGCAATCCATTCCCCTCGCCCCAGCGTGACCCCCGATCATGAAGTCATCATCATCGGCGCGGGCATTTCTGGAATTGGTGCGGCAATCCAACTACGTGCCGATGGTATCAAAGACATCCTAATCCTTGAGCGAAGCGAGGACGTGGGAGGCACATGGCGCGATAATCGTTATCCCGGGATTGCTGTCGACATTACCTCGTTTACCTATTCATTTTCCTTCGAACAAAACGCAAATTGGTCTCGCGTTTTTGCACCGGGAAACGAGCTTTACCAGTATACAAGGCAGGTAACGAGCAAGTATGGAATCTACCCACTGATTCGCTTTGGTGTCGAAGTCAGTCGCGCCCGTTTTGATCTCGACAACCATGTCTGGTTTATCGATCTTACGGATGGCAGGCGACTTAGTGCACGCCATATTGTCTCCGCCTGTGGCGGTTTGATATCACCCAAGATGCCAGATATTGAGGGGCTTGATACGTTCCAGGGCAATGTCATTCACACTGCACGCTGGCCAGATGACCTTGATCTTAGTGACAAGCGAGTAGCGGTAATAGGCACTGGCGCCACCGCAGTGCAACTGATTCCGAAAATTGCCCGCCAGGCTCGTCAACTGGACGTCTACCAGCGCACCCCCATCTGGGTGCTGAAGAAGCCGGATCAGACTCTGCCTGGCTGGCTCAAGGTATTGTTTCGAACAGTACCGGGCCTGCAACGCAGCCTTCGCGCTGCCACCGACACCGTCAGCGAAACCCTGATGGTGCTTTCCGCCATTTATTACCGCCAGGCCCCCTGGCTGGTCCGCATGTGTGAAAAGGCGGGCATTAGCAACCTGCGTGAACAGCTCCCCAACCGCAAAGACCTGTGGGAAAAGCTGACGCCCAAATACGGTTTCGGCTGCAAAAGACCGACGTTCTCCAACGACTATTTCCGAACCTTTGCCCGAAACAACGTTGAGCTTGTCACGGCCCCGATCAAGCGTATTACGTCCCACGGCATCACCACCCAGAACGGCCGCTCACGGCGTATCGATACCTTGATCCTCGCCACCGGTTACAAAACCTTTGAGAAAGGAAATATCCCCTCGTTCGACGTTATCGGCAGCAACAACATTAGCCTGGGTGACTTCTGGCATGACCATCGCTACCAGGCCTATGAAGGGCTGACGATTCCTGGCTACCCGAACTTCTACATCATGCTCGGCCCCTATGCCCTTATCGGAACCTCTTACTTCAAGATGGTTGAAGGAAATTCCATTCACCTTTCACGCTGCATTCGCGAAGCCAATCAGCGTGGCGCCACCCAGGTTGAAATTCGGCAGTCAGCCCACGACAGTTATTTCCTAAATATTCAGAAACGTCAGCAGAACACCGTATTCCTTAATCACAACTGCGCGCTGTCGAACAGTTACTACTTCGATCACCATGGTGACGCGCCAATGCTGCGCCCCTCTACCTCTCTGGAAATGCTGTGGCGGGCCAAACATTTACCGATGGAGCACTACCGGTTCAGTGAACTGGGCAACCATGCTGGCTTCGGGACACAAACCAGTGAGGACCATTTCGGAAAAACATACAGATGACGTCTATCTATGGGTGTGCCTGGAATTCATCCACAGCAGGCATTACTTCAGATGGTGGCCTCACCCCTAATCGGCAATAGGGCACTGCATCTCGTCATAGGCGACGGCGGTGTAATACGCATTAATGCGGGAAATATCGGAGCGACAAGGCAAGAAGTCAGCACAGTCATAGATACACCAATCAAAGCTTTCGATAATTTTGGTTGATCAACCAACCATATTAAGAACTAGAACAACATATCTCAGGAGCTCATAATGTCTTCAACAAAAACAAAACAATTGCCTTTTCTTTTTTTCGCTTGCGGAGCCGCACTACTCCCCGGTTTAAGCATTGCGGGAGCTGGCGACGGAGCAACTAATTATGGGCTAGGCCCTATGAATGCCGGCACCGCCTTGGCGTTCAGCCCTTTTGCATCCAACAGCTGGTCGGTTTATTACAACCCAGCAGCCATGGCCGGCTCACCGGAAGGCGAGCTGAGCGTCATCGTGCAATATGGTGACCAGGAATTACGTGCTAAATCCCTGGGGGGAGCCGCGCCTTTAGCACGCGAGAATGATGTGCTCTCCGATACCAGTTCCGAACTATTATTAATCGGTTTCAAAAGTCGCATAGCCGGCATCTCAAGTATCGACAAGCCCATATATTTCGGGCTTAACGTTGGCGTTGACGAATACTCATCCAACCTGCTGCCATACCAAGCGAACACTAACCAGGAAGGGCAGTTTCTACGCTATGAATCGCAGCCACTTTATCTCGCGTTTGGTGGTGCCATTAGTAATATCCTGAGAGGCGTCGACGTCGGCGCATCTGCGCGCCTGACCCTGGAAGCCAAAGCAAACCTGGAAACAGTCTCCGACCTTGGCGGCAACACTGATTCAGAAAAGCTTTCTCTCGAAGCATCTCCGTCACTATCGCCGGCCCTGGGAATCAACATCCGCTCTGGCGAAATGTTTTGCGGTACCAGTCAGTGCATGCCTTTCGGCATGGACAAGTTGGAATTCGCACTATTTTGGCGCGGTGAAAGTAGTTACGAAGTTTCAGTCGATGCCAATGTGGTTGTGCCAGGGGTTATACCCGAACCAGGTCTGAGTCTGGCACTGAGTACAATCGACACTTATCAGCCCGAGGTTCTCGGTGCAGCCTTTTTGCTTCCAGTAGGACAATTCGAACTGACGGCAGGCATCGAGCAGCACAAATGGTCTGCGCTCGGACGCGAGTTTGCGAGTGACACTGTTCGAGACCAGGCCAATCTCGCGTTTGACGACATCACTATTCCCCGTATTGGCATCAGTTATCAGTGGTCGGAATCCATGAAGCTCTTTGCTGGCGCAGCCTTGGAGGAGTCACCCTTAAAGTCCACCCGCTCCCAAGACGTCAATTATTTGGACACAGATAAAAAAGTTTTCGGGCTAGGCGCAAGCTATCGGATAGCCAGTGCCCCGGTAATTAATATGCCGCTGGAGGTTGCCTTCGCTTACCAGTATCAAATGCTGGATGAGGCTGATTTCGAATTAACCTCCATTAACTCTCCCACCGATCCGTCACCTTACGAGACTGTACGGGCCGATGGTGAAATAAACGTATTTTCTTCCTCCCTATCGCTGAAATTTTAACAGCATGCATGCGATTAATACCTGGAGAAGAGCAATGAATAAAAAATCACACATCATTAGCACACTGTTTATTAGCGTGGCCATAGTCATAGCAAGTCAGTTGACAGGTTGCGGTGGCGACAAGGGCAATGTGACCAATCAATGGAGCACACCGGATACACTGATTTTTTCCTACCCATATCCCGGCCAGACAGAAGTGCCACCTACCGCGCCTGTGGTCCTGCGCTTCTCTAGCGTGCTAGATCAAGCGGTAATTGATGACATTGATGCCCGACTACAACTGATCAGCGATATAGATGGCAGCAGTGTCATGGTTGACTATCAAGTAATAGACAACGGCAGAGGATTGGCTCTGCACCCTCAATCCCGCCTGCTCCCGGCTGAAAGGTACCATCTAGTTGTCAACGGTGATGGTTTGGGATCCATTGATAACGACTCCGTAGCCCAGGTTCAGTTTCGTACTGCAGGCAATCAAGCGGGCGCATCGAAAAGCATGGGAACCGGTCCCTTTATGCTGCTTTCAGCCACCCCTTTGGACCAGCCTTCATTGCTTGAATCGATTGATGATGCCAGTCATCCCAATGACATGAGCACCTTCAGGATGTCGTTCAATCAAACGATTGATCCAACAAGCACAGAATATGATGAAGATGGATCTATTCAACTTCGTGATAATCTAGGCAAGCTGGTGCCCGCATCCCTATTCCTGCAGGGCCGCCACCTAACCCTTGACCCTCATCAAGACCTGAAACCCGTTGAGCACACACTAACCATCACGGGTTTGCTCGCTCAAACAACCGGCGCTGAGCTACCGGAATACAATCGTACTTTTATTCCTGATTCGACACTTCCCCGCGCGACATCCGTTCTCAAAGTTGGCAGTCTTGGAGCTGAGCAACCTGAACTAGTGTCAACTTTAACCGGCAACCCGATCAATCAGGTTCCAGTACAATCCTTTGTGCTGGGAGATGAATCATTTACCGGGTTGAACGGGGACCTGGCTGCAGATCTGGCTTTTGCTCCCAACTTTCCTAATGCCGTTCCACTGCGAGTACCCGCTGGTTCCGTACTCCGAGGCACCCCCGTGGACGTTAATATACTGGGCGAAATACCGTCCGGGCTGGAAACCGGTGAAGTCACCATCACGATACTCAGCGACGCTAACGGGTATCTGATCCCGAATCCATTCAGTGATTCCCCATCGGTTCCCCGCTATGCCCTGCTTAATATGGACGCAGCAATGACTGCAGCAGGTCAAGAGTCCAATGCGGCTCTCAGCCAGAACCTGCTTAATGTTCAGGTAGCGGGTTTAGCCGTTGTAAAGGATGGTGTACTGGTACTGGATGCGGTCAGTGTGGTTGAACCTGAAGTACTGGGCTTGGAGAAGGCATCCGGTCTGCTCTCATTCCGCATGGAGGCCTATCAGAACCAGCGCCAAGCGCCTACCCCAAGCCAAGACACTCGGCCCTTGCAGCTCCAGTCTTGGGCACCGGGGGAAATATTCCAACCCAATGCAAGGCCTGGTGACCCCGTTATCCTGAACTTCAACAAACCATTGGACCCGGCTTCAGTTTTTCTTGACGGCGCTTTGCAGATTTCAGTTGATGGCATAGAACAAAACTTTCCCATGAGGCACGATGGCGCCACAATTATCATCGGTGGAGACATCCTTCAACACGATAAAGACATTCAGATCACTCTTACCAGCCTGCTTCGAGATACTCAGGGCGCCCCACTTAACGATGACAAGACCCTAGACATTCGTTTGCCGGACTTAGTTCTTCCCAATGGCAACGCCAACGAATTACGAGCACCACTTGTCTCCGCTGTTTTCCCTGGTTACCCATGCGCACTAACCGGGGCTGTTCTTACCGGCGAACGCGAAAACTGGCGGAACGGTCGATGCGTGGGCGGCAAAAATACCGACCCGCTTTATCCAGTACCAAACCTCTTTAAGGATTTTAGTATCCGGGTTATCTTCAGCCGTACTATCGACGGAGACACAGTCAACGACCAGACTTTTGTTGTTGAGCACTTTGATAGCGAAAACACCGTATGGGAGCCCATCAATGGTCGTCTCAAGGTGCTTGCCCAGCGAATCGAGTTTTTTCCGGACAACCCCTGGCAGATTGGCGAGCTTTATCGCTACACCCTGCACTCCGAGCAAAACTCTCCTGCTTGTGGCATCGATGCAATATGCTCAGCTGATGGCGCACCGTTACAAACACGCCAGATCTCTCAGTCCAGCTCCTCTGCTCCGGGGCTTCGAGAGGGAGGTCCTGAGCTAACAAATCACTTCGTGATCACTGGGGAAGAGGATCAGATCACTCGCGTATCTTTACGCTCTCTCCCAGTAGCAGATGTTAACGCTAACCTCACCATCGATGACAAAGAGCAAGGCGCGCTACCCGATGGTAACGGCGGAGCCATTGCCGATGCCAACTATCTGCAGCTTAGGCTCAAAAGTAAATCAGGTGTAATAACCAATGCCAACATTGGCTGTGGTATAGGCGACGATTGCCCGGAAAAGAAATTTGCCTTTATCGGGTCAGGCGCCTTGCAAGCCGGGGTAAGCCAGTATGAGCCGGATGTCACCATCAACCGACGCCTCATCGACAGCGACCCAATGACCTCAAATGAAGTCACCGGCGCCGTCATTGCCAAAGTCTTCCCTACCGTTCTCCCAACGACCAGTGTCTTTCTGGAAGCTCGAGCACTCGGGTTAATCACAATTCCGCTAGACACTGGCCCTTTGGTCCTTCGGTTGGGATACGAAAACAATCACCCCATTACGGGCTATATCACCGAAACCCCGGATGGTCCCTGGTTCAGTACTACGTTTGATCTCATGGTGGATGCACCAGAGTTAGAGCCACGGCTAATTATTGAGCTTGGACATGACATCCGCAGCAAGGTAATAACCGGAGTCACCTTGGAAGGCCCTCTTCGCTTTGTTGACGATGGCCGTCTAATTCTGAAAGTCCGCAACCCGGAGCCTCTCATCATACCGGCCAAGATTGACCTCCTTGGCATCGGCTTGGCGGGTATCGAGCTGGAAGTCCCCCCCCTTGGCGTAGACCTGACCTTCACCTTTTTGCCGGTAAAAGATTTTTAAGCCGTTCCCCTAGTGCCTATGCACTTTCATGCCCCCTTTATGGGGGCTTTTTTCTGTCCTCTCCGTATACAACACCGCTGAATGATCATCTATATCTTCAAATAGGACTTTTCTTTGTGTAGATGAAACGCTATTATTTGGTTGTTTAGCCAAATAAATAAATGTCTATAATGATGCATCCTCACGACAGCCCCGCAAGCCTTAACTGGCGCGGTTCAAAGCACTCACCGGAATCTGGCAGGGACATACAGTTCCTGGGAAACGGCGGATTGGTTCTAAGTGCAACCCAGTTCGGAGATCCGAAGTCACCGCAGGTGCTCCTGCTTCATGGCGGCGGACAGACCCGTCATGCTTGGGCGCACACGGCAACAGCTCTGGCCAGATCCGGGTACTGCGCTACCAGCATTGATGCCCGCGGTCATGGTCAAAGCCAGTGGTCCCCTGAAGGTGATTACAGCGGTACCGCGCTGGTATCAGACCTCCGCGTCATCATTCAGTCACTTCCCTCATCGCCTTATATCGTGGGCGCGTCAATGGGCGGACTTACGGCCATGCTTACCCTTGGGGAGGAGCCCCCCTTGCCCTGTCGAGGTCTGGTACTGGTGGATGTGGCCCCACGGCTGGAGACCAAAGGTGTTCGCCGGGTGATTGAGTTCATGCGCCGCCACCCTGACGGTTTCGACTCTCTGGATCAGGTCCAGGATGCCGTGGCTGCCTATAATCCAACACGAAAAGCACCATCAAACTCACAGGGCTTGCGAAAAAACCTCCGCCAGGACGCTAATGGCCGTCTCCATTGGCACTGGGATCCTGCATTTCTTGATCATGCGGTAATCCCTGAAGCAGATGAAGGCATGTTCGGCCGAGCGCGACTCAATCGTGCAGCGAATAGACTCAAACTACCGATATTACTCATCCGCGGCCATCACAGTGATGTACTCAGCGAAGCAGGAGCCCAGGAATTATTAGCCCTGGTGCCACATGCCAAGTACCGAGTGATCGGTCAAGCAGGCCATATGGTAGCGGGTGACCGCAACAATATTTTTACCGGAGCAGTGCTGGACTTTCTTCAGCACCTTGACCCGCAATGTATTCACATACGCTCCACCGATCGGAGACTTACACCATGAAACATAAACATCTCGACGTGCTGATCATTGGCGCGGGCCTTTCCGGCGTCGGTGCGGGTTGTCATCTGAGCCGCAAGTGCCCAGATCTACGCTATGGTATCCTTGAGCGACGCAAGCGCGTTGGTGGGACCTGGGATTTATTTCGCTATCCCGGCATCCGTTCAGACTCAGATATGTTCACACTCGGCTATAACTTTCGGCCCTGGACAGACACCAAGATGCTTGCCGATGGCCCCTCTATTCGCAATTACATCGAAGAAACCGCTGAGCATCATCAGGTCCACAGACATATTCATTTTGGCCTCAAAGTCACCGACGAGGACTGGAGCAGCGAATTCAATCGCTGGACGGTTACCGCGCTGAACGAGGAAACCGGTGAAGAGGATATTTTCACCGCAGGGTTTGTCCTCAACTGTACCGGTTATTATAACTATGACGCCGGCTACACTCCGAAAATCCCTGGAATCAATCGTTTTGGCGGCGAGGTTATTCACCCGCAACACTGGCCAGATGAATACGACTATACGGGTAAGCGAGTTGTCGTGATCGGCAGCGGCGCCACCGCCGTAACACTGGTGCCCGCGATGACCGACAACGCCGCCCATGTCACCATGTTACAGCGCTCCCCTACTTATGTTGCTTCCGTCCCTGAGCAAGATCTCATCTCGAAAAATCTGCGCCGAGTACTGCCAGAAATGCTTGTTTACCGCATGGCGCGCACACGCAATATCCTGCTGCAAAGAACCGTATTTAACCTGTCGATTCGCAAGCCCAAAGCAATCCGCAGATTACTGCTGGCCGCTGCCCGCAAACAACTGGGCCCGGATATCGACATGAAACATTTCCAACCTCACTACAACCCCTGGGAGGAACGAATGTGCGCAGTTCCGAAGGGGGATCTTTTCAAGGTGCTTCGTGAAGGCAAGGCTTCCGTGGTGACGGATCATATAAAAAATGTCACCAAAACCGGTATAAAACTGGAATCTGGGGATTGGATACCAGCCGATATCATCGTCACTGCCACTGGCCTAGATTTGCAAATGTTTGGTGGCGCTAATCTTCGTGTTGACGGCAAGAGCGTCAACATATCTGACGCAATAATGTACAAGGGACTAATGCTGGAAAACGTACCCAACATGGCATTGATCTTTGGCTACACCAATGCGTCCTGGACACTCAAGGCAGACATTGCCTCGGAGTTTGTTTGTCGCCTACTGAAGCACATGAAAAAGACTGGTGCTGAAAAGGTTACCCCTATTGACAATGAAGACTGTGTCTCTGATGTCAATTTTCTCAACCTTCGATCCGGTTACATTCAGCGCGCGGACGACCGTTTGCCACGCCAAGGTCATAAAGACCCCTGGCAGAATCTCAACGATTACCTTCACGACCTTCCGGCGCTCCGCTATGGAAAGCTAGATGATGGCTATCTGAAATTCTCAGGAGCAAGCCTCCACAAAACAAAACGCGGTCTCGTCCAACAACTTCTTGGCAGCACACTCAGTGAGGTACAACGATGAAATCTTTTTCAGGAAAAGTCGCCGCTATTACTGGCGCTGGATCCGGTATCGGACAAGCTACAGCAATTGCCTTGGCTCAAGAAGGATGCCATCTGGCAATTTCGGATATCAGCAAGGAAAGCCTAGACAAAACCGTAGAGCTATTGGCGGGCTACCCTGTCGTGATCAGCACTCATGAGGTAGACGTAAGTGACAGGAAGGCTGTCTACCAGTACGCAGAGGATACTGTTGCAACGCATGGGAAAGTTAACCTCATCATGAATAACGCCGGTGTCGGCCTTGGTGAGACCGTTGATAACATGAGCTATGAAAACTTCGAATGGCTGATGAACATCAATTTCTGGGGTGTCGTATACGGTACAAAGGCATTTCTTCCCCATCTCCAGCAAGCAGGTGAAGGCCATATCGTCAACATCTCCAGTGTTTTCGGAATTATCGGCGTCCCAACCCAGTCAGCCTACAATGCCGCGAAATTTGCTGTTCGCGGATTTACAGAATCATTACGTGAAGAGCTCGATATCGCGGGCGGCCTTGTCAGCGCGACTTGCGTTCATCCAGGTGGAGTAAAGACCAACATCGCGCGTAATAGTCGCATGGGGGACATGGGCAGCATGAGCATGGGCGACAAAGAAGAGATTGCCAACATGTTCGAAAAAATTGCCATGACCACACCCGAAACTGCCGCTAGAACCATCCTTAAAGGCGTGCGGAAAAACCGGCGAAGAGTCTTGGTAGGCGGTGACGCAATCATGTTGGACACCACCCAGAGACTTATGCCGACAGGCTACCAACGCTTGCTTGAAGTGATGTTTAAAAAGCAAAAAAGCGGCAAAAACGAAAAAACGAATCAGGGCATGGCCTGACACTATTCACTTTAACTATCACATAATTGACTGGAGGCGATATGCGCTCGTCTAATACGGTAAAAAGCATTAAGAAACTGAGCGGCGCACTGGTGGGTATTCCGCCGCGCCATATCAATTTTCAATTCCCGGATTCCATGCCAAAGTACTTTTATGCTGGAAATGCCACAGCAACTACCTTCTTTGCCATGTTATCCGGGTTTTTCCCCCCTGGTGAACGTTATTTCATGGAATCCGTTAGACATTTCCGGGGGCAGGTCCAGGACGAATCTCTACGGGCGGCTATTTCCGGCTTCATGGGTCAGGAGGCCATTCACGGACGTGAGCATGACAGGCTGAACCAGATTCTTGCCGAATACGGCTATGACATGCAGTCACCAGATCGGTTTGTCAAAATTGGCCTGGCGATACTGGAGAAGTTACCACCGAGCACACGGCTGGCAGCCACCACGTTCATGGAACACTTTACTGCACTTCTTGCCGAGCAGCTTCTTGAAGACGAGAATTTTGTACGCCAGGCAGACCCAGAGATGATCAAGATATGGCAATGGCACGCACTTGAAGAGCTGGAACACAAATCCGTTGCCTACGACGTGTATGAGCTTATTGGCAACAGCCGTACAGAGCGCGTGGCTGCAGCCCTTGCCTCCATGGTCGTCTTGCTGCCGATGCTGGGCATCACCTGGAGCTGGATGCTTGTCAAAGACGGCCAGCTTGGCAAAATCAGCGATAATGTCAAAGGTCTGAATATATTGTTTGGTCGTAACGGGTTTGTATCGCAAATCATTTCGCGCCTTCCTGAGTTCATTCAGCCGAATTTCCACCCCGATCAACATGACACCAAAAGGCTGGAAAAACTGTGGCGCGAGAATTTGTTTGCTGAAGGTGGCCAGCTTCATGAACTGTATAGCAATCCGGCGGCATGATAACGCTCAAGGGGGTTTTAGGTTAAAACTAAGGTTTAACTAGCCAGATAGATCTGAGCCCCCTTCCATTTCCTGAAAAGTTGACGACGCCGTCACTACCGTTTGCTAATAGATACACAAAAAAATGCCGGAATTGTTTCCACGCAACTCCGGCATCACACCTTTTATAATATTTTTCTCTACCAGATATTGAATTGCGCATCCTCTAGAATGAATTGTGCCGCTCGCTCGCCAATCATCATACATGGCGCATTCGTATTACCACTGATCAACAATGGCATGATCGAGGCATCCGCGACACGTAAACCCAGCACGCCGTTAACCCGCAGACGAATATCCACCACCGCCTTTTCATCACTACCCATTCGGCAAGTGCCGACGGGGTGATAGATTGTTTCAGCGCGCTGTCGAATATCAGCATCAATCTGGTCATCACTCTCCACACTGGAAGCCGGTTCATCATCACCGCCAAAGGCAGAGCTGAAAGACTGACTGTGAAATACCTTTCTGGCTAGTTTCACCCCTTCACGGAGCACAAGAATATCGTCAGGGTGAGAAAGGTAGTTAGGATCAATCACTGGCGCGGCCAGAGGATCGCTGCTAGCCAGCCTGATCCGGCCGCGGCTCTTCGGCCGAAGTTGACAAACGTGAATGGTACAACCGAATCCTGGCGTTAACTTACGGCCATGATCTCGCAAAAAAGCCGGCAAAAAATGTAGTTGCGCATCAGGGCGATTTGTATCGTTGAGCAGATCAACAAAAGCACCAGCTTCCGCCGCGTTGCTGGCAAGAAAACCACGCCTATAACGAAAGTACTGGTAGCAGGCGCTAACTAGGCGAGGTATAAAAAACGGTGACATTCCAATGGACTGCCGGCTTCGGTCCTTTATCATAACTGTCATATCAAGGTGATCCTGAAGATTCCCCCCTACTTCTGGAGAATGGAGCAAGCAATCAACCCCAATTCTCGACAAATGCTCTTTATCTCCAACACCTGATAACATAAGCAACTGAGGGCTATTGATCGCGCCACCACATAGAATAATCTCTTTGTTGGCGCCAACGATTGAGAACCCATCCTCACCATGATGAGTTTCAACCCCAACCGCTCTGCCATCATCAATTAGCACCTTGGTCACTTGCACATCGGTCATGATTTGAAGGTTATCGCGGCCACGAGCAGGATCAAGGAAGGCTCGTGCGGCACTCCATCGGCGCCCATCTTTTTGTGTTACCTGAAATCGACCAAAGCCTTTCTGTTCTGGCCCGTTAAAATCATCGTTTCTGGTATAACCCAGCTCTTCACCGGACTTAATAAACAGCAGGGTTAACGGATTAACATCCCTGACTCGGGTGACATTCAGTGGTCCACCCACACCATGCCAATTGTCAGCGGAGTATTGTTCATTATTTTCATGTGCATTGAATATTGGCTGCACATCCTTCCAAGCCCATCCCGTTGCGCCTTGGGCAGCCCATTCATCATAGTCTTGTTGTTGGCCACGAATGTAGACCATGGCATTGATTGAGCTGCTACCACCCAATGTTTTACCCCGCGGCCAGTAGAGGCGTCTTTTATTAAGATAATTTTGTGGTGCAGTGTCGTAACCCCAGTTCCGTTTACCTTGCTTAATCAGACCAATGAGTCCGAACGGAACATTAATAAAACCGCTATTATCATGTGGCCCGGCCTCGATAAGACAAACGGAATACTTGCCGCACTCACTCAACCGATTAGCAAGAACACAGCCGGAAGAGCCCGCTCCCACGACGATGAAATCAAACGACTTCATTTTGACTCACCCCCGACTGAATAAACCGTGACAGGTGGTGCTCTCGGTCGCCATGACTCAATGACGCATGTGTCACCAGACGGAAGTAATGGCCAATGTTCAGCTCTTCCGTAACCCCAACGCCACCATGAATCTGGATACCTTGCTGAGTGATACCGACGGCCTGGTTTGCGTAGTAAGCCTTTGCCGCCGCTATCGCGCGCCTGCGCTCACAAACGTTTGCGCTCTCTCCTTTTACTGACACCATCAAGAGCATGGATTCCAGCTGTTGGAGATCAATAAACGCATCAACAAGGTAGTGCTGGATTACCTGAAAACTGCCAATCGTTGTACCAAACTGTTTACGCGTTCGAGCGTATTCCAGAGTGGCCTGATAAACCTCTCGGCAGGCACCGTACATACGTGCGCAGTCCAATGCGCACAGATAATCGAACCAGGCAGAAACCGCCTGCTTTGCTGCATCACTACGACACAAGACCATTTCGTCTGTGATGAGCACATCATCAAACGTCAAACTGGCAGCACGGCTTCCATCGAGCAGTCGATATCTTTCAACGCCACAGGCGTCGAAAGGTAGCGCGACAATGATCAACTCATCACCAGACATAGCAGAGACGAGCACGGTGTCTGCAACGCCACCATCAGACACAACGTGCTTCTGCCCGGATAGTCGTTCTCCGTTTAGCCTCAAGGAAGGATTCAGTACATGATAACCTGCATGCCTGTCATAAAGACCGCACGCTACACGTGTCTCACCTGCAATAATACGATCAAGTAACGCTAAGGATGCAGGGGTGTTGGCGTACTCCAGTAACTTGCCGGGAGAAACAATTAAATCGACAAAAGGGTCAAGACAAAGCGCGGCTCCCAACTCCTGTACAATGGCGCACACGTCAAGCAATGCCCCACCATACCCTCCAACGGATTCAGCAAAAGGAAGGCCAAACCAACCCAAATCATTCATGGCCTGCCAGCGATTCGCTTCAAGGTGATTACTCTCATTCAACTGTGCAATGTAGGTATCAAATGAATAGTTGTCTTTAAGATAGCGGCGCGCCGTGTCCGCAATCATGTTGGTATTTTCGGGTAACTTGAAATCCATTTTTCACCTCACAATCCCAGCAACATCTTCGCCAACACGTTTTTCTGGATCTCATTAGATCCACCATAGATGGTGCACGCGCGCAGGAAGTTATAGCGACGACTGGCCTGATTAAAAATTTTCTCCCCAATGGGCTCCTCGTTATCCCATGGAAGAGACATCAAACCTCCGATTTCTACCATCGCCTGGGAAACCCTTTGCTGTAGTTCCGTGCCTTTGATTTTCAGCCCTGACGATTCCGGGCCGAACGGTTTGCCTTCATCCGTGGCAGCAACGGTGCGAAAATTGGTGTATTCCAGCGCCATAAGATCGACTTCCAAGCCAGCCAAACGACGTGTCGCCAGCTGCTTATCTGTTTCCGTTGGTAGCGCATCGATTGCGCTTTTAAGACGATGGATCTCGTAGTGAAGATCCGCCACACCGGCAATGGTGGTGCGTTCGTGGGTAAGTAGAAACTTGGCGATGGTCCATCCCATCCCTTCTTGGCCTACCAAATTTTCCACTGGCACTTTCACGTCGGTGAAATAGACTTCGTTGAGGTGATGATGCCCATCAATTGAATAAATCGGCCGCACTTCAATCCCGGGGGTTTTCATGTCGATCAGCAGGAATGAAATGCCTTGCTGCTGTTTCACGGTGCTATCCGTTCGCACCAAGCAAAACATCATGTCTGCCCAATGGGCCTGTGTCGTCCAGATTTTCTGACCATTAACCAAATAATGGTCGCCATTAAGCGTGGCTCGCGTTTTTAACGAGGCCAGATCTGAGCCCGCATTGGGCTCAGAATAGCCTTGGCACCAGAATGTTTCGCCACGCTGAATGCCGGGCAACCATCGTTCCTTCTGCGCTTCAGAACCAAAGGTATATAGCACCGGCCCAACCATGGCCACACCAAAAGGGCTTGTTGGCGGAGCACCCGCCGAGGCGCGTTCCTGATCGAAAATATACCTCTGGGTTGCACTCCACCCTGGGCCACCAAATTGTTCTGGCCAAGTAGAAGTGAGCCAACCTTGACTGCCCAGCAAACGCTCCCATCGTTGCTGCATATTCTTGTCTGGCATCGCTCCTCGGGCAGTACAGCGCCGGATATCATCAGGCACATTTTCCTTCATCCACTGCCGGATAGTCTTGCGAAATTCTTTTTCGTCATTACTGAAATCCAGATTCATGGAAGCCTCCAAACCAATAAATTTCGTAATACAAGGTTATTTTTTACTCAATTAACCTGTTTACTGTTCTTTTCCCAAAAGGGGGCTCGCAGTTCGTTTTTCAGCACCTTTCCTGCCCCACTCACCGGCAACGACTCGACCCTAAAATCAACGCTACGAGGCACTTTGTAACCTGCAATTCTTTCACGGCAATGTTCGATAATCTCTGCCTCACTGGCGTGCTCTCCTTCACGCAGAACCACGATTGCATGCACAGCTTCACCCCAGCGATCATCCGGAATACCAAGTACCGCGCACTCCTGTACCGCAGGATGGCTATAAATGGCACCTTCGACTTCAACAGAGAAAACATTCTCTCCACCGCTGATTACCATGTCCTTGGCACGATCAACGATGAAGACAAAGCCATCCTCGTCCATGTAGCCAAGGTCACCGGTATGTAGCCAACCATTGCGCAAGGTGTCAGCGGTTGTTGATTCCATTCCCCAGTAGCCCAGCATGACGTTCGGTCCTCGCGCACATATTTCGCCAACCGCACCTTGAGATACCGCCTGATCATTTTCATCAAGCACCTGCACCTCCACACCCAATGCCGCACGGCCTGCGCTGCGTAATTTTTCTCCGCCAGGAATGTGATGTTCCGGTCCGAGCGAGGTAATAATCGGGGAGGCTTCGGTCTGACCATAGCCCTGAGCAAATGACACTGTCGGCATTTGTTCCATAGCGCTAATCAACACCGCCTCTGGCATTGGTGATGCGCCATACAGCATGCGTTTTATGCTGCTGACATCGTAATTGACGATGCGACCAGATGAGGCCAAAAGATTGACCATGGTCGGCACCAGCAGGGTGTTCGTGACTTTCTCCTGCTCAATGAAAGCCAGCACTTCATCAACATCAAAGCGAGGAACAATGCCATGAGTCCCCGCAGCCAGCGTCACGGCGAACGTGCTTGCCATATCAGCCAAGTGGAACATGGGCCCGGCATGCATATATATGGTGTCACTGTCATAGCCCATTTCGGCAACCACGTTCAGCGCGTTGAACACCAGGTTGTCATGACTCAGCATCACGCCTTTTGATCGCCCCGTGGTGCCACCGGTATAAAACAGCCCCGCCAAGTCGCCGCCGCCGGCATTGGCATCACTGATTCGATCGGAGTTGGCGACAAGGGGTTCGTAATCAATACACCCTTGTGGACACTCACCCTCGCCCATGAAGACAACATGCTTGATAGACTCAAGCTGTGACTGCAGGGATGGCAGCAACGCTGCAAACGTGTCATCAACGAAAAGCACCGTGGAACCTGAGTCATTCAAGGTATAGGCGACTTCCGGTGGCGCTAGCCGAATATTGACTGGATTCACTGCCGCACCGGCCCACGGCACTGCATAGAAATACTCCAGATATCGATCGCTGTTTAACGCCAGTATGGCAACCCTGTCCCCCGCATTGACGCCCAGACCCAGCAACCCGTTAGCCAGGCATGCGATACGATCTTCAAACTCTCGCCAGGTTTGCCGCCGGCTAGCAAAAACAGTCGCCGTTCCTTGGCCGTTTAATTGAACGGCACGGCGCAAAGTCTGTGAAATATACATAACAGAGCTCCTCTATTGAGGCAGAAGGTGGATGTTTATAGGTTGGATTAGCTAGAGGCGAAGACTCTCTTATAAATGAAGCGGCCTCGGGATACCTGGTCGCCATCAAGAAATACATCCACAACAACTACAATGAAGCGCTTCCCTTCACGAATAATGTTCGGTTTGGCCACCAACGTACCCGCAAAGGCAGGGCGCAAATAATCCAAAGTCATACTTGAGCATACGGGCTTACTTTGTTCATCCTGATTCTTTGTTAAGTGAATGCCGGCAACGAGCTCCGCGAAGCTTGCGATAATACCGCCATGGAAAGTCTTGATCAGTGGATTACCAATGTGCTGCTCACGAAACGGCATTTTATAGGTTTTTTCACCGTTATCACCCGAAGCCGCAATACCAAGGAATTTTTCGTATGGTGATGCATCGCCGGCCACAGCAGAGGGAGCTGTCATCCTTTCTTTTTCGGAGCTTATGATTCCTGCATCATCGGCTGTTTTTTTCTCCGAGGGATTATTCTCATGACCAGCATTCATTGACTGATCAAAAGAAGGGCCTGCAGTTCCTATCGCAAAACTCCCTGATACCGACGCCAACAGATTTCCTCCATCACGTCCAAACGCCTCTCCACGGACATAGGCAATACTCTGTTCAACTGCAAAACAAGTGACATTACAAGTCACCCCTTCGCCAGGCTTAGGTTTAGCGATAAAATCAACGCGCAAATCAATTGTCGCAATCGGCCGCATGTTGCCGAGACGCACAAAAATCGCCAAACCACATGCCGTATCAAGTAAGGTAGCGATGGCTCCTCGATGAAGCATACCCTGCTGATCACAAACCTCTTCCACACAAGGCATGCTCATTACCGCGCCATCTTTGGTCATTTCATCCATTGCGATACCAAAAACCCTGAATAACGGATGCCCTGAACCAAAAAACGCCTTTGCAGCAAGCAGTTCTCTCGGAAGTGATTTTTCAGCTGTCATATTTAGCAACTTTTTCATCAGAGTTTTGAAGCGGCATCCGCATATCGGGTCTCTTCAACACGCACAGATTCAATGGCGGCCGTTATTGCCTCTTCAGGGAATATTTCACTTTCGGACCCCTTTCGCAGGCAATCGGCCAGAGCAGACCATGCCTCAGCGCTAGTGCGCATCAGCTCGACCAAGCCTGCCCCATGTATTTCAGGAACAATTTCACTCGCTTCATCGAGAAACTCTGAATACATCGCTCTAAATCCGCCACCTCCAGTCCCTCGTTTTTCAATCACTTGATAGGCAAAACGGAGTAACCATTGCCATTTATCAACCGCTTTCCAGCGAGGAAGATCATTTATCCAAGTCGTCAAAGCCTCTATACCCTGGTTCCGGCTCCCCTTCTGGAGATTTTCAGCATTCTGGACAATTGCACTGCGCACTTTTTCGGCAGAAACCTGCACCGAAACCCTTTCGGGTGCGAACAATGAACCATGATGGATAAAGGGTGGCGACAGAGAAAATCTGGCTTTAGCCAGCTTGTCACGGGGCACCTCTAGAAGTCCTGGTCGCTCGGTGTCACTGACGAGCAGAGTCTCGCCCTTCTCAGCTCGCTGCCAGGCTACGATGGCGTGACCGGGAAAATGTGTACTGCTTTGAAAATAAGGAAGGTGAAAAATATCAGTTAAGAGAAGCGCAGGCCGCCCCGCATCAAGATAGGTATCCAACGCATCCGCTGCAACATCCCGATCCTGCCAGCTCTCCCAGCGAAACGGCACACCCAGTGTAGAGAACACTGTTTCCTCAAAGCCCATTGAGCGAACATGGACAATAAACGGGGTGTCCTTGCCTGGTATTTCTACATAGGTAATACCAAGCCCGGCACCCAGCCCGAAGCAGAAAGCTTCCGTCAAATTAAGCCCATGAAACTCCAGCAGGTCTCTGATAGCCGAACTGCCACAGTGACGCCCAGGCCGATGTGTATGAGGAACATCAAAGGTACTGGGGTTATCCTTCTTGTCCCCCTGCATCAGGCTGCCTCACTCACTGGAGCCGGACAATAAATAGTTTCCGATGCCCGCATCGGATCTCCATGAGCCTCATACTCCGCCAACCACGCGGCAACTTTCTCAGGCATACCGGTATCCCAAGGGTGAAACCCAGGGCGGAACCAAGCGAGAAAATCAGGCAGCATGCCTGTGAGAATACCTTTTCGCCCATAAAGCTTATTCAGGCCCCGCAGAATCACACTAGGCTGGCGCGTCACACCATCAAGCTTGAGCATATTCCAAAATACTGGAGCCACGACAAGGTGAACCATCAGAGTCGCGACCACCAACGCGGAGGCGCGTGTCAGGTAGCCCCCACCTGCCGCTCCCTGGTAAAGATCATAGGCCACGGCCTTGTGTTCTACTTCTTCAACCCCGTGCCAAAGAAACAACGCTCTCATGACGGGATCGGCCTCGCCAAACATGTCGCTCTTCTCGCTAACCATGGCTTCGCCCAGGGTTGCCGTAAAGTGCTCAAACGCCGCAGTCATGGCGAGCTGATACTTCTTCGGCAGGTACTTTTGTGTGGTGCGAATAAACGTCCTTAAATTCGTAGTGACCTTATCTACATCCACGCCCTGGCTGGCCATCACATCGTTGAAACGATCATGGACAATGCCGTGCTGACCTTCCTGGCGAATAAAGTGACGAATGTCCTCGATCAGCTGATCATCTGTCACCTGATCCTTGAAGTTACGCACTGACTGGATAAAGAAGCGCTCTCCCTCCGGGAAATGTACCGAGAGGGCGTCAAAAAAGCGGGTCAGCACGGGATCACCGCCATTCCAGTGCCGCGGCACTGATGAGACATCAAAAGCAACTTTACGTGGCTGGATTGGCAAAGAAGTCATAATTCCTCCAATGAAACAGGTTGTCTTTAGGTTGACATCCTTCGATGTTATTTGGTCAACTAACCAAATGTCAACCAGAACAAACCTACAAAGCGGCAAAACCACGTAAGTTTCATGCTTATAACTTTCGAAGTAGTGATTCGACCATGAAAGATGCGCTAAATATCAGCGCTATGGGCCGATCAAAAGCCAAGAAGAGAGAATCACCACATTTTACGAAATATTCAGAATTCCCTTAAACATTCGGTTCGACCCTGTCGTTTGTAACCGATAAATTTATAGAGCAAGGAAGTACCGATGAATATTGCCAGTTTGAGCATGGCACAGCGATCTGCGGGAGAATGGCTTTCCTCCTTGCCAACCATAATCCTGCTATTGCTCACTATTTTTCTAGCCTCTGGCGAAGTGATTCATTCCCAGTTACTCAAGATTGGTGAGAGCACATGGGAAGGTTACTTCAAGCTGCGAACAGCGGGACTTGTCGGCGCCCCCACCTGTAATTCAGATCCTAACATTGAACAGGAGATCCAGAAGGCCATCACCGAGAAGAAAGCACGAATGGCGGCCGATCCATTAGCCGGAATTTTGGGATCAGAGGTGAACGAAGGAGCGATACGTCAATCGCTGGAGTCATCCCGCTCCATTTGTCGCAATAAATGGAGCGACTACAGGATGGTTCAAGAGAACGCCACTCCTGGAGTGATTGCCTTCCGCAACCTGGAAACAGGGGTGGCCCATCTGGTCACCACCCTTGGGGGTTACAAGCGCCTTTTACTCTGCCTACTTATCATAATCTGTGCAGCAACAGCTACATTCTCCCGACACCACATCGCACTTCGGCCTGCTCAAACGCGCAAGGATCATTTGGTCTCAACTGTTGGTCAGCTAAGTGCAAACCTGATGCTATTGGCGTCAGCATGGGTTTATCGCAGTGCAGAATTATCCGCAGTGGCAGATGGAGTCAACGTTGATCACTTCTATCTTCATCAGTTCTGGATTGCAGGATTTAGTATTCTCAGCCTGGCAGCGTTCTACCAGTTGCTCCGTCCGCCGAAAGATCTAAGCGATGGCGGCTCTTGGGGGAAATCGCTGCTGACCATTCCGCTGTACAGCATCATGTGTATTTCCGCAGGTATCCAGTTCGCCCAACAAGGTTACTATCACGGAATAAGTGTATACCTAGGTATGCTCATGGAGCTTTCCACACTGTTTTTGAGCCTCGCGCTGTATATCTGGATAGGCATGATGTTACGTCAAACCAAACTCGCCCACCTGGTATTTGATGTACTGCGACCCTGGAAAATGTCTCCAGAGCTCATGTGTTTTGTCGTGCTAGCAATTACCGCAATCCCGACAGCGTTCACCGGCGCTTCAGGTATTTTTGTAATCGCAGCTGGCGCCACCGTTTACCATGAGCTGATTCGCGCCGGAGCCCGCAAGCAATTAGCTCTGGCAGCCACTGCTATGTCTGGCTCTCTCGGCGTCGTTCTTCGACCTTGTCTTCTGGTAGTGATTATTGCCGCATTGAATAACGCAGTGACGACAGATGAGATGTTTTCCTCAGGCTTGAAGGTTTTCTCTTTGTCTTTGTTCTTGTTCTTCGTTTACAGCCAGTTTGTACGCACATCACCCGCCCGTATTGCACCCTTATCTGAAGCAGTACCCGCCAGTCTTAAACGCCTGGTCCCACTGCTTCCCTATATAATCATCATGGGCACGGTGGTAGTATTTTTCCGAGATATTCTGGGTGCGGAGTTAAACGAAATCTACGCCCCCATCATTTTGCCTGTAATGATGCTGTCGATTCTGTGTTACGAGAAACTTAGCGTAAAATCTCTACACGTCTTCTCGTTGACGCTAGTCCCCCTCATTCTCTACTCCTCTTACAATATGGCTGGTATGCAGGAGGCCCTGAATAGCGGCAACATTCCTACTGGCACTTCAAAAAATGAACTTAACAGCCTGTTCTGGGAGCTTTTCTGGCGCAATATGTTACTTAGTGTCAGCCTGATTCTGCAGCATCTAGTAAAAAAACCCTCGGCAAAACCTCACCACCAGCCTGAACCAGGCACAGGAGAGAAGCTAGAGTCTTCACTGCGTTTTGCCACCAATGAAACCACCGGACATATCGGTGCCTTGTTGATTTTGATGGGCATGTCGGTAAGCCTTGGTGGCATCGTAGAACGTTCTGGGATGATGGAAAACTTACCTGAAACTTTTGCCAATATCTGGGTTGCAATGACTATATTGGTGATCACTATGGTAATCATTGGCATGACCATGGATCCGATGGGCGCGGTGTTACTGGTGAACGCCACGATAGCTCCTGTGGCGTTCGCCAATGGAATTGAGCCCCTGCACTTCTGGATGATCACTCTAGCGGCCTTCGAACTGGGCTACTTGTCACCACCGGTGGCACTTAACCACTTATTAACAAGACAGGTGGTCGGCGACGAGGAAGTGGAATCCGCCAAAGTTCACGGAGGCAGCTTTTACCGTCGCCACGAGAAGTATCTTCTGCCTATTGCCGTGATGCTGACCGCCCTATTGATGGTATCCTACCTGCCACTGATGTCAGATACGCTCCACGGCTATATGTTCCAGAAAATATCGCACGGTGGTTAATCGCGAGTCAATTTTAAAAGTTGGCTTTCAAGCACTGATTCCATCGCTCAGAGAAAATTAAAATGTAAACTGATTGCATTCACTATAATACGAAAAATTTTGGTCAGGAATAATCAAACTTTATCTGAACTCCTGACCAAATCCGCCCCCCCATCAACAGATGATGACCAGGGCAAACTCGACCGGCAACGTGCCGGGTTTGAGGCCCCAGCCACACCGCCGTGATACGCCCCTACTCCTATTTTGTATATCACACTCTGTCGTGACTGGATGCCTACGAAATCTGCCGCTTTTGCATTAGAAAAGACGATGGAGAGGGCGATGCCATTACCTATTTCTGAGGTGGCAGGCTCAATGACGCACATTCACTGATCGGCGCGGGCAAATGTGGTGTCGCTCTGTACCATGCATCACCCAGAGAGCAACGCCAGCATGACTGAAAACGATTCGCCGCCGCGCCAACTGATAGAACTCATGCCGGATAGTCGCGTGAAACCCCAATCGCCCCCCTGATTTAGGACTGACGTGCGTTTTGGGGATGTCCTCAATTGAGAAAGGGAAAAGTCTCGCTCCCTAGAGCAATTTTCATATCATGCCCACTTTTATTTAATGAACCAATATTCGGAGGTAAAGTGGGTTTTTCTGATTCAACATACATCAATAATACAAAGGTGTCTTGAGGAGAATATAAGAGAAATTTCGAAGACAGAAGAGGGGGAAATTACACTTAATGCTACACTTTTACTTCAGCTACAACCGTGTCACCGTCCCCGCTGTGGCAAAAACCTAAATCACTCTCCGGAATTAGTTGACCACTACAATACTCTCTTCCCTAATTGGCAGAATTCGATATCCCAAAGAAAACATAAAAACTTTATTGAATAACCTAGGAGAGCATACCCTGACCATGCTCATGTGGCCCCCAATATGGTCGTACCGTCTATGGTTTCGACTCCCGCCGGGGCCAGTAATTGCTGAATCCAGCCAATAGCACGCCCTCGCTCAACACACTGAGAGAAGAATGCACGCTGCTTGGCTCTGGTAAAGGCAACAAAAAAGGTGTTCAGCTCCTCACCTCGTTGCGGCATCAGACTCCACCAAGTCTGATTATCGAGCCCATAAAATATCATGGTATGGAACTCAAGGCCTTTGCTCTTATGGACAGTCATCAAAGCGACTTGACCAATGCCCTCAAACTCATCCAGAGCTTCCGTCCAGCTACTGCTATGTTCTGTACATTCTTTCAGGAGTGAAACAAATCCACTCCAGACCCTCTTAAAGTCCCTTTCTCTCTGATATGCGGGAAAGGATTGACGCAGCGCCAGGGGATTAACAAATTCAAGAAGCAACTCTGCAATAGCTTCCGCCGAATCCGGATCAGGCTGGCGACACGCTAGCTCTACCCTTAGTTGACGGACAAATACTTCAAGCTTAACCAGCAATCGCTCATGCGTGAGATCGTTATCCGGATCGGCAGCTTCTAGAAACATATAGTTCTGCTGAGCCAACACCCAGTTTTCCGGGCTTCGGTCTGTCGCTCCCAAGCGAAGCAAAGGAATGAATATTCCGGTCAGCTCTTCTCCAAGAAGGTCCTGTATCTGGATTTCACCAACTGACCGGGCCGCATTTCTGATCCGGAGGCCTCGTGCCGTAAAAGCAGGGGCTATCTCGCTTTCCACCTGATCTGCCCGCATCCTGATCAGAATCGCAACATCATGTGGCTCGACACGCCCTGACTGCACCTCACGACTCACCCATTCAGCCAAATGATTGTTCTCGTCATCTGTGCTCCGGAATTGCCAGATGGCAGAAACTTCTCCTTCGACTTCACGAGTCCCTTGTGCCTGCACCTCCTCTACATTGCCGTCAATCCGGCGGGCTATCTCGTGCTGAATACGAACCAGCTCCTCATGTGACCGCCAATTTGAGAGCAGAGATATGCGCCTGGAATTAAAGTCGTTTTCAAACTGATAGAACGCATCGTCCATGGCTCCCGCCCATCCCATAATCCGCTGCTTATCATCGCCAACTGCTGTGAAGACAGCATTACTAACATCGAAGGCCGTTAGTAGCATGTCGTACTGGGCATAAGTGGTATCTTGGTATTCATCAAGAAAGACGATGGGATAAGTTGCCTGTAAGGCCCTGCGAATATGTAAGTTTTCCTGCAGAAGCAGTTTTACAAGTCTATTTATCATCGGGAAGGACAGAGATATCTCATCGCCCCCAAAGAATTGTTTATACCAGTAATCTGCTAATGCACGATCTACTTCAGAGCCATTTGACTGATTAATTGGCAGATCTGTCAGAGGTATTCTTCTCTCAAGTTGCTGAGCACTAACGCCGTGATAACCATGATGCTCAAGAAAATCTGCATAGTCCCTACGAAACGGAGTAACGATCTGATACGTTCCTGGTGTATTGAACGGCTCCGGTATAGCAGGGCGGAACCGGTCCAGAAGCCCCTTGGTAAAGGCATCGAAAGTCATTGAATCAAAACGCCGCGCCTGATCTCTAGGACAACGTTTTGCAACCCTTTCTGCAAGGTTTCGCGCGGCATCCTTTTTAAAGCTGATGGCCAGAATACGTTTGGGAGCCGGACAAATACCTGTCTGAAGAAGATAGGCCGCCTTTTGTGCCAGGAACTCTGTTTTTCCTGCACCGGCACCTGCAGTCACAAGGACGCTGATATTGGTTTCACGTAAAGCCTCCCACGCTCTATCCTCCAGACGGCCAACCCCCTGAGGTAACCAGTCATCCTTGCTTGCGCGAGTCATGCATCCTCTCCCGACAGATCAAGTTTCTGCTTTACATACTCAATGAGTTTCCTGATCTCACGAGGGGCAGACCTAGCAATATCGCCGTCTGAGATACGGGAAAACGCCGCTAGGTGAGTCTCTGGTTTACTGCTGCTCAGGAACAGATACGGGTACCATTTAAAAGAGTCGTCGTAATGGTGAGTGTATAAGGCGGGCTTCCCACCCGTTTTCAGTGTGGTGCTCTTTCTGGCCTGAATTGCCTCTGCACTCCCCATGGGACCGCGTCCACCGGGGTTAGGCACCTGATAGGCCCGTGGGAATGCGCGCAGCATGGAAAAATCGAGATCAATAGGAAAGGAAAAGAAAACACCTTCCTCACGGAAAGCCTGAAGCCAGTTTGCCTGCGGGGCTCCACCAAGAAGGTTTTGGTCTGTGAGCTGATCAGCTTCATCAGGGTCGACATTTCCAAGCAAGTATTGAATGTTATTCCGAAAGTCATTTCCAATATCGGCTAGGTTCTCCAAGCAACCTCTCATGGTTTTCGCCCCACCATGCCTACGCCCCAGATCGAGATCTAGCAATGTGGCATGTGGAATATCGAGATCATTAAGCAGCCTCCAGAAATGAGCCACGAAGCGCCCACCGAGCGGAACAACTGGAACAAATGACGGATCAAGGGGCACACCCATCTCTTCCGCAATTTTCGGAATAACGACGCGCTCTGAGTCGCCCTCACCCAAGATCACAAAACGCGCAAAATAAAGCTCGGGATATGCTTTTACCGCCAGCCTGACGTAAACGCTTGCCTCATTACCATCTTCCGGCAAGGTCAGTTCGCGGATCGATGAGCACCGTGCACCCCGATCCATACGAAAATATCTCACTTCCGACGGCTCTATCCGGCTCAGGATCGCCGGAGAATGGCTGGATAGCATAACCTGTGCGGTAGACAGTCCCCCTATCTCTCTCGCCTGTTTGATAATGCGAGACAAAAAGAACGGCGAAAGGCTGTTTTCAGGCTCTTCAATGGCAAGGATCGTGAGGTGGACTCGGCGTAACTTATCCTGTTCAAATGAGCTGTCATCAGCAGGCAAGGCGAAAGCTTCTCGCTCGGTTTCGAGCGTTGCGGCTGTAAGGGCAATATGGAAAAGAGAGCGCTGCCCGTCACTCAACTCGGACAATCGACGCTCCTGACCTTCTTCATCAGGCGTAAAGGTAAATTCGGCTTTACGAACAAGCTCCTCAAAACGGTTTTCGATGAGCCTTAAACGCGGCTGACTGTCAGTATCGGCTTCATGGACCTGTTGCCACCGCGTTGAAAGACGCTTCAGCAGAACCTTCGACGGCTCTTCCTCCTCGAAACTGCTCTGGATCTGCCCCGCATTATCGGAACTTGCATCCCTGAATGCCGTCGACCATTTGGCAGCCTGCCATAACCTCCCTTTAAGAAGAGCTGTAACCTGCGTCGTCGCATCACGGTTAGCTGGTAAGTAAATAAACTGGACCGAAGAGCGCTCTACTGCCTGAACTTTGGAACAGTCATCCCACTCAAAATCATCATCTAGGGCTCTTATCCAGCGTATATCCTCTTCAATTGCCCCTTCCGGCGTACCATCATCTGTCCATGTAGCTTGTAGTCGTATCCTAGCTTTGAGGGGCTCTCCTACACCGGAAGCCGCCATTTGATTGAAGAACTCCGGAACAGCATCAAGAGGAGAACCGTCTTGCTCTGCCAGTTCAGGAAAAGCTAGTACCGCTTCGACAAAAAGGCTATCTCCAGACTGTAGTTCCTGCCGCCCAACAGGTATGTGGAAGTCACGACGCTGTAGCGACCTCTGGCCTGATGATGTACCAAACAACCGGGACACAGCTTGCAGCACTGCTGTCTTTCCGGAGCCATTTCCACCGACAAGTGCCGTCAGAACTTCCTCGAAATTTAGCTCGATAGCATCAGCCCCGAAACAACGAAAGTTCTGCAGTTTTATTTTTTCTATTTTCATCCCTGATTACCTTTTTATACTTTTAAACTGTCCGTTTTGTTACGGCATTCAACTGGTGCTTAGCCATCAAAAATAGCGTGGCCTTAGCGCCCTAGACGAGTTATAGAAATGAGCATCTAACACTCATTTAAAGTCCAGCGGAAACGACTATGGCTACTGATGAGAAAGTAGCACGCCGTAAGCTCAGCCTGCTAGAACTGGCACAGAATCTTCATAACGTCAGCAAGTCCTGATAAGTGATAGATTCTCCCGTCGGTAGCTTTAGGGAGCTACCGTAACTACCAGGCCTTTGGCATTGAAAGGTTGCTGGATAAATTACCCTGCGCCAAGGCGCCTCATTCGAACCGGGTCAGCCAAGAGATCCGGAAAGCGATTCTTGACCACAGCCTCAATCATCCCATGGGTAGCCCTGCCTGTGTCGCCCAAGATACAGCCCTGAAAGTCATTAAGGTCAACTCGGGCGGAGCTCTCAAGGTCTGAAGTCAGCACAACCTGCTGACCCGACATGACCGACTGTTAACGTTTAAGAGCACCGCCAGAAGCCGGAACTTGAGACCAAATTATGATCAAACTCGAATTCTGAATCGCCACCAGTTTGCTAGACACCTTTCAGCCATCCAAAATGGCAACCAGAGAGGTATCTATGAGCAGCAAGCGCTATCCCGAAGAATTCAAGATTGAGGCGGTTCGTCAGGTGACCGATCGTGGTCACAGTGTGGC
>JBDWVU010000034.1:0-60607 GCA_039983755.1 Alloalcanivorax sp.
TACCGTTAGGTTATCGCGCCGCCAGCGACGCTCCTACGGTGATATACACAAAGGCCGCTGATTAAAAGCGGCCTTTGATTTAGCGTGTTGCCTGAGGCATGCAGCGTGCGGCGTCTATTCTTGCAACAAACTGATATCCGCCACGTTCAGGAACAGGTCACGCAGGAATGCCAGCAGTGCCAGGCGATTATTGCGGACTGCCTCATCCTCTGCCATCACCATGACGGTATCGAAGAAGGCGTCCACCGGCTCGCGCAGATCCGCGAGCATTTCCAGCACGCTGGCATAGTCGCCAGCTTCCAGTAGTTCATAGGACTGCTCGAACGCGGCTACCACCATGTTGGTGAGCGTTTGTTCCGCCTCGTCTTCCAGCAGGGCACCGTCAATTTCTTCCGGCGGTGCGCTGTCCAGCTTGGCGAGAATATTGGATACCCGCTTGTTGGCGGCAGCCAGCGCCTGGGCTTCTTCGCGTTGCTGGAAGGCGGCCACCGCTTTTACTCGACGGTCGAAATCCAGTGGCTTGCGACAGGCCTCGTCGATGGCCAGCACCGAGAGAATCACCGGCGTGGCAATGCCCTGTTCCTGGTAGATGGCGCGGTAGCGACCCTTGATAAACTCGAAAGCGTCATCCACCTGGGCCGCATCGATGCGTTCACCCAGTTGCTTCGCCGCCTGGTCCAGCAGGTCGCGAAGATCCAGGGCCAGATCATGCTCAATGATGATACGCAAGACACCCAGGGTGGCGCGGCGTAGCGCGTAGGGGTCCTTGGTGCCGCTGGGCTTCTGGCCGATACCGAAGATGCCTACCAGGGTGTCGATCTTGTCCGCCAGGGAGACCGCCATGCCGGTTTTGCTCTGCGGCAGCGTGTCACCCGCGAAGCGTGGCAGGTATTGCTCATACAGGGCGTTGGCCACGTCTTCCGGCTGGCCTTCGCGCTGGGCGAGATAGAAGCCCATGATGCCCTGCATGGTGTCGAACTCGCCGACCATTTCGCTGTTCAGGTCGGCCTTGCTCAGTTCGCCGGCCAGCTTGGCGTTGTCTGCGTTACCACCGATTTGCTCAGAAATCACGGCGGCCAGGCTGCCGATGCGTTGGCACTTGTCGGCCACGGTACCCAGCTGTTGCTGGAATACCACATTGGCCAGCCCTTCGGCGTGCTGGGCCAGAGTGCGTTTGCAATCGTTGTCGTAGAAGAAAGCGGCATCGGCCAAGCGCGGGCGAATCACTTTCTCGTTCCCGTGGATCACCTGTTGGGGATCCTTGGACTGGATGTTGCTGATGGTGATAAAGCGTGGCATCAGCTTGCCGTCGGCATCCAGCACCGAGAAGTATTTCTGGTGCTCTTCCATGGCACTGATCAACGCTTCCTGGGGAACCCGCAGGAAATCATCATCGAAACTGCCCATCAGCGCTTCGGGCCATTCCACCAGGGCGGTGACTTCGTTGAGCAGGTCCGGGTCGATCTGGGCGACACCGCCCGCCTTTTTGCCAGCCGCCTGGGTCTGCTCTTCGATCATTGCCTTGCGGCGATCAAAGTCGGCGAGGACGTGGCCGTCCTTTTCGATGCGCTCAGCATATTCACCGGCGGTGGTCAGTTCGATGGCGCCGGGGGCGTGGAAGCGGTGGCCGTAGCTGGTGCGGCCGGATTGCAGGTCCAGCAATTCGAAGGGAATGACTTCGTCACCAAACAACGCCACCAGCCAGTGGGCCGGGCGCACAAACTGCACCTTGCGTTTGCCCCAGCGCATACGCTTGGGGATTGGCAGTTTCTGGATGGCCTGGGTGAAAAAGGTCGGAACCAGTTCGGCGGCGCTTTTCCCCTTCTCGGTAATCTGCGCCACCAGGCGCTCGCCCTTGCCGGTGTCCTGACGACCCAGCTGGTCCACGGTCAGGCCCAGTGAGGCGGCAAAACCCTGGGCGGCTTTGGTCGGGTTGCCGTCGTTGTCGAAGGCAGCCTGAACGGCGGGACCCTGGCGTTCAATATCGCGATCGGCCTGTTTCTCGTCCAGGTCGCGCACCAGCAACGCCAGCCGGCGAGGGGCGGCAAAGCGTTCCACGTTACCGTAGTTGAGGCCGGCCTCATCCAGTTGGCGCACAAATTCGTCGGTGAGCGCGGCACTCAGTGATGCCAGCGCTTTCGGGGGCAGCTCTTCGGTGCCCAGTTCAATCAGCAAATCCCGGGACATTATTGCTTCCCCTTTTTCTTTTGGCCGTCTTTCTGGGCCTGCTTGGCGGCCTTGTCATCCTGCTTTTGCAGCTCTGCCATCACTTCTTCGCGAATGCTGTCATCCGCCATGGGGAAGCCCAGCGAACGGCGCTTGTCGAAGTAAGCCTGGGCCACGGCACGGGCCAGGGTGCGCACGCGCAGGATAAAGCGCTGGCGTTCAGTGACGGAGATGGCCTTGCGGGCATCCAGCAGGTTAAAGGTGTGGGAGGCTTTCAGAACGTACTCGTAGGCAGGCAATGGCAGGCCGGCGTCGATCAGTTTGCTGGATTCACCTTCAAACAAATCGAACTGCTTGAACAGCTCATCCACATTGGCGTGTTCAAAGTTGAATGTGGACATCTCCACTTCGTTTTGCAGGAACACATCGCCGTAGCTGACCTTGCCGAAGGGGCCGTCGGACCATACCAGGTCGTAGACCGAATCCACGCCCTGGATGTACATGGCCAGGCGCTCCAGGCCATAGGTGATTTCCCCGGTGACCGGATAGCAGTCGATGCCGCCCACCTGCTGGAAATAGGTGAACTGGGTGACTTCCATGCCGTTGAGCCAGACTTCCCAGCCCAGACCCCAGGCACCCAGGGTGGGCGATTCCCAGTTGTCTTCCACGAAACGGATATCGTGCACCAGCGGATCAAAGCCGAGCATGCGCAGGGAGCCCAGATACAATTCCTGGATATTGTCCGGAGACGGTTTCAGCACCACCTGGAACTGGTAATAGTGCTGTAGCCGGTTGGGGTTTTCCCCGTAGCGGCCGTCGGTGGGCCGACGGGATGGCTGCACATAGGCGCTGTTCCAGTTTTCCGGGCCGATGGCGCGCAGGAAGGTGGAGGGGTGAAAGGTGCCCGCGCCCACTTCCATGTCCAGTGGCTGTACAACGACACAGCCCTGCTCTGCCCAGTATTGTTGCAGGGCCAGAATCAGGCCCTGAAAGGTCAAAATATCCGTTTGCGGTTGTTCCGCCATGGTGAATCCTGTTATTCGGTAATGGTGTTCCGGTCCCAGCTCGTCGCGAGAGATTGCCGCGAAAGGCGCCAAGTATACCGGCCCGGCCCGGTCGGTGATACCGGTGGCGGCCCCGACCGGATACTGACAGCACGGTGTCAGTAGCTTGGCGCTAGAATGCGGATCGGGAACGGCGGAAGATAAGTGCCGCGTCAGGTTAACTACAGGGAAGGATCATGCGGCGAGCAGAGCGCCTGTTTCAGATCGTGCAGGTCATCGGGGCCAGCCAGTGGACCACCGCCCAGGCGCTGGCCGAGCGGCTGCAGGTGTCCGAGCGCACCATTTACCGGGATGTGGACCATTTGTCGGCCAGCGGCGTGCCGCTGTATTCCCAGGCGGGGAAAGGCTACGCCCTGCTGGAGGGCTATCAACTGCCGCCGTTGATGTTCAGCGTGGAAGAATGGCAGGCCCTGCTGACTGGCCTGTCCATGGCCCAGGGCTGGGCCGGTCAACGCCAGGCCGAGGCGCTGCGTGCGGTGCAGGAAAAGCTGGCCATGGCGGTGCCCAGCCATCTGCGCGCGCTGGCCTCGCCGGTGTCGGCCCCGGCCTTGCCGGAACGTCGCATGCTCGGGGCGTTGCTGGATCCGCTGCAACGGGCCATTCGCGAACGCAGCAAGGTACGAGTGCATTATCGTGACGTTCAGGAGCAGTTCAGCAAGCGGGTCATCTGGCCGCTGGGGCTGTATTTCTGGGGCCACTGCTGGACGCTGGTGGGATGGTGTGAATTGCGCAAAGCGTTTCGCCATTTCCGGGTGGACCGTATCGTGATTCTGCAGACCCTGAGCGACCGTTATCCTCATCTTCCCGGCCACACCCTGGCTGATTATGAAGCCGCCATGGATGCCCGGTGTACCGATCCACAGTCCACCGACCCACAGACCGCTGTCGAGGAGAAAACACCATCATGAAAGACCGTTGCCCCTGGTGCGGGGAGGATCCGCTCTACCAGCATTACCACGACCACGAGTGGGGCGTGCCGGACCATGATGATCGCAGCCTGTTCGAATGTTTGAACCTGGAAGGGGCGCAGGCCGGGTTGAGCTGGATTACCGTGCTGCGTAAACGGGAACATTATCGGCAGGTGTTCGATGGTTTCGATGCCGAGAAGGTGGCGCGCTATGACGAGGCCAAGGTGGCCGCGTTACTGGCCGACCCGGGGATTATCCGCAACCGCCTGAAAGTGGCGGCGACCATCGGCAACGCCCAGGCGTATCTGGCGTTGCGTGATGAAGGCCTGACCTTGAGTGATTTCCTCTGGAATTTTGTCGACGGCAGCCCGCAGATAAACCACTTCCGCAGCCTCAAGGAGGTACCGGCCACCACCCCGGTGGCCGAGGCCATGAGCAAGGCCCTGAAAAAACGCGGCTTCAAATTTGTCGGCCCCACCATCGTCTATGCTTTCATGCAGGCCACCGGCATGGTCAACGACCACCTGATCAGTTGCCCGCGGCACCGGCAGCTGGCCTGAAAAAAACAAGCGACAAGCTCCAAGCTGCAACACGGGGCGCCGTTTGTGTGTATCCACGGGAAAGGGACTCCGCGCTGAAACCCGGGAGCGCGGGGGTGGCGGTTGAGATTAAAAACAAGCATTGATTCGCGTTGTAGCGTGTAGCTTGAAGCTTGCTCCTCAAAAGTTGGTACACCCCTTGCTGAGGTTGTCCTCACAAGGAGAGTGTTATGAACAATCATAAGCCGATTGCCATTATTCAAGCCGGTCACACCTACCCGCAGATCCGTGAGCATTACGGTGATTTCGATGACTGGATTGCCCAGGGACTGGGCCTGTCATTGCCCGTCATAAAGGTGGATGCCACCGATGAGCGTCCGCTGCCTGCTCCGGCATCGTTAGCGGGGGTGGTGATTACCGGCTCCCATGCCATGGTGACCGAAGCGCAGCCGTGGATGCGGCAGCTGGCGCACTGGCTGTTTGCCACGCTCCACAGCACCCCGCAGTTACCCGTGCTGGGCCTGTGTTTTGGCCACCAGTTGCTGGCCCAGGCGCTGGGTGGAGAGGTTGCGGATAATCCGTTGGGGATGGCGGTGGGCACGGTACCGTTACGGCTTACGCCGGCGGGGCATCAGGATCCGTTGTTGGGCGCCATGGTGGGTCATCCGTGGGCGCAAGTGGTGCATAAACAGTCAGTGCTTACTTCGCCGCCAGGCTGCACGGTGCTGGCGAGTAACGTGCATGATGTTTGCCAGGCCTTCCGTTATGGGGAGCGGGTATGGGGGGTGCAGTTTCACCCGGAATTCAGTGCTGATGTGATGCGCGCCTACCTGCAGGCCCTGAGTGGCGACAGCCTGAGCCAGCAGCAGGTGGATACGCATCTGCAGGAGGTGCGTGAATGCCACGATGCCAGCGCCATCCTCGCGCGCTTCGCCCAGCTCACCCTGGCGGAAGTGGCGTAGCGACATGTTTGACGTAGGCGCGTCGATGGCGGCGCGATAACCCAGGGACGAGTCACCAGGAGCGAGAAACGAAAACCTGACGTTCTCGGCTTTCGAATGTTGACTGTCGAAACCCGCTTCTCGCAACCCGATATTTTCGTGATCGCGGCGCCAGCGACGCTCCTGCCGATCGACGGGCTACTTGTTCGAGTTCCCGAACACCGCGCCGATCAGCGCACTACCCTGTTGCATGGGGTTCTGACGAATCAGGGTTTCCTGCTGGCCGATGCGGGAATAGAGCTGGTCCATACTGTTGTCGATAACGTAGCTTTCCAGGTCCAGGTTGGGCTTGTTAGTAAGCGGTAACTTACCGTAGGCGCCAAGCAATGTCTGATACTGGTCGTAGAAACCGGTCTTGCGCAGGTTCTCTTCCACAATCGGCTGGAAGCGCTGACGCAGGCTGTTTTCGGTCTCTCCGCGAAAATACTGGGTCGCCGCCGTATCGCCCCCCTGAATGATCCCCAGGGCATCATCCACGCTCATGGCATTGATGGCGTTCTTGAATACCGGTGCACCGGAGGCCACCGCTTTTTCTGCCCCGCGGTTCATGGCCGTTTCCAACTGATCCACGTAGCTGCCAAGGCCAAATTTACGCAACGTATCGGTCACCGGATCCGCGGCCTTGGGCAGCTTCAGGTTCATGGCCCCTTCCTGGGACAGCTGGGCGGCGGCCACATCCGTCCCCTTGATCAGGGCTTCCTTAATGCCGGCGGCCAGTTTCTCATCGGTGTTGTAACCGGCATTCTTGGCCATCTGGTTACCCATGTTGATCCAGGGCATGGCCGATTCCATGTGCTGACAGCCGGCCAGCGCCAGGCCCAATGCAAGAGGAAGTAGTTTCTTCACGGTGTTCTCCTTGTTGTTGCCGGGCATGCTACTGCATGGGCGGGGGCGGCTAAACACTTCTTGAGTTGAAAGTTTAAAGTTCAAAGTTTAAACGCGGACAAGGCCTTATCGTCGATAAAACGATTTTCACCGCGATCAGGGTATCAGCGGTTGCGCGGGCACGGGCTTTCAGGGCCCAATGACCTGACTCGCGCTTTTCAACTTTAAACTTTCAACTCGCTCCTGCTTTTATGACCGATGACGATTATCGCGAACAGCACAAACAGCGCCTTGCCTACATGCCCTGGCTGTACGGCCGATTAAAGCCAAAGCACCGGGCCTGGGCGGAACCCTGGCAACAGGGGATCCAGCAACGGTTGATGGCGTTGGAGACCGTGCACCTTGGTGAAAATTGCTTTGTGGCGCCCCAGGCCGCTCTGTTCGCCGAGCCGGGTCGCGATATTATCGTGGGAGATGGCTGCCAGATCGCTGCTGATTGCGTCATTCACGGCCCTGTTCGGCTGGGTCAGCGTGTCAGCCTCAACCACCATGTGAGCCTGGAAGGGGGCGCGGCGGGTATCGACATTGGTGATGACACCCGCATCGCCGCCTATTGCACCCTGTTTGCTTTCAATCATGGCATGGATGCGGATCGGCGGGTGCGCGAGCAGCCAGTGAGTTCCCGGGGGATTCGTATTGGCTGTGACGTCTGGATCGGTGCCCGTGTGGGTATCGTGGATGGCGTCACCCTGGGGGACCATGCGGTGGTGGGCATGGGAGCGGTGGTCACCCGTGATGTGCCGCCCTGGACCATCGTTGCCGGCAACCCCGCTCGTCCCATTGGCCGTCGTCCGGGCGCCCCGCCGCTGTCGACCTCCTCCTGAACGCAGGCTGTCATGGTTGGCAACAGCCTCACTATTGAACGGCGTTTAGATGTTGTGGTTAACTGTCCGCTGCGCTGACGCAACGGGATCACGCGCAAACCGGAAAACAGGCTTGTTCCCTTTTACGGAACTTGCTCCAGAACAACCGGTAACCATTGCAGGGCATACCCATGGCACGCCGAAACCAACACAGCCGCGAAGAATTACAGGCCCTGGCCATCGACGCCGTGCGCGAACTGGTGGCGGAACAGGGGTTGGGAAAACTGAGTGTGCGCAAGGTGGCGGAAAAAATCCGTTATACGCCCGGTATGCTCTATCACGTTTTCGCTAATCTCGATGACCTTATTCTGCATGCCAACGCGGCGACCCTGGATACCCTGTTGGGCGATATGCAGGCATCATCCAACCTGCCCCCGCCCCAGGCGCTGCATCAGATGGCCAGCGCCTACCTGTCATTGGCACGCACGCAAACCGCACTGTGGCAAATGGTGTTTATGCATCGCATGCAGAATGCGGCGCCTGTGCCAGCCTGGTACCAGCAACGCACGGCGCAGTTGTTTGAGCGGGTGGAACAGCAAATGGCCCGGTTGGCAGATGGACAGTCTGCCGCTGCGATCCATCTGGCAGCCCGTACCCTGTGGAGCAGTGTGCATGGCATCGCGGTGCTGGCAGCAGAGAACAAACTGGAAGTAGCAGGCGATGTGGACGAACAGACCATGCTGGATTCGTTGCTGGAACATTATTTGAATAGTTGGGCGGGGCTGGAGTAGCAAGCTACAAGCCTGAAGCTCCAACACGAAGATAGTTTTTTGCAGCCTGAACGCTCAGCGTTCCGCGCTGAAAATCCGGGCGCGGCTGTTACGTCTCCGATTGTCAGTAGCGGTGATTCGCGTTGCAGTTTGAAGCTTTTCCTAGAATAAGGATGAAAAGGCGAGAAAATGAAAAAAGGGTTGTTCTCTCTGCTGGCGTCACGGCGCTTCGGGCCGTTTTTCTTTACCCAGTTTCTGGGGGCCTTCAACGACAATGTGTTTCGGCAGGCACTGATTCTGCTGATTGCCTCTGGCGTGGTAAGTACGGTCAGTGTGAACACGTTGAACAATGTGGCGCTGGCTTTGTTCATTCTTCCCTTCTTCCTTTTCTCGGCGTTGGCGGGGCAGGTTGCAGACAAGTACGACAAGGCCACCCTGGTGCGCAAGATCAAAATGGTAGAAGTGTTCATCATGTCTGCCGCCGCAGTGGGCTTCTTTTTTGATGGCGTCTATTTCCTGTTGGCCGTGTTGTTCTGCATGGGCCTGCAATCCACCTTTTTCGGGCCGATCAAATATTCGATCATCCCCCAGCACCTGACCGACAAGGAACTGGTATCCGGTAATGCGTTGGTAGAAATGGGGACTTTTCTGGCGATTCTGCTCGGTTCCATATCTGGTGTGCTGCTGAAAATGGATGGCGTGGGTGACGGTGTCGTTGCCATGACGGTGGTGGGGCTGGCGTTGCTGGGGTATCTGGCGGCGAGAGGCATTCCCGCTGCCCCGGCTGCGGATGCATCCATCAAGATCAACTGGAACCTGTGGAAAGAAACCTGGCATATCGTCGGTTATGCGCGGGAAGTGAAATCCGTGTGGATGTGCGTGCTGGCGATTTCCTGGTTCTGGTTTATGGGGGCGGCCTATACCACCCAGTTGAAAGTGTATGTGGATGATTACCTGTTCGGTACCGATGGCCTTTATGCGCTGTTGCTGGGCACTTTTTCCATAGGCATCGGGCTGGGCTCCTTCCTGTGTGAAAAACTGTCAGGTAAGCGGGTGGAGCTGGGGCTGGTGCCGCTGGGCTCCATTGGCTTGAGCGTGTTCGGTATTGATCTGTTTTTCTCCTACGCCGGGCTGGCCGGTGTGGCCCAGGCAACCACGAACAGCATTGGTGTTGTCAGCTTCCTGCAACAGCCTGGTGGGTACCGGGTATTGCTGGATCTGCTGGGCATTGGCGTGTTCGGCGGTTTCTATATTGTGCCGTTGTTTGCGTTCATTCAGCACCGAGCCAACCCCAAGCACCTGTCGCGGATCATCGCCGCCAACAATATTCTCAATGCCCTGTTGATGGTGCTGTCGGCGGTGGCCGGCATCGTTCTGATCGGCCTGCTGGAAATGACGGTCCCGCAGTTCTTCCTGGCGCTGGCGCTGACCAATATTCTGGTGGCGGCGTATATCTACACCGTGGTGCCGGAATTCCTGATTCGCCTGCTGGTGTGGATGCTTACCCACACCATGTACCGCGTGAAGCATGAGGGAATGGAAAACATCCCGGATGAAGGCCCCTGCATGCTGGTGTGTAATCATGTGAGCTACGTGGACGCCCTGCTGTTGGCCGGAGCCATTCGTCGCCCGGTTCGCTTTGTCATGTTCAAGCCGATTTATGACATGCCGTTGCTGAATTATATTTTCCGCACCGGCAAGACCATCCCGATAGATTCGAAAACCCGTAATCCGGCCATTTACGAACAGGCCTTTGTGCGTATTCGTGAAGAGCTGGCCGCCGGGGAAGTGGTGTGTATCTTCCCTGAGGGCAAGCTTACCGACGACGGTGAGGTCGATGAATTTCGCGCGGGCATAGAGAAAATTGTCAGTGACAGCCCGGTGCCGGTGATTCCCATGGCCCTGTCCGGGCTGTGGGGCAGCGTGTTCAGTCATAAGGGTGGCAAGGCGCTGACCCGCCTGCCCCGGCGTTTCTGGTCGCGAATCAAACTGGCTGTTGGTACGGGGGTGCCGCCCCAGTCCGTGCAGGCCGACGATCTGCGCACGCGGGTGCTGGCGTTGCGCGAACGCCCCTGAGGGCTGTGTGGTTGCCGAAAGCATACGCACAGTAACTTGCAGTCGCGCGAAAAGACCGGACACTCAATAATAAAGGGCAGGCTGTTTCCTTTGCCGGTATGAAAGGAAGGCCGGGAAAGCCCACAACGACAATAACAACAGGGAACGAATGTGTCTGACTCCCCACTGTCGCCCGCATCGCTACGGGCGCGGATCCAGCAGCTGTTGCTGCAATTGCCGCCGGTACAGCGTGCAGATGCCCGTTATCACGAGGTGGAGCACGAGCTGCTGCACGGGTTGAAGCACCGCCTTGAATCCCTCCATGAACCCGGCGAAATGGACGGTTCGCCGGACAGTCTGCACCAGCTGCTGGATGTGTCCATGGAGCAGAGTGTGCCGCAGGCCCAGGCCATGCTGGTGCAACACCAGTTGGCAAACCTGACGGCGGATGAAGCCCGCCTGCTGGCAGCGTTATCTGACGGCAGCGCTTTCCCCCTGCTGACCGTACAGAGCGGTGGGCGTTTCTCCCGCGGCGAGGTGTTGTACCGCCACTCCAATGTGGGCCGTGCGGCGGGTATCCAATGCAATGATTTCATTGCCCTGTACCTGAGCCGGCTGTTTGCCCAGGGACTGGTGATCGCCAGCAGCTTCACCGAAGCGCTGCGCACGGATTATGAACTGTGTGAAGGCGATAGCGGTTTTCGTACGGCGAAAACCGAGCTGCAAACCCACCTGCCTAAACTATCCACGCGCCGGGAAACCCTGCGGATCAGTCCGCTGGGCCGTCAATTGTGGGCGTTAATGACCACCCCTGCGGACGTTGAGGAGTAGCCCGTGATTACCGATTTGAATCTGATACTGGCTGACCTGCAAGCCAACTGGATCCTCTACCTGTCCATGCCGTTTGTGGCAGCGGCCATCGGTTATGGCACCAAGGTGGTGGCCATCAAGATGATGTTCAAACCACTGACATTCGTCGGCTGGCGCCCCTTCTTCGGGTGGCAGGGCATCGTGCCGAGCAAGGCGGCCACCATGGCCAGCATTGCCTGCGATTTGATGATGGAACGGTTGTTGAAACCGGAGGACGTGTTCAACAAGCTGGACCCCCACCGGGTGGCGGAGGAGATTCGTGAGCCGCTGATCCGGTCGGTGGAAGACATCACCCGGGAAGTGGCGGCGGAATACCAGCCGGGCCTGTGGGAAGCGGCACCGGAATCGGTGAAGCGGCTGATCATCCAGCGGATCCAGAATGAAGCGCCGCACATGGTCGAGCAGATCATGGAGGACATCAAAAGCAATATTACCCGGGTGTTTGACCTCAAGGATCTGGTGATTAACGCGTTGGTGCGCGACAAGGAACTGCTCAACCGGGTGTTTCTGGAAGCCGGCCACGTGGAGTTCAAGTTCATCCGCAATTCCGGCATCTATTTCGGTTTTGCCATCGGCATCGTTCAGGCGGTGGTGTGGGCCTTTACCCATAACATCTGGGTGATTCCCCTGTTCGGGCTCTTCACCGGCTGGTTCACCGACTGGCTGGCGTTGAAAATGATCTTCAACCCGAAGCAACCGGTGCGCTACCTGGGGCTGTTTGAATGGCAAGGGCTGTTTCTCAAGCGGCGCCAGCAGGTTGCGGCCCGTTATGGCGAACTGATTGCCAGTGAAGTGGTGACGCCAGCAGCCGTCATCGAAGGCATTCTTAAAGGCCCCATGTCTGATCGCCTGTTTGGATTAGTGCAAAAACAGGTGCAACGGACACTGGATGAGCAATCTGGCCTGGCGAAGCCCCTGGTGGTGTTTGCCGTGGGCAGTACCAAATACCAGGAGATGAAACGGTCGGTATCAGAAAAGGTCATGCAGCACCTGCCGGAAACCCTCAGCCATATGGAGGCGTATGCGGAAGAAGCCATGGATCTGAAAAACCTGATGGTGGAGAAAATGCAGGAGCTCACCGAGGAAGAATTTGAAGGGTTACTGCGACCGGCTTTCCAGCAGGATGAATGGATCCTGATTACCGTGGGCGCCGTGCTGGGTTTCCTGGTCGGCGAACTCCAGGTACATGCCATGCTGCACTTTGCGGTGCCGGTTGGCTGACCGGCATCCCGCAGGCCGGCTTGGCCGGCCTGCGATTGTATTCACAGAACCGCGATTCCCTTCCATATTTTCTGCACATTTTCTTGTCATTCTTGGCGAGCAATAATCAGCAAAGCCGCCAGGCAGCCCCGCGCCACCTAACAGGAGAATACCCATGTCAAAGGACGATACCCCGGCCCGCTACGGTAGCATCAGCCGGTTTCTGCACTGGAGCATGGCATTACTATTAGCCTGGCAGTTTCTCTCAGCGTTGGCGCACTATGGTTTCGAGGACACCGCATTCGAATCGTTTTTCTGGCCGACCCACAAACCGTTAGGGTTGATCTTGATCGTGTTGGCGGTGATCCGGTTAGGATGGGCGGTGGTAAATCTGAGTCGGCGTCCGCCTTCTATCAACCTGGCGGCTAAATTGGGGCATGTCGGACTGTATGGCTTATTGCTGTTGATTCCCGCCCTTGCCCTGCTGCGTCAATACGGCTCCGGCCGTGCATTTGAGCCGTTCGGACTACCGCTGATGTCGGGTTTTGACGGCGACAAGATCGCCTGGATGGTGGAACCGGGTAACCTGCTCCACGGTGTGCTGGGTTGGGTGCTGCTGGCCATGATCGTTGGCCATATCGGTATGGCCCTGGTGCACCGCAAGCAAACCGGGCAGGTTAATGTGCTGCCACGCATGTGGGGAAAAGATTGAATCGAGGCCCTGTACCGATTTTCGAAATGTAAGACATTGACCACTACCGTTATGGAAATCGCGCCGTAAAATATGCCCTTCTAAAAATGAGACTGGGGGCATCATGATTTCGGAAAAATTGAAGGGGGCAATGCCGTTAGGGCGCGTTGCGGTTGGGGTTATCAGCATTCTGGCGCTGCTTATTGTCGCCAACAAATCCATTTTCTACGCGGAACCGGGCTACGTGTATCACGTGCGTACCATCACCGGGCAGGAAAAGGTGGTGTCGGATGTGGGCTATCAGTTCTTCCTTTTTGGTCGCTGGAATTCCTGGAAGCGGGCACTGACCGTGCAAGCCGTGCGCGGTGGCAGTGAAACCCTGGATTATGTGGAGGTGGAGAACTCGGAAACCTCCGCAGCCTTGCCGCCGCAGAACATCATGTTTCTGGATCAAGTGGACGCCAACGCCCAGGCCACGGTGCGCTTTACTATTCCCACCGACCCGGAAAGTTTCCTGCATTTGGCCCATGAATACCGGACACCGGAAAACCTGCTGCGCACGGCGTTGATCCCCGCGTTCAAGGAAACGCTGCAAGCCAATGCATCATTGATGAGCGCCGAAGAGTATTACTCCGGCGGGCGTACCGAATTCAATACCGAGTTCGAAAACCAGATGATCAATGGCATCTACATTGTGCGTCGTGAAGAAATTAGTCAGAAGCGCGTGGGTGAAATCAAAGGCAGTGCCAACGTGGCCATGGGCACCGAGCAACAAGACTACGGCGACGATGCCAAGGTGGTATTTGTGGTACGCAAGATGCTCGACGATACCGGCGTACCCCGGCGGAAGTCCCAGCGTTTTATTGATTACGGTGTCACCGTAGTGGAAGCCCGGGTGACCCAGATGGATCCCAACCAGCGCTTCGTGGAACGCATGCAGCTCAAGCAGAAAGCCTCTGCAGACCGGGCCATTGCCCGTGAGCAGCGGGTGCAGGAAGAAGAGCAGCGGTTGCTGGCGATTGCCCGTGGGGAGCGCGAAGTGGCTGAGCGCCAGGCGGAAGCCAAGGTAGACCAAATCCAGCGCACCACGGAAGCGGAAACCGAGAAACAGCTGGCGATTACCAAGGCGCAGAAGCTGAAAGAGCAGGCAGAAATTGAAAAGCAGACCGCAGAAATCAATCTGGAAAAAGCCCGGGTAGAAGCGGAAACCCGTCGCACCCTGGCCGATGCGGAAGCCTATCAGAAGCGGGAAATTCTACGGGCCGATAATGCCCTGGCGCAGAAGCTGGATGCCGAAATCCAGATTCAGAAAATCTGGGCAGAAGCCTTTGCCCAGCGCAAGGTGCCGCAGTATGTATTTGGTGGTGGCAGTAATGGCACGCCCACCGGTGCGGACACGGAAACCAAGGCCTTTATGCAGATGTTGACGCTGGATGCGGCCAAGCGCTTGAGTTATGAACGGGACCTGAATAAGTAGGCCGGGCTCGCCGGGTTAGCGCCTTGCTAACTCGGCGACCTTCTTGTTGTCTTTCCTGGCGGCGTGGATCTTTCTCCTGCCCTATTCCGACTTGCGATACTGGATCACATAGCTGCGGCTGATGCGGTCGTGCAGCAGATGCCCTTTCATAAAGGCATTCACAATAAAAATCACCTTCCACAAAATACCGGTCAGGCAAAAGGCAATGATGCGTCCGACATTGTGCAATAGGTGCAGTCGCTGTAGCCGCCGACTGGTAACGCGCATGCCCAGCAATCGTTTCCCCGGTGTGGATTGCATCGGGCTGGATTCCATGATCAGCGCCATCAGCAAATAGAGGGGTACGGCCAGTATTATGGCAAGTGGTGCGCCGCTTTCGTCACTGCTGCCGCCGAAACGGTGCAGCACCTCGACCACAAAAATAGCGCCGACCACCACCAGAAACATGTCCATGGCAAAGGCCAGCATGCGCAGCAAATAACCGCCCATGATCACTTCCTCCGGCGCCACTTGCGGGGGTTTCTTTTTCTGTGCGAAAACGCCCTGGCCACCGCGAACGGCCTTGATGGCGTCCTGGTTCAGCGGGATATCGTCGAGGATAAGAAAGAGTGAATCGCAGGTGTCTTCACCAAAATCCTCATTCAGCCAGCGCCGCTGCCCTTCCCAGTTGAACAGTCCGTTCAGGTAACGGACCACCGGGTACGACAACGATGGATGACCGGATTGTTGCTGTTCGGCCAGCACGGCAAACAGGGCATGGCCGAGCCGGTGGTTAAAGGCATCGTCCAGTATCAGTGGTGTGCGGGTAAGAAAATGCCAGTGATCGGCTTGTTGTGCACCCTCCGGTTGCTGCAGAAGGTCGCGGACTTGAGCCAGCAGTGCTGCCAGCGTTTGATCCTGCTCATCGGTACCGACCACGGGCCCGCCAAGGGTCTCCAGAGTGGCGGGTTCGTCGTCAATCGGAGGCGGCGGCGTGGGCGCAAGTTGTACCGACCAGCTGGCCTGCTTCAGCGTTTCGTCCGGTTCCGGGTCAGTGATAAAGGTGTCGTGGCTGGGCGGCGGGGTATGGGCTGGGCCCGGCACCAGTTCCGGTTCGGGCGCCGGTTCCGGCCTGGTTTCCACCGGTTCCTGGGGCGCGAGTGAGAGCGGCTCGCTGTGCCAGCCTTCCGGGGGTGACGCCGGGTCGTCTTGCGACGATTGTCGTTCGGCCCAGGCCAGTGCCTGCTTGTAAGCCTGGTGCAGTTGCTGGAAGCCCTGGGGGTTTTCGTCCGGGCGGGTCTGTTTGAGTTGTTTGGCGTAGGCGCGCTTGATTGCCCGCGCGTCGGCGGTAGGTTCAATCTGCAGGCTATCCCAGGGCGGCATCAGAACCAGTCCTCGCTCTCCAGGCTATCCAGCGCCTCTTTCACCTGTTTCTGAATGCGTGCAATGTCTGCGGGGTTCTGATCGTCGAGGACTTTTTCAAACCGCTTCATGATGTCGGCGATGTACTCACGGCGATCGCCCAGGCTGGATTCGTACAGGCGCTCGCCTCGGGCAATCAGGGCGCGGTTGTCTTCGCCATCACGGGGATGAAATTTCAGGGCCGCGAGTTTTTTCCGGGCGGCCTGTTTTTGCTCGTCACTCAGGGCGCCTGGGGCGTGTTCGATCAGGTGGCTGTGGACCTGGCCGGTGGATTCCACGGTCACGTCCACTTCCAGTAAACCATTCATGTCGTAACTGTAGCGAATATCCACTGCTTGCTCGCCTCGCTGGCCTTTGGGCACCCGCACATTCAATTCGCCAAGAAAGACATTCTTTTCCACGTAGCGGTTTTCGCCCTGGTATACCTTGATGGTCAGTTCGGTCTGGTCGTCATAGGCAGTGCATACCTGCCGGGCAATGCTCACGGGAACCACGCAATTACGCTCGATGATGGGCATGAAATAATCGCCCAGCTTGCTGTTGTCGCGGTTGATCACCCCGGTGCCCAGGGTGTACGGGCACACATCGGTCAGCACCACATCGTCCAGGGCTTCGTTGCGCATCATCAGGCCGGCCTGGATCGCCGCGCCCATGGCCACCACGGTATCCGGGTCCAGGTGGCAGGACGGCAGGCGGCCGAACATCTTGCCCACGGTGGAACGGAAAATGGCTAGCCGGGTGGAGCCGCCCACCAGCACCACATCGTCGATCTTGCTTGGATGAGTGCTGGAATCGCGCAGCGCCCGCTCGATGGGGTGTTTGGCGCGCAACAGCAGCGGCGTGCTGACCCGGGTGAACCAGTCGCTGGTGACCACGTGCTCCACGGTCTTGTCGCCCAGATCCAGGGACAGGGTCTGGTCGGCCGGGCCCAGTTTGCGCTTGGCGCCTTCCATCTGCAGGTAAAGCTGTTGCAGCAGGTTGGGCTTCAGGTCATCGCGACGCAGGGCATGCTCGCGTAAAACGTCGTCGACCATGGCATCGACAAAGTCTTCGCCGCCGAGAAAGTTGTCTCCGGCGCTGGCGTGAACTTCCATGATGCCGTCGAAAAATTCCAGCAGCGACACATCAAAGGTACCGCCGCCCAGATCCAGAATCAGAAACAGGCCTTCCTGCTTTTCGTGCAGGCCATAGGCAATGGCGGCGGCGGTGGGTTCGTTGATCAATCGCTCCACTTTCAGGCCCGCCAACTCGGCGGCCTGCTTGGTGGCGTGGCGCTGGTTGTCATTGAAATAGGCGGGCACGCTGATCACGGCGTCAGTGACCGGTTCGCCCAGGTAGGCTTCGGCATCTTCCTTTAATGAACGTAATACCAGCGATGACAATTCCGTGGCGCTGAATGCCTGGCGGCCCAGCTTGATCTTGTGGTCGGTGCCCATCAATCGTTTGAAGGCGGCCACGGTCTGATCACTGTGGTTGATCAGGCGTTGCCGGGCAGTACGGCCGACGATCAGCTCACCCTGGGTGTCCAGCCCGACCACCGACGGGGTCAACACATCCCCCAGCCGGTTCGGTATCAGTTTGACTCCCTCGTCCGTCCAGATGCCGCAGGCACTGTTGGTGGTCCCCAGGTCGATACCGATAATGGTCATGCGCGTTCCTTGTTGTTAGGCTGACAATCCCGATGCAGTCGCCGTGGTTATGCTTCAAGTCAGCCGTAATTTACAGATTCCCGACAACGAGATCGACCTGCAGGCGATCCGCGCCCAGGGCAGTGGTGGCCAGAATGTGAACAAGGTCGCTTCGGCCATCCATTTGCGGTTCGACATCCGCGCCTCGTCCCTGCCCGACCGCTATAAGGAAAAGTTGCTGGCACTGAGTGACCAGCGCATTACTACCGACGGCGTTGTCGTGATCAAGGCCCAACAGTTCCGTACCCAGGAAATGAACAAGGAAAACGCCCTGGCCCGGCTGGCGCAGCTGATAAAAAGCGTGACCGTGGAACAGAAGCCCCGCAAGGCCACACGCCCGACCCTGGGCAGCAAGCGCCGACGCCTGGACAGCAAGACCAAACGGGGCAAGACCAAGTCCCTGCGCGGCAAGGTGGATCCCCACTAGTGTTCACACGCATCGCTCGGGTGATCCGCAGTACGCTGGCATTTGTCGTTCCGCCCGTTGTGGGCATGGTGCTGTTCCTGCTAAGTGCGCCGTTCGGGCGCCGTCGCGCTGCCAATCTGGCTATTGCCGCGGTCACGCGGCTGGGGTTGGGGCTGGCGGGAATTCGCTTGTCGATCGGGGGCGATGCCGGTTTGTTGAAACAGCGCCCTGCGGTGTTCGTGATCAACCACCAGAGCGGTACCGACCCGATCATCGTGGCATCCCTGTTGCAGCGGAATATGGTGGCCATTGCCAAACATGAATTGCGCTATCACCCTTTGCTCGGCCCGCTCATGCGCATGCTGGGGACCGTCTTCGTGAAACGCGAACAGGGTATTGGACCGCAGGTGCTGGCTCCCTTGCTGCCCGCATTGGCCGATGGTTATGCGGTGGCGCTTTCGCCGGAAGGTCGGCGTAGCCGTGATGGAACCCTGCAACCGTTCAAGCCCGGTGCCCTTTGGTTGGCCCAGCAGGCAGGGGTACCTCTGATTCCGGTGGTGTTGCACAACAGCTGCGAGATTCTCCCGGCCAAAAGTTTGCTGATGCGCGCAGGCACGGTCCGCATAACCGTGCTGCCCGCCCAGCCCGCCACGCTTACTCCGAGCCAATTACGGCAGGTATTCGCCGATGCGTTGGCGGTGTAGTTTTTTACGGATCAGTCTGCTGTTGTGCCTGGGGGCGGCGGCGCAGGCGTCGGGCCCGGTCATTCGTACGGCGATGCCAGGGCCGGACCAGTTTGAACTCCGCGCAGTATTCCCGGTGCAGCTCACGGTGTTATTACCGTTGCTGGAACAACCCTGCCATGTGCGCCAATGGATGCCGGCGGTGGAAACCCTGACCATTCTTGAACGACCGTCGGCCACCCGGACGCTGGTATACATGGCGCGCCGGGCTCCCTGGCCCCTTAGTGGTCGCGATGCGGTTACACTGTTTGAGCGGCACCCCGGTGATCCTGTGGTGCTGACCATGCAGGGCAAGCCCAGGGCCTGGCCCGAGCAACCAGGGTATGTGCGGGTACCGTTCACTGACGGTAGCTGGTCCTTGCAGGCACAGCCCGGAACGGACAGCACCCGTGTGGTGTACCGGCAACGGGTGAATCCGGGCGGAGGTATTCCGCAATGGCTGGCCGACCGACTCGCACCCGGACAGATGGAAGCGGCGTTGGCCGCGCTGGAGAATTATGTACGCGATCCGCAACGCACTGATTGCACTGCTGCTCAGCCTGCCGCTCACGGGGCTGGCTGATACCGACTGCGAGACCGGTTTTTTTGCCCTGCAGCAGGCCTTTAAGCAAGCTGGTATCAATGATGCCCAGGCACAGGCGCTGCCGGGTTATCCCCATCTGGGGGTGAATCGCTGGTTGGCTTTTCTGCAGCAGCATGCCGCTACCGCCGCTCAACAGCAGCAATGGATTCGCCTGGCGACGGCCAAAGCCTGGCGGGATCAGACGCTACTGGCCCAGCGGCTGCCAGAGGATAACGCTACCTTTACCCCGCAAGCAGCGCACTCGCTGTTGGAAACCTGCCTGCCGGTTCTGGCAGCGCGAACCGATTTTTCGACGTTGCCCCAGGCGCAGATCCCGGACAGTTACGTCACCTGGCTACGCGTTGCCGGGCTCTACCCGCTCACGGCCTGGCTGGCCACTGGCTCTATTAACGAATACCACCGGGAGATGACGGCCCGTTTCAGTGAGCCGGCGCCACAACCGCACCAGCAGTTTGCCCCCCCGGCCACGGAATCCGAACCGGTAGCACCGGAAACCGTGGCGACGAATCCGCTGCACATTCCCCTGCCGGATAAAGAACAATTACAGACCCTGTTCCAGCATTACGCCCCGGTGCTTGCCGTGGCAGATACCCGGCGCTGGAATGTGCCCGGCCGCGTGCAGCTGGATGATGGGGGTACTCCGCTAATCCAGGCGGATGAGCCAGTGGCGTACCGTTGGCAGAGCTGGACCCATTTTCATGGCCAGCACCTGCTGCAGCTGAACTACCAGTTCTGGTTCAGCCAGCGTCCGAAAGACGGCTGGATGGATAGTTATGCAGGGGCTCTGGATGGATTGATCTGGCGGGTGACTCTCAAACCCGATGGCCAGGTGTTGTTCTACGACAGCATCCACCCTTGCGGTTGTTACCATAAAATCTATCCGGTGGACCCGACCCTGGTGCCGGCAGAGATTGACGGTGACAAACCCGTGCTCTACCCCAAAAGCGTGGCCGATGCCCGAGACCAACGGTTGGCATTGTTGCTGGAACCGGATACCCATTATTTGGTGCGTGTCACCCGGGTAGACGATACGTTGCCGACCAACTCCTACTCGCTTGCCGATGCGGCTACGCTGCGTGCCCTGCCACGCCCGGATGGCGGCGTTGATAGCCTGTTCAATGGCAAGGGGCTGGTGCCGATCTCGAAACGGGGGGAGCGATTCTTTCTCTGGCCTATGGGAGTGCCGTCCGCTGGTGCCATGCGCCAACCCGGCACGCACGCGGTCGCGTTCAAAGGGCGGCGCCATTTCGATGAAGCGACGCTGGCAGAGACCTTGTTTGAGTAGAGCGAGGATGCGTTGAAGAGAGCTTCCGCCTCTTCTGTACGAAAAATCCGTAAGAGGCAGAAGCTGAAGCGCAGCCTGTTAGAGGCCGTCTTCCGGTGACAGGGTACGTTTTGCGAGGTCGGCTTCGCTCTTTTCCTGCCATACAGGCCAGTATTTTTCGTACTTCTTCTGCACGCTGTCCTTGTTTTTCTGGTACCAGCTGATCGACTTCTCCGAGTTCTCTACCCGTTTGGTATCGGCAACCCAGCCTTCAAAGCTGGATTTTTGCAGACTGAACTTGGTGTCTGGATCGTTCTTGATGGGCCAAAGAGAGAAGCGAGCTTTCCATGCGCCCATGCGGGGCGTGGTAATACTGTAGTAGTTCTTTCCCGCGCTCAGATCGGCTTCCATGAAGTCAGCCGCTTCGGAAACCACCATGAAAACATGGTGGCCTGGTGACGTAGTGTAAGACACCTTGGTGCCATTCTTGATAATGCCGATAAAGGTAATCTTGTCATCGGTCACTTCGTACAATGACGCGGCGATAGCGCCGCCAACGAAACTAGAGCGCATGAACACCACTTGCGCCTCTTCCGTGGCCGGTGGCTGAATGGTCTGCTGGCTAGAGAGTGCCATCGGGTTAGCGGCGCAGCCGGTGAGCAGCGCCAGCGTCATTAATACAACTAAACGAACATGCATGAATCTATCCCCTCATTGTTATTGGAACGGCCATATTGGCACGGACCATAATCATAAACCCGGCACATTATGGCGAATAATGACGCCTCGCTCTGTAGGTGATCGCTGATTTTGACAATCCATCGGCGATTCCTTTCTGTGGTCGGCCGGGGCTGCCTCGTGCCATTGACATAATGCGCCCCGAACTTTGGCGTTATCGGATTGCTTGCAAACCGCTGCCCTTTGTTAAGCTGAACGCCAAATGCATATCACGGAGTTCGTCATGAAAGCCATTGCCACCTCCGGTTGGGGCCTGCACCCTGGCCTTGCCCTGATCGAAACAGCGGCGCCCGATCGGTTAAAACCGGATGATGTGTTGGTGGCGGTGCATGCCGCGTCGGTAAACCCCAAAGACTGGAAACTGAATTACAACCTGGCCATGGCCGCTAGTCCGGTCATGGTGAAACGCTTGCCGCCCCTGTTCGGGGACGATCTGGCGGGGGTGGTTGTCGACCGGGGGCGTAATGTTCGTGATTTTGATATTGGCGATGCGGTGTATGGCATGGATATGCGTTTGCGTACGGCCTCGCTGGCGGAGCAGGCGCGGATCAGCCAGCGCCGCATCGCCAAAAAACCGGAGAACCTGTCTTTCACGCAAGCGGCGGCCATGCCGCTGGCGGCGCTAACGGCGTTACAGGGGCTGCGCAAAGGCAAAGGTGAGGCGGGCAAGACGGTGCTGATTATTGGTGCCTCAGGGGGTGTGGGCACCTTCGCCGTACAGATCGCCAAAAATATGGGGTTGCATGTCACCGGAGTCTGCAGTGGTCGCAATGTGGATTTTGTTCGTGAGCTGGGGGCAGATGCCATTATCGACTATACCCAGGGTGATTACCGCAAAACGGCTGGCCCGTTTGATCTGGTCTTTGACGTCACCTCTTACGAAACCCCGCTCACCTGTTCTGCCCTGCTGGGCAAGAATGGCTATTTTATTTCTACGGGAGGCCAGGGTGCCTCCATGTTTGCCACGCCGCTTTATCGTCTGTTGGGTAAAAAATCCGGCACCGTGGTGGTGGAATCGTACCGACGTGATCTGGAAACGCTGACCGCCATGGTTGAGGCCGGTACCCTGACGCCAATTATCGACAGCGTCTTTACGCTGGCAGAAAGCGAAGCGGCCTACAATCGCAACCGCTCGGGTCGTTGCCGTGGGAAAGTGGTGATTGATGTGGCGAATGACTAGTGTGGCAATACCGCTTGAAAAATTATGGCCCGGTGGTGTCCGTCAACCGCACGGCAACACCGGTTATGCCATCGTCCCCCTGTGAACCCCAAAGGCTGACCCACTGATTCTTTTCCAGAATCACCGCTCCCCGCGCAGTGTTATGTCCCCGTGAGGTGGTGACGTCCCCAACGTATTGAAACCGGAACGCCTCAGGCGCCCCGGTTTCCGGTTGCAGGGCGTAGCCGAGAAAGAGGGTTTCAGTGGAAATGAAGCCTTTATCCTGTGCTTCTACAGCAACACTCAGCGCGTCAGCCTGATCCATAAAACCCGGTAGTGGATCTGGTGAGCGCCCATCCGGGCTTATCACCGCGCACTCACAATAGCGTACCTCCATCCGTAATGGCTTGGCGGACAGATACGTCTCCAGTGACGTTGCGTCGGCCTGGATAACGCCGGGCATCAGCAAGAACAACGCCAGCCGAAAAATGGTCATGGTGGTGGTCTCCTAGCGCTTGGTTACCCGGCGCTGTTGCTGTTTGTGTTCAGGCTTTGGCCGCCCGCGCTGCATGCAGCTTCTTGTAGCTTTCAATCAGGCGCTGGTGTTTTTCCAGTCCGTCCAGTTGCATGTTGGTGGGGGTCAGGCCCGGGAAGCGAACGCTGCCATCAACCGCGCCTATGACTGTTGCCAGGGTCTCTTCACCGTACATGCGCCCCAGGTTGTAACGGTAGTCGTCCAGTGACAGCTCGTCATCCAGGGTGATTTCCAGTACGGCATTCACGGCCCGGTAGAACAGGCCCCGCGCCACCGTGTTGTCGTTGTACTGAATAAACATTTCCACCAGCTCCAGGGCGTCTTCATGACGCTGTAGCGCCAGGTAGATCAGCAGCTTCAGCTCCAGAATGGTGAGCTGGCCCCACACCGTGTTTTCGTCGAACTCGATACCGATCAGGGTAATGATGTCGGTGTAGTTATCGATCTGGCTTTCTTCCAGGCGTTCCACCAGTTGCCCCAGTTGCTCATCGCTGAGGCGGTGCAGATTGAGAATGTCTTCGCGATAATCCAGCGCCATGTTGGTGTTGTCCCAGATCAGGTCTTCCACCGGATACACCTCGGAAAAATCGGGGACCAGAATACGGCAGACCGGTGCGCCCAACTCTTCATACACCGCCACGTAGGCTTCTTTCTCCAGCGTGTCGAGAATGCCGAACAGGCGTGCGGTTTCCTCTTCGGTTGTGCCTGAGAAATCCCACTCGCAGAAGTCTTCATCGGCCTGGGCGCTGAAGAAGCGCCAGCTCACCACCCCGGTGGAATCAATGAAGTGCTCGACAAAATTATTGGGTTCGCAGACTTCCTGGCTGTTGAAGGTGGGGGGCGGCACATCGTTCAGGCCTTCGAAACTGCGCCCTTGCAGCAGTTCGGTAAGGCTGCGCTCCAGGGCCACTTCAAAGCTGGGGTGGGCGCCGAAAGAGGCGAATACGCCGCCGGTGCGCGGGTTCATCAGTGTCACGCACATGACCGGGAATTGCCCGCCCAGGGAGGCATCTTTCACCAGCACCGGGAAGCCCTGCTCCTCCAGTGCGGCGATGCCTTCAACAATACCGGGATAGTTGGCCAGCACGTTTTGGGGCACATCCGGCAGGGCAATCTCTTCTTCAATGATGTGTTTCTTCACGGCCCGTTCAAAAATTTCCGACAGGCATTGCACCTGGGCTTCGGCCAGGGTGTTGCCCGCACTCATGCCGTTACTGAGGAACAGGTTCTCGATCAGGTTGGAGGGGAAGTACACCGTTTCGCCGTCGGATTGGCGAACGAACGGTAGCGAGCAGATGCCCCGGTCGGCCCGGCCGGAATTGGTATCGATCAGGTTGGAGCCGCCAAGCTCGCCTTCCGGGTTGTAGATGCCCAGGCAGTAGTCATCCAGGATCCCTTGCGGCAGTGCGTCGTTGGGGCCGGGTTTGAACCACTTTTCATTGGGGTAATGGACGAAGTCGCTGTTGGCGATGTCTTCCCCGAAGAACTGGTCGTTATAGAAGAAGTTGCAGTTGAGGCGCTCGATAAATTCGCCCAGCGCGGAACACAGGGCGGCTTCCTTGGTGGCGCCCTTGCCGTTGGTGAAACACATGGGCGAGGCCGCATCGCGGATATGCAGCGACCACACGTGAGGCACGATATTGCGCCAGGAGGCGATCTCGATCTTCATGCCCAGCTCCGCGAGGATCGCGGTCATGTTGGCGATGGTCTGCTCCAGCGGCAGGTCCTTGCCTTCGATAAAGGTGCGGTGGGCCTCGTCCGGCTCCACCATCAGCAGGGCCTGGGCATCTTCGGTGAGGTTGTCTACCTGTTCGATCTGGAAGTCCGGCCCGGTCTGGATCACCTTCTTCACCGTGCAACGGTCAATGGAGCGCAGGATGCCTTGGCGGTCCTTGTCGGAAATATCTTCCGGCAGCTCCACCTGAATCTTGAAGATCTGGTTATAGCGGTCTTCCGGGTCAACGATATTGTTCTGTGACAGGCGAATATTGTCGGTGGGGATGTCCCGCGCCTTGCAGTACACCTTCACGAAATAGGCCGCGCACATGGCCGACGATGCCAGGAAATAGTCAAACGGGCTGGGGGCCGAGCCATCGCCCTTGTAGCGGATGGGCTGGTCGGTGATGACGGTGAAGTCGTCGAACTTGGCTTCCAGGCGAAGGTTGTCGAGGAAGTTGACGTTGATTTCCATGGCGGAGCTACCGGTCGGGGGAATGGCTGAGGCGGCCATTATCCAGCTTTTGGGCCCCGGCGTCTTGGCAGCCGGGATTACAGCACGGGCCCCTGCGGTGGACCAACTGGCCGGGCCCGGCCGGTAATGCGACAAAATACCGCATGGTGGCGTGCCGGCGTTCCCCCTAGAATGCGCCGCCGTCGATATTTTGATCACTGATCATCCGGCACCTTTTTTCTCTGGGGGAATTGCATGCTGTTATCACTGCGCAAAACACCGATCGCCTCTCTGGCCCTGCTGCTACCGCTGGACGTTATGGCCGCTGAGGCTGCTGAGATCGAGAGTAGCGCCCATGTTCTGCAACCGGTAAGCGTGCAAAGCCAGGTGGAGGATGCCGCGGCCGAAACGCGCACCGAGCTCCAGCGCGAGCAGGCGCTAACCCCCGGCGGTGTGAGCCTGGTGGCAGCGGAAGATCTGGGCGAGCGCAATGTGGTGAGTATCGGTGACATGCTGCGTTATGTGCCGGGCATGTGGACGGCGACGGGCTCCACCGGCGATGGCACCTTTCTCTCCAGCCGGGGTTCCAACCTGGATGCGGTGGCCTACGATGGCAACGGCATCAAGTTGATGATCGATGGTCTTCCGGTGACGGCCGCCGATGGCAATAACCACAACAGTTTTATTGATCCCCTGACGGCGCGTTACGCGGTCATCGCCCGGGGAACCAACGCCATGACCTACGGGGCCAGCACCCTGGGCGGGGCGATTAATTTCATCAGCCCCACGGCGCGTACCACGGACAATCAGGCTTACCTGAGTGCCGGCAGCCATGGCACCGTGCAGAACAGCGTGACCGGCGGCGTGGTGGCCGGTGACTTTGATGGCCTGGTCACCGTTGAGCAACGCAGCTACGACGGCTTTCGCGGTCATCAAGAGCAACAGCGTGGTGGCGTTTACGCCAATACGGGCTGGCAGATCAGCGACACGGTGAAAAACCGTTTCTATTTCACCTACGTGGACAATGACCAGGAGCTGGCCGGCGCGCTCACCCAGGACCAGTTCGATGATGACCCCTATCAGGCCAACCCGGATAACGTGACGGGCAACTTCCTCTATAACGTGGAGAAATGGCGCGCGGCCAACCGCACCGAGTGGGCCCTGAGTGATACCAGCCGCCTGGTGGTGGGCTTTTCCTTTGAGGACCAGTCGCTCTACCACCCTATTGTTCAGAACCCCTTCTTCAGCCTGTTGATCGACACCGATCAGACCACCTTCGGAACCACCGTGCGTTATGACAAACAGCTGGGTAACCATGACCTGTTGCTGGGGCTGAACTACGGACAAACCTGGGTAAAGGGCGGCAACTATCAGCACAGTGGTGGCATCCGTGGGGCGCTCTCCACCAAGGTGGATAACAAGGCCGATAACCTGGAAGTGTTCGCCATGGACCGCTGGCACTTTGCCGAGCGTTGGACCCTGGTCTACGGTGCCCAGGCGGTGACCGGCACTCGGGAAGTGGATAACGTGACAGTGTCGTCCGGTGCGGAACGCAACCCGAATGATACCTATGAATCCATCAACCCGCGCCTGGGGGTGATTTATCAGGTGGCCGACCGCAGCGAGCTGTTCGCCAACGTGAGCAAGCTGTACGAAGCCCCCACCCTGTATGAGCTGGATGACGATATTAAGGGCAACGAGGAAACCCTGGATGCCATGCAGGGCGTGGTTGGGGAAATCGGTACCCGTGGCGCGGCCCCTTTGGGGCAATCCAGCGAATGGCACTGGGAAGTGTCGGTTTACTACGCCCAAATTGAGGATGAGATCCTGTCCATGGACGACCCTGCGGCGCGAGGCACCAGCCTGACCCTCAACGTGGAAGACACCATCCATGCCGGTGTGGAAGCGCTGGTCGGCGCCAGCTTTGCCCTGGGCGACAGCGAGCATCGCATCGAGCCGTTGCTGAGCATGACCTACAACGACTTTACCTTCGATAACGACCCGGTGTATGGCGATAACCCGCTGCCCGTCGCGCCGAACTTCTTTATCAAGGGCGAAGTGATGTACCGCCACGGCAACGGCTTCTTTGCTGGCCCCACCTTCGATATCGTCGATGACCGTTATGGTGACTTTGCCAACAACAAGGATATTGATGGCTATGAGTTGCTGGGCCTGCGCACCGGGGTGACGCGTGACAGCTGGGAGGTCTACCTGGAAGGCCGCAACCTTACCGACGAAGTCTATGTCACCAACGTCAGTGTCAGTGACAACGAAAACGTTAACCCGGTCGGCATTCAGGCCGGTGAACCCCGCTCTGTCTACGCCGGCGTGCGTTTCGAATTCTAAATCTGTCAGGGAATCACCGCATGAGCCAGGGGCGAGAGAAAACCGTGACGGACAATCGTTACTATCAGGCGGTATGGCGCTGGCACTTTTATGCTGGCGTGGTGGTGATCCCCTTTCTGTTTCTGCTGGCATTCAGTGGTTTGTTGATGCTGCTGAGCAAGCCGCTGGACAGCGCCCTGAATCAGTCGCTGCTGACCGTGGAAGCCGGCAATCAGCCGGTACCGGCCACCGCCTTGCTGGAAACGGTTGAGCAGCAATACCCCCATTCGGCAATTAAACTGTACCTGCCGCCCCAGGACGCGGATCAATCCGCGCGATTTTCCCTGCAGCCCCATTCCCACGGGGGCCATGGTGGCCACCACGCTCCCTCGACGCTGGTGTATCTGAACCCCTACAGCGGAGTGATACTGGGTGGCCAGGACCCCGCCACCAGCGTCTATGCGCGCATCAAGGATTTCCACGGTTCCCTGTTCATGGGCGCGCTGGGGGATACCTTGATCGAGATCGCGGCCGGGCTTGCCGTGTTGATGATCGTTACCGGCCTGTACCTGGCCTGGCCGAAAGGCGGCCTGCGCTCACTGCTGCCTGACCGTGCGCTAACCCAACGTGCGGGTTGGCGTCGCTGGCACCTGAGCCTGGGTTGGCTGATCGCGGTGCCGTTACTGTTCTTCCTGATTTCCGGGTTGGCCTGGACCAACATCTGGGGCGGCAAGATTGTGCAGCCGTGGGGTTCGCTCCCCGGCACCGGCTTTGTTCCGGCCGAGTCGGCGTCCGTTGCACCACCGCCGGCGCAGAATCATGCGGCCATGAACGAACATGGCCTGCATCGTGTGCCCTGGGCGGTGGAGCAAACCCCCATGCCCGAGTCTGGCGCGGTGGATCAGAAAATGGATCTGGATGATGTGGTGGAGCAGGCAAAAGGCCACGGTTTCGACACCTTCCGGGTGCATTTTCCCCAGGATGACAGCGGCGTCTGGACGGTGTCCGCCACCACCATCACCGGGGATATCACCCGCCCGGGCAAGGAGCGCATCCTTCATCTGGACCCGGCGAATGGTGAGGTGCTACAGGACATCCGCTTTGCCGATTATCCCGCCATGGGCAAGGCCATGGCCGCGTCCATTCCCTTGCACCAAGGGGATTTGGGGTTGTGGAACTGGTTACTGAATCTGCTGTTGGTGTGCCTGATTTTGGCGCTGATCGTCACCGGCGCCCTGCTGTGGTGGAAGCGTCAGTCACGGCGGGCGCCACCGAAGGCGGAGCCCGCACCGGCCCGTGCGGTCGGCCTGATTATGCTGGTGGTTGCCCTGGCCTTCCCGTTATCCGCCGCCGTCTTGCTCGGCATTATTTTGCTGGATGCCGTGCTCACGGCGCGTAAAACCGCCAGGCCGTAGCGCGGCTTTATTGTTCCGTTATTTTTGTTTGGAGGCCCAGATCGCCAGCTTGTGCTGAATGGCCGGCTGCGACACCTGGTCTTCCGGCAGCGGCTGGATGACCTTGTCATGGACCAGCAGGCGGTAAATATAAAGCAGCTTCTCGGATGCAGAGTCCGTGGCTTCAAATTCCACCACGCCGCGCTTTTCCGCGTAGGCGACGCCAATCTGTATGGCTTTCTTGACCAGTTCTTTTTCGTTTTTCAGTTTCTTCATGGGTCTCTCCGTCACCGCTGGCTCGACTTGCAGCTTGGCACAAAGCAGACCGGCTTTCTTCCGGTTCACCGCAAATACCCGACACGTTGCCAAACGCTCGACGCCGGATGCCTGACGCAAAACCCCCTTAACCTGAGTGGCGGTCGTTATTGCGGTGTCTCGTTCAGGCAATAATCAGGCAATGCATTTTGCGCAGAGAGCATGGCGTCCAGAGGTTCCCTAAGTGCGTTCCCACACTTCGATATGGTCGCGGCGATCCACGGTGTAGCCGCGTTCGCCGGGCAGGGCTGCCGCCAGGCCCCGTTCGGCAAGCGCTCCGCGGACACGGGCCTGGTCATGGGGCGAGCCCTCGGCCAGCAGGGAATCGGCCTTGCGCAGCACATAGAGTAGGTAGGGCTGAACCCCGGCTTGCACCGGTACGCCCCGGAAAGCGGTCTCCACCACGCCCACGTAACGCTGGTGAGGTTTGGTCGACACCGGCTGGCCATCCGCCGGGGCGTGCTCCTGAACCAGGGCGTCCATAAAGGCGAGCTTGTCGGTGAGCATGGGGAAGATTTCGTCGGCAATCTGGCGCAGCAGTGGCTCCAGGGTGGCGGGAATGGCGTCGTCGGCCAGATAGGTATCGCCGTAACCGGGAAACTCTGGCGTATCCAGCCCCGGTGCGGTCATCCGCTCCACCCAGCGGAACACTTTCGGCGCCCGGGTTTTCATGAGGTTGGCGGGCACCGGGTCGCGGCCCAGGTGGGCAAACAGCGGGCCGATCAAGCCGTAGTCACCCAGCGACGGCCGCCCGCCAAACAGGTAGGGATGTTCAGCGAAGTGGGCGTTGAGGGTGTCGAGCAGCTGCAGGTAGGAGGCCTCGATTTCCGGCACCGTGTAGGCATCCACGCCCAGCTGGGGCAGGTAGGCATTCATCCGCGACATGATCTTGTCGGCCATGGCATCACCGGCACCGGCGGCGAACTGGTCACGCAGAAAGCCTTCCTGGGCCTCACGGTAGCTCCAGCGGTAGTGCATGGCGTGGGGCAGCATGGCCTGGGTGCCGTAGTAGGCGATGATTACAGCGAGCACCCGCTGCAACAGCCCATCCGGGTAGGCGGAATAGCGCACGCCCTGTTGCTCAAAGTGATCAATGATATCCAGGCTGTCCTGAACGATGTCACCCTGCGGCGTTTCCAGCACCGGAATAATGCTGCGCTGGATAATCGGCAGAATGCGGCTGTGGAAATCCGCATCGGTGGTGGGGATTTCGGTGTAGGCAATGCCCTGGGTTCGCAGGTAGCAGCGGGCGATACCGGTGTACAGCGAATGGGGAACCCCGTAGAGCCTGTGGGTGTTGTCCTGGCTGGCCATGACGCCTCCTGATCAGGGCACGGGCTGACGGTGCTGGCCCGTGCCGGGTTGTACCGGGCGCGCGGGTGTTGCCGCTGCCCGTCTGGCGAACGCGAACCGCTCAGCTTTCCAGCGTAAACAGCTTCACGTCGGGGCGCCCGGCGAGCAGCCCCTTGAGGCCGCCCCCCAGGGCTTTCATGTTTTCCTGGTGGGCCACAATCGCGTCCTGGTCGGTGTACTGTTCGTAGATCAGCACGATATCGGCATCGTCCACGGATTGGTGCACCAGGTAGCAATGGTTGCCTTCTTCCTTCACCACTTCGGCGGCGATCTTCTTCATCTCTGCGACCAGGGCGTCACCGTTACCCGGCGTGGCGGACATGACAGCGGTAATACCAATCATGGTTCTCTCCCGTTATCTGGCTGTGATTATGCGTGGATAAGGGATCCTCACACAGCACCGGGGAAGCAACCATGGTCTTTCACGTCGCTGTTGCGGCCAGAAAGACCGGTGAGCGTCATGCGGGCTGCCCACTCCCTGCCTGCAAGTTGTCCGGGTCCGCAGTGAACATCACATCGAGCTCAAGATCCGGGTATTGCGGCGCCAGAACGTCCTGCAGGTGGCGACGCCAGAGGTCTGCTTGCAAGGCATCACTGTGTTGCTCGCCCTCTTCCAACAGAACTCTGGCCTGCAGATACAGCATGCGTCCGGTCTTGCTCATCCGCAGGGACCAGCGTGTCGCCGGGAGTGCCGCCATGGCTCGGCGAAAATCGGCGTGCACCTGCTCCTGTTGTTGTTGCGAGGGGGCGGCCAGCAGCACTTCCATCAGGTTGCGATAGAGCGTTCGCAACGGCACCGGCAGCATGATCAGCACCATCACAATGACCATCAATGCATCCACATAGGGCAGCCAGTCACCCAGGTGTTCGCCAAGTAGCCACACCGCCAGGAAAGTCACCAGCACCACCGAACTGAGTATGCAGTCCATCAACCACACAAAGGCATCCACCCGTACCAGCTCGGAACCGGTTTCACGTGCAATCGTGCGCAGGCGCAGATATACCGCCAGACAACCCACCGTGGCCAGCACCGCGTAGACCGCCGCCACCCCCGGCTGCAACAGGCGCCCGTCACCGCTCAGGGCAGCCAGCGCAGAGGCCAGCGCCATGGTCAGCACGCCCAGAATCACCAGGCTTTGCAGCACGTTGAAGGCGGGCTCAAAGCTGGCGTAGCCCAGCTGAAACCGGTGGTCAGCATTACGCTGCAGCAGCCGCGACACATAGACCATCAGCAAGGACATGATGAAGCTGACGAGTGAAAACACCCCGTCCAGAAAAATCGCGTCGGACTCAGCCAGGTGGGCAAACCCGAAACCCAGCGCCGCCATCAGCACGGTTCCCAATACGGATAACCACAACCCTTTTGATTCCATTACTCGCTCCTGTTGCGTTAACGGAATAGACCCTGGAAAGAGGCAAAGGTTGCTTTGTGGCTGGCTTGGGGCGAGCGGGCGCCGGCTTTGTTGTTAGACGGCGGGTTAGACGGCGGAGAGTGGCTGCACCCATTTCCGGCCTGCTGTGGTTTCTGTCAGGCGACGGTGCCAAACACCTGAATGATATTGCCCAGCCGCGCGGTGAACTTGTCGCCGCGGTTGAGCGGGCCGACGCCGGCGGGGGTGCCGGTGAAGACTACGTCGCCGGGTTCCAGGGTGAAGCTCTGGCTGATTTCGGCGAGCAGTTCGAAGGTGGGGAACAGCATCAGGCCGGTGTGGCCGTGTTGTTTCACTTCGTCGTTGATTTCCAGGGTGACGCCCAGATCCTGGCGCACGGAGATGCCGCGGGCATCAATAAAGCCGGACACCGGGGCGGCGCCGTCAAAGGCTTTGGCCCGTTCCCAGGGGTGGCCTTTTTCCTTTAGCTGGTTCTGAACTTCACGCAGGGTCAGGTCCAGGCCGACGCCGTAGGCCGCGACGCTGAAGCGGATGTGGTCCAGGCGGGTTTCCTTGCGGATGCGCTTGCCGATCAGTACCACCATCTCCACTTCGTGGTGCACCGGCCCCTGCCCTTCGGGCAAGGCCAGCGGTTCGTGCAGGCTGGCCAGGGCGGTGGCGGGTTTCATGAACAGGATGGGGGAATCCGGCACTTCATTGCCCAGCTCTTTGGCGTGGTCGGCGTAGTTGCGGCCCACGCAGACTACCTTGCCCACCGGCATGTTCATGGCGGAGCCGTCGATCCAGCGATGTTGGTAACCGTTCGGGTCGATCTGGACTTCGTTGATCTCATCAAACATCGAACAGCTTCCCGGGGTTCATCACGTTGTTGGGATCGAACACGGCTTTCACCGCTTTCATGCAGGCGATTTCTTCCGGGCTACGCGAATATTCCAGGTAGGGCTTCTTGGTCATGCCCACGCCGTGTTCGGCAGAGATGGAACCGTTGTATTTCTCCACGATCTCGAACACCCACTTGGAGACGTTGTTGCACTTGGCAAAGAAGTCTTCCTTGGGTAGGTCCGCCGGTTTGAGAATGTTGAGATGCATGTTGCCGTCGCCGATATGGCCGAACCAGACGATTTCGAAATCCGGGTAGGCGTCCTGCACCACGGTGTCCACGTCTTCCACGAAGTCCGGCACGCTGGCGATGCTCACGGAGATGTCGTTCTTGTAGGGCGTGTGCGGGGCGATGGATTCGGAGATGCGCTCGCGCAGCTGCCACAGCTGGTCCAGCTGCTGCAGGGACTGGCTCATGACGCCATCCAGCACCCAGCCTTCTTCCACACATTTTTCGAAGATGGCCATGGCCTGCTCGCCCACCTGCTCGGAGAGCTGTTCGAATTCCAGCAGGCAGTAGAACGGACATTCGGTATCGAAGGGCTTGGGCACGCCGTGGTGCAGAACATGCGCCATGGCCTTGTCGGAGAAGAACTCGAAGGCGGTCAGGTCGATGTCCTGCTGGAAGGCATGGAGGATCTTCATCACTTCGCGGAAGCCCGGGGCACCCAGCACCAGGCAGGTCAGGTCCCTGGGCTGGCGAGTCAGCTTGACGGTGGCTTCTACCACGAAGCCCAGGGTGCCTTCGGAGCCGATAAACAGGTGGCGGAAGTCGTAGCCGGTGGCGTTCTTGATCAGGCCCTTGTTCAGGTCCAGCAGTTCGCCCTTGCCGGTGACCACTTTCAGGCCGGTGATCCAGTCACGGGTCATGCCGTAGCGGATCACCTTGATGCCACCGGCATTGGTGCCGATGTTGCCGCCGATCTGGCTGGAGCCGGCGGAGGCGAAATCCACCGGGTAGAACAGGCCTTTCTGTTCGGCGAATTCCTGCAGCTGCTGGGTGATGACGCCGGGCTGCACGGTGACGGCGCGGTCGAACTCGTTGAAATCCAGCACCTTGTTCATGCGGTCGAAGGCCACGACCAGCTCGCCATTGGAGGCGACGGCGCCGGCGGACAGGCCGGTGCGGCCCCCGGACGGCACCAGGTGCAGACCATGCTCGTTGGCGATTTCGACGATCTGCTGCACTTCGTCAGCGGTTTCCGGCAGGGCCACGGCGCAGGGGGCCGGTGCCCATACCTTGGTCCAGTCGACCCCGTAGCGCTCGGCGCTTTCCTGGTCGGTGAGGCAGCGATTGCCAAGCAAATCAGTCAGTTGCTCCAGTGCAGCATGGGCAAGGGCAGTCATCAACGGGTCTCCTGAACGGGTCTAACCGGGGGCTTGAAACGGCTTCACGCTGACTTGAACAGAAGTACAGCATGGGTTGCTCTCAATTTGAGCGCGCTATGTTAACATACGCGCCCATTTCACAGGCTACCGAGACAGAATCATGGCCGATACTTCTCTTGAGAAGGATAAGATCCGCGTTCTCCTGCTCGAGGGCATCCACGAAAACGCCGTGGAGAACCTGAAAGCGAACGGTTACTCCAATGTGGAGCTGCTGCCCACTGCGCTTACCGGGGATGACCTGACTGCCAAAATCAAGGATGCCCATTTTGTCGGCATTCGTTCGCGCACCCAGCTCACCGATGAGGTGTTCGAGGCGGCGGAAAAACTGATTGGCGTCGGGTGTTTCTGTATCGGTACCAACCAGGTGGACCTGAAGTCTGCCCTCAAGCGTGGTATCCCGGTCTTCAACGCGCCCTACTCCAATACCCGTTCCGTGGCGGAGCTGGTGATTGCCCACACCATCAACATGATGCGTGGCATTCCCGAGAAGAACGCGTCGGCCCACCGTGGCGGCTGGCTGAAGTCTGCCAAGGACAGCTACGAGATTCGTGGCAAGACCCTGGGGATCGTGGGTTACGGCAACATTGGTGCGCAAGTGAGCGTGCTGGCCGAGTCCATGGGCATGAAGGTGAAATTCTTCGACGTGGTGCCCAAGCTGCCGCTTGGCAACGCAGAACAGGTGGGTACGCTCACCGACCTGCTGGCCCAGTCCGATGTGGTCAGTCTGCACGTACCGGATACCGCCGATACCCGCTGGATGATTCAGGAAGAACAGATCCGTGCGATCAAGCCCAAGGGCTACCTGATCAACTACGCTCGCGGCAAAGTGGTCGACATCGATGCATTGGCGGCGGCCCTGAAAGACGGCCACCTGTTGGGCGCGGCCATCGACGTGTTCCCGGAAGAGCCCAAAGGTAACGACGACGAGTTCGTCAGCCCGCTGCGCGAATTCGATAACGTGATCCTCACCCCGCACATTGGTGGCTCCACCAAGGAAGCGCAGGTGAACATCGGCACGGAAGTGTCCGAAAAGCTGATCCGTTATTCCGACAACGGCGCCACTCTGGGTGCAGTGAACTTCCCGGAAGTGGCCCTGCCGCCGCACCCGGACATGCACCGCCTGCTGCACACCCACAAGAACGTGCCTGGCGTGCTGACCCAGATCAACACCGTTTTCTCCGAGAACGGCATCAACATCTGCGGCCAGTACCTGCAAACCAACGAAGAGATTGGTTACGTGGTGATCGATGTGGACAAGGGCTACAGCCAGCTGGCGCTGGAGAAGCTGCGCACCATCGACGGCACCATCCGCACCCGGGTGCTGTTCTAGCCGTAACGGCAGTATACAAACCCTGTCATATTGTTCAGGCGGGATGTGAACTGCTCGACAAAAAGCCGGAGTCAGGCTAACTTGCCTGCTTCGGCTTTTTTCTTGGGGCGTACACTAAGATCATGAATTTCTTCAGGAAGGGATGCCTGTCTGTCGCGTTATTGGCGATGCTGAGCGGCTGTGCCACGAACTCCCTGTTCGTGTCCTACCCCAGCCAGGCAGAAAAATGGAAGGCCACATTGGGGAATGAGGCCGCCAGCGCAGGGACCACACAAAAGTTGGAGAAGGCCACCGCCGGGGGCGATGGCGTGCTCTATCTGCAAGAGCTGGGGCGGGTCACGCAGCTCAATGGCGAAGGCGAAGCCAGCCGCAATGCCTTTGCCGATGTGGTATCCAAATACGATGCAGAGGATGCCAGCGCAAAGATCCAGGTCTCGTCCCTGGCGGCCTCCGGCACCTCGTTACTCACCAACGACAATGCCCGCCCCTATGTGGCGCCGGACTACGAGCGTATCTTCACCCGTGCCTACCAGGCGCTGAACTACTGGGCGGAAAACGATGTCACCGGCACCGCTGTGGAATTGCGTGCAGCGGCCCTGGAACAGCGGGTCTCGGCCAACAAGCGGGAAAAGGAAATCGCCAAGGCTGAAGAAGAGGCCGAAGAGAACGATGTGGACGTGTCCCAGTTCGACGGCTATTTCCAGGGTATCGATGCGGTGGCCGGCGGCGTCAAGGCCAGCTTCCAGAATGCCTGGACCTTCTACCTGTCCGCCTTGTTCTGGGAAGCCCACGGTGAATATAACGATGCCCTGGTCGATTACAAGAAAGCGCTGGAGATCAATTCCGGCGTGGATATGATCAAGGAAGACGTGGAGCGGGTGTCCAACCCCCGTGCGCTGCGAGACAGCGATGAAGGCATGGTCGCGGTGTTGTATGAGCAGGGTTTCGTGCAGCCCCGGGAAGAGTTCACCCTGCCGATCCCCACCGTGCACGGCGTGTTTTCCGTGGCCTTCCCCACCTACGCCATTGGCAGCAAGCCGCGCCCCAACAGCCTGCGGGTGCTGGACAGCGCCAGCCAGCCGCTGGGGGAAACCGTGGTGCTGGCGGATGTGGGCGGGTTGGCCGCCAAGGATCTGAAAGAGCGTATGCCCGGCATGCTGGTGCGCCAGACCCTGCGGGCCACGGCCAAGTACAATATGCAAAAACAGGCCAACGATAACTTCGGTCTGTTAGGCTCACTGAGTACACAGATCTATAATCTGGTCAGTGAGCAGGCCGATCGGCGCAGCTGGCTGACGTTGCCAGCCTATGCCCAGGCGACCCGTTTTCACCTGCCCCAGGGCGAGCATGCATTGGTGCTTAGTACCCCGGCAGGCAACAGAACGCTGACGGTTCCGGTGGTACGCCGGGGCCTCACCGTGATTCATGCAGTGGCTGTACATGGCCAATTGATTACTCGCGTGTTACCCGTTCAGGAGGGACCCTTATGACATTCTTACGCCCGATGCTGGCGATACTGGTCGCGTTGATGCTGGCCGCATGTTCCGCCAGCAATAAAGGCCAGATGGAAGTCACCGAAGACGGTGAAGTCATCACCAAGGTGTATTCCAACAACAGCCTGCTTTCCAGCCGCATTTCCGTGGAAGACCTGCGCCAGAAACGTGTGGGCGATATGCTTATGGTTCAGGCGGTGCTGGAAAATGACTGGAAATTCCAGCTCGACTTCCAATACAAGTTCAAATGGTTTGATGCTGACGGTTTCGAACTGGAACCCGAAGCCCAGCCCTGGCAGCAGGTGGTCATGGCCGGCCGCAGCCAGAACAGTGTTAAGGGGGTTTCCCCCAATCCGTCCGCCGTGCGCTTCGAAATCTGGGTGCAGGAATAACTGTCAGCCCGGCTGACGTAACAAGGAACAAGGAGAAACAAGAATGGTACGTGTATTTTCAATGATGATGCTCGGCGCGGCACTGGTGCTGTCTGGCTGTTCCACCGTGGACTATGGCGATGCCCAGGGCCGTGAAACCGTGAACACCGATTTCGGTTCCACCGACCTGCAGATGATTGCCAGCAAAATGGTGGATGACATGCTGGTGTTCCCGCCCATCGTGCAGATGACCCAGAGCCGCCGTCCGGTGGTGTTTGTGGACCGCATCAAGAACAAGACCACCGAGCACGTGGACACCGAATCCATCACTGACACCATCCAGTCCAAACTGATCAACTCCGGCAAGTTCCGTTTTGCGGACATGACGGTCGTAGAGCGTGTGCGTGAGCAGCTGGATTACCAGAGTGAATCCGGCCTGGTGGACCAGAGCACCGCTGCGGCCATGGGTCGTCAGATCGGCGCCGAGTTCATGATGTACGGCAACTTCTCTTCCATCGTGAAACGCGATGGCAGCACCAAGGACGTGTACTACAAGTTCACCCTGAAGCTGCTCAACATCCAGACCGGCATCATCGAGTGGGCCAACGAGAAAGAAATCCGCAAGACCAAGTCCAAGAGCCTGTTCGGCCTGTAAAAGAGACGCTGCACGCAACACGCAGCATGCCCGCACGCGAACATGATGCATGGTGTTGCATGCGGGCACGACGGGAAACGTTTCGAGGTGTGAGTGACGAGTTTCGAAGGGCAAAATCCCGAGCCTCTTGTTGTTGAGGTTATCGCAACTCGAAACTCGCCACTCGCAACCGGCTTGGGTCTCACGGCCTATGCCGTTCCTGTGGTGATAACCTGACATTCAGAGTGTTGCCCAGGTAAAACAAGGAGGTCACATGTACAAACGACTATTTGCCCCGCTGATGATGGCGCTGATGTTGCTGTCATCGTTCAGTCATGCGATGACGGAAACCGTTTCCGTGTCCGCGCGGGGTTATGGCGATAACCCGGAGCAGGCCATGACCAATGCCCTGGTCGCCGCCGTGCGCCAGGGTGGCGGTGTCACCCTGGCGGTGGACCCCAACTTTCGCACCAATGTGTATGAATGGGTGATCAACCAGCAGGGCGATGTGTCCACCTGGATGGGCATGCAGACCTCGGTGCCGGAGCCGCAGTTGCCGACGCTGGGTAACATCAAGACCTATGAAGTCCAGTCTGTGAAGCAGGTGGATGACGGCATGTGGCAGGCGGATGTGCAGGCGGAAATCCTGCGTCCCAAGTCCATCGGCCCGGACCGTTCCCACCTGCCCGGCATTGCCATCGCTACCTTCGATACCCGCGCCGCAAGCTATGATCTTGGTGACGTACAAGTGCCGGCTTCGCAAGTGCAGCGTGATCTGAGCGAAAACCTGTCCATGGCCTTCACCCAGTCCGGGCGTTTCCGGGTGCTGGATCGTTCGTATTTGGCCGACATTGAAAAAGAGCTGCAGACAGTTTCCGAAGGCAGTGTGGCGCCGGAAGAAATGGCCCGCCTGGGTCAGCGTAAAGGCGCTGATCTGCTGTTGGTGGGTACCATCGAAGATTTCCAGATTGGCGACAGTGATCGGGAGTTCTACGGTGCCAAGATGGGCGGGTACGACCCCTACGTCCGCGTACGGTATCGCCTGATCGACACCACCACCACGGAAATCCTGTGGAGCGATCTCTACGAGTGGGACAAGTCGGAAGCCACTATCCGCGCCCTGGCCCGCGAGCAGAAAATTGATGACCGCAACCATCCGGAACGTCTGGCTGACATTCTCTATCCCGAGATTGCCCGTGCCATCGCCGGTGATGCCACCGACGTGCTCTACCCGGTGCAGGTGATCAAGGTTGACGGCGAGACCGTGTTCCTCAGCCAGGGCCAGGGGCGTCTGGAAAAAGACGGCATCATGAAGGTGTATCGCCCTGCCGGGGAAATGAAAGACCCGGATACCGGCATGACCATCAAGCTGGAAGGCGAAGCCCTGGCGACCCTCAAGATCAGCGACGTGCGCACCGACTATGGCATTGCCAGTGTGGAAGGCGAAGCCAGTGCCCTGCAGGTGGGTGACCGGGTCCGCCCGGACAAGCAGGCCCAAAACGCGTCGGCGCAACCCGCCGGCCAGGCGGCCACCCCGGGATCCTCGGAAGCGCCCCTCAAGTGGTAAACCCCAAACCCCCGCAACGCGGGGGTTTTTTTCAGGTGAAAATGTCCCCCCGGCATTGTTTTGTAGGAGCACCTCTCGAGGTGCGAACCGCAGCATATGAGTGTCGCAAAACCCTGTGCAGTAACGTAAAGGCCTCTGTTCGCACCTCGAGAGGTGCTCCTACAGGAAAATCAGACATTGCTTATATTGTGTGGAATTGTGGCAGGTAAGCATGCCTGTCATGACAGCTATCTATCACGGGTCGCGTCTGCGTCAGGGGCGATTTTCAGAGCAGGGCCGGATTTACCATGTCACCACGGTGACCAAGGGTCGTTACCCCTATTTTTCCGACAGTCACCTGGCCAGTCTGGTATGCCGGACGCTGCTCTGGAGTGATCAGTCAGGCTCGACAACCTCTCTTTGCTATGTGCTGATGCCTGATCATTTGCATTGGCTGTTTCAGCTGGGGGATGACGAAATGCTGTCTAAAGTGATGTTGCGGGTGAAAGGCCGCAGTGGGCGGCTTTGCGGGTTACCGCTTTGGCAGAGGGGCTATCACGATCACGCCATTCGTAGGGAAGAAAATATTCAGGATGTGGCGCGATATATTGTGGCGAATCCGTTGAGAGCAGGTCTTGTGCGCTCTCTGCGTGATTATCCTTACTGGAACGCCGTCTGGTTATAGCTCCCTGTAGGAGCACCTCTGGAGGTGCGAACCGCGCGTCAGCGCGAAAATCGTCCGCAGGACGATCAGGAATAACAGCACCCACAGGTTTGAGAACGCACCGTCGGGTAACGGATACGTTGTCGCTTCGCTTCGCGAGGTTCGCACCTCAAGAGGCGTATTCGTTGCACTCACCCATTGGGCCGCTATGTGCGTTACCCCGCTTCGCTACGTTCCTGCAGCGGCTTTGGTATGCAGCCGATCAGGTTGCAGACGTAGCCGCGGATGCCGCTTCCTGCTTGCGACGTTTGTTGGTCACCCTCGCCTTGCGTTTCTTCCACCAGATCACCAGCCCGGTGATGGACAGCATGGCCACGGCGATGCCCATGATCGACACGATGATGCGGCCGGGCAGGCCGGCGATGCGGCCGGAGTGCAGGGGGAACTGCAGCTGGTTGAAGACGTCGGCGGCGGTGCCTTCCCAGGGCACTTCGTCGCCGATCAAGTCCGCGTTCTTGCCATCATAGTAGAGGCTTTTCACTTTCATGCCGCCGCTGTCGTGGTCTTCACCCGGGTAGTAAAAACGCACGCCGAAGACTGCGAAATTGTCGCTATAGAAGGTATCGCCGATGGGCTCTTCCCAGCCGCGGTTGTCCGCTTCGGTCCGGGCTTTTGCAAATAATTCAGGCCAGCTTACCTGGGGTTCTACCGGATCATGCAGCGCGGTGGGTGTGCGTGTTTCAAACGGCCCCGGGGTGGTCTCGGACACCATGGACATGACCGGGTAAAAAATTTCCCGGTACAGGTTCAGGGAGAAAGAGGTAAAGGCCAGCATCAGCAGCAGCCCGAAGACCCACAGCCCCACGGCCCGGTGCAGATCGAAATTCAGTTTGTAGGCACCCGCGCCACGGCGAATCATCCAGGCCGGTTTCCAGCGTTGTAGCCAGCTCTTGCCGCCGGGCTTTTGTACGCGGCGTTTGCGCGGCAGGGTCAGTGCCATGGCAATAAAGGTATCGAACAGCCAGACCATGGCGGCGGCCCCCATCAACCAGACGCCCCAGCGGTTGATGCCGTTCCACTCCGGCAGGTGCAGGGTGAAGTGCAGCTTGTAGAGGAACGACATCAGGTGTTCCGGGTGCAGGGAGATTTTTCCCCACTCGCGCTTGCCGACAATCTCGCCGGTGACCGGATCCACGAAGGCGTGGTCGTAGTCCAGTGCGTAGCGGCGCCCGGTGTCCGGATCCACCTTGGCATCCACCCAGATTTCCGCGTTATGGCCGGGTTCTGCTGCCAGGTTAAAGAAGCTGGCGCGTACCCTTGGATCGGCGTCTTCCACATGGCGGACCAGCTCCAGCATGGGTAGCGGTTCGCCCTGGCTCTGGCTTTCAAACAGGTGCGGGTTGAGCCATTCGTCCAGCTCGTGGTCCCAGGAGATCAATGCCCCGGTCAGGCCGGCAATAATCAGGAAAACGGCAATGAAAAGACCGAACCAGCGGTGAAGCAGAACCAGAAGTGCACGCATGGGAAATCCAACCAGGGCTGACAATGCGGCGCAGCCTAGCATAAAAGGGAATCATTCTCATTACAGAATGCGTTGATCAGACGCCGGGCTGACGGGGGGCCCATAGTGGGTAGGGGATGCCGGCCAGACGGTTGATTACGAAGGCCTGGCCGACCAGCAGGGCCACCGCGCTGAGCAACACCGGCAGTTGTTGCAGTTCGTGCATCAATCCCAGTGACACAATCAGCGCGGTGGCGCCAGCAGGCGGGTGGGCAACCCGGAACAGAATCATCAGGGCGCTGGTCAGGCCCAGCGACAGGCCGGCGGCGGCCACCCGTGACCATTCAACGCCGCTGATAAAGGCGGCCGGCGCATCGTGCAGGCCGAACAGCCACAGTGATGCCCACCCACACAGGGCGCCAATCAGATGGCCGCTTAGCACATTGCGTGGTGAGGCCGCTTCCGCCAGGGGCAGGTGAAACAGCAGGAAGGCCGTGGCGCCCAGCGAGGGAAAGATAAACGCCTGCTGGGTCACCAGTGCCACACTGGCAATCAGCGCAATGCTCAGCCCGCCATTGACCAGATTGAACAGCGCCAGCACCACGCGCGGATTAAAACGCTTGCTCATGGCTTCCAGGTGCAGCTGACGCAACAGGCCGCCGATCAGTTGCTGGCGGAGCTGATCACTTTCCTTACTCATGGATTGCACTAATTGGGGGCAGAAAAAGAGCGCGCATACTAAGGCTTTGTGGTCTGCCGGGCAATTATGGTGCGAGATGTTGCGCCACATGCCCTATTGTGAGGCGTCGTTGCCGCCAAACGTGCCCGGCGGCTTTTTAACAACGCGGGCCAGGCAAATCCGCTAGCATGAGCCAAGACAAAAAGGAGATCGGTGTGGACGGATTTTTCTCACAGGCGCTGGTATTGCTGGGGGCAACACTGGTGTTGTTGCCGTTGTTTCAGCGGTTGGGGCTGGGCAGTATCCTCGGCTACCTGGCGGCCGGTATCGCAGTCGGGCCGTTGGGGTTTGGTCTGGTCAGTGGTGGAAACGATGTGCTGCATTTTGCCGAGTTGGGCGTGGTGCTGATGCTGTTTCTGGTGGGTCTGGAGCTAGCGCCTCAACAACTATGGGCGCAGCGCCAGCGTTTGATAGGGCTGGGGGCCAGCCAGATGGTATTCAGCGCCTTGCTGCTGGCAGGCGGATTTTGGCTGGTGGGTTTCAGCACCAACCAGAGCTTGGCCATCGGCGCGACGCTGGCGCTGTCGTCCACGGCCTTTGTGGTGCAGATGCTGGTGGAAAACAACCAGCTGGGTACCCCGCAGGGCCGCTCCGCGTTTTCCATTTTGCTGTTTCAGGATCTGGCGGTGATTCCCATCCTGCTGCTGTTGCCGGTGCTCGCCGGCGCCCAGGCCGGGGAGGACAGCCCGCAATTGCTGGCGGGCCTGGCGGCGCTGGTGGCCATGGTGCTGGCGGGCAAGTATGCGCTGAACCCCTGGCTGGGCTGGCTGGCCAAGCTGCGCAACCGGGAGTTGATGACCGCCAGTGCGCTGATGCTGGTGCTGGGGTCTGCGGCGCTGATGGAGCATCTGGGTCTGTCCATGGGCCTGGGTGCGTTTGTCGCGGGGGTGCTGCTGGCCAACTCGCCCTACCGGGAACAATTGGAAACGGACATTCAGCCTTTCAAGGGTCTGCTGCTGGGGCTGTTTTTCCTGGCGATCGGCATGACCATGGACCTGCGTTTGCTGCTGGACCACCCGGGTAACATTGCCCTCTTCCTGGTGATGCTGCTGGGCCTGAAGGCGTTGGTGCTGATAGTGATCAGCCGCCTGCGTGGTGGCGAGTGGCGCAGTACCTTCATGTTCGGCATTTTGCTCAGCCAGGGCGGGGAGTTCGCCTTTGTGCTGCTGACCCAGGCGCAAACATTGAACCTGCTCGACCCGGCCATCGCCGGGCAGCTCAATCTGGTGGTGGCATTGTCCATGGCGTGCACGCCGTTATTGCTGAAGCTGATGGCGATGCTGTGGCCCAAGGCGAGTAGCAAGGGACCACGCAAGGACCTGGAAGAAGAAAGCATGCCTGCGCACCATCCCCAGGTGGTGATTGCCGGGCTCGGGCGCTTCGGGCAGATCACCGCCCGGATCCTGGTAGGGCGACAGATTCCTTTCACCGCACTGGATTCCGACCCGGACGAAATCGATATGCTGCGGCGCTACGGCAACGAAGTGTACTTCGGCGATGTGACCCGGCTGGATCTGCTGCACAACGCGGGGCTGGAGCATGCCAAGGTGCTGGTGCTGGCAGTGGATGATGTGGACGCGTCCCTGAAAGCCGCAGAGCTGGTACGCCATCACTTCCCCAGCGTGACCATTGTGGCCCGTGCCCGGGATCGTTATCACGCGTACAAGCTGCATGCCTTGGGCGTGGAGCAAGTGATCCGCGAAAGCTTTGAATCCGCCTTGCTCAGTGCCCGCCTGACACTGATGCAGCTGGGGGTTCCCGAGTCCACGGCTATTGATCTGGTGCGCAGTTTCCGGGAGCTGGATGAGCGCCTGCTGCTGGAACAGATTGAGCACCGTGCCGATGTGGACATGCTGGTGGAAACCAATGCCAAAGGCCGGGCGGAATTGCAGTCGTTGCTGTCGGAGGGAAAGCCATAGTGGAGGCATGCAGTAATTAGTATTGAGAATGGTTTGCATCTGCATTATTATCCCGGCCTAAGTTCCGGTCTGCCGCGCTGACGAAAGGGACGTTATTGGCGGCAAGGCTCCGAAGGCCGGGGGATCGCAGAATTAACCACAGGCACAACCATGATCATCTTTGCTCGCGTTTTGAGTCGCTCTCTGGCGGCCTCCCTGCTGCTGTGTCCGCTGGTCTCCACCGCCGCGGAGACTGACACCGACAACAGCGTCCACGAAATTCCGGAAGTGACGGTTAACGCTGAAAGCAACCAGGGTACCCTGGCCGATACGTCGGAAAGCTATGAACCGAAAACCCCGGTGAGTGCGCCCACCGGCCTGGCGCTGACCCGCCGGGAAACGCCCCAGTCGGTGTCGGTAGTAACGCGGACGCTGATGGATGATTTCCAGATCGTCTCAGTCAGTGAAGCGCTGGCGGCCGCGCCGGGTGTGGTGGTGGATCAGGTGGAAACCGACCGGGTGTATTACAACGCCCGGGGTTTTGAAATCACCAACTATCAGTACGATGGCCTGGGCATGCCGCTGCCCTACGAAATCGTCAACGGTGATGTGGATACCAGCCTGTTTGAGCGGGTGGAAATCGTGCGCGGTTCCAATGGGTTGATGACCGGGTTGGGGAACCCCTCTGCCACCGTCAACTACGTGCGCAAACGCCCTACCCTGGATAATCACACTACGCTTTCTGCCAGCTACGGCTCCTGGGATAACCGCCGCATGGAAGTGGACACTTCCGGCAGCCTGACCGAGAACGGCCGGGTGCGTGGGCGCATGGTTGGCGCCTATCAGGATCGCAATTCCTACCTGGATCGTTACGAGAATGAGCGCGGCGTCTTCTACGGCGTGGTGGAAGCCGACCTCACCGACTCCACCCTGTTCACGCTCGGCTACAGCTACCAGAACAGCAACGCGGACAGCCCCATGTGGGGGTCGCTGCCCCTGTTCTACGCCGATGGCTCGCCCACCGACTACGACGTGGAAACCAGCACCGCGGCGGACTGGGCGTACTGGGACAGCAACACCGAATCCGTATTTGCCGAACTGCAGCAGCGTTTCGATAACGGTTGGGAAGCCAATGCGGTGTACACCTACCGCAAAATGGAAGGTGAATCCGAACTGTTCTACGTCTACGGCACCCCGAACAAGGACGACACCGGCCTGTTCGCCTACCCCAGCTACTATGAGGACAAGGTCACCGAGCGTGTGTTCGACCTGTACGCCCGTGGCCCGTTTGAAGTGGGCGGCCGTGTTCACGAAATGGTGGTTGGTGCGAACTATGCGAAAGGCCGTATTGAGGAAACCTCAAACTATGGTCGGGGCATTGGTACACCGCTGACTCCGGATCAGGCCTTTGGTGGCAGTTACCCCAAGCCGCTTTTTGATGCCTCTGTTGACGGCAGCAAGTGGGACGATCGCTACCGCAGCGCCTACCTGGCGACCCGCCTGAGCCTGGCTGACCCGCTGACCCTGATTGGCGGCGCTCGCTATGTGGACGTGACCAGCGAAGGGGAAGGCTACGGCACCACCAAGGATGCCAGCGCCAGCGAAACCGTGCCCTACGTAGGCCTGATCTACGACCTGACCGATGTGCATTCGGTCTACGGTAGCTACACCAAAATCTTCAACCCGCAGACCGAAGAAGATATTACTGGCCAGCGGTTGGAGCCGGTGACCGGTGAAACCCAGGAACTGGGCCTGAAATCGGAATGGCAGGATGGCCGGATTTATACCGCGTTGATCGCCTTCCGTACCGACCAGGAAAATCTGGCAGACCCTGCCGGCATGATCGGGCCGGACACTTACTACGGTGGCGTGGACGTGGAAAGCTTCGGCTACGAAGGGGAAATCAGCGGTGAAATTCTGCCCGGTTGGCAACTGGCCGGTGGCTACACCTGGCTGGAAATTGAAGACCAGGATGGCGATGAAATCCGCAACTATACCCCGCGGGAAATCTTCCGCCTGTCCACGACCTACCGCCCTGCGGCTATGCAGAAACTGAAAACCGGTGTGCAGGTCAGCTGGCAGGACAGCATTTACCGGGGCGGCACCGGCGGTGTACCGAAAACCACCCAGGACAGCTATGCGCTGGTGAACCTGATGGCCAGCTATGACTGGACCAAGCATCTGACCACCACGCTGAACGTGAACAACGTGACCGACGAAAAATACTATAACTCGCTGTATGTGGGGCAGGCTTTCTACGGTGCACCGCGTAGTGCCAATGTGCGGTTCGACTATAAATTTTGAGAAGGCTGGGTGACGCCTACGGCTAACCCGCCCTGAGGCAGCAAAAAGCGCAACCGTTTAACGCCGACGTCTGCACAAGCAAGGGCGTCGGCGTTTTTTTATGCCTGGTTTTTAGAAACGATTGTAGGTCGGCTTAGCCGCGAAGCGGCGTAACCCGACAGTCTGACGCTGCACCACGGTAAATGTCGGATTACGCCTTTCAGGCTAATCTGACCTACACGAGACGATTACAACTTCAGCTTGTTCAGGCCCCGGCGAATACCCTGGCCCAGGCCGGCTTTGATGATCGGGCCGATCAATGGCAGCTTGCCTTCAAACTCGATGGTGTAGTCCAGCTGGCTGCCGCCATTGGCTGCTTCGGAAAAGCGCATGATGCCTTTATGGTGCTTCAGCGGGCTGCCCTTGGTGATGGTGTATTCGATGCGCTCGTTGGGGACCACCTTGGTGACGGTTTCTTCGAACGGCGGCGCGATAAGAATCTGCATTTTCCGGGTGGAACCCACGCCGTTGGGGCTGTCCTGGCCATCCTTGATACGCTTGATCTTGGCCGGGGCAAAAATCAGCTCCAGGTTTTCGTGGTCGCTGAGAAAGTCGAACAGCTTGTCCACGGAGAACGGAAACGTCTTGGAAATCTCGATGCGTTGCATGGCGGTTGCTCCCACTGGGGCCCGGCACGCCGCCGGGAAAGAGTGACACTGCCTGGGCGGCAGTAAACAGGGTGTTGATTTTGACGGCTGGCCGTTTGCCCGCAAGGTTAATTTGGGCCATAGCGCAGCCCTCGGCGGCTGTACCCGATCGGGCTTGCGGTCATCAGAACCCTTCAGCTAACCAGGCGGTCACCAAAGCGGCGCTGTCCTCACGGCAGCCGCGGGCATTCTGCCCGGCCCACAGTGGTGAACAGTCACCACTACCCTGTGCTTCTGCGGCGGCGCGTAATGGCCCGATGGCGTTGCCCGCCAGCGGGAATGCCGGCGCCGCGTCCGGGAAGCAGCCCAGTTCGCGCATCAGTCGGTTGACCATGCCCCGGGCGGGCCGGCCGGAAAAGACCGTGGTCAGGGCGGTGTGTGCAGCCTGTTCACTGGTCAGCCATTGCCGGTGCAGGGCCTTGGTGGTGGCTTCCGGGCACAGCAGGTAGGCCGTTCCCACCTGTACCGCGGCGGCGCCCAGCGCCATGGCCGCCCGTACGCCGGCCGGGCTGGCAATGCCGCCGGCAGCAATCACCGGAATCGATACCGCGTTGGCGATCTGTGGCAACAGGCTGAAGGTGCCCTGCTGGAGGCTCAGGTCATCACTGAGAAAGTGGCCCCGGTGCCCACCCGCTTCCAGTCCCTGGGCGATCACTGCATCGGCGCCTTGTGCTTCCAGCCAGAGAGCTTCGTCTACCGTGGTAGCGCTGGACAGCACGGTGGCGCCGGTGGCTTTTACCCGGTCCAGCAAGCTGGGCTCTGGCAGCCCGTAATGAAAGCTCACCACCACCGGTGAGAAGCGTGCCAGCACTTCGGCGCAGTCGGCATCAAACGGCTTGCGCGAAGGGCCTTCGGGAATCGCTGCCGGATCGGCGGCGAACTCGTCATAGTAAGGGCGCAGGGTGTCTATCCAGCGTTGTTCGCCTTTCGGGTTGGGCGCCGGGGCATCGTGGCAGAAAAAATTCACGTTCCAGGGGCTGTTGGTGGCGGCGCTCAATGGCGCCAGCTGTTGCTCCAGACCAGAAGCATCAAGCATCCCGGCGGGCACGGACCCCAGGCCGCCGGCAGCACAGACGGCGGCCGCCAGGCGCCAGTCTTGCACGCCGGCCATGGGGGCCTGGATCAGCGGAAAGGAAGTGTTCAACAGAGATCGCATAAGGCATTCCAGCTCGGCAGGAAAAGAGACTCAGGGAATCACAATATCCAGTATAAACGCGGCCCGGTCGTTAACCGGGGCTCTGGGGACTTCAACCAGTGTGTAGCCGAAATGCCGATAGGCGGTCTGCATGATTTCAAAGGTAGCGACGGCTTCAGCAAACGACTGTTTGCGTTCCTTGTCGTTGGTAAAGATAGCGTCCCAGGGAGGGAAGAGGAAGACAGGGTTGTGGTATCGATGCTTTTCACAGGCCTCAACCAAGGATGTGGGAACAGGCAGACTTTCAAGGAGGGAGTAGCCATAGATATCGACCAGCCCCCGGTCAAGAAAGGCCGCCGCCTTATGGCCTGCAAAATGGGCATGCTGGGTTAGCTCAGCCGACAGCATTTGGTCACGAAAGGCGACCCTGTCCAGCCAGGGAACGGCCTTGCCGCCCTGTTCAACCTGCGATTGAATCACCCGGCGGCCGACTTCCTCGGAGCAGTGAAAACCAAGGCTGGCAATATGCTCGATGACCGCGGTCTTGCCAGCGCCGGGTCCCCCGGTCAGCACGATGGGTGTTGTCATTTGCCAGAACCTGAGTCGCTTGCAGGCAGCCCTTTGCCGTCTATTGGCGCGGGCGAATGGTTATTCCGTACCGGTTGCCGGCAATGTTTGTGGTGCCCGGACCTCAGCACTGCCAATACCACGCGGGTCGCTGGCGGCGGTGACTTCGTCGCTGTTCTTGCCACTACCCTTGCGCCACAGAATGGCCTGCATGTTGCCGTAGTTGCGGCCGGTGGAGACCACCTTGTGGCCCATCAGCATCAGGTCCTTGGCGGCCTGGCTGCCGACGAATTCCGGTTCGGCCTGCACTTCATCAGGCAGAAACTGGTGGTGGAAGCGCACACGGTTAACCCAGTCTTCCACCGGTTTGTCGTTGGCGGCTTCAATGACTCCCAGCATCACCATGGAGATGATGCGGCTGCCGCCGGGGGTGCCAAGAATGGCGACCCGGTCGTCGAATTCCACGAAGGTGGGGGTCATGGATGACAGGGGGCGCTTGCCGGGGGCGATGGCGTTGGCCTCGCTGCCCACCAGGCCGTAGGCGTTGGGGCTGCCGGGTTTGGCGGAGAAGTCGTCCATTTCGTTGTTGAGCAGTACCCCGGTGCCAGGCGCGACAAAGCCGCTGCCGAATGGCAGGTTGATGCTTAGCGTAGCGGCGACCCGGTTGCCGTCTTTATCCAGTACCGAAAAATGGGTGGTGTGAAAGCCCTCTTCCACGCCGATGGGCTCGCCCAGGCTGCTGCTGGGGGTGGCCTTGTCCAGGGTGATGCTGTTGGCGCGCTGTTTGGCGTAGTCGGTACTCAACAGTTTATCCACAGGCATATCCACAAAGTCCGGGTCGCCCAGGTATCGCGCCCGGTCCTGGTAGGCGCGGCGCATGGCTTCGATGGCCAGATGCGGGGTCATGTCTTTGGTGTCACCGGCGTTGAACTCGCTGAGGATATTCAGCGCCTGGCCCATGACGATACCGCCGGCGGACGGCGGGGGTGCGGAGATGATCCGTCCCTCGCGGAACTGGCTAATGGTGGGCGAGCGTTCTACCACGGTGTAGTCGGCCAGATCGTCCAGGGTCCAGATGCCGCCGGCTTGCTGGACGCCGTTGACCAGCTGTTTGGCCACGTCGCCCTGATAGAAGCCGGCCTTGCCCTGTGTGGCGATGGCGCTGAGTACCCTGGCCAGATCCGGTTGCTTGATCAGGTGGTTGTTGGGGGGCACCTTGCCGTTATGCAGGAAGATGGCAGCGGCTTCCGGGAAGCGGTTGAGCACGTCTTCGCGGTAACCGGCCAGCTTGCGGTAATGATCCTCGACGCGGAAGCCGTCTTCGGCCAGCGCAATGGCCGGAGCCAGGGTCGAGGTGAGCGGTAACTTGCCGTACTTGTCGGCGAGATGGGCGAAGGCGGCAGCCTGGCCGGGAATGCCGGCGGCACTGGGGCCGTTTACCGCCCAGTCGCGCATCACCTCGCCATCCTTGTCCTGATACATGGTGGCCGTGGCGGCACCGGGGGCGGTTTCGCGGGCGTCCACAAACGTCTGCAGACCGTCTTGTTCCCGGTGCAGCAGCCAGAAGCCGCCGCCGCCCATGCCGGCAGAATAGGGTTCGACCACTGCCAGCGCAGCGGCCACGGCCACGGCTGCATCGAAGGCGTTCCCGCCCTGCTCGAGAATGTTGAGCCCGGCTTCTGTAGCCAGCGGGTGAGCGCTGGCCACCGCGTTCTTGCCCGGTCCGGCCGCTTGGGCGGTGAGGGTGAGCAGCAGCAGTAACGGGATCAGGGTGCGCATCGGGTGTCCTCCTTGAGAACCGGTGGGTGTGGAGCGGTGTCCGGCGTTGTTGTTATAGCAGCTGCGAGCTACTAGCTACGAGTCAAACCGCAGGCGGATAGCGGACCATTGCCGCTTTCTGGCTCAGCAAGGTAGCAATGTGCTGAAAGTGCTTCCGCTTTTAATCTTCTCGCAGCTCGAAGCTAGTAGCTCAGAGCTGTTTTTTATTTCTGTCGCGCTTTGCGTTTCTCTTCCAGCGCTTCGGCGACCAGTGGTGGCACAAAGTTGTTCACATCGCCGTCCAGCAGCGCGATTTCTCGAATCAGAGAGCTGGAAATAAAGGACAGGTGCTCCGCTGGCGTCAGGAACACGGTCTCCAGCTCTGGCGCCAGCTGCCGGTTCATGTTGGCCAGCTGGAACTCGTATTCAAAGTCACTCACTGCGCGCAGGCCCCGCAGCAGGATGTTGCCGCCCTCTTCCCGGCAAAAATGAGCCAACAGCTTGGAAAAGCCGGTGACCCTTACGTTAGGCAGGTGCGATAGCACTCGCTGGGTCAGATCCACGCGCTCTTCCAGAGTAAACAGAGGGCCCTTCTTTTCGCTGGCGGCGATGCCTACCACGACTTCATCGAACATTTTGGCGGCCCGTTCCACCAGGTCCAGGTGGCCGTTGGTAATCGGATCGAAGGTGCCGGGGTAAATTACGCGGTTGGTCATGCTTGGCTCGCTCTCTCGCGGTAGAAACCGTACCCGGGTGCACCCCGGATACCCACTGAGCCGCAAGCATACCCGATGCGGTGGCAGAGTTGCAGGCCCGTCCAGCGTGGCCTGTGGCGGGGCTCCACAGGCTGTATTGGCCGCCGGGGGGGACAAATTTCCTGAAAATGACGATTCGGTGTAAGCATTTGCTTACACGAAGTCAGTAAAACGACGTAGGTGTAGGGCCTTGCTTTTTAATAGCGGGCCTAAGGCGCAATTATTTTTATAGGTTCATCCTCTTTTATCGTCCGCTTGTCGCCATCTGTTTGCTGATGGAAATCGCACAGGACTAATTTGGGACTCAAGTCACATTACTTAATAACCGGCTTTAGCATCGGAAGCCGCCGGTTCCAGCGAGGGGGTCACCTGGCTGGGATCATCAGGGACAGATGCCGATTTCATGGACTATGAGAGCGATGAAAAATCAACGGCTGGGCTTTGTAGGATTGGGGGATGATACGGCAAGCGCCTGCTTGTCCATGTTGAAGATCATGGATGGCCGGTCCGAAGTGTGCTGGAGTCATAGTGACCCCGACAGCGCAGATGTGCTGATGATTTCCTGCGATCAAACGGATGAAACACAGCGCTGGGCTCGCAGTGACAAGCCGCGCATTGTCGTATACCACAATAATCAGCAAAAGCCGGCGTCGCCGTTTGTTCTGCAGCACCCGTTCCGGGTTATGCAGTTGTTGTCGGTACTCGACGAAGTCGCAGGCACCTTGCCGTCCGGTGAGCAGTCTGCGCCCCAGCCCCGTTCGCCCGCACAGGGTGGCGTGTCCTCTTCCTCCGTATCCAACAGCGTTTCCCCTTTCTGGTTATCCCTGCATGAAGTGGTTAATGGAAATGCGCCTGACCCGGCAGGGCTACTGGTGTCGTCGTCACCCCAGGGTTTGTTGTATTTCAAACCGGCGTCCCAGCGTTTTTATGCCAGCAAGGCGCTGTTCCGTCAGCTGGCTGCTGCCTCCGTAGAGTTGGGCCCCCTGACACCAACGACCGAGGCCGTGTCGGACGATATGGTGGCTTGCCCGCTGTTTTCGCTGTGCTGGATGGTGTCCCGCTACAGCGCCACGCATCTGGCGCCCTGGATGAACCCTGAAGGGGCCTTTCATCTTAAACGGTGGCCCAGTTTTGGCACGCTGGAAAAAAGCCGTACCCACTTGTCACTGTGTGCGTTGATGACCAAGCGGCCGTTGACGCGTGAACAACTTCAGCAAGTTTCACATTGCAGCGAGGAAGAGCTGGACCGCTTTATCAATGCCTGTGAAATGAGTGACCTGATGGTGTTCGAGGAAGCTGTTCAGGTGTCGCTACCGGAGGCGTCTGCAGAAGAAGGAAAAGGACGCTTTGGTGGTTTGATCAAAGGATTGCGCAGTCGATTGGGGTTGAGTGCTTAGCAATGACAAATGACGAATTCAAAATTCTCTTTACCGGCCCTATGGGGGCCGGCAAAACCACAGCGATCACCGCGTTAAGTGACCAGGAATGTGTCTCTACGGATGTGGTGAATACCGATATTGATCAGTGCGACAAGGAAATGACCACGGCAGCGCTGGACTATGGGTACATCGATATTCCCGGTGGGGGCGGTGTGCGCCTTTATGGCACACCGGGGCAGGAGCGCTTCCGGTTTATGTGGCCGATTCTTGCCAATAATGCTGCTGGCGTGATCGTGCTGCTAAATGGCGAACATCCTGATCTGGATGCGCATTTGTCTGTGTTTGTCGATGCATTCTGGGAACAGGGTGCCATGCCAATGGTTATCGGTGTAGGCCGTCTGGCCAGCGAGGATTTTGAAGTGATCGAACGAATCACTGATACCTTGCTGGAACGCCATATCTCGCCGCCCATTTTTTCCGTGGATGTCAGGGAAAAAGACGATGTTCTGTTACTGGTCGAGGCATTGCTCTGCCAGATTGAAGTTAATGAAATGGGAATGATGCAAGCATGAAAGCTACCTCTCCGCTTGGAAAAACTGAAACGGCGGTTGCCCAGAAAGAACTGGAAAACTTTCAGGAAAATACCAAAGGCGTTACCTCCGCCGTGCTGCTCAGTACGGATGGTTTTGAAGTGGCCTCGTTGCAGGTGAATAAGGATAGTGCAAGCCGGCTTGCGGCCATGGGCAGTTCATTGGCGGCGATCAGTTCTGCCATCGCCAAGGAAGCCGGCATTTCTGAATGCAGCCGGTTGATCGTCGAATCCGATGAAGGTGTGGTTGCGGTCATGAAGGTTCCGAATCTAAACCCGCCACTGGCACTTGCCGTGGTGGCTAACGATGCCTCTTTGTTGGGGCAGCTTCTCTGGGGGGCCAAGAACTGTTGTGCCGCTCTTGAGGAAAAACTGAAAAAGTAAATTTTATAACCCATTAAAAATTTCGGGATAACACAAGTGTTGAAGGAGATTTACCATGGCGAATATCAAAGAAAGTATGGATACATTGCTGCAGTCTGATGGTGCCATGTGTACCGCCATTGTTGATGCCAACAGTGGTATGGTGCTGGGCCAGGCGGGTACCGGTCTGGACCTGGAGCTGGCAGCGGCGGGTAACACGGAAGTGGTTCGTGCCAAATTGAAAACCATGAAGTCCCTGGGGCTCAATGACAAGATTGAAGACATCCTGATTACCCTCGGGACCCAGTATCATATTATTCGTCCGGTAGCCTCGAAAGAAGGGCTGTTTATCTATTTGGTGCTGGACAAAAACAAATCGAACCTGGCCCTGGCCCGCCGTAACTGCCAGGAAGTGGAATCCACGCTGTCGTTGTAATCTGCTTTCACCCCGCCATGCCGATCGGGTGGCGGGGTTTTTTCTGCTCTTCCTTTTTTATTCCTGATTTTTCTTTTTAATTTCTTTCATCCTCGACAGTTTTACTGTGCCTGTCCGTTGGCGTGCTGCAGGGTCTGCTGCTGATGGTATCGTCGGGCACTCATTTCTATGACTTTTTTGATGTTCGGTCCGCTGGCCTGGTGTTGTTGGAGAAAGCGCTCGGTTATGGCCGTGTCGAAACGCGTGGGTTGAATGAAATGGAGCGCTTCCGGGTAAGTGTTCATCAATGCCGGCAGGCCGGGTATGCGTAATATCGCGGCGAGTACGGGCATGGGAATATAGCCGCGGGGTGCGCGCTTGCCCATGTGGGAAGCCGCTTGCGCCAGCATGGGCTGAAGGTTGGGTGTCTGCCCGTCCAGGGCCAGCAGTTTTTCAGGTACCACGCCGGCAGTGGCGGCCAGGCGGATGATGTCTGCCAGATGGTCCACCGCCACCAGGGGAAGCCAGTGTGCCGGGGTCCCGGGTACCAATGCCAGGCGGCCGCGGGCCAGGTTGTCGAGCAGGCTGTATAGCGGTTGGCTGTCATCCAGCTCGCCGGTATGGCTATTACCGGCAACGGTGGCGGGCTGGACTTCCACAAAATCGAGTGCGTGTTGTTTGGCAAAGGCACGGGCGCGAATGGCCGCTTCCAGTTTGCTGGCCTCATAGCCTCCGGCCCGCCGGTAAACCTTCGCCCATTCGGTGTGTGATGGGATGGCGGGATCAATGCCAAGCCGATTCAGGTGCGCGTGATTTTCCAGCATAAAGCCGCTGATAAACACCAAACGGCATTGCTGGCGGCGGGCCAGCTCGGCTACGGCCAGGCTGCCCGTTACGTTGGTGTGGCGGGCGGTTTCGGTATCGAGCCGCCAGGCGAAACGGGCCCCGAGATGAATGATGGCATCGAGTTTGGGGAGCGCGGTGGTCAGGCCCAGGTCCGGTTGGTCCAGATCGCCGCTGATCGCCTGGAGCAAATGGCCTTGCCCGCCGAGGCTGTCCACCTGCTGGCGCAGGGTGTCGAGTTGAACCTCGGGTTGGCGCAGCATGGCGACCACGGCGTGGTTATGGCGGGTCAGGCTGGCGCAGACGTGGCGACCGATGAAGCCGGTGGCCCCGGTGATAAAGAAAGTCATGATGATGTCCTTTTCCTGTTTTTACGGAGGTGCGGAGGAAGCTCATGACTACGCTAAGGTGTAGAGTATGCTCTAAGGTCAACAGGGAATAAGGGAGTGCCCTATGCGCATTGCAGAACTGGAACAGCGGACGGGTGTGAGCCGCCATACCTTGCGGTATTACGAGAAAGAGGGGTTGCTGCTGGAGGTGGGGCGCCGGGGCAATAATTACCGGGATTATTCGGAAAAAGCGGTGCAGCGGGTGGGCATGGTGCGCCAGCTGAAGGCGTTGGGGTTTTCGCTCAAGGAAATCCGCGAGGTGCTGGACGCCCTGCGCAGTGACAGTATCGATTGTGACCAGGGGGCGGCGTTGATGGCCGAGAAAAAAGCGACGGTGGATCGCAAGATCGCTGAGCTGAAGGCGGTCAGCACCATGCTGGGTGAGGAGCAGAAACGCTTGCTCGCCAGTGCCGAGGCGCAACGGCGTCGCCAGTCCAGTCCCGGTTATTCAGCGGCAGACTAAACGTATTTGCTGCTGTTGTTTCCTTGCTGCGGGCCGTGCAGCGTTTCCTGTCAATTCTGGTGGTTTTGGTTAGTGCCCTGGTCGGACAAGTGCGCTTTTTTACTGGCGCACGGATGGCGCGGCCATTAGCGTGATTTCCCTTCTATTCACTACGTGTCAGGAATGCCCATGAGTCGTGCAACGCAAGCGAATCCTTCTGTTCAGGCTGTGCCGGGCCTGTCGTTCACTGCCGCAAAAGCACAAGGGCACGCGACCCGGGATGAGGCGCTGGCGATTTTTGATGCCCTGGAGCCAGTGGCGCTGGATTTCATGATCGGTGCCTGGAAAGGCGAAGGGTTTGAAACCGGGCACCCGCTGGACGGGGTGCTGGAGCGTTGCCACTGGCATGGCAAGCGTTTCGAGAGCGAAGAGCATGTGCACCCGCTGGTGTTCCGCAAGGTGTCGGGCAAGCTGACCTCGGTGAAGCCGTTGCTGGCCATGCCGGGGCTGGGATTGCTCGACCAGATGCCGTTTCTGAAGTCGTCGTTTGTGGGCAAGGTATTCCAGTGGGTGCTGCCGCTGTTGTCCGGGCGCAAGTCCGCCGCGCGTCTGCGCACGACGACTTACCGGGGAGTGGCCACGGCGACCATGCAGTATGACAACCTGCCGATCAATGATGTGTTCCGCAAGGTGGACGACCACACGGTGCTCGGCATCATGGACCTGAAAGGCATGAAACAACCCTTTTTCTTTGTGTTGCGCCGCGATGACCGCTGAGGTCTCCTGCCGGATTGCGCCCTGAAACATCCGCTCATGGCATCCGTGGCGCAGATTGTCTGTGCCCTGCTGGGGGCTATTTCAAAATGCGCACAAATTTGCTCTAGTGAGGGTTCGCTGCAATGACAAGGAGGTTGTCATGCGAACCTGGATGATGGTGTTGTTGATGATATCGCCGCTGGTGTCTGCGGAGTCGGTGGGTCGCCTGGAAGGCCGGAGTGACGACGGCCAGACGTTTGCGCTTGGTATGGAAAGCAGCGGTGTTGTCCGGTTACCCCAAGCGGCGGATAGCGGCGTCGACTCGATACACCGGTTCACGGATGAGCCTTGTGTCTTCATGAAGGGCGATACCATGATGCTGGTGTGCTCCGGGTCGCCCGGCAATGGCCTGAGTGGTTCGCTGTATCAGCAGGTGGGGGAGCCGGAAAAGGAAACCGGTGTAGTCACGATGAACTGCGTGCGTGGCTGTTCCGACAGGGTGCCGGCAGTGATGCAATACATTCCGGTCCAGTGTTGATTGCCAGGGCTCACGGCGGCTGAGCATCTGCGCCAGCCCCGTGTGTTCAGACTAGTAACCACTGTCCTCCGGATTGTCGCTGAGCCGCTCGCGGCGTTCCTGCTCTTCCTCGAAGGCCGCCTTGATCTCTGCCAGCACATCATCCACATCGGCAATGTGCTCGTCGTCGTCCACTTCGCCGGTGAGTTCGCTGTCCGGTGTCAGCTCGCCGCTTTCATACAGAGCCCAGATTTCCTGCCCGTAGCGGCTGCCACGCAGTGACGGCGCGTACTGGCTGTAGTAACGGGTCATGTTATCGACATCGCGATACAGCATGGCCTCGGCATTGTTGTTGGCGGCGGCATCCACGGCCTGGGGCAGGTCAATGATCACCGGGCCGTAGTCATCCACCAACACATTGAATTCTGACAGGTCGCCGTGAATGATGCCGGCGCAGAGCATACGTACCACGTATTGCATCATCAGGGCGTGGTCTTCTTCGGCCTGCTCGGCGGACATCACCACATCGCTGAGTCGGGGGGCCACATCGCCCTCGTCGTCGGTGACCAGCTCCATCAGCAATACGCCTTCGAGCATGTCGTAGGGCTTGGGGACGCGGACGCCGGCCTCGGCGAGCAGGCGCAGGGCGTCCACTTCAGCGCTCTGCCAGATCTTTTCCTGTTGCTCGCGGCCAAACTTGGAGCCTTTTTCCATGGCCCGGCTGCGGCGGCTGTTGCGTACCTTGCGCCCTTCCCGGTACTGGGCGGCTTTCTTGAAGTTACGCTTGGCCGCTTCTTTATAGACTTTCGCGCAGCGGATGTCCTGGCCACAGCGGACCACGAAGATATCGGCTTCCTTGCCACTCATCAGACGGCTGATGACCTCATCGACGAGACCGTCGTCGACCAGGGGCTGTAAACGTTGCGGGGTTTTCATGCCGCACTTATACCTTATTTGGCGCGCGGCTTCGCCTGCTTCCTGTAGTTTTCGTGTGGGAACCGGTGGAGGGGGCGACAGGGGCTCATATTGATGTGGCTACAGGATACGGTTGCCACTGTAGGAGTTTGCTTGCAAACGAACCTCGACATCGGTTCGGTTGCAAGCAGCCTCCTGCAGTATGGCTCAGCCTTTCAGTTTGCTGGCCAGGGTGGAGGCGTTGCGGGCGCTCATGCCGTAGATGGTGAGCTGCGGGTTGACGCCCAGGCTGGTGGGGAACACCGAGCCGTCAATCACGTACAGGCCGTTGAGGTGCTTGTAGCTGCCGTCGCTGTTGACCACGGAGCGGCTGTCATCGTCGCCCATGGTGCAGCCACCCATGACGTGGGCACTGCCAACGCCGGTAATCACCGGGTCGTAGGGCAGGCCTTCGATGCCGGCCTTGGCGTCTTTCCAGGTGGAGTAGTAACCGGCATGGGCATGGCTCGGGCGAACCATTTTGGCGCCGGCGGCAAACTGCATTTCCGCCATGGTCAGGTGGGTGCGGCGGGCGCCGTCGAGCAGGTAGTCATTCATTGGGTAGTCGAGCACCGGCTCTCCGTTATCACGGAGCTCCACGGTGCCGCCCACGCTCTGCTCGTGGAAGCCGTCGCGCATCAGGGCGATGGACGAGGCCAGGTTCGGCAGACGTTCCACCTCTTCGCGCGCGCTTTCGCCGAAGCCGCCCATCAGGGCGGTGCTCAGGCCCGGGTGCATGGGCATGATTTCCAGCTTGTAGCCCATGGGCCCGCCCACGCCGTGTTTGAAGGTGAACTCGTCGGAGTACAGGGACTGCGGTGCCCCGTAGTAAGGCGCGATCTCTCGATCGTAGATGCCGAAGGTAAAGCTGGTGGGGTGCAGGAAGGTGCGCTTGCCGACCAGGCCGTTGGGGTCCGGTGCCTCGGAGCGCATCAGCAGCGCCGGGGACTGGATGCCGCCGCCGGCGGCGATCACGGTTTTCGCCTTGACGGTGACAGTGGCGCCAGTGGGGACTTTCCCGTCAGTGAGCGGGCGTACTTCCACGCCGGTGACGGTGTCACCCTCGATGATCAGGCGGTTGGCCTGGGCGCTGTAAAGCAGGGTGGCACCGTTATTCATGGCTTCCGGCAGGGTGGTCACCAGCATGGACTGCTTGGCGTTGGTGGGGCAGCCCATGCCGCAGTAGCCGATGTTCCAGCAGCCATCCACGTTGCGGGGGATCACGTCCCAGCGCCAGCCCAGCGACTCGCAGCCCTTGCGCAGCACATTGTTGTTGGCATTGGGCGGCATGGACCATTTGCTGATGTTCAGGCGTTGTTCCATTTTCTGGAACCAGGGGTCCATTTCCTGCCGGCTCATGCCCTGGACGCCATACTGGTCGTGCCAGTAGGCCAGGGTTTCGGCCGGAGTGCGGAAGGAGCTGGTCCAGTTGACCACGGTGGTACCCCCCACGGTGCGGCCCTGCAGGATGGTCATGCCGAAGTCTTTGGTGGCACGCAGCGCGCCTTCCTGATAGAGGTCGCGATAGGCTTGGCCTTCGTCGAGGGAGAAATCCTGGTTGGTCATCAGCTTGCCGGCCTCGATGAGCAGCACTTTGAGGCCGCGCTTGGCGAGGATTTCCGCGCTGACGCCGCCGCCGGCACCGGTGCCGATGATGGCCACGTCGGCTTCCAGGGTGCGGTCGGAGGAAACGGTGCGGCCATCAATGACGTCCCAGCCACTCTCCTGGCCGATCTTCCACGGATCCTTGATGCCCTTGATATTGAGTTTTGACAGGTCCTGCATGGCGTTGTCCTTTTATTCTTGACTGGCTGGTGCAGTAGAGGTGAAAGCCGGAGGCTCAGGCGATAACGTTCTGCGGCGGCCCCGGATAACCGGTGCTGCGTGCCGCCTGGGGTTTCACATACCAGGCCATGAACATCGGCTGGGTCAGCCCTTTGAAAACCATGCGAGACAGGCCCCGCTCACTGGCGGACCACTGGGTCAGTGTCTGTTGCAGTTCTGCTTCGCTTTGCTCAGCAAAGCTGGCCCAGGTGCCGGTGATATACCAGCGGGCTGCGCCGAGCTGCATCAGGTCGAGAACTTCAAGCACGGCGGCGCGGGTGCCGGGCATGCCGCCTTCGAGCAGATCGTCGAAGGCTTTCATGCCGTCTTTGGCGGTGGCGCCGACGGCGGTCAGGGCCGGGCCCAGTACCGCGCCGACCAGTGGGGTCAGCAGGTCTACGTCCTGCTGGCGAAAATGGCGGTAGCCCGCAGCGGGGCCATCGTTGCTGGAGCAGCCGGTCAGCAAGGCAAGGCTGGAACCGGCGGCAAGCATGGCGCTGCCGGCAGCGCTCAGCTTGAGAAAGCTGCGGCGGTTAATTCCCTGGTCCATAGCGCACTCTTCTTTTTTGTTGGTGATTATTATTTGTAGGAGC
>JBDWVU010000035.1:0-130585 GCA_039983755.1 Alloalcanivorax sp.
CGCTTGCATTCAAAACCTGAAAACCTTGGCAGCCATCTCTCTGCCCCAAATGCCTTACCCAATGATTGCCTGAATCATGATCCTGACAATCCCTCAAAATACCCCTCAAAGCAGGATGTCGTAATAACGACAACCTCTCAGGCTATGGGGTTTTACGTCAGGCATCCGGCGTCGAGCGTTTGGCAAAGCGCCGGGGATTCGCGATAAACCCATCAAACGGCGAGTAGCGTGTTATTCACTCTAATCCGCGAAGAACCTTTTTTTGCCGTTTTACGGCTGCACTCTGGGCCCTACAGCGGCGCTGTAGAAAGCTTGGCCTGCAGCCCACAAAAAAGCCGCACCCTGTGGGCGCGGCTTTTTGTTGCTTCTTGCTTCTTGCGTGTTGCGTGAAGCCTGAAGCGTGAGAACCTGCTGCGGGTTTAAGCCCCCAACAGCATCTGGCCACACACGCGCACTACGTTGCCGGTCAGGCCCTGGGAGGCCGGGCTGGCAAAGAAGGCGATGGTTTCTGCCACGTCTACTGGCTGACCGCCCTGGTTCATGGCGTTCATGCGACGGCCCGCTTCACGGATGGTGAAGGGAATGGCGGCGGTCATTTGGGTTTCGATGAAGCCCGGTGCCACGGCATTGATGGTGATGCCTTGCTCGGCGTATTCATCCTTGAACGCATCGACCATGCCGATTACCGCAGCCTTGGAACAACCGTAGTTAGTCTGGCCCAGGTTACCGGCAATGCCCGCGATGGAGCTGATGGAGATAATGCTGGCGCCTTTACCCAAACCGCCGCTGGAGAGAAGGGCGTCATTAATGCGCAGCTGGCTGGCGATGTTGATGTTCAGCACCATGTCCCAGAATTTTTCCGGCATGTTGCCCAGCATCTTGTCACGGGTGACACCCGCGTTGTGCACAACCACGTCGTAACCGCCAATGGCTTTGGCTTTCGCTGCAATGGCTGCCGGTGCTTCGTCGGCGGTGATATCCATTTCCAGGGTGTCGCCACCAATCTGTGCCGCGACAGCATTCAGGTCATCGGCCATGGGGGGAATGTCCAGCACGGTGACGGTGGCGCCGTCGCGGGCCAGTACTTCGGCAATGGCGGCACCAATACCGCGGGAACCACCGGTGACCAGGGCTTTCTTGCCGGCCAGCGGCTTGTCCCAATCAAACTTGGCGGCCTTGAAGCCTGCTTCGGTAACGCGTACTACCTGGCCGGACACATAAGCGGATTTCGGTGACAGGAAGAAGTGCAGGGGGGAGGCCAGCTGCGCTTCGGCGCCTTCATCCACATAGACCAGCTGGGCGGTGGCGCCTTTCTTGATTTCCTTGCCCACGGAGCGGGTGAAGCCTTCCAGGGCACGCTGGGCAACGCGCACGGCGCCAGCCTGTTTTTCCGGAGTACGACCAATGACGACAACGCGAGCGCATTTATCCAGCTTGCGAATCACCGGGTGGAAGAAGTCCCACAGGGCTTTCAGTTCGTCCGGGCTCTGGATGCCGGTGGCGTCGAATACCAGGCCTTTGAATTTGGCATCGTCATCGCGATTGGCGGTGTAGTTGTCCGCATCCACGCCCAGTTTGCCGGCTTTTTTCTGCAGGTCGGTGGCGTTGGAAGTATTGGCCAGAACGGCTACCTGTGCGTCCGGCGCCCCTTTGAGGGTGCTCAGTACGCTGTCGATGCCGGTGGAACCATTGGCGGCACCTACCAGAACGCGGCCCTTGATAAAGGACGCCTGGCCCGGCTGCCAGCGCTCCAGAATAACCGGAATCGGCAAGTTGATTGCGCCGAATAGCGCCTTGCCCATGGGAGAGTTGGCAATCGTTTGATAGGTATCGCTCATGGTCCTGTCCTTTTTCCATCGAATGATGAATGTGTCCATTTACCTTAGGGTAAGCGGAACGGGTTTAAAGGGGTGCCGCGTAAAGATGGGCTGAAAATACGCCATCTTTCGTAGGGCAGGAAATCTGGCCCTGTCGCACACTGGCGCGTATTGAATCACTGCAGTGTGACGGGTGTATTGACCGGCCCCGGCCGTCAAACAGTCGTTTGAGCCAATGAGGCCGGCACGGTAGGGGGTAGACTGCGCCCTGTCGAGTGAATACCGTGGCCAAATTCGCCACCGTCGTCGTCATTGATGACCGTCCATCTCTAGAGGAAAAGATTATGCTGGCAGGTAAAGCCGTTCGTAAGGTCGCCATTATTGGTGGTAACCGTATCCCGTTTGCCCGTTCCAACAGCGCCTACATCGACACCAGCAACCAGGAAATGCTGACAGCAGCACTGGATGGTCTGGTGGACCGCTTCAAGCTGCATGGTGAGAAGATTGACGAAGTGGCTGCTGGTGCGGTGATGAAGCACGCCCGTGATTTCAATCTGGTACGTGAATCGGTGCTGGGTTCCAAGCTGGCCCCGGAAACCCCGGCCTACGATCTGCAGCAAGCCTGCGGAACCGGTCTGGAAGCGGCCATTCTGGTGGCCAACAAGATCGCTCTGGGTCAGATCGACTGCGCTATCGCTGGCGGTGTGGACACCACCTCGGATGCGCCGCTGGGTGTGAACGAAGATGCCCGCAAAGTCTTCATGGCCCTGAACCGCGCCAAGACCAACGGCGAGCGTGCCAAGCTGGGCCTGAAACTGTTGAACCCGAAATCCCTGATGCCGGACATCCCGAAAAATGGCGAGCCGCGTACCGGCCTGTCCATGGGTGAGCACCAGGCGCTTACGGCTGCAGAGTGGGGCATTCCCCGCGAAGCGCAGGATGAACTGGCATGGCGCTCCCATCAGAACCTGGCCAAGTCCTATGAAGATGGCTGGCAGGATGATCTGGTCAGCCCGTTCAAAGGCCTGGAGCGCGACAACAACATGCGTGGCGATTCCACCCTGGAAAAACTGGCGACCCTGAAGCCCTGCTTCGGTGGCCCCAACGGCACCATGACTCCGGCCAACTCCACGCCGCTGACTGACGGTGCCTCTGCGGTCTTGCTGGCGTCTGAAGAGTGGGCCAAAGAGCGTGGCCTGCCGGTACTGGCTTACCTGACGATTGGTGAAGCGGCGGCGGTGGATTTCATCGGCAAGAAAGAAGGCCTGCTGATGGCGCCGGCGTATGCGGTACCGAGCATGCTGGACAAACTGGATCTGACCCTGCAGGACTTCGATTTCTACGAGATCCACGAAGCCTTTGCATCCCAGGTATTGTCTACCCTGAAATCCTGGGAAGACGAGACTTTCTGTAAAGAACGTCTGGGCCGCAAGAAAGCGTTGGGCAGCATCGATCGCAGCAAACTGAATGTGAAAGGCTCCTCGCTGGCAGCCGGTCACCCGTTCGCTGCCACCGGTGGCCGTATTATCGCCAACGCCGCCAAGCTGCTGAACGAAAAAGGCTCCGGCCGTGCACTGATTTCCGTGTGTGCCGCAGGCGGTCAGGGTGTGGTCGCGATTCTCGAGAAGTAATTACCCCGCCCGCTAATAAAAAAACCGGCCAGATGGCCGGTTTTTTTATGCCGCTCTGCGGCTGCAGCACGGTTCACGCATCATGCAACACGCGACAACCGCATCGGGTCGTCGCTCCTGTCCTTTCCTCAAGACACGTCTTGGCCTGCATCCTCCATGAATCCGTTATCACTGTGTGGGCCGTGGTTTCTTCTACAGCACCTGCATGGCGCCGGATAACAGGGTGCGAATCACATCCTGTTGTTTGCTGACGCCCATTTTGCTGTAAATGGCTTTCAGCTGTGAGCGCACGGTATCCACTGACGTTCCATTGTTTTCCGCGATCTGGCCAGGGCTGAGGCCGTTGGTCAGGGCAATGGCCACATTGGATTCTGCCTGGGTCATTTCATAGAGCGCACGCAGGGTTTCTGCGGGGATGTTCAGCGGCGAATCAGGGTCGGAAATATAGAGTGCCACAGAACCGTTAATGGGCTCACTGCCGTCTGGTGTGTTGTCTTCATTGAGGGTGGCGAGCATGACGGTCAGCGCGTTGTCCCGGTCCGGGTGGTGCAGCCCGATGGCGGTGTTGCGGGTGTTGATCTCTCTGGGGTCGGCTTTGGCCTGTTTCTGAATCAGGCAGGCAAGCCTGGCATCTTCATCCGCGTAGTGGGCTTTAACGCCAGTGCCGGCCAGGGCCAGGGCGTTATGGTGGGTGAGCAGGGCATCGGCGACCGGGTTGCGGTAGGCCACGGTGCCATTCGGTTCGAGGATGATCAGCCCCAGCATAAAACGCGACAACGCACTGTGCAGGGTTTGCTGGCGCGTGCGCAGGCGATGGAATTCACGGTGAATGCGGATGGCGCGTTTGAAGTGCGGATAGAGGAGTCGCAGCTTGGCGATATCTTCGTCGGAGAACGGGGCGGCATTGAATGATCGGTGCAGGCCGATGCCCACGTGCCATTCCTTGTCGTGGTAGATGTTCATGCCGGAGATAAAGCCAATGTCATTGGGCTTGAGAATCAGCCGGAAATAGTATGGGTGAGCGTCTTTGACTTCCCGGGAGTCAATGATCTGCCGGGCCTGGCCGACAGGCTCGTCGCGCTGTGCCTGAAAGGTGTAATCGTATTTGCCCATGCCAAAACGGTAGGACGCCACCACGGCTTTCGGTAGGCCGTGGTAACCGATCATGCTGCGGGTGCCGCCCTGGTGATCTTCAATAAAAATCGCCCCGGAGCGGGCATCCATGATCTCTTCGCAGAGCAGGGTCATCACCCGGTTCCAGTGGCCCGGGTTATAGGAGGCCTCGTACACTTCCCCGACAAAATCCAGTAATCCGTCCATATAGACCGGTTTCCCCGTACCGCAAACTGTCCCCCCTGGACGGGTTTGCGGTGTTGCTCGTGTGGCGCAGTTGGCCTGCGTCCTATCGATTGGATGCTGTAAACGCTCGATACCTGGGACGCGAATGGTTATCAGACCAATATATCGGATTCATATTCGAAAGATAACTGCGTCACACTCCAATGGGGTGAAAGGGCATTTTTCCGGTTAAAAGGCGGCTGTTTATTCTGTTGGCCGGGTTCAGGTCGGTGTCAGCCAAGATTCAGGTTGCGTTCAGCTTGGCGCGTTATGGTTCTCCCGACTTAAACGAAAAGGAGAGCAAACATGACTTTGACCAAAACAACATTGATGGCTGCGGTATTGGGTTTGGCGTCTGTGAGTGCGGTACAGGCCGATGACGTACCCCATAGCCAGATCGATACCCTGGTGAAAGACGGCACTATCCAGTCCCTGGATAAACTCGATAAGGTAGCATTGGACAAGCACCCCAATGCGAAAATTACCGACACGGATCTGGAAAACGAGTATGGCCGCTACATCTACCAGGTTGAGCTGCGCGACCCGCAGGGCGTGGAGTGGGATGTGGATATCGATGCCAGCAATGGTGACGTGCTGGGCGAAGAGAAGGACTGAGTCCTTGCTTTCCCACACATCGCCGGGCCAATGGCCACGCAAGCGCAGGGCGATCTTGATCGCCCTGTTGTGCGTGTGTTCGCTCTCCAGTGTGGCCGATGACATTAGCCAGGATGAAGCCTTGCGGTTACGTCAGCAGGGGGAAATCTTGTCGTTTGCGTCGTTGCTGAAAACGCTGGAACAGCGCTACCCACAAGGGCGTGTGCTGGAGGTCGAGCTGGAACGTGACGATGGCCTGCTGATCTATGACATTGAGTTGCTGACCCGGGACCAGGTGGTTCGTGAGATCGAAATGGATGCCCGCACCGGAGACATCCTTGATGACGAGCGTGACGACTGATGCGGATCCTTCTGGTAGAAGACAGTATCCCGCTGGCGGATCAGCTTATGCCCATGCTTCGTGAGCATGGCTACGCGGTGGATTGGCTGGCGGATGGTCGTGATGCCTTGCCCGCGCTCAATGACGATCCGTTTGATCTGGCGATTCTGGACCTGGGCCTGCCGGGCCTGGATGGTTTGCAGGTTCTGCAGCAGTGGCGCGGAGACGATCAACAGGTGCCCGTGCTGATCCTGACCGCCCGCGACAGCTGGGCGGAACGCATTGAAGGCCTGCAAAGCGGGGCCGATGACTATCTGGCCAAACCGTTTCATCCTGACGAACTGTTACTGCGGGTACAGGCCTTGTTGCGGCGCACCCATGGTCGGGCGAATACGGCCCAGCTGACGGCGGGCACTTTCAAACTGGATGAAAACCGTCAGAGCGTCTGGTCTGGGGAAACGGAAATCACCCTGACCGGCGCAGAATTCCGCATGCTTCGATACTTCATGCATAATCCTGACCGACTGCTTTCCAAAGGGCAGCTGGCTTCTCACCTGTACGATAACGAAAGTGACCGCGACTCCAACGTACTGGAAGTGCACGTGAACCGGCTGCGCCGCAAGCTGGGGAAAAACGTGATTGAAACCCGCCGTGGACAGGGTTATGTCTTCACCGGGCAAGCGCGATGACGTCCATGGGGCGTCGGCTGGGGATCAGCCTGTTCGTCAGCTTGCTGCTGGCCGGGGTGGTGATCAGCCAGGGGGCACTGTGGTGGCTGGAGCGCGATCAGCGCCTGACCCTGAGCCTGCAGTTACGCGATGATGCCGCCGGGGTGTTGGCGGCACTGATGGCCGACCCGCAAGGACGCTTGACCCTGGATAACTCCCGTTTGCATCCCGCTTACCGACGGCCCCTGTCCGGGCGTTATTTTGTGGTGTTGTTGGGGGAGCAGCGTTGGCGGTCGCGCTCGCTGTGGGACCAGCAGCTGGAGGTACCTGCGGAGCCGGGCGTGCATGCAGCCTTGCAAACCGGGCCGGCGGATCAGCAGTTGTTGCGCTTTCGCGGTGAATACGAAAAAGAAGGCCAGCCCATCACTGTGGTGGTGGCCCAGGATTACACCCCGATTCTGCACACCTATAACCAGACGCGCACCGTGGTGTTGGTGGTCTGGGTGGTGGTGTTGCTGGTATTGGCCGGTGTCCAGCAGTGGTTACTGCGCCGGGGGCTGGCCCCCCTTCGCCGGGCACGGGACGAGATTGAACAACTGCGCGGCGGGCAGCGTCATGAATTGAGTGAGACAGTGGCGTTGGAGCTGCATCCGCTGGTGGTAGAGATCAACCGGTTGCAGCGCCATACGGAGCAGCAGCTACAGCGTTCCCGTCATGCGCTGGGTGACCTTGGCCATGCGCTGAAAACCCCGCTGGCGATTCTCAAGAATCGCTGCACCCAGGAACTGGCGGCGTCGGACCCGCAGTTGCATGCTCTGCTCTGCGAGCAGCTGGCGCAGATGGAAGCCAACATTCGCCGCGCCCTGGGGCGGGCCCGGGTTGCGGCGGGCGTGACGGCCAGTAATCCATTTTCTCCGGCGCAGGATATCCCCCTGTTGCTGACCACACTGGAGCAGGCCCACCGGCGTGACCTGGACATCCATCTGGAGATGGCGACGTTACCGGCTCAGCCGTTTGATCGCGATGACATGCTCGAAGTGTTGGGCAATGTGCTGGATAACGCCTTCAAATGGGCGAATCGTCGTGTCCGCGTGGCGGTAAACGTGGCGGAAGAACGCTGTGCGGACAATGAAGAGTGCAAGCAGCTGATACTGTGTGTGGAGGATGACGGCCCCGGTATCCAGCAAGACCGCCGCGAACAGGTGCTACAACGGGGGCAGCGACTGGATGAGCGCGCTGCCGGCCACGGGTTGGGGCTGTCGATCGTCAGCGATACCGTGGTGGCTTACGGTGGGAAACTGGTGTTGGGTGAAAGCGCCCTGGGCGGGTTGCGGGTTAGTCTGCATTTCCCCATCCGCTATGAAAACAGCGGCAATCAGCGGGAACTGGAAATGCGAAACGCACTCACAACAGGTAAGCGTTCAAAAACATACCAGTGTGGAGGTGCCATGAAGGGGGAATCGATTCAGCGTCAATGGAGTCAGGGGCTGGGCGTTCTGCTTTGCCTGTTGTTGAGTCGTTTGGCGCTGGCAGAGCCTGTGGCGCTGGACGCACAGCTCTCGGGTTATCCCTACCCTTATCCGGTCCAGACCCTGGCAGTGACGGATCAGCAACAGCGCCTGGAAATGGCGTATATGGATGTGACGCCGGAAAAAGCCAATGGCGAAACGGTGCTGTTACTCCACGGCAAAAACTTCTCCGGGGCATATTGGAAAACCACCATGGATGCCCTGCTTGAGCAGGGCTATCGCGTGGTGGTGCCGGATCAGATCGGTTTCGGCAAGTCCTCAAAGCCCGCCCATTTTCAGTACAGCTTTCAGGTGCTGGCAGATCAAACCCGACGTCTGCTGGATACGCTCAAGGTGGACAGCGCGACCGTGGTCGGCCACTCCATGGGCGGCATGCTCGCGACCCGTTTTGCCTTGATGTTCCCGCAACGCAGTGATGCGCTGGTATTGGTGAACCCCATTGGCCTGGAAGACTGGCGCCCGGTGGTGCCCTGGCAGTCCGTGGATGCCTGGTATGAAGGCGAGTTGAAGAAAACCCCGGAAAAAGTGAAAGCCTATATGACGGCCAGCTATTTCGATGGCCAGTGGAAAGACGATTATGCCCCCTTGCTGACCTTGCAACAGGGCTGGATTCGCGGGCCGGACTACCCGCGTATTGCCTGGAATTCCGCCCTTGCCTACGACATGATTTACAGTCAGCCGGTGGTGCAGGACTTTGCGCGGCTTGAGGTGCCCACCTTGTTGATCATCGGCACCCGGGACCGCACCGCGCTGGGCCGTAACCGGGCACCGGAATCAGAGCGTGCCCAACTGGGTCGCTATGACCAGCTGGGCAAGAAAGCGGCGCAACGTATTCCTGATGCGACTCTGGTTGAATTGGAGGGCATCGGTCATGTTCCACAATACGAAGCATTCAATGCATACCGCGAGGCGTTACTGAATTTTCTGGCACCCGATCAGGACTGACGACCCGGTGTCAGGCTGTCTTGCCCAGGGAGGGGTATCATGGCTGTGCTGTCATTGTATGAACCGGTGAACTGGCTCAAGCCGGTGGCCGATGATGTCTGGATTGTCGATGGACCGGTGATACATATGGCCCTCTACGGGGCAGGGCTTCCCTTCACGACCCGGATGACCATTGTGCGTTTGCCGGGCAACCGGTTGTGGTTGCACTCTCCGGTGGCGTGGAACGCGCCCCTGGCCAGGCAGCTGGAAGCCCTGGGCACGGTGACACATCTGGTGTCGCCCAACCGGATTCACTACGCCTATATCGCTGACTGGTCGGCACACTATCCCGAGGCGCGTTGCTGGGCCTCACCGGGGGTGAGAGAGCGAGCCAGTAGCCAGAACATATCCGTGTCGTTCAGCGATGATCTGGGCGACCGTCCGCCGCCGGAATGGCATGACACCCTTGATCAGTTGTGCTTTCGCGGTAGCTCGGTGATGGAGGAGGTGGTGTTTTTGCATCGCCCCAGCCGCACGCTGATCCTGGCTGATCTAATCGAGAATTTTGATCCCGGCAAAGTGCATTGGCGCCTGCGGTGGCTACTGCGCCTGGCGGGTGTGGTTGCACCGCACGGGCAGGCGCCACTGGATTACCGGTTTACTTTTCGGGGCGGCAAGGATCAGGCACGGGCCAGCTTCCAGCGCATGCTGCAATGGCAACCGGAGCGCATCGTGCTGGCCCACGGCAACTGGATTGACCACGATGGCACGCAGGCGCTGAAGCGCGCCTTTCGCTGGCTGGGTTAGTCGCCGGTGCGGCCAGCCGGCTGAGTCGCCACCGGATGAATCGAAACCGGCACGCCACTCATGAAGGCCTGATTACTGAGTTTCTCAAAGCTGCCGGGGCCGTTGGGAAGCAGTGCGTTGATGTTCACTCCCGGGTGCTGCTGCGCCACGCGCATGCCCGGTGTTTGTCGGTTTCCCCAGCCGTGGGTCATGGCGACCACACCTTCACGCAGACTGTCGTCACTGCGCACCTTTACTCGCACCCGTCCGTAGGTATTGCTGGCCTCGACTTCGTCGCCGTCACCAATGCCCATGGACTGGAGGTCTGCCGGGTTCATGTGTAGCGCATTGCTGGCATGGGCGCCGCGTTTCAGGCTTGGCACATTCTGGTACCAGCTGTTGTGCATGTAGTTGGTACGCAGGTTGATCAGCCGGAAGGCTGGAGTCGAGGTGGTCAGGGCCTGAAATTGCTGGTTGGCCAGTTCCATGGCATCAGCAAATAGTGGCGGGCAGCAATCGACCCGTTTGTCATCAGTTTGAATGAAATCCGTATAGAAGCGGCCGATGGACTGAGTGTCCAACACGGCGGTGCCAGAGGGTTGTTGCGCCAGTGTGTCCACGCAAAGTCCGGTACGTGAGAGCATGTGATCCAGCCGGCCGAACGGGCGGGGCGGGTCCTGTTCCAGCATGGGGGCGTGACGCCCCATGGCCTGCAACAGGTGCGACAGAATCCACCATTCTTCACGGCGTTGCGCGGCGGGCGGGACGACCGCGTCGGTGTATTGCACATAGGGCTGGTACTGCATTCCCAGCCCACAGATATTCAGGTCCGGGCGTTCCAGCATGTCCGCGGAGGGCAGCAAGTAATGTGCGTATTCCCCGGTGGCATTGCGGAACAGATCAATGACGATCAACAGGTCCAGCTTTTCCAGCGCCTGGCGCCAGCGGGCTTCGCCGCCCACGCTGAGCAGGGGGTTGCCGGCGATGACCACCAGGGCACGAATGGGGTTGTCGTCGTCGAGGATCATGTCTGGCAGCAGGTTGCCGGCCAGGGCGCCACGGATATGCCGCATTTCTCCATGCTGGGAGGGAAAAAATACGTTATCAAGTCGGGCGCGGCCGGCCTTGGCAGCGGGGTAGAAGCCTTCGCTGTAGAAATTGCCGCCGGGCTTGTCCAGGTTGCCGGTAACGAAGCTCAGCATCTGCAGCAGCCAGTAACAAAGCGTGCCGTGCTGACGCATATTGACGCCGGTGGACATGTGCACGGAGGCGCGCTCGGCACCACTGAACGTGTCTGCCAGGGTGCGAATGGTGTCGGCACCCAGGCCTACCACCTCGGCCACGGCATCAGCGGAGTAGGGGGCAATGAAAGCACGCAAGTCATCTATGCGCGCGCCATGCTCGCGAATGGCGTTTTCATGGAAACGGCCCAGCGCATCCATTTCATGGAGCAGGGCGGCCATCAGGTAGAGGTCCGTGTCGGGAAGGATTTGTATCACTTCCCCGGTTTTGGGGCTGGCGGATTCGATTTGGCGGGGGTTGATGTAGAAGACCTGGGCGCCGCGCTGGCAGGCGGTGCGGATCTTGGCCATGGGGTCGGCGATGGAGATGAAACTCATGTGCGACACTTTCGGGTTTTCGCCGAACATGAGCAGGCAATCGGTGTTCTCGATATCCGGTACCGGGTGCAGGGTGCTGGTGCCGAACACGGCTTCGCCGGCGGCAAACTTGTTGGCGCAGTCCTGGGTGCCGGAGTTGAAAATGCGCCGGCTGCCCAGGGCCATGAAGAAATCGCCAATGGCCTGGCTGCCCAGGGCATTGAAGGCCGAGGGGTTGCCAATATAGCCGCCGATGGCGTCCGGGCCGTACTGTTCGTGTATCTGTGACAGGGTGGCGCCGATGTCCGTGACAACGCTGTCCCAGTCCCGGGGTTGCCATTGGCCCTCACCGGGCCGGCGGCTGCCTTGCCGTGCCTGGGGCTGATCGAGGCGATCCGGGTCCTGGTGGATGGCCAGGTAGTTAATGCCCTTGTGGCAGGCAAAACCTTTGCTGACAGGGTGGGCCTTGTCCGGTTGCAGGCGGGTGACTTTCCCGTCGTCGACTTGCGCAATCAGTGCGCAGGAGGGTTCACAGACCCGGCAAAAAGTTGGAATGGATTTCATGGCAGCCTCCCTGACGATTCAGTCAGGCTAGCCAATCACGCCCGGGCGGGACATGACCGTTCCACTCATTTGTGGCGTCGCGGTTATGGGGCGGGCCCGCAGGGTCAGGAGGAAGGCTGTGACAGGGCGGCCATAATCAGGGCAATGGACTGCTCGCTGACGGTCTCGATATCTTCCCGGTTCACGTAAATGCCATCAATCAGCAGGCGGCACAGGCCGTGGACCGTGGCCCAGCTGGCCTGAGCTACGCGCAGGGAATCCGTTTTGGCCGGCAGGCGGCCTGCCAACAGCGTTGCCAGCCGCTCGGCGTAGTGCCGGAAGCTGCGATAGGCGATGGTTTTGAGCTCATCGGTGGGCTCGCCGCCTTTCCAGATGGTGCGCCCGAACATCAGTTCGTACTGTTCCGGGTTCTCGGTGGCAAAGCGCAGGTATTCGCGGACAAAATTTTGGATACCTTCCTGTGAGCCCGTTGCTTGCAGCTGACGGTTGATCATCTCGTCCAGCTGGCTGAATGCCTGGGTGGCCAGGGCGCAGAGCAGGGCGTTCTTGTCACGGAAGTGGTGATAGGGCGCGGTTCGGGAGACGCCAGCCCGCTCGGCCAGCTTGCGCAGTGACAGGCCTTCGATGCCCTGTTCATTGAGCAGGGTATTCGCTTCCTGCAGCAGCGTCGCATGCAGGTCGCCGTGGTGATAGCGCGCGGTCTGTGTCATGAGTCTCCTGCCTTTTGCATGGTGGCGTGTCGCGTGAAGCTTGTTGCGTCTATCTGAATCTTGACACTGTCAAAATAACCGCTTAACTTGACGCTGTCCAGATTAATCAACGCGTAGCCATCTGTGGTGCAGATGCCTTTGGAGACAACACCATGACAGCCAACCGCTATTCCAACCTGCTTTCCCCGCTGGATCTGGGGCATACCCAGATCAAGAACCGGGTGATTATGGGCTCTATGCATACCGGTCTGGAAGACCGCTTCTGGCAGTTCCCCAAGTTGGCGGCCTACTTTGCCGAGCGGGCCCGCGGTGGTGTTGGCTTGATCGTAACCGGTGGTTTCAACCCCAACAAGAAGGCCTGGTTTTATCCCTTTGCCGGCCTGTTCAACAGCCGCCTGGATGTGCGTAACCATCGCAAGGTGACCGATGCGGTGCACCAGGAAGGCGGCAAGATCGCGCTGCAGATCCTCCATGCCGGGCGTTACAGCTATCACCCCTTCTCCCGTTCGGCGTCTGCCATTAAGAGCCCGATCAACCCCTTCAAGCCCAAGGCCATGTCCACCAAGGAAGTGGAGCAGACGGTGAAGGATTTTGCCCACACGGCTTGGCTGGCCAAGAAAGCCGGTTACGACGGTGTGGAGATCATGGGGTCCGAGGGCTACCTGATTAACCAGTTCACCGCGTCGCGAACCAACAAGCGTAAAGATAAATACGGCGGCAGTGCGGAAAACCGCCGTCGTTTCCCGGTGGAAATCGTTCGCGAAGTGCGCAAGCGTTGCGGCGACGACTTCATCGTCATGTTCCGTATTTCCGTGGTTGATCTGGTGCCGGACGGGGCCACCCGTGAAGAAGTGCTGGCACTGGCCCAGGAAGTGGAAGCGGCCGGCGCCAGCCTGCTCAATTCCGGGATTGGCTGGCACGAAGCGCGTGTGCCCACCATTGTGACCTCTGTGCCCAGAGCTGCCTTTGTGGACGCCACCCGCCAGGTGAAAGACGTGGTTTCCATTCCCGTGGTGGCCTCCAACCGCATTAACGACCCGGACGTGGCGGAAGCCATTCTGGTCAACGGCCAGGCAGACGCGGTTTCCATGGCGCGCCCGTTGCTGGCGGACCCGGATTTCGTCAAGAAAACCGAGCAGGGCAAGGCGGATGAGATCAATACCTGTATCGCCTGTAACCAAGCCTGTCTGGATCATACCTTCCAGCTCAAGCGGGCGTCCTGTCTGGTCAATCCCCGTGCCTGTCACGAAACTGAATTGTTGTACCTGAAGACCGCCAAGCCGAAAAAGGTCGCTGTCGTTGGTGCCGGCCCGGCAGGCCTGTCCTGCGCCACGGTGGCGGCAGAGCGTGGCCATGCGGTGACGTTGTTTGATCAGGCCGGTGAAATTGGTGGTCAGTTCAATATGGCCAAGGTCGTGCCGGGCAAGGAAGAGTTTCATAACACCATTCGCTATTTCAGCAAAAAACTGGAAAGCACTGGCGTTACCATGAAGTTGAATACGCGCGTTGAAATTGCCGATCTGGAAGCGGCAGGGTTTGACGAAATCGTGATTGCTACGGGTGTGGTTCCCCGCACTCCGGGTATTCCCGGTGTGGATCACCCCAAGGTGTTGTCCTATGTAGATGTGCTGCGCGGTAAGGCCAAGGTCGGGGAGAAAGTAGCGGTCATTGGTGCCGGTGGTATTGGCTTTGATGTGTCCGAGTTCCTGGCCGAACATCCCCGCGAAGGCGAGCAGCCGTTACCGGAGTGGATGAAAGAGTGGGGCGTAGATATGGCGGGCGACACCGCCGGGGGGCTGGTGGAAGCGGCACCGGAAAAGCCGGCGCGTCAGATCACGTTGCTGCAGCGCAAGCCGACTCCGCTGGGCAAGGACCTGGGCAAGACTTCCGGCTGGGTACACCGCGCCACACTCAAGTCCCGCAATGTGGAAATGCTGAAAAACTGCAGCTACGAAAAAATTGATGATGCGGGCCTGCATATCAAGATTGGTGAAGAAAGCCGGGTGCTTGACGTGGATAACGTGATTCTTTGTGCCGGGCAGGAATCCCTGCGTGAGCTGTACAAGGAAGACGGCAAAAACTTCCACCTGATTGGTGGCGCCGACCTGGCCGCTGAGCTGGATGCCAAACGCGCGATCAAGCAAGGCGCGGAAGTGGCGGCGAAGTTGTAAAGCAGAGGCTCCCTAGCTTCTAGCGGCTAGCAACGAGAAAAACAAAAAAGCCCCGGCTCACGTCGGGGCTTTTTTGTTTCGGTGACAGCAGAGGCCGTCACCATTTATGCGAAGCTCGAAGCTCGAAGCTCGAAGCTCGAAGCTGTCAGTTATTTGCCCGCAGACGGCGGGTCTTGAAGCTGCCGACGCCCATGGTTGCGATAACCTTGAACAGGGCGAGTAGTACGCTCTCGTCCGGCTTTGGGTCTTTGCCTGTGCCCATGCGATGCAGCTGGCGGGAGAACCAGGACACTTCCATCATGGCCATGTTATCGATGGTCTTGATACCGGTTTTGCGCGGGGTAACGCGGCTGACAACGCCACTCTGACCCGCCAGGATGGCGTTGGGAAGATCTGGTTCCACGGCCAGGGGGCGGGCGATGCCGATGATATCGGTGGCACCGCTGTCCACGGCTTGCGCCATGGCTTTGGCCGAGCGGAAGCCGCCGGTAACCATCAGCGGAATGGAAACCCGCTTGCGGATTTCGTTGGCGTAATCCAGGAAGTAGGCTTCCCGGTTGGCGGTGCTTTCCCGCACGCCTTTGGCGCCGGCCATGGCCGGGTTCTCGTAGTTACCACCGGAAATTTCCAGCAAATCCAGCCCTTCGTTGGCCAGTGTTTCAGCCACGGTCATGGACTCTTCTTCGCTAAAGCCGCCCCGTTGGAAATCGGCGGAATTGAGTTTGATGCTAACGGGGTAGTCCTTGCCCACAGCGGCGCGAATGGCCCGGTAAATTTCCAGCGGGAAACGCATGCGGTTTTCCAGCGAACCGCCCCATTGATCGGTACGGCGGTTGTGATGCCCCGAGAGAAACTGGCTGACCAGATAACCGTGGGCGCCATGAATTTGCACACCGGTGAAACCGGCTTTCTGGCAGATACGGGCGCTGGTGGCGAACCGCTGGATGATCTCCTGAATTTCCTCTTCGGTCAGGGCGCGGGGTGTTTTGAACGCGCTTTTCAGCTCTTTGCCAAAGGGCACGGCAGAGGGAGAGAGCGTGTCACCGCTGGCAAGCATACGGGGAATCTGTTTGCCGGGGTGATTGAGCTGCACCCAGATGGCTCCGCCCTTGGACTTGCCCGCGTCAGCCCAGCGTTTGAGCAGCGGCATGTCCCGTTCATCGTCCACCACCACATTATTTGGCTCGCCGGTGTGGCGACGATCAATCATGATGTTCCCGGTAATCACCAGGCCCGTGCCGCCCTGCGCCCAGCGGCCGTATAGCCGTTCCAGTTTGGGGGTCACATGGTTATCGATGGTGCCGAGAGCTTCGCTCATGGCCGATTTGCCGAAACGGTTAGGCAGGGTGACTCCGCAGGGCAATGCCAGGGTCTGGCCGAGAATATCAGCGTGGTTCACAGTGTCTCCTCCGATGGCGACGAACAGTGGCGACAATAGGCGCCGCAGCGATATAGTTTGATGAGAATCAAACTATAAGTTAGTTTTATAACCGTCAAACTATTTTCCGGGGAGGTGCCGGTTTTGGCACAGAAAGACACGGTTACGCCGGAGCAACTTGCTGCAGCCTTTCGTGCGCTGTCCAACCCTAACCGGTTGCGCATTTATCAGGTGATTGTGGATCACTGTCGCCAGTATGGTCCGGCCGACCTGGCCAAGGTGCCGGCTGGCTGTGCGTTCGGGGATTTCATGCAGCGGCTCAACATTGGCGCGCCAACGGTATCTCATCATGTTCGGGAGCTGTCGGAGGCGGGCCTGATTCGTGTGGAACGCGAAGGGCGCCGCCGGTTCTGCCATGCGGAGCCAATGATGCAGGAACGCTTGGCGCATTTTTTTGAAATGTAATTAACAGCGGATACAGGGGGCAGGGGATGACAGCGGATCAATGGGCACTTTGGGGTTGTGGCCTCTTTTTTCTGGTCGGCTTGCTGACCGGCGCCTGGAAGTACGCGCAGGTGGCCAACAGTGAGAAGGCCCGGGCGCATTACTATGTGGACATCGCCCACCGCGCCAGCTTGATGTATGCCTTTGCATGCCTGGTGCTGGAGCGGTTTGCCTTACTCAGTATTTGGGAGGACTGGGTGAATACCCTGGCGGTGTTGGCGTGCCTGATTTTCTTCGCTCTGGCGATCGGTAGCTATATTTTGCACGGCATGCTCAAGGACACCCGCAACCAACTGCAAAAACCACACAGCATGGGAGCGGCCACGGTACCGCAAGCGGCCATGACGCTATTTATGCTCGCGCTAATCGCGGCAGAAATCGGCGGCTTTGCCGTGTTGTTCGCGGGCTTTGTAATGAGATGATGGCGAGCTACGAGCCTGGATAGGGGCGAGGGAAAGTCCCCTGGGTTTTCCTTTTCAACGTTTCACGTTGAACTTGCAACTGAACCTCGCGGGCATGGCGGTTATCGTGTGTCACCGTACCCGGCCCGCGTTGCAGCTTGAAACGTGTCGTGTGTTGCGTCTCTTATCAAGTGCAATAACGGCCATACTGGCTCAGCGCCTTGCTGCTGTGCGGGTCCACAGTATCAACCCAGACCTGCATGGAATCCTTGTTGCGATTGTTTTGCAGGTTACTGAAATCCCCGGCAGTGAATTCGCCGAGCAGGGTATCCCCTTCCTGGGGCGTGATGCCATCCAGCTGTTTCACCAGCACCATGCCCTTGCTGGAGTTCAGCAGCATGTATTCACAGCTCTGGCTGATGATCACAGTGGCTTGCTGGTTGGCATGAGCGGTGCTGGCCAGCATCATGCATCCGGCCAGTCCGGCACCCATTATTGTGTATTTGAATGCTGACATATGGATCCCTTCCTTTTTTATTGTCCCACTCCACCATACTGCGCTACCGCGGGAGAACCTGTTGTGCAATCGCGGTAAAGCTGTAACCCGGTGTTGTGTTTTTATTGCGTTCCATCTGCCTTCGATACTGGCACACATGATGGCAGGGCAACATCATCGTTATGTCTCTTTGTGCAGTAGGGAATAAGGGTGAGGTGCTGAGGCGGTGTAGGGCGAATTTGCCTGGGTGGCGTCATTCGGTATGGGGCGGCCGTTGTGCGCGATCAGCGATGAAAAAAGCCGCTTCTGATCAGTCAGAAACGGCTTCATTCATTTGTCGGCAAAACGTCTGGAGCGTTACTTCAACTCTTTGGAGCTCAGTCCAAGCACACGTCGAGCGATAACCAGTTGCTGAATTTGCTGCGTGCCTTCGAAGATATCCAGAATCTTCGAATCACGGGCCCATTTTTCCAGTAACTCGTCTTCGGTGTAGCCTAGGCTGCCGGCCAGTTCCACACAACGCAGGGTGATGGTGTTACCGACCCGGCCGGCCTTGGCCTTGGAGATGGAGGCTTCCAGGGTGTTGGCTTTTTTGTTGTCGGCCATCCAGGCGGCTTTCACTGCCAGCCAGTAGGACGCTTCCCAGTCGGCTTCCATCTTGTAGATTTCCGCTTCCACCGCAGAGCAGTTGTCCACGGGTTTGCCGTAGTCATAGGTGATGCTGTCTTTGAGCAACTCCTTGATGCGCTCCAGGGAGGCCTTGGCGCAACCAATCGCCATGGCGGCCACCAGTGGGCGGGTGTTATCAAACGTCTCCATGACACCGGCGAAGCCTTTCTTGGTGTCAATCTCCGGGCTGCCTAACAGGTTTTCTGCCGGCACCCGGCAGTCCACGAAGTTGATGGCGGCGGTGTCAGAGGCGCGAATGCCCAGCTTCTTCTCCAGCCGGGCCAGTTCCATGCCCGGGGTGCCCCAGTCCACCACGAAGGATTTGATCGCGGCCCGGCCCAGTTTCGGATCCAGGCTGGCCCAGACCACCACGCAATCGGCCCGTTCGCCAGAGGTGACGAAGATCTTCTCGCCATTGAGAATGTAGTGATCACCGTCTTCTTTGGCGGTGGTGCGGATGGCAGCGGAGTCGGAGCCACAGCCCGGTTCGGTGATGGCCATGGCGGCCCACTTGCCCTTGAAGCGTTCCAGCTGTTCGTCGTTGGCTACGGCCGCAATGGCGGCGTTACCCAGGCCCTGGCGGGGCATGGCCAACAGGAAGCCGGTATCGCCGTAGCACATTTCCATGGCACCCAGGCAAACGCCCATGTTGGCGCCATTTTTTACGCTGCCGTCGTCCTGCACCTTGCCGCTGCCAGTGGTGGCCGCGCCGGCGGAGTTGGCCGGGTCGCCTTCGTTGAAGCCATCCAGCACCGAGGCGAGCATATCCAGCTCTTTCGGGTATTCGTGCTCACCGCGATCGTACTTGCGCGACAGCGGGCGCAGGGTACTTTGTGCTACCTGATAGGCGTTGTTGATCAGGGGTTTGAACTTCTTGGGAATCTCGATATTCATGGTTGTCTCCCTCCTTACAGGTGCAGGCCGCCGAAGGCGACCCCCACAGCACGCAGATCCCGATACCAGCGTTCCACCGGGTACTCTTTGGTAAAGCCATGGCCACCGAGAAGCTGTACGCCGTCGGTGCCGATTTTCATGGCTTTGTCTTTGACCAGGGTGCGAGCCAGGTGGGCTTCGCGCTGGAAGCTTTTGCCCTGTTCGGCACGGCTGGCCGCGCGGTAAGTCAGCATGCGCATGGCATCAAGCTCGATGGCCATATCGGCGATCATGAACGCCACGGACTGGCGATGGCTGATGGGTTCACCAAAGGCGGTGCGCTCGTTGCAGTACGGCCCTACGTAGTCGAGTACCGCCTGGCTGGTGCCAATGGCCATGGCGCACCAGGCCAGGGTGCCCAGGTCCACGAAAGCGCGATAATCAAAATCGCCATTCCCCAGGCGGTTGTCCGCCGGGATGCGCACGTTATCCAGCTTCAGCGGACGCTGGCCGCTGGCGCGGATGCCCATGGCGGGATCTTCTCCGGCGGTGAGCCCGTCGGTGCCGCCTTCCACGATAAACACTGCCGGGCCGCTATCGGTTTGTGCGGCGATCAGGAAAATTTCCGCTTCGGCCGCCAGTGGTACCAGGGATTTTTCCCCGTTGAGAACGTAGTCGTTACCGTCCTTGCGGGCAGTGGTGGCCAGCGCCATGGGGTCGAACAGCGGGCGCGGTTCGCACACCGCTATGGCGGCTTTGGGCGGATTCTCTTCGGCGAAGCTGCTCAGGTATTTGTCCTGCTGCTGAGCGGTGCCCCACTGGGTCAGGGCATTGGCGACGCCCATGGGGGCGAGAATCGCCACGGCCTGGCCCATGTCGCCACGGGCCAGATCTTCTGCCAGCAGCATGCTGGTAACGGTGGATTTCTCGGTGGCGGCGCCGCCCAGGGATTCCGGTACCGCGAAGAAATTCAGTCCCAGTTCCAATGCCTGGGCAATCACGTCCTCGCTGGTCTGCTGTGCGGCGTCTGCGTGTTCGGCCTGTTCGCGCAGTACGTTGGTGGCAAAGCCCTGCACGCTGTCGCGGATCATCTGTTGTTCGTCGGTGACACCAAGATCAAACAGGTCACGGGTATGGCCGGGGGCGGTGAGGCGCTCGGGTTTGTTGCCTGCGTTGCCGGACTTGAAAGCACGGGCGGTGGTGGTGAGTACCTGGAAGCCGCCTTTGGTCAGGCTGTAGGCAAGCCGCTCAACGCTTTTACGCATGCCCATCTTGTCGAGCACCTCCGAGCTGGCCAGGCGGTTAAGCGCGGTCAGCGCATAACCCACTGCATCTTTCGCCATGATGAAACCTCATTGTTATGTCTATGGATTGCATTCGATTATGGAGAGGTGAGCGACGGTCACATTGACCAGTGTGACTGACAGGTCGGGCATAGTAGCAACCGGCCTGGCGCCACAGACCTAGCCATTGTCGGACTTAGAGCGTATGGGAGGTTTATCGCGCCGCCAGCGACGCTCCTTCGCGAAAAGGGCGGGGGTGAGCTTCTTGATGTTCCTTTTCAACTTCTCAGTTTGAACTTTCAACCAGTCTCCGCGGGCAGGATGGCTGCACCAGGGCACCCATTCCTCCCGCGTTACGGGCTGCTAATTCTTCAAAGATTCTCGTACCGGTTCATATCGAGAATGCCGGCCTGGGTTGGCTCGTGCTCTTGCAGATACTGGTCCAGTGCGTGGAAGTATTGCCAAAATTCCGGGTGGGTGCGACGGATGCCGTAGGCGTCGACCACTTTGGTGAAGTCTTCTTCTGTCTTCACCGCTTCCATCTGGCTGACGAACGCCTGCAATTGGTCGTCCTGCACCAGGAACATGAAGTTGGGGTAGCTGGCCAGCACGCCGGGATACAGGGTGAGGGTATCCAGTGGCGGCTGGTAACGCAGGGATTCCCCCATCATGAACGCCACGTTGCTATGGGCACGGTTACGGAACAGAGAGTAAATTTCCTGCTCTCCCTGATTGCCCCGCACATGCACCATGCTGACTTCCGGCATGAAGTTCACCATCGGCAGGTTGGCGGCACGACGTGAAGAGATGGCACTGAGCGTGTGGTCGGCCTGCTGTTTCCAGGCGGACACATCGTCACGCTGACAATTCTCTCCGTCACAGCGGTTGATCGGGTCTGGCCTGGCGTTCAGTTCAGTAAAGCGCGTCAGCAGCTTGTCGTTGAACTCGTTCATGGGGGTGCTGGTGTCGAATGGAATATCGGTGGGCAGGGTGGTATCCACGGATTCGTAACTGACCGCAAGGCGCAGTTTGCCGGTGTTCTGATACCAGTTGGCCAGTACACTTTGGCGCAGTTCTGCCGGAAGGTAACGGAGGGTGTTTTGTTCCGCGCCGTTGCGGATCAGGTCAAAGTAGAGGCGAGTCTGTGCCTGATGGGAGACAGACCCGAACACATTGAAATTAACCACCAGGTTGTAATAACTGCGTTCGAACAGCGGATAGTCCATGACCCAGGTGGTCAGTGGCAGGTCACCAATCAGCCCTTTACGCACCGAGGCGTTATCGTGGTGACGGAAGATGGTCAGTAGCGCATTGCGATTATCGCCATCACCATCCCACAGGGAGCCCCAGCCCGGACCCTGTGGTTCACCCGTCCCGTAAGCCTGTTTGCGGGCTTTCAGATAGTCGTTGCGTTTGCCGCTGTATTTCAGCCATTCCGAACCGAGGGCCAACAGGTCGTCATCCTGGCCGGGCAAGCCCAGCAAGTCGCTGACCTGGGCGCGGTAATTTTCATCGGTGATATAGAGGTCCTGGTCCGGATCCTGGAATACCGCCCAGAAATGGTCGCGGATCACATCGGTAGCCACCTGGCCGCGGCAAACCGGGCCGCGAATAAAGGTACGCACAAAATATTCGGCTTCATCCAGCATAAACTGGTAGCGGGCGCGGGCAGGAATATCGGCAAAAGTGACGAAGGGGTTGGCGCGTTGTTCATAGCCATAGCCGGGCAGTTCTTTGACTTCCCAGTCGGTGCTGAAAAACTGTTTCCGGGTACGCGCCAGCTTGTCTTTGGTGAGGCCAAAGGTGATATGGGTTTTGTGCACCAGGGTGCCGCGGACCGGGGCAATGCGGTACCAGAAGTTCTCCGGAGGCATTTGATTGGGTCGGTCGGTGGCAACCCGTTTGATCGGCTCGCCGGGGGGCGTGCTGGAGCGGTGAAGCTGGAAGAAATGGGCCGGCTTGCTGTCTTCGCCTTTATCCAGATACAGATGGGCAAGAAACAGATGCTCGTATAGCCAGCGCGCCACCAGCTGGTGTTTCGGGTCGCTCTGGTTGAGAAAGGTTTCCCAGCCGTCAATCAGCTGCTGCTCTTCAGCGGTGGGGGTAATCACTTCCGGTTTGAAACTGGCGCCTTGCTTTAACCACTGAGCGATGGTGGCAAATTCGCTGTCGGTCAGGCCGGCCACGGCCAGCGGCATCCCTTCCATGGGGTGGTCGTCAGCGTAGTCGTCGAATTCATCCGGGGCGGGGCATTCGTTCTGCCGGCTCAGCCCCAGGGCGATATCGTCGGGCAGCTTTTCATTGGGGTTAAAGGTGTGTTTCTTGCCCAACGCGAGCATTTGGTACAGCAGAGACGCCTGCATGCCGGAGGTGCTGTCGATCACCGAGTAGAACCCCTTGTCACGCCATTGCGCAGTGGTTTGGGCATCCTGAAACAAACGGGTAGGGTCGACGGTGTGCTTGCGGCCGCCGTTATAGACGTTCTGCTTGCTGGCGCCCCGGTCCAGCCCTTCTACCGCTTCCAGTTTCAACTGGCATGGCGCGTCGTAGCAGCCGTGGCAGGCCAGGCACTTGTTCTCGAAGATCGGGCGAATGTCGTCGTGGTAATTGGGTGATTGATTCGCGGTTTTGCCCAGAGAGGGCGTCGGGTTGGAATCCGGGGCGGCCAAGGCGGAAAAAGAGAAAAGTAGTAATCCCAGTGTGAAGGTGATGTGCCGTAGCCATTGGTGTTTCATATACCCGAATCTCCCTGTGACGAGTCCGTAGTGTAGCGGGGGCAGACTGGGCGGGCCACGGTTGCACCGCCTTGAACGCCTGTTGCTTTGTAAAAAGAAAGGGTTTTCGCGTCAGGCATCCGGCGCGGGGCGTTCCGCAAGTTGCGAGAAGGCGAGCACTCACAGCATCCAGAACATGGTGGCGGCCCAGCCGATCAATACGGCGATGACTGCAGCGGCGGTGAGCTGGTGGCGCAGGTGTCGGTACCAGGTGGGCAGGGTCTCGTTGAACACCATCTGTTCTGTGCCCCACACATACATGAGCCCGGCGGCGAGCATGGGCAGAGCCAGTTCCAGGGGAAGCAGCAGGGCAAACCAGCCCAGCAGGGCAGGCATCAAGCCAAACAACAGGGTGGGGTATTGATTACTGTCGGCCATCTTGTCCAGGGCGCGACCCCAGTGAATGGCGCCGAGGAAGGTAATGACGATGGCGGCGTAGGTGGCGAGCGCATGCAGGGCCCAGTTGCCCGTCTCGGCAATCCAGGACAGGCCCGCCAAGCCATAGAAGGGAATGAGCCCAGCGTAGGACAGCCCTTTGGCACGACGGATATTCTTTTCCAGACGTGTGCTCACAATGTTAATCCCGGCCGGTGCTTTGTGCCTATTGTCGCTTGTTCAAGGTGAAGGTCAGGACAAGGTGGCGTAGCCATCCCAGGGCCGGGCCGTGAGATGCTTGGGGAGATACAGTGGATGCGCCGGTTCCCCGGAGCTGTTCAGGCGAATGCAGTGCATGGCTGGCAGTTGTGGCGCCACCTGCAAGGCACGGTCATTGAAGCGGCCGTGATTGCCCCAGGCGGCGACCACCAGGTCTGCCTGTCGTGCCAGCCGGCGCAGCCACTGGTCATTCTTCGGGCCCACCGGGTCAGCGGTGGCGAACAGGTCCTGTGGGTAGGTGGCCCGGTAGGCGAACAGATTGGCCACACACAGGCCGGAATAGCCCCAGTCACGGGCAAATCCTATGCAGCGGCGGATGGTGGGGTCGTCCTGGCGGTGATCGGCGGTGGAGGGGTTCAGGCCAATCAGCAGCATGAAGTCATCGCCTTCACCCCACTGGCGCCACAGGGCATAGCGGTATTGTCGACAGCGGGAGAAGTTGGCGCGACGTTGCAGGTTATCGATGGTCTTGGTCATGGCTGCGCATTGTAAGTCTCTGGCACAGTAAACGCTAAAACTCACAACAGGTTGAGAGTATGGAATTTCAGGATGTGATGGCCCAGCGCCATAGTGTGCGGGCATTTACCGACCAGCCGGTGAGCGATCAGATGCTGAACGGGTTGCTGGCCCGGGCCAGCGGGGCGCCAAGCTGGTCTAATACCCAGCCGTACCAGATCGCTGTGGCCCGAGGCGACGTGCTGGAAAGTCTGCGCCGTGAATTACCGGAACGCTTTGATCAGCTGATGGCGCTTCAGCGGGCCCCCATGGTGAAAAAACTCAAGGCGCTGGTGACGAAAAAAGGAATGCCGGATGGCGATTACCGTCCGGTGGTGAAATACCCGGATGACTTGCAGCCGCGACGGGTCGCCACCGGTCATGGCTTGTACAAGTTGCTGGGGATTGGGCGGGAAGACAAGCAGGCTCGCCATGAGCAGATGGCGGCGAATTTTCGTTTTTTTGATGCGCCGGTGGCGTTGTTCATTTTTGTTCACGAAGGCCTGGGCGTTTACAGCGCTCTGGATGCGGGTATTTTTTTACAGAGCCTGATGTTGGCGGCCACGGACGAGGGGTTGGGAACCTGTGCCCAGGGGGCACTGGCATTGTGGCGCTCACCGCTGGAAGAACATTTCCAGTTGCCCGGGCAGTACAAATTGCTGTGCGGCCTGTCGCTGGGTTATGAAGCGGACGAAACCATTAACCAATTCCGCCCGGACCGCCAGCCGCTGGAAAGTTTACTAATTCCGGAGAAATAGCATAGAGCGCCTGATAAATGACGCATGACGCCAGAAGCCTGACGGTTGACGCTTAAAATCTAAGGATAAAAGCGGCGGCCACTTCCTGAAAAAATATTGGTAAGGCGCAGAGGTGTGGTGGCGGATTTGGGTTTGTCGGGCATCAGGCCTTTGGCGTCCTGCTTGTCGCTATAAATCTTGTCGGTCGACTTTACCCAAGGGCACAGAGAGACCGAAGGCCGTAAGTCGACACCTCTGTCGGTTTACGGCTGAGCCTAAACCGACCTACTGTTGTGTAAAGACGCGCAGGATGGGAAAGCGGTGGTAACCGAAAAAAGCCATCTTGCGCTGTTGCTCCCCGGCGGCGAACGAGCCTTCCAGGTTGCTGGGGTGGCGGCGGTCGCCGTTGGCGAACTCTGCCACCAGATAGTCGTCCCGCAGAATGCGTTGGCCGCCGGCATCGTTTCGCAAGGACACCAGCGCCCATCGTTCACCGCTGTCACTGCTCAGGCTGCTGGCGTCCAGCAGGACAAAACTGCTGCTGTCCGGCTCCAGGGGATTATCCCGGTCAAAGTCGGCATTGTCGGTAATCGCCAGTGGTGTATCAAAACGCAGAACGGCGCTGTTCTCCGCGTGGAGGGGCGCCGTAAAGCCCAGCGTCATGGCGCAGACAGCGCCGGCAAGAAGGTAATGACGTTGCCGCGTGTTGGCGGCTTTGTTGCCCCCGCTTCTGGGGGGGAGTAAGCGCAGACGCATCGCCGGGTTCTCCGTGGCTTGCCAGTAGAGTTCCTGATTACCCGTGTTGTTTGGTGATGATGCCGTGAAACCCCGGCAATGAGGCTGAATCCATAGGCTGAGTATGTTTCCGGTGCGTGCCGGGCGGCCTTCAACATTGTCGACGGATTACTCCGGTCACGGCCCCGCGAGCAGATATGGAGCGCGGGCCGTGACGTCAATAGAGAAACACCGGTTCTTCGCGTTGTTGCTTGAAGCGTGCAGCCTGTTGCGTCTCCTCAATCAATGAATCTCGATGCGCCGGCTGCCCTGGTGATGGTGCTCGTGGCGAGGGATGCTGAGTGACAGTACTCCGTTGTGGAAGACGGCATTCATTTGTTCGGCGTCCGCATCGGCCGGCAATGTCAGCATGCGCTGGAAGGGCCCGAAACGGCGCTCACTATAATGGTAGCCGTCGCGGTCATTTTCCTGGATGGGAGCTTTGCTGCCGCTGATCAGCAACATGTTGTTGTCCAGCGTCACATCCAGGTCGGATTTCTCCACGCCGGGTAATTCCGCGGTAATCAGGTAGTGGTCGTCGCGCTCCAGAATATCCAGATTGGGGCGCAAGGGCGCGTTGGGTTGGGCGTGTGGCGCCGGGGTCGTCCAGGCCATGTCGCCAAGCATCTGTTCGAACCAGTTGTCGAACTCTCGCTCCCAGCGCAACAAGGGGTGGCCGGGTTGCCGTTGCGGGAGAGGCCGCTCGCGGTTGCCCTCCTGACGAAGCCAGTTCCAGGGTGTCATTTTATGCATATCCATCGCGTGTCCTCCTGAGGGGGGTTGGAATAAACGGTTGGACAATGACCAATTGCTTCACTTTCTGTTGTGAGGGAAATGCTGACAGCTTTCAATGCGTAATTGAGGGTTTTTTGACCGACTGGGCAAAAGTACTCCCTTGTAATCGGCCAGTTTAGGTGTCACAGATAGAAAGAGATGGATGAGTGCAGACGATGCGCCAAAAAGCGAGTCTCGCGCTCAGACACCATGGAACATGTACCGAAAAGGAGAGCAGTCATGTCTGACCATCATGTCTACAAGAAGGTTGAATTAGTCGGGTCGTCTCGCACCACCATTGAAGACGCCATCGAGAATGCGCTGGTCACGGCCAGTGAAAGCCTGGAGCTGATGGACTGGTTCGAGGTGACCGAAACCCGCGGCCATATCGAGAATGGCAAGGTGGGGCATTATCAGGTGACGTTGAAGGTGGGTTTCAGAATTTCCGGATCCTGAAATTGGACGCCGGACGCCGGACGCCGGACGCTAGAAGCTAGAAGCCACAAAAAAACCGCACCCTTTCGGGCGCGGTTTTTTTGTAGAGAACCCGGCGCGGAGCTGGGCCTCTCAATCACGAATTAACGACCTTCGTGTTGCAGCGTGTTGCGTGAAGCGTGCTGCGTCTCTTCTTACACCATTTCCAGATCCAGAGCCTGCTGGCAGACCCGCGCGGTGCGGATCACGTGCAGCTGTTTCGGCGACAGATCTTCCGGCAGTTCCACGGTGCTGTGGTCCTGGTGGATTTTGATCGGGCCGATCAGGCGGCTGGGCAGTTTGGCTTCGTTGGCAATGGCACCAACGATGTTGCCCGGCTTCACACCGTGGTCGTGGCCGACTTTGATCCGGTAGCGGCGCATGGTCTTGTCGCTGCGACCCTTGTCGTTGCGGTTACGCGGGTTGCGGTCTTCACGGCGGCCACCCACATGGGCGGACTCGCGACGGCGCGGCTCTTTCACCATTTTCGGTTCTTTCAGGATCAGCGGCTCACGCTTGAACATCATGGTGGCCAGGGCGGCAGCCATGTCGTTGTCGCTGATGTCCATGGCGTCACGCAGCTGGTTGACCAGCGCGCGGGCTTCGTCAACGTTGGCTCCAGAGGTGAACCCGGCCAGCTGTTCCTGGAAGCGGGCAATGCGCTTGGCATTCAGGTCATCCACGGACGGCAGCGCCATCTTTTCGATGCTCTGACGGGTAATGCGCTCGATCTGACGCAGTACGTGTTGCTCGCGACGGGCTACAAACAGGATGGCATCACCCTGGCGGCCGGCACGGCCGGTACGACCAATACGGTGCACGTAGGCTTCCGGGTCGCCGGGCATGTCGTAGTTCACCACGTGGGTGATCCGCGGTACGTCCAGACCGCGAGCGACCACGTCGGTGGCGATCAGCAGGTCAAAACGCTTGTCTTTCAAACGCTGTACGGTTTTTTCCCGTTGCTGCTGGGGAATATCGCCGTTCAGGGCTTCGGCACGCAGGCCGCGACGGTTCAGCTGCTCAGCCAGTTCCAGAGTGGCCTGCTTGGTGCGCACGAAAACCAGCACCGCATCGTGCTCTTCGGCTTCCAGAATCCGGCACACGGCGTCCAGCTTGTTCAGCCCGGCCACCGGCCAGTAACGCTGGCGGATGGTGGTGCCGGTGGTGGCGCCGCCATTGTCGATGCGAACCAGTTTGGGTTGCTTGAGGTGTTGGTCGGCAACCTTGCGAATAACCGGCGGCATGGTGGCGGAGAACAGTGCCAGCTGACAGTCATCGGGAGTACGTTCGAGTACCCATTTCACATCGTCGATGAAGCCCATGCGGAGCATTTCATCGGCTTCATCCAGCACCAGGGCTTTCAGGTTGTTCAGTTTCATGGAGCCGCGTTCCATGTGATCCATGACGCGACCGGGGGTGCCGACAATAACCTGGGCGCCGCCGCGCAGGCCTTTCAGCTGGGTGCGGTATTCACCGCCGCCGTAAATGGGCAGAACCTGCAGACCTTTAATGTCTTTGGCAAATTCTTCGCACGCAGTGGCGACCTGGATAGCCAGCTCGCGGGTAGGGGCCAGGATCAGCATCTGCGGTTCACGCAGGGTCGGATCCAGACGGGCCAAAAGGGGCAATGCAAACGCAGCCGTTTTACCTGTGCCGGTTTGTGCCTGGCCCAGAAGATCGTGTCCATCCAGCAACAGCGGGATGGCTTGCGCCTGAATCGGCGAAGGCTGCTCGAAGCCCTGACGGGCGATCGCAGTGAGCAGAACCTCGGGCAGGCCTAAAGAGGCGAACCCGGAACGGGAATCTGACATGTAGTACCTATGGATTAGGGGGAGGGGCCGAGTGAGGGTCGGCGAGGGCGCGGAGTATACGCAGGTAACGGGAGAATTGCACGTTTTTTCGCCAATTACCCGGGAGGGATGAAAGTGGGCAAGCCGGGTGGTTCACGGGGTCCCAGCGTGGGAATACGTGCGGGGTGACGGGCCTAATGGTACGGAATTAAAGGGCTGGCGGTGAAGACGTCCCCCGGCCCTGCTGGGCCGGGGACGTCTGAGCGGGCTTACATGGGCAGTACTTCAACGGTGCCCAGGTACTGCAGGTAGCGTTCGGCAGCTTTCGGGTTGCTGACGTTCTTGTCGCCGGTGCCGGCTTCCAGGAAATAGCGGCCGGCGGCGGGCCACTGAATGTTGACGATGCCCTTGTCATCGCTGGTGACGGTCCAGTTTTCCTGACTGTCGCGGTAGCGGGTGCCGCCGGGAACCAGTTCCACCTTGATGCCGGCAGCCGGTTTGCCGTCCAGCAGCAGTTTCCACTGGGCGGTTTCGCCAGCGTAGAGGTCATTGGGGTGGGTCAGCAGTTCCAGCTCCAGGCCTTTGCCGGTGGGTTTCAGGCCGGTTTTGTTGGGCGCGCCCAGGGTGGCATAGGTTTCCAGACGGTTGAGCACTTCCAGCAGTTTGACGTCAGTGGCGTCTTTGGGCAGCTCTGCCAGCAGCTTGTCCGCGTCTTTGCCCCGGCTGCGCTGGCGTTCGCCATCCACTTTATAGGACACGAAATAGCCGGGTTGGGCCACGCTGATCCGGTAGCTGCCTTGTTGTTCCAGCTGTACGTCAAACACGCTGCGGGTGTGCATCCGGGTGGCGTTGTCCACGGTGGCGGGCTTGCCGTCGGGGCCGGTGACTTGCAGACCGTCGACGGGGTAGGCCCGCTCGAAACCGAAGATTTCATTGGAAATGCTGGCATCCACGGTAATCCACTGGGGCTCGGACACGGTGGTATGGCTGGGCAGTAGCCACAGCTTGTGGGCCTGGGCGGGCAGGGCGGTGGCCAGCACCAGGGCGGCCAGCGCGGCTTGATGGAAACGGACTCGGATCATGGTGGTGCTCCTTGAGTAGTCGGTGTTATTGAGAGACGGTCAGGGTCACGGTGCCCAGTTCGTCGGTGCCTTTAACCTGTTGTTGCTGCGGTGTTTTTTCCGCTGGCCATCGGAAGGGCAGTTTCACCACTTCGCGGCCCCCCACTTCCCGGGCGGCTTCCACCACCAGGGTGTACTCACCGGCGGGCAGGGATTGCAGGGCGTCCAGTTTGCTGAAATCCACGGTGTGCGTGCCCGGTGAGCGGGTGGCGCCGGTGAGGCCGTCATAGGGGGCGGACTGGCTGCGACCGGTGCGTCGCCACCACTGGCGGATATCCTTGAGCCATTTTTCCTGGTCGTCGTACCACAGCCCCAGGGGTTCCAGGGTGCTGCGGTCGGCGTTTTCCACCCAGAAGGCCACATAGGGGGCGTGGTATTCGGCCACGCGTTTGCGCGGGACTTCCACGTCCACCGAAAAGGTATCCGCGAGGGCCTGGCTGGTGAGCAGGGGGAGCAGAGCGAGGTAACGCAAGCGCATGGGAAGGTCCTTTCTCTTGTTCAGTGCATGAAAAACACGATCAGCAGCCAGGGCAGCACCAGCCCGGCCACGGTGACCGGCCAGGTGGCCGGGCGCCGTTTGGCGTGAAGCATCATCAGGCCCAGGCCGGTGAACGCGAAAAGCAGGCTGGCCACGGCAAAAATATCGATAAACCAGATCCACACGGCGCCGGTGTGGCGGCCTTTGTGCAGGTCATTGAAAAAGGCGATCCAGCCCCGGTCAGTGGTTTCTGCGAGTACCGTGCCGTTAGTCATATCAATGGCGAGCCAGGCATCGCCGCCGGGGCGTGGCATGGGCAGGTAGATCTCGTCGGCGGCCCATTCCGGTTCCCCGCTGGTGTGCTGCAGATCCATTTTCTGCGCCAGCCATTGCTGGACGGTGGCGGGCAGCTGGCCGTTCTTTTGCTCCGCGAGCGCGGATAACAGTTCGGCGGGTAGCTCACCCTGATGCTCGCGGATGACCGGATCGGCGCTGATCTGGCTGGCGTGGTTGAGGGTAATCCCGGTCAGGCTGAACAACACCAGGCTGATCAGGCAGATCGCAGAGGTCACCCAGTGCCACTGGTGGAGCTGTTTCAGCCAGAAGGCTTTGCGTTTTTTATTCACGGTGGCGTTCGGTCGTTCGCAGCAGAAGGGGGAAGATGTTAATGAGAATGGTTATTTTTAAACACCGCTATATACGTAAAGAATGTAATGACTGGCGGGTTATCTGAATTCTGTTCAAAAAAAGCTGGCGCACCTAAATGATAATTCTTATCATTCGTGAATGAATGCCATTGCTCAAATTCCCGCCCGCCTGCTGGTTATCGAAGATGATTCGGTACTCAGTGGCCATCTGCACGACTACTTTTCAGCGCGCCATTACCTGGTGTCGCAGTGTTCGGAAGGGCTTGCGGGGCTGGAGGCAGCGGCCTCCGGCGATTATGACCTGGTGCTGCTGGATATCCTGTTGCCAGGGCTCAATGGGCTTGAGTTACTTAACGCCCTGCGCCAGCAAAGCCCGGTGCCGGTGATTGTGGTGTCTGCGCTGGGCGATGAGCAGGCGCGGATCCAGGGCCTGATCAACGGCGCGGACGATTATCTCCCGAAACCGTTCAGCATGGCCGAATTGGCGGTGCGGGTGGATGCGGTGTTGCGCCGGGTGGCGCTGGAACGCGTGCGTCCGGAAGACGAAGGGCTGGAATCCGTGGGCAAGCTGGTGCTGCGTGACCATGACATGGTGGCGCTTTATCGGCACATGGACCTGGGCCTCACCAACACCGAATTCCGTTTGCTGCAAGTATTGCTGGAACATCGTGACACGGTGCTCAGCAAGCCGTTCCTCTACCAGGCGGTATTACACCGCGGTTGCGGTCGCCATGATCGCAGCCTGGATCTGCACATCAGTCATCTACGCCGCAAATTGCGTGACGGTGGCGCGCCGGAGTCCGCGGTGCGAACAGTATGGGGGCAGGGCTACACCCTGATCACCGACGCTCTGTGATGTTGAAACGCTATTCCCTTCTTTGGCGCCTGGCGCTGGTTCTGGTGGTTGTCGCGGTGAGTACCATGGTGGTAGGCACGCGCATTACCGGTGCCCTGCGCGATGATGCCCAGCTGTTGAACGAGCGGGCGATTGCCACTATGCAAGGTTATGCCGCGGCGGCGGAGCAGGCCTGGCTGACCGGCGGCCAGGCGGGAGTAGATCAGTGGCTGGCGGACATGAGGGCGCGTGAAGCGGGTGACATCGCTGTTATCAGTGCCACAGACCAGTCGCTGAGCAGTGTCCCGTTGACCGAGCAGGAACGGGCCGGGTTGCGCTTTCAGCGTAGCCTGGATAGCCGCATGAGTTTTCGCTACGGCAAGAAGATGCCGTACCTGGGCGTGCCGTTTCCCGTCGCGCCGGAGCAGGGCAGCCTGCTAATGCAGCTACCTCCCCGTTTGCGTCCGGGCACCTACTGGCCATGGGTCGAAAATCTGCTGCTGGTGGGGATGCCCACGTTGTCTGCGTTACTGCTGGGTGGGCTGTTGTTCTGGCGTGCTCGTGTGCCCTTGAAAGCCCTGCAGGCGCAAGTGCTGGGCTTCAAGGATGATACCCAGGCACGTGTGACCGGCCCGCTGGCAACACGCGGGGATGAGTTCGGAGAGCTGGCCCGCAGTTTCAATCATATGGCGGAACAGGTGTCCGGGATGCTGGACACCCAGCGCCAGCTGCTCAATGACATGTCCCATGAATTGCGCACCCCCTTGAGCCGTTTGTCCGTGGCACTGGAAAGTGACATGCGCGAGGCCGAACTGCGTCAGCGGGTGGAGCAGGAGCTGCACCACATGCGCACCCTGGTCGATGACACCCTGGCGTTGGGGTGGCAGGACACCGATACCGGCACCTCCGGCCTGGAATCCCTGTCGTTACCGGCGCTGTGGGACATGATTGTTGAAAATGCGGCGTTTGAAAGCGGCTGGGACAAGCGCCGTTTCCCCTGCGCGTTGCCGGACGATGCGTTGGTGTACGGCAACCTGAATGTGTTGGCCCAGGTGTTTGAAAACCTGGTCCGCAATGCCATTCGTTATTCCCCGGAGCAGGGGACGGTTCAACTGCTTGGGCAGCGGGAAGGGAGCGCCTGGCACCTTCAGGTGGTGGATCAGGGGCCAGGTGTACCGGACGACAAGCTCGACCGGATCTTTGCCCCCTTTGTCCGTCTGGACGCCGCCCGCGCCGGCCATGCTGGTTTCGGGCTGGGGTTGAGTATCGCCCGGCGTGCGGTGGAGCGTCTGGGTGGAGAGCTGTGGGCCCACAACCGCGAGCCGGGCCTGTGTGTGCATTTGCGCTTGCCTGCGCCGCCACTTGTATAAATTGTAAATCTCCTTTCGTTACAAATAAGAATCAATATCATTCCGTTTCGTGAAGTGGATTCATTACTGCTTCCTGGGCCTTGTATGGCCTGTTTTCCGGGGGATCTGCATCGATTCTTCATCGCTGGCCTGCCGGGCCGCGTGGTGAAAGGGGGCGGTTTGCACTCCGGTTTGATGTTGTTGCTTACCTTTGAGGAGTAAAGACCATGGGAATGCGTTTGGGGACTTTGGCGTTGGCACTGGCGGCTGCCAGTGGCGCCGCTTGGGCAGACGATGAGGTGCACGAGCTGGGGCAAGTGTCCGTGACGGCGGGCGGGTATGTTCAGCAGGTGGAAAATGCGCCGGCGTCGATCAGTGTGATCAACCGGGAGCAGATTGAAGAGCGCTTCTACCAGGACACCACGGACGCCTTGCGTGATGTCCCGGGCGTGATTGTTACCGGCGGTGGTTCCGGTGATCGCGGTAACGATATCGTGATTCGCGGCATGCCGTCCTCGTATACCCTGATCATGGTCGATGGCAAGCCGGTGTCCACCCGGGAAAGCCGCCCCAACGGCAGCGCCGGGTTCGAGCAGAGCTGGCTGCCGCCGCTGCAGAGCATTGAGCGCATCGAAGTGGTGCGTGGCCCCATGTCCACCCTGTATGGCTCTGATGCCATGGGCGGGGTGGTCAACATTATTACCCGCAAGGTTGAGAAAGAGTGGGGCGGTTCTGTACAGCTGGACGCCATCATCCAGGATGATTCGCGCTCCGGTGACAGCCAGCAGGGCAACTTCAGCCTGAGTGGCCCGTTGAAAGAAGACCTGCTCGGCCTGCAGGTCTATGGCGGTTTTTATAATCGCCAGGAAGACCTGTTTGTGGATGGCTATGAACAGAAAGACCTGCGCAACCTGACCGCCAAATTAAGCCTGACTCCCACTGATAATCATGATTTCTCCGTGGAGGCGACGCGTACACAGGACAGCCGCCAGGGGCTGATGGGGCGTAGCGCTGCGTCCACCGGTTGTCGTGGTGGCTGTACCGACAATTTCAGTGACCATAACCGTGAATCCTTCGCGCTGACGCACACCGGTCGTTGGGCCATTGGCACCTCGGATACCTACATCCAGCGCGAAGAAGCAGAAAATGAAGGCCGTGAAATTACCATTACCAACACCAATGCCAAGACGGCGCTGGTGATGCCATTGGGCAACCATATGGTAACGGTGGGGGCGGATTTCATTGAAGAAGAACTGCAGGACAAGACCACCAACCGGATCTCGGACCGCACCAAAGTCGACACGTCCAAGTATGCCCTGTTCGCAGAAGACGAGTGGATGTTGACCGATACCTTTTCGGTGACCGCAGGCGCACGGATGGATGATGACAGGGATTACGGCACCCATGTGAGCCCGCGTCTTTATGGTGTGTGGGGCTTCAGCCCGCGTTGGACACTGAAGGGCGGTGTCTCCACTGGCTTCCGGTCTCCCTCGTTGCGGGAAATTACGCCGGATTGGGGGCAGGTCAGCCGTGGCGGGAACATCTACGGTAACCCGGACCTGGAACCGGAAACATCTGTTAACCAGGAGCTGAGCTTGTACTTCAACGCTGGCCGGTCGCTGATGGCCAACGTCACCGTGTTCCATAACGACTTCAAGGACAAGATTACCCGTATTACCTGCCCCATCAGCATCTGCCCGGACGGTCCGAACCAGTTTGGTTCCGATCCCACTTATCGGGTCAATGTGGATGAAGCAGAAACCCAGGGTGTTGAAGCGGGCCTGTCCACCACGCTGGCGCGCGTGCTGTCCATCAACCTGAGCTATACCTACACCGACTCCGAACAGAAATCCGGGGAATATAAAGGCGAGCCACTGAATCAGCTGCCAGAACATCTGGCCAGCCTGAACGTGAACTGGCAGGCGACGGACACGGTGTCACCCTGGGCGACCGTGCGTTACCGCGGTGAGGAAAGCCAGCCGACCACGGGGCCGTCAAACAGCGCCATCATTGCGCCATCCAATACACTGGTGGATGCGGGGATTGGTTTCCAGCTGACACCGCAGACCAAACTCAACACCGGCATTTATAACCTGGCCGATAAAGAAATTTTCTACGAGGAGTATGGCTACGTGGAAGATGGCCGACGTTACTGGCTGGGTGTGGTAACCAACTTCTGATTGTCAGCCTTGGCGCCAACAGGCGCCATAAAACAACAACGCCGGCATAAGCCGGCGTTGTGCGTTTTGCTGCGTTCAGGGGTTACATTTTTTCCTGAATGCGCGTGCGGAAGTCCGCGTCGTACTGGGCCAGTTGGGCAATCTGGTTATAGGTGCGCAACTCCAGGCCACTGTCCTTCACGGCTTCTACCATTTTTTCCTGTGCTTCCTTCTGCACTTTCATGGCTTCTTCAGGCTTGTCTTTTTTGGCCTGCAGTTCCTTGGCATATTTCTGCTGGATGCCGGACATGTCCTTCTGTGCATCGGCAAACGCATCAAGCTGTTTGTCACTGAACTCAGACGCCTTGGGCAGCTGCTGCATTTGCTGTTGCTGCATCTGTTGCTGCTGTTGGGCCTGCGGGGTTTGTGACGCGGGCGCACCAGGTTGTTGTGCGGCTACCGTGCCAGTGAAGGTGGCGGAAATCATCAGGGCGCCGAGCGCCATCATCCGTTTGCTCATGCTTCATCTCCTTGTCAATCGCCCCGAAACTGCCGGGGATTACGGTGTTACCGGAAAGTGGCCGAAACCAAAATACGGCGGCACTCGAAACTCCGACCGCCGTCAGCGTGTAAGTTCGGCCTGAAATGTTAAATCGTGATTCACAGTGAAGCAGTTCGCGTATGCGGTGTGGAACTAGCGCGCTGTTGAGTTCAGACAGCGCTTTCAATTCAGGCGGTTAATCGTTTCAATAAGGGGCAGGAACGCTACGAATCAGAGACTAGCGGTCTATAACAATCATAACGAGGAGAGCAGGATGCTGAGTTCATTCCCTTTGTCTGCCCGCAACATCGCGCGTGGTGCAGTGTCAGTCGGATTGCTGGCAGGCGCCGTGGCGGTGCAGGCTGAAATGTACGCTGGGGCCCAGGTCAACCTGATGAAAATTGACCGTGGTGCGGTCAGCGACGCGGAACTCACTGCGCTGACGGTGCGTGGTGGCATGGTATTGCACGAACTGGTCAGTGCGGAACTGCGTCTGGGGGCCGGCCTGAGTGATGATTCCTATCGCAATATCGATGTGGAGAACGACTTTTTCTACGGCGCCTATGCGCGCTTGACCCCCCCTCTGGAAGGGCCGGTGCAGCCGTATCTGATTGGCGGCTACGGGTATGTGGAGAATGATATCAACGGCACCACCCAACGTGATGACGGCAGCTCCTATGGGGGCGGCTTCGACCTGGGCGTGGGCCAGCACTCCACGCTGAATGTCGAGTATCTGCGCCTGGTCGACAACGATTTCGGCAAGCAGGAGCTGATTGGTTTGGGCGTGAATTACTCGTTCTGATAGCGTACGACGGGGTGGGGCGATGGCAGCGACCTGGCGTCGTGCCATGTCGCCCATATCCCGTTTCGTTATAAAAGTATCACTATATATTCCTTTATATTCTTCCTCGAATTCCTATCATGGCACCTCGACATTCCCGTTTGAGGTGCTGTAGATCATGGGTAGTGCACAGCTGATTACACGTTTTGGTGACAATACCGCCGGCCTGTCCAAGGAGACGCTGGAGGAACTGAACCGTGTCTATCGCCCGCTGAGCTTTGCGGAGCGCATTCGTCGTGTCTACGAGGATTTTCCGCCGGATCGCATCATGGTGACCTCGTCCTTTGCGGCCACCTCTGCGTACTTCCTGCACATTATTTCGACCATCCGTCCTGAGCAGCCGGTGCATTTTATCGATACCGGCTATCACTTTGCGGATACCCTCAAGTACAAAGATTACCTGATCGAGAAGTTCGGGCTGAACGTGGTGGATGTGACGCCGGACCCGGATCACCATCAGGTGTCCCAGGAAAACCGCATGTGGGAAACCGACCCGGATCTGTGCTGCCAGGTGAACAAGGTCAACCCGCTGGAAGAAGCCAAGGAAAACTATGATCTGTGGATTTCCAGCCTGATGGGGTGGCAGACCGAACACCGTGCCGGCCTGGAAGTGTTCGAAGAGCGCCGGGGCATGATCAAGTTCAACCCGATGATTGATGTCACCAAGGAAGAGCGTGACGCTTACATCAAGGAACACGACCTGCCGTTCCACCCACTGGTGGCACAAGGGTTTGATTCCATCGGCTGTAGCCACTGCACCTTCAAGGGTGAAGGCCGCGAAGGTCGATGGAAAGGCAACAAGAAAACCGAGTGCGGCATTCATATGTAACCGCTGCTCGATACCCACAAAAAAGCCCCGCCATGAGCGGGGCTTTTTTATGGGAGCATCTAGATAGCTTACGCGGCGTGTCTGTTACGCGGCGCTGTCCTTGCTGTAGCCATCCACATCACCGATCAGTCCGTCCATCTCTGCCAGAAACTCCCTGTTATCGTGGTCCCAGGGGTGGAAACCGGGTTTGAACCAATCCAGCCAGGGAATAATCACCCGCCGTAACCCGCCAGGTTTGAGCCACTGGAATTTCAATGACATCCACCAGTCTTTCAGGCTGAACAACTTGCCCGTTTTATACATATTGATCACATAGAACGGGTAAAACAGAGAGAAGAAAATTACCGTAGCCATCACCAGCCCGCTGGCGCGTAGTAACCAGGACTTGAAGCCCCGGCCGAAGACCGTGATGAAGACATCAAAGGCCACCGCCTTGTGTTCGGTTTCTTCCAGTGCATGCCAGTGCCACAGTTTCTGGTATTGCGGGTCAGAACCATCAATCAACTCGGGTTCGCGCAGGAGCACGTCGGCCAGGATCGCGGTGAGATGTTCCAGGGCGACAGTGGCGGAGAGCTGCATGGCATCGGGCAAGCGGTGAGAAATCAGATCCAGTAGCCGGGTGACAATGGCTTCCTGCTTGTCCACAGGCAGGCCGGCCTTCACCATTTTCTGGTTGTAGTCCTCATGTTCACGGCCGTGCATGGCTTCCTGGCCGATAAAATTGCGGACGGCCTCCTGCAATTCAGGGTCGTCGATCTGGTCGCGGTATTTGCGCACGCTATTGATGAAGAAGCGCTCGCCCTCCGGGAAAAACAGGGAGAGGGTGTTGAAGAACTGGGAGATGCCCGGGCCCTTGTCGTGCCAGTCAAGAACGGCGTCGTCCGGCACATGAAATTTCAGATTGCGGCGGACGGGCATGATGTGCATTTTCATTGTTATATCACCTTTATCCATGGTCCTGCCTTCTACTAAACGCCTGTTGCTGCTGAATTACAATTAGACTGTGACAGTCAGATACGTAATTGAAACAATGGCGGGATAAGCGGTAGGGCCGCAGTGGTGGAGACAGGACAGTGATGCGAATGGGGTGGCGACTCTGGCTAAGTGCGATTGTGTGCCTGGTAGCGATTGCCAGTGCCTTTCATGTGTTTCTGCTGGATCGCGTGGGGGTACCTGATAATGGTCTGCGCGTGAGCGAGGTCACCAGGGAAGACGGTGGACTTGACTGGACAATCCGCCTTTATGACAGCGTGGGAAAAGGAAAGGTGCGGCGCCGCTGGCAGGCGGCAGGAGAGGGCTACCGCATTGATGTCCAGCGCCGTGGAGAGCATGGGTTCGCGCTGGATATTGCCTATCGAACAGAGGCGCAAACGCGACATCGCGTGCGCCAGCAGGTGCGCCTGGCTGAAGGCCCCACTTTGGTGGCCGCCTTCGGTCAGGCTCAGGGTAGCGGTGAAACCCGCGTTATCATCGATCGGGTGAAATAATCCCCTGGGCGGGGGATGCCGTTCACTTGGACCTGAGGCCTTCGCGATGTAAACATCGCTTCCCACAACTCCCTCAACCTTCGGGATTACTGGAAAGTCATGCTCGCATAACGAGGCTGTTGGTACAGCGCGGCTTCTCTTAAGTAAACAGCATTACCCCTGGGAAGGGGCGTTTCCGGATGATGCCGTCTGCTCGTCGTGATTGTCGTTGTCTGGCGTCTTGTGGAGCATCACCACAACGCCGATCGCCGTTACCGTCAGTATGGCAGCACCAATGGCTGCATTGGCATGCAGTGCCAGATTAAAGCCGGTTTTGGCTGCCGCCATTAGTGGCTGTGCGACCTCTGCCGGCAGCTGGGCGGCGGCACCGATGGCTCCACCCAGTGTATCGCCTGCTGCCAGTGCCATCGTATCGGTTAGCCCTTTGGGCATGGCCGTCAACATGTGGCCACGATAGAGCGCGGCACCAATACTGCCAATCACGGCAATGCCCAGTGCCATGCCCAGCTCGGTAGCCGTTTCCGACGTAGCGGAGGCGGCCCCGGCCTTGCGAGCAGGCGCGGCACTGACCACCATGTCGGTGCCGAGAATCATCATCGGCATCACCCCAATGCCCATGATGGTCATGCCTGCAATCAGCAAGGGAATGTGCGACGGGTCTTGTACCGGCAGCATTAGCAGCAGGCCGATCGCCGCCATCACCAGCCCGGCGCTGACCAGTTTCCAGTGGGGCAACCGGCCTGCCAGCCTTGGTACCAGTAATGAGGCGGCGGTTTGCAGCACGGCAGGCGGCAGCATCACCAGCCCGGACTCCAGCGGTGACAAATCCAGCACGCCTTGCAGGTACTGAAAGACCATTAACCAGGCACCGGATAGCGCCAGGATGGTTAGCAGCATGGCGGCGACGGAGGTGCTGAAGGTACGGTTGGCGAACAGCGCCATATCAAACATGGGGTTAGACAAGCGCTGCTGACGGCGGACGAAAATCACCCCGACGAGTAATCCCGCCGCTATGGATATCAGCGGCATTACCGCGATGCCGTTGCGGGCCATGTCCTTGAGGCCGTAAATCACGGCCAGCACCATGGCCACGGACAGCAGGGCGCTGGTCCAGTCCTGGGCGCCGGCCTCTTCATCCCGGAATTCCGGCAACAGCAGGGGGCCACAGATCAGCAGCAACACCATCACTGGCACACCGAGCAGGAACACCGAACCCCACCAGAAAAATTCCAGCAATGCCCCGCCGACCAAGGGGCCGATGGCACTGCCGACAATAAAACCGGTCATCCAGACGGTAATGGCCAGGGTGCGCTCACGCTCGACCTGGAACATGTTGCGTAGCAGCGACAGGGTGGACGGCATCAGCGTGGCCCCGGCAATGCCGAGCAGGGCGCGGGTGGCAATCAGCATTTCTGCGCTGGTCGCAAAGGCCGCCATGGCAGAGGCAATACCAAAGGCAGTGGCACCGGTCAGCAGCAGACGGCGCCGGCCGATACGGTCGCCCAGCGTGCCCATGGTCACCAGGAACCCGGCGATCATGAAGCCGTAGATATCCAGTATCCACAACAACTCCGCGCTGGTGGGCTGCAGGTCAGCGCTGAGATGCGGGGCGGCCAGATGCAGCACCGTCATATCCAGTGCCAGCAGTACGGTGGGCAGCATTAAAACGGCCAGTCCCAGCCACTCGCGGCGGGTGGCGGGTTGGTAAACGGTAGACATGATTTTTCCTCGTAACAGGAGCTCTATCTGGTCGTTCCTGGTGACGGTTTTTCGACACCGTGATGAGCGGAACGAAACAGCCGCAAAGCCTAAATCCTCAACCTGACTTGAGGTCAAGCGCTGGCAGTGTTCATGGGTGAGGCGTGTGGATGCGAGTATATGACCTGCAAGTGAAAGATGGGTTTCATGGATCTGAAAAAGAAAATATCGCCTGCCTGTTGAGTGGGTACAGCGATAATTTTCTCGGCAATGAGGTCTGGCCCATAGCGTAAAGCGGCAAAAAAAGTTCATCGCGGAATTGAGTTATCAGCCGGCTTCAGAGCTTGTCTCATTATCCCGCCCTGGCAACCGCTGGACGCCGGATGCCCGACGACGGGCGCTGTCATTCAAAACCTGAAAATCTTGGCCACCATACTCTCTGTGCAAAGTGCATTACCTGATTATTGCCTGAATGATGGCCACGACCATCCCTCAAAATACCTCTCAAAAGAGATGCCGCAATAACGACAACCGCTCAGGCTAAGGGGGGTACGTCAGGCATCCGGCGTCGAGCGTTTGGCAAAGTGCCGGGTATTCGCGATAAACGTTTCAGACGGCGAGAAGCGTGTTATTCACTTTAATCCGCGAAGAACCATAAAAAAGGGCGCCAGATGGCGCCCCGAGCTCTCCCGATTAGCGTGTGCGGGGAATTACAGTCCCCGGTTTTTCAAACGGTTGGCGTGCTGACGAAATACGCTGGCCGGGTTGGTCTCAAAGGGGCTGACCAGACCGGCCACCTGATTAACTTCATCAAGATGGTTCATGCGGTAATCGTCACGAATCACCAGGCCCAGGTGGCTGGAGCAGCTGGACACCAGGCCGTCATTTTTTTCGCCCAGATAGAGCAGGGCAAGCAGGCCCATGCCGGCGTCGCTGATGTCCAGCACGTTGGTCAGCGGTTTGGCACCGGACCAGGAATAGTAGTTGACGCCGTTGCTACCTTGCTCAGGTGCTTCACCACACGCTTGCTGCGGCAGGCCTTCCGGATAGTGGCTATTGAACTCGCTGCTGCCCTGTGTGGACAGGGAATACAACGCGGCCAGGGAGTCCTGGTCATACCCGCCGTCGGAAATCAGGTCGAGGAAGCCGACGGCAGCGTTGACGATGTCACCCAGAAGCTCGGCGGTGAGGGGTAAGCTCTCCTGTACCCCAAGCAGCACATCGGCCATGCGTGCGCCGGTGTGCGGCCCGGCCACGGAGGTGGCAGAGGCCACATACTGGGGGTAAACCGAGGCCACATAGCGTACCGTTGGGCCGCCATGGCTGTGCCCGATCAGGTTCACTTTCTGTGCGCCAGTGGCGGCAAGGATATCCTCGACCTGCCGGGCCAGCTGTTCGCCACGTATTTCGGTGCTGTTGGCGGCGGCAACCTGGGTCACATAGACTTCGGCACCGCTGCGTCGCAGTTCTTCCGGTATCCGGTACCAGTAGTTATAGCCAACAATATCGTCGAAACCGAATAAACCATGGCTGAGAACAATGGGGTAACGGGTTTCGGTGTAGGTATCCTTGAATAGCCAGTCAAACCAGCCTGCCTGGGCTGGCATACTTATTGATAGGCTTAACAGGAACAGCATGGGGGTGAACGCTCTGGTGAGCGCCTTGAAGGGAATAGTCATTGTGTTTTACCTGGCTCGTTATTGTTATCGGCGGTACTGCCGTTTCTGCGCCGAGCGTTCCCTGGTCAGGGAGTGTGAACACCTTAAGGTAGATGAAATCAAAAGTTAACAGCGGTGTTAATATTAATATGTTATAAGGATTTATATTTCTGTTGTTAACTGTGCACGGTCTTTTATGCCGGTAATTTTTATTGAAAACAGTGCCTTGTGGTGAGTTTGTGGCTATGTGGCGAAATGTCTGTAAAGTAACATCGGTGTTAACAAGGGCGATTGGTGATGAATAAAGAAGTGGCGCAGCGCCGGGGGGGCGTGGCGGGCAACAGCAAGGCCGAAGCAACACGTGCGCGGATTTTGGCAGCGGGGCGCACGGTTTACGGCGAACAGGGTATGCATGGCACCACCGTGCAACGAATCCTGAAGGAAGCGGGCATTTCCCGGCCGACCTTCTATAAGTATTTTGCGTCTGCGCCCGAGGTCGTCGATGAGATTGTGCAAAGCTGCAATGCAGAAGTGGAAGGGTTGTTTGTGAGAGTGTTTGCCCAGCCCCAGAAAGCTTTTTATGACTATCTGCCGATGGCCTTGAGTGGCTATTTGAACTGGGGGCGCTCACTGGGGCCATTGATGATTGCCCGTTTTCGGGAGCTGCATGATGTGTCTTCGCCGGTATCGCGTTACCGCGATGCGCATAACGAGCGCATTGTCATGATTCTCCACGAAGCCATGAAGGCCCATGGCCGGACACCGCCGGATGACCTGGCGTTAAAAACTCTGGTGCAGGGGATTGAGCATCTGGGATATCAGTTCTGTGCGGAAGCAGAACACACGGAGATGCCCCGTTATATCACCGTTATGGCCCGCCTGTGTGTGAGCATGCTGGGCCAGCGGGAAGACTGGGACGCCATGTTGGCATCCCCGTTCTTCAGTCGGCTTATGGCGCTGGAGGACTAGACGCCCGATCAGTGAAAGTATTACGACATGACATAAAAAGGAGAACATCATGTCACGTATCCAGGGGGGTCTTGCCCTGCTCGTTGTGTTGCTTGCGGTGTTTCTGGTCGGGCTGTTCTGGTCGCCCGTCGCGGTTGTTACAGGTACCAGTAACGGTGCGCAGAACGTCGCGATCTCGCCCGGGACGGATGCCCCGGATACTGCGCACCCTGCCGACAGTTTCCAGGCGGCATTGAGCCGCGCGGAAACCCTGGGGGCCATGCCGGCATCGCTGCGTGGTACTGAGGTGGATGGCCAGCTGCAAGCCGACGCGGGCGGTGAGCTAGTGGTGACGCCGGACCTGCGCCGGGTGTTCGATTACTTCCTCTCCGCCCAGGGAGAAGAGTCTCTGGAAGAGTGTCAGGCGCGCCTGGCAGGCTATCTGCAGGCCTCTCTTCCGGCCCGAGCCGCAGGCGAGGCGTGGCAATTTTTCCAGCAGTACATGGCGTTGGGGGAAGCGATGGCGGCATTGCCTCCCCATGACGGTTCGCCTGCCAGTATTCGTACTGCCGTCAAACAGCGCCATGATCTGCAGATCGCTTACCTTGGGCCGCAAGCGGCGGAAGCGTTCTACGGCATGGATATCGCTTACGACCGTTATATGGCGGACCGCCAGGACATACTCGATGATCCTTCTCTCAGTGATACCCAGCGGCAACAGCAGCTCAGTGGGCTGACGCAGTCGCTGCCGGCTGCCATGCAGAGCATGCTGGAAGAAACCCGTGCTCCGGCGCAGTTGGCAGCGCGCACCCAGGCGTTGCGAGAGCAGGGCGCGAGTGAGGCAGACATTCGCCGTTTACGGGAGCAGCAGTTTGGTGCGGAGGGCGCTGCGCGTCTGGAGGCGTTGGATCAGCAGCGTGCGCAATGGGAGGCCCGCTATCAGGGGTATCGTGAACAGCGCCAGGCAATTATCGGCAGTGGGTTATCGCATCTGGATCAGGAGACGGCACTGGCACGGTTGCGGCAGCAAATGTTCAGTGATCAGGAATTAAGTCGGGTTGAGGCACTGGACAGAATCCAGTCCCGTTAACGCGTGGTTTTTGCGTCAGGAGACCGACGTTGAGCGTTCGGCAGGGGGCGGTGTCTTTGCGATAAGCCAATCAAACGGCTTGAAGCGTGTTTCCACTTTCATCCATGGAAAACAAAAAAACCACGCGGAAAACCGAGTGGCTTTTTTGTTGTTACCCGGGGCAGGATCAGAATTGAAAGCGCAGCCCCGCGCCGAACATGTCGATCCCGGCATCATTGTCGAAGTGCATGAACTCGCCATACACATACAGCTTGTCCATCAAATCAATGGTGGCGCCCACCCCGCCAAAGGCATCGGTGGAGGACTCATCATCCTTGAAGGACGGGTGCTTTACGTCGAAGTCGGTGTTGGCCACACCGCCTTTGCCGTAGAGGCCCACGGGGCCGAGTTCAAAGCTGAGCAGGCCGGCAAAGGTGACTGCGCCACCTTCGATCTTGGTACCGTTGTCGCCTTCCAGTTCACCGAAGTCGTAATAACCCACTTCCGCGCCCAGCAATTCGATGGGGCGCCAGCCGAGGAACAGGCCGCCGGAGGTGTCGTCATCATCAAACTCGACATTGTCGATTTTTTCGTCGGTGCCGGAATTATAAATCCCTGCGCCAACATAAAAGCCCGCGTTGGCCAACGGGGCCACAGTGAGAATGGCGGCGCCGGCCAGTACTTGTGTTAGGCGTTTCATAAGCATCACTCCCTGAAAAAGTGCCCCCAGTATTACCCAGAATAGCGCCGGTGTGTATGGGGGCGGTCACATTGCGTTATCCCGGCATGCCGCTGACAGGAGGGGCTGGTATCAGTCGCCTGAATTTGCTTTCCTTGATGTCAACAGGGAACGGGGCTCCGGCACACGGGGCTGTGGGGGAACGCATGAAGGGAAGGGCGCTGCAGGCGCGTGGATGCCAGTGGATATTGCTGGCCAGTGTTGGGACGGCGATGGCCGCGAATGTGCTTGCTGAGTCAGCATCGGCGGATTTGCAGCTGGACTTGCGTACGGATGTGGGCTGGGAAAGTGACCACTTCCGTTACATGGGCAAGAACTTTAGTGAGGCGCTGCTGATGCAGGCAGGGCAGACGGTTGATTTGACCCTCCTTACCCACAAGACCGTGCCCCATCGCTGCATGCTCGATTTCTCCCACGATTACTGTGATGACCGTGGCCACCCGGATACCTGGGGGCGTTCGGTGGAGCCGGTGGTTTGTGCCGCGACCACGCCGGCCTCCCGTGCGTTGCTACCCGGCCAGAATGCCGACGCCAATCGGCTCTGCATTATCTTCCGCGGGGGCTTTTCGTACCCGGCGAACGGCGCGAATGTGGCGCCGGATCTTGCCAGCCATTATCGCGCCAGCATTGGTGAACCCGAAAGCGGGGCGGATCCGGAAACCGTGGCGCTCACGGTGACGCTGACACTGGACAGCGAACAGCCGTTGCACCGGTTGTCGCCTGGCTGTTATGGCGCGGTCTGTGTTGGCGATACCTTGTCCAGTGTGCAGGCGACCACCAAGGTGCCTTTGAATATTGTATCGGGACAAAGCGCCTGTGGCCGTGTGCGTAGCGATCAATGGCCCGTTGGGCTTTCCGCCCAGTTCAGGAACAGTCGCATTGCCCGGCTGGAGGTCAAGCCGCCCTCGGCAATCCGCACCGATACCGGTGTCGCCTTGGGCGAAGCGCCGCCGTTATATGAAATCTATCAGGGCGAGCTGCAGGAAACCCTGGAAGCCGGGCCCGGTTCATTGCCCGTAAAAGCGGTGTACTGGCAGGAGCCCGGCGAGAAAGGCCTGCAATTCATGTTCGACAGTGACTTGCAGCTTACCGCCATGGCTGCCGGCGGTGAGTCGCTAATGGAGGATTGGCCGTGTCGCTAATCGCTTCTTTGTTGCGGTTTGCCGTTGACGTGCGAGGTGAGCATGCCCGCCGCGGATAACCTGCCAGGCTTCGACGGTATCATCTTCGATCTGGATGGCACCCTGGTGGATTCCCGTCTGGATTTTGCCGCCATCCGCGCGCACCTGAACTGCCCACCGGATATGGGGGTGCTGGAATTTATCGACACCTTGCCAGCCAGTGAACAGGCGGCGGCCCATGGGGTGGTGCTGGAATATGAACGGGCCGGTGCGGAGCGTGCCGTGTGGATGCCGGGGGCGCAGCAATGCCTGGCCCGGCTGGAGCAGAGCGGTATTCCCGCCGCCATTTTGACCCGTAACGCGCGCCAGGTGGCTCGTCTTACCCTGGACCGTCTGCAAGGGACTATCGGCTGCCTGCTGGCCCGGGAAGATGCGCCGCCCAAACCGGCCCCGGACGGGTTGTTGATGATCGCGCAAACCTGGCAATTGGCGCCCGCGCGCCTGGCCTACGTGGGCGACTTTAAATACGACTTGCTGGCCGCGCAGAACGCGGGCATGTGCGGCATCTACTACGACCCGAACCACACCGGCCTGCATAGCCACCTGGCGGATGTGGTGATCCATCATTTTGATCAGCTGTCTGCCTGACCAGGTCAGAAGTTATCTTCCCGGCGTCGTTTTCCGGTTTTCCCCTATTTTTTTATGTGTGCGTGCTTGCAAGATACCGAATACGGCACGGCAGGGTATGTGCTGGAAGGTAAAAGTGCGGAACCCTTTACGGGTTACCTCCGGTAACGGTTTATTCCTTTGCTGCTCTCTCTCCGACAAAAAACCGCTTTTCCAGCCTGATCAGTGACGTTTTTGCCCCTATGTCTGAACTTGTTACATTTTACATACTGGAGAGAATGTAAAGCTTCAGATAGGCTCGAAAGAGCTGAATAAAAATACACCAGAACAATAAACAAACCCCCGGGAAGAGAGGGACCATGGATATACTCCAGCTGCTGGTCAGCGGGGTCGCTAACGGCTGCATCTACGGGTTGCTGGCGCTGGGCTTTGTGTTGATCTACAAAGCGTCGGAAGCGGTGAACTTTGCGCAGGGTGACATGATGATGCTGGGGGCCTTTCTGGGCATCACCTTCATCAATGCCGAGTATGCCGACCTGCCATTTCTGATAGGCATCACCCTCGCCGCCCTGATTTTAGGGCTCTTTGGTTACCTGCTGGATCGCCTGGTATTACGCGCCATTTTTGGTCAGCCGCAGTTCGCCATGGTGATCCTTACCATCGCACTGGGCTTTCTGCTGCGTTTCGCCGCCGGTGTGATCTGGGGACACGATCCGGCTTCCCTGCAAACGCCTTTTGTTGGCAAGGTTTGGGAAGTGGGTGAGCTGATCATCCCGGTGGTGGATGCGGTGATCATCATTACTACCGTGGCCCTCACGTCCATTCTTTACTTCTTCTTTGCTCGTACCCGCCTCGGTGTGGCCATGCAGGCCAGCAGCCAGAACCAGATGGCCGCTTACTACATGGGCATTCCGGTGAAGCGGATCAACGCCATTGTCTGGGCCCTGTCCGGGGTGGTGGCCGCTATTGCGGGGGTCATGTTTGCTGCCAAAGGCGCCGTGGAGCCGTCGGTGGGGCTGCTGTTTGGCATCAAGGCCTTCGCTGCTGCGGTGATCGGTGGGCTGGGCTCCTTGCCCGGCGCGTTGCTGGGTGGATTGTTGGTGGGCATCGTGGAGCCGTTCGCGGGCCGCTATCTGCCTTCCGGGGTCGGCCAGATTGCTCCCTATGTGCTGATGCTGCTGGTGCTGATTCTGCGCCCCGGTGGCCTGTTCGCACAGATCAGCCAGAAGAAGGTGTAGGCCATGAGTAATCGTTTTAAAAGCCGTTACGACGACGATATCAATCTGTTTGAAGGCCGCTGGCACCTGGCCCAGTACGCGATATTGGCAGCGTTGTTGCTGGCGGCGCCCTGGGTGCTTGGCAGCTACTATCTGGGCGAACTGACCGCCGTTCTGGTTTGGTCCCTGGCCGGCCTGGGGCTGATGCTGATCAGTGGCCATACCGGGCAGGTGAGTCTCGGGCATGCGGCCTTTATGGCCATTGGTGCCTTTACCAACCTGGCGTTGATGCAGCGCGGCTGGCATTTCATTCCTGCACTGCTGGCCAGCGCGGTGACCTCCGGGGTCGCCGGGGCCATCATCGCACGCCCGATTCTGCGCATGAGCGGTATTTACCTGGCCATCGCTACCCTGGCACTGAGCATCATTCTTGAAGATGTGGCAATCATGGCCGAACCGGTGACCGGTGGGGTGGCAGGGGTGTTTGCGCCGCCCATCGAGCTGTTTGGTCTGGCGGTGGATCGTTACGCCACGCCCAAAGCCTTCTACTACATCTGCCTGGCGGTGCTGGTGCTGGTGACGCTGGGTTATCTGAACCTGCTGCGTAGTGGTTCCGGGCGCTCTTTCCTGGCGGTGCGCGACAGTGAAGTGTCTGCCCGCGCCCTGGGGGTGAATGTGACCCGGGCCAAAACCCTGGCGTTCAGCCTGTCCTGTGCCATCACCGGTCTGGCGGGTGCGCTTTATGGGCATCTGGCCCAGGCGGTGAACTATGAAAGTTTCCTGGTGCTGATCTCCATCACCCTGCTGTTGCAGGTGGTGATCGGCGGTTTGGGGTCGGTTCATGGGGCCTTTTTCGGTGCCATCGTGGTGGTGTTGCTGCCGCAGGTCATTGCCATTGCCCGGGACTATCTGGATAACGCGGCGGGCATCAAGATCGCGGCCTACCCGGGCATGGACACCGCCCTGTTCGCCCTGTTGATCCTGCTCATGGTGATTTATGAGCCGCGGGGGCTGTATGGCGTCTGGTTCAAGGTGCGTACCTGGTTGCAGCTGTTCCCGCTGTATCGCAAGGGCATGTTCCGCCGTACCCGAACCTACCTGAAAACGGAGCGCCAACGATGAGTCTGTTACAGGTCAAGGATCTCTCCATCTCTTTCGGTGGTGTTAAAGCGGTGGACGGTGTCAGCTTCGACGTGGAAGCCGGCGAAGTCTTTACCCTGGTCGGCCCTAACGGGGCTGGCAAATCCACCATCTTCAATCTGATCAGCCGTCTGTACGAACCCAGTGCCGGCCAGATCGTTTTCAATGGTCAGGACATTACCCGCCTGCCGGCCCATGACGTGGCCGGGCTGGGTATCGCCCGGACCTTCCAGAACATCGAATTGTTTGATCACTCTTCGGTACTGCAGAACCTGTTGATTGGTCGTCACTGTCGCCGTAATACCCGCTGGTTCGAAGAGCTGTTGTTCCTGCCCAAAGTACGGCGCAGTGAACGGGAGCATCGCTTGCTGGTGGAGGAGGTAATCGACTTTCTCGATTTGGCCCCCTATCGCGACAAGCTGATTGCCGGTTTGCCCTACGGGGTGCGCAAGGTGGTGGAAATCGCCCGGGCGCTGGCCAGTGAGCCGAAACTGATTTTGCTGGATGAGCCGGCCTCCGGCCTCAGTGTGGAAGAAACCCAGAACATGGCCTGGTGGATCGAGGACATGCAGAAAGATCTGGGCCTTACCGTGCTGATGGTGGAGCACGACATGAGCCTGGTGTCACGGGTATCCGACCGGGTGCTGGCGGTGGCAGAAGGGCATCCGCTGGCCATGGGCACCGCTGCCGAAGTGCAGGCGGACCCGAAAGTGATTGAAGCCTATCTGGGCTCGGAGGCCACATCATGAGTGACGCGGCAGAGAAAACCCTGAGCGCCCAGCCCCTGTTGCAGGTCAAGAATCTGGAAGCGTTTTACGGACCGGTGATGGCCCTGCGCGGGGTATCTATTGATGTCCACGAAGGCTCGGTGGTTGCCATCCTCGGTGCCAACGGTGCCGGCAAGACCACCCTGATGAAAACCATTTCCGGGGCGCTGGCGCCTCGCAAGGGCAGTGTCACCCTGGCGGGTGAACATATCGAAGGCAGCGAGCCGGACAAGCTGGTGCACAAGGGCATTGCCCATGTGCCGGAAGGCCGTGAGGTATTCCCGTTCCTGAGTGTTGAAGAAAACCTGGTCATGGGCGCCTACACCCGCCGAGACAAGGACGGGATTCGTCAGGCCATTGCCATGGTCTATGACTATTTCCCGATTCTTCAGGAACGTCGCAACCAGGCCGCAGGTACGCTTTCCGGTGGGCAGCAACAAATGCTGGCCATTGGCCGCGGGCTGATGTCGCGGCCGTCGGTGATGCTCCTTGATGAGCCCTCTCTGGGGCTGTCGCCGCTGCTGGTACAGGAAATTTTCGCCATCGTTCGTCGCCTCAACAAGGAGCAGGGCGTGACCCTGTTGCTGGTGGAGCAGAACGCCCAGGTGGCGCTGAATACGGCGGACCATGGTTATGTACTGGAAACCGGCCGGATCGTGATGGATGGCAGCGCGCAGGACCTGCTTGCCAGTGACGATATTCGCGAGTTCTATCTGGGCCAGTCGGCGGGGGATGACCGACCGGAAAAACGTTGGAAACGGAAAAAGACCTGGCGCTGATGATGACTGAAAATAACACGACAACGACTCAGCTCCACGGTTGCGACACCGTGGTCAAACTCTGGCGCAAGCAATGCCTGGAGCGGGGCAATAATATTGCCCACCGCGAAAAGGAACTGGGCATCTGGCAAAGCCATACCTGGCTGGATTATTACGAGAAAGCCCGTGCCATTGGCGTTGCGCTGCTGTCCCTGGGCCTGGAGCGTGGCCAGCCGGTATCGATTCTCAGTGAAGACAACAAGGAATGGCTGTACTGCGATCTGGGCATTGCCGGCGCCGGTGGTATCAGTAACGGCGTCTACACCACCGACAGCCCCGAGCAGTTGGCGTACCTGGTCAACGACAGTGAATCGGCCTTCCTGTTTGTAGAAAACGATGAGCAACTGGACAAGTATCTGACCGTCCGTGACCAGGTGCCAACGCTGAAAAAAGTCATCGTCTACGACCGCAAAGGGCTACGGGATTTTGACGATCCCATGGTCATGTTCCTGGATGAGCTTTACGCCCTGGGTGAACAGATCCCGGATGCAGAAGAGCAATTCAGTGCCAGCATTGCCCAGAGCCAGCCCGATGATATCCGCATGCTGATTTATACCTCCGGCACCACCGGGGCGCCGAAGGGGGCCATGATCAGCCACCGCAATGTGCTGTTCCAGCTCGAGGCCGGTGAGCAGGTACTGGATGCCCATGAAGACGATGATCAGCTGTGTTTCCTGCCCCTGTGCCATATTCTGGAACGGCTGGTGTCCGTGGAGCTGCCTATCTACAAGGGCTGCACGGTGAATTTTGCAGAAAGCCCGGAAACCGTATTTGAAAACCTGCGCGAAGTGTCTCCCCATACCTTTGCAGCGGTGCCGCGCCTGTGGGAAAAGGTCTACAGTTCCATGATGACCCTGCGTGATGAAGCCACCGGGTTCGGTCGCTGGTGTTTCGATCGTGCGGTGGCCGCCGGCGAAGCCTGGCATTGTGATCGCAAACGCAATCCGCTGTCGGCCCTGCAATATCAGTTCTGGAACCTGCTGGTGCTGCGCAATGTTCGTGACCTGATCGGCATGAACCGCCTGCGTCGTGGCACCACCGGCGCGGCGCCCATCGCACCGGAACAGATCCGCTGGTTCCAGTCACTGGGGGTGCCTTTGTTCGAAGGCTACGGGATGACCGAGACCACCGGTGTGGCCTCGCTGAACAGTGCCAAACGCGAGAAGGTGGGCACCGTGGGTGAAGCGCTGCCCGGAACCGAGGTGCGCATTGCCGACAACGGTGAAGTGCTGGTGCGTGGTGATCACGTCTTTGCCGGTTACTGGCGGAAACCTGAAAAAACCGCCGAAGACATCCGCGATGGCTGGCTGCATACCGGCGATGTGGGGCGCCTGGAAGACGGCATGCTCACCATTACCGGCCGCCTCAAGGACATCATTATCACCGCAGGGGGCAAGAACATTACGCCGGCAGAAATTGAAAGCCGGATGAAGTTTTCGCCCTATATTTCTGATGCCGTGGTGATTGGCGACAAGCGCAAGTATCTCACTTGCCTGATCATGATTGATCAGGAGAACGTGGAGAAATACGCCCAGGATCGCCAGGTACCGTTTTCTAATTTTGCGTCACTGTGTCGAGCTAAAGAAGTGCTGGACCTCATCGACAGTGTTATTCAGGACGTGAATAAACAATTCGCCCAGGTGGAACAGATCAAGTATTTCCGCCTGATCGATGTGCTGCTCACCGCTGAGGATGAGGAGTTGACCGCAACCATGAAGCTGAAGCGTTCCTTTGTGGAGAAAAAACACAAGCACCTGATTGATTCCATGTATTAATGGTACGAGAGGAGAGTGCATCATGAAGAAGCTCTGTCTGGCGTCTGTAACCGCCGTGGCCCTGGTGGGCTGTAGTGACAACAATAATAAGGAAGACGACAAAGCCGCAGCCGAATCGGTGCGTGGCGTGACCGACACTGAAATCAGAATTGGCGGCATGCACGACCTGTCCGGGGTATTCGCAGCGTTTTCTTCACCGGCCGTGCAAGTGGCTAACGACATGTTCGAAGAAGTGAATGAACAGGGCGGCATTCATGGCCGCAAGATTCGTTATATCGTTGAAGACCATGCCTATCAGGTTCCCAAGGCAACGCAGGCGGTGAATAAGCTGGTTAGCCGGGATGAAGTCTTTGCCATGCTGATGAGCCTGGGGACACCTCATAACATGGCGGCGTTTCCGATCATGGATCGCAACAATGTTCCCAGCGTTCTGCCGTTATCACTTTCCCGGCAGATGGAAGAAGAAGGTGACTTCCGCTACCGCTACGTGCTCGGCCCCAGCTATTACGAGGGCGTATTACAGGGCGTGAACCGGTTGGTGGAAGACGAGGGCATTGAGAAAATTTGTGTGATGTATATTCCCTCTGACTTTGGTGAAGAGGTGAATCAGGCGGTCAACGATGCAGCAGACGCCAACGATGCACTGACTCTGGCCGAGAGCTCTTCGCATCGCCCGGATGAAAGTGATTTCAGCGGTACGCTGGCGCGCCTGCGCGATGCCAACTGCGAGCTGGTGGCGGTAGCCCTGCCTGTGCGCCCCATTATCACCGTTGTCGCGACAGCCAAACAGATGGGTTGGGATGATGCCAAGTTCATCGTATCCCAGGCGGGCTTCCATTCTGCCGTTGCGGCGGCACCGGGGGGCGTTACCGAAGGGTTGTACGGTGTTGCTTCCTGGGAGGACATCGTTAGCCGCATGACGCATGTGCCGGAAGCTGAGGAGTGGGGGACAGCCTACAAGGAGCAATATGGTGAACTGCCCAGTGGTGGTGCCGTACTCGGGCGTGTTGGTGCCATGCTCACCATCAACGCCCTGCGCGAAGCCGGCCCGGACCTGACCACGGAATCTTTCCTGGATGCCCTGGAATCACTGAAATTCAGTGATAAGGTAACCGGCGTGGAGACGGAAATGAGCGAGAGCAATCACCGCGCGGGTAGCGGGATTATTCTGTCTCAGGTTCAGGATGGTATCTGGCGGCCTGTTGCCGAAATGGAATAAAGACCAATAGATTGACCAAGGGCGTTTCTCAGAGGCCCCCTAAAGAAAACCACCGTTCCTGAAAGGGGGCGGTGGTTTTTTAATGTGTATCAGGCTCTTTACGCCAAGTGATGAGGCTATTTGCTCTGCCGCAGCATGGCCCAGTGTCGTACCGGGGTCCCGGGGATCTGGTCTTCATGCACCACCTCAAAACCGAACCGTTGATACAAGGACACATTGTTCGGGTTATGGGTATCCAGGTAGCAGGGCAGGCCTTGCTCATCCAGTCGATCCAGTGACGGTTGTAGCAGCGGCGTCGACAATCCGCGACCCTGCTGCGACGGATCGATGCCGAGCAGCAGCAGATACGCATGGGGCGCGCTGAGGGCACGATGGTGTACCGCCTGCATGGCCTCGCCTGCCTGCATCTGGCGTTTTATCGCGCTGGGGCCTTGCTTGAGCATGGCGCGCACCGCGCCGAAGCGCAGCATATCGGCCACGCTGTGCCGCAGGGCTGACGATGGCAGCCAGACAGCGGCGCCATCCTGTGGTTGCTGGGCGGTGTGTACCTGACCGTTTTGGCTGGCATGGGCAACCAGAAAACGGAAGGTATGGTACGCCAGCGCTTCACGTTGCGTGGCGTTCGGGAAGAAGTAGACAAACAGGGGGTCGTGGAAAAAGGCCCGGCTGAACATATGGGCGATGTCGTTGAGGGGCGGTTGTGTCGTTGTCATGGAAGGTATCCGGCTGCGTCATGGAGGAGCATACCGGAAAAGAACAGGCCCGGTGCAGCCTGTTGTATGCACCGGGCCAGGCAGGTCAGGTTCAGGAAGGTGTGGTCTGGCTCTGGCTGCCTTCATAGGGTTCGCCACCGCCGGGAAAAGCCAGGCGCAGGTTGTTCAGCCAGGTGGTGCCGAACTGGCGGAACAGGGAGGCGCTGTTGTATGGAATGCCGTAGCGGTCGGCCAGTGCCCGCACCCGTGGGGCCACTTCCTTGTAGCGGTTGCTGCACATGTCCGGGAACAGGTGGTGCTCAATCTGGTGCGACAGGTTGCCGGACAGGATATGGAACAGCTTGCTGCCCTCGATGTTGCAAGAGCCCAGCATTTGCCGCAGATACCAGCGACCACGGGTTTCACCTTCCACTTGTTCCAGGGTGAAGTTGTGGGCCCCGGCAGGGAAGTGCCCGCAGAAGATAATGGTGAACGCCCAGATGTTGCGGATCAGGTTGGCCACCGCATTGGCGCCGGCCACCATGCCAAACACCAGCAAGGGCGAGAAGGGCACGTAGAAGGAAATCGGGATCGCCACCAGTGCTGCTGCCAGCGGCCAGGCGATGTAATCCTTGGCCACCTGCCGCCAGACCTTGTAGCCGATACGCTTTAACAGGGGCGTAAAGTCCTTCAGCTTGTTCTTGCCTTTCAGGTGGTCGTCGATGGCCTGCTCATGGACGGCCACGCCTTCCTCGAACAGCAGCATCAGCAAAATGAAATAGATCGGCTGCAACAGAAACGCCGGCTTCCATTTCTGCATGGGGGTCACCCGCATGATGCCGTAGCCCACATCCAGGTCTTTTTCCAGCACATTGGTCCAGGTGTGGTGCACCACATTGTGCGAATGCATCCACCGGTCCGAGGGGCTCATGGTGTCCCATTCCCAGGTGTTGGATTGGATTTCCGGGTCCTTCATCCAGTCCCACTGGGCGTGCAGCACGTTGTGGGCGATTTCCATGTTTTCCAGAATCTTGGCGATGCCAAGCGCGAAGACGCCCAGGCCCATGAGGGTGAGTGCCACCGGCCAGGTGGCCAGCGCGTGTCCCCAGGCGGGAATGAAAAACAGCGACAGGTAAATCACAAAGCGAGAGCTTACCGCCATGGTGCGCTGGGTCTTGATCACCTTGAGGATATAGGCGCGGTCGCGGTCGCCCCGGGAATCAAATACCTCGTTGCGAATGGCTTCCAGCTCGTTACCGAATTCTTCGATCTGTTCGTCGGTCAGGTCGACCGGGTATTGATGGGTTTTCATTATTCTTCCCTCACAAATCCAGTTCGCAGTCGCCGGCGGCGGCGCAGATGCAGGTTTGTACAATGCTGCCTGCTTCGTTCAGTACCTCGCCGGTGCGCAGGTCACGCACACACCCGGAAACCAGGGTGGTGTTACAGGTATGGCAGATCCCCATGCGGCAACCGTGGGGCGGGTTCATGCCGGCCGCCTCGGCCACTTTCAATAGCGGGGTGTCGCTATCACCGTCGGCTTCCACATCGCTCTGGGCAAAGCGGACACGGCCTCCCACCGCATCGGCGGGCACTTCGGTAAAGGGCGCGCGGAATCGCTCCACATGTAGCCGGCGGCTACAGCCCGCTTCGGCCATGCATTGCTCGATCGCTTCCAGCAGGGACGGGGGGCCGCAGGCATACACATCCCGTTCTTTCCAGTCCGGGCAGAGCGTATCCAGCTGTGCCGAGGAAAAACGGTTACGGCTCGGATCCTCGCCTTCACGACTGTAAATCAGATGCAAGTTGTAGCGATCGTTGTAGCGATCCATCGCCTTCAGTTCCTTGCCCAGCACCACATCAAACTCGTGGGGGGCATAGTGGACATGGTGCGTATCCGGCAGGCGCCCCTGGGCAATCAGGCTGTTGATCATGCTGAACGCGGGGGTGATGCCGCTGCCTGCGGTAATGAATAGCGGCTGAATCGGCTGCGCATCGGGCAGATAGAAATCCCCCTGCGGTAGGCCGATGGGCAGGTAATCGCCTACCTTGATATTGCGCACGATGTGGTGGGAGATGGTGCCCTTGTCGATGGCTTTCACGGTGATGGTGAAGCAATCGTCTTCGCGCTCCGGTGGCGAGGAAATGGTGTAGGTACGGGTGTAATGCTTGCCATTGGCAGGAATCCCCACCCGCACATGCTGCCCCGCCCGGTGGCCGCGCCAGTTCAGGCCGGGGCGCAGGGTGATAGTGCGCGCATCTTTGGTTTCATCCCACACTTTGACTACTCGGGCCTGCAGCTTGTGGGTGGTCCACAACGGGTTCACCAGTTCCAGGTAATGGGAGGTGCGCAGTGGCCAGGCAAAATAATCGGTGATGGTACTCAGTCGAGACCAGATGGACGGTGATGCACCTGGCTCTGGCTGGGTGGGTTGACGCATAACGGTTCCTCTTTCGTTGTCATTATTCGAGGTTGTCGCTAACCCGGCATTGCAGGTGGCATTGCAAGCGGGGGCATGGGGTGAACAGTGCCGCTGAAGGCTGGCTGTCACAGTCCGTTTCTGTCCATGTCGTTGCCGGTAAAGCCGCATCCCGGAACGTTTGAGTATCCTCTTCAATCAAGTCCGCAGGCCAATGGCCTTAACCGAATCTGTACGTAAACCCTGTGCAGAAGAACAATGTTTACGCTGCGTTAATGAACATGTGTTCACATTTGGCTTTAGCGTAAAACTACTGTTGCCATGCTGTCCAGCCTTTCTTGATCAGCGGTGCGAGCTTTCACCGGTGGCACGCCTGTGTGCGCGCCTGTCGGGGCCGAAAACAGGGAGGAATGGTTAAGTTCCTATGGGAAAGTAAGAGAAGGCTTACAGACGTCGGTTAAAGATGTGGTGATAATTTGATCATCTGCTACGAAGAATTGCTGAAGAAAGTGCCCCGTATGGATTCTTACCGTGGCAGGGCAAGTGTTCACCAAAGGGGATAAAGGATGCATTTGCACCTTGCCTGAACCTGAACACAATGAAATCGAATACTGCTGCTGATTCCTCGTTTGCCCCGGCCTTGGCCGGGGTTTTTATTATCCGCAATGCCGCCTCTGTTTGATTCTTTGGCCCGTTCATGAAAGCCAGGACGAGCTCCGCGATTTGGCTCTCACGTTTTTCTGTTGTGGGATATGCTAGTGACCCGATAGCACAACCCGACGGAGATTCCATGGCTAACCCGAAGCAACAATGGCTGCAGGCTTTCACCGGTGGTTTTATCGCCACTCTGCTGTTCCATCAGGGCGTGCTGGCCCTGTTCTGGCTGGTCGGGCTTATTCCTGCCTTTCCATGGAACATGACCCCGGTGCCGCCACTGGGTGTGCCACAAGTGATTTCCCTGGCCTTCTGGGGTGGCGTGTGGGGCTTGCCGGTGTGGTGGATCATTCGCCGCTGGCAGGGCATCAAGTTCTGGCTCAGCGCCATCGTCATCGGCGCCATCGGCCCGACCCTGGTGGCCATGCTGCTGGTCTTCCCCATGAAAGGGCTGGACGTGAATGCCACCAAGGTCGTGGGTGGTTTGATCGTGAACGCTGCCTGGGGGCTGGGGCTGGCCGCCTGGATGCAGTTCAACCGGTCGCGCGGGTAGTGCCTGCCGTTAGCGTTTGGCCGCGACTTTTTCACAGAGCGCTTCCTGCCTTTACTGACAACACCCGTGGTGTGAACTGCCACCCACAACGCCGAAATTCCGTGCTAGCGTAGCCCCTCGCCACAATGAGGAGCGATCAATGTCTCACACTGTCATGGTTACCGGGGCGTCCGGTTATATTGCTGGCTGGATCGTCAAGGATCTGCTGGAAGCCGGCCACACTGTGCACGCCACCGTGCGCAACCCCGACAAGGCCAAAAGCGTGGATCACCTGAAGCGCCTTGCCGAATCTGCGCCCGGCACCCTGAAGCTGTTCAAGGCAGATTTGCTGGATGTGGACAGTTTTGATGCGCCCATGCAGGGTTGCGATATCCTCATGCACACCGCCTCGCCATTCGTGCTGGATGGCTTTACCGATGCCCATGAAGCGCTGGTGCGCCCGGCGGTGGAAGGCACCCGCAATGTGCTCAATGCCGCTAATCGCTGCGATACCCTCAAGCGTGTGGTGCTCACCAGCAGCGTGGCCTCCGTGTACGGCGACGCCACCGAGATGAAAGGCAAGAGCGCCTTCACCGAAGCCGACTGGAACACCACCAGCAGCGTCGACCACAACCCGTATCAATATTCCAAGGTGGCTGCCGAGCGCGAAGCCTGGAAAATTCATGATGCTCAGAGCGGCGATGCAGACAGCCGCTGGGATCTGGTCACCATCAACCCGGGCATGGTGTATGGGCCGTCACTCACCAACGCCAGCCACTCCGCCAGTATCGGCACCCTGCTGGACATGGGGCGCGGTAAGCTGCGTACCGGTGTGCCGGATCTGCAATACGGCATGGTGGATGTGCGCGAAGTGGCTCAGGCGCATCTGTTGGGCGCGTTTAGCCAAGACGCAGAAGGCCGCTATATTCTGGTCAGCGAATCCGTTTCCATGCTGGATATCGCCGCCATCCTGCGCAAGCAATTTGGCCGCCAGTACCCGTTCCCGATGATGAAAGTCCCCAAGCCAGTGGTATGGGCGGTCGGCCCGTTCATGGGCCCGGTGACTCGCAAGTTCATCAGCCGCAACGTGGGGTATCCACTGCGCTTCGACAACACTCGCAGCAAAGCGCTGGGAGTGAACTATCGTTCAGCCAGCGAGACCCTGAAAGATCACTTCGAGCAGGTGCTGGAAGATGGTCTGGTGCGGCGGCGTTAAGTCATGTCACGGATCAGCTTGCATGACCAATGGCCTGCCATCCCTGGCGCGGGCGTTCGTCATGCAAGTACTGGCATCATGTCAGTACTTGCCCCCTGCGATGTTGGCGTAGGGCCTGGTAACACTACCGAGATGATGCCTGTTGAGCCCCAAAAGCCGTCAATCTAGGCATGAGGAGTGATGTTTGGTGACTCCAAATGAGTGACGAATAACGACGAGTGACGGCTTTTGGGGCTCAACCCGAAGGGCTGGTCCCTTTTTCCGCCCAGCAGCGCCATCCGTTGTTTATGTAGAATGACTACACGGCACACCGGCTGACACCACTGGACGAAAAAATGCATCCAGCAGGCGTTATCTCGGTAGTGTTACCAGGCCCTAGCCCAGCGCGTAATCCGCTTGCGGCGTTTCGCTGGTAGCGCTCTGCAATTGCTCCACCAAAGCATCCACTTCCTGCTCGGCCTGACGAATCGACGCGGCCAACCGTTCCCCGCCTTCTTCCTGATGCTCAACCGCAACGTAGTGAATGCGGGTAATGCCGATAAACTGCAGCACGGTCGTGAGGCCCGGTTCCAGATGATTCAGGTGGGCCAGATCGCCGCCGGGATTGAAGCCCGCGCCGCCCCGTGACGACAGGATGACCGCGTGGCGAGGACGATCAGCCAGCAGCGGGGTGAACGGATCCTCCGGCCGGGTTTCGTCATACTCCACCGTGCGGCCCATGCGCACTATCTGGTCCACCCACGCCTTCAGCGCAGCGGGCATACCGAAGTTATAAAGCGGCGCCCCGATGACCAGTACATCGGCCGCCACCAGCTCCTCAATTAACCGATCGCTTTCGGCCAGCACGCCTGCCATCCAAGGCTGCTGATTGGCGGCTGGTGTAAAGGCCGCTTCGATCCAGGGTTGGTCGATAATGGTCGGCGGGGCTGCGCCCAGGTCCCGCTGGGTGACGGCGGTGTTCGCAGAGGCCGCTTGCCAGCGGCTGATAAAGCGTTGCGTCAGGCGGCGGCTGATGGAGCCGTGGGCGTCTTGACCGGCAAGGCCGGGGCGGGCGCTGGCATCCAGTTGCAGAAGGTGTGTCATGGTGGGCTCCTTGTTTTGTGAGTTGAACTCATTCATCGTTAAGCACAAGACAAGCCTAGTGCCGGCTAATAAGGCGCCACAAACGATCATTATTTTCATTAATAGATGAGTTTAATTCAGTCATGAGCCCTCGCCGGTTACCGTCCCTTTCTGCCTTGCGCGCTTTTGAAGCCGCCGCCCGCCATGAAAGTGCCAAGCAGGCCGCCAGTGAGTTGTCTGTTACGGCCACGGCCATCAGCCACCATATTCGGGGCCTTGAGGAATCGCTGGGTGTGGCGCTGTTTGTGCGCAAGCCCCGGCAGTTGTTGCTGACACCGCAGGGCCGGGAACTGTTTCTGTCACTGGAGGCGGCCTTCGACAGCATTGGTGACGCGGTGGACCGCGTGAAAGCGGCGCCGACCCGCCTGGCAGCAACCCTGTCCACCACGCCAGCAGTGGCCGTGCGCTGGCTGTTGTCGTGGGTCTGCATGCTGCGTGATGCGCACCCGGAAATAGACCTGCGCATCCACGCCTCCCATGAACCGGTTGCCCTGGACGGGGTCACCGCCGACCTGGCCATCCGTTATGGCGATGGCCACTGGCCGGGGCTGGTGGCGGAGAAGCTGTTCGATAACACCTTTATTCCGGCCTGCAGCCCTTATCTGAAACTGGACAACATGGCGGACTTAACCGACCACCCCCTGATCCACTTCCGCCCACACGGCGCCTTGGCGGCTCCCATGGACTGGGCCGGTTGGCAAAAACGGGCCCAGGTGGCGGGGCTGGATGTCAGCGCCGGGCTGGTGTTTTCCGACGAAACCCACGCCATCTCCGCCGCCATCGGCGGGCAGGGCGTGGCACTGATGAGCCGGACCCTGATTGCCGATGAGCTGGAAGAAGGGCGACTGGTTCAGCCCTTCGGCCCGGAACTGGAAGGCAAACCGTTCTATCTGGTGTACCCGGAAAATCGGCGGGATGACCCGGTGATTAGAGCGATCCGGGATTGGGTGATGGAGGTGCCGGGCGGGTTGTGTAACGGACTCGAGCGGGGCGCCGATGCGTCTGAATAGTTTGACTCGAAGAGTGCTTCTCCGGGCCTTGATTCGCCTTGAATCATTGAACAATACCCGCCGCTTTTGCACCACAACGGCACACCGATGCGAGCATATTGAGCACCAAAAGTGCGCAAATCAGGCTATTGGGGCTATGCCAAGCGGCAGGCTAGCCCGCCTTTTGGCACAGCTCGGCCAGCTTCTGGTCCAGCATATTGAGGATGTGGCGGCGGCTGATCACGCCCACCACCTTGTTGGCGGCATCCACCACCGGGTAGATCTTGGGCTTGGCGGCCAGCATTTGCTGGGCCAGGCTCAGCACGTCATCGGTGAGCGATACCGTCAGCACCTCGCTTTGCATCAAGTCCTTAACCGTGGCCACGCGCTGGTTGTGATACACCACCTGCAGCGCCGCCTGCAGGCATTCGCGCTCACTGATCCAGCCCACCAGCGTACCGGCCTCATCGGTGACCGGGCTGCCCAGCATGTCCAGTTTGATCAGGTTGCTGGAGGCTTCCACCACCGGCATCTCCGGGTGAATCGTCGCAAAACGCGTGCTCATCAGGTCTTTGATGGATACAGAATCCATGGGGCTTACCTCTTGCTCTGGTTCGGGACCACAAAGGGTTCGGCCTGCGCTTTCGCCGGCCACCAGGCAAGTTACTGCGGGAACCATGCCAACTTGCCGCAGACGATGCTGGCTCCCTTTTGTAGGAGCGCCACTTGAGGCGCGAACTTTTTACTCGCCTCCAAAAAACGGTTACTTGACCTAAAGCCGACTTGAAGTGGCAAGCTAACCGGTAATATCAAGACAGCGCCTCCCGGAGAGTGAGCATGAACGGTTCAACAGAAACACCCGACAACCCGTCAACGCTGTGGAAAAGCGTGGGTGGGCGCAACTGGGTGGAATCCCAGCAGCTGATTGATCACCTGTTCAAACCCATCGAGGGCTTGCTGGCCGAGGCGGTGGAATGCCAGTCGCCACAGCGCGTTCTCGATATCGGCTGCGGTACCGACGGCACCACCCGCGCGATCAGCCGTTATACCCGGGGTGAGGGGCAGGTAACGGGCGTCGATATTTCTGAGGTCATGATCGAGGCGGCACGGCAAGGTACGGAAAAGAACGGCGCAGAAAAGGCGGGCGTAGAGTTTATCTGTGCCGATGCAGAGACCCATGATTTTGGTGAAAGCCGCTACGACATGTTGGTCTCGCGCTTCGGCATCATGTTCTTCGAGGATCCTATCAAGGCCTTCCAGAACCTGAGGCGTACCGCCGCCACAGACGCTCCCGGGCTGTTCGTGGCCTGGCGCTCCCCGCAAGAAAACCCCTTTATGACCGCCGCCGCCCGGGCGGCCAAATCCATGGTCACATTCCCCCAGCAAGCCCCGGACGCCCCCGGGCAGTTCGCCTTCGCAGACGCCAAACGTGTGGAAAGCCTTCTTGACGCTGCGCACTGGCATCACATCAGCATCGAACCACTGGATTTCGAATGCACTTTCCCCGAGAGCCAGCTGGTCGGCTACTTCACCCGCCTGGGCCCGCTCGGCCGCGTTTTCCCCGACCTGGACGAAAAGACACAAGCCCGGCTGATGACCGTGGTCAGAGAAGCCTTCGAACCCTTTGTGTTCGGCGATACCGTGAAATTCAACGCCGCCTGCTGGCAGATCAAGGCACGAGCATAGGAGGGCGGCCACTTCATAAAGGCGGCGTAGGAGATTCTATGTTGTCCACCCCTGTCTTCATGAGGCAGGGGCCGGCTGATAGTCGGTGCCATTTTTCATAAGCGCGAAGGCGATACGAACCAGTTTGCGCGCCAGAATGACCAGCGCTTGGGTGGTTGCCAGCCCACGGTCCAGATAAGCCTGATAGACCCCTGCCCAACGCTTGCTCCGGCGAGCGGCCATGGCCGCGCAGTAAAGCAGCCTACGAGTTTCTGAGTCGCCTTTCTTGGTCAGTTTTCGCTTGCCGGTCTTGGTGCCTGAGTCTTTCACGTGAACGTCCATTCCCAGGAAGGCCACGAACGCATCACTGTTCCTGAAGTCGCCTCGCAGGAAGGCCATGACAAGGGCATAGGCTGTCAGATCGCCCACGCCCTCCAGGGCTTTGCAACGCTTCACCTGATCACAGAGCCCTGCCTCTCTGACCGCGTCGCGAAGGTGCTTCTGGATCTGTGCATCGAGCGTGTTGATCTGAGAGATCAGCCTCTTTAAGCCGGCTTTGAGTAGCGGCTCTGCACCCAGGCTTTGCTGGATAATGGTCCGCGCCTTGACCAGTGCCGCACGGCGGCGCAGCAGGGTCTGCAGCGTCCGATACGCCTTGGGTGGCGGGCTCCAGCGGCGCAACGCCTCTTTTTCATGTTGCAGATGGCGGGCAAGTAGCTGCGCGTCAGAGGCGTCCGTTTTGGCACGACCACCTGTGCCCTTGCGGTAATGGTGGAGGCGAGAACCATCAATCACGTAGATGTGATGGCCTTTACGGTGGGCCAGCTCGATGACATCCATGTGATAAGTGCCAGTGGCCTCGATGGCTATCTCACAGTGGGCAGGCAGACCCTTGAGCCAAGCCCGAATGGCTTGGGGTGTGTTCTCAATGGAATAGGTCTGGCCCAGGAAATAGATGACCAACTCGGCCTTGGCCACGTCGATACCGATAATGGAGGGTTCTACTTGCATTGCCACTGAACAGCCCCTTGCGCTAGGTTACACATGCTTGTCGGGGCGCACCTGAAACGCTGGCTTGCTAGGTATCGTCGGTCTGAGGTGCAACTCAGCCGATGGATTCTTTATCGGCGTATGAATAGGTGCGAGGTGGGGCCAAATCTCCTACCGTCTGTACCTTAGGTCAGATGCCCCTTTGGTCCCTCCACCCCGGCAAGTCCTGCATGGTTGCAGGAGGAGCATTCAAACATACAAGCTCCCTTCCAGGGGGCGAACCGTGCGCAGCACGGCATCGACCGAAGGGCGATCAGGCATGTCTGATCGCGACAGGTTCACAGAGAAACCGTCAGGCGGGTTTGCGCAGCAACGTCAGCACAAACAAACTGCTGGCGGCCACCACGATAGACGGCCCCACCGGGGTATTGGCGAACCAGCTCACCGCCAGCCCGGCCAGCACCGACGCGGTACCCAACACGCTGGCCACGGCAGCCATCTGCGCCGGGGTGTGGGTCAGCCGGCGGGCGCTGGCGGCGGGAATCACCAGTAACGAGGTAATCAGCAGCACGCCCACGGTACGAATAGCACCGGCAATCAGCAGGGCCAGCAACAGCATCAGCAGTAACCGGGTGCGTTGCACCGCGATGCCTTCCACCTGGGCCAGCTCTTCGTTGACGGTAATACTCAGCAGTGCCCGCCATTGCCACAGCATCAGCATCAAGATGACGATGGCGCCCACCCACAGGCCGATCACATCCTGCCAGCCCACGGCCAGCAGATCCCCGAACAGATAGGCGAACAGGTCCACCTGGATTCCGGTTTGCAGGCTGATGGCAATCACCCCCAGCGCCAGGGTGGTGTGGGCGACAATGCCCAGCAGGGTGTCACCGGCCAGTTGTCGTTGCCGTTGCAGGCCACTGAGTGCAGCGGCCAGGCCCAGGCAAACGGCCACCACCGCCACGTACAGGCTGATATCCAGCGCCAGCCCCAGCGCGGCGCCCAGCAGGGCACCGTGGGCCAGGGTGTCGCCGAAAAAGGCCATGCGCCGCCACACCACAAAGGCGCCCATGGGGCCGGATACCAGGGCCACGGCGAGCCCGGCCAGCAGCGGCGGCAATAACAGTTCAATCATGGTTGCAGGGCCCGTCGTGGTCGTGGTGATGCGTGTGGCTGTGCTCGTGGGAATGGGTGGCATTGCCGTGCAGATCATGGTCGTGATCATGATCGTGGGTATACAAGGCCAGGTTCGGGGTGCCGGCGCCGGGGCCGAACAGCTCGTGGTAGGCCGGGTCCCGGCTCACCGATTCCGGGCTACCGGAGCAGCACACATGGCGTTGCAGGCAGATCACCTCGTCGGTGGCCGCCATCACCAGATGCAGGTCGTGGGAAATCAGCAAAATGGCGCAGCCGAGCTCGTCGCGGACGGTCTTGAGCAAGCCATAAAGGGCATTCTGCCCGGCCACGTCCACCCCCTGGGCGGGTTCGTCCAGCACCAGCAGGTCCGGCTTGCGCAGCAAGGCCCGGGCCAGGAGAACCCGCTGCATCTCGCCGCCGGACAACTGCTGTACACCGCGCCGGCGCAGATGTGCCACCCCGGCCCGCTCCAGGGCGGCCCGGCGAGAGGCCGTGGGCCCCGGTGCGGCCAGCCACAAAAAACGATCCACGGTGAGTGGCAGGCTGTCATCAACCTTGATGTGCTGGGGCATGTAGCCCACCCGCAGGCCCGTGCGGCGGCTGACGATGCCGCCGCTGCCGTTGCCGTTATCCGGTTGCACCAGCCCCAGCACCAGTCGCGCCAGGGTGCTCTTGCCGGCCCCGTTGGGACCGATCAGCGTGGTAATGCGGCCGGGGGCCAGGGTCAGGCTGACGTCAGACAGCACCGCATTGCCGCCGAGGGTGACGGACACCGACTGCACAGTGACCAGAGGTTCTGACATAAGAAAGGGCCCGAAGTACAAAGGCGCAATGATATACTGCCGCTCTTTCGCCTGCACTGAAGGACGAGTTACAAGCAGCAAGCTACAAGCTACAAGGCGCGAGGAAGACTGTGCCGGCTGCCTCGTTATCGCCGCGCTTCAGGCCACAGGTGTTGTGGCGCGGCAGAAGGGTTAGACGGCTGGCTCCGGATTAATCCCGCGCCTTGTAGCTTGAAGCTTGCTGCTTGCTCCCTCTGCGTCATTTGAATTTAAGGAACCCCATGCGTCGTCTCTGGTTAACACTCCTGCTCGTACTTTGCTCTCCGGCCTGGAGCCAGACCGTGGTGGCCAGTGTGGAGCCGCTGGCCAAGGTGCTGCGCAGCCTTTACGACGATAGCGTGACGGTAACGACCTTGTTGCAGGCCAACCAGAACCCGCATCAGCTGGCGCTCTCCCCCCGGCAGGCGCTGGCGGTTCAGCAGGCGGATCTGATGGTGTGGCTGGGGGCCGGGGTGGAGGCGCCGCTGGCACCGCTGGTGGCCCGTCGCCAAGGGCCGTCGGTGGCCTTGCTGACGCTGGAAGGCGTGTACCGTCGTGATGGCGGGCACGATCATCACGACGGCCATGACCATGGCGCGCACCCCGGCCATGACGCCACCACGGACCCACACCTGTGGTTGTCCGTGAATAACATGGCGTTACTGGCGGGAGCGGTGGGCCAGCGTTTCCCCGCGGGGTTGCGGCCGGGCCAGCCGCAGCAGTGGCAGCAGGCGGCCGAAAATCAGTTGCAGGCGGAGCGCGAGCGGCTGGCGCCGTTGGCCCGGGTGCCCTGGCTGAGCTATCACCAGCCCTGGGGTTACCTGAGCGAGAGCTTGGGGCTGGCGGAACCCTTGGTGGTGTCGGAACAGCTGGATGCGGGGCCGGGCAGCCGGCGTTTTGTCACCCTGGCAGGGCAGGTTCGCGACCAGCAGGTACGCTGCGCGGTGCAGGAACCGGAGGCCCGGGTCGGCTTGCTCAAGCGCCTGTGCCCGGATTGTTATGTCCAGCCCCTGGATCCGCTGGGCCGTGATTCGTCACAACAGGAATACTTGCCCTGGTTAGCGGAGCTCAGCGCCGGTTTCGCCCAGTGTCTGCGGGCGGCGGATCAGGGCTGAGCCCCAGTCGGCTGCCATTGCATGCTTTATTCGGCCCTCTTTGCGAGGCCGGATGACAGCGAGGCCGGATCACAGATCGCGTATGGGGATCAGGTTCGGCGGTGCGGGCGGCGGGGTATTCTCTGGCACCGTCGCCGGGCGCACGGTTTCGGCCTGCCGCTGGCGCATTTCCTGCTGTTCGTTTTCCAGATAACGCGCTTCTGCACTCAGGGCATTGAGCCCCCGGTTTTCGTCGCTGGTATCCAGCTCCACCGGTGATTGCAGGTACAGGGAGTCCATTTCCTCGCCATCCATGGGGTGGGCGGGGCCTTTTTCCCGGGTTTGCGGGGCCGCATCGTCCGGCGGGGCGGTGTCCGGCAGTTGCTCGGCCGCCCAGGCCAGGCCCGGGGTCAGAATCAGTGTTTTTAGTATTGTTTTCATGGTTCTGATCATAGCGCTCTCGAGCGAAAGGGGGAATCGGTTCGCACTTTTACCGCCCTGTTGAGTGTCAAGGCGGGTCAATACGTGGGTGACAGGGTGAAGAGCCATTGAGGCAACCTCCGAAACGGGTATGCTGATGCGCTTGATCTAAAAAGGCGGTAAGACCTGCATGGCGCAACACGATGCACAACCATTGGCGATGGCCTGCTGGGATTTGTCCTGGCTGCTGCAGCGCGATATTCGCGATGGCGCCTATGCTTCGTTGGAGCGCGTGTTGGACGAAACCCAGCAGCGGGGCTTCAATGCCTTGCGCCTGGACCCCTGCCCCCACCTGATCGCGACCCCGGAAAGTGGCATCCATATGGATCGCTGCGAGCTGATGCCCCAGGGGCTGCCGGCGACCGAGGTGAAGATACGCCATCAACTTCAGCAGGTGCTGCAGTCGGCCCACGAGCGGGGGCTCAAGGTCTGGCTCAGCAGCCGGTTTATCAACGACAGCCGTGCCCGTCGCTCCTTCGTGCGCCGCCCGGAAGATTTTGTCAGGGTGTGGAGTGAGACCCTGGCGCTCATCGAGCAGTGGGGATACCTCGGTGACGTAGCCGGGCTGGATTTCTGCTACCAGTTTCCGTCCTTGCCTTATGCCCACGGGGTGGCCCGGCGGGTATTCAAGCGTTCTCCGGAGCGGCCGCTGCCATCGCACTGGTCCCCTGCTGCCGGGGAGCGGCTGGAAGATTACCTGCGCGAGATCCCCCGTGCCCTGCACGCCCTGTTCCCCTCGGTGCCGGTGGGGCTGAGCACCACGGTGGCGCTGAGCGAGCAGTTCCGGCAGCTGGATACCAGTGAGCTGGATTTTCTCGACTTCAGTGTCTGGCTGGATGATGACCCGCGCTACCGGCTGGCCAGCGGTGAATCCCTGCCTGCCTCCGGTCTGCTGGGCAGGCTGGCCAACCCCATGAAGCAGCTGCTGCTGGATGCCGGCGGCATGCACTGGCAGCGACGGCTGGAAGATCAGTTGCAGCGGCGCATGGCATTCACCCGCCTGCGTCGCCTGCAACCGGTGATCAGCGAAGGTTTTGTGCGCCTGCCACCGCATTTGCGCAAGCTGCCCACGGGGTGGGCGGATCTGCATGAAATGATGGTGGTCAATGCCCTGACCCAGGGCGTGCAAGCACTGACGCCCACCTCGCTGGCGTGCCCCGGGTACCCCTGGTTATGGCAGGAAGAGGAATACCTGGCGCACCTGAATCACCTGATTCTGGCGGGCTCGTCGTAGCCGGACGCTATCCGACCCCAAGCTACAACGCAGGAAGACTCTGTGCTTTGCCATTACGGCAAATAGCGCGCCCATCGTGTTTGGGCGCGGTGCCGAACGTTGCAGGTCTGGGCGGCAGTGGTTCGTGTTGTAGCTTGTGGCGTGTAGCGTGCGGCGCCTCTCTTTCCTAAACGGTTAACGCCTTCAGCCGCTGCCGATAAATCCGTGCAAACTCCTCCGGGTCCTTGCTGCCCTGCCCTTCGCTGTGGTCGGACACCGGGCCCGCCAGGCGTGACAGCCAGAAACGCAGTGCCGCCACGGCCAGCGCTTCGCTCAGGCGGCTGTGGTCCACGCTGCGGCCTTGATCCCGGTAGGCAGATAACAGGGCCAGTTCCCGTTCGGGGGCAATCTGGCCATGGGCGTCCACACACCAGTCGTTGAGGGCCACGGCCAGGTCGTACTCCGGGTGGTCCAGGCAAGCGTTGTAGAAATCCAGCAGGGCGCTGATCTGGCCGTCTTTCCACAACAGGTTGTCGCGGAACAGGTCGCCGTGGATCAGCGTGGTGCCGGCGGGCTGGGCCAGCCAGTCGTGCAGCAGGGCGGCGGCGGTGTCGCGCTCGGCCTCGGGTAGTTTGTGCAGGTGGTCAGCAAAGCCGTGCAGGCGCTCCCGTTCGCTGGGCAAGGGTTGCAGTGCGGCGGTGTCGCTGGCGTGCAGCCGCGCCAGCAAGGTGCCCACTTGTCGGCAGCGATCCGCACCCACGGCAAAATCGTGCTGGCCGGGCAGACGTGGCATCAGCACTGCGGGTTTGCCCGCTACCGTGATCTGGTCTTTGCCGTCGGCATCCGGCAGGGGCGCGGGGACCGGCAGGTGCTGTTCCGCCAGCTGCTCCAGCAGGGTCAGGTACGGTGCCAGGGCCGGCGCGCTCAGGGACTCGAACACGGTGAGCACCAGTGGGCTGGGCTGGCCATGGCGATCGCCGGCCTCGATCAGAAAGGTGCTGTTCTCGATGCCGTGGCTGGCGGCGTGATAATCGCGCAGCTGGAAACCGAACGGCTCCAGCACCTCTGCCAATTGGGCGGGGCTGAGCGGGGTGTACACCGACATCACAATCCTCGTTGTTGATGAAAAAAGGCCGCAGATGACCAGACTCTGCCCGCAGGCAATGGTATAACAGGCCGTCGATGCGTATCAGCAAAGCGCATAATCCCAACAATAACAAAAGGACGACAGACAATGCGTTACTGGATGCTTTTCGGGTTGTTGTTCAGTCCCGCTCTGTGGGCGGACCCGGTAGCCCATTATCAGGATCAGCGCTCCGCCTATGTGGCCGGCAACCTGATGCACCTCAATCTCGATTATGACAGCCGGGAGGTGACCCCCACCGGGGTTGGCCTGCGCCTGGGCGGCATGATCAACCCGTACTGGGGGGTGGAATTACGCGCGGCAACCGGGCCGTCGCCGGACACCTACCGGCGGGAAAACAGTCGCAACAAGGTCGACTATAGCGTGGACCATGTGGGCGCGTTGCTGGCCACGGGCCGTTTCCCCTTCAAGTCCCCGGTGAAGCTGCCCTATGTGGAGAACCTGTTCGTGCAGGGCTTTGCCGGCATTGCCGATGTGAAAGTGAAAACGGTGACGCGCAAGTGCAACGCCCTGGGCTGCCGTGATGATACCGCCCGCAATGACGACACCAGCCTGGCGTTCGGGGCGGGCGTGGGTTTACGCACGGAATTCAATCTGGGGCTGACCCTGGAATACATGCAATACATTGATGAAGAGTACCTGACCGTCACCGGCATCGAAGGTGGCCTGGAATGGTATTTTTAGACGACGCCTGACGCCTGACGCTTGAAGCCTGATGCCTGAGGCAAAACCGGTAATGCCAAGCCCGCAGAAGATGCGGGTTGTCTGGTGTTAGCGTGTTGCGTTTGGCGTCATGCGTCTGGCGATCAGCATAAGGAGACCCCATGAATCCAGTTGTTTTTGAGCGGGCAACAGTACGTGCCCTGATGACGTTGCCCGGTCCGGTGCTGGAACGTTTTGCCGTCGGACTGGAAACCCACAGCCGCTCACACCTGGATTCGCGATTGCGTTTTCTGCTGGCACTCAGCGGTGCCAAGCCGACTCTTAATTCGGGCACGGTGGAGCAAGCCCGGCGTAATTACCGGGATATGATTGCGCTGTTGGATGTGGCGCCGGTTCGCCTTCCCGTGGTGGTGGATCATCAGGTCACAGTGGATGACGGCAGCCAGATTCTGGTGCGCCGCTACCGTCCGGCAAATGCGCCCCGAGTCGCCCCTGCCATTCTGTTTTTCCATGGTGGAGGTTTTACCGTGGGCGGCGTGGAAGAGTACGACCGGTTGTGTCGCTATATCGCTGACCGCACCGATGCGGTGGTGTTGAGTGTGGATTACCGGCTGGCCCCGGAGCACCCTGCTCCGGCCGGCATGGATGATTCATTCGCGGCCTGGCGCTGGCTGCTGGACAACACCGCCCAGCTGGGCCTGGACCCGCAGCGCCTGGCGGTGATGGGCGATAGCGCCGGTGGTTGCATGAGCGCGGTGGTCTCACAACAGGCGAAGCTGGCAGGGCTGCCTCAGCCGGCGTTGCAGGTGTTGATTTACCCGACCACCGACGGCGCCCTGGCCCACCCTTCCGTGCAGACGCTGGGCCAGGGCTTCGGGCTGGATCTGCCCTTGCTGACCTGGTTTCGCGGGCATTTCATTCAGGACCCGGCGCTGATCGAAGATTATCGGGTCTCGCCGTTGCGCAACCCGGACCTGGCCGGACTGCCCCCGGCAATCATGATCACCGCCACTGACCCGTTACGCGACGAAGGGCTCGAGTACGCCGAAAAACTGCGCGCCGCAGGCGGCACCGTGACGTCACTGGATTACCCGCAACTGGTGCATGGATTTATTTCCATGGGCGGGGTGATTCCGGCAGCTCGTAAGGCGTTGAATGACATCTGTGATGCCACCGCAAAGCAGCTTTAAGGCAGTGACGAGCGGCTAGCTGCTAGCCACGAGAAAAAGACTTAACTAGTCGCTAGAAGCTAGTCGCTCGAAGCTGTTTTTTAAAACTCCCCCACAAACTGGTTATAAAACTGCCGCGCGGTGCGCCCGGAACGTACGCCCTTCTCCATGGAAAAACGTCGGGCCCGCACGTGCAGTTGTTCCCGGTCACGCACCTGGCCGAACAGGTGATCCACGATCTCGAAATACTGCGCCTCATTGATCGGATAAAAACTCAGCCCCAGGCCGAACCGGTCGGACAGCGAGATTTTCTCCTCCACCACATCGCCGTGATGCAGCTCCCGGTTTACCACCTGGGTCTGCTCGTTATCTTTCATGTATTCGGGGAGCAGATGACGGCGGTTGCTGGTGGCGTAAATGCGCACGTTCTCCGGCGGCAACTCCAGTGACCCTTCCAGCACGCTCTTCAAATGCTTGTACTGGTTTTCGCCATCTTCGAAGGACAGGTCATCACAGTAAATGATGAAGCGCTGACTGCGATCGCGAATATCGTCAACGATATCCGGCAGATCGTGCAGGTCATCCTTGTCCACCTCGATCACGCGCAGTCCGCGGGCGGAATACTCATTGAGCAAGGCTTTGACGATGGAAGACTTGCCGGTGCCACGGCTGCCCCACAGCAGCACATGGTTGCAAGGCTGACCGGCCAGAAAACGTTCCGTGTTCTGCACCAGCTTGTCTTTCTGGGTATCGATGCCGAGCAGGTCATGCAGGCGTACCGGGTCCGGGTGAGGAACAGGGCGGAGCGTTTGTGAACGGCCACGCCAGATGGCCGCCGGGGTGTGGCGCCAATCGATGGGTCGATGGGGGGAGTGCATGGAAAGCCTCGCGGACAACGGAAAAATAATGGCTGCCAAAGTTTAACGCACCCCATGGGCAAACGCAGGCTGCGTTCGTAGCGAACTTTATCTATGCTTGGGTCTCAGAGATATCCTCAGGGAACCTCTGAATAACTCCTTGCGTACTCAGTCTTTCAGGCTGGTTCGCAATCTAGGCGCGCTTTTGAAGGTGTATGTCCATCCATCGAAAAAGCGCAACAACGAGTGCGGGCCAGCCTGAAAGACCCGGAGGGCGCGGCCTGAAGTGCACATCTGCTGCGCCTTGCCTCGCGGAAAGGGAGCCACCCTGACCATCGAGACAAGACACAACAGCTGCACGCTTCAGGCCACGCTGAGCATGCAAGGAGTTATTCAGAGGTTCCCTCAGTAATGCGCATTCACGCGTGCACCAAGACGCGCGACAAGGAGAGCAATATGAAAGCTGCCGTTCTGGCTGCAACGGGTCTGGCCCTGGTATTGGCGGGCTGTAGTTCCTCGTACGACAACGATTACCCCATGGGCCTGCCGAACGACACGCTCACCTGCCCGGATGATCCGCCCGATGTGTGCACCATGGATTACCGTCCGGTGTTTGGTTACGACCAGCAGGGCGGCATTCTGGGTGAGTTTTCCAACGCCTGTGGGGCCTGCGCCACCGATGGCGTGAAATATACCTCGGAAAAGAACGACCCGAATATGCCGGGCCCGGTGCCCGAGACGCCGGCAGCACCTGCGGATGAAGCGGCTCCCGCCGCGCCGTCCCGTTATTGATCTGCCCTGACCCGAGGCCGCTTTGGCGAACGCGTTAACCCTGCTGCTGGATTTCGACGACCAGTATCGCCGCGATGTGGATCAGAACCACGCGTTCCTGCATCGCCGTGATCGGCGTTTTGCCCAGCAGCAACAGGAACAGCGGCAGCCGCTCACGGTGCCCGCCTGGCTGGCATCCCTGCATGCGCTCAACGGCCAGCGCCAGGTGGACAGCGGCCGCGATCCGCGCCTGCGTGGCTGGCGTCAGGCGCGCTGGGTATTTGCTGGCCTGGGAGCCGTGCTGGGCGTGGTCTTCATGCTGGGCCTGCTTTATTACGATGGTGGCCAGCAGATCAACGTGACCTTGCTGGTGGCGCTGGTGGGTCTGCAAGGGCTGCTGGCGTTATTCACCAGCGTGCAGGCCTGGCTGGGCTGGCAGCCCTGGCGCACCCTGCTGGGCCGTTGGCGCGGGAATGACGATGCGCTGACATCGTTGCGCCCGTTGCTATCCGCCCGGGTGGCGCACACCGGTGGCTTGATGTTTGCCCTCACCGGGTTGCTCACCTTGCTGCTGATGGTGTTGGTACAGGACCTGGCGTTTGGCTGGAGCACCACCCTGCAGGCGTCTGCCGCTGGTTATCACCAGTGGATCAGCGCGCTGGCATCGCCCTGGCAGGCGCTGTGGCCGGAAGCCGTGCCGTCGCTGGCCCTGGTGGAGGCCTCCCAGTTTTACCGGCTACAACAGGATAGCGGCGTGGCCGACCCGGCTTTGCTGGGGACCTGGTGGCCGTTCGTGTTGATGCTGTGGCTGGTCTATGTGCTGTTGCCGCGCTGCGTGCTGCTGATGCTGGCGGCGCTGCAATTACGCTGGCAGAGCCATCGGGCCCTGCGTGCCCACCCGGGCTGGCAGCCGCTGCATTACCGGTTTGATACCCCCTGGGTGGACACCCGTGGCGAGGAGGAAGGGCAGCCCGCGCCGGCCGCGGCGCAAGCGGTCCTGTCGCCACTCCCCGCCAGCGCTACCGTGATTCACTGGGCCGGCGCGGGCATGCAGTCCGCCACCCTGGTGGGTGCCCTGTCTGCGGATCCGGCTCCCCAGTCGTTACGTGCCGGCGGCAACAGCAGCCTGGACGACGATGCCAGGGTGCAGGCGCAGGCGGGGGCGTCCGGGCAGCCGGTGATTGTGGTGGCTCGGGGCTGGGAGCCGCCCACCGGTGAGCTGAGCGACTTTATTTTTGATGCCCGCGAACAGGGTATGACGGCGCTGCTGGCGCTGGTGCCGCTGGCTGACGAAGACGGAGCGGCATTGGCCGACCCGGGATTGCTGGCCCAATGGCAACGCTTTGTGGACCGCCAGCGCGACAGCCAGTTATTGCTGTGCGCCCCGGTTGCGGCAGAGAAGGAGCAGCAAGCCTGATGCACGAACCCGATAGCCCCACTTCCGCGCCTGGCGTGGATCTGCCGCGCTTTGCCGTGGTGGGCCATCCCAACAAGGGCAAGTCCAGCGTGGTGGCGACGCTGGCCCAGAACGACAGCATCGCCATCGCCATGGAGCCCGGCACCACCCGCGACAGCCACCATTACCCCATGAAAGTGGATGAGGTGACGCTCTATGAGCTGATTGACACCCCCGGCTTTCAGCGCCCGCGCAAAGTGCTGGCCTGGTTGCAGGGCCACAGCCTGTCCGCCTCGGACCGGCCGGAGACGGTGGCCGCTTTCGTGACCCAGCACCGTGATGACCCGCGTTACCACGACGAATGTGAATTGCTGCGGCCCATCGTGGAGGGCGCCGGGATCATCTATGTGGTGGATGGCTCAGTGCCCTATAACCGCGAGCACGAAGCGGAAATGAACATCCTGCGCTGGACCGGCCGGCCCAGCCTGGCGCTGATCAACCAGATCGGGCCGGATGATCACAGCGCCGCCTGGGAGGCCGCGCTGGGCCAGTATTTCCAGATCGTGCGCCGCTTCGATGCGGTGCGCGCCCCGTTTGAAAAACACCTGGACCTGTTACGCAGTTTTGGCCAGCTGGCGCCCCACTGGCGCGAACCGCTGGATGCCGCGCTGGAGTATCTGCAGGCCCTCAAGTTCGGCCGCGACAGTCAGGCCCTGGAGCGCATCGCCGATGCCCTGATCGACATGCTCGGCCATCAGGAAACCGCACGGCTGAGTGAGTTCGAAGACGCCAGCCCCCTGTTGCCCAAGCTGCAACAGCGCTGGCAGAACTGGCAGCGTGAGCGCGAACAACGGCTGCGGGTGGCGGTGGAAGACCTGTACCAGCATCGCCGCCTGCAGCGCCAGGAAGAGGCGTTGGTCACCCCGGAAGGCGGTGACCTGTTCAGTGAGCGTACCCGTCAGCTATGGGGCATCAGCAAGACCCAGCTGGCCGCCGCCGGTTTTGGCGCCGGCGCCGTAGGCGGTGCCGGCATTGATGCGGTGGCGCTGGGGCATTCGTTGGGTGCCGGCGCGCTGATTGGCGGGCTGCTGGGCGCTGCGGGCAGCTACTACTACAGCGACAAGCTCACCAAACTGAAATTCGGTCCGCTCAGTGGCGGCTTTCGCGAGGCGGTCTACGGCCCCCTGCGTGACCCGCAGTTTGCCTACGTGGTGCTGGGCCGGGCCCTGGTGCATTGGTATCAGGTCAGCCAGCGCAACCATGCCGGGCGTGATGTGCTGGTGGTCACCGGGGCACAGGATCACTGGCTGGCACAGATGGAGCGCAGCCATCGCAATGGCCTGCAAAAAAGCCTGCAGGCCCTGGCCAGCCGCCGTTTTGATCCCAGCAAACGCCAGCGGTTGATCGAGCAACTGGAGCTGGCCCAGCAGGCGTTCGCCCAGTGGCAGCTACGGCCTTTTCAGGAATCCGGCGAAGATTCTCCCAATTAAGCTATTAATATCAGTGTCATAGGGCTAACTCCCAAGCGGCGATAACTCGGCGACATTGGAATAGTTCATTTGTGTACTATTTCAATGTATACTTTGTGAATCATGTTCATAAAGATTCAGGAGGGCTGTGTGAGCCGCTTCGACGCCACCGAAAACCGCATCAACCTGACCCACCAGCGCTTCCCCGGCTACCCCCGGGAACCGGCCATGCTGGTGCGGCTAGTCAAGGCTATCTCCCAGCACGTCCACGACACCGCCAACCTGGTGCTGCGCCAGTACGGGCTCAATCACACGGACTACAACGTGCTGATGATGCTGTACGGCTGCCAGCAGGAAGGCATGACCGTCACCCAGCTGCGTGATGCGGCGGCAGAGAAGTCGGCCAACGTGACCCGGGTGTGCAATATTCTCTGCGACCGGGGCTGGATGGCCCGCTATGCGGATCCCCAGGACCGGCGCCGGGTGTTGGTCTCCCTGACCCCGGAAGGAGAGGCGCTGGTGGAACAGTTTCTGCCGTCCATGTCGTCCCTGCTGAATCAGTACGGCGCCGCCTTCGATGCCCGGGAAACCGTCCAGCTGGAAAGCCTGTTAAAGCGGTTGCTGGGGGTGGCCGAACAGATTGAGCGCGAGCTGTGAGCGCGCCAGCATGAATGCCCGGCAGGCAATGGCATCGTCCCGGCCATGGCTGATGGGCCAGCTGCGCGAAACCGCGCTGGACTGGCTCTACGTGGGCAAGGCGCTGCTGGCCATTTTTACCGGTGGCTGGCTGGCCATGCGCATGGACCTGCAGCAGCCAGCCACCACCATGATGACGGTGGCACTGGTGATGCACCCGGCCAGTGGCATGGTGCTGGCGAAAAGTTTCTACCGGGCCATGGGCACCCTGGTGGGCTGTGGCGTGGCTATCGCGCTGGTGGGCCTGTTCCCGCAGCAGCGTGAGCTGTTGCTGGTGGGCATGGCCCTGTGGATTGGTCTGTGCGCCGCCGGGGCGTCCCTGTATCGCAACTTCATGTCCTATGGCTTTGTGTTGTCTGGCTACACTGTGGCCATCGTGGTGCTACCGGTGGTGCAGCATCCGCTGGGGCTGTTTGACTCGGCGGTGATGCGGGTCAGCGAAGTGATGCTGGGTATTCTGGTGGCCGGGTTGGTGGGGGATGTGCTGTTTCCCCAGCGGCTGCGCATGGCCCTGCGTCAGCAATTGGCTGATCAATACCGGGGCTTTCTGGCGTTTGTGCGCGGCAGCCTGGGGGGCGTGCTGGCCCGTGATGCGCTGGAAGAGGCCCACATGCGGTTTGTGGGCGAGACCATTCAGGTGGAAAACCTGCGCAGTTCCGTGGTGTTTGAGGACGCCGGCGTGCGGGCGCACAGCCCGCGCCTGCGCCAGCTGAACCAGCATTTCATGGAGGTCTCCACCAGCTACCAGACCCTGCATCACCTGATGAATCGCATGCATGCGCCCCATCATCGCGATACCCGCGACCGCTTGATGCAGCTGTGCGCGTTTACCGCCAAAGCCCTGGAGGGGGATTGTCAGCCCAGCCCGGAGGCCGCCGCGCGCCTGGCGCGGGTGCTGCAACAAACCGAGCGGGCATTGCCCGGCAAGATCCGTGAGCAGCGCCAGGGGCTGATTTCGCATCGGGAGTTACTGGATTTCGATACCGGCACCGAGCTGCTGGGCCGCTGCCTGCAGGAATTGCGCGCCTATGTGCAGGCCTACGCGGTATTGCGGCGCCCCGGTGTGGCCACGGCGGCGGAGAAAGAGGTGGTGTTCCAGCATGGCAATGACCGCCTCGGCGCACTGGTGAGCGGGGTGCGGGCCACGGCAACCATGCTGGTGATGGGCAGTTTCTGGATTCTGTCCGGCTGGGTGCATGGTGGCAGTGCCATGATGTTGGCCACGATTTTCACCGGCCTGTTTGCCAGCGCGCCGAATCCGTCGGCGGTGGTGCGCCAGATTACCCTGGGCTTTGCCACCGGCATGCCGCTGGCGTTTCTCTGTCAGTTTCTGGTGCTCACCCATATGGACGGTTTCGGGTTGATGGTGGCCGGCATCGTGCCGTTCCTGCTTACCGGGCTGTACCTCACCACCCGGCCGACGCTGGCCGGCTATGGTACTGGCTATGTGCTCAGTTTTATCTACCTGCTGAATCTGCACAGCCCGATGACCTTTGATCCGGTGTATGTGGCCAACGAGGCGATCAGCCAGATTGGCGGGGTGCTGGCGGTGGCCGTGGCTTTCAGTCTGTTCGGCAATGCCTCCAGCAATGGCTGGTTGCGAAACCGTCTGCTGCACCAGCTGCGTTATCAGGTTGCCCGGGCCTGCGAGGCACCGTTGGGCGGATTGCGCCACCGCCTGGAAAGCGCCACCCGTGATCTGTTCATGCAGATTATGGTGCATGCGGGGCCGCGCGCCCGTGACTGGCTGCCCTGGGCGTTGTCGGTGCATGAAACCGGCCGGGCTGTGGTGGAGCTACGCAGTCTGCAGGCCACCCTGCCGCTGGCCGAGCAGGCCGCAGTTGTGGCGGTGCTGGAGGCCTTTGCCCGCCTCTTTCGCAGTGATGCGGACAAGCAACAAGGTGCCCATGAGAGGGCATTGCTGGCCCTGGATGCAGCCATGGCCACGGTGGCCGACCGCCCTGCCCTGCGTCAGCTGCATTTGTTGCGCCAGGCCCTGCTGGATACCCGCTCGGTACTGGTGGCGACGCCGGCCCCTAATCCCCAGCCCCATCAGGAGGAAGTGCCCCATGCCCCGTGAAATTGCCGTGCTGGATGCGCTGGTGCCCAGCCTGCTGCTGGTGTTCGTCTTCAGCCTGCTGTTGCAGTGGGCGGTGGACTGGGTGGGCGGCCGTTATGGCCTGTACCGCTATGTCTGGCACCCGCCGTTGTTTCGGGTGGCGGTATTTTTCTGCTGTTTCGGTGGCCTCGGGCTGCTGGCCATGCAGTAAGGAAAGCAAGGATGGAGGAGAAAACCATGAAAACCCAATCCCTGATTCGGGCCTCGGTCACCGTGTTTATGGTGGCGCTGGCCGCCTTGCTGGCCTGGGCCCTGTGGCAGCACTACATGTATTCCCCCTGGACCCGGGATGGCCGGGTGCGGGCGCGGGTGGTGCAGGTGGCGCCGGATGTCTCCGGGCTGGTCACGGAAGTGGCGGTGGCCGATAACCAGACCGTGCAGCAGGGTGATCTGTTGTTCGTGATCGACCGCAGCCGTTACCAGAATGCCCTGCAGCAGGCGGAGGCGGACCAGCGCGCCGCCGAGGCGGCAGCCCGCGCGGCCGGGGCGGACATTCGTGCCGCCCAGGCCAGCGCCGCCAAGGCGCGGGCCGAGTTTGCCATGCGCCAGGCGGAATCACGGCGCCGGGATCGTATCGCTGAAGCGGTGTCCCGGGAGGTGCGCGATAACGCCCACAGTAACGCCGATGCGGCGCAGGCCCAGCTACAGGCGGCCCAGGCCAGCCATCAACGGGCCACCGCCAGCCAGCAGCAGTTGCTGGCCCGCTTGCAGCAGGCCAATGCGGCCCTGGCGCTGGCGCAGCTGAACCTGGAGCGCACGGAAGTGCGCGCCCCGGTGGACGGTTACGTCACCAACCTGGAACTGTATCCGGGCGATTATGCCCACGCCGGGCAGGCGCACATGGCGCTGATCGATCGCCATGACTTCTGGGTGTACGGCTACTTCGAGGAAACCAAGCTGCCCAATGTGCATGTGGGCGACGCGGTGCAGGTGCGCCTGCTCAGTGGTATCCGCGCCCATGGCATCGTGGACAGCATCGCCCACGGTATCGCCGACCGGGATAACCCCACCGGCGCCAACCTGTTGGCGGATGTGAACCCCACGTTCAATTGGGTGCGCCTGGCCCAGCGGGTGCCGGTGCGGGTCTCCATTGATGCGGACAGCCTGCCCGAGGGCACACTACTGGCGGCGGGCATGACCGCCACCCTGACGCTGAATCCATCCTGAATGGGCCCGTCGTTGGGCAGGAAAACAGGGTCGGGCAGATAATTGCACGCCGCTTAACCGCTAAAACCTGCCTGGCAGCGGGTAACGGTGGGCAGTTCATTGCGTCAAGGTAGCGTGAAGGTGAACATGAAACGACCGTACGAGGACGAGTCATGTTACCCGAAGAAATCAAGCACAAGCTGGCTACCCTGTCCCGCCCGGGGTGGCGTCCCCGAGTCGGCCCGGCCGTGCCGGGCGCACGCTCCAAGTTTGGCGGCTTGCCATTGCTGAAGGCGGACGAATCCTGGCCCTGCTGTGGCCATTGCCACCAGCCCATGCAGCTGTTTGTTCAGCTGGACTCCCAGGATGTCCCGGTGGATGGGCGCGCGGCATTCGGTGACGGGGTGCTACAGGTGTTCTATTGCACCAACGGGGAAGAAGACTGTGAAGTATTGGGGCACGCGCACCTGCCCTTCTCCGACGCTTCCCTGGTACGAGTGATTCCCCGGCAGCAGGCCGGTGGTTTTGATGCCCTGCCGGTGGGCATACCGGATGCGTTTCCCGAGCAATCATTGACTGGCTGGCAGCGGGTAACGGATTTCCCGGACCACCAGGAAACTGCAGCGCTCAACGATGATGATATGCCCGATGGCATGGTTGCCCTGCTCCAGGCGCACCGCCCTGCCCCGCGTCCAGGCGACAAATTTCTCGGTTGGCCGCACTGGGTAAAAGAGGTGACTTACCCGTCCTGCTCCTGTTGCGAAAAACCGATGAAATTTATTTTGCAGCTGGATTCAACGGACACCCTTCCCTTCTGGTTCGGCAATAGCGGTTGTGCCTATGTTTTCCAGTGTGAAAACAATCCTAAGGTACTCGCCATGAGCTGGGAAAGTCGGCCCTGAATTTCTGAATATTTCTGGAAAATTTTCAGAAATTTCTCAATTTTTTCCTCTCTCCTGTCGGTATTGCTGCGGCGAAACACGCATCACTTTCTTGAACAGCCGGGAAAAATAATACGGATCGTCATACCCCAGCTGTAGCGCGATAGCGGCCACGCTTTGGTCGCTGATATCCAGCAGATAGCAGGCATGGCTCACCTTGATGCGCAGAAACGCCTGCATGGGGGTTTGCCCGGTCTGGCGTTTGTATTCCCGAATAAAATGGTAGCGGGATAAATCGCTGGTGGCGGCGATCAGCGCATCCAGGCTGAGGCGTTGGTCCATGGCCGTTTGTAGATAGCTGTTGACCCGTGCCACATCCAGGGTAGCGTGGCGCACCTGGTGCTGGCGGCGCATCAAGGCCGCGTAGGCGAGCAGGCTGCGCAGCAGGTTGGCCGCGTAAATCAGGTGTTCCGGCTGGGCGCTGGTGGCTGCCGCCATCAACGCCTGAAAATCCTCCGCCAGGCGTGAATGGACGCCGACCCGGACCTTGCGGATGCCTGGCTGGCGTAGCCCGGCAATTTCGTCGAAATATCCCTGCACTTCAGGCCCGCCCAGATGCACCCAGTAAATACTCCAGGGGCGCTGTGGGTTGGCGTAGTAGCGATGCGCCAGCCCTGCAGGCAACAGCAATAGCTCACCGGCCTCAACTGGCTGGCTCTGCCCCCCGTAAGCCACCTGTCCTGCCCCGGAAACACAGTAGATCAACAGGTCGTCCGCTGGCTTCTGACGAGCCATACGGTGCCCGCTGGCCTGCGGGTAAAAGCCCACACCGTGGGGCATACAGCCAGAACAAAGCGGATGATCGCGGACGCTGGCCAGCACCGCCGGGGGGATCACGGTGCGTTGGCCGCTGTCGGGCAATGGCCAGCGGGACGTTTCGGCGGTTGGCCGTTCCAAGTATTCCATAAACAGCAATATAGTCCATCTTGGTCAAAAGTGGCTATCTGCATGGCAGAAAAGCTGTGCTACAACAGGGGCAACGCTTGTAAGTAGTCACGCTTTACGCTGGCACGCCCAGCCCAAAGCCCGAAAAAGGATGGAGAACCTGATGGCCCACCAATTGCCCCTGTTGATTAACGGTGAATTTGTTGCCAGCCAGACTGACCAGTGGATTGCGGTAACCAACCCGGCTACCCAGCAGACCCTGTGTGAAGCCCCGGCGGCCACCGCCGAGGAAATGGAGCGGGCCATTGCGGCGGGCAAGGCTGCCTTCCAGACCTGGAAAGAAGTGCCGGTCTCCGAGCGTGCCCGGTTGATGCTGCGCTATCAGGCGCTGTTGAAAGAGCATCACGACGAAATTGCCGAAATCCTCAGCCAGGAAACCGGAAAGACCTTCGAGGACGCCAAGGGGGACGTGTGGCGCGGCATTGAAGTGGCTGAGCAGGCCGCCAACATCGCTTCGCTGATGATGGGCGAAACTGTTGAGAACGTGGCGCGCAGCATCGACACCCATTCCTGGACCCAGCCGCTGGGCGTGTGTGCAGGGATTACCCCGTTCAACTTCCCGGCCATGATTCCCCTGTGGATGTTTCCGCTGGCCATCGCCGCGGGTAACACCTTTGTGCTCAAGCCCTCCGAGCAGGACCCGATGACCCCCAACCGTCTGGCGGAGCTGTTCCAGGAAGCCGGCGCGGCGCCGGGCCTGTTGCAGGTGGTGCACGGTGGCAAGGAGCAGGTGGATACCCTGCTGTCGCACCCGGACATCAAGGCGGTGTCGTTCGTGGGCTCTGTGCCGGTGGGTCAGCACGTGTACCGCACGGCCACCGACAACATGAAGCGCGCGCAGTGTTTTGCCGGTGCCAAAAACCATATGGTGATCATGCCCGATGCCAATAAGGAGCAGGTGGTCAGCAGCCTGGTGGGGTCGTCCTGCGGGGCGGCAGGGCAGCGTTGCATGGCCATCAGCGTGGCAGTGTTTGTGGGCGATTCCAAAGCCTGGATTGATGAGCTGGCAAGCCAGTTTGGGCAGATTCGCCCCGGTGCCTGGAATGACCCGGAGGCCGCCTATGGCCCGCAGATCAGCCCGGCGGCAAAACAGCGGGTGCTGAAAATGATCGAGCAGGGCAAGCAGGAAGGCGCCACCTGTTTGCTGGATGGCTCCGATTGCACCGTGGAGGGCCTGCCGGACGGCAACTGGGTTGGGCCGACCCTGTTCACCGATGTGACTGCCAACATGGCGATTTACCAGGAAGAAATTTTCGGGCCGGTATTGTGCTGCGTCTGCGTGGACTCACTGGAAGAAGCACTGGAACTGGTCAACAACAGCCCCTACGGCAACGGCACCTCCATCTTTACCGCCAGCGGTGCCGCCGCGCGGAAATATCAGCACGAAGTGGAAGTGGGGCAGGTGGGGATCAATGTGCCGATTCCGGTGCCGCTGCCGTTCTTCAGTTTCACCGGCTGGAAAGGCTCGTTCTATGGTGACCAGCACGCCTACGGCAAACAGGGCGTGCGTTTCTATACCGAAACCAAAACCGTCACCAGCCGCTGGTTCGATTCGGATATCCAGACCGCAGCCGGACCAAACATGAGCATTAATTTGAAGTGACGAGGTTTTCCGTAGGAGCGTCGCTTGCGGCGCGATAACCTGACGCTGGAATCGCGCCGCAAGCGACGCTCCTACGGCAAGGGTCTTGAATGATTAAACGATCTTGAAAGGATCAATGCGTGGACTTTTCTTTCACTGAAGAACAGCAGGCTTTCCGGGAAACCGCGCGCCAGTTTTCTGAAAAAGCGCTGGCGCCTTTCGCCGCAGAATGGGATGCCAAAAGCTTCTTCCCAAAAAACGCGATTCGCGAAGCAGGGGCGTTGGGTTTCTGCTCCCTGTACTGCGATGAAGCACACGGCGGCATGGGGTTGAGCCGGCTGGATGCGGCGTTGATCTTTGAACAACTCTCCCAGGGCTGCACCTCCACCACCGCCTTCATCACCATCCACAATATGGCCACCTGGATGCTCACCCGTTTTGGCAGCGATGCCATCCGGGCGCGTTGGGCCGAAGCATTGATGAGCGGTGAAAAACTGGCGTCCTATTGCCTTACCGAACCGGGTGCCGGTTCCGATGCCGCATCGTTAAGCACCACCGCAAAAAAAGACGGTGATGATTATGTGCTGAACGGCGCCAAGGCGTTTATTTCCGGCGCGGGCGATACCGATGTGTTGGTGTTGATGGCACGTACCGGCGGGCCAGGTGCAGCGGGCATTTCCTGCTTTGCGGTGCCGGCGGATACGCCGGGTATCAGCTACGGCCGTAACGAAGCCAAGATGGGCTGGAAAAGCCAGCCTACCCGGGCGGTAATTCTCGAAGATGCACGCATTCCTGCGGACTGCCTGATCGGTGAAGAAGGGCAGGGCTTTCGCATCGCCATGGCTGGCCTGGATGGCGGGCGTATCAATATCGCCAGCTGTTCACTTGGGGCGGCCCAGGCCGCGTTGCATCAGGCGCAGCAATACGTGCAGGAACGCAAACAGTTTGGTCAGGCCATTGGAGATTTCCAAACCGTGCAATTCACCCTGGCCGACATGGCCACGGAATTAGTGGCGGCGCAGCAAATGGTCCGCTTGGCGGCCTGGAAATTGGATCAGAATCACAGCGACAAAAGCATGTTGTGTGCCATGGCAAAACGACTGGCAACGGATCTGTGTTTCAACGTCTGCAACCAGGCGCTGCAGCTACACGGCGGTTACGGCTATATCAGTGAGTACCCGCTGGAGCGTTATGTACGCGATGCGCGGGTGCACCAGATTCTGGAAGGCACCAATGAAATCATGCGCGTAATTATCGCGCGCAATGTATTAAAAGATTTATCTTTTTTGTAAGAAATTCAGCACGCAACATGCCGGCACGCGTGCATTCATGGTGCCTGAAGCGTGATGTGATAATGACAAGGAGTGCGCTATGAAAATCGGATTCTTCGGTGTCGGTCATATGGGTGGGCCCATGGCGGCCAATCTGGTCAAGGCTGGCCATGAGGTAGTGGCGTTTGACCTGATGCCCGCCTTGCTGGAAACCATCGTTCAGGAAGGCGCCAAGGCAGCGAGTAGTGCGGTTGATGCTGTCGCCGGCGTTGACGTGGTTGTCAGCATGCTGCCGTCAGCGGGTGCGGTTCGCGGTCTGTACCTGGGCGGCCAAGATAAGGTGGACGGGGGTGTGCTGCCACACATTGATAAAAGCGCCCTGATCATCGACTGCTCCACCATCGATGCAGACACCGCCCGCGACGTGGCCGCCATTGCCCGGGAGCAGGGCAGGGTAATGATCGATGCGCCGGTCTCCGGCGGCGTTGGGGGTGCCAAGGCCGGCACGCTGACGTTTATCTGTGGCGGCCCGGAAGATGCCATCGATCGTGCCCGTCCGGTGTTGGAATGCATGGGCGCCCAGGTGTTTCGTGCCGGGGACAACGGTGCCGGCCAACTGGCAAAAATCTGCAACAACATGCTGCTGGCCATCCACATGATCGGCACCGCCGAAGCTCTGCAAATGGGTGCCGACCATGGGCTGGACCCGGCGGTGCTTTCCGACATCATGAAAGCCAGCTCCGGCGACAACTGGTCCCTGGACAAGTACAACCCCTGGCCGGGTGTGATGGAAAACGTACCGTCATCCAAAGACTACGAAGGCGGCTTTGCGGTGAAATTAATGAACAAGGATTTGGGGCTGGCGTTGCAGGCAGGCCTCAGCACACAATCCGCCACGCCCATGGGTAACCTGGCGAAAAGCCTCTACGCGGCCCATGGAAACCATGGCTACTCGGACAAGGACTTTTCAAGTATCCAGGCATTCTTTCGCCACGATGACGATTGATTTATATCAAAAGGGTGATGTCGGCTTACGCCTACGGCTAAGCCGACCTACGGTAATGTTGGGCTGCGAAAGGGTTGTGTAGGTCAGGTTAGCCGTAGGCGTAACCCGACGACACCCCCAGACAGCCGAGTATGCCCATGACATATAAAAATATTATAATCACGGGCTAATCCTTGTCGGCTCTAACGCCCCCTCAAGCCCATGACTGTGAACACCCGCCATCGAACCAAGAAAAGCCAGTCCAAACCGGTTCGCAAAGGTCTACACCCGAGAAACCTGCACAACCAGGGCTATGATTTTCCTGCTCTGGTAGCCAGTTACCCGGCGCTGGCCTCCCATGTGAAGCCGAACCCTTACGGCGATCTCTCCATCGATTTCTCAAATCCGCTGGCAGTCAAAACCCTCAACGCCGCCTTGCTAAAGCAACACTACAATATTGTCGGCTGGGATATTCCGGACGGTGCACTTTGCCCTCCCATTCCGGGCAGGGCTGACTATATCCATTACATTGCGGATCTGGTTGGCCCTGAAAATCCCGACATCAGGCTGCTCGATATCGGAACGGGCGCAAACGGCATATACCCGCTACTGGCCTGCCGGATTTACGGTTGGCAGTGCGTCGGCAGTGACATAAACACCCAGTCCCTTGCGAATGTGAAGGCGATTATTGCCAGCAATCCTGACCTCGAAGACCGTTTTACCCTGCGAGCGCAAAACGACAAGAACCATATTTTTGAAGGCATCATCCAGCCGGATGAGTATTTCGATGTCAGCGTATGCAACCCGCCTTTCCATGCCTCGCAGGATGAGGCACTGAAAAGTAGCCAACGTAAAGTTTCTAACCTGGCGCGCAATCGCGGCGAGGCAAAGGCGGAAACAAAGGCGTCGAAACTCAATTTTGGTGGGCAGGGCGCTGAGCTCTGGTGCAAGGGCGGCGAGCTGTTGTTTCTCAAGAAAATGGTAAGAGAAAGTCAGGTGTATTCATCGCAATGCCGCTGGTTTACCAGCCTGATTTCAAAATCCGATAATGTCCGACCTTTGAAGAAATTGATGCTGAAGGTCGGTGCCGTTGAGGTGCGGGAAATTGAGATGAAGCAGGGGAACAAGGTTGCCAGGGTGCTGGCCTGGACATTTTTCGAGTAGATAAGGCGGAAATAGGGGGGGGTGGGGCAGGTATTGCCTTTTGCTAATTGGGGCACGGGGCAAGACCTGAGCACAAATCTGGTTTTTACGCCTTGCCGGTGCGTTCACGGTGGGGGCAGTCCGGCCAGCAACAGGGGGCGTTTGCCAGCGGTGAGATTTTCCCAGGCGCGGGTGATGGCTCCGGTTCGAGTGTCGGCTTTCTTGGCGTCTTCTATCCAGCAGATCCATTCGTTGCGCGCCAGTGGGGTGATGTCCTCCCACTGGGTGAGCATGGCTGGCTCGGCTTGCAGGGTTTGCCGCAAGTCGTCGGGCAAGGCGTGGACGACGCCACCGCTGATGGTGCTGTTTGTCATGATGGCCTCCTCCCTGTTGCCGCCACGGTTACCCGGTTTGCTGGTTGGTTCTACGTCTGCATGTTTTCAGACGTTGGCATAATTCTGTAGATGATGCTCTGAAAAATCCCACAGTTTTTTTGCGACGTCTGTATTGCCCGCTTCTGCTGAAGGCCGTGCGGCCCGGCAATGGGAAAAATAGCCGCCAGCGATGTCTTCAGCATTGTCATGGGTGGCACACAGGACGCTGGTGGCGGCGCCTTGATGCGGTGTTTTGGTAAGGGGGCTGACCAGTGTGAAGAGTGCCTGGGTCAGCCAGGATTCACGGCCGAATCCGGTGGTGACCAGCGCGCCGGGGTGTACGGCGCACGCGGTGAGGCCTTGGCTGCCATAGCGCTGCTGGAGTTCCAGCGCCATCAGGGCATTGCACAGCTTGGCCTGGCCATAGGCATTGAAGGCGGTTATGCGGTTTTGTTTTTTGGCCACAAGCAGGTTGTCGAAATTCAGCCGCAATGGATACCGGTGTGATTCGCTGGAGACCATGACGATACGCGGGGCTGGCGCCTTGAGGATGGTGTCGAGCAACCCTTTGGTCAGCATGAAATGGCCCAGGTGGCAGACGGCCACGGTTCGCTCGATTCCCTGATCGGTTAGCCGATATTTGGTCGACATGGAGCCGGCATTGCAGATGAGTATGTCCAGATGAGGAATGTGCTCACGTTGGGCAATATCCTCCAGACAGGCCTGGATGCTGGCTGGATCAGCAAGGTCCAGAGAGACCAGTTCAACCTGGGCATCGGGGTGGTCGCGGCGAATGCTGGAAATGGCATCTTCGCCAAGGGTTGGATTTCGGCAGGCCAGGATAACAAGCGCCCCGGCTGCAGCCAGAGAACGGGCCGTTTCATAGCCAATGCCGCCATTGGCGCCGGTCACCATGGCGATTTTCCCTGACAGGTTCTTTCCTTCCAGCACTTGGTCGGCGGTGCTGTTGCGATTGAATGTGGATGACAGCGTCATGATGATCCTTTTGTGTATTGAATTGGCTTGTGTATCAGTGTTGATCAAGCCGGATGAACGGCTGTACCTGTTCCAGTTCAAAGGCCAGCTCCAGCAAGGTGCGCTCCTCGCCGTGACGGCCGTTGAGCTGGACGCCGATGGGCAGGCCGTTGTCGGCCTGGCCCAGCGGCAGGGACAGACCCGGGCTGCCGGAGGCGTTGTTGGCCGGGGTAAAGGTGGTGTAACGCAGCAGGCGTTCCAGCTGGATGTCGAAGTCCACATCGGCGCCAAGATAGCCCAACTCCGGCGTGGTGTGGGCCAGCACCGGGGTGAGTACTACATCGTACTGGTTAAATACTTCTGCGTAGCGGGCCTGGCTCTGGCGAAGCTGGCGCAGCATGCCGGGGGTTTTCAGGAAGCGCTGACGGTAATAGCCGGCCAGACCCTGTGAAAGCGGGTCCAGCTGCTGGCTATCGAACCCCTGGGGGAAAAGGGCGCGGCCGAATTTACTGACGAAGAAAGCGAGCATGGCCCAGTAAAGCAGGAAGTCGTCCACAAACCGTTGGGGCAGGTCGATGCGGGCCACGTCCACTTGGTGGCCCAGAGCGGACAGTTGTTTGGCGGTGGCTTCCACGGCGGCACGGGTTTGCGGGCAGGTGGGGTCGCCGGCGATGGAGTCCACCATCAGGCCGATGCGTAGCCGCTGTTTAGCGGGGCCGGTGACGTGCCCGACAGCGGGTAGCTTGCGGTTGCGATAGTACTTTTCGGCTTCGGCGAAGAAGTTGGCGGTGTCGCGCACGGTGCGGGTGAGCACGCCATCGCTGATGATATTGACCGGCAACGCTTTGGCGGCTTCCTGGGTGACCAGGCGCCCACGGGTACTTTTCAGGCCCACCAGGCCACAGACCGCCGCGGGGATGCGAATGGAGCCGCCGCCGTCGTTGCCGTGGGCAATGGGCACGGCGCCCGCGGCCACCAGTGCGGCGCTGCCGCCGGAAGAGCCGCCGGCGGAGTGGTTCAGGTGCCAGGGGTTGCGGGTGGCCGGGGCGTGAGCCATCTCGGTGGAAGCGGTAAAACCGAAGGCGGGCAGGGTGGTCTTGCCCAGCAAGTTAAAACCCTGAGCGAGATACTGCTTCGCCAGTACGCTGGTTTTCTTCATGGGCTTGCCGCCCACGGCGGCACTGCCATGGCCGGTGGGCAGGCCGCGCAGGTCGATATTGTCCTTGATCAAGCTGGGAACGCCGGCAAAAAATCCCCCAAAATGCTTATTTTTGGCACGCTCGCGCGCTTCTGCATAGGTGTCCAGCACCAGTCCGTTGAGGGTGGGATTGATCCGCTGCAAGCGGGCGATGGCGGCCTCGGTGGCGTCAGTTGTGCTGATGTCGCCGCGCTGCAGGCGCTCTGCCAGGGCGGTGGCATCATCGGTGCCCAGGGCGTCATCGGTAAAGGCGTGAAGCGTGTGCTGTGTCATGGTCTCTCACGGGCAGGTTGTTATTTTGCACGAATGTACCAACTTGGCGCAGGCCGGGCAGGGGCGGATCGGGCCAATCGGGTTGGTGGCGGAGCGGTTTCAGGGGCGTGCCCGTTCCACGCGCATGTGCTGGGCCAGCAGGTGACGGGCCAGGGTGGTTAGTTCGGCAATGCTGCCGACCACGGCATCCGGGCGGTGGGGGTGTTTGACCGTGTGCGGAAAAATCTTGTCCAGCCAGGCCTGATCCCAGCCCGCGCCATTGTAGAAAATGGAGGTAACGCCGGCTTCCTTGGCGGCAATCACGTCGGTGGTGCTGTCGCCCACGTACCAGCAGCTTTCGGCGGGAGGCCTGTTGAGCATCTCCATGGCCTTCAACAGCATCTGTGGTGACGGTTTGCGTTCTTCCACATCGCTGCCGCATACCACCACATCGAACAAATCTTCCCAGCCGGTGCCGTCTACCAGCGCCAGTTCATGCTCCAGAAATTCCCGTTTACGGTTGGAGATCAGCCCGGTTTTTACGCCCAGTTCGCGCAGGTGCTCCAGTTGCGGCCGAATGTCCGCTTCCAGTGGATGCACTTCGGCTACGTATTTCCGATAGGCCTGATCAAAAGCCAGGTGGGCACGGCGTTTGGCATCCTGGTCGCTGCCGAACAAAACTTCGAAAATATCGGTACGGGAAATTTTTCGCTGTGACACGATTTTCGGGTGCAGACGATGATGATCTTTCACATAGATCAGCAGTTTGGCGTCTTCGATGGTTTTGGAATCATCCGGGTCCAGTAGCCGGTCCCACAGGTCTAATTCCTGGAGCTTGGGGAGAATGTCATCCACGGCGTGATACATGGCGTCATGGGTGTCTACCAGGGTGGCATGCCAGTCGATAAGAACGACATCGGGGCGTGCATGGGGCAGTTGCAGAATACTCATTATGAGGTTGCCCGTGGGTTGTGAGTGGTGGTTATACCCTTGTCATATTAGGGTGCTGCCATGTTGCTCGGCCTAACCACCAGTATAGACAAGCGCTGGTGTTTTTTAAGGTGCTGTAAGACGTGTCACCATTTTGAAATGCTGCGGGTGGGGCTATGTGACTCTGTGTAAAATTTGTGCTTCTATCGGGGGAGGATCACTGGTTCAACGTTGCAGCTCGGGATGCTCAACAGTTCTGCCCGGGAGTGGCGGCGATTCACAAAACAATGAACAGGGATGATGATCATGGGTACACTCGCTTCCCGGCGCACTCTCGGTGCCGCGCTACTTCTCGCTCCTCTCACTTGCTTGGCGGATTCTTCTTTCGAAGTCTATGGTTTCGGGATGGTGGATTATGTGCAGGCGTTCGACCGGCCCAACCCGGATTGGGAAGCTTCATTACGCCCCAGTCGAATTATTACTGACCCAGCGGCAAATGTGGGAAGCGATGGCCAGGCCACACTCAGTGTTCGCCAGAGCCGCCTGGGAGTGAATGCCAGCACCATGGCTGGCGACAGTGAACTGACCACCAAACTCGAATTCGATATGTATGGCGTAGGCCCGGATGAGGGACAGACGACGATTCGTTTGCGTCATGCCTACGGTGAATGGAAATCCATTCTGGCCGGGCAAACCAACAGTGTTTTCATGGACGGGAATGTGTTCCCTAATGTGATCGACTACTGGGGCCCGTCCGGCATGGTGTTCCTGCGTAATCCGCAACTTCGCTGGACGCCGATGCAGGGCGATCAAACTGTGGCGGTGGCCATTGAGACACCGGGTAGCGGCGTCAACAATCCCAATACTTACCCTGAGGCGGGAGATAATGAGTATCCGGATTTGACTGCACATTTCCGCCAGAGCGGTGACTGGGGGCACTTCCAGGTGGCCGGTATTCTGCGTCAGGTGGGTTATGACACTCCCGCGCCTTTGACTGCAGGTACTGATGGCAAGCCAGAGGATAGCGAACTGGGCTGGGGCGTAAACCTGACAAGCACGATTAACCTTCTTGAGAGCGACCGCCTGATTCTTGGTGTCGTGCACGGTGAGGGTATTGCTAACTACATGAACGATGGCGGGGACGACATGGGCCCTGATGGACCGGTTGCAGATCCTGACTATCAGGTTCTGCCGCTAACCGGTCTTATTGGCTACTACGAACATGCCTGGAATGACGCTTATTCAACGGCTTTGGGTTATAGCTCTACAGAGGTAGATAACTCGGATTTTCAAGGCGCTGATGCTTTTAAGAAAGGCGAATACGCCTCCATTAATTTGCTTCACACTCCCAATGACAAGGTCATGATGGGTATGGAGTACTTGTTTGGCAAACGCACCGCCAATGGTGGTGATACCGGCTACGACCGTCGTGTCCAGTTCAGTGTGAAATACAGCTTTTCCAGCGGCAACCTGCTTTAAGTGGAAGTCGGAATCTCTCAGAGGGAGCATGAGTAATGCAATATTCACGTAAGTTTTTCAGCCTGTTTTTTGCCGGCATGCTGGCGGTGGCAAGCGCCAGCTGTTCAGCAGAAAATGAGGCGGCCTCGGCGTCTGCTGTGGACAGCAAACTCACCGAAAAAAATATCAATGCTGCGTTGAAAAAAGCCTATGACAAGTACAAGGGATTGAAGGAAGGTGCTAACGCTAACTATATCCCGGCGCTGGACAAGGTGGATTCCGATATTTTTGGTATTGTGCTGGTGACGGTGGACGGCAAAGTCTACAGCGTTGGTGACATCAAATCAGAAGTGTCAATCCAGTCTATTTCCAAGGTCTTCACCATGGCGAAGGTGACAGAGGAGAAAGGCATTGATGCCCTACCCAAGAATGTGGGTGTAGACGCCACTGGGCAGACGTTCAATTCCATCTATGCCATTGAGCAGAACCAGGGTCATGAAATGAACCCGCTGGTTAACGCCGGTGCGATTACCACCACCAGCATGGTGGAAGGCAAGAGCTACAACGAGATCTGGAACAAGATTCTCGGTTATTACAGCGAGTTCGCTGGCCGTGAACTTACCGTTCTGGAAGATATCTATAAATCGGAAGCGGCGACCAACCAGCGCAATCAGGCCATTGCGCACCTGATGTATGCCTATGGCCATATTAAGGGCGATCCGCTGCAGGCCACGGACATTTATACCCGCCAATGCTCAGTGGGAGCCAATGCCAAGGATCTGGGCACCATGGCGGCGACGCTGGCCAACGCAGGAACCAACCCGGTAACCGGCAAGGCACTGGTGAAGCCGGAAAACATGCCGGAAATTCTGGCAGTGATGGCGACGGCCGGGCTGTATGACGATGCGGGCAAGTGGTTGTACAAAACCGGCCTGCCTGCCAAGAGCGGTGTGGGCGGTGGTATTATTGCCGTTTCTCCGGGCAAGTTCGGCATCGCGGCTATTTCCCCGCCGCTGGATGCGGCCGGTAACAGCGTCCGTGCCCAGAAAGCCATTGCCGATATCTCCGCGGCGTTGGGGGGCAACCCGTACCAAGCAGCACCTTATGGTAAGTAATGAAAAAAATAGTCGTTAATGGCTGGCCGGCAATGGCCGGCCGACCTTTCTCGTCTGACAGCGTTTCTTGCCAGACAAGCAAACAGGCAGCCTTCCGGGCTGCCTGTTTGCTTGTCGGTACCTTTCCTGTTGTTGCTTCCGCGGCGGACCAGACCTTTGACGCGGCCAGTACCCCGCCGGAGATCTGGCAACCGCCCAGCTTTGATGTTCAGCAATGGGACTGGATTCAGCTGGATACGGGCGAGTGGGTGAAGGGCCGTATAAAGGTCTTGCATGAAGAGTCGGTGGAAATCGACAGTGATCATTTCGACCTGATTTCCATTGACTGGGAAGACGTGGCCTATATCCGTACGGGGCGCGTCATGTCGGTGCTGCTGGATGGCGGTGAAGTGATACTGGGGCGTTTAACCACGGAGCGCGGCAAACTGTTGGTAGGCGGTGAGCCGGTTGAGTTTCCGCAAGTCGTGGGTATCGCCTCGGCTTCACCCAGAGAGTTTGATTTGTGGACCGCGGATATTTCAGTGGGCCTGAATTTCCGCAGTGGTAACGTGGAACAGAAAGACCTGAACACCAAGGTTTCACTGAAACGCCGCACGGTAAAGAATAATACCAAGATGAGTTATACCGGTAACTATTCTGAGTCCGAGTCCGAAGAGATTGCCAACAACCATACGGCAAGCCTGAGCCATGACTACCGAATCAGCCACAAGTGGTTTTTCCGGCCGATTCAGGCCGAATACTACCGTGATCCGTTTCAGAACCGGGAAGCGGAATGGACGGTGGGTTTCGGTGCGGGTTACCAGATTTTTGATACCCCCAAGCTGGACTGGACGGTATCGGCAGGCCCCGGTTACCAGCGTACCGAGTATGTGGATGTGGTAGAGGGTGAAGACCGTACGGTCTCCACGGCGGCATTCCTGATAGGGACGTTTTACGACCAGGACATTACCGACGATATCGAGCTGGAAGTTGATTACCAGGTGACGCTGACAGAAGCCAAGGCCGGTCGCGCCAAGCATGATTTCTATGTGGCACTGGATGTGGATCTGACCAGCCGTTTGGACCTGCGCTTGGCGGGCACCTGGAAACGTATCGAAAGTCCGCAGCCGGACAGTGACGGTATTACCCCGGAGAAGGATGATTTTACCGCAACCCTGGGCGTGTCACTGGAAATCTGAAGCCACCCGCTTCGCATAGGCCGCCTCGCTTTTTTCCTGGCTTTTCGGGTTTGCCTTTCGAGACCCGTTCCTCGCAACGCTATCATTTTATCGATCCAGCTCTTCCTGCGAAAAACCCCTGCAGTCTTCCTCCTCTAGCTCATTATTGGCTCGGGTTTTCTAGCCTTTTGGCTAAGCAAATTTAGTTTTCTTTCAGCCTCAAAGATAAAAATATCGGAAAAAAAGAAATCACAGTCGCTTTGACTAGAATGGAAAAAATGGCGGCTCTATGCTCAGTAATGATTCCAGACGCCATCCAGGAGGCGTGGTCATGAAGTGGCTCAGGACGCTGGTTACCGGGTGTCTTCAGGTTTTTCTGCTCTCTATGGTGGTGACCCCCGCTTTTGCAGCAATGGATTCCCAGGTGCGAATACTCGCTGTTGGCGAAGGCAACGTGGTGCCACCCAATGAGCCGTTTCCCATTCGCTATCAGGTGACGATGGACAGCCTGTCCGATCACTTTTACTTTGTGGAGGGGGTGCTCAAGAAGACCCGCAGCAACAGCAGCGCAGGATCCCAGGCGGGTGAGTTTTCCGTAACCTATCCCGGTGGTTTTTCGCAAGGAGAGAGCAAGGATATCGCCATCTGCCTGGACCATGACGGCGAGCTTATCTGCGATGACATCCGTATCCGCGCCGGCCATGTTCTGCAACTGCAGCAGGCCGTGGAGGTGCACACTGTCGGCGTGAACAATCATGTGCCGGCGGGCGAGTCCTTCGATATTCTCTACGATGTGCTGAACCCCACTGACTCCAGTCACTACTACTATGTAGACGGTAGCCTGGCCGCCACGCGGAGCAAGGGGGAGCAGCTCGGAGACGAATTCTCTGTAACCTATCCCTGGCCACTGGCGGTGGGGGAAAGCGTCCACATAGAGATTTGTGTGGATGCGGATGCAGGCCAGGCTTGCGGGTCCAAAACCATAACCGCAGGTCCCGCCCCGGCCAGCGCCAACCCGCCCGCCCCGTTCGATAGCGATGTGATGGATGGTCACTTTGTTGCCTATGGCAGCTGCGACCCGGTGTGCGGCGCTTATGAGAATATCTATTACGGTGATAGCGCGGTCAGCTGGTTGCCGCTTGTCGGTCCTGACGCTGAGCCCAATGGGCTGAGATTGGATGTGTACTACCCGACCGTTGATGGCCGGGTACATGCCGGCAGTGAGCGCAATACGCTGGTGATCTATGCGCACTCTGCCAACCACAACAAGGAAACGTTGCTGGGGCCCAAGCAAGGAACCCTGGAGGCCTATCTGGGCATTGAAGAGGGTGGCCCTGGTGGAGTGACGGTAGCGGCCCTGGATTTTCGGCACCCGGGTAAGGATCTGGATGCTGAAGGCTATCCGGTGTCCAGAGATGACATGAGCCATGCTGTCCAGTTCTTCCGTTACTATGCGAATTTTTTCAAAATCAATCCCGATGATATTTTTATTACGGGATCGTCATTGGGGGCCGGGGCTGGCATTCATGCCGCGGTAAAGGAACTGGCGAATCCGGATGATCCGTCTCCAGTGCGCCGGGTGTCGTCAAGAATTCGCGGCGCCTTTCTGGCCACCGGGCAAAGTTCGTTTTCCCCGGCATGGTTTGAAAAAAATTTCCTCGAAGAAGAAATATGGCCCTACTACCAACCGGGTTTTCATGATGATGAGCAACGCAGTATTTATGGCCATGCGGTGGCGAATGTGGATGTTCATGCCCCCATCATGGAGCTTGCCTACGAAGAAAACTATATAGACCACAAGGTTACGGCCAGCGAAAAAACCAACAAGGAAGTGGATACCACCCACCTGCCCAATTATGGACTAACCCTGCAAAATCAGTACAAGCTGCATGGCATTGGTGAGCGGATCATGGTGCGGGAAAGTTATGGAGGGAACTTCGGCAGTGACTCGACCAGGTTTATCGAGCGCAACCGGATTTCGGGAGATTAGAAAGTCAGTGGCTAGTGCTTTGCCCGCGTCTTTTTTAGGTCGACGTCCTTGAAGGAGCGCGACTGCAAACGACAGCCCCGACAAGGGCGCTGTCGTCAGCAGACGGACTCCCGTTAAGAACAATGTGCCTTGTTGATTGCCTGGTTTAGCTCAGCTGGGCGAGCACCGTCTCCGCGCTGCTCTTGTCCACGCCTTTGGCGTCCACACCGATATACTCCACCACGCCACCGTTGGCGATCAGGGCGAAGCGCTTGCTGCGGATGCCCATGCCGCCGCCTGTGGCGTCCAGTTCCAGCCCCAGTGCCTTGGCCATTTCGGCATTGCCGTCAGCCAGCATGGTAATGCGTTCGGCATTCTGGTCTTTCTGCCAGGCATCCATCACAAAGGCATCGTTGACTGCCATGCAGGCAATGGCGTCGACCTTGTCCAGCAGGGCGTCAGCATTGACCACGAAGCCGGGCATATGGGTGTTGGAACAGCCGGGAGTGAAAGCGCCAGGCACGGCAAAAAGCACCACTTTGCGGCCTTTGAAAAAATCGCCGGTGTTCAGGTCTTCGGGGCCGTTATCGCCGTTGGTTTTCAGGGTGATAGCGGGAAGGGTATCGCCAACTGCAATGCTCATGGTTCGCGTCCTTGGTTGAAGAGCCTGTTTGGACTCTATAAATGGACACCCACTGTAACAAAGAGACGGGGACAAAAAAGGGGGTTACGGGCAGTAAGACAAAGCACCGCCCACAAGGGCCTGTGAATGTGGCTTGTCTGCTGGCGTTGCATGCGAAACAGGTTCAGGGTAAGTGTCTGTTGAATTAGGCAAAAGGAGAAAACTGTGGGGCAGACAATAGTCATTACCGGAGCGAATCGCGGGATTGGCCTTGCCATGGTGCAGGCGTGGTGTGCCAGAGGGGATACCGTGCTGGCCACTTGCCGCCAGCCGTCTGCAGCGCTGCTGGAAAGTGGCGCAACAGTGATTGATAGCGTGGATGTGAGCACCGCGGGCGGGGTGATGAACCTGCAGAATGCGCTGGGCGATCGCCGTGTGGATACGCTCTATAACAACGCCGGGATCATGAGCAGTGAAACGGTGGACGGCATGAACTTTGACTCGATCCGCGACCAGTTCGAGGTTAATACGCTGGGGCCGCTGCGGGTCACCATGGCCTTGTTGGGCAACCTGCATGCGGGCAGCAAGGTGGGCCTGATGACTTCACGCATGGGGTCCATTGCCGACAATACCTCCGGGGCCAGATACGGCTACCGGGCCAGCAAGGCCGCACTGAATGCGGTAGGCAAGTCGCTGGCGGTGGATTTGTCTGAGCAGGGTATTGCTGTGGCCATTCTGCACCCGGGCTGGGTACAGACCGACATGACCAGGCATAGCGGCAACCTGACGGTGGACGAAGCGGCGGCCGGGTTGATCGCACGGATGGATGCGTTGAACCTGGAAAACAGCGGCACCTTCTGGCACTCCGATGGCAGCGTATTACCCTGGTGATGGGGTGGCTTTCTCTGAATACAGAAGAGGTTTTTCACTGAATGCTGATGGAGAGCAGGTCATGACGCACGCCGTGCGCTTTCAACATCCACGCTACACCATTCGCCGCAAGTTCTTTCGGTTCTTCGGTGATGCGTTCCACCTTTATACGGATGATGGGGAGCTGGCGCTTTACTCCAACATGAAGCGCTTCCGCATCCGCGAAGACATCCGGCTCTACGCGGATGAAAGTCAGGAGCAGGAGTTACTGCGGATTTCCACCCGCAGTATTTTCGATTTCGCTGGCGCCTATGACGTGCATGATTCGCAAAGCGATGAGCATGTGGGTACGTTGCGGCGATCGGGTTTCAAATCATCTTTCCTGCGCGATCACTGGACCTTTCTGGATAGTAGTGGTCAAGAGATCGGCACCCTTCAGGAAGACTCCATGCTTAAAGCGCTGGTACGTCGCTATATCGAAGCGCTGGCTTTTTTCTTTCCGCAGCATTACCACGCCACCATGGGGGAGAGTCCTGTGGCGGAGTATCGCCAGCGGTTCAATCCCTTCATTCTGAAACTGGATGTGGATTTCAGTGCTGATCATGAAGGCCGTTTGGACAAGCGCCTGGGGATTGCCGCCGGGGTGCTGTTGTCGGCTATCGAAGGCCGGCAGGAGTGACACGACAGGGGGCTGCCTGCCCTTTGCCGAAGCCTCGGGGCTAAGACGCAAAAAACCCGGACAGGACTACCTGTCCGGGAAGGTGTGTTGTCGTTGGCAGAATCAGCGGCGGCGACGCAACCCACCGCCGATCAACAGGATCAGGAAGGGCAGGAGGGCGCCGATGCCAAAGGCACCACCGCTGCTGCCGCCACCGCTATAGGATGGACGATTGCTGCTGTACATGGGCTGGGCATTGTCCACGCGGTTGCTGGTGGGAGCGCTGGCCTGGCGTTGCGCCTTGGCCAGTGTTTCGATTTCCCGGCGTTTCGCGTTACGACGCTCGATCCCGTACTCCTCGAAGACTTCATCGCGCAACACCACCATGGAGGTGTAGTTGGTCACCAGGCCGTACTCCAGGCCCAGGTCGGTGATGCCCTGCTGCAGGTCCTTCTCCTCGCCGAAGTCGTTAATTTCCCGCTGCATGTCCTGAATGGTGGCATAGGCCCACAGTCGTTCCAGCTCCGGGTTTTCACCGCCCTGGGCGGGGAAGTTGAAACGGGTTTTGTATTGCTTGTCCTGGCCGGCCACGTTGGCACGCAGGGTGACTTTCGCCGGGCCATCACCCCAGTAATGGCCGAGCAGTACGATCTGGCGACCATGGTAGATACTGCCGATGCGCTGCGGTTGCAGGTCGGCGGTGCGTACCCCGTCGATATCGATCTCCACGTCGTTCATGGCCTGGTGGGTGAGCTTGGCGGTGGCGTTGAGAATCTGCCCGGCGATGTCGTCGCTGTTGGAGACGCTGATGGCAAAGCCGTTGCTGGCATCGGTCATGGCGGTGAGCATGGGCCGGTTGGCGCTGTTGCCCATGACAAAGGTGAACAGGCGAACGTCATGGTTTTCCAGTAAGTCGATGAAATCTTTTTGCTGGGTCTTGCCCACGTTGGCCACGCCATCAGTCACCAGCACGATGCCGGTGGGGCGGTCCGCGTCCAGGGGGTTCAATGCCAGGCTCAGGCCGCCGAACAGGTTGGTGCCGCCACGGGGTTTGAGCTGCATGAGTTTTTCGGTGTAGCGGCGGATGCTGCCCGGGGTGGCGTCCACAAAGCCGCTGGTGATTTCTTCGGCGCGATCGTCAAACAGCACGATTCTGAAGCGGTCGCCGCCGCGCAGTTTACCCAGGGCCTGGCTGACGCCGTCGGCCAGGGTGGCCAGTTTGGCACTCATGGAGCCGGAAATATCCAGCACGAACACCCAGTCGCTACCGGTAGTGATCGGGGGCAGGTCGTCACCGGGGGTGATGCTGAGCATAAAGGTGCCGCGATCCTTGCCCGGCGCCTTGTAGGCGACCAGGTCCACGCTGCCGGGCAGGTCCTGCTGGTGGCGCCAGTAGACCACGATGTCCTGGTCCAGGGTGAAGGCATTGGCCGGCTGGCCATTGGCGGCCGGGGGCGCGAAGTTGGCGCTTTCGTTGTTTGTTTCTTTTTCACTGCTGGCGGTTGCCGTGCGGTTGTCCAGTTTGACCTGCCATTGCTGTGGGCCCAGTTGCTGGATCTGTGCCTGGGGATGTTTGGGCAGACGCAGGGCATCCACCGGGTAGCCGCTGCGCAGATTCAGGGTAAAGCTGAAGTGCTCTTCGACGCTGTCGTTGGCGGTCCAGAACGCCAGCTTCTTCTCGTCCACACCGCCTTCTTCCAGCGGGTACACGTAGCGGCCGATGCCGGTGTCGACAGAGGCGGGCTGCATATAGACCAGCCGTACCCTTGTGTCCTGGCCGGCGCGAATCGGTTGCACCAGCACATCAAAGGCCTTGTAGCTGTCCTTTTCAGTGAGCCCGGCCTCGCGGCCGGCGGCTTTTTCCTGTTGGTAGACCTGGCGGGCCTGCTGCTTTTCCAGCACTTCGCCGATTACCGGCTTGCCGTCGATCCATACGGTGAACTCGGCCACGGTGCCGCGCTCGGGGACCGGGAAGCGGTAGTAGGCTTCCAGGTCCTGGTCATTGGGGTTGTGGAAGACCTGCTCTACCTCAGTGATGGCGTAGCCGTCTTCCACGTCCACGGTGACATGCTGCTCGCGGATTTGTAGGGGTGGCAGGCTGCTGTTGGCTGGCGTCATCAGCCCGGTGGCCAGGGCTGGTGTGGTCAGCGCGCTGCTCAGCAGCAAAGCCAGACCAGAAAAAAGGCGGGTCAATCTGTTCCTGAAACCCATGATGATTCTCCTTGTTATGGATCATGGGGTTCGTTGTACGCGTGGTTGTGTATTTTGTTAAACGGCGTTCATTAACAAGACATGTCGCAAGGTGTTCAACAGGATGCCGATTTGGCAATTATCCGTTATGGGTCAGTTGCTTACGTGTGGCATCGATTAATGCAGCGAAATCCGGCCGGGCGATGACGGCAAGCACCAGCGTGTAGATACCGTTGAGCAGAGCAAGCAGGGCATCCGCCTGCATCAGGCTGAGGGCGATAACAATCATGGAAACCGCATCCAGGATCCCCAGCAGCAAAAACATGCTGGCCTGCACCTTGAGTGCTGCGGTGTCGCCGGAAGGGTCCGCAGGGGTGGCGGTCTGGATCGGCCGGCCAGCGATAGCCCTGGGTGACAGCAGCGCATTACGTAGCGGTCGTGCCACGATCAACATCAGCGCCATGGCGCCAATGGCCGCCATGCGCAGGGTGTCTTGCGGCAGCACTTCAAGGGATGCGGTGTAGTTCCCGAACCAGACCAGGCCAGCGACCGCGATGCCAATCAGCAAGGGCGCAGAGAGCACCAGAAACCATAAGGTATTGAGGCGCTGTACGGCGGAGGTGGACGCGGGCATAAACACTTTCCTGTGTAATGTTGTGAGAGATGGTGGTGAGCGGAGCTTACCGCAAACAATAGGGCGAAAGCAGGGAAAGTAGCAAAGCCCAGGTGGATAAAAAAGTGCCAAATGTTTCTGTCATTCGGCGCCATTCGTTCTGTCGATTCTTGCCATGCCGTTGGCTGGCGGACATTGTTATGCTCCATAAGAACTTGTCGGTTCTAGCGCCCACTGAATTGAGGGCAAGGAGCAAAAAGAATGACCGCAATGCTGGCAACCAGCCCGTTGGACCATGCTGATCTGAACCGGGTGGGCGACCCCGAACGCCCGCAGATGCGTCGGGTGCGCAAACTGTTTTCACTGATGATCGGTTCCGATCCGCAGCCCAGTGAAGGGCAGATGCGGGTGATTCGCGAACACATGCTGATGGGCGATACCCTGGCGGACGCCGTGGTGCATATGTACAAGAGCTTGCCGGCAGGCGAGGGGCGCAAGCTGGTGGACCAGGCGCTGGAGCATGGCATCGACAGTGTTGAGAACCCGCCGCAGGCGCTCACCGCACTGTTCAACCAGATCGACCATGAACCGATCTGGCTGGATCGGGAAAAGCTTCGTCTGGCCTGCGATGTATCGCACCGGGTGGGGCTCTCCGGTGAGCTGGTATTGCGCAACCTGTCGTTGATGGGTGGCTACCTGGGCGCCGCTGCGGCCAAACCGCTGGTATTCACCGGTGAGCTGGATCGCATGGCGAACCGGCGCCTGGTGGAAACCGGGAAATTCTGGATGGACGTGACCACGCCGGGCGGCATGGAACGTGATCAGGAAGGGTTCAAAAGTGCGGTACGGGTGCGCCTGATGCATTCCCAGGTGCGTGCCATGTTGTTGCAATCCGACAAGTGGAACATGGCCTGGGGTCACCCGCTGAATCAGTGGGATTCCATGGCCACCATTCTGGAATTTTCGGTGATTTTTCTCACCGGTCTGCGCTCGCTGGGTTTTATTTTCAGCAAAAAAGAACGGGAAGCGGTGGTGCATCTGTGGCGCTATGTCGGCTATTTGATGGGGGTGGAAGAACGGATCCTGCCCACCTGCGAGGCCGATGCCATGCGGGCGTTTTATCAGGTAGTGGCCACGATTTGCGAAAGCGATGACGACACCCGCAAGCTGGGCCAGGCCCTGGCGGGGGCGTCCTTGCAGGACGGTGGTGACGGTTGGGCGGCGAAACGTCTGGCGCGGCTGGATTACACCCTGCGTGCCGGTTACACCCGTTATATTCTGGGCGACGAGGCTGGCGACAAATTGGGCCTGCCGCGCACGGCAGCCAAGTATGTGTGGCCCGCCCAGATTCCCCTGCGTGTGGGGGCTGAACTGGTGCGCAAGAGTGTGCCCGGCGCTAACCGGGTGCTGGTATGGTTGGGCGCCAAGGCTCGCAAGGACCAGTTCCCCAAGCGGGTGCAGCGACTGAAAGCGGATACCACCTTTACGCCAGTGAAGACGTTGGTGCGATAAAGACGACGGCAGCACGCTTCACGCGACATGCAACGCAAGAGGCCGCGCCCAAATTTGGAGCGCGGCCTCTTGCGTTTGTGTGACTACAGCGCTGAAATCGCGTTGTAGCTTGTAGCTTGTAGCTTGTAGCTAGTCCCTAAAATTATTGAACTGCAGCGGCGTTTCGATTTTGGATTCCCGTAGCAGTGTCATCACGGCCTGCAGGTCATCGCGCTTCTTGCCGTTCACCCGCACCTGATCGCCCTGGATCGAGGCTTGTACCTTGATCTTGCTCTCCTTGATTTGCTTCACAATCTGTTTGGCAACGGGCTGGTCGATGCCCTGGCGGAAAGTCAGGGTCAGCGAGAAGGTCTTGCCGCTGTGCTCTGGTTCTTCGGGCTTGTCGGCGCCGGCGGCGCTGATGTTCTGTTTCAGGCAGGCCTTGGCGAACAGTTCTTCCAGCTGGCGCACCTGGAAATCGGATTCGGTCTTCAGGGTGACGGCCAGGCCATTCTGCTCGATGCTGGCCTCCACGCCGCGGAAATCGAACCGGGTAGACAGCTCGCGGTTGGCGTTGTCCACCGCATGGCGAAGGGCGACTTCATCAATCTCGGAAACAATATCGAAAGACGGCATAGAGGGGTCCTGTCGGCAGTAATGGCGTGTCTGAATAGGGCGATTATACAGAGGCAAAGCGGTAGCGGGGCAAATCGGAGAGCGAGTCGTCAATGCGGCGCCGGTGGGCTATCCGATATACTGCACGATTGTGCTGCGCTGCAGCCGCGCCCGCAGGGCGGGAATGGGACACCAAGTTGAGGGTTAGGGTATGCAGAATCAGTCCACAGAGCGGCCGCCCCGTGTGCCTTTGGGCCAGCGAATCGGCCAGGCACTGTTGCGGCTCACCGGCTGGTCGGCCGGTCCCTTCCCGGATATCGACCGGGCAGTGATTGCCGGCGGGCCACATACTTCCAACTGGGACGGGGTGCTGGCGCTGGTGAGCCGCTCCGCGTTGCAGAAAGACGTCAACGTGATGATCAAAAGCAGCCTGTTCAAGGGGCCGTTGGGGGTCTTGCTGCGCAAACTGGGGGCCATGCCGATTGAGCGGGGCAAGGCCGGCGGGATGGTTGAGCAAACCGTGGCGGCCTTTGCCGAGCATGAGAAACTGCTGATTGCGGTGACCCCGGAAGGCACCCGCAGTAATGCGGACAAATGGAAGCTGGGTTTCTATCATATTGCCCGCCAGGCCAATGTGCCGATTATTCTGGCGTTGGCGGATTACAAGGCAAAAACCTTCTCGTTTCCCGTGGTGATTTATCCCGGCGATGACATGGAAGCGGATCTTCAGCAGATTTACACGCACTTTGCCGGCGTGACACCACGCCACGCGGATAAAGTGTCTGCACCGGTTTATGCGGCAAGAGCGGCGAATGAGCGCGACGGGAAATAACCGCATGATCGCGGGTCAGATAGAGGCCTGGTGAGCAGAGACGGGGCCGTTCAGGTTGGACGGCAAGAGAAGCGGCAGGCCACGTACTGGTGGCCTGCCGGGAGAGTCTAGAACGCCAGCACCATATCGGTGGTAAAGGCCCAGCCGTTACCGCCCAGCTGGAACGGTACACTGCTGTAACCCACTGGTGAATCCTTCAGGTAAAGCCCCTGTACGCTGAAACGGAACTCCTTGCGCTTGAAGGGGAACCAGTTGGCACCAATGCTGATGTCATGCGGGGTGCCGTACTCCCCCTGAATTTCCGAGTAGGCCACATAGGGTTGCAAGACTTTCGGAATCGCCATCATGGAAGCCTGGATCTGGTAGCCCTTGTCGTCCAGTTCGTCCACGGGCAGCGGGCCGTTGGCATCAAACTTGTCTACCCAGCGGTGGTAGAACTCGGCCTCCAGGAACCAGCCCCGGTATTTCAGGCCCGCATTGGCGGCGGCCATCTGGTAGGTGGCCTGGTCGATGGCGGTGCCGTTGTTGAATGGATCCGCCTGGAAAATCAGGGTGCCGTCGGACAGCCGAATCTGGGAATTTTCGAACGAGTTTGTACCGGGCTGCGCCTGGGCATCTTCTCGGCTGTGGGTGAAGTGAATGCCGAAACGGGTGGCCAGCTGTTCGTGGAACTCGTAGTCCCCCAGGCCTTCGCCCGGGCCATATTCCCCGGTGGTGGGCATCCACCACAGGGCACCCGATGCGGTGTTGAGTCCGTCATCCAGCTGACTGCCGCTGACCCCCAGTTGGCTCAGGTTGTTACCAAGCATGGCGCGGTACATCAGCCCTTCGGCAATTTCACCTTCCGCCCAGATACCGGTGGTGTATGAGCCGCGGAAGAATTCATCCGCGATGGTGCGATGATCGTTCTTCAGCCAGTTCGGGAAGGTGTAGTTGGTGGAGCGCGTGGAGGGCAGGGCACCGATACCGGCATAGAGCTTGAATGCCGGGTTGAAGTGGTACCCCAGATTACCGGCCACGACCACCTGTGCCGGGTCGCCCTGGCTGGTGTTGGACGTCCACGTGTAGAAGAGGTAATGCAGCTTGGGATCAAAGATCCAGCCCCTGAAGCTGATGTTTACCTTCTGGAACTGGAAGTCATTACGCGGATCGACACTCGAGGTGCGCCCGAAATCATCGGTATAGCTGCGCTCGAAATCCTTTTGATTCAGATAGCGGGTGTAACTGAAAACCCCGAAGTTGACTTCACCCATGTCCGAGTTGAACAGGTTAAAGCCTTTGCCCGGCCGGTAGCCCAAACTGCTGCCAGGATTATCGGCAGGGCGCTGGGGGGCCGGTGTGCTTTCCCCGTACAGTTCGGTTTCCAGCTGCTGGATGCGCTGATCGAACTCCTGGCTCTGTTGCTCCAGGTTCTGGCGCAGGGAGCGCAGTTCCTGAAGCTGTTTTTCCACCGCCGGGTCGGTGGTTTCAGCTTGTACCGGATTGGCAAGCAAGGCCGCGCAGAGCGCTGCCGAAGAAGAGGTAATTTTTCGCATTCCCGAGTCCTTTATTATCCGCTTTTGCTGGTGTCATCTGCAGGGCAAACGTTGGGTGCGTTGTAATCCAGGTCCATTAGACGGAAGTAGTTGGCGCCCAGTGCGATATTATGGAATGCCTCGTCGTCCAAGGCTTTCAGGGCACGGCTGGTGACTTCCAGCTCCTTGCCATACTGGTCATCTGCCTTGTAGCCAGCCGCCACAAAGTCGGTGCCTGGCAGGATGCGGGTGGAGTATTCGTTAAAGAAGGGAATGTAGATATCACCCCACTGGTGATACTCGTTGTAAAGCACGTCCCAGGAGATATCCAGCATCAGGTTGGGGTACTTGTCGAGCAGCCCCTTGAGGAGGGTGACATGCTGCACCGGGTTCATCTTGCCCAATTCCTTGGAGAGCCCCATGTGCGCCCACACGATCTTGTTATCCGGGTAGGTGGCGAGGATATGTTTCATCAAGGGCAAGTGTTCGGTGGGATTGGCATCGTTACCGAGGTCGGAGTGGAAGGTAACGGGAATGCCACGTTCCTGCAGCACCGCCATGAACGGCGCCCATTGATCGATGCTCTGCATGGTGGCCGGTTCGTGGTTGTTTTTCAGTAGCGCCTGTTTCACCACATTCAGCTCGCCGCTCCAGCTGAACATGCCCGGGTACTCCCGGTCATACAGTTCGATCAGCTCCACCACATTTTCCGGATGCGCCAGGTCCATGAAGGTCATGGACAGGGTGATGTGCAAATTGTCGTTGGGGTAGGCCACGGCTTCCATGCCATTGACGAAATCGTTCTTGATGCTCGGCTCGGCAGTAACGCCGGGGCAGTCCAGGTAGTAGTTACAGCCGGAATCCAGCTCCAGTATCTGGCCGATGCCGAAATAATTCACAACGCGAACACCCTGGTCTTCCAGCATGGTGTGCAGCTTTTCCGGTGGAATGGCGGCGCCACCGAAGGGGCGAGGGTGAAAGTGGGCATCCACCAGCGGGGTGTAGGGTTCTTTTTCCCGGTCGTAGCAGGCTTGTTGTTCGCTGGGCTGTTGCAGGGATTCCAGCGTCCGCTCATTGGCTGTGCGGGTCTGGGTCGCGGTGGTGGCGCAACCGGTGATCAGCACGGCTACAGGAAGGGCGACAAGAGATTGACGGAAACGCGGTGACACAACGGCTGCTGAAAGCTTGCCGAGAATATCCCTATTCATGATGAACTCCCCTGATTTTTTTATCGGTACCGGATTCACTGGATCGGTCTTGTTCGATACTAGGAGAAAATGTACAGGCCTACCATCTGCGCTGCCACGTATTGCGAGTGGGTGTGACAGAGCCAACAGTCCCTGTTTCTGCCTGACGCTGGTGCGCTCATCGACAGTCTCTAGGTAGACGCTCGGTGCGAATCTGTAGATGGTCTGCTTTCTGTAAGGAAAACAATAAGTAAGGCCTTGTTTACTTTGTGCGGGTAAATGACCCCGGTTGGTTTTTTATGTCAGGTTTCGCGCACTTTTCTCATGGTGGGTGCGAAGAACCCGTGGAACACTCGTGGCCCTGAATAATGTATTCACACGGAGATTTGCCATGGGCGCGGTTCTGGATAACAGCAATGTGAATGAAGCACAGGGGTGGGCGGCCCGGGCTGTCGCCCGTCAGCGTAACTACTTTGAATCCGGGGCGACCCGCAGTTATGAATTTCGGCTGCGGCAGCTGAAAAAGCTGAAAGACGCGATTGTTCAGTACCAGGGCCAGATTCAGGACGCCCTGCATGCAGATATCGGTCGCCCGCCCTTCGAGGCCTACATTGAAATCAGCACGGCCATCGAGGACCTAAAACACACCATCAAGCACCTGAAAAACTGGATGAAACCCAAGCGTGTGGGCACCAGCATGTGGGCGCAGCCGGGCCGCAGCCGTATTGAGTCTACCCCGCAGGGGGTCACCTTTTTGCTTGGCCCTTACAACTATCCGTTTCTGTTATTGGTGCAGCCGCTGATCGGGTCCATTGCCGCCGGCAACACGGCTGTGTTGAAGCCCTCATCCTTGAACCCCACCGTGGCGGATGTGGTCGAGAAGATCATCAAACAGTGCTACAGCGACGACTATGTGGCGGTGTTCAAGGGCAGTACCGAGGTGACCAATGAGCTGCTCGAAGAGCGCTTCGACCATATCTTCTTCACGGGTAGCCCACGGGTGGGCCGTATCGTCATGGCCGCCGCTGCCAAGCACCTGACCAAGGTAACGCTGGAGCTGGGCGGCAAGAGCCCCACCATCGTGCATAAGGACGCCAACCTGAAAGTGGCCGCCCGCCGGATTCTCGCCGGCAAGATGTTGAATGTGGGGCAGACCTGTGTGGCGCCGGATCACATCCATGTGCACGCGGATATCAAGAGTGCCTTCGAGAAGGAAATGGTTGCTACGCTGAAAGCATTCTACGGCGATGACCCGAGCCAGAGCCCGGACCTGGGGCGCATGATCAATGATCGCCACTTTGATCGGGTGGCTGGCTTGATTGACACCGCCAAGGTTCTGGCAGGCGGCGAGACCGACAAGGCCCGGAAATATATTGCCCCGACCCTGCTCAAGGACGTGACCATGGATGACACGGTGATGCAGGAAGAAATTTTTGGCCCGGTGCTGCCCATGCTGACTTACGCGTCCATGGAGGAGCTGATAAGCAACCTCAAAAAACTGCCGGAACATCCGCTGGCGTTATACCTGTTCACCGGCAGTGAACAGGTGGAGCGTCAGGTGCTCGACAATACCCAGTTCGGTGGCGGCTGTATCAACAACACCGTGATGCATGTGGCCAACCCTAACCTGCCGTTCGGTGGCGTGGGCGAAAGTGGTATGGGGGCTTATCACGGGCAGAACTCCTTTGATGTTTTTTCTCACAAGCGAAGCATCCTGAAGGCGACGACACTGTTCGACATCAAGTTCCGTTATGCGCCTTACAAGGATAAGGTCAACATGATGAAGAAGCTGATCAAGTAACGCTTTCCTCCATAAAAAAAGCCCGGCAATATGCCGGGCTTTTTTTATGGAGGAAACACGCGACACGCGCGTGCCGCTGTAGGAGCTCCCTTCCAGGGGGCGAACCGTGCGCAGCACGGAATCGACCGAAGGGCGATCAGGCGTTTTTCAGCGTGCGACAGGTTTCAGAAAATATTTCGCAGCGGAAATGTTTCCCTCGCCAAGGCTCGGGTTCGCGCCGCGAGCGGCGCTCCTACATTGGCCTGGTCGTTCTCTCGCAATTCGCTGCTGATTCACTTCAGTAGCTTCTGTTTAAGAAATTCCCGGGTGCTCTGCACCATGGCGTAGAACGCCGGGATCATTGGTGTGCCGATCAGAAGCGCGGCGAGCATGCCCCACATCACCGTATGCCCCAGTGAAAGCTGGCTGAACATGCCGGCGCCGCTGGCAAAGGCCAGCGGCAGAATGCCGAGTACAAAGGACAGGGCGGTCATGCACACGGCGCGTAAGCGCAGGCGGCCGGCTTCGGCGGCAGCTTCCAGAATGGACAGCCCTTCCTGCTCGCGCCGTTCACGGGCGAACTCCACAATCAGGATGGCGTTTTTGGCGGCCAGGCCGATCAATAACACCAGCCCCACCTGGGCAAAAAGATCCAGTGCCCCCAGCTGCGGGATGCCAATCTGTCCCACCATCAGCAGCCCGCCGATGGCCCCGGCCACCGCAATGGGCACCACCAGGATAATCGCCGCCGGCACCGACCAGCTTTCGTATTGCGCCACCAGGAACAGGTAGATGAACACCATGGCCAAGGCGAAGGCGATACCGATCTGGTTGCCGGCCTTGCGCTCCTGATAGCTCTGTCCGGTCCATTCCACCTGATAGCCATCCGGTAATACCTCGGCGGCCACGCGTTCCAGTTCGGCCATGGCGTCACCGCTGGAGACGCCCTCGCCGGGCTGGGCGCGGAGAATGGCAGAGCGGTACAGATTGAAGCGGTTGGTGATATCCGCGCCGAGCACAGGCTCGGTGGTGAGCAGGGTGGAGAGCGGCACCATGTTGCCGTTGCTGCTGCGGGCATAAAGCCGTTCGATATCCTTCAGGTCGGAGCGGTAAGCCGGGTCGGCCTGCATCATCACCCGGAAGGTGCGCCCGAACAGGGAGAAGTCATTGATGTAACTGGAGCCCAGCTGGCTCTGCAGGGCGGAGAAGATGTTGGTCAGGGGTACCTGCAGGGTCTTGGCCTTGTTGCGGTCAATATCGATACGGTACATGGGCACATTGGCCCGGAAGCTGGTGGAGGCGCTGCCAATTAACGGCGACTGGTTGGCCGCCGCGGTGAGGATCTGCATGGCACCGGCCAGGTCCGCATGGCTGCGGCCCAGAGTGTCTTCCAGCACCAGTTCCAGCCCGCCCACGGCACCCATGCCCGGTACGGAAGGCGGCGGGAAGGACTGGATCTGGGCTTCGGGAATGGTCTGGTAAGCCTGCTGGGTCACCCGCGCCGAGACGGCCAGGGAGATGTCCTGGAAGTCCGGTCTGTCATCCCAGTGCTTGAGTACCACAAAGCCGGTCCCGCCGTTGCTCTGTACCCCGCCGGTGAGCATGGAGAAGCCGGCGATCATGGTGGCCGACTCCACCGCCGGATCATTGTCGAGCATGCGCTGCACCTGCTCGATAACGGCTTCGGTGCGGTTGATGGACGCCGCATCCGGCAGCTGCACATTCACCAGCAGCAAGCCCTTGTCTTCCATGGGCACAAAACCGGTGGGCACGGCGCGGGCGCCAAAGAACAAGCCCACCATGATCAGCGCATACAGCACCAAAGTCAGGCCGCGTCGGCCCAGCAGGCCACCGACAACCCGGGAATAACCCAGGGTGATTTTGGCAAAGCCCTTGTTGAACGCGCGATACCAGGCGGGCTCACTGTCTTTGCGGCGCAGCACCAGGCTGGCCACCGCAGGGCTCAGGCTTAATGCACAGATGGAGGAAATCACCACGGCCACGCAGATGGTCACCGCGAACTGGTTGTACATGATGCCGGTGATGCCGGGCATCAGTGCTACCGGTACAAACACGGCCAGCAACACCAGGGTGGTGGCGATGATTGGCCCGGTCACTTCTTCCATGGTGCGGGTCACCGCGTCACGGGTGGAAATGTCCGGGTCTTCAAGCAGGTGCCGGTCGGTGTTTTCCACCACCAGGATGGCATCATCCACCACGATGCCGATGGCCAGAATCAGGCCAAACAGGGTAATGGTGTTGATGGACATGCCCGCCACCAGCATGATCGCCAGCGTCCCGATCAGGGACACGGGAATCACCACCGTGGGGACCAGGGTCGGGCGCCAGTCACCGAGGAAAATAAAGGTGATCAGGATGACCAGACCCACCGCCATCAGCAGCGAGGTGGTGACTTGCTGAATCGCCACTTCCACATAGCGGGTGGTGTCGTAGCCGATGGCGTATTCGAGCCCGTCGGGGAAGGTTTTGCTCTGTTCTTCCAGGGCCTGCTTGAGGGCATCGCCGGTGGCCAAGGCGTTGGCCCCTGGTGCCAGGTAAGCGGCCATCACCGTGGTGGGGTGGTTCTGGTAGTTGGCGGCAATGCTGTAGGAAAGCTGGCCCAGCTCGATCCGTGCCACATCCTCCAGCCGCACCATGGCGCCGTTCTCGTCGGCGCGCAGGATGATGTTCTCGAATTCCTTCACATCCTTGAGTCGGCCTTCCAGCTGCAGGGCATACTCGGTGCTGAGCTTGCCGTCGAAAGGCGGTGCGCCGATCTTGCCAGCGGGGACCTGCACATTCTGTTCGCGCAGGGCATTGGAGATATCGTCCGGGGTAATGCCCAGTGCGGTCATCTGTGGCGGGTCCATCCACAGGCGCATGGAATAGTCGGCGGAACTGAACACGCTCACATCGGACACGCCTTCTACCCGCTTGAGCGGGTTCTGCACATTGAGCAGGCTGTAGTTGGCGATGAACAGTTCATCCAGGGAGCCGTCCGGGGAATACAGATTGATGGTGAAGAGAATGTCCGGGGAGCGCTTGTCGATGGTCAGGCCCTGGGCGCGGACTTCTGCCGGCAGTGAAGGCTCGGCCAGCTTGACCCGGTTCTGCACCCGCACCAGGGCCATGTCCGGGTCTTCGCCCACCTCGAAGGTAATGGCGAGACTGTAGCTGCCACTATTGGAGGAACTGGAGGACATGTATTCCATGCCTTCCACCCCGTTGACCACATCCTCGATCACCTGCCCCACGGATTCTTCCATGATTGCGGCGGACGCCCCTGGCCAGCTGGCGCTCACGGAAATCTGCGGCGGCGCCACTTCCGGGTATTCGGAAATGGGCAGCAGTTTCATGGCCAGCAGGCCGGTGAAGGTGATCACCAGGCCCACCACCATGGCCAGCTTGGGTCGCTGGATAAAGACGCCACTGATCACGGGGCAGTACCCCCGGTGTTGTCCGTCTTGGCTGGTCCGTTCGCTTTATCAGTGTCTTCGTTCTGATCTTTTTCGGGCTGGCTACCGGTATGGGCTTGCGTGGCCGGCTTGTAATCGGAGGCCCGCACTTCGCTGCCGGGGCGCACTTTCTGGATGCCACGCAGGATGACTTTTTCCCCGGCCACCAGCCCTTCGGTGACCAGCACATTTTCGCCGAAGCGGTCGCCGGTCATCAGGTTGTTGCGCAGCACCAGGTTGTTGGTGTTGACGGTAAAGACATAGGTGCCTTGTTGATCCACCTGCAGGGCCGCCTGGGGGATCATCAAGCCGCTCAAACTTTGTTTCAGTCGCACATGGGCCTGCACAAACATGCCCGGGCGAAGCAGGTCGCGGGGGTTGGGCATGGCCGCGCGGACTTCCACAGTGCCGGTATTGCTGTCCACCCGGTTGGAGACGTAAACGATGTTGCCGGTGTAGGGATACTCGCTGCCGTTGGGCAGCTCCAGGCCCACTTCAATCTCTGAAGGCTTGGGCTGGTTGTCGCTCATGGCCGCTTCGGTGAGCAGGCGCTCGGGGATCTGGAAAACCGCCTGCATGTCGTTGCCGCCCACCAGGGTGGTGAGGGTACCGAAACCGGGGCTGACCACATCGCCCACCGAGGCAATGGAGCGTCCCACGCGCCCGGCCTGGGGGGCCTCGATATGGGTATAGGACAGATCCACCTGGGCACTTTCCCGGGCGGCGCGGGCAGATTGTTCGGCGGCTTCCGCTTCCTGCTGACGGGCCTTGAGGGTGTCGTATTCGGAATCGGAGATATAGCCCTTGTCCACCAGCTTGTTGGCGCGGGAAAAGTTGCTTTTGGCTTCCGCCAGAGTGGCCTTGGCCCGCTCGTGTTCGGCCTTGGCCCGCGACAGGGCAGCCTTATAGGGCGCAGGGTCGATATCAAACAGGGGCGCGCCGGCTTCCACCGTGTCGCCCTCGCGGAAATGCACGGCGGTGAGCTTGCCGGACACTTGCGCGGTGATGTTCACATCGCTGCGCGAATCAATCCGGGCGGTGAAGGTGCGTTCGGGTTGGTAGGGCTGCTCGCTGGCGGTGACCACGAACACTTCCGGTGGCGGTGCTTCGGTGGCGGGCGGCTCTTCACAGGCGGCTAAAGCGAGAAACAGGACGGGCAAACCAAAACGAGTCAAACGCATGGGGGTAAAATCTCCATATCAGGCCGCTGCGCGAGGCAACCGGTTCCCTTTATTGTTGTGTCCATCGTCACCATACCACCATATGGTGGTAAGAGAATGACGTTGTGAATATGGCGTCAAGGCGGTGTCAGCGGGGTGGCTCGCCGCCATAATCAATCACTGAGAACGGGCGGCTAGAACTATTGTCATGATTGTAGTGTTTGATAAAAACTATCGGCGTATTTGCCAAAGCCAACTGGCCGGGGGCGAGGGTTAAAGGATATAACTGGATCAACAGCTAACACACACTCAACAGGGAGAGAGTCATGGCTGATGCAAGTCAATGCCCCATGCATGCCGCAGGTGGTGGAACCACCAACAAGGACTGGTGGCCCAACCAGTTGCGCCTGGATCTGCTCAACCAGCATTCCTCACTGTCGAACCCCATGAATGTGGATTTCGACTATGCCAAGGCATTCAACAGCCTGGATCTGGAGGCGGTCAAAAAAGATCTGCACGCGGTAATGACCGATTCACAGGACTGGTGGCCGGCGGACTTCGGCCACTACGGTGGGCTGTTCATTCGGATGGCCTGGCACAGCGCCGGCACCTACCGGATTGGTGATGGGCGTGGCGGCGGCGGTCGCGGCCAGCAGCGTTTTGCCCCGCTCAATGGCTGGCCGGATAACGTCAATCTGGACAAGGCCCGCCGACTGATCTGGCCGGTGAAACAGAAATACGGCAGCAAGATTTCCTGGGCGGATCTGATCATTCTTACCGGTAACGTGGCACTGGAATCCATGGGCTTTAAAACCTTTGGTTTTGCCGGTGGCCGTGAAGATACCTGGGAGCCGGACCAGGATGTGTACTGGGGCCGTGAACATGAATGGCTGACCAACGAAAAACGCTTTGATGACAAGCGTGATCTGGAAAACCCCTTGGCCGCGACCATGATGGGGCTGATCTACGTGAATCCGGAAGGGCCTAATGGCGACCCGGACCCGAAAGCCGCCGCCCACGACATTCGCGAAACGTTTGCGCGCATGGCCATGGACGATGAAGAAACCGTTGCCCTGATTGCCGGTGGTCACACCTTCGGTAAAGCCCACGGTGCCGGTGACCCGAAAAAAGTCGGGCCTGACCCGGAAGACGCCGGGCTTGCGGAGCAAGGCTTCGGCTGGCGTAGCAGTGTCGGTGCCGGCAAGGGTGACGACACCATGGGAGGTGGCCCGGAGGTGACCTGGTCGCAGACGCCGACACAGTGGAGCCATTACTTCTTTGAAAACCTGTTCGGTTTTGAATGGGAGTTGACCGAGAGCCCGGCCGGCGCCAAGCAATGGGTAGCGAAGGACGTTGAACCACAAATGCCCTATGCCCAGGACAAGACCAAAAAGCACAAGCCGATGATGCTGACCACGGACTTGTCGCTGCGTTTTGATCCGGCCTACGAAAAAATCTCCCGGCGTTTTTATGAAAACCCGGACCAGTTTGCCGATGCCTTTGCGCGGGCCTGGTTCAAGTTGACCCACCGTGACCTGGGGCCGCGTGACCGTTACCTGGGCCCGGAAATTCCCGACGAGGAGCTGATCTGGCAGGACCCGGTGCCCCAGGTGGACCATGAACTGGTGGACGACAAGGACATTGCTGCACTGAAGGGCAAGATCCTGGATTCCGGCCTTAGTGTTTCCGAGCTGGTGTACACCGCCTGGTCCTCTGCAGCCACCTTCCGTGGTGGGGACAAACGTGGCGGTGCCAACGGTGCCCGTATTCGCCTTGCCCCGCAAAAGGACTGGGAGGTGAACCAGCCGGAGCAACTGGCCCGGGTATTGAAAACCCTTGAAGGGATTCAGGCGGACTTCAATAGTGGCAATAAAAAAGTGTCGCTGGCGGACCTGATCGTACTGGGTGGCTGTGCGGCTATCGAGAAGGCGGCCAAGGCGGCGGGTGTAACTATCACCGTTCCGTTCTCGCCGGGCCGTACCGATGCCAGCCAGGAACAGACGGATGTGGCGTCGTTTGAACCACTGGAACCCAGAGTGGATGCGTTCCGCAATTATCAGCAGGCGCGTTTCTCCATGGGCGGCGAGCACCTGATGATTGACCGGGCGCAACTGCTCACGCTGACGGCCCCGGAAATGACGGTGCTGGTCGGTGGCCTGCGGGTGTTGGGCGCCAACTACGGTGGTAGCGAGCTGGGTGTGTTTACCGACAAGCCCGGCACCCTGAGCAATGATTTCTTCGTGAATCTTCTCGATATGAAGACTGAGTGGAAACCGGTGTCGGAAGAGGAAGAAACCTTTGAAGGGCGTGACCGTGACAGCGGTGAGCTGAAGTGGACTGGCAGCCGTGTGGATCTGGTGTTCGGTTCCAACTCGGTGTTGCGCGCCCTGGCTGAGGTTTACGCCTGCTCTGATGCCCAGGAAAAGTTCGTCACCGATTTTGTGGCGGCCTGGACCAAGGTGATGGAGCTGGAGCGTTTTGACCTGAAGTAGTGCCTTTCCTGTCACTGAAAAATAAAACGGCGTGCTGGCAACAGCGCGCCGTTTTTTTGTGACTTATCGCGTACTTTGCAGGACCCTCGGCGCCGAACGCCGAACGCCGAACGCCGAACGCCAGACAAACAGAAAAACCAGCTACAGCGTTGCTGCAGGAACGCCACAAAGCGGAGTAACGCACGCAGTTCTGTGCTGCCAAAGGGTGAGCGAGGCGAGGCAGTGGCAAGTAGCGGGATCCGGCGGTCGATCGGGCCCCATTCCCGGAGTCTCGGGTAACAGGAAAGTATTCCAGGGCATGTCGTCTTGAGCATGGTTTACAGCGTGATCAGGGCTGTTCAATGCCGGCCGATTGGGTAAGGCTGTGAGGCAAATGCCGGAAGCCCCGGCAATGGTGCTGATAACAACGGGAGAAAACACCATGTCCGCGTTACCTGAATACCGCTCCTTCGATGTTGCCGTAGAAAACCATATTGCCCATGTGCAATTCAGCCGCCCGGAATCCATGAACAGCATGAACAAGGATTTCTGGCTGGAGCTGCCCCGTTGCCTGCGGGATATCGAGACTGGCACTGACGCCCGCGTGGTGGTGATTTCCTCCACCGGCAAGCACTTTTCAGCCGGGATGGATCTGTCCGTGTTCTCCGATGCAGACGCTGTGCCCATGGCTGGCGATCCGGGGCGCATGGCAGAAAACCTGCGCCGGGTGGTGCTGCAGCTGCAGGATTGCCTGAGCGTGCTGGAGCAGGTGCGCATGCCTGTGCTGGTGGCGATTCAGGGCGGCTGCGTGGGCGGTGCGCTGGACCTGTTGTGTGCGGCAGACAGTCGCTATTGCAGCCAGGATGCGTTCTTCACCATCAAGGAAACCAGCCTGGGAATGACGGCAGACGTGGGCACCTTGCAACGCCTGCCCAAACTGATGCCCCAGGGGCTGGTCCGTGAGCTGGCCTATACCGGTCGCAATTTCAGCGCCTGGGAAGCGGCGGAGCAAGGGTTGGTCAACCGGGTTTATGACGACGCCGAAAGCATGTTGGCAGGGGTGATGGAGATTGCCAAAGAGATCGCTGCCAATTCTCCCCTGGCCGTTCTGGGCTGTAAGGAAATGCTTAACTACAGCCGTGACCACAGCGTGGAAGACAGTCTCAAATACATGGCCACCTGGCAGGCGGGCATGTTCCGCCACGATGACATGATGTTGTCGTTTCAGGCCAAGGCGAAAAAGCAGCAGGCGGAGTATCCGGATTTGGTGCCGGTCAAAGGCTTGTTTGAATCATAATCTTGAAGCGGCCGGATAACCCGTAGGTCGGCTTAGGCGCAGCCGTAAGCCGACAATTAGCCGTTGCTGTGGCCTTGTCCTTGAGTGTGTTGAGTGTCGGATTACGCCTTTCAGGCTCTCTGTGTCCTTGGGTAAATCCGACCTACTTTTTAAAGAGAGGGTGGCGGGGCGCAGCCTGCTTATTGAAGAATCAAAAAAGGCGCCATATCCCGGCGCCTTTTTTCATCCGTGCACTGTGGTGATCTAGAGCGTGGCCTCGCACACCGGCAGGGCGCTGGCGCCGGGCATCACCCAGATCGGGCTGCTGAATGCCACCGGGCGACCGGTTTGTGGATCACGGACGCGCAGGAAGTAATAACTTTCCTCGTCAGTGACCGGCACCAGGATTTCCACGTGGTTGCCCGTTAAAGTCGCGACTACCGCGTTGTTGCGAGTCACCACTTCCACGATGCCAATAAAGTCACCACCGTTCCGGGTCAGGCTAACCGACAGGGGCAGCTGACTGCCTGCCGGGCGACGCAAGCGGCTACCCATTGGCGAGCCATCCAGGGTAAAGGTCATGCGCAGGTCGTTATAGAACTGGGCCACGGCGTAGAAACGTCGAGCCTGCATGGCTTCGCGCAAATCATTGCGATCGCGTGAGCGGGCCAGCAGCACGGTTTTGGGCAGGTCCGGGTCGCCCCACTCGGTATCGTGATGGTCTTCCGAGCCAACTGCGCCCACGTGCCAGCCCTTGTCCAGGGCGTAGGACAGCCAGCTGCCACCGGGGCCACCGGAATCGTACTCGGAGCCTTTGCCAAACACTTCCAGCCCCACCACGCGACGATCGGCTGCGGGCACGTAGCGGAAATCATTGAAGGTGTAGGCCGGGTCGCCGCCCAGGGGCTCCACGATACCTTCGATGGCATCTTCGCGGCCGGGGTGGTTGAACACCAGCAGGGCGTCGTCGCCGCCACCAAATTGTGCCGGGTAGCTGAACCATTGCCAGAACAGGCCCATGGAGACGGCATAGCCGGGGCCGGTTTTGGCATTGATCACATTGTCCCCAAAGAACAGGTTGATGTGGCCAAAACGGTCGGAGGTCCATTCGAAACCACGGAAGGCGGTGAAGCTTTCGTCGCTGGCAGCGTCGGCCTGTTCCGCCGTGGCGTCCCACTTGCGGAAGGAATCGAACGGGGCATCGTCATCGGCGATCAGGCACTGGAAAAAGTCCTCGGACAGGCAGTCGCCGGTTACTGTCAGCGGCAGCCGCACATTGTCGGAATGGTCAGTGATCCCGGTGAAATCCAACCCCTGCGTTTTTACGCGTTCGAATACATCAGAAGGGCGAGAGTTGAGGGCGCCGTCGGAGTAACCGGTGTGTGCATGCAATACCCCGATGTACTGTTCGAAAGTGCGGCTGTCGTAGGCCGGGGTGCAGGTATTGGTTGGTGCCTGCGGGGGCAGGGTTTCCAGCACGTACAAAGGGTCGGTGATTTTCCCCAGTAGGCTGGTGCAGCCATCGTCGGCGGGGTGTTCGAAGCAGTGGGCCAGGTCTTCGTCCAGGCTGGCCAGGCCGGAGAAGGGGCAGGCGGGCGAGTTCGGGTTGCTGAAACAGGCGCTGACGCTGTCCGGGTTGAGAAGATTGCCGAGTACGGCCAGTGGGCAGCCGCTTTGCAGGGGGCGGAACAGGCATTCCAGTACACTGGGTGAGGGTTGTGTGGTGGGCGTGCCTTGCAGGGTAATATCCCGGTGAGCTTCCCGTGCGCCATCACTGGCAGTAAAGCGGAAAGCAAAGGGGGTGGCGCTGCTAAGCTCAGGCACTGTGAGCGAGGCCGTCGCTTGCCCGGCATTGGCGATGGCCAGTGTCGGGGCGCCATTGTCCAGCTGGGTCCAGGCGTAGGTTAGCGTGTCGTCTTCCGGATCACGGGCCTCGCCAATCAATAAAATGGATTCCCCGCTGGTTGCTACCCCCGGGTCGGCATAAGCGTCGTCAATGATAGGCGCGCTATTGTTCGGTCGTGGGAGGAGCGTGACGGTTAGTGTGTCACTGGCTTGGGCGCCCTGGTCATCGGTGGCGGTCAGGGTGACTTTCAGGTTTGTTTCATCGCTCACCTGCGGCGCGATAAAGCGGCTGTTCAAGGTGTTCGCAGGCTGGAAGGCCACGGTGGGACCGGCGGTCACTTCCCAGAGCACCGAGGCGATGGCGCCGTCATCGGTGGCGCTGCCGGACAGCATGATTTCATCGCCACTGGTGGCCGTCTGGTCGGCCCCGGCATCGACCACCGGTAGCGGATTGTTCACGGTGTTGGTGACCGTCACCGTTACCTGGTCCCGACCGAGGTTGCCATTGCTGTCTTCGGCTTCCAGCTCAAACACCAGATCGGTATCGCTATCCACTTGTGGCGCAGTAGCGGTCATCAGGTTTTGATCACTGGCGCCATCCACGGTGGCGGAAGGTCCCTCGAGCTGGGTCCATTGCAGGCGGCGAATGGTGGTGCCACCGGTGGCAGTGGCGCTGCCCTGCAAAGTGAAGCTCGCGGTTTCTTCCACCTGTTGGTCCATGCCCGCGTCCACCGTGGGCGCAGAGGTGCTGACTGGCGTCACTGTCAGAGGGTGGCGAAGGGTGGTGGTGGCCTCGTCGTCGTCATGCAGTCGGGCGATCACGGTGGCGGCAGTATCCGTGCCGACCGCATCGGCACGAACCTGAATGAATGCGTCGGTTGTGGCTTCAATATCGAGTGGCCCTTCCACGGCCCATTCGATATTGATGATTTCACCATCCTCGTCGCTGGCTTGCAGCTGGAAGATGCGGCTACTGCCTGCCGGCATGGTGCTGTCGCCGGTCAGGCTGCCTGTCGGGGCCTGATTCTGCGGCGTGTTGGGTGTCGGGTTGGTATTGTCACTGCTGCCACCACCGCCACAAGCGGCCAGCAGGATTGCCAGTAAACTGAGAATAACGGTACGCCACATGATCAGGATCTCCCCCATTAAAAACGCGCCGATGCTGACGGGCGGGTATGAACAAACCATGACGGCAAAAATGGTGTGGCTTACGCAAGGTTACAAAAACGGGCGGGGGAGGCTATTTCCGGGCAAAACGGATGCCAGATCGGGTAAAAAGCGATAACAAAAAACAGGCAATTCAAAATGTTGTTCAGGGTGTAGAGCGGGGGCGTTGCGGATGGCGGGGTCAGTCAGCAAGCAATAAAAAAGGCGCCACGAGGGCGCCTTTTTTTACTGGAACGATCGCTTACAGAGCGACGATGTTCTCAGCCTGCGGGCCTTTAGGGCCCTGGGTCACGGTGAACTCAACCGCTTGGCCTTCGGCCAGGGTCTTGAAACCGGAACCGGTGATTGCGCTGAAGTGAGCGAAAACGTCAGGGCCGTTTTCCTGCTCCAGGAAACCAAAACCTTTTGCTTCGTTGAACCACTTAACGGTGCCTTTAACTGTAGACATATCTCTAATCCTGAAAAATGAAGTTTTGCCTTTACGGCAGGTGTAGCTGAAAAACGGAGACTTGGACTTCAGAACTGCAGGACGAGTTATACAATGTAAACAACGAAATGGAGTACGTGATTCAAGCGCGATCTTTTAGCTGGGCCAGAACATAACCCTATTATTGCTCCGTGTACAGCTAAATCGTACCGGATCGACGTTCGGGGAGGACGGTCAGCGCTGATTTGGAGAGTTGCTCGCCCATAGCCTGGCGTGGTGAGAGCAGCCAGAGTGCTATGCTGGGCGCATTTAGCCAATAGAGAGGCCGTCGTGCCCCCACTGACCTGGCTCAACAGAGCCCGCCCGCAGAAATTGCCCTTCCGGCGCCGTGTCACCCGCGCTGCGGTAGCGTTGATTTATCGCGGGGGGATAACGAAGGGCGAGTTATTCTTTATCCAGCGCGCCCATCGCCCCGGTGACCCCTGGTCCGGAGACATGGCCTTCCCCGGTGGGCGCCTGCAAACCGGCGATACCTCCAGCCGTGACACCGCCATGCGCGAAACCGCTGAAGAAACCGGGCTCGACCTGTACCAGAGCGGGCACTACCAGGAGCGCCTGACAGACCGACTAACCCGCCACCACAGCCGCTGGCGGCCCATGGTAGTCACGCCCCATGTGTTTGCCTGGCAGGGTGACGACGCGCTGCGCCTGAACCACGAAGCCCGCCACGGGGTATGGATTCCGATGGAATTTCTGAGCAACCCGGATAACCGCAGTACGCTTGTTCTCCGCACGCCGGTGGGGCGGGTTACCCTGCCATGTTGTCGTTACCAGGGGTGCTGCATCTGGGGACTGAGTTACCGAATGATGGTGGAGTTTTTGGAAAAGCGGTGAGGGTTTTCTTGTTCGGTTTGTGAGTGTTCCCTCTTTTCCCTATTTGGCTCGTGGAAGCAGGCATGGACGGACACATTGTCCTGATGCTTATTCCCCCTTTTTCTATTGATAAATTCGCACATGTAAGAAATGGCTTACATAAAACCCTTGATGGATTCGTTAACATGCTTGGCCTTTGAGTGAGTGTAATGTGTTGAATGCTGGCGATCGACTTGTTGAAGTTCCTGACGGCTGGGTAAGCGATAGCTACTCCATTAGTGGAGTGAAGTGGTTAGTGATCTATTCGCCGGAAAAAGGAATAAAGAAGTTATATATCAAGGATGTCTTTGTGTGCGAAACCGAGACCGATATTTTCTATTTCCAGCAAGATGAGGGGTCTGTAAAAGTGGTTAGGCATCTTCGTCGAGGGTTTTACGAGCTGGAAATCATTCGGAGTGGAGTGTCCTTGTTATCCGGAAAGCCCAAAAGTTCCAGTATTAAAGAGGTGAAAGGAAAGGTGATGGTTGCCGGGTATATGATGTTTGCCATCTGGATGTATGTCAGTTTCAGGGGTGCGGTCGGTTTTTAAAGAAATCATCTGCTCGATAGTAGTTGAAAGTTTCAGGTGTAATATTCCTGCGCTTTGGGTTTTGGTTGTTTTAAATAAAACTCTATTTTAATAAGGCAAGAATTCTCTTTTGGGGAAAGACAAGGAAGAAGAAAATGAAAGTGATGTTCTCTGTGGTCGCCATGTTGATTTTCTCTGGCTGCACAACGACCCATATGTACGATGGTGAAAAACTTACAGAGTCCCAGGCGGCGATATTTTATACCAATAGCCATTCCTCTGGCCCATATATGACATTTACCATCGATGAAAAGAAGTTTAGTCCTTCTTTGTGGTCGCCAAAGTCCGCATTTCTGAAACCAGGCGAGCATGATGTAGCGTTATCGGTTTTTATTAGTCGGGGTATGCTTGGTGCTTCGCGGTCATCAGTGCCTGATGATTTTCGTCTTATTCGGCAGTATGAATTTAAGCTGCCTCTGGAGGCTGGTTATGCTTACCAGATCGAGCACCCAGGGTTTGCCTTGCGGGACCAAAAGTTTGAACTATGTCTATATGGCGAGCCTCATGATGCTTCGGGTAGTCGGGTGAGTTGGGGGCATGAGCTGCGGAAAATGAGTGAGAATGCAAAGAAAGTGTCCTGTCAGACTCCTGCATTGATCGTTTCGCAAGATGGCCGTAAGGAAAACCCAGATGCAATGCCGGACTTCATGCCAGTTGAGTAGTAGTGGTCATGAATATAAGGCGGAGAAAAATTTAATAGAATATCCGATTCTGGTTCGGTATTTGATGAGAATATGGCTTATCGATTTGTGTAATCGTTTTTCTTCACGGTTGTTATTTACATAAGGGGTTGTGAAAAGTTATGAGGCCTTTATTTGTTGTATTTGTTTTTCTTTTTCTTTCAGCGTGTGCTTCAAAATCAGGATTTGAGCCTTATGAAGCGACGCCGGGTTATGAAAAAACGGAGGTTATGAGTTACAAGATTGAAGAAGGCGGTTTTTCATTGTCTGGGCCAGATGTGGATGAGAGTTACCCAGACGAGGATGGGCTCAAGACGGATTTCTTCGGATATCTGAGAGATGCTATCAGCGACAGAGAGGTTGGCGGCGATAATTACACTCTAAAGGTTTCTGTTGAGTGGGAAAGGCGTATGTCTGGAATAAAAAACAACAGTGTTTTCTCTTCTGCAGTTTGCCATTTTAATTCTGAAATAATAAAAGATGGTGATGTTGTTGCGGTTGATTATGGAGATCCTTTGAATGCCGGTTCAGCAAAATACACGAATAAAAATATATTCAATAATTTAAAAAGAATTTCTGACACTTTGACTCAAAGCGGAGATGCAGATTCGGAGCAAAGAGAAATGAGGCGTTGTGCGATGCTGCTTGTAGAGCGATTGCCTAAATAGAACAGTTTTTGCTAAAGCAAGAAGAGGAAAAGGGTGCCTGCCCCGGTTCCCGATGGCCGGGGTCGATATGGGGCCATCCCCGTTGAAAGCAGGCTCAGGAACCATTCTTATCTTTCCTGGCGTATTGCTATTGATGACGCGTTTGCTTTGGCTGATTATCTCTGCGCTTCTGGGCGCTCCCACTCCGGTGTCGCCCAAAGGTGCTTCAGTCTTAGCCACAGCGGCCCTGGCTTAGCCATGTCTCGGAATAGGGCAATGAACTCATGCAGGGTCAGCGTGATCGGGTTGTAGCTGTGGATCTGGCGCGTGATGCCGTATTCCGGGGGCAGATCTTCCCGCTCTTCCACGAAGGTGCCGAACAGTCGATCCCAGATAATGAAGGTGCCGCCGAAATTGCGGTCGATGTATTCCGGGTTGCGACCGTGATGCACACGATGATGTGACGGCGTGTTGAAGATAAATTCAATCGGCCGTGGCAGCTTCTTGATCCACTGGGTATGGATGAACCACTGGTAGGACAGGTTGGTGGCCAGCGCGAAAAGCACCCAGGCCGGTTCAAAGCCCAGCACCACGGCCGGCAGGAAGAATGCGAACAGCCCGCTGAAGGCATACAGGGTGCTCTGCCGTCCGGCAGTGGTGAAATTCATGTGCTCCGAGGCGTGGTGTACCACATGGGTGGCCCAGAACCAGCGCACCTTGTGGGCGGTCACGTGGTACACGTAGAACAGAAAATCCACCAGCACAAACAGCAGCACAAAACTCAACGGGGTGATGGCAATATCCATCAGGCGGAATTGGTGCACCCAGCCCATGGCTGCGTACACGAAGAGGGCATTCACCACGACCTCCAGCGTTACATAGCTGGCCCCCAGCGCCATGCTGGCGGCGGAATCCTTGAGGCTGTAAATGCCGGTGCCGCGAAAGCGCCAGGCTTCGATGACCGCGCTCAGGCCGAAGAACGGCAACAGGCCCACCAGAAACAATTGTTTGAAGTCGGCGTTCTGATAGGTGGTGATGGCAAAATCGATGGCGCCCATGACACGTCTCCCGGCGTTGAAGGCAAAGCTAATGACGCCATGCTAGGGAATGACCGGTTAGCCTGATTGACGAATCATGCCAAGCTGTTATCCAATCGTGCCATGTCGACCTCAAACCTGAACCCCGCCGCGATTCGCATCAATGGTGCCTATGCCCGGGTGCTGCTGGACTGGCTTGACCAGCAACAACTGCCCGCCCCGACCCTGCGGGCGGCAGTGTCCCGGCTGGCCCCCGGTGAGCAAGTGCCGCTGACGCAGTGGTTCGATTTGCTGCGCCGGGCATACGCGGTACGGCCTGTCGACGGGTGCGGGCTGGACATCGGGGCCTGCATTACGCCTGAGCATGTGGGGGTGCTGGGCTATCTGGTGCAGTCGAGCGACAACCTGGGTCAGGCGCTGTATGCCTATCAGCGGTTTGAATCCCTGTTCTACGGGATTCAAATGGCGGAAGTGGTAATCCGTGGGAAGCAGGCGGAAATTGGCTGGCCCATGTTCGGAGGGATGAGCCTGAGTCTGCTGGTGGATGAAACCGCCATTTCCGCGCTGATCAGTTTCCTGCGGAAAATTGTGCCGGGTGCCCCCAATCCGGTTGAAGTGACGTTTTCCTCACCGCCCCCGGAGCGCCCGGAAGTGTACGAGGCCTTCTTTGGTTGCCCGGTGCGCTTCTCCGCGCCATATGTGTCGGTGCGTTTTCCGGCGGATTACCTCAGCATTCCCCTGCCCACGGCAAATCCTGCTCTGCGCCAGATTCTCGATCGCCAGTCCATGGCCTTGTCCAATGCGCTGCCGGGTAACGATCCCTTTGCCTTTCAGGTGCAGCAGGTGTTCTTGCGGTTGCTACCGGATGCGCGGGTATCACTAAAAGAAGTGGCCAGCGAAATGGCCTTGTCCGTGCGCACCCTGCAGCGCCGTCTCACCGCCGGCGGTCAGACCTTCCAGGGCCTGCTCGACCGCACCCGTGAGGAGCTGGCACAAAGCTACCTGCGTGATCCGTCACTGTCCCTGTTCGAGATCACCATGCTGTTGGGGTTTGCAGAGCAGAGTTCGTTTAACCGGGCGTTCAGGCAGTGGGTGGGGACATCGCCGGGGGAATGGCGAGAGGGGGCATAGTGCGTGTCCCCTATTTCCTTTCGTTGGATATTCTGGAGGATCTGCGGTTGTGGTCGGAGAAGTATGATATTCGGTAGGGTCGGATGGGTGGGTGTCCCTTCTTTCGTGCAAGCGCTTATCGATATGCGCCAGCAAGAGCTAAATCGCCTTGAAGCATTGAGCCAAACATCGACCTCCACCGTAGAAAAGATGGTGAAGGAGCATGTCGACTGGCTCAATGATCAAATCAAGAAGATTCAATCAGACATTGATGACCATATTGATGGCAGCCCGGAACTCAAGAATGATGCTGAATTGATGCAAAGCATTCCAGGTATAGGCCGTCGTGCCAGCTCCCAAATGCTGGCCTACATCGGTGACGTCAGACGCTTCAAGAACGCCAAAGCGCTAGCCGCATTCATTGGCGTTACACCAAGACAAAGGCAGTCGGGAAGCTCGATAAACAAGCGAAGTGCAATGTCCCGGGCTGGTCATGTGGCGGCACGAAAGTCCCTTTACATGCCGGGACTGGTTGCCAAGCACCACAATCCAGTCGTTGTGGCGATGGCGGCACGGTTGCAAGCCAGAGGGTTATCCCCCAAAGCTGTTGTCGGTGCCAGCATGCGGAAATTAGTGCACCTGATATATGGAGTCATTAAATCCGGGATGCCATTTAATGCGGAAATTGCAATGAACGGGCTTGACCATCAAGAGGGTATCTGACCCCGGTTCCGACCCCGGTTCCAGTGCGGGTTCGGAAATGGCAGGCATGCAGTCGATCCTTGTTGTTTTGTGGTGTTCCCCTTGGTTGGGTATGTTACTGAATTCACGTCAGAATTGAACTGGCTGACAGGGATGTGGCGAAAGGACAGGCAATAATGGAAAAGGAAGAAGAACAGCTGCCGCTGTTTTCATTCAATGAGGCAAATACGCGAAGTCTTGGGCCTGAGCTGGAGAGGCCTCCGGGCTCTTCATCACCTTTCAGCAAATACATTGTCTATGTGGATGAGAGCGGTGATCACAGTCTGACCAGTATTGACCGGGATTATCCTGTGTTCGTTCTCGCGTTTTGTGTGTTTCACAAGCAGCACTACAGCGAGGCCATTGTTCCTGCTCTGGAGAAGTTCAAGTTTAACCACTTCGGCCATGACCAAGTGGTGTTGCATGAAAATGAAATTCGCAAGGAGAAGGGCGTTTTCCACTTTGGTCGTGGTCGCCTGTTCCAGAACCAGTTCATCAATGAACTAACGAGAATTATTGAGCTAAGTAATTTTATTCTGATCAGCTGCACTATTGATAAATACAGGGTGAGATCTCCCGAGAGCGAGCCGAATGCGTACCACACCGCCTTGGGGTATTGCATGGAGGCGCTATTCGATTTTCTCAGGGAGAAAGGGCAGCACGAAAAGCAGACCCATGTTGTGGTGGAATGCCGAGGGAAGAAGGAAGATAACGAACTGGAATTGGAGTTCCGCCGAATTTGTGACGGCAATAATCGCCTGGGCGCGAAGATGCCCTTTCAGGTGCTTTTCTCCGACAAGAAGGTCATGTCATCCGGGTTACAGTTGGCGGATCTTGTGGCGAGGCCTATTGGTCTGCGCACTATCCGGCCTGAACAGGAGAATCGAGCTTTCGAGGTACTAAAGGAAAAGTTCTATTGCAATGGGGGTAGAGAAGCGGTCGGGAAAGACTTCGAGGGAGTGGGAATGAATATTTACCCTGCGCCAGATAGCGAAAAGCCCCGATGACACTCACCGAGGCTATAACGCCGACCGGGCAACTCCCAATCCACTTGAGGCGAAGTATAGGCTATCCGATATCGGCTATCAATGCCGGTTTTGGGCTGTGAGCGGCCCGCTACTGCGGGCCTTTCGCATGCTGCGTGAAGCGTGTTTCGTGCAGCGTCTCTCTTGATCAATGCGCCTCATCCCAATTCTCCCCAATCCCCGCATCCACAATCAACGGCACCTTCAATTCCGCCGCTGACTCCATGCGAGCCTTCACCTCTTTCACCAGATCATCCACCTGATCTTCGGCCACTTCAAACACCAGTTCATCGTGCACCTGCATGATCATCTTGGCGTCGAAGTCTGTCGTTTCCAGCCAGTCGTGCACTTTGATCATGGCCTTCTTGATGATATCCGCGGCGGTGCCCTGCATGGGGGCGTTGATGGCGGTGCGTTCGGCGGCCTGGCGGCGTTGGCCGTTGCTGCTGTGGATTTCCGGCAGGTAGAGGCGGCGGCCGAACAGGGTTTCCACGTAGCCCTTGTCGTTGGCGAGCACGCGTGTTTCTTCCATGTAGCGTTTCACGCCCGGGTAGCGCTCGAAGTACAGCTCGATGTAGTCCTGGGCTTCCTTGCGCGGCAGGCCGAGCTGTTTGGCCAGGCCGAATGCGCTCATGCCGTAGATGAGGCCGAAGTTGATGGCCTTGGCGTTGCGGCGGTCGTTGTCGCTGACGTCGTCCAGGCTTTTGCCCCACACTTCGGCGGCGGTGGCGCGGTGGATATCCAGGCCTTTTTCGAAGGCGTCGGTGAGGCCTTTATCCCCTGACAGATGGGCCATGATGCGCAGTTCGATCTGCGAGTAGTCACAGGCGACGATCTTTGTGCCTTTGGGGGCCAAAAAGGCCTGGCGAATCTTGCGGCCTTCTTCAGAGCGCACCGGGATGTTCTGCAGGTTCGGATCACTGGAGGACAAACGACCGGTGGCGGCCACCGCCTGGTGGTAGGAGGTGTGTACGCGGCCGGTGCGCTGGTTGATCAGCTCCGGCAGCTTGTCGGTGTAGGTATTTTTCAGTTTGGCCACGCCACGGTAATCCATGATCACCTGGGGTAGCGGGTATTCCAGGGCCAGTTCCTGCAGCACTGCTTCTGCGGTGGAAGGCGCGCCCTTGGGGGTCTTCTTGATGACCGGGATTTCCAGTTTCTCGTAGAGAATCTCGCCGAGCTGTTTGGGGCTGGCCAGATTGAATTCCTGCCCGGCGATCTCGAAGGCCTTTTCTTGCAGTTCGGCCATGCGCTTGGCGAGGAACTGGCTCTGGTGTTTGAGCAGGGTGGCGTCCACGTAGGTGCCGTTGCGTTCGATGCGGCTGAGTACGGTAACCAGGGGCAGTTCGATGTCGCGGAACACCTCTGGCAGGCGGCCTTCCTGTTCCAGCTTGGGCCACAGGGTCTGGTGCAGGCGCAGGGTCACGTCGGCGTCTTCGGCGGCGTAGCGGCTGGCTTCGTGCAGGCCCACCTGGTTGAAGGTGAGCTGCTTGGTGCCCTTGCCGGCGATTTCTTCAAAGCTGATGGTCTTGCGACCCAGATACTTGAGCGACAGGGAGTCCATGTCGTGGCGGGTGGCCACGGAATCGAGTACGTAGGATTCCAGCATGGTGTCGTAGGCCACGCCGCGCAGGGTGATGCCCACATCTTCGGCGAGCACGCTCATGTCGTACTTCAGGTTCTGGCCGATTTTCTTAATCTGCTCGTCTTCGAGCAGGGGCCGGAAGGCGTCCATCACCAACTGCTTGCCGAGCTGGTCCGGGGCGCCGGGGTAGTTGTGGCCGAAGGGGATGTAGGCGGCCTTGTCGTCCACGGCCACGCAGAAGCCCACCAGTTCGGCGTTCATGTAGTTGAGGCTGGTGGTTTCGGTGTCGAAGGAAAACTCGCCGGCGCTTTTCAGTTTGTCGATCCACTTGTCCAGTTGTGCCTGGCTATAGACGATGTCGTAGGCGTCGCGGCTGAACGTGGGAGCGGCGGGCGCATCGTCATCGGCGTCCATTTCGACCTGTTTGCCGGCGTCGTCGGCCACCGGGTCCTTGCCGCCCAGCAGCTCTTTGAGCCAGCCCTTGAATTCCAGGGTGCGGTAGTACTCAGCCAGTTTTTCCGCGTCCGGGGTTTGCAGTTTCAGGTCGTCCAGGTTTTCGCTGAGTTCACAGTCCAGCTTGATGGTGGCCAGCTGGTAGGAGAGGAAGGCCATCTCCTTGTGCTCTGCCAGCTTCTTGCCCAGGGTCTTGGCGCCGCGAAAGCTGAGCTCGGCCACCTTATCGAGATTTTCGTAGATGTTTTCCAGCGACCCCAGGCCCTGGATCAGGCCCAGGGCGGTCTTCTCGCCCACGCCGGGCACGCCGGGAATGTTGTCCACCTTGTCGCCCATGAGGGCGAGGAAATCGATGATCAGTTCCGGGCCCACGCCGAATTTCTTTTTTACGCCTTCAATATCGTAGAGGGCGTCGTTCATGGTGTTGATCAGGGTGACCTTATCGGTGACCAGCTGGGCCATGTCCTTGTCGCCGGTGGAGATCAGCACCGGTGCGCCCTGTTCGCCGAAGATGCGTGCGAAGGTGCCGATCACGTCGTCCGCTTCCACGCCGTCTTCGATGATCAGCGGCAGGCCCATGGCGCGGATCAGGTCGTGCAGGGGCTGGACCTGGGCACGCAGGTCGTCGGGCATGGGCGGGCGGTTGGATTTGTACTCTTCAAATAGTTCGTCGCGGAAGGTCTTGCCCTTGGCATCGAAGATCACCGCCATGTATTGCGGGTCGTAGTCCTTGAGCAGTTTGCGCAGCATGGACGCGACCCCGCGTACCGCCCCGGTGGGCTGGCCGCTGGAGGTGGTGAGCGGCGGTAGGGCGTGGAAGGCGCGGTACAGGTAGGAGGAACCATCGACCAGGATGATGGGTTTTTCGGCTGCGGACATGGGGCTCGACTTCTGCTGACTGAAAGATGCAGAGAGTGTAGCGGAAATGGATGATCACGGCAGGTCGCGGGATTAACTGTAGGAGATTCTATGTTGTCCACCCCTGTCTTCATGAGGCAGGGGCCGGCTGATAGTCGGTGCCATTTTTCATAAGCGCGAAGGCGATACGAACCAG
>JBDWVU010000036.1:0-34674 GCA_039983755.1 Alloalcanivorax sp.
ATTTGTCGATCATCTTGTGCATGCCCCGGCCATAAGGCGGCAAGATAATCTTGGTGGCGTTGAATTTGCCCTTCTTGTAGATGCCCTTGGCCTTGGAAAAGGTCTTGAAGCCTTCCGGGCCGTGGTAGGCGCCCATACCGGACGGGCCGATACCACCGAACGGAATGTCATCCACACCCACGTGGGAGATGGTGTCGTTCAGGCAGACGCCGCCGGAATGAGTGCTCTTGAGTACCTTGTCGCCGTTGGCCTGGTTCCAGTCGAAGTAGTACAGGGCCAGCGGACGGGGGCGCTCGTTCACGTAATCAATGGCGTCGTCCAGGGTTTTGTAAGGCACCACGATCATCAGCGGGCCGAAGATTTCGTCATGGCTGATCTGCATATCGTCGGTGGCGTTGAGCACCATGGTATGGGGCAGTTTCTGGCTGCCGCTGAAGTCTTCATTGGCCGGGTTGATCTCAATCACCTCGGCGCCCTTCTCGCGGGCTTCGCTGACGTAGCCTTGCAGCCGTTTGAGCTGGCGCTCGTTAACGATGGCGGTGTAGTCCGGGTTGTTCACCATGGTGGGGTAGGACTGCTTCACCTGGGCGGTCCAGGCGTCAACAAATTCGCGTACCCGGTTCTCCGGGCAAAGGATGTAGTCCGGGGCGACACAGGTCTGGCCGGAGTTCATGCACTTGCCGAAGGCAATCCGCTCGGCCACGTCCTTCATGGGGAAGTCCTGGCCGATGATGCAGGGGCTCTTGCCGCCCAGCTCCAGGGTCACCGGAGTCAGGTTGTTGGCGGCGGCGCGCATGATGTGCTTGCCCACGGCGGTGGAGCCGGTGAACAGCATGTGGTCAAAGGGCAGTTCGGAGAAAGCCTGGGCCACATCCACTTCGCCGTTGACCACGGCCACCTGCTCTTCCGGAAACGCCTCGCTGACCAGTTTTTCCAGCAGGGCGCCGGTGCGTGGAGTGGCTTCACTCATTTTCACCATCACCCGGTTGCCGGCGGCCAGCGCGGTGAGCATGGGCACCAGGGCCAGCTGAATCGGATAGTTCCAGGGCACGATAATGCCCACCACGCCCAGCGGCTGGTATTCCACCCAGGTTTTGCCGGGCCAACTCAGGGCGCTGACGCTACGTTTTTCTGCCTTCATCCACTTACGCAGCTTCTTGCTGTTGTACTTGAGTGCTTCCAGGCTGAGCATAATCTCAGCCAGCTTGGTTTCGTCTGCAGCGCGGTTGGAAAAATCGTTGCTGACCGCTTCGACCCAGGCATCGATGTTATCCAGCAGCAGCGGCTTGAAACGGCCCATCAGCTCGATGCGCTGTTCGGCGCTGGGGTAAGGGTGCTGGCGGAACGCGGCCTTCTGGGCATCAAAGATGCGGTGCATGCGTTCGATAGCGGTATTGTTGCGTTGCAGTTCTTTGACTTCGGCGACCATGGTCACTTGCCTCCCGAGGCTTTTCATTATGTATGATGGCAAACCGGCCGCCCTGGCGGCCGATTAAAAATTAACCTTGAGTCTGATTTTTAGAGTAATTACTCTAGGAGTCAACCTGCGGTAATGAAATCACAACATTTGGCCTACAATGACCAGCACCAAGGAACGGATCCTCAACACCAGCCTCGCCCTCTTCAACCGGCAGGGTGAACGCAATGTGACCACCAATCACATTGCCGACGCGCTGGGCATCAGCCCGGGCAATCTCTACTACCACTTTCGCAACAAGGGCACGATTGTGTCGGCGCTGTTCGAGCGCTATAGCCAGCACTTGCTGACCCTTCTGGAAGCGCCCCAGGGGCCGCTGACCTGGACCATCAAGACCTACTATTTCGAGGGGTTGCTGGCGTCCATGTGGCAGTACCGGTTCTTCCATCGCGATCTGACCCACTTCCTGCACGCCGATGCGGAACTGGCCGCCCGCTATCAGGCCTTTGTGGAAATCGTACTGGAGCGGGGGCGGGTGATTTATGGCGAGCTGCGCAGTAGCGGCATCCTGGAACTGGACGACGAACAGTTGCAGGGGTTGATGGTGAACACCTGGGTGCTGATGTCATCCTGGGCGGGGCTGGTACACGGCCTGCGCCCTGACGCGGCGGCGGATGAAGCCCTGGACGAATCCCTGATGCGTCACGGCGTTTACCAGATCATCTGTCTGGAAGAGCCCTTCCTGCGCGGCGAGGCCCGTGAGCACCTGGAAGAAATGAAGGCCCGCTACCGGGCGGCGAATAATACCTCGACCCTGCTGCTCGGCCATGTGCCCGGGCTGGACAGAACCGGCAGCGAATAGCTGCCCTTCCCCGCTGCTACTTCAAAAAGGATTTATCACAGAGGGCACAGAGCACACTGAGGAAAACCCTCTTTTCTCGGTGTGCTCTCGGCCCTTCGTGGTGAAGACGCAGGGTCATCGCCCTTTTCCCCAATACATCCCACCAATCCCCTCTTTCAAACGCAGGCGTTGATAACCGATGGTTGTTTGCCTCTATGGGGCGGCCTGCACGCTCCTTGTGCATGGGCTGGATACTATTCTCAATAATTCTATCTTTATGGTCAGTGTTATTGGGTCAGGGAAAAGAAGAGGTCAACATAGTGAATCATGCGTAAACAGACCGGTTTGTAACTGACTGACTTTTCTGCTTTTATCTTTCGATATGCAAATTTGTATTTTGTGATATGAAGCCGGCGCGTTCATTGGATATTCGAGCCGGCTTCCTAATACTTTTTAGCTTCTTCTGAGGGAGGTTCATGATTCTATACAAGTACATGTCCTTCGGTGCCGCGCGAAAGGTGATCGATACCCTATCACTAGGATTTTCATGCCTTGAAGATTTGAACGACCCTTTTGAATGCACAGCCTTTGGTTTTAAAGATAGCGAGGGGTCTATAAGCGCGAAAACCGCCACGGATGCTTGTAGAAACCGTTTTTCGAGAAAATACGGTGTTTTATCGTTGACACGTCAGCCGTTAAACGCGCTTATGTGGTCGCATTATGGGGACTCTCACCAAGGTGTAGTGCTTGGGTTTGATTGTGATTCGGCGGGATTTTCAGACCCGAAAAGCAACGTGATTCCAAGCCAGTATGGAGAGATGATCTACTCAGCTACGAAGCCGCACAACGATCTACCCGTGATTGGCGAGAATGAGCTAATGGATATTGGTGGTAGCCTTCGTTTTGACTCGAATGCTTTCAATCTAATGAAGAGAGCTTTTCTGTATAAGTCTCTCGACTGGGCGTACGAAGAAGAAGTCCGTGTTGTAAAAAATATTGGGGAAATCCCCTTCGGTTATCACACGGGCGGCGGTCGCTATCGTGAATGGAATAAGGTAACTGTCTCTGGTAGGCCTCTATACTGCTTTGATGTGCCAGAGAATTCGCTCAAAGAAATTTACTTGGGGCGACATTTATATAGAAATGTTACCAAAGGTGGCTCTGTTGCCGATGAAGAGTTGAAAGGTGTGCTCCAGTCCTGGGGGGAAAAAGATATCAAGATGATGCAATGTGAACCCGACGTTCACTCCTGGAACCTCGTTGCAAAACCATCTATTAATAAAAGCTAACCAGCGGCTGTTGGCGTACGCACCTACGCTGGCGAGGACACGAGGGTCAGGACACGAGGGTCAGGTCTTGCCCCGTGCATTCGAGTGCACGATGCAAGACCTGACCCTCAATGCCCCGCTGTTAAGTGGGAAGATCATGACCTCAGAAAGTTGGGATAATGTCGCAAGTCAGGTCAATTTCAACCTGGAAATTGACCGTGAACGATTCTGTGGCATGGTCAACCGTCAAGCCAAAGTCCTTGATTTTGGGTGCGGTTATGGCCGGATCGTTAAGGATTTGGCTGAATGTGGGTACACCGACATGACCGGCATAGATCCATCTCATACAATGGTAGAGCGTGGACGAAAGATTCTACCAGGGTTTTCTCTGCTGCATTCATCTGAGGGAGTGCTTCCCTTTGAGGATCATTCTTTCGATGCAGTGGTGGCTTGTGCCGTATTCACTTGTATTACTTCACTGGAGGAACGGGCTAAAGCGGTTGCCGAGATTGCGCGTGTTTTGAAGCACGGTGGAATCCTTCACATTGCCGAGTTTTGCTCAGAAGAGGGAATGGTTTTTACATCAGGGTTAGGGATCCCTATGCGCCATAGCAGGGCCGGGGAGCTGCGGGAGCTATTTGGCGGCTTTCAATGTGTCCATGATGAAGTTATTGGTGCAAGTACTATGAGTGGGGAAAAGTCTCAAAGTTACCGTGCCTTCTTGAAGAAGCCACTTAGCAAGGCAATGCACGCGAAAAGCGCGTGATAGCCGCGTTATGCAATGAAAGGAACTAGCGGATGATTCCAACATCTTCGGTCCTTAGAATAGCCAGACCTACAGATAGACTGGATGAGATTACTTCAATGTATATCTCCGGCCTTGGTTTCCAAATGCTAAGTGGTTTTAAGGATCACAATGGATTTGATGGCTCGATTATTGGCCACCCAAACCATGCTTACCACCTGGAATTCACGCATCACACAGGTACGGAGGTTGGCCGAGCACCAACTAAAGATAATCTATTGATTTTCTATATTCCAGACCCTGACTCATGGGTAGAGAACTGCAAGAATATGGAATTGGCTGGATTCATCTGTGTTCAGTCCTACAACAGCTATTGGGATTCTGTTGGTAAAACTTATGAAGACCTAGATGGGTATCGTGTTGTACTACAGAATTCTGAGTGGGTGGAGTAAATGCATAACCAGGCCAATCAGCACCAGTTGCTTCGCAACCGCGGATCGCTCTACGCTCCGCTCTTTTTACCACAAAAACTGCTGCGCTGCGTTTGGTCGCCGTTGGCAGGCGTTAGCTCTCCAGCCGAATGGCGTTTAGCTCAAAACACATTAATCAAATGTACATAGGCGAAGTTTCAAAAAAGACCGGTTCATCCGAATAGCATGCGACCTTTGGGGTCAGGTCTTGCATCGTGCATTCGAGTGCACGATGAAAGACCTGACCCTCAATGTTCTGTGCTGTCGGGTCGCCGCCAAACCAAGGCGTTAGATGGGATTATCTACCAGAATCGGGAGTTGTCTTGAAGAATTTATCAGCCATTTTTTTAATACTCATATGCCCGGTGATTTTGGCATCTGAGGTAAGCTATGACACCACTACTAAAGAATTTCTCGAATTATGCAATGACGAAGCTGAGATTGAAAATGCGGTCTGTGAAGCTTTTATAGCAGGAGCTAGAGCTGGTGCGACCGCTCAGCGTTTATTTATTTCTAACCAGTTTCGTTCAATGAAAATGGAAGATCATGCTAAGAAAGTTGCATGGCTTATATATAACGAACCATTTTGTATTGGAGAAGAAACCGATCACGATGAAATAGTAAAAACCGTGCGGGAATTCGGGCTGGTAGTGCGGAAAGAAAACCCTGAACTGCTGAGCGCACAAGCAGGGGCTGCGATCATTCTTGGGCTCCATCGGGCCTTCCCGTGTAAGGAATTCAATCAGTGAGTTGGTTGAATCTAAGGGGGCCGGGCACGGGGTCAGACCTCACATTTCACTGACCTCCATGGCACCCTGGCATGACCCCATGTTGTTATTGGCCACAGCGCCTCCTTGCCCCCCCCCTCTCTCTGCCGAAAACCTTCCCTGTCAGCGAAACCCGAACCCCTGCACAAACGCCATCAACCGCTGCTCCAGCCAGTAGCGCTGGGGACCGTGGTTGATGAAGCCCACGTGGCCGCCGTACTCGCTCACTTCCAGCGTCACTGCCGGGCCCAGTTCTTCCTGGCGCGGTAGCGTCTCCGGGGTCATAAAGGGGTCGTCGCGGTTTTGCAGCATCAGCGTGGGGGTGCGGATCTGTAGCAGCTTGGGGCCGGCGGAGCATTGTGCGTAATAGTGATAGGCGCTACGGAAACCGTACAGCGGGGCGATGATCTGGTCATCGTAACGCCAGAATGAGCGGATGCCGCTCATGTTCAGGCGATGCAGGCGTTTGGCTTCCGGTGGATTCACCTTGTCCAGATGGGTTTTCTGAACGGCAAAATTGCCCAGCAAGGTTTTCAGCAGGTGCTGGCGGTACAGTTTCGACAGGCCCTGATCCAGCCGGTTGGCGCAGATGTCCAGCCGCAGGGGCGCACACACCGACGCCACCGCCGTCAGCTTGCCGTTGTCCCGGTGGGCCAGCCAGTTCAGCAAGCGGCTGCCGCCCAGCGACACGCCGATGGCGATGCGATTGCCGGTGGGGTCCTGGTCAAACACATGCTCGATCACCGCATCCACATCGTCGGTTTCCCCGGCGTGGTAGCACAGGGCGGTGTCGTTGGGCTGTTTGGCGCCACGACTGTTGATAGCCACCGAACGCACCCCCGCATCAGCCAGTGCCCGCTGGATGCCACGGATATAGTGGGAATCGCTACAGCCAGAGAGGCCGTGCAGCAGGATCACCGTCAACTGCCCAGGGTGGCTTGCCGGCCCTGCCCAGTCCAACAACAGCCGGTCACCATCCACCAGCGGCAGCCACTCGGTGTGCCGTTCCACCTCCGGCAACGCCCGGCCCAAGGGCCCCCACAGGGTTTGCAGGTGGGGGTTGCGCAGCCACACAGGGGGCTGGAACGGGGAACGAACGATTTCGCCCATGGAATCTCTCACTCGATAGCAGTCTCTTCGACCGGCGCTATGGTAGCCTTTTGCTTTTCCCACTGGCACCCATTGATGACGGAGACCCTCATGGCCCGCCGCTTTTTTGACGATCAGGAATTTCACTCCGGCCTTGCCACCGAGCTGGGCGCCAATGCCAGTCATCATATTGGCAAGGTGCTGCGCATGGCGGTGGGTGACGAGCTGGTGGTATTCAATGGTCACGGCGGCGAATGGTCCGCACGGATCCTTGCCGTGGGCAAGAAAGCGGTGACCGTGGAGCCGCTGGAATTTGTGGCGGAAGACCGCACTGCCCCGCTGGCGGCGACGGTGGCGCTGCCCATGATCAAGGGCGAGCGCATGGATTATGCGATCCAGAAAGCCACCGAACTGGGGGCCGCCCGGATCGTGGTGCTGGGTACGGAGCGCTGCGAAGTGCGCCTCAAGGGTGAACGGCAGGCAAAGAAGCTGACCCAGTGGCAGCAGGTGGCCATCAGCGCCTGCGAACAATGCGGTCTGAACCGGCCGCCGCAGGTGACAGGCGTGATGCCGCTCAAGGACTGGCTGAGCTCAGAACTGCCAGACTTGCGCTTGATCGCCCACCCGGGGAAAAACCCGTTCTCCCCCGCTGCCTTGAACGGTGCCACGGAACTGGCCCTGCTCACCGGCCCGGAGGGTGGCTTTTCCGATGACGAATTGCGCGCGGCGGAGGAAAACGGTTTTGTGGCCTTTGCGTTGGGTAATCGGGTGTTGCGCGCGGAAACGGCGCCGGTGGCGTTGCTGGCGGCGTTGTGGGCGTGGAAAGGATAAAAGATAGCTACAAGCTTCAAGCAGCAAGCTACAAGGCGCGGCCTGGTTTATCGCGGCAGAAAGTCTGTGCCCGCGCATGAGCGCGGATAAGACCCTGGCGGATACCACGGGACTATGACCGCGTTGCAGCTTGAAGCTTGTGGCTTGCAGCTAACAATAAGACAAAACATGCTGACCACCCTGGCCATCAATAATTACCGCTCCGCCCTGGCGATGGTGTTGCCGCTCGGGCCGTTGAATAAAAAGCCGGATTGCCATGGGGTAAAGTTGACCCAGGAATTAGGCGAAACGCAGGTCGTCGGTCAGGGATGGTTGAGTACTTCCCGCTGGCATTGGTCGCAATTCCACTGACATGAAGAAGAAATGAAAAAACAAAGCGGCACGCTACAGCGCTGGGATGATGCCCGGGGTTTCGGCTTTATCGCCGACCGGAAAGGTCGGGACATTTTTGTGCACGTCACAGCCTTTGGGAAAATTCGCTCGCGTCCGAAAGCCGGAGACAAGGTCTTGTTTCGGGTAGAGCCCGATGCCGCCAAAGGAGTGCGCGCCATCGATGTGGAGCGATGCTGGCGGCCGGCACATCTGTTGTTGCCTGAGTTTCTTTTTCCACTGCTTGTGGTGGCCGTTTTCTATGGCGCGTACTGGTTATTCTTCTCGAAAAATGTGTTCTGGATTTTTCTGACACCGTTGTTGATTTTTATCGCTGTTCTGACATTCATTATGTTCGCACTGGACAAGCGAGCGGCACTTAACGAACGTCAGCGGGTACCGGAAAATACCCTGCATCTTTTGTCCCTGTCAGGGGGATGGCCTGGCGCTCTGTTGGCGCGCCCGCTTTTCCGTCACAAGACCCGAAAGCAGCCTTTCCGCACTATTTTCTGGCTGGTGGTGGTGATAAATATTGTCTTGGTTGGCGCATTTATTTTCAGCCCTCAGGCCGCACCTGCGCGGGAATGGCTGGATGTGCAGGCCTTGAGTTGGTTGATCACACTCAAGCAATGGGGATGGATAAGCGGACCCGTTTGAGAATGAAACGCTTATGAAAAAAGCCAATGGAATGGAACAATAACCAGGGAAGAAAAATAATATGCGGTTACCGGAAGAGGTGGAAAGCTCACTGAAAGTGTACGGGAAAAAAGCAGCGATCAGACAATTATGCCGACAGTATAAAATGAGTCGCGGAGCGGCAGCGGGATGGGTGTCAGCCTGCTGCGACAGACATCTGCAAGTAGTGGACGCGTCGCTGAGCAACCGAAAAATAGCCGCCATTCTGATGGCAGCTTTTCCTGTTGGCATGTTGCTGGCGGCATTGGAAAAACTATTCTGAGCTCTTCAATGGATATGGAGCACGAGGAAAAGACATGCAAGTGACAAGCCCTATTATCGCACCGGTCGTGGTACTGGTGGCCTGGACCATGGTCATGTGGCTCTGGATGTATGTGACCCGGTTGCCGGCCATGAAAGCCGCCAACATGAAACCGGACCCGCAGGCGCCCCGTGGCGAGCAGATGAGCACCCTGCCCGCCAGTGTGCGTTGGAAGGCGGATAACTATAATCACCTGATGGAACAGCCTACGGTGTTCTATGCCGTGGCCCTGTCGCTGGCACTGCTTGGCCAGGGTGATGGCATCAACCTGACGTTGGCCTGGGCCTATGTGGGTATCCGCGTGGTGCATTCGCTGCTGCAGGCGCTGATCAACAAGATTGAGCTGCGTTTTGTGTTGTTTGCGCTGTCGTCACTGGTACTGATCGGGCTCACCGTCAATGCGTTACGCGCCGTGTTCTGATGGCCTTTGATACTGATCTGGCGTTGCGGGTGCGCGAAGGGCTGCTCACTGTCAGTGGCGCCCTGCCCGATGAAAAGCGTATGTTCGGTGGGCTCTGTTTCATGATCGCCGGCAACATGTGTTGCGGCATTCTGGGAGACCGGCTGATGGCCAGAGTCGGGCCGGACGCCTACAGCACCCTGCTTGCCAAGGCAGGAGCCGGCGAGATGGATTTCACCGGCAGGCCCATGAAGGGCATGCTGATGATCGACGCTGATACGGTCGCCGATGATGCCGCCCTGCAGGACTGGTTATCTCACTGCTTTGCTTTTGTGCGTACCCTGCCACCCAAATAAATCTTCAGGAAAGACCATGCTGCAAATCGGGATTGTGATCTACGATGATGCCGAAGTACTGGATTTTGCCGGCCCCTATGAAGTGTTCTCAACCGCCGCCCGGCTCTGTGATAGCCCGCCCTGGCAGGTGTCCCTGATCAGTGAAAACCGTGAGGTGATGGCGAAAGGTGGCTTCCCGGTGAAAAGTCACTTCACCCTCGCCGACCACCCGCCTGTGGATGTATTGCTGGTCAGCGGTGGGGTACATACTTCTGCCATGGCCAATACCGCCTTGCTCAATGCCCTGCGCAAGGCCGGAGATTCTGCCAGCTGGGTAACGTCGGTTTGTACCGGTGCCTTTCTACTGGCCCAGGCCGGGCTGCTCACCGATCAGCGGGTAACCACCCACTGGGAAGATATCGCTGACCTACGCCATCGTTTCCCTTCGCTGAATGTGCAGGAAAATATCCGTTGGGTAGAGGATGGTAATCGTCTCACGTCGGCGGGTATCTCCGCCGGCATCGATATGAGCCTGCATCTGGTGAAAAAGCTGCATGGCCGGGAATTGGCGGACAAGACGGCCCGGCAGATGGATTATGCCTGGCAGCGGTGATGTGTTGGTTCGCCAGCCAGGCAAAACGATCGGGTGACTTAACGATATCGCCGGCTGTACGCCCAATACACACCCGCCAGGAAGACGGCCAGCGTGGCCGGGGCTAACAAGGCGGTAAAATGGAGCAACCTGAATAACCAGGTGCCGATCACTCCTCCACAAATGAAACCGCCAATCAGTAAGACGAACAGCAAAAGCCGGCGGCCGTTGATGGGAATGCCGCGCAGGCGGTTGCCGAGCATGATGCCCAGATCCGTAAAGATCCCGGACAGGTGGGTGGTGCGGATGATGGAGCCGCTGTAGGTGGTCACCATGGCGTTCTGCAGGCCGCAGGCCATGGAGGCCAGATAAATGCCAAGATCACTGCCCCGTTGCAGAGACAGCATGGCCATAACCAGCAAAGCCGCTTCGATCAGCAATGAGAAACCGTAATGGCGGCCCAGTTTCAGGGCAGTGCTGGTGATGAGTATGCCGCTAAGGGTGGCACCGGCGAGAAAGCTCAGCAGGGTGAGCAGCAGGTGCAGGGCCACGGACAGATCAATATCCGCCAATGCCAGGCCCAGTAGCGAGGAGGTGCCCGTAAGGTGTGATACCGATTGATGGCTGAACCCCAGCAGGCCCACCGCATTGACGCTGCCGGCGAGAAAGGCCAGCAGAAAAGCTCCGACCTCCACCCAGGGCGGTAAACGAGTCAGCAAGGCATCCCCCCCGTCTGGCCGATTATCAAAAACGGCAGTGTAGCACGGGCGGCTGACGCCAGGGCCAGAGGCTTGTGAGGCGAAAAGACCTGGCTCCTCGCCCACACTTTTCCCAATCGTGGGATAAAGAGACGCAGAGAGCCCCTTGCCGGCGTTGCTACCTTACAGTTGGATTATCAGCGACAGGGGCTAATTCACTTCTTCTTGTTTTTCTTTTTGCCTTTTTTCCCTGATTCTTTCTTGTCTTTTTTATCTGACTTTTTATTTTTCTTCTTGGACTTTTTATCGCCCTTTTCTGACTTGGGTTTGACTGGCTTCAGTGCCTTGCCTTTATTGCTGCTCTTGTCTTTTTTGGATTTCTTGGTGTCTTTGGCCGGTTTGCTGGCGCCTGCGCCGTCTTTGGCGGTGGTAACCGTTTTGGCAACAGGTTTGCTTGCCGATGGTGTGGCCGGGTTGAACAGGTCCAGAGCAACGGTGCGAAAGCGGCGGAGGCAATAGCGCACCTGGCCAATAGACAGGCCGGATTCATCGGCGGCCTGTTGCTGGGTGCTGCCCTTGTCCAAGGCCAACAAGGCTTTGGCACGGGGGCCGTTGGGGCTGGGCTGATTGCTTTGGGTTTGGCAGGTCTTGCGTTGTTGCGCGGTCAGTAAGGAAGTGGTGGCCACGGATTGTCCCCTAAGGTGAGATTTGCGAGTAAAGCCAAAATCCCACCTTAGGGGCAAGCGCGGAGCGAGGCAAAAAAACTTTTTACTGTCAAAAAAATGAAATGTTATTGCCCGGATTACGCCTGCTTTTCCATCATGTTGGCTTGCAGTATTTCGATCCAGTAACCGTCCGGGTCCTTGATAAAGGCGAGGCCTTTCATTTTTCCGTCATCAGGCCGCTTGATGAAGTTCACGCCCAGTTTTTCGAAGCGCTCCGCTGCTGCGTAAACGTCGGGCACGGTGATGCCGATATGGCCAAAGCCCTGGGGTTCGGCGTTGCCATCGTGGTAGGAAACGGCGGGGTCATCTTCAGTGCCCCAGTTGTGGGTCAACTCAAGCATAGCCTCGCGACCGAAGGTAAAGGTCAGTCGTTTGGCATCGTTGCCGGGTACTTCACCGGCTTCTTCTTCGCTCAGATAGCCGAGAAAATAAAGGCTGAATTTCATCTCGGGAAAATCCAGCTTGCGCACCAGACGCATGCCCAGCACCCGGGTGTAGAAGTCCAGGCTTGGTTTCGGATCCTTGATCCGCAACATGGTCTGGTTAAACAGATACTCATGGGTGACCTCATCCGGGTGTTCGAACAGGCCTTCCGCTTTTTCAAAATGACGAGACATGGGGGCTCCAGAATCTGTGAGGCACGGGGAGCTTAACGATATTGGGATGGAGAGAAAGAATTGCAAGTCGGGGCTGGCGGCGCGATCGCCAACGTCAGAAATCGCGCCGCCAAAGGAACCCCTACGGAAAGGAGTGGATCAGGCCGGGGTTTTTTCCACGGTCTTGAGGACTTTTTGCAAGCTGGCGACGGTGCCGCCGATATCGCTGAGCCCCTGGGGCAGCAGCATGGTGGTGGATTCCTTGGCCACTTTCTCGAAGGCGGTAACGTATTGCTCTGCGATACGCAGGCTGACGGCTTCCTGGCCGCCGTCTTCTTTCACGGCAGAGGCAACCTGGCGCAGACCTTCGCCGGTGGCGGTGGCGATCAGTTCGATCTGACGGGCGCGACCTTCAGCTTCGTTGATCTGCTTCATCTTTTCACCTTCAGAGATGTTGATCATCTCCTGCTTTTCACCTTCGGAGCGGTTGATTGCCGCCTGGCGGTCACCTTCGGAACGGTTAATGGCGGCTTGACGCTCACCTTCGGATTCAGCGACCACGGCGCGACGTTCACGCTCGGCACGAACCTGTTTCTCCATGGCATCCTTGATGGACACGGGCAGATTGATATCGGCCACTTCGTAGCGCAGCACTTTCACGCCCCAGGGTTGGGCCGCTTCATCCACTGCCTTGACCACTTCCATATTGATTTCGCCGCGTTCCTCGAAAGTCTTGTCCAGATCGATTTTACCGATCACGGAACGCAGGGTGGTCTGGGCCAGCTGCTGGGCAGCCATGACATAGTCATCCACACCGTAACTGGCGGACTTGGGATCAATTACCTGCAGGTACATGACGCCGTCGATGGAGACTTCGATGTTGTCCTTGGTGATACAGCTCTGGCGTGGCACGTCACGGACGATTTCCTTCTGGGAATGCTTGTAGGCAACCCGGTCGATAAAGGGCATCAGAAAGTGAAGGCCCGCCTCCAGGGATGTCTGGTACTTGCCCAGCCGTTCCACCACATACACCTGCCGCTGCGGCACGATGCGAATCACCATGAAGAGCAGAATGACAACGCCGAGGGCGATGAGAGCGGAAATAATTAAACCTGCCATGGATAGGGTTCCTTGTTATTGCTAGCGAGTTGAGATGAAAACGGGTTGGCGATAGGGGTCATTCAGCCGGTGGCGTCTGCGGCCCTGGCGCCCAGGGCTCTACGGTGAGCCAGAGGCCGTCATGCTGGGTGATGCGAACCATATCGCCGGGATGCAGGGGCTGGGCGCATTGTGCCTGCCAGCGAGCGCCGCGATAGTTGACGGTGCCAGTACCTTTGGCGAAGGCTTCAGCCACGGTGGCGCGGCCACCGACCAGGCCGGCACTGTCTGCCTCACCTTCACCACGGGGGCGCTCATTGCCCATCAGTTTGTCGTTGAGCACGCGGCGGACAAACACCAGCAATAACAGGCTGGTGGCGGCAAAAATGGTGAGCTCCCAGGTCGTGTCATCCAGCAGCCCGAGAAACTTGAGGCTGCCTACCAGCAAAGCGGCGATCCCGAAGAAGATCACCACCAGCCCGGACACGGCAAATTCGGCAATCACAAAGGCGAGCCCGGCGATAATCCAGTAACTGTATTCCGGCAGATCCATTCCTGTGCCCCTGTAGCGTGTGCATTATTTTGACGGACTAAGATAGCACGTTGGTGACAGGTTCGTCGGTAGGAAATGGCTGAAAATGCGCAGTTGCAAGCTTCAAGCTACAACGCGGTGACGTCGTGGGGAAGGCTTGTGAGTTTATCCGGCCTTCCCCGCGTTGTTGCGTCCCGCGTGATGCGTGAAGCGGCCTTTAGTGCTGATGCCCGCCCACGCCATGGGCATGCTTGTGGGCTTTTTCGTCGTCGGTGGCATCACGGATATCGGTAATTTCCACCACAAAACGCAGGGCCTTGCCCGCTAGCGGATGGTTGGCGTCCACGTCTACGGTTTTCAGGCCCACTTTCAGGATGGTGAGCATGCGCGGGCCTTCGTCGGTGGAAACGGTGACGACCTTGCCGGGTTCCAGTTTGCCTGCGTGTTTCAGGTACTTGCGTGAAATGCGCTGGAACAGCTCGTTGTTGTACTCGCCGTAGGCGTCTTCCGGGCTGATGGTGACATCCACTTCATCGCCGCTGTTCTTGCCTTCCAGGGCCGTTTCCAGCCCCTTGATGATGTTGTTGTAGCCGTGCAGGTAGGCCATGGGCTCGCCGGTTTCCCGGGAGCTTTCAATTTCGCTGCCGTCATCGGCGTTGAACAGGCTGTATTGCAAGGTGACAACCTTGCCGTTTTCGATAGTCATGCAAGCCACTCCAGGGGGGCAGAAAATGGGGAGCCGGATGCGGGCCCAGGGTGGCAGCATTGTGCCGCCAGCCCGGGTCGCAGGCAATTACGCTTGTTGCTTGCGCAACAGTTCGCCGGCCAGTGCCGGGCCGGTCCACAGGCTGGGCAGCAGAATCAGGGACACGGGCACCGCTGTCACCACGATAAATTTCTGCAAGGCGTCAATGCCGCCATCACCGATGCTGATCAGAATAGCCGCGCTGGCACCCATCATGATGCCCCAGAATACCCGTATGGCAGAGGGCGGCTCTTCTGTGCCGGTCATCACCACGGACACGCTATAGGTCATGGAGTCGCCGGTGGTGGCCACGAAGATGGTGGTCAGCACCAGAAACAGGCCAGACAGCAAGGTGCCCCAGGGCAGGGCTTGGGTGGTGGCCAGCAAGGCGGCGGGCAGATTAAAGCCTTCGAAGGGTTTGGAAATAATACCGGGCTGGGTAATTTCCAGAGAGATGCCGGTGCCGCCGACAATAGTGAACCAGAAGCAGGTCACCAGCGGGGCCACCAGGGCCGCCACACCGACCAGCTCGCGCAGGGTCCGCCCGCGTGAAATGCGTGCCACGAACAGGGCCATCAGCGGGCCGTAGCCAATAAACCAGCCCCAGAAAAACACCGTCCACCAGTCCAGCCAGCCAGGATCACCACGGAAGGTAGCCATGGGGAAAAACTCACCCAGGTAGGTGCCGAGTCCCTGCACGAAACCGTCGATGATGAACGCGGTCGGGCCGGCGATCAGGATAAAGAGCATCAGCGCAATGGCGAGCAATACATTGAAACGGCTGAGTATCTGGATGCCCCGGTTGACGCCGCTGATGGCGCTGATGGTGTAGATCAGCACTAACCCCAGAATAACGGCTACCTGGGTGCTGTAGCTGTCGGCGATACCAAACAGTGCATTCAACCCGAAGCTGACCTGTAGGCCGAGAAAGCCGATGGGCCCGACGGTGCCGGCCACCACGGCCAGTACACAGCAGGCATCCACAATCGCCCCGCCGGGGCCGTGCAGGATGCGCTCACCGAACACCGGGTAAAGCAGGGTGCGGGGCTTTAACGGCAAGCCCTTGTCATAGTGCAGCACCATCAGGGTGATGCTGGTCAGGCAACCGAGAATGGCCCAGGCAAGGAACCCCCAGTGCATAAAGCTTTGCGCCAGGGCATTGGTGCCTTGCTCCAGAGGGCTGCTGGCCTCGCCAAACAGCGGCGGTGCCGATACAAAGTGGGCGATGGGCTCCGCCGCGGCCCAGAACACCCCGCCCCCGGCGAGCAGGGTACACATGATGATCGACACCCACTTGAAGGTGGACAGCTCCGGTTTATCCATTCCTCCCAGGCGAACGTTGCCGGTTGGGCTGATGGCCAGATACAGGGCGACGAAAAAGGTGGCCAGCATAAGCAGCTGCCAATAGGCGCCAAACAGCTTGGTGGACCAGGCAAAGCTGGTCTGGACCCAGGCGGCGGTTTGTTCAATATCCCAGAGGGACAGGCCTACAAACAGCAGGATCAGACCGCCGCTGAGAATAAAGACCGGTATATCGACGGCCTGGAAGGTGCGAGAAAAGAAAGACATTGTGGTCTCCTGTGAGACGCGACCGGGACGCAGGCGTTGCTGCGGCGAACAAGGAGACCAGAACGGAAAACCCGGAAACTGCGGCCAGGACCTTGGGTCACAGGTGAATGGCGCGTTGCGTAAGCGCATGAAATCAAGGGTTATTCTACACAAACTGGCCGTGGCCGGCAGTATTCTGTGTACGGGTGCATGTCGATGTTGCTTGCGCGCGGGTCTTGGTTAACCCCAACGCCGGGGCAGGCAAAGGCATTTAACCGTCTGGGGCAGTGACGCGGTGGTTTGGATGGGGGTAAGGGAGCTTGCTACAGCGTTTCGTCGTGTTTCCCTGGGAGCATACGCTTCAGAGTGGCATCTGTGTCGATGAAATGGTGCCACAGTGCCCCTGCGATATGGATGGCAACCAGCGTGAGCAGCATGGTCCACAGCACTTCTTTGTGGACGAAAGCGATTTGTTTGGCCAGATCCATATCGATCGTTGCCAGCTGAGGCACGCTAAGAACGGCAAAGATGTCGATGGGTTTGCCCGCAAATTGGCGCATGGCGAAACCGCTGACAGGCATGGCCAGGATAACCATGTATAGCAGCGCATGAACGAGGCGGGATAACCGATGCTGCCAGACAGCACCAATCGGTACGGGGCGAGGATAAAGGGCGCGACCATAGAGCCGAACCAGCATAACGAGCAAAGTGGTTAACCCCAGAGAAAAGTGCAGCATTTTCCACCATTCGCGCATGGGGTCGCCTTTTTCGTAGAATTCATGAAGTTCTACGGCTCCCCACACCATCACCAGCAGCAAAGCCACCAGCCAGTGAAGCCCTTTGTGTAATGGGTGCCAGCTTGCCGATGCTGTTTTCATGGTGCTCTCCCGGTGCCATTGCCCGCCGTCTATCGAGACAAGATTAACCGAGGCTTAATGCGGGTTCATTGATCCCTGTCAGTATCCGGATGCAGGCCTAATGCTTTGCGGTTTTCGCCCTGATGGATTTGTTTGAGTAGTTGCCGGGATTGCCGGTACCAGTTACGGCGGCCGCGGGGGCTCCATTTGAAGCGCTTGTAGGTCCACTGGTACTGGCTCAGGTTGCGGTCAATGCAGCGTTGCAGCCCGCTGTTCATGGCGGTGAGGATTTCGGCGGTGTCGTTGGCCTCCTCGATGGCCGGTGCCTCTTCGAAGTGCAGGTGGATATCTTTCACTCCGCCTTCGCCGCGAATGCAGGAAACGATAAACACATGGGGGCGGTAACGCTGGACCAGTTTGTCGATCAGCGCGGGGGTGGGCACGTCATAGCCAAAGAAAGGCACAGAGGGATTACTGCGGTTGCCTGGATTATGGTCGGAGAGAATACCCAGAGTGCCACCGGCTTTCATGGCCGCCAGCGCCTGTTTGACGCCCTGGCTGTTGGTGGGGATAAGTACGGAGCCAGTGCGTTCGCGGGCCGCCTTGACCATGGCATCCATCAGCGTGGCCGGGTGTGGCTGGTACATGATCAGGGTCTTGTCCCGGCTGCCCTTGTCGCCCACATACAGGTTGCTGATTTCCCAGCTGCCCTGGTGCAGTGACAGCATCAATACCGGCCGTTCGCTGGCGCAGGCATCGAGAAAGGCCTGCTCGCCATGGATATGGGTGACCCGTGACAGGGTTTCCTCCACGGGCCGGTGCCAGACGTGGCTGAATTCGGTGAGCGTGCGGCCCAGTTCGCGCAAGCTCTGGCGGCCGATTTTTTTGGCTTGGGCATAGGTCATGTGCGGGTGCGTGGCCAGCAGGTTGATCAGCACCACCCGGTAGGCGCTGGCATAGCGCAGCGGTACCAGGGTCACCAGGGTAGCAACGGCGGCACCGAATCCGGTGACCAGTGGCAAGGGAAGCCAGGCAAGAAGGCGAACCACCATCCAGAGACGGCGGCCGGGGTATTGTTTATTCATGTGTCAGTTCAATGGTCAGGGTTTCGCCATGCTGCGGAACCCGAAAATGTGCGTGTTCAATGTGTTGTTCTGTCAGGGCCCGAGCCAGCGCTTTGGGCGGCGCATCCATGGGTTCGTCAGTGAGCACGAAGGTGCCCCAGTGCATGGCCAGGGACTGGCGCGCCTGAATATCCTGATGGATTTTAACCGCTTCTGCCGGGTTGATGTGCACCGGTGACATGAACCAGCGCGGCTCGTAGGCCCCAATGGGCAATAATGCCAGATCTACCGGCCCGAATACTTGTCCAATTTCGTTAAACAGCGGTGCATACCCGGTATCACCGGCAAAATAGAGGCTGAAGTCCGGAAAGTTCAGGCGCCAGCTGCACCACAGGGTCTGGTTGTGATCGTTGGCACCGCGCCCGCTGAAATGTTGGGCGGGCAAACAGAAAGCTTCCACCTGGCCGTGGTAGTCGCTCTGCCACCAGCCCAGCTCGATGATCCGCTCTACACCCAGCTTGCGCAGCCAGGTGGCGATACCCTGGGGCACAAACCAGAGAATGTCGCGCCCGAAGCGGGCCTGTAATTGCTTTACCGAGGCCTTGTCCAGGTGGTCGTAGTGGTTATGGGATATCAGCACCGCGTTGATGTCGGGTAGCTGGTCAATGGTCAGCGCTGGCGGCACCGCCCGTTTCGGGCCGGCGAAGGTGAACGGGGAGCAACGGTCGGAAAACACCGGATCAGTGAGCAGGTTCCAGCCACGGTGCTGGAACAGATAGGTAGCATGGCCGATCCAGGTGATCTGTGGGCGGTTGCCCGGCTGACGCAGCTGCTCCGGGTCCGGGGTGTGCAGGGGGAAGGACTGGTGGCCGGGAAAGCGCCCGCGCGATTCCCACTGCCAGCGCAGGAAGGCGCCGAGCCCGTGATGCGGAGTGGCAAACCGGTTGCGAAAGGCGTGCTTGCGGCGCTGGCTGGCGGGTTCCTCGGCGGCCAGCGCGGCCAGTCGCTGACGGTCGATCATGCCGGTTTCTGTAGTCCCGCCACAGCACCTTCAATGGCGTCCAGATCCGGGATCACCGCCAGGTCGCCGCCCACCTGAATGTACATGGCTTCTGCCGGGCCGGTATCCACCGGTTCTTCCACCGGGTCGTCCTTGGCCACTTTCATCAGGCGGGGAATCCCCTGCACGATTACTGCATAAAAAGGCGCCTTGCTGGCTACCGTGTTGAGCACGGCAATCCGGGCATCCTGGCCGATGGTGACCTGGCCGGATTCGTTGAGTTTTTCGAATGACAGCAGCGGAATTTGCTGGTCGCGCCAGCTCAACCAGCCCAGCAACCATTCCGGACCATGGCCCGGGCGATCCGGCTGACGCAATGGAATCACCTCGGCCACGATAATATTGGGCACCAGCCAGGGGCGCCCCTGCATGGGGATCAGCAGGCTGGAAATATCGGAGGGCAACTGCGCCATAGTGCTGTTCCTTTTCTTGTCATCGCGTATGTCGTCGCGGGCCGGTTGTGGCCGAGCGCGTGTTGTACTGTTGGTGCTACCGTTCTGTGGTAAGGGTGCTGCTATTGCGGCAGCGGAGCCTGTGCCAGCTCCCTTCTTACCCGCTCCACCAGCTGCAGTGCAAGTTGTTCGGGGGAACCATTAAAGCTGACGCAGCCGGTTTCCCGTACCGAGTCTGGCTGGCTGCTGACGGCACAGGTGTCTGCGCTTTGTGCCCACACCGGGCAGCCGGTGGCGGCCAGGCGCGGTGCGGCGATGGCGCCGTCGTTGCCCATGCCGGAAAACAGAATGGCGCCACAGGCGTTGCCAAAACCCTCGCCCACATGCTGGATAACCTGATCGATAGAGGGCGCATAGGGGCCTTCCCAGTTATCGCCGGTGGACTGGATACGGCCGTCGTGGCGAAAGCGCACGGCGTACTCTACCGGCACAATGGCCAGCTCGCCGTGTCGCAGGGCTTCACCGTCCACACCGATCTTGCACTGGATCGGGTTATCCCGCCCCAGCACGCCGCACAGGGTCTCCAGAAAACTGCCGTCGATGTGTTGCGCCAGCACAAAGGCCACGGGCAGATTGGCCGGCAGGCAATCGAGAAACAATTTCACTGCCGCCGGGCCACCCAGGCTGGCGCCCAACACCCACACCTGCCGGGGGCGGTCGCCGGGGCGAATGGCCTGGAATTCCCGGGGTTGGGGGATGCGTATCTGGGGTGGTCGCTGGGGGATCACGTCCAGGCGCTCTTCCACGGCCGGTTTGCCGATAAAACTGACCAGTTTGGTGACCAGGCGCCGTTCCCATTTGGGGTAGCGAGCATCCGTGCGAGCCGGCGCCTGGCCATCACAGAAAAGAATCGGTACTTGAGCGCGCTCCAGCAGGTCGTCGAGGAAGTGCTGCCAGCGGTCTTCGCTGGACAGGTCCACGACCCACAGATCCAGGGCGTCAGGTTCCAGCCAGCGATCTTCCAGAGCGTCCGGTTCGGTGCTGACCAGTACCTGATAGCCCTGGCCCTTTACCGCACTGGACAGCAGGTGCCCCTGCAATGTGCTGTCAGCAATCACGCCGACACGGCCGGGCGCGGTCATCCGTTATCCGTTTCCTGCAGTTCACCCAGCAGTTCGCGAATGGTAGATAGCAGCTCGTTCTCCTGGAACGGCTTGCCCATGTAGCAGTTCACGCCAATGTCGAAGGCCCGCTCGCGGTGTTTCTCACCGGTGCGGGACGTGATCATGATGATCGGTACGTCCTGCAGGCGGCTGTCGTGGCGGACGTGGGTGGCGACTTCGAAACCGTCCATACGGGGCATTTCGATATCCAGCAGCATCACATCCGGGCGAATATCTTCCAGCTTGGCGATGGCGTCGATGCCGTCCTTGGCGGTGACCACTTCGTAGCCATTACGCTCCAGCAGACGGGTGGTCACCTTGCGCACGGTGACCGAGTCATCAGTGACCATGACCAGCGGCGTGTCACGCTGCGGCAGTGTCTCTTCCTCTGGCTCCTGAGGCAGTGTCGGCACTACCTCGCCGGACGCCAGAGCCGTGGTCTGGACGTGGGCGGCGCGGATCAGGGAGTGGATATCCAGAATGATCACCACGGAACCATCCCCGAGGATGGTAGCGCCGCTGATGCCGGCTACCGTGGCCAGCTGCGGGCCCACCGCTTTCACTACGACTTCGCGGGAGCCGACCAGGTCGTCCACCACGATGGCCACTGTGTGTTCGGTGCTGCGAATCAGCAGTACCGGCATGGGAGTGGTCTGGTTTTCCAGGTGTGGCACCCGGTTGCCGTGAACAAAGTGGCCCAGGTACTGCAGTTCGTAATCCTGGCCCACATAGGTGTAAACCGGGTTGTCTTCCTCGAAGTAGTGCTGCAGTTCGAACGGGCTGATCCGCACGATACCTTCGATCTGGTTCAGCGGAATCGCGTAGGAGTCCTCCGCCGCTTTCACCATCAGGGCGCGGTTCATGGCCAGGGTAAACGGCAGGCGGATGATGAAGCGCGTGCCCTGCCCTTTACGGGAATCAATGGTGACCGAGCCGCCCATCTGTTTGATTTCACTGGCGACCACATCCATGCCTACGCCGCGCCCGGAAATCTGGGTCACAGCGGCGGCGGTGGAGAAGCCGGCGTGGAAGATGAACTGCTGAATTTCCTGCTCGGAAAGTTGCGCGTCGGCGGCGATCAGGCCTCGCTCGATGGCTTTTTGGCGCACCGCATCGGTATCGATGCCCTTGCCGTCATCGGATAGGGTAATGACTACCTCGCCCCCTTCGCGGCCCAGCTCCAGATTGATGCGGCCGGTGCCGTCCTTGCCGGCAGACTGGCGGCCTTCGCTGGTTTCGATACCGTGGTCCACGGCATTACGCAGCATGTGCTCCAGCGGGGCGACCACTCGTTCCATCAGGGAACGGTCCAGCTCGCCTTCCGGGTTGAGCACATCGAAGTCCACGCGTTTGTCCACTTCGCCGGAAATCTGCCGAACGATACGGCGCAGGCGCGGCACCAGGCGGCTGAAGGGCACCATGCGGGTGCGCATCAGTTTTTCCTGCAGCTCGGTGTTGATCCGTGCCTGTTGCAGCAGCAGGGTTTCGGTGTCCTTGTTGCGATCCAGCAGGGTGTTCTTCAAATCCAGCAAGTCAGAGGCGGACTCGGACAGCTGCTTGGTGATCTGGTGCAGTTCGGAGTACTGATCCATTTCCAGCGGATCGAAGTCCTCGTCGTATTCGCCCAGATCCACGCCCTTCTGGTAGTTGGACATGATCTGCGCTTCGGTTTCCGAATCCAGCCGGCGTAGCTGTTCGTAAAGGCGCTGTACCGTGTTGCCCATCTCTTCCACGTTGAAGGCGAACTCGGTGATGCCCTGCTCGACCCGGCCACGGTTGATGGAGGTCTCCCCCGCCAGGTTGACCAGGGCCTCCAGCACATCTGCGCCAACCCGTACCATTTCCTGCGGTTGCGCCTGATTCTGGCGCTGGCGCCGGTCGTCTTTCTGCGGCTGCTGTGGCGCGGGCTGTTTGTCGGTGGCTGCCGGCAAGGTGTTGGCCGGTGCCGCGGCATCCGGGGTCTCGGGGGCCGGTGCGTTGGTTTGTGCGGCCGCCGCGACGGACTCCATGCCCCGATTGATCTGGTCGTGCCAATCCAGCATGGGCTGGAAGTCGCTCTGGGCGGGCGTCTGGCGACGGCTTTCCAGTTCCAGCAAATAGGTTTCGAAATCGTGGCTGATGTCGCCCAGCTGTTTGAGGCCGGCCAGTCGTGCGCCCCCTTTCAGGGTGTGCAGCGCCCGTTTCAGATCGTCGATAAAGTCGGTGCTTTCCGGGTGATCTTTCCAGGAGGTCAGGCAGGCATCGATGATGTCCGACAGTTCTTCGGATTCTTCCAGGAAAATTTCCAGGATTTCCGGGTCGCTGTCTGCCTGCCAGGCGTCATCGGCGGCGGTGCTGGCCGGCGCGGGTGCCTCGCTGGCTGCTGTTGCTGGCGGCGGGGTGCCCGCCATGGCGGGCAGGGTAAAGCCCGCCGGATCGGCTGCGTAGCCATGGATGGCGGTGATCAGCACCTCGCCACTGGGCAACGACCGGTTGGCTTTCAGGGCTTCCACCATTTCCGCCAGCTGGTCGTGGCAGCGGTGGAGCAGGTCAAACAAGGTGGGTTCGATGGCCAGCTGGCTTTGCGCCAGGCCCTCATAAAGGGTTTCCAGCTCGTGGCCCAGGTCGCCCAGCTCCGGCACTTCGGCCATGCGTGCGCCACCCTTGAGGGTGTGCAGATCCCGTTGCAGGGATTGCAGCTCAATCAGGTTGTCTTGCTGGCTGATCCACAGTTCCAGGCTGTTGCCGGCGGATTCGAGAATTTCGTCCGCCTCTTCCAGGAAGATTTCTACCAGTTCCGGGTCGCGCTCCGGTTGAGGGGGCGCCTCGGTGGGCTCGGGCGCGTCCTCAACCGCAACGGGCGCGGGGGCGTCTGTGGCATCGGTGAGGGGGGCGCTCAAGCGGTCGCCAGATTCGCCAGTGTCGGCGGACGGCGTGTTGGCATCGTCGACGCTGGTGGTGATCGGCGCGGTGGCCTCGCCACGGATGAACGCCTGAATGGCGGCCACCAGTGCCGGTGCATCGGCCGGAGCGGTGTTGGCCTGCAGGTTTTCGATCATCACTGCCAGGCTGTCATGGCACTGATGCAGCAGCTGGAACAGGGCAGCATCAGACTCCAGTTGCCCGGCGTTATAGCCCTCGTAAAGGTTTTCCAGTTCGTGGGCCAGATCGCCTACCGGGGCAACACCGGCCATGCGGGCACCGCCCTTGAGGGTGTGCAGGTCGCGCTGCAGGTTGCTCACATTACTGCTGTCGCCGGCTTCCCACTGGTCAAGAATGTGGCTGGCGGACTCGAGAATTTCTTCGGCCTCTTCCAGGAACAGCTCAACCAGCTCCGGGTCCAGGTGGGCTTCGTAGCGGTTGCTGTCGGCGGTGTCGTCAGGTTGTGCCGTAACGGCGGCGGTACTGCTCTGTTCAGTGTCGCCACTGTCGATGGGCAGTCCGCCGTCGGGTCCGCCGTCCGGGCCGTCACCTTCGCCCAGCTCGCGCAGGGCATCCACCAGCCCCAGTTCCGGGCGCACGGTCTGGCCCGCGGCCAGGCAGTCCATCATGTTCATCAGCGCGTCCTGACCTTCGCCAGCCAGGGCGAAAAGACGTTCGCTGTACGGCAGCCGGCCGTTTTCCACGGCGCTGTAGCAGCCAGCCAGGGCGGCGGCCAGGTCGTGAATTTCGCTGAGACCGGCGGTGGTGGCGCTGTTGGACAGCAGTTCCAGTTCGTCGCGCAGGCGTACCAGTTCATCGGTGTGCGCGGGGTGCTGGGCCCATTGGCTGAGCAGTTGCTCTGCATCCACGATCAGGTCCATGCCTTCGGACAGGAACACGGAAAGGATGTGCGGGTCCGGGCCGGCGCTGCCGGTGTCCTGCAACTGATCGCGTTGTTGATTCAGTGACTGGATCAGGGCGTCGGCGCCGGGAAGATGGGCCGGCGGGGTCGGGTCCATCTGCTCCAGGCTGTTGAGAATCAGGTCGTGGCTCTGGGTCAGCAGGTCCACCTGTTGCTGGCTGGCGCGGCGGTTGCTGCTGATCAGGTCCCGGGTCAGCTTTTCGGCTGGCTCGGCCACCTCGGCCACGGCTTCGATTTCTGCCATGCGCGCACTGCCCTTGAGGGTATGCAGGGCGCGATGCACGCTGTCATCGACCTGATGCTCGGACAGGTCCGGGTCGTTGCTGGCCAGCCATTGAGCGATTAGGGCCAAATTGCGACGGGCCTCGCTGGAAAAAATTTCCAGCAGGACAGGGTCCGGGCCATCTTCACGGCTGTCATCGTCAGGGCCACCGTCGCTCATGTCGGGAATATCGGACAGACTCTCAGCGGCGCTCTTGCTGGTGCTGGCTTCGTAGTCCGGTTCCTGCTCGGGCAGATCCAGGGTGATGCTGTCGTCGATTTCGGTAAGGTCGTTGTCTACTGGCAGCAGATGGATGTCATCGCTGCTGTCACCTTCGTCCCATGGGTCCAGGGTGTCTTCACTGGCGGCGGCGTCAAACGCGGCAAGGTCTTCCGCGGACAGGCTGTTGTCGGTGGAGGTGGCGTCTGCGTTTTCAGCGGACGGCAGCTCGGTGAGCTCCAGGCTGTCGCTGTCGGGTTCGCCCTGTTCGTCTGCTTCCAGCGCGATGGTGTCCTGGGCATCCAGGCTGATATCAGCGGTAGAGTCTTTCGCGTCGCCGTCGAAGTTTTCTGCGGCTTCTTCGCTTGTGCTGCCGGCAGCGCCGACAACAGGGACTTCATCGATCTGGCCGCCGGCGGCCAGGGTATCGGCGGCATCGGCCAGGGGTTGTACATCAAACGGGTCCGGTTGGCGCAGGGTAAAGGCATCAACCAGGGCCGGTACGCGATTACGGACTTCCTGCACCAGGGCGATCAGCACGGCGGTGGGCACAATGGTGCGATCGATGACCCGGTTCAGCATGTTTTCCACTGACCAGCCCAGTTCGCCCACGGTGCTGGCACCGACCATGCGGCCGGATCCTTTCAGGGTGTGGAAGGCGCGGCGGAATTCCACCAGGGATTCTTCGTCACTGGTGTTGGCAGCCCAACGCGGGAAGTATTCGTCCAGGGCGTCCAGTACTTCGCCCACTTCTTCCTGGAAGATCTCGATGATTTCGTCATCAATCAGGTCGTCGTCATCGTCCTCCGGGGAGGCGTCGGCGCTGACGACGGCGTGGCTGTCAGGCTCTGCCGGTGCGGTGATTTCCAGAGTGGGATCGAGCAGCTCGTCATCATTGCTGCTGTCGAAATCCGGGGCGTCATCGTCACTGGCCAGCGGCTGCAGTTCCAGGGTGACGTCTTGTTCCGGCTCGCCGTTGTCGGTTTCGTCGTCGGGCAACTCGCTGCTGGCAGAGAACCCGGACCAGGCATCCACATCGTGCTCGGCAACGGCGCGGGTGTCGGCGTCGTCGTGCGGGCTGTCCAGTTCCGCTTGTTCCAGTTCAATGCGCTCTACGTCGATATCGTTATCGGTGAAGTCCTGCTCTTCTTCCAGCGGATAACCGAGTGCTTCCACACTGGCTCGTGCCAGCTGCAGAATATCGTCGGTGGTGGCCGGGTCGTCGCTGAGACGTTCCAGGTAGTATTCCACCGAGGTGATGGCGTCGGCGAGGGTGTCCATGCTGCGCCAGTCCGGTTTGGGCTGGTCTGCTTTCAACAGCTTTTCTTCGATGAACTGGACGCACTGGCGCAAAATCAGGGCGGGCTTGCCCAGCTGGATCACATCCAGGCCACCGCGGACCGCATTGAGGCGCTCCGGTACCACTTGCAGCGGATCGGTATTCCACTGCGAGGCAATGAATTCCACGATGCCGTCTTTGGCTTCTTCCAGCCCGGCGCGACATTCGCGCAGCACCGCGTCCATGGCCTGGCCCACATGGCTGGGCATGTCATCGCCCTGGCCGTTGTAGCTTCGTGCACTGCGCTGGTCGCCGCTGATGCCGGCCAGTGTCGCTTCCACGTAGAGCAGCGCCCCGGCGATATCCATCAGGCTTTCGCGTTCGGCGGGTGCGTTGCCGGCGACGATCTCTTCCATGGCGTGGAGTTGTTCTTCCACCAGTGCCCGGGGCTGGCCCAGGCCCAGTACCGCAACGGTGTCGGCCACCTGCTTCAGGGTCAGGGTGAGCGGCTGCAGCTTGCTGGTATCGGTGTCACCACTGTGAACAAAGCTTTCCAGGGCGTCTTTGACGGTGGTCAGTTCTTCAGAAAGCGCCTGCACCACGGAGTTCATGGCCTGGGCATCCGGGCCGGTCATCCGCTGGCGTTCTTCGTTGACCAGATCATCGGAGGGCAACGCGTCATCCAGCCGGAAACGGGCTTTTATGTCGCGGATACGCGGGCTGTCCACATCGGCCTTGGCCACGTAGTAGAGCAGGTTCTTGAGCAGTTCTGTGGGGGCGGGACGGTTCAGGCTGGCCGCGCCTTCCACGGCCAGTTCCCGCAGGTTGCGATCCACGTGACCGAGCATCAGTTTCACTGAGGTGCCGAGAATGATGGCGTCTTCAGAGAGGCCCTCCACCAGCGCATTGCTGATCGACCACAGCGGTGCCCGTGGCGCATCGCCGGTGATCTGTTCCAGTTTGGTGAACACCTTGGCCATGTAGCCCAGGTTTTCGCCCATGTTGTCGTTGCGTAGTACGCCGAGCAGGGCGATCTGGAACATCTGACGAATCTTTTTCGCCAGCAGGATAAAACGAGGGTCGTTGAGCAGGTCGTCGGGGATCTGGCCCTGGCCGGTGGCGTCGGTGAGGTCCGGTTTGAACAGGGAGGTTTCCGACAATAGGGATTCGCCGCGGGCGGCACGCAGGTCGTTGAGCAGCGGCAGCAGTACCACCGGCAGATCACGGCGGTTGCTGGCGACCCGGTCCAGGTACGGCGGCAATTGCAGGATCGCCCGCATCAGGGTTTCCTGGCTGTCGGTCACATTGCCCACGTTGCCGTCGAGCAGTGCCTGCGCCAGTTTTTCCATTTCCTCGGCGAGCAGCGCCGCACCGTAGAACTCCACCATCTGCAAGGTGCCGTACACCTGGTGCAGGTGGGTCTGGCAGAAACGCATACGGGTAGCGTCGTCCGGGTTGTCCACGAACGATTCCAGTGCCTGTTGCGCCTGGTTCAGGGTTTCCTGGATTTCCCCGCGAACCCAGTCCAGAGCCAGATAGTCGTGACGGTCACTCATGACGTCTCCTGTCATACTCAAACCTGCCGTCACTGCGGGCAGGTTTCTGTAATACGCAGCACGTAACATGCAGCACGCCTCATGCAGGTCATTCCTGTATGGGTGCCGCCCCAAGCGTTTTTCTTTTTCGTGCGCTGCGTGTTGCGTGCAGCTTGTTGTTTTATGTCTTATCTACAGCGCCGGAATGCCAACGTATCAGCAAAATGAATGCGTTCCAGATCCGGATGTTGCCAATCGGTCACTTCCCCGGGCCCGAGTACCAGGATGCCTCCCGGTGCGAGCCGTTCCGCCAGCCGGTTCACAATCTGGCGTTTACGCCAGCGGCGGAAGTAAATCAGCATGTTCTGACAAAAAATCAGGTCCATGTTGTTCATTGGTGCTGTGCTGAGGTCCAGCACGTTGAGCCGCGCGAAGCAGATGCGTTCGCGCAGTGCTCCGGTGACCGTTACGGTTTGCCCGTTCCCCGTGGGCTCGAAATACTTGTCCCGCAACAGTGGATCGACCTGCAATACCCGGCGCGCGGCGTATTCGCCTTTGCGGGCCTTGGCCAGGGTGGGCAGGCTGATATCGGTGGCGGTGATGCCGTAGAACAGCTTTCGCTCGCTGGCGGAAAACTGTTCGTTGATCATCATGGCGAGGGAATAAGCTTCCTCGCCGGTGGAGCACCCCACGCTCCACACATCCAGGCTGGCACCATCCGGCTGTTCGGCCATGAAGCGCTGGGTGAACTCTTCCACCAGTGCGTAGGAGCCGGGATGCCGGAAGAAGCTGGTTTCCTGAACGGTGAGACGGTCCACCAGCACCGACCATTCCATGGCCCGCGACTGGGTGGAACCCACCATCAGGTGTTCGTAATAGGTGTCGTAGTCCTCGATGCCCAGCTCGCGCATGCGAATGTTCAAGCTGGTTTCGAGGAAGGTCTTGCGTTCGTTGGACAGCGTCATGCCGGTGCGGTCTTCAAGCAGCGCCTGCCATAGCTGGAACTGCTCCGCATCCATGGCGGGCGTGCTTTTGATCGACCAGCGATCTGTCACTGCAGCACCCATGGCACGTCTCCCGAGACCGGCTCAGGCCGGATCAGGAGTGCTCCGGCAGGCGGAAGCCGGCAACGGAGTTACGCATTTCCTGGGCCATCTCGGCCAGGTTACCAATAGACCGTGCTGTCGCAGTGGTACCGGCAGAGGTCTGTGAGGTAATTTCCTGGATCACGTTCATGGTGTTGGAAATGTGACCCGCGGAGGCTGCCTGCTGGCGCGCCGCGTTGGAGATGTTCTGGATCAGGTCCGCCAGGGTCTTGGATACGTTCTCGATTTCTTCCAGTGCCACACCCGCGTCCTGTGCCAGGCGTGCCCCTTTCACTACCTCGGCAGTGGTGGCTTCCATGGAGATAACCGCTTCGTTGGTATCGGTCTGAATGGTTTTTACCAGGGTTTCAATCTGCTTGGTTGCCGCCGCGGAACGTTCCGCCAGGCGCTGTACCTCATCCGCAACCACCGCGAAGCCCCGGCCGGCTTCGCCGGCCATGGACGCCTGAATGGCGGCGTTCAAGGCGAGGATGTTGGTTTGGTCGGCGATGTCGTTAATCAGGGATACGATGTCACCAATTTCCTGGGAGGATTCACCCAGACGCTTGATCCGTTTGGAGGTTTCCTGGATCTGTTCGCGAATGGTGTCCATGCCGTGGATGGTGGCCTGTACCACTTCGGCGCCCTTGTTGGCGATGGCTACCGCCCGTTCCGCTACCGCTGCCGATTCGGCGGCGTTGGCGGATACCTGGTCAATGGACACCGCCATTTCGTTTACCGCGGCGGAGGCGCCGGCAATTTCCTGGGCCTGGTGCTCGGAGGCTTCGGCCAGATGCATCGCCGTGGACTGGGTTTCCTGGGCGGCCGAGGCCACCTGTACCGCCGAGTTGTTGATCGTCTGTACCAGGCTGCGCAGCTGGTCAATGGAGTAGTTGATGGAGTCAGCGATGGCACCGGTGAAGTCCTCGGTTACCGTCGCCTGTACGGTCAGGTCACCGTCAGCCAGGTCGCCCAGTTCGTCGAGCAGACGCAGAATGGCCGCCTGGTTACGCTGGTTCTCGCTTTCCAGTTCGTCTTTCAGCTTCGCCGCCTGGCGGGTCCGCTGCGCCATGATCAGGATGAAGATCAACAGGGCGATAACACCGGAAACCGCACCCAGCGTTACTGAGGGGAAAAAGCCGCTGGTGGTGTCTTCGAACTGGTTGTTCAGGTTGGTGGATTCCTGCAGCAGGTCCTGGGAGCGACGGAAGATGGTGTCGGCCGCGTTACGTACCTGGAACAGCTCGGGGGCGGTTTCCAGGATTTCATCCACGGACTGGTTAACGAATTCGTCGAACAGGTCAGCAATTTCGGCCAGGTAATCCAGGGCGTCGGGGTCATTCACCTGGTCAATACCCATGGCGGCATCGCCTTCGATCATGCCGTTCATGACACGACCGAACAGGCTGGCATCACGGCCGAAGGAGTCCGCCGCGATCACCGCGCCATCGCCGCCTTCCAGTACCTTGGCGATGGACCGTACGATGCGCTCAGCCAGCCAGGATTGGCGCTGCGCAAAGGCAATCTGTTCCGGTTCCGCATCGGTGGCCACCAGAATTTCCACGACGCCTTCGTATTCGGCCTGCAGGGAAGGAATGGTCTGGGCCAGAGTGTCTGCCACTTCGTGCAGATCCAGTACCGTGTCTTCCCCTTTCAGGATCACGCCGGCGTTGGCATTCACTTCATCCCACAGGGTTTGCAGGCGGGCCATGGCTTGCGGATCGCTGACCTGCTCGTCCTTGACGTCGTCCCAGGCGGACTGGAAGCTTTTCTGGGATTTATCCAGCAATTCGAAGGCGTCGGCGTTACCGGCGGCCGCTTCCAGGGCGTTTTTGGCGATCTGCTGGGAAATTACCCGCATTTCGGAAGCGCGGGTAATGTTCTCCTGCGCCTTGTTTGCCGTGGTGGCGGACAGCAGGAAGTTGGCCAGTGCCAATAGCACAAAGATGGCAAGGCCCACATAAAGGGCAATATTCAGCGTGCCGCCGCCTGAGCCCCCCCGCAGTTTTTCGAACAATGCTCCCGAATTGAACTTCATAGTCTGGCTCCTGGCCTGGCGTTCACTCTTCTTATATTCCCCGAGTTGTTCTATGCGGTTAGCCGGTACGGGCTACCTGCATAAAACGCGGGTCCTCTGCCAGCCGGGTGAGGCTGAACACGGACCAATACTCCCCTTCCCGTCGGTAGGCTCCGCGCACAAAGTTCGTGACGCTGGTGTCGCTGACCGGCAGTGATTCCACAAATTCATCAATGGGAAAATGTTGCATCCCCAGTACCTCGTCCACGGCCATGCCGGTGTAGAGGTCGTCCTGGTCCAGCACCAGCAGCCGGCGGCGCTTTTCCTGAACCGGTGAACTCTTTTCCAGAAAGCCGCTGAGATCCATAACGGTCATCAGGCGGCCCCGGACGTTGGCTACCCCTTTCATCCAGCTGCGTGCGCCGGGAATGCGGGTGTAGGCCGGCACCGAGAGGATTTCGGAAACCTCATCCAGCGGTGCCACGTATTTCTTGCCGTCGAGCACAAACCCCACGCCACTCCAGTAGCTGACCGCATCCTGCTGCATGGGCAGATCTTTGGCCTGCTCCCGGCAGCGCTGATTGTATTCAGCGAGTTTGATGTAGGCGGCGGAGGCGTTGCTGCTCATGGGCGGCTCCTTCAGGCGTCGGCCAGCATGCGGTCGACGGTTTGCAGGAGCACGTCTTCGTCCACCGGCTTGGTCAGGTAATCCCGGGCGCCCTGGCGTTTGCCCCAGACGCGGTCGGTTTCCTGATCCTTGGTGGTGACGATAACGATCGGAATATGGGCGGTGTCCGCCCCTTTGGTGAGCTGGCGGGTGGCCTGGAAGCCATTCAGGCCAGGCATTACCACATCCATCAAAACCAGCTCGGGAAGCTCGGAACGGGCCGTGGCGACGCCATCGGCGCCATTGGCAGCCTCGATAACTTCGTGGCCATGCTTTTCCAGAATCTCGCGCAACTTGTATGTCTCGGTGGGCGAGTCATCCACAATCAGAATACGTGCCATCTTACCCTCTTCAGGTTCAGCGGCTTAGCCGCTTAACCGTTGATATGCTGACGAATGGCACCCAGTAGCTCGTCCTTGGAGAACGGCTTGGTCAGGTACTCATCGGAACCGACAATGCGCCCCTTGGCCTTGTCAAACAGGCCATCCTTGGACGACAGCATGATCACCGGGGTTGCCTTGAAGGCGCTGTTGTTCTTGATCAGCGCGCAGGTCTGATAGCCATCGAGACGCGGCATCATGATATCGACGAAAATGATACTGGGCTTGCTGTCGGCGATTTTGGCCAAGGCATCGAAGCCATCGGTGGCCGTGATTACTTCACAACCCGCTTTCTTCAACAAGGTTTCGGCGGTACGACGAATCGTCTTGGAATCGTCGATTACCATCACCTTGAGGTCTTGGAAATTGTCAGTCATGGAAACTGCCTTTAACCGTGAACCGTAATTGGCCGCAACTTATTGTAATTTTTGGCCTTTCTAATAATTCGCTGGGCGGGGCCTGTGGCGGTGTCAGCCCAAGCGAAGTTTTTAACACAGATTCTACAATCAATCTATAAGACCCTATGAAACTTGAGAAAATGTCCCTCTGGCGGGTCGCTGAATAAGCTTCTCCGCGCATAGCGAACCTGTCTGTGCGCTGCTAACATTGCTCCGGCCATTGTGTTGGTATGAGCAATGGCCGTACCAATCCCCCGCCGGCAGCTTTCGGGCTGCCTGCGCCCTGTAGACCGGAGACTTCATGAGCCTGCGTGTTGGTGTGGTGATGGACCCCATCGCCAAAATCAAACCCTGGAAAGACAGCACCTTTGCCATGCTGCTGGAGGCACAGCGGCGCGGCTGGTCCCTGCTCTATATGGAGCCGGGGGACCTGTATGTCCGCGATGGTCGCACCTTTGCCACCACCCGGGCACTGTCTGTTACCGACAATAACGACGATTGGTACCGTCTGGCCGACGCCGTGAATCACGACCTGGCCGATCTGGACATTATCCTGATGCGCCAGGATCCGCCCTTTAATGCGGAATACATCTACGCGACCTACCTGCTCGAGAAAGTGGAGCGAGAAGGGGTGCTGGTGGTCAATCGTCCGGGCAGCGTGCGCGACAGCAATGAAAAGCTGTTCGCCACCGACTTCCCGCAGTGCTGCGCGCCCACCCTGGTATCCAGCCAGTCCACCCTGCTGCGCAATTTTGTACAGGAGTTTGGTGACACCGTGATGAAGCCGCTGGACGGCATGGGTGGCAGCAATATTTTCCGGGTACGCAAGGACAGCCCCAACATCTCGGTGGTGATCGAAGTGCTCACCCAGCACGGCAAGACGCCGATCATGGCCCAGCGCTTTGTGCCGGAGATCACCGAAGGGGACAAGCGCATCCTGATGATCAACGGCGAGCCGGTGCCCTATGCGCTGGCACGGATCCCCAAGGAAGGGGAACTGCGCGGCAATCTGGCCGCCGGCGGCACCGGTCAGGGCCGGGAATTGAGTGACCGGGATCGCTGGATCTGCGAACAAGTGGGGCCGACCCTGAAGCGCAAGGGGCTGTATTTTGTCGGGCTGGACGTGATTGGTGATTATCTCACCGAAATCAACGTGACCAGCCCCACCTGTATCCGCGAGCTGGATGCGATTTTTGACATCAATATCGCCGGGCAGCTGTTTGATACACTGCTGGAGTTGCGGCCGTCGTCATAGACCCGGTCGTCGTGGCGGGGCACACTGACCGGCTTCCTGTTGCGGTGGGTGCTGCCCTCCCTGGCTGAATGAAACCGCTGAAAATGTAGTAGCGAAAACAATAACATGGCATCAAATCCGGCATCTGTTACCGCCTCCGACCGTCTCACCTTCACCGTTTTCCTGGCGGTGGCGTTCCATGGCATCCTGATTTTCGGGGTGAGCTTTGCGCCGGAGCTGCAACGTGCTGCCCCGCATACCCTGGAAGTCACCCTGGCCCAGCACCGCAGCGACAGCGAGCCGGAAGAAGCGGACTTCATTGCCCAGAGTAATCAGGAGGGTTCCGGTGATCAGGCTGACAAACAGGAGCTGACCACCACGGAGCAGGCGGATTTTGCCGACAACAAACTGGACAACGTGCAGCTCAAGGAAAAGACCACCCTGGAGCGCCGTGAGCGAGTCAGCCAGCAACTGGTGATCACCACCGCCCGGGACAGTGAGCACAAGGTTAACGCCGACCAGAAAGAAAAGACCAAGCCCAAACCCCTGAAAGTGGCCAAGCAGGAAAACCTGCAGGACCTGAGCCAGCAGATCGCCAGCCTGCAGGCGCGGCTGGACGAACAGAAGCAAGCCTATGCCAAGCGCCCGCGGGTCCGTCGCCTCACTTCTGTGTCCGCCAAGGCCCACTTCGAAGCGGTCTACATCGATGGCTTTCGCCGCAAGGTGGAAGACATGGGTACCCGCAACTTTCCCGCCCGGGCCCTGAACAGTAATACCTATGGCGCGGTGCGCCTGATGGTGGCGATCCAGAAAGATGGCAGCCTGAAAGAGGTGCGCCTGCTCAAGTCCTCAGGGCATAAATTCCTCGACCAGGCCGCCATTCAGAGTGTGCGTCTGGCGGCACCGTTCGATGCCTTCACCGCGGAAATGCGCCGGAACATGGATGTGCTGGAGATTATCCGCACCTGGAAATTCGACAGCAATCGCAGGGTGTCTTCGAAGTAGAGGCAGCACGCACCACGCATAGTCGAAGCGACTGTAGATACCGTCTCTCTCCATACCCTGCAAGTCCTCTCTATGCGACCTGCGGGGTATATTCCTGCTGGTGCTTGATCACGCCATAGGCGATTTGCACCATCTTGCGCATGGCGGCAACGACTATCGCCATGCCTGACT
>JBDWVU010000037.1:0-260815 GCA_039983755.1 Alloalcanivorax sp.
GGCTGGCAACCACCCAAGCGCTGGTCATTCTGGCGCGCAAACTGGTTCGTATCGCCTTCGCGCTTATGAAAAATGGCACCGACTATCAGCCGGCCCCTGCCTCATGAAGACAGGGGTGGACAACATAGAATCTCCTACAGCAGCGTCAGCGAGGTTATTCGCTTCTCTCCTGTTGATGGGACGGGTTAATCCTGTGCCTTGAACACCATGGAGGCAGAGTTCAGGCAGTAGCGTTGGCCGGTGGGGGGCGGGCCGTCGGGGAAGACGTGGCCCTGGTGGCCGTCGCAGCGGGCACAGCGAATCTCCACTCGGACCATGCCGTGGCTGCTGTCGTGCAGTTCACGGATGTGTTGAGGATCGAAGGGTTCGTAAAAGCTGGGCCAGCCGGTGCCGGATTCGAACTTGGCGCTGGAGGTGAACAGTGGCAGGTCGCACAGTTTGCAGTGGTAGGTGCCGTCGTCCTTGTTATCCAGCAGGCCGCCGCAAAACGGGGGCTCGGTGCCCTGGTTGAGCAGGATGCGGCGCTCTTCTTCGCTCAGCGATTGTGCGCGAGTCTGTTTTTCTTCTTCGCTCAGGGGCGTCAGGTCGAAGCCGCTGGCGGACAGTGCTTGGGTCATCAGGCACTCCCTTGAGTTTGTCTGGTTAAAGTGTCCGGGTCTTGAGTTTGTCGGGAAAGGCCTGGATCAGCTTTTCCACTTTCGGTTTGGCTATATGGGTGATGTAGCCTTGATTGGGATTGCGACGGGCGAAATCCTGGTGGTAGTCCTCGGCGCGGTAAAAGGCGTCCAGCGGTTCCACGGTGGTGGCAATGGGAGCAATAAAGGCACCGGCGTTATTCAACTGCTGGATGTACGCCTCGGCCACCGCTTTCTCGGTGTCATCGTGATAAAAGATCGCGGAGCGGTACTGTGTGCCCCGATCGTTACCTTGCCGGTCTTTCTGGGTGGGGTCGTGGGCGACGGAGAAGAACACTTTCAGCAGTTCGCCGAAGCTGATTACGGTGCTGTCGTATTCTACTTCGATAACTTCCGCATGGCCGGTGGTGCCGGTACAGACGGCCTCGTAATTAGCGCGGGCAGCATGGCCGCCGGCATAACCGGACACCACGGCGTTCACGCCTTCCAGATTCAGGTAGACCGCTTCCACACACCAGAAGCAACCGCCAGCCAGAACCGCTTTGGCCATGCCATTGGCGGGCAGATCGTCGATGGGGTCAGGAAAACGTTCCGGGTGAATGGCCAGGGATGTGCCGGGGATCACTGCGTTCATGGTTTCTCCAATGAGGCGAACACCTGCCGGGCTTGTGGCCAGACAGGTGTTACAGGTCAATGCAGCCAGTGGAGAGCAAGCAGGGATCAGTCCTGCTTGACGGCACCACTGGCGATCAGGCCATCGATGTCACTGTCACTGAAGCCGGCCTGGCTCAGTACGGCCCGGCTATCTGCCCCGGCAGTGGTGGCGGGTTTTATTTCGCCGGCTGCGGTGCGAGAGAAGCGCGGGGTCGGTGCCGGTTGTGCGGCGCCGTTGACAGTAACGAAGGACTCTCTGGCTACGTTATGCGGGTGCGAGGGGGCTTCTTCAAGGCTGAGCACCGGTGCAAAACAGACATCGGTACCTTCCATGAGGGCGGACCACTCGTCCCGTGTCTTCTGTTTGATGACGGCAGCCAGCTTTTGTTTCATTTCCGGCCATTTGGGCGGGTTGATCTGATGGCCAAAGTCCTCGGCGGGCAGTTCGGCCAGCTGGCAGAGCTGAGCATAGAACTGCGGTTCGATGCTGCCGATGGAGACGTATTTGCCGTCCGCAGTTTCATACACTTCATAGAAGTGTGCGCCGGAATCGAGCATGTGCGTGCCGCGATTATCGGTAAACATGCCCTGGGATTTGAGCCCGTAGAACATGGCCATGAGGGCGGCGGAACCTTCTACCATGGACGAGTCGACCACCTGGCCTTTGCCGCTGCGCTGGGCTTCCAGTGCGGCGCAGACCATGCCAAAGGCGAGCATCATGCCGCCGCCGCCGAAATCGCCGACCAGGTTGAGCGGGATGGCGGGCTTTTCGCCTTCACGGCCCATGGCATGCAGGGCGCCGGACAGGGAGATGTAGTTCATGTCGTGGCCGGCGGCCTGGGCCAGTGGCCCGGTCTGGCCCCAGCCGGTCATGCGGCCGTAGACCAGTTTCGGGTTGCGGGCCAGGCATTGCTCCGGGCCCACGCCCAGGCGCTCGGTGACGCCGGGGCGAAAGCCTTCGAAAATACCGTCGGCGGTTTCACACAGTTTCAGAACGGTTTCGATACCTTCGGCGCTTTTCAGGTCCACGGCCAGGTTCTGGCGATTGCGGAAAAGGACGGTGTGGCCGATGGCGGAATGCGGGTTACCGCCGGGGCGGTCGATGCGGATAACGGTGGCGCCCATGTCGGCAAGCATCATGCCGCAGAAGGGGCCGGGGCCAATGCCGGCCAGTTCGATGAAGGTCAGTCCGTTAAGTGGGCCTGTCATAATGTTCATGTCCGTTGTCAGAGTCCGTTTTACCGTTCCCTGACGGACATCGGCCGGTCAGGGAATAAGGGCTTGTTCACGCAAGCTGCGACGCAGGGCCGAGCACTGGCTTTTGGCGATGGCAACGGCGTTGCTGGCTTCGTGGGTGGTAGCGATACCGGTCCAGAGAGGTTTGCCGTCGGCATTGATCAGCTCTGCGCCATGTTGCCGCAGGGCGTCGGGTACCTCGTCTTTGGCCAGGTCGCCACCGATCCCGATTTTCCAGGTCGGTTGTACGTCGCCGGCGGATTGCTCCATGGGATTGAGCTGGTTGCCGGCCGCAGGCGGTGCGGCAGCGTCTATCAGCAAGTGGGTCAGCTCGACCACCAGAATCCGCTCTACATCGTTTTCTTGCGCCCAGTCGAGGATGCGTTCTTTTCCGCCTTCATACCATAACGGTAATTCCTGATGGCTGAGCAAAACGGTCAACGAATCACTTGAAAATATATCCCTGCAGGTTAATTCCCAGGTTTCGCGGATGTTGCCTTCCGGGGTGTGGGCGACCAGCAGCAGGGTATCTTGCGGCGGGTGGCTGCCCTCATCGGTGAAGCGAGTGGTTACGTCCGTGGTGCTGGCGCAGCCGGCAACGAAGAGGGCGGGTAACAGGTATCGGAAAAGCGGTCGCATGGAAATCTCCGGCGGCAAGAGCGGTGCCTTCAATGGCTGCGCCCAGTGTAACAGCGCCACGCAGGCGCCACATCAACTGGTGCACAATCTCTTGTGTTCTGGCGGGCCTTTACTGCCCACTTTTAACCACCCGCTAGGGAATCGGCGGAGAGTGCTGTGCCGGGGCTGCGGCCGGGTCGGCTGAAAAAGCAAAGCGGCAGCCTGTTTGCGGCTGCCCGGGGGCGGGGTACCAGCGCACTTCGTATTTGTCCTGACTGTTTTGTTGTTCCTGCCATTGCAGTTGCAACGCGGCGCCGTCATCGGTGGCCGCGTGCTGCCCCCGGCAGTGGATAGCCAGCTCCAGCGTGTCGAGGGCCAGCAGTTCGGCGGGGGCGGCCAGCAGGGAGATGCGCCAGTAAGGGCCGGTGGTGGGGTCGCCGGGCTCGTGGGCAGGATGACCTTGCCACTGGGCAGCCGTGAGAGAGGTGGGCGCTGCGGTTTGCTGTGCTTCAGGAAAGTACTGATGCGCAAGCAGGGAGAAGGTCTGCTTGCGGGGAATGTCGTTGATGCCGCCGCTCTGTTGCAGGTCGCGGCTCAGTTCGCTGCTCTGGGCAATCAGGAAATCCAGCGTATGAGGGCCGTAGAGCGTGTGGCCCCCTTCGTAGTATTGCCGCTGGTATTCCTCGGGGGTGACGGCATAGCCGAAATAGCCGTTGGCCAGGCTGGAGACTTCCACTTTCCAGTTCGTGCCGGCGGGCAAGGTATCGGTAACGGCATTGCGCAGGCGATTGCCGCTTTCCAGGGTGATTTCCCAGGGCAGCGGCACGATAACCAGCTCGTTGATCCGTACGATCTGGAACAGGGCCTGGTGGGGGAAGCGTTCCGCGGGTAACAGCAGTTGCAACTTGGATAGCATCCACTGTTTCACGCCCTGGCAGTTGTCGGTGAAAAAGCGTCGAGGCCAGCCTTCCTTGAGAAAGGGCAAGTAGGAAATCGGAAAGACTTCATCGCCGTTGGCGGCCCCGGCGACGGCGGCGCCGGCTATGGCCCGTTCACAGAGTCCGAAGCGCCCTGTGTCGATCTGGTCCAGCAGGTTCAGTTGGCGGCTGGCGACAGCGGTGTCCAGTGTGCTGGTGAGCTGGTTATCCAGTGAGTGAAACAATTGCACGGCGTGTTCGCCCAGAGCGGTGCCGATACGTTGTGCTTCCAGGTCGCCACGCTGGTCTGTGTGCCAGGCCGGGTTATTGTCGGCGTGGGTGGCCTGGGCGGCGCCATGGATAAAGCCGAAGGCTGTGCTTGCCAGTTCATCTTCCAGAGCGCCACTGATCCAGTGCCAGACGTCGGCATGATAAGGCCGGGTAAAGGGCGGAATGGCGGTGCCATGAATGGAGTACAGGCTAAGCGCACCGGCAGGAACAAAGCGGTCACCTTGCTTCTGGTCGATGCGCAGCAGGGTCATGGTGGGGTTGACCGCCATCATCGGGTCGTCATCCAGGTGCTGGCCGTCAGGGAAATTGTTCGCCCAGGCGCCCATGGAACGGTTACGGGTATAGCCCTGGATGTCGCTTTGGCCCACGGCGAAGCGGGCTTCCTGTCGGGACGTATAGGCTGCGATTACCGCGTCGGCAATTTGTTCGCTCAGGTATTCAAACAGGGCCGGATCGAAGCCGGGTTTATTGCTACCAAAGACATTATAGAAGTCACTGCCCAGATACTGCCCCGGGCCGGAGTGGGTATGGGTCACCAGTAAAGACAACGCGTGTGCGGGCACGTCGGTTTTCTCTGCGATGCGTTCTGCCACGCGATGGTGAAGCGGCAGAGAGCCGGTGCCCAGGTCCAGTTGCACGATAGCGAGCGGTGTTTGCCCGGGCGCATGTAAATAAAAGGCCCTTGCTTTCAGTCGGGTGCGAAAACCATCTGCAGGTTTGGCCCAGGCGGAATAACCGAATTTGGGTATTCCTATTGGCGGGGTGATATCCCGTTCCGCAATGCCTGCCAACGGAGCGTTGGCCTGGGTGGGCGCAAGCGGTTCGTCAAGGTGAATGTCGACCTGCTGACGGGGAAAAAACAGAAACGGCCAGGCGGTATGGGCCAGGGCGGCGATAACAATGAGGGCGACAATGACGACCAGCCAGCGGCGGATACGGCGTGGGTGTGTGGGCTTCATAATTCAGCTTTCTTATGGTTTGCACGAAAGTACCAATTTGGTGCTATTGGTGCAAACGGGTGCATTTTGTTGCTGAGCGGGCGTGAAGGATACGAAAAGATACGCTTAGATACAGAAAGTAGGAACATGAACGGGTTCACAACAATATTCCAACGCAACGGCACCGGACGCCTATTTTTTTTTCTTTCCCCACCTATTCCAATGGTTGCACAGATCATTCATACCCAAGGGGGGTAGTCATGAAAGGAAGCACGCGTATATCCATGCTGGCAGCGAGTGTCGCATTAGCGACGCAAGCGATTGCCGCAGAGGACATGAAAGAGCCCAGCACGCGGCAGTATGTCGCGCCCATGCTGCACTATCTGGTACTGGACGAAGATCGGGATCTGTCTCGCAAGGGGCTGGGTGCTGGTTTGGTCTATGGCCGTGAATTATCCGAACACTGGTGGTGGGAGACCGAAGGTGCCGGGTATGGCCTGGATTCCGGGGTCGAAGGCGCAGCAGATTATTACCAGTACACGGTAAGTACCGGTGTGGCCTATGCCTTTGGCGACCGCAAAGGCTTTACGCCTTTCGTTCTGGCCCAGATCGGTGGCATCTACAACGATGTAGTGCCAGACGATGATGATGGCTTTGATTTGCACGCCAATGTGGGGTTGGGTGCGGTTACTGGTCCTATTTTTGATAACGGCCTGAAGTTGCGCGCTGAAGCCCGTTATATGTATGACGATTTCGACGGTATTACCGGTACGGCGTCTGAAGATGAAGGCGGGTTCAGCGACTGGCGCTTCTCTCTGGGCCTGGAAGTGCCTCTCGGCCAGACCAAGATCGTTGAAGTGGAAAAAATCGTCTACGAAACCCGTGAAGTCGAGAAAGTTGTGGAAGTGGCCGCTGCAGATAGTGATGGCGACGGTATTCCGGACAACCGCGACAAGTGTCCGAACACCATTGCCGGGGGCAAGGTGGATGGCGATGGCTGTCTGTTGACCAACCAGACCATTACCTTCAACAACATTGGCTTCGAGCTTAATTCTGCCAAGCTCACCGCCACCTCTCGTCCGCTCGTGGACCGTCTTGTCAAAGCACTGAAATCTCAGACGAACTTCGATGTTGAGATTGCAGGCCATACGGATAGCACCGGTAGCGCTGAATACAACGAAACCCTTTCCGATGAACGAGCCAAGGCCGTACGCCAGTACCTGATTGATAATGGCGTAGCAGCAGAGCGTCTGACCGCTCGTGGGTATGGTGAAGTGGTTCCGGTTGCCAGCAATGAGACCTCATCTGGCCGTGCCATGAACCGTCGCGTTGAATTCCGCGTTAGCGAGCAGTAGGAGAATAGTCATGAATATGTATAGCAAACCGTTTTTTGTAATCATGCTGGCTGCTGTGCTGGGTCTTGGATTGGCTGGTTGTGAAGCTGATGGAGATGGCAGCAGTGGCGGTGGCAACACGCCGGTTGGTAACAGTGCTGACCAGGATAATGATGGTGTGCCCGATAACGTGGACAACTGTCCCGCTAACCCCAATGCCATGCAGGAAGATCAGGATGGCGATGGCATCGGCGATGTCTGTGATGACGACCGTGATGGTGACGGGGAAGACAACCCCACCGATAACTGTCCGCTGGTAGCCAACCCGACTCAGGATGACACTGATGGCGACGGTATTGGCGATGCCTGTGATCAGGACAACGATCAGGACAACGACGGTATCGACGATGGGGTAGATAACTGTCCTGCCATCTTCAACCCGGAACAGGGTGATGTGGATAACGATGGTATCGGTGATGTCTGTGATGACGACGCGGATGGCGATGGTGTGGATAACACCAATGACAACTGTGTGTTCACGGCAAACGCGGATCAGAAAGATACCGATACCGATGGTATTGGTGATGTCTGCGAAGACGACCGTGACGGTGACACCATCCTTGATACCAATGACAACTGCCTGAACATTCCTAACACCGACCAGGCTGACCTGGATGTGGATGGCATTGGTGATGTGTGTGACGACGACCGTGATGGCGACGGCGTGGATAACGACACCGATAACTGCCCACTGGCTGCCAACGCGGACCAGGCGGACAGCGACGGTAACGGCATTGGTGACGTCTGTGATGGCGGTGGCGGTGATCCCACTGACACCGATGGCGATGGCGTTCCGGATGTCTCTGACAACTGCCCTCTGATTTCCAACAATGACCAGGCTGATGGCGATGGCGATGGTAAAGGCGATGTCTGTGACGACGATGGCTTCACTTGCTCCGCTACCACTACTTTCCAGCAGCTGGCCAATACGGATTACACGGCAGACAGCGGTGTGCTGGGCGTATGCCTGGGTTGCTCCGTCGATGACGAAGGCAATGCGATTGACGGAAATAACGCCACATTCGCACAGATCAATATCGGCGCGGCTCTGATCTACGGTGGCGGGTTTGTGGCGGCGGATGCCATTGACCAGTCCAACGATATTGCAGACAGCGTTGTTGGCTTTGTGGTCAGCGATCCGACCTCTCAGCTGCTCAATCTGGAACTGCTTGGCAACTTCACTACCATTCGTTTCTTCAATGACGGTGTGGAAGTGGATAGCGCTACCACAGGCGGCGGGTTGCTGGATCTGGACTTGCTGGGTCTGGGTGCCAACTCGGACCAGCGTTTTATTGCTGCCCCGGCATCTAGCCAGCCGTTCGACTCCATTCAGCTGGACTATGCTGGCCTTGTGAATGCCAACAAAGCGTTCCGTGTGCACGACGTTTGTGTCGGTACGCCCTGATCGGCAAAGCAGGTAAATAAGGAAAGGGCCCCATGGGGCCCGGCCCCGAACGATAGAGATAGCGCCTCGGGGCAAGAGAAAGGCCTGAACCAAACCGGTTGCAATGATTCTGAAAAGAATGCGTTGTCACCGGGGAGGTTCAGGCCTTTTTTTGTGCTGCGCATTGCAGGGAAATCCGGGTGTACCGGCCTTGAGGACAAATCGCGTACCGGTTAACCGCTTTTGGGGTACCTATCATCAAGCGCCGTTCTCGGTGGCAAGTACAGATTACCTAAAAAGTATCGCCTGATGGGCATAGACTGGTACCCTGAGCTAAGAAATAAATACCAGAAAGAGAGGGGGCGCCAATGCGAACAGGCATAGTTATGCTCATATGTCTCGGTTTCACGCTGCTGGCCGGTTGTGACAATGAGCCGGAGGTAGGAGAGGTCGTCAGCACCTTTGAAAACTACCAGGAAACCGGTGATTTGCCTGCGTTGAAGGAGCGGGGCTTTGTTAGGTTGCTGGCCCCCCGGTTTGACGAGCCCTCAGGGCTGCCCCGCGATGGCGTCCCAGCCAGCGAATACCAGCAGCAAGCGGAAGAATTCGTCGAGCATCTTGGGCTGGAGCCGCGTTGGGTGTACGCCGACAATTTTGGTGAGTTGAGCGCCCTTATCAATCAGGGCATGGCTGACATCATTATCACCAATTATTCGGTGACCAAGGAGCGTCAGAAGAACCTCGCCTTTTCCACACCGGTAAACGCTGTACAGGAGCGAATGGTGGTACCGCGGGCGCTGGCGGACCTGCCGCTAACGGAGATGGGGGAGGTGATGCTGTCGGTACCGGAAGGCTCCGCCTATCAGGAAACCGCCACCAAACTGGCCAAGCGCCACGACAACGTCAGCCTGGAAGTGCTGGACAGCAATATTTCCGATGAGGAATTGGTTAACGGTGTGGCCAATGGTGAGCTGGCGGCAAGTATCGTCGACAGTAATATGCTCGATGCCTTGCTTGAAGAGGATGGCGAGGCCGTGGCCGGACCGGTGGTCAATCGCAAACGCCGTATCGCCTGGGCCGTGCGCTCGGATAGCAGAGAATTACTCGATCAGATCAACCAGTACATCACCAGTGAGCGGGTGATTACTTCCGTGGACAGTGAGGAAGCGCGCGGTTGGGCGGAAATTCGCGAAAAAGGGGTGTTGCGAGTCATCACCTCCAACAACCCGGCCAGCTATTTTATGTGGCGCGGTGAATTGATGGGTTTTGATTACGACCTGATCAAGGACTTTGCCAAGCAGCATCGTTTGCGTGTGCGGGTTATTGTGCACGATACGCCGTCCTCCATGTTTGCGGCGTTGGAAGCGGGGGAAGGGGATGTTATCGCTGCCTCCATGACCGTCACGCCAGAGCGCCAGAGCGCAGGCTGGTCCTTCAGTGAACGTTATCTGGAAGTGAATGAGCAGCTTATCGGTGAAGCCGGGGAGAGCTCGCTGGATACGGTGGAAGGACTGGCCGGGCGCACGGTGGCGGTGAATCCGGAAACCGCTTATTACGACACGCTCAAAGCGCTGCAAAAGGCGGGGGGCACGTTCGAGATTCTGGAAGTGGAGAACGCCAGTACGGAAATGCTGATTGATGGCGTGGCCAACGGTGATTACGACCTGACCATGGCCGATAGCCACCTGGCTGCCATGGAATCCACCTACCGGGATGACATCGCTGTATTGTTCCAGTTCGAACCGGCCAAACAGATTGCCTGGGTTACCCGCGAGCCCCAGCAAGCCTTACGCGAGCAGCTCAATAGCTATATAAAGCGTGGTTATCGGGGGCTGTTCTATAACGTGACCTACAACCGGTATTTCAAGGAAAAGAAAACCATCGCCACCCATGAGGCCTACCGAGTAGAAGCCGGCCGGGATATTTCTCCCTATGATGAGCTGGTGCGTTCAGAGTCACTCAAGTATGGCCTGGACTGGCGCCTGATTACCTCTCAGATGTACCAGGAAAGCCGTTTTAATCCCAAGGCTCGCTCTTTTGCCGGGGCTCAGGGCCTGCTGCAGGTGATGCCCCGTACCGGACGGCAATTTGGTTACAGTAATCTGACTAACCCGAAAAATGGCGTGGAAGCGGGGCTGGCTTATATCGATTGGCTGGAACAACGCTTTCCCGCTCGCCTGGACCTGGCGGAAAAATTGTATTTTACGCTGGCGGCTTACAATGCCGGGCATGGCCACGTGGAAGATGCCCGTCGCCTGGCGCAACGAATTGGCAAAGATCCGGACAAGTGGTTCGGGCATGTGGAGCAGGCCATGCTGTTGTTGTCCAAACCGCAGTATGCCCGCCAGGCCCGCTATGGCTATGTGCGTGGTACGGAGCCGGTGAAGTACGTGCGGGAGATCAAGAACCGCTATCTTGGCTATGTGTCAGCGCTGGGCGAGCAGGAGCAGTCTCAGCTTTAACCTGAATTTTACAACTGTGCCATGGAAAAGCCTGAAATGGCCCCCATCCTCTGGGGTACCACTCATTGAAGGAGATTGTGATGGATCGCAACGCTTTCATCGAAAAGGTAAAAGGCAAGCTGGACGAGCTGGACAATGAATTCGATCAGCTGCAAGTCAAGGCGGATAAAGCTGGTGAGGATGTCCGCCACCAGTGGGAAACCCGTAAGCTGGAATTGAAAGAGAAGCGCAAGGAATTGGCGGGTCAGCTGGATGAAGTCCGCAACGACAGCAATACGCGCTGGGAAGAAGTGAAAGACAGCGTGGAAAAAACCTGGGACAGCACTCTGGATGGGCTGAAAGACATCAAGAACAGTCTGTTCAAATAACCTCAGGCGCTTCAAAAAAAAACCGGGCTTCTGCCCGGTTTTTTTATGCCGTACGTTACTCGGTTTTTCAGAGCCCCCCCAACCACTCGGTGATCGCCTGGTGCACCTCGTCACGGCAGTGGTCGTTAAGGATTTCATGCCGGCCTTCAGGCCAGAAGTGCGTGGTCAGCGGTTGCTCCATGGCATGCAACACTTTCTCCAGGGCCATCATGCCTTTGCCATTGTCGCTCATGGGGTCCTGCTCGCCCCCCAGCAGCAGCATAGGCAGATTTTCCGGCAGTTCGGACAGCCCTGAAATGCTCTGTATGCGACGCATGGCGGTAACTAATTGCACCCAGGTTTCCGTGCTGCAATCGAACCCACACAGTGGATCATCGATATAACGCTTCACTTCTTCGGCATTGTTGCTCAGCCAGTCGAAATCGGTGCTGGGATCCGGTACCTGGGTGGCCCAGGCACCAAAGGTGAGCTTGCGTATCAGCGGGCTGGGACTGCGTTTGCCCCGGCGCATGCGCTCGAACAGGATGGGCAGGGACATTAACCGGTAGTAGGCACCAGGATGATAACTGCTGGCACATAACACCAGGCCGGCCAGGGCATCACCGTGTTGCTCTGCTGTGCCCAGCGCAATAAAAGAGCCCATGCTGTGGCCACCCAGAACCACCGGTAACTGCGGGTGTTGCTCTTTGGCCAGGTGAATGACGCTGGCGGCGTCATTCACCAGATGTTGCCAGCCGTGCTGGTCACCTATGTGGCCAGCCGGGCTGTCCTCGTTAATACTGTCACCATGACCGCGATGGTCCGGGCAATACAGGTGCCAGCCGGCGGCATTCAAGGTACGGGCAAGATTCTGGTAACGTGAGCCATGTTCGGACATGCCGTGCAGCCAGATTAGCGTGCCCTTGGCTGTGGCTGATTCGCAGGGCCAGTGGTGGATGGCGACAACATGGTTATCATCCGTGGTGTGATGGATCATCTGTTCGGTCATAATGGTCTCCGGCTGCGCAAAACGTGCGTCATTGCCGAGGCAAGGTCAAGAAACTCAACGAGGAAGAGAGATGATAGCAAGAATAAAAGGTCTCCTGATGGTTTTCGTGGTGGCGGTGCTGGCGACGGCCTGTACGGCCCATAACACCATGGTCAGCAGTTCCGCCCGGGCCAAGGATCACCAGACCGGTGAGCATGTTAACAAGGTCATGGTGGTAGCTGTGGTCAATGACAAGCAGGCCCGCGACTCGCTGGAGTCCAATGTTGTGGCTGCTTTGAAAGCGCAGGGGGTGGAAGCAACGGCATCCGCCCCGGTATTGGGGGACCATTACAGCGAAGGGAAAACCCGCAAGCAGATGGCAGCCGATATCGCCTCCAAAGGCTATGAAGCGGCACTGGTGATCAGCGTCATCGATATCAAGGAAGAAATGCACTACACCCAGGGTGGCACCCATTTTGCGCCGGATATTGCGGTGTCCGGTGCCATGGGGCAGAGCTATTACGTGCGCCAGAATGCCACCTACGAGCCCGGCTATTTCAGCAATGACAAGAAGTACTTCCTGGAGTCCAATCTGTACCGGCTCCAGCCGGAAGGGCTACTATGGAGAGCCAAATCCACCACGGTAAACCCCAGTGATCTGCAGGAAGGCACCACCGGTGTTGCCGATGCTGTTGTGGATCGTATGGCCAAGGATGACATGATTTAACGTCCGGCCTGCGCCGTTCACCGGGAGCCTTGGGCTCCCGGTTTTGTTTGTGACGCGTAAACCCCGATTGAATGAAAGCAACACACCAGCCAGGAGTCACCATGATCGAATATCGGATTCGCCCGCTGCGCCCCGAGGCGCACTTGTTTGAAGTAACCCTGACGGTGGCGGACCCGACCCCGGAGGGGCAGGCGTTCAGCTTGCCCGCCTGGATTCCTGGCAGTTATATGATTCGCGATTTCGCGCGCCATATTGTGCATCTGGAAGCCAGTAGCCATGGTGAAACCTTGCCTGTGGCCAAACGGGACAAGCAAACCTGGCAGGTGCCACCCTGTGATGGCCCGGTACAACTGCACTATCACGTTTATGCCTGGGATTTGTCCGTGCGTGGCGCGCACCTGGACACTACCCACGGTTATTTTAACGGCAGCTGCGTGTTTCTGGCTGCCATGGGGCATGAAGATCAACCCTGCCATGTTGCCATAGAGCCCCCGCAGGGACATGCCTACAACGGCTGGCAAGTGGCGACCGGGCTGAAACGGGAGTCTGGCTCGGAGCTGGGTTTCGGCGTGTTCCAGGCGGATAACTACGATGATCTGATCGACCACCCGGTGGAAATGGGGCCGTTTGAGTATGCCCAGTTCGAAGCCTGTGGTGTGCCGCACTGGGTGGTGTTGGCAGGGCGTCATAAAGCCGATATGGCACGACTCTGTCGGGACCTGAAACCGATCTGTGAACACCATATCCGCATGTTCGGTGAACCGGCGCCCATGGACCGTTATGTCTTCATGACCCTGGTTACCGGCAATGGTTATGGCGGCTTGGAGCATCGTAATTCTACCAGTCTGATGTGCCCCCGCGATGATTTGCCTCGGCGCAGCGATGAGCCTGGCAAGGTTCACGACGGCTATCGTTCCTATCTGGGACTGTGCAGCCATGAGTATTTTCATACCTGGAACGTGAAGCGCATCAAGCCCGCTGCGTTCACCCCTTTTGACCTGTCACAGGAAGTGCATACCGAATTGCTGTGGGCGTTTGAAGGGATCACCAGTTATTACGACGATCTCTCTCTCACTCGCACAGGGCTGATTGCGCCGCAGAGTTACCTGGAGCTGCTGGGGCAAACGCTCACGCGGGTGTACCGGGGCCAGGGGCGTCACAAGCAAACGGTGACCGAATCCAGTTTTGATGCCTGGACCCGCTTCTACAAACAGGATGAAAACGCGCCCAATGCCATTGTCAGCTACTACACCAAGGGCTCATTGGTGGCGCTGGCGCTGGATTTGACCCTGCGTAACCTGACTGGTGAGGCAAAGACCCTGGATGACCTGATGCGGGTGCTGTGGCAGCGCTACGGGCAGACCGGTGAGGGCGTGCCGGAGCAGGGTATTCAGCCCTTGGCAGAAGAAATCGCCGGTTGCGATATGAGCGATTTTTTCAACCAGGCCCTGTACAGCACAGAGGATTTGCCGTTGGCTGAATTACTGTCGGAACGTGGGGTGGAATTGCACTGGCGTAGTGCTGCCGGCCATGGGGATAACGGCGGCAAAGCCGGTAAGGATGGTATTCCCCATCTGGGCGCCAGATTGGTGTCGGATAGCATGGGGGCGAAAATCGCGGTGGCATTTGAGCAAGGGGCCGCCATGGCGGCGGGGCTATCCGCTGGTGATGTGATTATCGCCGTGGATGGCCTGCAGGCCACCACCGGCAATATTGATAATCTGCTGTCTGGTTTCCTGCCCGGTGAGGTCATGGAGATTCATGCTTTCCGGCGTGATGAGTTGATGCGGTTCAAGGTCAAGGTGGAAGCCACGGAAGCCAGCACCGCATTCCTGACTATCGCCAAAGGCGGGCTGACAGAAAAAGGCCGTGCGTGGCTGCACGCAAAATAACGGCACGAAAATCCGTTTGTTATCCGCAGGAGTACCTTGAGAAGGGTTCCTGCCCAATGGCGCTGAAGGAGCCTCTGAAAAACTCCTTACGTGCTCAGCGTGACCTGAAGCGTGCAGCTGTTGTGTCTTGTCTCGACGGACAGGGTGGTTCCCTTTCCTAGAGGCAAGGCGCAGCAGATGGGCGCTTCAGGCCGCGCCCTTCGGGTCTTTCAGGCTGGTCCGCACTCGTTGTTGACCTTTTTCGATGGATCGACATACACCTTCAAAAGGGCGCCTAGATTGCGAACCAGCCTGAAAGACTGAGCATGCAAGGCGTTTTTTAGAGGCTCCTTTAATGACCGATACCTTGAAACCGCTTTACCAGCAGCTCGACAAAGTACGTCGGGCTGACCGTTTTCGTCTGAAGAAACGGGTTGATGGCCTGGCACGAACGCCGGCGGGAAAACGTAACCCTAAAGCTGTAGATAAAGTCGCCGAGGCCATGGCCGCCTCCATGGCCAGCCGGGATAAGCGTCTGGCATCCGTACCGGCACTGGAGTGGCCGGATCTCCCGGTTGTGGCCAGCCGAGAGGATATCAAGCAGGCGATCAGCGACCACCAGGTGGTGGTAATTGCCGGGGAAACCGGCTCTGGCAAAACCACCCAGTTACCCAAAATCTGCCTGGAGCTGGGGCGGGGTATTGAAGGCACCATCGGTCACACCCAGCCCCGGCGGCTGGCGGCCAGGGCGGTGGCAACCCGGGTAGCGGAAGAGCTGCATAGCCCACTGGGCTCCACCGTGGGGTTCAAGGTGCGGTTCTCCGAGCAGGTCAGTGAACATTCGCTGATCAAGGTGCTCACCGATGGCATGCTGCTTAACGAAATTCAGCAGGACCGTTTTCTTAATCAATACGATACCCTGATTATTGATGAGGCCCACGAGCGCAGCCTGAACATCGATTTTCTGCTTGGCTATCTCAAGCAGCTGTTACCGCGCCGGCCAGATTTGAAAGTGATCATCACCTCGGCCACCATCGATCACCAACGGTTTGCCGAACATTTCGGTGGCGCCCCGGTGCTGGAAGTGTCCGGGCGTACTTTCCCGGTGGAGATGCGTTACCGGCCACCCGCAGACGGGCAGGAGTTGTCCCGGCAGGTGGAAGACATCCTGCTGGAAATTCAGCGTGATGAGCGTCGCGATGGCCTGCCCATGGCGCGCGACGTACTAGTGTTTCTGGCCGGTGAACGGGATATTCGCGATGTGCACCACCATCTGAAACGCTGTGCGACTCATGGTTCCAGCCTGCGCGACACGGAAATTCTGCCGCTGTATGCGCGTCTCAGCCAGGCCGAGCAACACCGGATTTTTTCTGCCCACCGCGGGCGCCGCGTGGTGCTCAGTACCAATGTGGCAGAAACCTCGCTCACGGTGCCCGGTATTCGCTATGTGATCGATGCCGGCACCGCACGAATCAGCCGTTATAGCGTGCACTCCAAGGTGCAGCGCCTGCCGGTGGAGCCGGTGAGTCAGGCCAGTGCCAATCAGCGGGCCGGGCGTAGCGGCCGGGTGATGGCTGGCATTTGTTTTCGCTTGTTTGACGAAGACGATTTTCTCAATCGGCCGGCGTTCACCGACCCGGAAATTCAGCGCACTAATCTGGGGGCGGTGATTCTGCAGATGGCAGACCTTCGCCTGGGCAAGGTCGAAGATTTTCCCTTTATCGAACCGCCGGATGGCCGGCTGATCCGCGATGGTTACCGGTTGCTGGATGAGCTGGGCGCGCTCACGGAAAAGCAGACTCTGACCGCACTGGGGCGACAGCTGGCACGTTTCCCGTTGGATCCCACCCTGGGCCGAATGCTGGTCGCGGCGGCGGAAAAGAAAGTACTGCGCGAGGCCTTGATTGTGGTGTCCGCATTGGCCGCCCAGGATCCCCGTGAACGCCCCCACGATAAACAACAGCAGGCGGACCAGGCCCACCAGCCTTTTACCGACAAGGAATCGGATTTCCTGTTCTTTGTGAAGTTGTGGCAGTGGGCGGATTCCCAGCGCGAATCCCTGAGCCGCAATCAGTACGAGAAACTGCTCAAGAAAACCTTCCTGTCTCCCACGCGAATGCGCGAATGGCGCGACACCCACCGCCAGTTGTTATTGCTGAGTAAAGAGCAGGGTTGGGAGCTGAACGCGCCTGTGGAATCCGGATTGTCGCTAACGGAGCCCGACAGGGAAAAGAACAAGAACAGCGATAAGGCTCCACCGTCCCCGCTCTACGCACCCTTGCATCAGGCGTTGCTCACCGGGTTGCTGGCCAATGTCATGCAGCGCACGGAAGAGGGCGAATGGTTGTCGACGCGGAACCGCAAACCCCTGGTATGGCCGGGTTCATCCTTGTCGAGAACCAAGGCGCGCTGGTTGATGGCGGCAGAGCAGGTGGAAACCAGTCGGCTGTTTGCCCGGACCGTGGCAAAAACGGATCCGTTGTGGATCGAACAGGCGGCGGGGCACCTGCTCAAGCGCCAATATTTTGAGCCGCACTGGTCGAAAAAGCGCGGCTGCGCCATGGCAAAGGAACAGGTCAATCTTTTCGGCCTGATTCTGGCCAGCGGCAGGCCGGTTAACTATGGGCCCATTCACCCGGAAGAAGCCCGTGAGTTGATGATCCGTGAAGGTTTGGTCATGGGGCAGCTGACCCGAGAGCCGCCGTTTGTGAAAACCAATCGCGAGCGTTTTGAAACACTGGAAGAGATGGAACATAAACTGCGCCGTCGGGACATTTTGGTGGATGAAGAAGCGCGGGTGGCTTTCTACGATGCGCGCCTGCCCGGTGACCTTCACACTGTCGCCGGGCTGATCAACTGGTACAACAAACAGGCCAGCGAAGAACAGAAAACCGCGTTGCTCATGGATGAGAGTTTCCTGCTTTCGCGAAGCCCGGATCTGGGCAATGACCAGTTTCCCGATCAACTGAAACTCGATGGGCTTCGCCTGCCGCTGGAATACAGCTTTGATCCCACCGGGGAGCGCGACGGGGTTACCCTGATAGTGCCGTTGGCTGCGTTGAATCAGTTATCCGAGGCGCGACTGGACTGGCTGGTGCCCGGTTTGCTGCGCGAAAAACTGGAAGCGTTGATTCGAGCCTTGCCCAAGGCGCGCCGCCGCCATTTTGTGCCGGTGCCGGATTATGTCAGCGCCCTGATGGAAACCCTGACGCCGGATGAGCCGTTGCTGCCGGCCATGACCCGGGAACTGCAGCGCATGACCGGCCTTCGTATCGAGCTGGAGGAGTGGCAGGCGGCCACCTTGCCGGATCATCTGCGCATGTTTATTCAGGTGGTGGATCGCGTCGCCGGTAAACGCAAGGTGCTCGCCCAAGGGCGTAGCCTGGATGATGTAAAAGACCGGCTCGCTGGCGTCACCCGAGACTTGCCCAAACCTCCCGAAGCCGCGCCGGCATTGCGTGGTCAGGAGTGGCTGTTTGGTGAGCTGCCGGAAACCGAGGATCAGGATCTGGGGGGCATGACCGTACGTCGTTTCCCGGCGCTGGTGGATGTTGGCAGCGAAGTAGAGCTGCAGTATCGGGACGATGAAGTCGAGGCTGCCTGGGCACACCGATGGGGCACGGCCCGCTTGTTGAGCTTCAAGCTGTCGGTGCAGTTGCGGGATCTGCGCAAGCAGGCTTCGCAAATGGCGGGTTTCCAGAAACTGAAAACCGAGAAAGGCGCCATGGCCCGAAATGCGCTGGATCACAGCTTGCTGCGGTTATTGGCCGAACATTTCCGTCTGGATGAGCCGGTGCGTAACGAGGCGGCGTTCCGCGACCGGCTCAATGCCCACCGTGGGGACTTTGTGCCCTGGACCCAGCAGCAACTGGTCATGCTGGGGAAATTGTTTGCGCACTACCGGCAGTTGATGGGGACGCTGGAAAAGAACTTCCCGCTGGCCTGGGCCCATGCCCACCGCGACCTGAAGCAACAGCTTGGGCAATTATTTCCCGATGACGTGCTGTTACAGATGCCCTGGGCCTGGTTACAGGAGTATCCGCGCTTACTGGGGGCGATTGATCATCGGCTGGATAAGCTGGGCGGGCAGATCGGCAAGGATCGCACTCTCAGTGCGGAGCTGGAGGCTTACAGCAAACAGCATGAAACCCGCGCTGCAGGGGCGCCGCTGTGGAAGCAGTCCGAGCCCTTGCAGCAGTTTTTCTGGATGTTGCAGGACTACCGGGTGAGCCTGTTTGCCCAGCAACTGGGCACCAAATTGCCCGTTTCAGCGAAGCGGCTGAATAAACAGTGGGAGCAATGCTGAAGGGCGAATAGGCTTGCTTACGGCGCTCCTGGCACAGCACAAGACGTAAACGGGCCTCTGAACGACCGTAATAACCAACAAAATGGGCCCTGGTGCCTTTGCGCCGGGCCCACTGAATCCGGATAATCGACCCATTATCTAATTTGCTGTAGCAGGGCGGCTGGCCCTGCATTAGTGCGAGGACTCGCTTGTGAGCTATTCGGTTGTAATCAGTGGGACCGGCCTGTGGACCCCAGGCCAGACCATCACCAACGATGAACTGGTGGAATCATTCAATGAATACGTGGAGCGTTATAACGCCCGCAACGCACAAGCCATCGAAGCCGGCGAGCTGGAAGCCCTGGGGCCGTCCAACAGTGCTTTTATCGAAAAAGCTTCAGGGATCAAGCAGCGCTATGTGATTGATAAGACGGGAATTCTGGACCCGGACCGCCTTGCGCCCCGTATTGATGAGCGCACCGATGATGAGGTGTCTATCCAGGCGGAGATCGCGGTAAAGGCAGCCAAACAGGCTCTGGACAATGCCGGCCTGACAGCCAATGACCTGGATGCCGTACTGGTTGCCTGCTCCAATATGCAGCGTGCCTACCCGGCCATGGCCGTGGAAGTGCAGGCGGCCCTGGGCATGGACCACGGCTGGGGTTACGACATGAACGTGGCCTGTTCCAGTGCCACTTTCGGTATTCAGGCCGGCGTGGATGCGATCCGTAATGGCAGTGCCCGCCGGGTGCTGATGGTGAACCCGGAAATCTGCTCGGCCCACCTGGCCTGGGAAGACCGTGACTGCCATTTCATTTTCGGTGACGTGGCCACGGCCGTGATTCTGGAGCGAAAGGAAGATGCCAACTCCAGCAATCAATGGGAAATTCTGGGCACTCGCCTGCAAACCAAGTTTTCCAACAACATCCGTAATAACTTTGGCTTCCTGAACCGGGCAGATGAGCGTGGTGTGGGCGCCCGTGACAAACTCTTTCGCCAGGAAGGGCGCAAGGTGTTCAAGGAAGTCTGCCCCATGGTGGCCGAGCAGATCAGCTCGCACCTGGCCGATACCCAGGTGCCGGTCGATTCTGTCAGCCGCATGTGGCTGCACCAGGCCAACCTGAGCATGAATGAACTGATTTCCAAGCGGGTACTGGGCCGTCCCGCCACCCGTGAGGAAGCTCCGGTTATTCTGGATGCATACGCCAACACCAGTTCAGCGGGCTCCATGATTGCGTTTCACAAATACAATGAAGATCTGCCCGTGGACACCAAGGGGGTTATCTGCTCTTTCGGTGCCGGTTATTCCATCGGCAGCGTTATTGTGAACCGCATCAAATAATCACTGCTGCGTTCACCTGCTCTTCACTAAGGGAACCTCTGAATAACTCCTTGCGTACTCAGTCTTTCAGGCTGGTTCGCAATCTAGGCGCGTTTTTGAAGGTGTATGTCCATCCATCGAAAAAGCGCAACAACGAGTGCGGGCCAGCCTGGAAGACCCGAAGGGCACGGCCTGAAGCGCCCATCTGCTGCGCCTTGCCTCTCGGAAAGGGAACCACCCTGACCATCGAGACAAGACACAACAGCTGCACGCTTCAGGCCACGCTGAGCATGCAAGGAGTTATTCAGAGGTTCCCCTAGGGCCGCATTTTGCGGCCTTTTTTCTTTTTTTTGGCCTGTAGTCGTAACGTTTACCTCACGCGCGCATCTCTATATTGTCTGTGTCAGGTGCTCTTGATTTGAGCGGGTGCCTGAGCCGTTAAAACGGCTTCGGACATGACATTCAATAATGTACACCCTCAATAAAGTAAGTATGGAGACTTAACATGGCTAAGCTGACAAAACTGAACCCCCTGGCTGCTACCGTTGGTGCTGCTGTTGTAGCTTCCGCTCTTTCTGCGCCGGTTGCACAGGCGGCTGAAAATCCGTTTGCTGCTTCTGATCTGAATGCCGGTTATCAGCTGGCTGCCCACGCGGAAGGCAAGTGTGGTGAAGGTAAATGTGGCGAAGACAAGAAAGGCGAAGGCAGCTGTGGTGAGAAAGGCGCCGAAGGTAAATGTGGTGAAGACAAAAAAGGCGAAGGCAAGTGTGGTGAAGGCAAATGCGGCGGTGACGCATAAGGACGCCTGACCATGAAAACTGAGACACCAGTGTCCGGAGTGGGCCTGGGTCTTCGGCGGGCCCTTATGGGTCCGCTTTCACAGGCCCATGATTCCGCGCCTGACAGTATCCCTTTTAATTTTATGGAAGTGGCGCCTGAGAACTGGATCCCCATGGGGGGCCGTCTGGGTAAAGAATTTCGTGCCTTTACCGAGCGCTATCCCTTCGTCACCCACGGACTGAGTCTGTCACTGGGTGGGCCTGAACCGCTGGACTTCGAATTATTAAAATCGGTGAAGTCGTTCCTCAAGGAACACAACATTCGCCGGTACACAGAACACCTGAGTTACTGTAGCGATCACGGTCACCTGTATGACCTAATGCCGATTCCCTTCACGGAAGAGGCGGTGCATTACGTGGCTGATCGTATTCGTCAGGTGCAGGACTTTCTGGAACAACCCATCGGTATTGAACACGTTAGCTACTATGCTCGGTTGGGGAATGCGGCCCCCGATTCACAGATGTCGGAAATCGACTTTGTGAATGCGGTATTGCAAGAAGCTGACTGCGAACTGCTGCTGGATGTGAATAATGCCTATGTAAACGGTATTAATCACGGCTATGACCCCTACGATTTTATTTCCGCCTTGCCCGGTGATCGCATTTGCTATTTGCACATCGCAGGCCATTTTGATGAAGCGGAAGATCTGAAAGTGGATACCCACGGCAGCGATGTGATCGACCCGGTGTGGGCATTACTGGATCATGCCTATCAGGCGTTTGGTTCACTGCCGACATTGCTGGAACGGGATTTCAATATTCCGGATAACGAAACCCTGTTTGCTGAACTCCGAAAGATAAGTGACTACCAACAGCTTTATCCGGGGGTGGCGCTCAAGGCACCGGACACACATAAGTCAGCGCAATCATGAAAGGCACAGATTTTCAGACCCTGCAGCGTGAGTTTGCCGCGCATTTACGCAACCCGGGCACCCATCCGGCACCAGCAGGTATTGAAGACCGGCGTCTGGATATCTACCGCAATCTTTTTTTCAATAACGTGAATGGCTTTCTTCGCCAGGGCTTTCCTGTATTGCACAGTCTGCTGGACAGTGATCGCTGGCAGCGACTGGCGCGGACTTTCTTTGAGCATCACGCCAGCCAGACTCCTTATTTTCTGGAAATCCCCCAGGAATTTGTCAGCTTCCTGGCCAGTGGCCAGGGTAGCGAGCCAGGCGACCCCCCTTTTATGCTGGAGCTGGCGCATTACGAGTGGATGGAACTGGTGCTGGATGCGTCCACAGAGACTTTCCCGGAAACCGGCTTTCACCCGGAAGGGGATCTGTTGCGTGCGATTCCCGAGCTCAGCCCCCTGCATGAAATATTGAGCTACCACTTTCCTGTCCACAAAATTTGCACCGAATTTCAGCCTCAGGAAGCCCTTGAGCAACCCGTCTGGTTGCTTGTGTACCGTGATCGGGATGATTGCGTGCGCTTTATGGAAATCAACGCGCCGACGGCCAGGTTGCTGCAGTTGATTGGCGAACACCCAAAGGATACCGGTAAAGCGGTGGTGGGGCGTCTCGCCGAGGAAATGCAGTTTGCTGACGTGGCGGCACTGGAAACTTTTTCTCGCGATATTCTGCAACAAATGCGTGAGCGGGACATCCTTATAGGAACCTCACTGAGTCGCCTGTAAGGATTGTATCCATGACCATGCTCCTGTCTTTTTTTCACCGCTGTCATACGGTGTTGAATCACACCCGTATTGCTGATTTTCTTGCGCCTTTGTTGCTTCGTTTGTTTCTCGCTCCGGTCATGTTCAGCGCGGGATATAACAAGGCCATGAGTTTTGAGAGCACGGTATCCTGGTTTGGCAATACAGAATGGGGGCTGGGCTTGCCTTTTCCGGCGTTGCTGGCCTTTCTGGCGACGGCCACTGAGCTGGTTGGCGGTGTGTTGCTGCTATTGGGCCTTTTTACCCGTTATATCAGCATCCCGTTGATGTTCACCATGCTGGTTGCCATTGGCACAGTGCATTGGGGGAACGGCTGGTTTGCCATCGCGCCGGGTAATCCGGCTACCAGCATGGCCGCGCCCCTGGCCACGGTCGGTTTTCCGGGGGCTGCGAATAGCCTGCAGAACAGTGAGGCGGTGGGCGAGCGCCTGGAGCGGGCGCGGGGTATTTTGCGCGAACACGGTGATTACCGCTGGCTTACCGGTAAGGGCCATTTCGTGGTGCTGAATAATGGCATCGAATTCGCCGTTACTTACCTGATTATGCTGCTGGTGTTGTTCTTCTCCGGGGCAGGGCGCTTCGTTAGCCTGGACTACTGGATTGCCCGTCGTTGCTGGCCTCAAGAGCGCTCCAATGTGTAAAACCTGTGCGGGTTGGGTAACGGTTTGCCGGTGGCCCTGTTCGTAGGGGCCGGGGCGTCGCTATAATGCGGCGTCCATTACTGTCCGGGGTGTCCGTGCGTTATCTATTGCTGAGTCTGCTGTTATGTCTGCCATTCGCCGTTCAGGCGGAAGAAGACTGGGGAGATGCGTCCACGGCATTTGATTCTCCGGACGGCAAACCCAAGTACGAAGACCCCTGGGAAGATATCAACCGCAAGATCTTTGCTTTCAACGAAACGCTGGATAAATACGGCCTCAAGCCCGTTGCCAAGGGGTATGACAAGGTCACACCGCAGTGGATGAACGACACCATCACCCGGTTCTATGAAAACCTGCGTGATTTTCGCAGCGGGCTGAACAGTGTCTTGCAGTGGCGCTGGGGGCATGTGGGCCAGAACTGGGGGCGATTCGCGGTCAATACCACGCTAGGCATTGGTGGTTTGTTTGATGTGGCCAGCAAGGTGGATCTGGAGAAGCGCAATACTGACCTGGGCCTGACGTTTGCCCGCTGGGGTGTGCCGGAAGGCCCGTTTATCATGTTGCCGTTTTTTGGGCCTTCCACCGGCCGCGATACGGCCGCTATCCTGCCGGAAGACTACATGCGCCTGCGTCACTACATCCCCCACGACCTGACGCGCCACAGCTTTACAGCGGTATATGTGGTGGATCTGCGGGCGGATCTGCTGGACCTGGAGCGCAATATTGTCGGCGACCGCTATACCTTCCTGCGTAACGCTTACCTGCAACGTCGTCGCTTTGAAAGCGGTGACCGGCCATCGTTGCGCTTCCCCGAGATTGAGGCGCGGGATTCGGAACTCAATGACGAGTACGAAGACGACGGCTGGTGAAGAGAGTTGACAGTTGATAGTGGGCAGTTGACAGCTACGCGCGCAAGGTTTTCTGTTTCCCAATTTTAAGAGGCCGCGTCCATAGCAAGGGCGCGGCCTCTTAGGTTTAAAGTAAAGACGAAATCCAGCTCGCGAGCTGTCAACTATCGACTGTCAATTTTCAACTGCTTTTAGTTTGGCGCGAATGTAGTCGCCGTGGGAGACGTAAAGCAGGTCGCTGACCCGGCGTATCAAGTGCTCTTCGTGTACATCGGCCTTGCCGTCAGCGGCCGCCATGGCCCACATTTCATCAATCAGCGTGACCCGCTGTTCCGGGCCCCAGTGGTCGCGTAGTGGTAGCGTGAATTCGAACAGGTCGGTGGCCTGATCTACCCGGTTTTCCAGCTCCGACACAATATCCTGCATCTCTTGGGCATCCAGCTGCCAGTGTTGCTCCACGGCAGCGATCAGGCGTTGGGTTTCGGCCTGATCCACCGTGCCATCGGTGCGTGCTACCTCGAACAGCAGGGCGGCAGCAGCACGGTGCAGATCGTGTTCAGAGTATTGTGGTGTCTCGCTTTCAGGGCGAAACAGTCTATTCAGCCAGTTCAAATAACACCCTCATCAATCAGTAAGGTTTCCAGTGCCTGCTGATCCTTGGCAAAGCGGCGGATACCATCGGCGAGCAAGTCGCTGGCCATGGCATCATCGTTGAGCTGCCAACGGAATGCGGCTTCGTTCACCGGTGTCCAGTCGTCTTGCGGGGCCACCAGTTCAGGGTCCAACACCCGGGTAAGACCGCCGTTATCGCCTGCCAGTTCCTCAAGCAGTGCCGGGCTGAGGGTGAGCTTGTCGCAGCCGGCCAGCGCTTCGATTTGCCCGGCGTTGCGGAAGCTGGCACCCATGACGATGGTGTCCAGACCGCGGGCCTTGAAGGTGGCGAAGATTTCGCGCACGGATAGCACACCCGGGTCCTGCTCCGGGGTCTCGATGGTCATGCCATTTTTGCGGTGCCAGTCGAAAATACGGCCCACAAACGGTGAGATCAGTGTGGCGCCCGCTTCGGCGGCGGCCAGGGCCTGGGTCTGGTTGAACACCAGCGTCACATTACAGCGTATGCCTTCTTCTTCCAGGATCTCCACGGCACGGATACCTTCCCAGCTGGCTGCTACCTTGATGAGGATGCGGCTTGGATCCACCTCCAGTTCCCGGTAGATCGCCATTAGCCGGCGGCCTTTTTCCACGGTGGCGCGGGTGTCAAAAGACAGGCGCGCATCCACTTCGCTGGATACCAGACCGGGCACCCGTTCCAGGATGGCCTGGCCGGCCAGGCAGGCATAGGTGTCGGTGAGCCAGTCCATTTCGCCTTGATGGCCCAGGGTGCGACACAGGTCTGCCGCTTGCTGCAGCAGATCACGGTAACGCTCGTCCCGGGCCGCGGCCAGAAGCAGGGAGGGATTGGTCGTGGCGTCCTCGGGGTGTAGCTGGGCGATCATTTCCAGGTCACCGGTGTCGGCAACTAACGATGTCCATTGAGCGAGCTGTTCGCGTTTGTTCACGGTATCCGTTCCTTTCAGTGTCATGGCGGGCGACAGGGTAGAGGCCAACTGTGACAGGGAGTTTTCTGTGTCGTCGGAGCGGTGTTTGAATTGCCAGGTTGCGAGGAACGAGTGACGAGTTACGAAAACCCGTACCCGCTTTGTGCCTTTCGAAACTCGCGACTGTAATTCGACACTGTTTTATTCGCGGCTCATACCCACAGCGCACAGAGAGCACCGCTCCTACGGAGATATAACGTACCCACAGGCTAAGGCAGTTGTGCCAAGGCGTCCATGAGCACTTGTGGCGTCGTCTCCGGTTTGTGCATGTTTTCGCTGAGGTGGCGGCGGAAACGGCGGGCACCGGGTTGGCCCTGAAACAGGTTAAGGATATGCCGCAGCGAGTGTTTGGGTGCGTGCCCCAGAGCGTAACGGCGTTCCACATAGGGCAGGAACTGTTCGGCAATAGCCTGGCGGCTGGGAATGGCGTGGTCGTCGCCAAATACCACCCGGTCTGCCTCGGCCAGGAAGTAGGGGTTTTGGTAGGCCTCGCGACCAATCATGACGCCATCCACTTCCCCCATGTGTTCGTGTACCTGATCCAGTGTCTTTACGCCGCCGTTAAGGATGATTTCGATGTGCGGGAAGGCCTGCTTGATGGCATAGGCGCGCTGATAGATCAGTGGCGGGATATCCCGGTTTTCCTTGGGGGAGAGGCCGGAGAGGATCGCCTTGCGGGCATGGATGGTCAGGCTGGTGCAGCCGGCGGCTTCCATGCGGCCCACAAACCGGTAAAGGAAATCATAGTCATCCTGGTCATCAATGCCGATACGGGTTTTTACCGTCACCGGTGCGCTGGCTGCCGCCTGCATGGCTTCGACACAACGCGCCACCAGATCCGGCTCGGCCATCAGGATAGCGCCGATTTTGCCCTGCTGAACCCGGTCGGATGGGCAGCCCACATTCAGATTGATCTCGTCATAGCCGTAGTCTCCAGCGATGCGGGCGGCCTCGGCCAGTTGCTGTGGGTCGCAGCCACCCAGTTGCAGGGCCACGGGGTGCTCTTCGTCGTTGAAACTCAAGAAACGGTCACGATCGCCGTGCAGAATGGCCTGGGCTACCACCATTTCGGTGTAGAGCAGCGTATGACGGGTGATCAGGCGGGCCAGAAACCGGTAGTCCCTTGTGGTCCAGTCCATCATCGGGGCCACACTCAGGCGGCGGTCCAGTGTACGGGCTGTTGTGTGGGCGGTGGGGTCGGTCATTAACACGGTATCAGGCATATGATTGGGGGCTTTCGCGACGGCCGCGGTGACGGTAACACAGCGGAGATTATCGCATGTTGTGCGGACCGGGCGTAGTGGTGACCCGGTGTTGGTGTGATGAGGCGGCCGGGGCCGCCTGTAATTGCGGGGGGCGTTCTGCTAGAATCCGCGCCTTTCCTTACTGTCGGGTGTTCATAATGACCCAAACACGGCTGAGTCCGCCCTAGCGCGCCCTCCCTACATGGCTTTGCCGTGCGGTGCCTGTTGGTGCCGTTCTCCGTATTTTATTGCTGCCGCTGCGCAGCCTTTGCTTGTTATTTCCAAACACAGGATTGAAATCCATGCTTCGAACGATTCAGCAGGACTGGTTCAGTAACGTCCGTGGCGACTTGCTGGCAGGGGCCGTTGTGGCACTTGCGTTGATCCCGGAGGCGATTGCCTTCTCCATCATTGCCGGCGTGGACCCGAAAGTGGGTTTGTATGCCTCTTTCTGTATTGCCGTGGTGACGGCCTTCTTCGGCGGGCGCCCGGGGATGATTTCTGCAGCCACTGGCGCCATGGCGCTGGTGATGGTGACGCTGGTGGCCGACCACGGCCTGCAATACCTGCTGGCGGCCACTGTTCTCACCGGCGCGCTGCAGATCGTCGCCGGCTTTCTCAAACTCGGTAACCTCATGCGGTTTGTGTCCCGCTCGGTGGTTACCGGGTTTGTGAATGCCCTGGCGATTCTTATTTTTATGGCGCAGTTGCCGGAGTTGGTGAACGTGACCTGGCATGTTTACGCCATGGTGGCCGCAGGCCTGGGGATTATCTATCTGCTGCCTCTGCTGACTACGGCGGTGCCGTCGCCGCTGGTCTGCATCGTGGTCATTACCGGTGTGGCGATGTATCTGGGCATTGATGTGCCCACGGTGGGGGATAAGGGGGAGCTGCCGGACAGTCTGCCGATCTTCCTGTTGCCGGATATTCCGCTGAATCTGGAAACCCTGAAGATCATCCTGCCGTATTCTCTGGCATTGGCTGTGGTTGGCCTGCTGGAATCCATGATGACGGCCACCATTGTTGATGACCTGACCGACACTGACAGTAACAAGAACCGCGAATGCAAAGGTCAGGGCGTGGCCAATATCGCGTCCGGTTTCCTGGGCGGGATGGCCGGTTGCGCCATGATTGGCCAATCGGTGATCAACGTGAAGTCCGGTGGCCGCAAGCGGTTGTCGACCCTGTTTGCCGGCTGTTTCCTGTTGGTGTTGGTGGTGTTCCTGGGCAAGTGGGTTTCCCAGATTCCCATGGGTGCGCTGGTGGCTGTGATGATCATGGTGTCCATCGGTACCTTTAGTTGGGAGTCCATTACCAATATGGCAAAACATCCGGCCAGCAGTACCGTGGTCATGCTGGCCACCGTTACGGCCACGGTGGCGACCCACAACCTGGCCATTGGTGTGGGTATCGGTGTCGTGCTGAGTGCGCTGTTCTATGCCAACAAAGTGGGGCGTATCTTCTACGTGAAAGCGACCGAAAGCGCTGAAGACGGTCACCGGGTTTACGATGTGGTGGGGCAGGTATTTTTTACCTCATCGGACCAGTTCATTGCCTCGTTTGACTTCAAGGAAGCCATCGATAAAGTCACTATTGATGTTCACCGTGCTCACTTCTGGGATATCACAGCTATCGGTGCTTTGGACAAGGTGGTGATCAAGTTCCGCCGCGAAGGCACCGAAGTGGATATCGTTGGCCTCAACGAAGCCAGCGCCACCTTGGTTGACAAATTCGGTGTGCATGACAAGCCCGCTGCCGTTGAAAAAATGATGGGCGGCCACTAAGCGTCCAAGGAGAACAACAATGACTAACGTCATCGCCTGTATCGACGGCTCCAAAGCCGCAACGGCTGTTTGTGACTACGCTGCCTGGGCGTCACAGCGCCTGAGTGCGCCGCTGACCTTGTTGCATGTGCTGGACCATTCGCGCTACCCGGTCAGTGCCGATTTCAGTGGCAATCTCGCTCTGGGTGGCCGAGAGCATTTGATGGAAGAGTTGGCGGATCTGGATGCCAAACGTAATCGTCTGGCTCTGGAGCAAGGCAAAATGATGCTGGAAGCGGCAACTCAGCGTGCCAGCGAAGCGGGCATTAGCGAGCCGCAACAGCGTCAGCGTCACGGTGACCTGGTGGATACGCTTGCCGAGCTGGAAGAAGAAATGCGTTTGCTGGTGATCGGCAAGCAAGGCGAAGAGCACGAGGGTATCGGCGCTCAGGTGGGAGACAATGTCGAGCGTGTTATCCGCGGTCTGCATCGTCCTATCCTGGTGACGGTAGGGGAGTTTCAGGCACCGAAAACCATCATGCTTGCATTCGACGGCAGCGCTACCTCGCGCAAGGGTGTGAGCATGCTGGCTGACAGCCCGTTGTTTCAGGGGCTGGATTGTCATCTGGTGACGGTTGGTAATAACCATGAGGGGCTTGATGAGGCGGCTCGCCAGCTCGAACAATCCGGGCATAACGTGCAAACGGCCACGCTTGAGGGTGAGGTGGAGCCGGCCTTGCACCAGTACCAGCAGAGCCACAACGTGGACCTGGTGGTAATGGGGGCTTATGGTCACTCCCGCATCCGCGAATTCTTTGTGGGCAGTACCACCAACAAGATGATCCGGGAAGCGAAGGTGCCGCACCTGTTGTTGCGGTAAGGAAATGGCAGCGTCTGATGCGGCTTGTGCAGGATAGTGGATTCCGTTATTGAATTGCTCTGATCATTTGTCACTCATATAGCGCCTTCGATAAATGAGTGCAAAAATATTAAAAATACAAAATTAGGGGGAAGCATGGTCCGAATTATTTCACTTCTTGTTGGCGCTACGCTGCTGGTGCCTGTCGCCTCTCTTGCCTGTGGCGGTGGTTCTGTGATGTCGGCAACGAAATCCGATGGCACCAAAGTGGGTTTGATTATCTCAAGCCAGCAGATACATGCTTCCCCATCATGGAATCCTGAAATGGGGGAGCCTCCTTTGCCTGTCTCGGAGGCGTACAGGCTGGTGAGGGAGTGGTCAAAATCCCAGTACAGCCGCTATGACAAGGTGGACGTAAGGGAAATTGCCCTCACAGAGCATGGGTGCTCCCTGGCCGAAGATGTTTGGTATTACCGAGTGGAACTTTTGCCTGTTTTCGACGGTAATAGAGTTTGGGGTGGGGGGAATTTTGCTGCTGTGTTGATGGATGGAACTGTGATTGGGCCAACCGAACTGGATTGATTAATGAAAGGGCCTCAATTGAGGCCCTTTTTTGTGCTGGGTAGTTATTCCACCGTGATGGTGATCTTCTCGGACATGACCGGCGGCTCATGGGGGACATGGCGGTAATCGCCCAGCAGTAGCTGCAGGGTGTGGGTACCCGGTTCCAGTTCCAGCTCGGTTTCAGTCTGGCCTTTGCCGAAGTGAACCACCTGATCGTTGGCAGGTAGCGGCATGCCCATGTCCGGCAGGTTGTCCAGGTCGATGAGCAGGTGGTGGTGGCCGCTGTTGTCTTGCTCGTTGCCGGCCGGAGCCACATCCATGCCTTCCAGACCAAAGACAACCTTCACCGGGCTGCTGACAGTGGCGCCATTGGCCGGGCTGACGATCTCAGCGGCGGCGCCTTCCGGGGCCGGGCTGCGGGTAATGCCGGTGGCAGCGGGTTTGTCTGCGCTGTCATCGGTGTTCATGTGATTGCTGTGATCGGCGGCCGGGGCTTGTGCAGCTGGGGCAGCAGCCTCTTTGGCGGCGTCTTCGCTATTGTCGGAGCAGGCCTGCAGGAGGGCAGTGCTGCTAATCAGTGCGACGAGCAGGGAGCGTTGAAACGGAATACGCATGGTCTTTTCCTTGATCAGTTGAATCCAATGAAGACCTGTTGCCGGGCAGAATGCGGCAACAGAGTGAACCGGAGTCACGAAGTTGTCATCACCATAGCAGAAACCCCGGGCTTCGTGTCTACATGGTGGCGGCTTTGACAGGTATAATCCGCGCCAGTTTGCACTATTGGAGTCAGCATGACTGTTCGTACTCGCGTTGCCCCGTCGCCCACCGGTGATCCCCACGTCGGCACGGCTTATATTGCCCTGTTTAATCGCTGCTTTGCACAGCAGCATGGTGGCCAGTTTATTCTGCGTATCGAAGATACGGATCAGACCCGTTCCACTGATCAGTCCGAACAGATGATTCTCGATTCCCTTAAATGGCTGGGGCTGACCTGGGACGAAGGCCCGGACGTGGGCGGGCCCCATGGGCCGTACCGGCAGAGTGAACGCAAGGGGATGTACCGCCAGTACGCGGACCAGTTGATCGAAAAGGGCCATGCGTTCAAGTGCTACCGTACCAGCGAAGAGCTGGATACGCTTCGTGCTGCGCTGAAAGAGAGCGGCGAGAACCGGGCGCTGAAACCTTCGGATCTTGAGCTGCCGGCGGATGAGCAGGCGAAACGTGAAGCCGAAGGCTCACCCTACGTGATTCGCATGCGGGTCCCCACGGACGGTCGCTGTGAAATTCAGGACATGCTGCGCGGCACGGTCGAGCTGGACTGGGCCCTGGTCGATGCACAGATTCTGCTGAAATCCGACGGCATGCCCACCTACCACCTGGCGAATATCGTGGACGATCACCTGATGGAGATCACCCATGTAATTCGTGGTGAGGAATGGCTTAACTCTGCGCCCAAGCACAAATTGCTCTATGAATATTTTGGCTGGGAAATGCCGGCGCTATGCCACATGCCGCTACTGCGTAACCCGGATAAATCCAAGCTCAGCAAGCGCAAGAACCCCACCAGTATCCTGTTCTACCAGCGCATGGGGTATGTGCCGGAAGCGCTGGTCAACTACCTGGGCCGCATGGGTTGGTCCATGCCGGATGAGAGCGAGAAATTTTCGCTGGCGCAGATGCAGGAGGCGTTCGATATCCAGCGTGTGTCCCTGGGGGGGCCGGTGTTCGATGTGGAGAAGCTTAGCTGGTTGAACGGCCAATGGTTGCGGGATCAGAGCGATGAGCAATTTCTGGATTCGCTACTTGGCTGGGCCTACAACCGCGACTACGCAATGAAAATCATCCCGCACCTGCGTCAGCGGGTGGAGACCTTGTCGGAAGTGGCAGACAAGGCAGCGTTTTGCTTTAACGGTATGCCAGCGATCAACGAAGCCAGTTTCGAGCATAAGCAGTACGGCAACGATGACATCAAGGTGTGGTTGCAGTATTTGCTCTGGACCTATGAAGCGCGCAACGACTGGAACCGTGACGGCTTGTTCGCCGACGCGAAAATCATCGCCGATGCCCTGGAAGTGAAGATCAAGGATTTCCTGTTCCCGGTCTTCATCGCCATTGCCGGCACCAGTGCCAGTTTCTCGGTGGTGGACTCCATGGAGATCATCGGTTCCGACATCAGCCGTGCCCGCATCCGCCACGCCATTGAGGTACTGGGCGGGGTATCCAAAAAGCAGATGAAGAAACTGGAGAAGGCTTACCGGGATCTGCCGGTGGGCTGAGCGTCTGACCGACTGGGGGCGAGTTGCGAGAAGCGAGTTTCGAAGAGCAAAATCTGAAACTCGCTCATGCCTGAAGGTTTTCGCAACTCGAAACCCGTCACTCGCTGCTGCTTTTGCCCAGTTTTTCAGCAACTTGCTCAGGATGTAGTCAAATCGACTTCATTCTGAAAAAAACCGCTGGCTGGCGCTTGACAGGGTAGGGGTGGCCGGTAGAATACGCCGCACCAACCGGGAAGCACCTGATCCCACTGGTATTTGGGGCTATAGCTCAGCTGGGAGAGCGCAACACTGGCAGTGTTGAGGTCAGCGGTTCGATCCCGCTTAGCTCCACCAAACACGTCCCCTTCGTCTAGTGGCCCAGGACACCGCCCTTTCACGGCGGTAACAGGGGTTCGACTCCCCTAGGGGACGCCAAATAGAAAAGCCTCACTCGAAAGAGTGGGGCTTTTTTATGGCCTGCTTTATAGTCTCAATCCTTTCCTTGTCGCGTCTCTGCAAGCGAATAATGCACGCTTGCTCCTCTGATTTTCTCCAGGTAACGCTCATTCCACAGCCTTGCGATGACGCCGTTATTGATTGATAGATGGCGATGCGCGGGCCTTAACTTAATCGTCGTATGGTGAGGGTATGGGCGATTTTTTCGCCGTCCCAGATGTATTCGTAGTGAGCACTGGGGGTAATGCTGGCGATAATTTGCGGGGTCAGCAGGGCGTAGCAATGGCTGCCGGGGGCTCGCACTGATTCGTAGTGGATGCCGCTGTGTTGTTGGTCCCGTAATTGCTGGCCGAGCAGGTGGGCAGCAGTGTAGTCATGGGGGGCGTGCCAGCGTGGGTGGTCGCTGGCGGGGGTGATATCGACGAGGCGGGCGCTGAAATTGACCTTCAGGCCACGCATGACGATGCGATCATATTTAAGGCCCTCCACCTGCTGGAAATAGCGTTGTTGGTGATAGCGGGTCTCGGCAATGGCGGTTGCCATGCGGTCAGCGCAATAGAAGACGCCGTAGCGGCCTGCAGAGAAACGTGAACCTGCCGGGTTTACATGCACGAAGGGCCCCAGAGCATAGTTGCAACCCGGGATACCCCAGGGGCGCTGGTCGGCAGGCACCCGATTCAGTTCGCCAATATCATTTTGCAGGCGAGGATTGGTTAGCGCTTGCACGGCAAACAGCGCATCGAAGTCCGCCTGGTCCGCCACATCATCGAAGATGGCGATGGGGGGATATTTACCATTGACCAGCCGGTAGGCGATTTGTCCGCGTAGCGTGGTGCGCGGCAGGGCTTCGGTATCCTGTTCACTCAGCCCCATTGGCCGCCTCGCAGGCTGTCGAGCTGACGGTGCACCTCGTAAAGGCTGGCGACCCGGCCGCTGCCCATGATGCTCATGGGGGTGGCGCCATTAAAAAACGCGTTATGGTTGGCCATGCGAATAAAGCCGTACACGTTCTCCTTGTTGCCGAACAGGGTGCGCAGCGCCTGATGGATATTCAGCAGGTAACTGAGGCGCTCGAGCAGATCCTGGCTTACCCGCGCGCTGTCTGGCTGACTCTGGTATTTGTGCAAGGTGGAGCGGCCTACGCCGAGTAGGGCCATTTTCTCCTTTTCGCTGCACTGCCAGTGCTCCAGTAGTTTCAATACCGCACGCAAGGCGGCATGGCGGGCGCCATCGTCCAGAGCTTGTGGGGTATAGGCTGTTGCGGGTTCCATATACGGCCTCCTGTTAATGCCAATAATGGTCTATATTTTCTTTTTTGTCCATAAAGAGACATCAAGGGTAAGAAAGTGTCATATCCATGAACAACCCGGAGTGTCTGTAGTCACTGTATTGCGGCCATTGGGTGGTCATAACGCCGGGGTGGCGGACATGTGCAGGAGAGGACTGGATGGGAAACGGGATTCATGTGTTGGGTAGCGGAGTGTTATTGCTGGCCGCATTGTCGGCTGGCTGCGCCAATGCGGGGGAGGTGGCAAACCGGCAATGGACCGACGCGCATCTGCACTATGTGGATTTTATGCAGGACAGTGAGGGCGCGCAGGCGATGATCGCGGCCATGGATGAGGCGTGTGTCGAGCGGGCCTGGCTGTTCGGTCTACCGGTGATGAAAAAATGGCAGGCAGAGGCGCCACGCCGCCCCCGGTATTATCTGGGCGATGAGGCGCCGCTGTATTACTACAGTGCCACTGATGACATTGTGGCCCAGGCGGTGCTGTCGTTGCCCAAGGATGAGCAGGCGCGGTTGCAGCCGTTTATCAGTGGTTTCAACCCCACGGACATGCACGCAGCGGAGCAGGTGGAAAGCCTCATCGAGCGTTATCCGGGGCTGTGGCAGGGGGTGGGGGAAATTCTCACCCGGCATGATCAGCTCACTGCGCTCACCGAAGGAGAGACGCCCCGGGCCAACCACCCGGCACTGATGAAGGTGTATGCAATGGCGGGGCGCTATGATCTTCCCGTGTTGCTGCACAGCAACCTGACCTCTCTTCGCGAAGAGACGCCGATCTATCTGGGGGAGCTGGAAGAGGCGCTCAGTGAGCACCCGGAAACCCGTTTTTTGCTGGCCCACGCAGGTACCAGTGGCGGGGTAGAGGAGCGGCAGGCGCCACTGGGAACCTTGCCGCCGATTTTGCGGGCGTTGTTGAGCCGTTATGACAATTTATACATCGATCTGTCGTGGAGCGTGAAGGACCACTACCTGATTGATGATGACGGCGTGCCCAGCGACGAGTGGCTGACTCTTGTCCGTGAATTCCCGGACCGTTTTACCCTGGGAACCGACCTGGTGGGTCATTTCGACAGCATGGAAAGGGTGCTTGGTGAGTACGAACCGTTGCTTGAGGCGCTGCCCAAAAAAGTGGCGGAGCAGCTCGCGCACGGGAATGCTGACGCGCTTGTGCCCAAAAAAGGGGCAGTGAAGTTGCCTTGAATGAAGATTTGTCGCGGATTTAAGGGAAAGCCCCGGCTTCTGATGAGGGCTATTTTTTTCGCCTTTCGGAGTGCCTGACGCCTAAGCCCACGATTACATCGTTGGTGGTGTGGGTTTCAATTTTATTGCGTCAGGCATGCGGCATCAGGCTTCAGGCTTTTTCTGCAATCGACGCAGCAGGGACGATGTGTCCCAGCGACCGCCCCCCATGGACTGGATCTCCCGGTAAAAGTCATTCACCTGCTCGGTGACGGGCAGGGGCGTCCCGTTCCGGGCGGCTTCGTTCAGGCAAATATCCAGATCCTTGCGCATCCAGTCCACTGCGAAGCCGTGCTCATACTGATCGTCGATCATGGTTTGGTGCCGGTTTACCATTTGCCAGGAGCCGGCGGCCCCCTGGCTGATGGTTTCGAAGACTTTGCTGGCGTCCAGGCCGGCGTTCAGGGCAAAGGCGACGCCTTCGGAGAGGCCTTCTACCAGCCCGGCTACGCAGATCTGGTTGACCATCTTGGTCAGCTGGCCACTGCCCGCCGGTCCCATCAGGTTGGTGGCTTTGGCGTAATGCTGAAGGGTAGGCAGTGCGCGCTGATAGATCGCCTCTTCACCCCCGCACATGATCGACAGTTGGCCGTTTTCAGCTCCTTGCTGGCCGCCGGAGACCGGGGCATCCACAAAATGATTATCCTGCTTCCGACAGGCGGTATCCAGCTCGCGAGCCATTTCTGCGCTGGCAGTGGTGTGGTCGATCAGAATGGCGCCCTTGGCCAAGCCTTGCAGGGCGCCGTCATCACCGAGCGTCACCTGGCGCAGGTCGTTGTCGTTACCGACACAGACAAAGACCAGATCGGCTCCCCGGGCGGCTTCGGCAGGCGTGGCCGCGTAGCTGCCGGGGTAATCCCGTGCCCATTGTTGCGCCCGGTGAGTTGTTCGGTTGTACACCGTCATGACGATGCCTGCTTCGGCCAGATGGCCGGCCATGGGGTAGCCCATGGTGCCGAGTCCGATAAAGGCTGCGTTCAGGGTGCTCACTTGTGGTTAGCTCCGTCATTTGTTTCGGCGCGGGGGGAATCTGGCAGGGTGTAAGCCGCAAAGCGGGGCTCGGTAAGACTGCCCAGATACAGGGTGTTGCCGTGCTGTTCGGCACTGGTGATCGGGGCGAAGGCGTCGTCACTGTTGTCTTGCAGGTTGTGAGTGACCTGTCCTTGCTCGTCGAGGCCGAGCACAAAGCCGTGATGCACCGGTTGCGGCTGCAGGAAGCCGGGCAGGCGGAAGGCTACTTTGCGCAACAGGGGTTTGTCGGAAAGGCTGTCGAGCATGGCATTGCGGGGGCTGAACAGGGCGAGCCAAAAGGTGCCGTCGCCGTTGGCCGAGATGCCATCCGGGATGCCGGGCAGGTTATCCATGAAGATATCGTGGGTGCCGGCTTTATCGCCCTGGAGCCAGTAGCGAACGATGCGGTAATTACCGGTTTCGGTCACCAATACGAAGTCTTCATTTTGTGACAGGGCGATACCGTTGGCGAACTGTAAGCCATCAAGCAGCACCTCAGCTTGTTCCGTGCCGGGGTCGTAGCGTAGCAGGCGTCCATGGCCGCCGTGTTCCATGATGTCGTCGCGGGCATGCATGGCCGGGCCGAACTTGCTGGATGCATCGGAGAAATAGGCGATGCCGTTGCTGTCCACATCCACGTCATCAGTGAAACCATAGGGCAGGCCTTCGGCGCTGTCGCTAAGCGTGGTGATTGCGCCGCTGGGGCTGATGCTGAGCAGGCCTTTGTAGCCATCGGCAACAATCAGATTGCCGGAGGGGGCAAAATCCAGGCCCAGGGGGCGCCCTTTGGTGTCGGCAATCAAGTCGGGGTTTTTGCCGTCGGGGTCGAAGCGAACAATGCGTCCATCCACATACCCCACGTACAGATAGCCTTCGTTATCAATGGCCACATCTTCCGGGCCGGTGCCCTGGTTTGATCCCAGGATACGGCTGTCGCCCAGCACGGTGTTGGTGGCATAGGGGCCAGTCAGCGCTGGGGCTTTGGGTGCCTGCCATGCCACAGGGTCAATGCTCACGGGCCAGAAAAGGAGGTAAGCGGCAAGGGCGGCAATAACAACAAGTGCGAGGATTTTTTTCATTGTGATGTCTGTGTTGGCTAGCGAGATGATGATGCTTGCACGCACGGCGCAACCACGCAAATGCAGGGTGGTAATAACCGCCAATCAGCGGGGCGAAACCGGGTTGCCGGGTGAGGGGCAACGCGTTTGCGGGAGTGAAAATTGAAACACGTGAGGCCCAGGGGCGTGCCCCGCAGTTTTTAACGCATCACTGCTTTTTTCAGGCACAAAAAAACCGCCCGAAGGCGGTTTTTTGTCAGGCGATACGAGGCGGTTACTTGCGCTCGTTGACCGGAACGAATGAACGTTCGGCTTCGCCGGTGTACAGCTGGCGCGGGCGGCCAATCTTGTACGGGTTGGAGATCATTTCGTTCCAGTGTGCAATCCAGCCCACGGTACGGGACAGGGCGAAGATTACGGTGAACATGGAGGTCGGGATCCCGATCGCTTTCAGGATGATGCCGGAGTAGAAATCCACGTTCGGGAACAACTTCTTCTCTTTGAAGTAGGGGTCGCTCAGCGCGATTTCTTCCAGCTTCATGGCCAGTTCCAGCTGCGGATCGTTCACACCCAGTTCGGCCAGAACGTCGTGGCAGGACTCGCGCATCACGGTGGCACGCGGATCGTAGTTCTTGTAAACGCGGTGACCGAAGCCCATCAGCTTGAACGGGTCGTTCTTGTCCTTGGCTTTGGCGATGTAAGCGTCGATGTTATCGATGTGACCGATTTCATCGAGCATGTTCAGCACGGCTTCGTTGGCGCCACCGTGTGCCGGGCCCCACAGGGCAGAGATGCCAGCAGCAATACAGGCGAACGGGTTGGCACCGGAGGAGCCTGCCAGACGCACGGTAGAGGTGGAAGCGTTCTGCTCGTGGTCCGCATGCAGGATGAAGATGCGATCCATGGCCTTGGCCAGGGTCGGGCTGATCTTGGATTCTTCACAGGGGTTGCCGAACATCATGTGCAGGAAGTTTTCTGCGTAACCCAGGTCGTTGCGCGGGTACATGAAAGGCTGGCCCAGCGCGTACTTGTAGCACATGGCCGCGATGGTGGGCATCTTGGCGATCAGGCGGTACGCGGTGATTTCACGGTGCTCGGGATTATTGATGTCCAGAGAGTCGTGGTAGAAGGCAGACAGCGCGCCAACCACACCACACATGATGGCCATCGGGTGGGCATCGCGGCGGAAACCGTTGAAGAAGTTGCGGATCTGCTCGTGCACCATGGTGTGATTCTTCACGGTGCTGATGAACTGATCACGCTGTTCTGCAGTGGGCAGTTCGCCGTACAGCAGGGTGTAACACACTTCCAGATAATCGGACTTACCTGCCAGCTCTTCAATAGAGTAGCCGCGGTGCAGAAGTTTACCCACTTCACCATCGATAAAGGTGATTTTGGATTCACAGGAAGCGGTAGAGGTGAAACCCGGGTCGAAAGTAAAGACGCCGTTAGCTACCAGTTTGGACACGTCGATAACGTCGCGGCCCAGAGTCGGGGTGTAGATCGGCAGGTCCAGGTCCTGACCCTCTACCTTGAGAGTGGCTTTCTTCTCGGTCATGGGAATCTCTCCATTGGCGGACGAGGGAACGTTCCTCAAGGTAAGGAAGGTCCTCCAAAGCGCGGGGGAAGGTAAAGTTTTGACACACCTTTGTCAACGCGCAGGCGAGAACCGGCGAGTCAGACTTTTGTAGGGTAAACAGCTTGTTACGCCTGAATGGGCGTTTTGCCTCAGCATGGTGCAACACAAATTCACGGCGTTCACATCAGGTGCATCATTGTAAATCAACGCGTTAGCCGGTAAGTGAAGAATAATTGTCACCCGGAGCGTTTGTTTTGCGTAAGTCGCGGCGATATACTCCCGCCCGGCAGAAACCTCCTGCTGGGGGTTTCACACGGGCCCACCCCGGCCCGGGCAGATTATTAAGATCAGTCTTCACGTTCTGATCTCAATGACTCTGCCAAGTTCCCGACAACCGCCTCTTAACTGAGGCCCGGCTATAAGTAGGCTACCGTGAACGATAAGCGACCCGTTAACCTCGATCTGAGCACGATCAAGTTCCCGGTCACGGCTATAGCATCTATCACCCACCGTGTAACCGGCGTTGCCATCTTTTTGGCGTTGCCGATTCTGCTGTGGATGCTGGATCGCTCCCTGGCGTCTCCCGAGAGCTTTGCGGACCTGAAAGAACTGATGACGACCTCACTGCTGGTGAAGCTGGTGGTATGGGGCATCCTGTCTGTATTGCTGTACCACCTGGTGGCGGGCATTCGTCACCTGATTATGGACACCGGTGTTGGTGAAAGCCTGGAAGGCGGCCGTCGTGGCGCCAAGTTGGCCTTCATCATCTCTGCGGTATTGATTCTGCTGGTAGGAGTCTGGATATGGTAACCAGTGTAACGAGCCTGGGCCGTAACGGCCTGTATGACTGGCTCATTCAGCGAGTATCCGCTGTCATCATCGGTGTATACATGATCGGCATGCTGGGTTATCTGATCACCGCGGGTGATCTGGACTATGGCAGCTGGAAAGCCTTCATGGGATCTATCTGCATGCAGATAGCCAACACCCTGCTGGTAATTTCTGTCGCTGCACACACCTGGGTAGGCCTGTGGGGCGTAACCACGGACTACCTGACCAGCCTGACCTTTGGTAAAGCCGCCACCGGCGTTCGCCTGATTGCCCAGCTGGCAATTGCACTGGCGCTGGTTGTGTACCTGCTTTGGGGTCTGGTTCTGATCTGGGGAGGGGCGTAATCCATGTCCATTCGCACTATTACGTTTGACGCTATCGTCGTAGGTGGTGGTGGTGCCGGTATGCGCGCCTCACTGCAAATGGCCCAGTCCGGTTTCAAGACTGCGCTGATTTCCAAAGTCTTCCCGACCCGTTCGCACACCGTATCCGCCCAGGGCGGTATCACCTGTGCGATCGCGTCCGCCGATCCCAACGATGATTGGCGCTGGCACATGTACGACACCGTGAAAGGCTCCGATTACATCGGTGACCAGGACGCGATCGAATACATGTGTAATGTGGGCCCTGAAGCGGTCTACGAGCTGGACCACATGGGTCTGCCGTTTTCCCGTACCGAAGAAGGCCGTATCTACCAGCGTCCGTTTGGTGGTCAGTCCAAGAACTTCGGTGAAGGCGGCCAGGCGGCCCGTACCTGTGCGGCGGCTGACCGTACCGGCCACGCGCTGCTGCATACTCTGTACCAGCAGAACCTGAAGAACGGCACCCAGTTCTACAATGAGTGGTATGCCGCAGAACTGGTAAAAGACGCTGAAGGCAATGTTTGTGGTGTGATCGCCATCGACATCGAAACTGGCGAGACCGTGTTCTTCAAGGCCAAGGCAACCGTCTTTGCCACTGGTGGTTCCGGCCGTATCTACGCCTCCACCACCAATGCCCTGATCAACACCGGTGACGGCGTAGGCATGGCTCTGCGTGCTGGTCTGCCGGTGCAGGACATTGAAATGTGGCAGTTCCACCCCACCGGCATCGCTGGCGCCGGCGTACTGGTAACCGAAGGGTGCCGGGGCGAGGGTGGCTATCTCATCAATAAAGACGGTGAGCGCTTCATGGAGCGTTACGCGCCGAACGCCAAAGATCTGGCGTCCCGTGACGTTGTTGCCCGTTCCATGATGATGGAAATTCTGGATGGTCGTGGTGACGGTCCGGATGGCGATCACGTTTACCTGAAGCTCGATCACTTGGGTGAAGAAGTGCTGCACAGCCGCCTGCCGGGCATCTGTGAACTGGCCATTACCTTCGCGCAGACCGATCCGGTGAAAGAGCCGATCCCGGTTGTGCCGACCTGTCACTACATGATGGGCGGTATCCCCACCAATGTTCACGGTCAGGCGCTCAAGTTGACCGGTGGCCATGAAGGCGAAGAGCAGTTTGTGAACGGTCTGTTCGCCGTGGGTGAAGTGGCCTGTGTGTCCGTACACGGCGCCAACCGTCTGGGCGGTAACTCGCTGCTGGATCTGGTGGTATTCGGTCGTGCAGCCGGTTTGTACATTGAAGATGCCCTGCGTCAGGGTATGACTCAATACGAGCCGCGCGATGCCGACATTGATGAAGCGCTGTCCCGGGTTCGCCGTTGGGACGACTCCAAGGGCGGTGAATCTGTCTCCGCGCTGCGCAAGGAACTGCAGAGTGTGATGCAGAACCACTTCGGGGTGTTCCGCAAGGGCGACCTGATGGCAGAAGGCGTGGCCAAGCTGGCCGATCTGCGTGAGCGGATTGCCAAGGCGCACCTGGATGACAAGAGCAAGCCGTTCAACACCGCGCGTATTGAAGCGCTGGAGCTGGATAACCTGCTGGAAGTGGCGGAAGCCACCGCCATCGCGGCCGAGGGCCGTACCGAGAGTCGTGGCGCGCATTCCCGCTACGATTACCCGGATCGTGACGATGAGAACTGGCTGTGCCACTCCATCTTCGACCCCAAAGCCAAGAAGCTGGGCAAGCGTGACGTGAACTTCAAGCCGAAGACCGTTGACACCTTCCAGCCCAAGGCGCGGACCTACTAAGGGGAGCTAACGATGAAAGTCAGTATCTATCGCTACAATCCGGAAACGGATCGCGAGCCGAGCATGAAGGAGTATGAGGTCGATACCCAGGGTAAAGACCTCATGGTGCTGGACATTCTCGCTCTGGTGAAAGAACAGGACGAATCCATGTCCTACCGTCGCTCCTGCCGTGAAGGCGTCTGCGGTTCCGACGGCATGAACATGAACGGCAAGAACGGCCTGGCCTGTATCACTCCGCTGTCCCAGGTGGCACCGGGTGTACTGGAAGGCAAGAAGCCGCTGATCCTGCGCCCGCTGCCGGGCCTGCCGGTCATTCGTGATCTGGTGGTGGACATGGGCATGTTCTATAACCAGTACGAAAAAGTGCAGCCGTACCTGCAGAACAGCTCGCCGGCTCCGGCCATCGAGCGCCTGCAGAGCCCGGAAGAGCGTGAAAAGCTGGATGGCCTGTACGAGTGTATTCTCTGTGCCTGCTGTTCAACCAGCTGCCCAAGTTTCTGGTGGAACCCGGACAAGTTCCTGGGGCCGGCAGCCCTGTTGCAGAGCTACCGCTTCCTGGCGGACAGCCGCGACACAGTAACTGAAGAGCGTCTGTCCAAACTGGACGACCCCTTCAGCCTGTTCCGCTGCCACGGCATCATGAACTGCGTCAGCGTTTGCCCGAAAGGGTTGAACCCGACCCGGGCCATTGGCCATATCCGTTCCATGCTGTTGGAGCGGGGCATCTGACCCGAAACGAAAAAGGCGGCCTGATGGCCGCCTTTTTTGTATCTAATAAAGTCGGAAATGACGTTTTGTGCTGTCTATTCGACGTTTTGCCAATGGCAGACACATTCGGAAAGAGTGATAAGTTACTTTATGAATTCGGTGCCTAACAAAACCGAATTAAAAGGGCTACACTAGATAGCAGTTCGAGGTAATCCCTCGACGAGAGGTAGCAAGCTTCTACCCAGACCCGACCCGGTATGGGCGAGATAGCAGGTTGCATCTCATGGGTGGAACAGGGCTTAAAAGGCGTTGTTCCGAAAATACGAGCGTACGGGAACAGGGTCGCCCCCCTGTGGTCGCAGTTACTCATACCACAGAGTGTGACAACCTCCCGCCGAAGGAACGAGCTAACATGCAAGACAGTTCCATGCAGCGGCAATGGCAGTCCTCCCATATCGGGGGAGCCAACGCTGCCTATGTCGATGAACTGTACGAATCCTACCTGACTGATCCTAATTCCGTGCCGGAAGACTGGCGCGTTTATTTCGAAAAACTCCCCAGTGTTGATACCGCCGTCGAATCCGACGTGCCCCACGCCGCCGTGCGTGAATACTTCCTGTTGCAGGCGAAGAACCGTTCGCGGGTGCAGAAGTTTGGTGCGGGTGCGGTCAGCACGGAGCATGAGCGTCGTCAGGTCCGTGTGCTGCACTTGATTGCAGCCTACCGAAACCGTGGCCACCAGGTGGCCAAGCTGGACCCGCTGGGCATCATGGAGCGCGAAGTCGTTCCAGACCTGGAACTGGCGCATCACGGTCTCAGCACGGCTGATCTGGATACCGTATTCCAAACGGGCAACCTGTTTATTGGTAAGCCTGAAACCTCCCTGCGCGATATCGTTGACTGCCTGACCAGTACCTACTGCTCCAGCGTAGGTGCCGAATACATGCACATGGTCAACACCGCGGAAAAACGCTGGTTGCAACAGCGTATGGAAGGGGTGCGCTGCCATCCGGAATACGGCACGGACATCAAGAAGCATATTCTTGAGCGGTTGTCCGCTGCTGAGGGCCTGGAAAAATATCTGGGCAGCAAGTATCCGGGTACCAAACGTTTCGGCCTGGAAGGCGGTGAATCGCTGATTCCGTTGATGGACGAAATCATCCAGCGCGTTGGCAGCTACGGCGCCAAGGAGCTGGTGATCGGCATGGCCCACCGGGGCCGTCTGAACGTGCTGGTGAATACCCTGGGCAAGAGCCCGAAAGACCTGTTCGAAGAATTCGATGGCAAGAGCTTCAATGAAAATGGCTCCGGTGATGTGAAGTATCACCAGGGCTTCTCGTCCAACGTACAAACGTCTGGCGGTGAAGTGCATCTGGCCATGGCGTTCAACCCCTCGCACCTGGAAATCGTCTCTCCGGTGGTGGAAGGGTCTGTGCGTGCCCGCCAGGATCGTCGTGATGATCACGGTGGTGAGCAGGTTGTGCCGATCATATTGCACGGTGATGCGGCCTTTGCCGGGCAGGGTGTGGTCATGGAGACATTCCAGATGTCCCAGACCCGCGGTTTCCACACCGGTGGCACGCTGCATGTGATCATCAACAACCAGGTGGGCTTTACCACCAGTCGACGTGATGATGCTCGCTCCACCGAATACTGCACCGATGTGGCAAAAATGGTGCAGGCGCCGATCTTCCACGTGAATGCGGATGACCCGGAAGCGGTGTATTTCGTCACCCAGCTTGCGGTGGATTACCGCATGCAGTTCAAGAAAGACGTGGTGATTGATCTGATCTGTTATCGCCGTTCGGGCCATAACGAGGCGGACGAGCCGTCTTCGACCCAGCCGATGATGTACAAAAAGATCAAAAGCCACCCGACCACCCGCACCCTGTATGCCGAGCAGCTGATCAACGAAAAAGTGGTCAGTGAACAGGAAGCCCAGAAAACCGCCGATAACTACCGCGACATGCTGGACGCCGGTAACCATGTGGTGAAATCCCTGGTGCGTGAGCCGAACAAGGCTCTGTTCGTGGACTGGTCGCCCTACATTGGCCATAAGGTGGAGGATGACTGGGATACGTCGTACCCACTGAAAAAGCTGCAGGATCTGGCTACCCGCCTGGAAACACCGCCGGAAGGGGTGGTAGTTCAGCGTCAGGTGAAGAAAATTCTGGAAGACCGCCGCAAAATGACCGCCGGTGCCTTGCCCCTGAACTGGGGTTACGGGGAAACCATGGCCTATGCGACGTTGCTCGATCAGGGTTTTGCCATTCGCTTGACCGGCCAGGATAGTGGCCGCGGCACGTTCTCACACCGCCATGCGGTGCTGCACAACCAGAAAGACGGTGAGCAATACGTACCGCTTCAGCATCTCTACGAGGGGCAGCCGCGCTTCGATATCTACGATTCATTGCTCTCTGAAGAAGCGGTGTTGGGATATGAATATGGCTACGCGACTACCACCCCCAAATCCCTGGTGATCTGGGAAGCCCAGTTTGGTGATTTCGCCAACGGTGCCCAGGTGGTGATTGACCAGTTCATCTCTTCCGGCGAGGCCAAGTGGGGCCGTTTGTGTGGCCTGACCATGCTGCTTCCCCATGGCTATGAAGGGCAGGGCCCGGAGCACTCTTCTGCTCGACTGGAACGCTTCCTGCAACTGTGCGCCGAGCACAACATGCAGGTTTGTGTGCCGAGCACCCCCGGGCAGATTTATCACTTGTTGCGTCGTCAGGCTGTACGGCCACTGCGTAAACCGCTGGTGATAATGAGCCCGAAGAGCCTGTTGCGCCATAAAAAGGCCACATCCGCACTGGAAGATCTGGCCCACGGCACTTTCCATTCGGTGCTGGATGACCTGGCTGATCTGGATCGCAAGAAGATCAATCGCGTGGTCATGTGCTCTGGCAAGGTTTACTACGACCTGCTTGAAAAGCGTGATGGCGATGATCTGAGTGACACGGCGCTGGTGCGGATCGAGCAGTTGTATCCGTTCCCAGAGCAGCGCTTGCAGGAAATTCTCGAGAGCTATCCTAACCTGGAGCATTTGGTCTGGTGTCAGGAAGAACCCATGAACCAGGGTGCCTGGTATTGCTCTCAGCATCATATGTACCGTGTAGCACAACAAGCTGGCGTGGGGCCTGTGCATTACGCTGGCCGCGATATGGCGGCCGCCCCGGCAGCAGGCTCAATGTCTCTACACGTGGAACAACAGCAGCGTCTGGTTCAGGACGCCTTCGAGATTAAGTAACAGTTAAGGATTAGGCATGGCGACTGATATCAAAGCCCCGCAGTTCCCGGAATCAGTAGCAGACGGCACCGTAGCCACCTGGCACAAGCAGGAAGGTGAAGCGGTAAAGCGTGACGAGCTGCTGGTAGATATTGAAACCGACAAGGTTGTGCTGGAAGTGGTGGCGCCGGCCGATGGCGTGATCAGCAAGATCATGGCAGCTGAGGGCGAAACCGTAGAAAGCCAACAGGTACTGGGCACCTTCGATGAAGGTGCCAGCGGCAGTGCCGGCAAGAGCGATGAGAAGCCGGCAGAGAAAGCCAGTGATGAGGCTTCTGCGGAACAGAAAAATGATGCGAAGTCTGAAGCAGCAGACGACGATGACAGTGCTGGCGATCAGGCCGGCCCGGCCGCCCGCAAGCTGATGAGTGAGCATGGCATCGCTGCAGACCAGGTGAAAGGCTCTGGTCGCGGCGGCCGCATTACCAAGGGTGATGTGGAAAAGGTCATTACGGACAAGGCCGAGAAGCGTGCCAGTCAACCGGCCCCACAGCAGCCGGCGACTCTGGATGTGCCGGGCGCACCAGGTGAGCGTGAAGAGCGCCGGGTGCCGATGACTCGTCTGCGCAAGCGTATTGCCGAGCGTCTGGTGTCGGCCCAGCAGGATTCGGCCATGTTGACCACCTTCAACGAGGTCAACATGAAACCGATCATGGATATGCGCAAGCATTACCAGCCTGAATTCGAGAAAGCCCATAACGTGCGACTGGGCTTCATGGGGTTCTTCACCCGTGCTTGTGTTGAAGCACTGAAACGCTTCCCGGCAGTGAACGCTTCCATCGACGGCGAAGACATCGTCTATCACGGTTACTACGACGTGGGTGTGGCGGTATCTACCGAACGAGGTCTGGTTGTACCAGTCCTGCGCGATGCGGACCAGAAAGGCCTGGCGGAAGTGGAGTCGCAGATCATCGAGTACGGCCAGAAAGCCCAGAAGGGCAAGCTGTCCATTGAAGAGATGACCGGCGGCACCTTCACTATTTCCAACGGCGGGGTGTTTGGTTCACTGATTTCCACGCCGATTCTGAACCCGCCGCAAACGGCGATTCTGGGTATGCACAAAATCCAGGAACGGCCCATGGCGGTGGACGGCAAAGTGGAAATCCTGCCGATGATGTATCTGGCGCTGTCTTACGACCATCGCCTCATCGACGGCAAGGAAGCGGTGCAGTTCCTGGTCGCAGTGAAGAACTTTATCGAAGACCCGGCGCGCCTGTTGCTGGATATCTGAATGCACGCCCGCACGCTTCATGCTGGCACGCACACGCTGATGGCGTGCAGGCGTGTTGCGTAAAGCGTGCCAGCGATAGAAGGAATAGAGCATGAGTGACAACTATGACGTCATCATCATTGGTGGTGGTCCCGGTGGCTATGTGGCCGCGATCCGGTGTGCGCAACTGGGGCTGAACACGGCTTGTATCGAAAAGCGGATCAACAAGCAGGATGAGCCGGCACTGGGTGGAACCTGCCTGAATGTGGGTTGCATTCCGTCCAAGGCGTTGCTGGATTCTTCGTGGAAGTACCACGAGACCGAATCCGCTCTGGCAGACCATGGTATCAAGATCAAGGGTGCAGACCTGGACCTTGAGACCATGCTCAAGCGCAAGGACACCATCGTCAAGAATCTTACCGGTGGTATTGCCCAGCTGTTCAAGGCCAACAAGGTGACCTGGTTGCAGGGCACAGGCCAGCTGAAAAGCGGCAAGCAGGTGGAATTTCAGCCTCTTGATGGCGATACACAGACCTTGCAGGCCGAGCATGTGATTCTGGCTGCGGGCTCAGTGCCGGTGGATATTCCAGTGGCGTCCGTCGACCAGAAAGTGATTGTGGATTCCACCGGCGCCCTGGACTTTGACAAGGTGCCCAAGCGCCTTGGTGTGATTGGTGCGGGTGTGATCGGCCTGGAGCTGGGCAGTGTCTGGGGCCGTCTGGGCAGTGAGGTTGTTGTGCTGGAGGCGGTGGATGACTTCCTGCCTGCGGTGGACAAGCAGATTGCCAAGGACGCCCAGAAGCAGTTTACCAAACAGGGGCTGGATATTCGCTTGGGCGCCCGCGTCACCGGTTCCGAAGTGAAGAAGGATCAGGTCGTGGTGAGCTTCACCGACAAGGATGGCGAACAGGAAGAAACCTTCGATCGCTTGATTGTGGCGGTGGGCCGTCGTCCTTATACCGAAGGCCTGCTTAGCCAGGATGCCGGTGTCAGCCTGGATGAGCGTAATTATATTTACGTGGACAGCCAGTGCCGTACCGATGTCCCCGGCGTTTACGCCATTGGTGACCTGGTGCGTGGTCCGGCGTTGGCTCACAAGGCTATCGAGGAAGGTGTCATGGTGGCGGAAGTGATCATGGGCGAAAGCACCCAGGTGAACTACGACGCCGTTCCCGGGGTGATTTATACCCACCCGGAAGTGGCTTGGGTCGGCAAGACCGAAGAGGAAGTAAAGGATTCCGGTGATGCTTACAAGACCGGAGCCGTTCCCTTCGCTGCCAACGGGCGTGCCATGGCGGCCGGTGAAACCGGTGGCATGGTGAAGTTTGTGGCCGACGAAAAGACCGACCGTATTTTGGGAATGCACGTAGTAGGCCCGCAGGCGTCCGAGCTGATTCAGCAAGGCGTTATAGCTATGGAGTTTGGGGCTACCGTGGAAGATTTGCAGCTGATGGTGTTTGGTCACCCAAGCCTGTCAGAAACCGTTCATGAAGCAGCCTTGGCCACGGACTTTAAAGCAATCCATGTGGCGCAGCGTCGTCGCAAGAAATAGCGGCATTTGAACGGCAGCGATAACGGCGCTTGAACAGGGCGCCACTAATTCATTAATGATGGAAGTATTGGCATGAATCTCCATGAGTATCAGTCAAAACAGCTTTTTGCTGATTATGGGTTGCCAGTCTCTACCGGCTTTGCCTGCGATACCCCGGAAGAGGTCGCAGCAAAGGCGAAAGAGATCGGTGGTGACAAGTGGGTCGTGAAGGCCCAGGTTCACGCGGGCGGCCGTGGTAAGGCCGGTGGTGTGAAGCTGGTGGATACCCCGGAAGATGCGGCGGCGTTTGCCAAGCAGTGGCTGGGCAAGAACCTGGTGACGTTCCAGACCGATGAGCACGGCCAGCCGGTATCAAAAATTCTGGTGGAAACCTGCACTGACATTGCCAAAGAACTGTACCTGAGTGCGGTATTGGATCGTGCTAGCCGCCGTGTTGTCTTCATGGCCTCCACCGAAGGTGGCGTGGACATCGAAACGGTCGCAGAAGAAACCCCGGAGAAAATTCTCAAGGCGGAAATCGACCCGCTGGTAGGCGCACAGCCCTACCAGGCTCGTGAGATTGCGTTCCAGCTGGGTCTGGAAGGCAAGCAGGTCAATCAGTTTGCCAAGATCTTTGTGGGTCTGGCCAAGCTCTTTATCGACAAGGACCTGGCGCTGATCGAAGTGAACCCGCTGGTGATTACCGATGAGGGCGATCTGCACTGCCTGGATGCAAAGATCAACGTGGATGGCTCCGCGCTGTATCGTCACCCGGACATCAAGGCACTGGACGATCCCAGTCAGGAAGACGAGCGTGAGCGTCGTGCTGCCGAATGGGACCTGAACTATGTGGCGCTGGACGGCAACATCGGTTGTATGGTGAACGGTGCGGGCCTGGCCATGGGCACCATGGATTTGGTGAAGCTGAAAGGCGGTGCGCCGGCCAACTTCCTCGACGTGGGCGGTGGTGCTACCAAAGAGCGTGTTACCGAAGCGTTCAAGATCATCCTGTCTGATGATCAGGTAAAAGGCGTTCTGGTGAACATCTTTGGCGGTATTGTCCGTTGCGACCTGATTGCCGAAGGCATTATCGGTGCCGTGGAAGAAGTGGGCGTGACGGTCCCGGTTGTGGTTCGTCTGGAAGGTAACAATGCGGAGCTGGGTTCCCAGAAGCTGGCAGAAAGCGGCATGAACATCATTGCCGCACAAAGTTTTGATGATGCTGCCGAACAGGTAGTGAAAGCAGTGGGAGGTGCCGCATGAGCGTATTGATCGACAAAAACACCAAGGTTATCTGCCAGGGCTTCACCGGCAGCCAGGGCACACTCCACTCTGAACAGGCCATTGAGTACGGCACTCAGATGGTGGGTGGTGTCACTCCGGGTAAAGGCGGTCAGACCCACCTGGGCCTGCCGGTATTCAACACCGTGGCAGAAGCCGTGGCTGAAACCGGCGCCACCGCTAGCGTGATTTATGTGCCTGCACCGTTCTGCAAGGATTCCATTCTGGAAGCGGCAGACGCCGGCATCGAACTGATCGTCTGTATTACTGAAGGGGTTCCTGCACTGGATATGCTTTTCGTGAAAGAGTATATCTCCCGCATGGACGGCGTTCGTCTGATCGGTCCGAACTGCCCGGGGGTAATTACCCCAGGTGAGTGCAAGATCGGGATCATGCCGGGCCATATCCACAAGCCTGGCAAGGTAGGCATTGTGTCCCGTTCCGGTACCCTGACCTATGAAGCGGTTAACCAAACCACCAAGCTGGGTTTTGGTCAGTCTTCCTGTATTGGTATTGGTGGCGATCCGATTCCTGGCATGACATTCATTGATGCGCTGGAATTGTTCCAGAATGACCCGCAGACCGAAGCTATCGTGATGGTGGGTGAGATCGGCGGTACCGCAGAAGATGAAGCGGCTGCCTATATCAAGGAGAACGTCACCAAGCCGGTGGTAAGCTACATCGCGGGCGTAACGGCTCCTGCCGGCAAGCGCATGGGCCACGCTGGTGCCATTATCGCTGGTGGCAAGGGCACGGCTGACGAGAAGTTTGCTGTCCTGGAAGCGGCGGGTGTGAAAACCGTGCGCAACCCGGCAGAAATCGGTAAAGCTGTGAAAGAAGCGACCGGCTGGTAAACCCGCCGCTAGCGATACAAAAAAGGCCGGCATTTGCCGGCCTTTTTTGTGGGCTTAGTGGAGGAGGTCGTCGTCCAGGTCGAAGGACTCGTATTCATTGAGTTCCTTCTTCAGACGCCGCTCTTCCAGCCGATCTTCGATGCGATGGCGCATGTCCATATTGAAAGAGCGGCTGCGAGCACTACGCTCTTCCTGCTCTTCCTCATCCACACTGTCATCCAGGATATCGAAATCTTCGTTCATCAGCAGATCTTCCGAATCAAGGTCTTGCTCATTACGATGGTTACTCATGGTGGCCTCCTTTCTGACCTCCTCAAACAACCTGTTACACGGGCCGATCAGGTCCGGATCCCCGGTTTCCCAATGTCCTCAGCGCCTGTATATCCTCTGACTTTCGGCCTTACAAGTTTTTTTTTCTTTTCAATGATGAGTGGCACGGAACATCCGGGCGGAAGGTCGGGGCCGTTATCAATAAGCGCTTGCAGCGGGCGGTTCGGGAAGGCTAAATGTGATGCATATCATGCCCTTCACTCTAATAGAAAAATCAGTAACTTAAGTGCTGGAATGCCCGCAAAAGGCTTTGTAAAGTGGGGGATGTTCGCCGGTTATCGGTAGGGCGACGACCCGTGGAGAGAATAAGAATATGGCAGAACTGCTGATTATTGTTGGGGTAAGCGCACTCATCATCACCACGCTGGGGCTGATGCATGAAGCCGGTAGCCGGGGCCACAGCTCGCTTTTTTTTCTGGTACCGCTGGTAAGCCTGGGACAGGTGCAAAGCCATTGGGAGTATTATCGCTGGTGGGCGCTGGGCCGTGTCGCAGCGGTGCTGACCACTGCGGTGGGCATAGGCCTGTTCGTGGTCACAGGCGGCAGCCTGGCGGGAGACGCTTCCGTGCAGCCGGTATCCAGTCAGAGCGGTCAGGTACTGCGTGGCGAGAAAAAAGCCAGCAGCACTGCGTTTGTTTCCTCGGAAGAGTCTGCTCTGTTGGTTGTCGCAAGGCAAGGCAAGCGCCTGACCGGGCGTTTGCATGGTGAGACATTCCGTTACGACCGTGTTGCCTTGATTGATGGGGTAATGACCCTGAGCCAGGGCGAAGGGTTTCTGGCTGACCTGGAAGTACGCATTCTGCTGGGTTGGAACCCGGAAGACATCACCGAACGCAGAACATTAATTGTAGGCCCGTCGGATGAGGATGGCCCTGTGGTGCATCTCTCCTGGAAGCCGGAGAACCAGGATTACCCGGAGACTCGCATTTTTGACGGTGGCTATCGTATGGAGCTGGCGCTGGCGCCGCTGGATACGGGGCAGCTTTCCGGTTCCCTTGTGCTGGTCATGCCGGACAGTTTCAAGAGCTATTTGGCCGGGGACTTTACCGCCCACACAAACCACCTGCGTTACCGTAACGGCCAGGTCGACCTGTACTTTGATCACGAAGATACCCTGGCCCATGTGGCGGAGGAGTTTCTGCGAACCCAGTTCCCGGAAGGGGCCGTGAGCACGATTGAGGCCCGCCATGTGACCCTGCGCCGCACGGAAAATAGCGGCCAGGTAATGGCCGTGGTGGAACTGCGCAATGGTGCCGTGCAGGAGCGCACGGTGCGTCTGGAGAAGAGTGACGTGGGCTGGGCCGTGGTTGCTGGCTCCATGGAAACCCGTGTTACCACTGCCGCAAAAGAGGGCGGGCTGGAGCTGGTGACGCCGAGTGCCGAGAAACCGGCTGAACCAGAACGGGCTGCGCCAGAACCGATTATGCAGACGTTCCCGGAATTGGTGGCGTATGAAAACCAGTCGGTGGTGCTGGAAACCACGGGCGGGCGGACCCTGGAGGGGGTGTTGCGCAAAGTGGATGGGGACCGCCTGTGGCTGGTAATGAATGTGGGCAGCGGTAATGTGGAGCGCAGCGTGGGGGCCGATGAATTACAGTCCCTGACCCTGTCTTCCGGCCAGCGAGTGATGCTAACGGTGCCAGGTGGTGATCAGTCGGCGGCGGATGAGCCGGCGGATTCGCCGTCTACCCCGAGCCATGTGGAATCCGCGCCCGCAGAACCGGCAGAACAGGCCCCGGTTGCGAACAGCGAGCTCAAGGCGCTGCTAGGAAAAAATGTGACTATTGAGGCCAATGAAGGCCCCAGTCGCACCGGAATTTTGCAGGCCGTAGCCGACGATCACCTGACCTTGAGTGTGCCGTTGGGCGCGGGCAATATGGAGTACTTTTACGATATCGACAGTATTCGCCATATTGAGGCAGCCCGTTGAAGGTACTGATAACAGGTGGCAGTGGGTTCATTGGCCAGCATCTTTGCCGGCGATTGGCAGCCCATGGCCACGAGTTGACCGTTCTTACCCGCAAACCCCGTAAAGCGGCTCGCGTGCTGCCGGAAGGGACGCGCCTGGTCACATCGCTGGATGATATCAACAGTGATGCGGCGATTGATGGCATCGTGAACCTGGCTGGCGAAAGCCTGTTTGCGGGGCGCTGGACCGAGCGGCGAAAGAAGGTCCTGTTTGCTTCACGGGTGGGGGTCACCGAAGCCGTGGTGAGTTTGGTCTCCCGGCTGAATCGTAAACCGGCGGTGCTGGTTTCCGGCTCAGCTGTGGGCTTTTATGGCAACGCAGATAACGCGGAATTGTCTGAAGAAAGCCCCGCCCGCAAGCGTGATTTCGGTTATTTGCTCTGTGATGCCTGGGAGCAGGCCGCCCGGCCGGTATCGCGCCAGGGGGTTCGGCTGTGTCTGGTGCGCACCGGTATTGTGCTGGGTAGCGATGGCGGCATGTTGAGCAAGTTGCTGCCGGTGTATCGGCTTGGGCTTGGCGCCATGCTCGGTGACGGCAACCAGTGGCTGAGCTGGGTGCACATTGACGACATGGTGGCGGTGCTGGTTCGGGCGTTGGAAACCCCAGGGGTAGATGGTGTTTTCAATGCTTGCGCACCGGCACCGGTAACCCAACGAGAGTTTCACCACTCCCTTGCCCGACAAGTGAAACGCCCTGCGCTGCTGCGCGTGCCATCCACCGCGCTCAAAGTGGGCTTGGGAGAGCAATCCTCCATGCTGATTGGCGGCCAGCGGGTTTATCCCCGTCGCCTGGAGCAGCAGGGCTTCATTTTCCGTTTCCCGGATCTGGATTCTGCCCTGTCTCACCTGACCTGTCGTTAAGCTGGCCCAGCCTGGCCACGGGCGATTTGCTAGGGCTGAATAGTGAGGCCGGCCTTGAGGTCCGCTTATCATTCAATTCAGTGACGCACCTTGAAAACCCCCGGTTTGCCCATATCTGTTTCTCAACATTACCCGCAGGTTCAGGAGTCAATTGTGTCAGCAGAAAAACAGACCCATGGATTTCAGGCAGAAGTATCCCGTCTTCTTCACTTGATGATTCATTCTCTCTACAGCAACCGGGAAATCTTTTTGCGGGAGCTGATTTCCAATGCGTCGGATGCGTGCGACAAGTTACGTTTCCAGGCGCTGGATAATCCTGCGTTGCTGGAGCAGGGTGATGAACCTCGCATTACCCTGCAAGTGGACAAGGACGCGGGCACCTTGACCATTACCGACAACGGCATTGGCATGGGCCAGGATGAGGTAGTGGATAACCTGGGCACGATTGCCCGCTCCGGGACGGAAAAATTCCTCGCCAGCCTGAGTGGCGATCAGAAGAAAGACGCTCAGCTGATTGGTCAGTTCGGCGTGGGGTTTTATTCAGCCTTTATCGTGGCTGATACGGTCACTGTGGAAACCCGCAAGGCCGGGGAAGCGCCGGCCGATGGGGTGCGCTGGGAAAGCGATGGTAAAGGTGAGTTTTCCGTGGAGCCGCTTACCCGTGATGAATCCGGCACAGCGGTGATTCTGCATCTGCGTGATGATGCCCGTGATTTTCTTGATGACTTTAAAATTCGCCAGGTGATTGGTCAGTATTCCGACCACGTGGCTTTCCCGATTGTGTTGGTGACTGCCGCGGACGGTGACGACGACACCAAAGAGGAAACGCTGAATTCCGCCACCGCGCTTTGGCAGCGGCCGCGCAGCGAAGTCACGGATGAGGAATACCAGAACTTTTACAAGCACATCAGCCACGATTTTCAGGATGCGCTGACCTGGAGCCATAACAAGGTGGAAGGCAAGCTGGAATACACCAGCCTGCTCTATATCCCGGCCCGTGCGCCGTTCGATCTGTACCAGCGTGAAGCCAACCGTGGCCTGAAGTTGTACGTCCAGCGCGTTTTTATCATGGATGATGCGGAACAGTTCCTGCCCCAGTATCTGCGTTTCATCAAGGGGGTCATTGATGCCCCGGATCTGCCGCTGAACGTGAGCCGTGAGTTGCTGCAGGACTATGGCCCGGTACAGAAGATTCGTGCTGCGCTGACCAAGCGTGTGCTGCAGATGCTGAAAAAACTCAGTAATGATGATGAACAGTACGCCACCTTCTGGGCCCAGTTTGGTCAGGTGATCAAGGAAGGGGTGGCCGAAGACCGTGACAACCAGCAAGCCATCGCTGCCTTGTTGCGCTTTGCCACCAGCAGTAACCCGGATTCGGTGACTACCTCCCTGGATGAATACCTGGACAACAAGCCTGCAGAGCAGGACAGCATCTACTACCTGTTGGCGGATACCCCGTCGGCTGCGCGGCAAAGCCCACACCTGGAAGTGTTCCGCAAGAAAGGCATCGAGGTATTGCTGCTCAGTGATCCGGTTGATGAGTGGATGGTGGGTTATCTGGAAAGCTACAAGGATGTGAAGCTGGTCAATGCTGCCCGGGGTGAGCTGGACCTGGGCGATGATGAACAGGCGAACAACGATGATCCGCTGATTGAACGCCTGTCCGGCAGTCTGAGCGAGCATGTGGAAGCGGTACGTGCCACTACGCGCCTGGTGGACTCCCCGGCCTGCCTGGTTCTGGCGGAGGATCAGCTCGGCCCGCAGATGCGCCGTATGCTGGAAGCCGCTGGCCAGCCTGTTCCGGAAAACAAGCCGGTTCTGGAGGTGAATCTGGGTCACGATCTCTTGGCCAAACTGAGTAGCATCGACGCGGGTGAGCGTTTTGATGATCTGGCTGCACTGTTGCTGGACCAGGCTATGCTGGCGGAAGGTCAGCTGCCTAAGGACCCGGCGGCAACCGCACGCAGAATGCATGAGATGCTGGTGAAGACGGTCGCTAGTTGATGACTGGGCACTGAATGCGGAAAGCTGGACAGCCGGCATTCTAATCAGCCTGTCTCGGGCCAGTGATTCACTGTCAACTGTGCACGGCTTCAATTATGATGCCCGAAAGCAGTAAACAAGGCGTTCCTATGACGCAGAAAAAGCATAATGCCGCCATTCTTGGCGGTGGCAGTTTCGGTACCGCCATGGCCAGTATTCTTGCGGCCAACGGTCACAGCGTAAACCTGTGGGTCCGTGATCCGGAAACCGCGGCGGCGATCAATATTGATCGCGAAAACAGCCGCTATCTGCCTGGTGCCGAATTACCGGAAGGGGTGACGGCCACGGATAACCTGGAGGAAGCTTTAACGCACGCCTCCATGGTCTTTGTGGCGATTCCCAGCAAGGCTTTTGCTGAGGTGCTGGAGCAGGCCCGCCAGTGGGTGCCGGACGATACCCTGGTGATCAGTTGCACCAAGGGGATCTATGCAGAGGGTTTCCTGCTGATGAGCGAGCTGCTGCATCAGTATTGGCCGCATGCCCGTATTGGCGTGCTCAGTGGCCCTAACCTGGCCAAGGAAGTGGTGGAGCAGAAATTCACCGGTACGGTGATCGCCAGCCCCGATGAGCAGCTGCGACAGACCGTGCAGGACGCGCTGAGCTGCGACTATTTCCGCGTGTACGACAACCCGGATATTTATGGTGTTGAACTTGGCGGGGCGCTAAAGAATATCTATGCGGTGGCATCAGGTATGGCCGCTGCCATTGGGGTAGGTGAGAACAGCCGCAGCTTTCTGATTACCCGTGCACTGGCAGAAATGAGCCGCTTCGCGGTGGAACTTGGCGCCAACCCCATGACCTTCCTGGGCCTGTCCGGGGTGGGGGATCTGATTGCCACCTGTACCTCGTCGCTGTCACGCAATTACCAGGTAGGTTTCCAGCTCGGCGAAGGCAAAAGCCTGGAGGAAGCGATTGCGCACCTTGGGCAGACTGCCGAAGGGATCAATACCATCAAACTGGTGGCGGACAAGGCAGCGGAACTGGACGTTTATATGCCTCTGGCCACCGCGCTTTACAAGATTGTCTATCATGGCAAGCCGCTGGAACTGGTCATCCAGAATCTGATGAGTGGTGAGTACAAGCACGATGTGGAATTTCAGCTGGGTGCGTTCAGCTCATGAAACTCTACCTCTGTCGCCACGGGCAGGCCCTCTCTCAGGCGGCCACGGATGCCCTGCGGCCGCTAACAGAAGCCGGGCAGGCGGCACTGCTGTCGCATTGGCAATCCTTGCAAGCTCGTGGTGTTCAGGTCAGCGGTCTGATCGTCAGCCCGTACCTGCGTGCTCAACAAACCGCAGATTGTATCGCCCAGGTATATAGCGGTTTATCCCGGCAAGAGTGTCCCTACCTGACGCCGGATAGCCACCCCCAGGCCCTGTTCGACTGGCTGCTGGCCAACCCGCCGGCGTCGAATATGGTGCTGGTGAGCCATATGCCACTGGTGTCGCAATTGACCGCCAAGTGGACCGGTGTGCCAGAGCGGGTGGGCTTCAACGTGGGGACGGTCGCCTGTTTCGATGTGGATGTGACCGCCGCCAACGGGGCGCAATTGCTGTGGTTATGCAGCCCTGGCGAGGAGCTCGCCAGCCGTTAATCGGTGATTCGCCACCCTTGATAGCCCCTTGTGTACCGTTCGCCGATCCGGGCTTTGCAACGCCGGATGGCCATCGTAGCCTGAATCTGGTGACACAATGAACGCATGGCAGACTCCTGAACCGTGTCACCGGAACCACACCTGAGGGGGGAAATCATGGTGTCTCCTTGCACCGTGAGGCTTAGGTCGAATTAAGCACCAACCATCGGTTGGTGCTTTTTTTATGGTTCATCCCGGAATTGAGTGATCAGCCAGCTTCAGAACGTGTCGCATTATTGCGCCCTGGCAACCGCTGGACGCCGGATGCCCGATGACAGACGCTTGCATTCAAAATCTGAAAACCTTGGCCGCCATGCTTTCCGCGCAAAATGCCTTACCCGATGATTGCCTGAATCATGACCCTGACAATCCCTCAAAATATCCCATCAAAGCAGGATGTCGTAATAGCGACATCCTCTCAGGCTATGGGGTTTTACGTCAGGCATCCGGCGTCGAGCGTTTGGCAAAGTGTCGGGTATTCGCGATAAGCCTATCAAACGGCGAGTAGCGTATTGTTCACTCTAATCCGCGAAGAACCTTTTTTATGCCGCTGTGAGGCTGCAATACGGCTCTCACAGCAGGCAGTGCGCGTCCGGGGGCTCAGGATTCTGGTGCATCGGTGATGCTGCTTTCCATCGGCCCCCAGGTCAGTTTTTCGATAGGCTCACCGTCCGAGCCGACCATGTTGATGGCCATGGGAATACGTGCCAGGAATTCGAGCCCTTCGGTTTTTCTCAGATCCCTCAGGTATTTTTTTACACGACCACTGATCCAGGGGTGCAGCGTGGCCTTGATGGAAACGGCCTTGCCGCGACCGCCGCGCTGCTGGAACCAGTCCATCAATGCGGAACGCAGGACCGGGAAGTGAGATTGAAACTGTTCAAAGTCATCCGCAACCAGGTAAATATCATACTGGTACACCGTGCCGCGCCAGCTCAGTCCAAGCTTGGATTCTTTCAGGCGTAGCCGTGGCGCCAGTGGCGCAGCTGCGCCGTTTTCCTGTGGCCGGTAACGAGAGCGTTCCATAGCATAGTGTTCTGATCCCGGTTCCAGATTATCCAGTAGGCTGATTACTGCATTGCCGCTTTCCGGGCGATCTGCCGGGTCTTTGGCCAGTAGCTGACGTATTAGCGGTTGGTAGCGACGTAATGCTACAGGCAGCAGTGGAATGGGGTCGCGCAGGTGAGCAAGCCCCATACTACGTGCGTCTGAGGCGGTGAAAGGGGGCTTGCCCGCCAGCATCTCGTAAAATATGCAGCCCAGGGAATAGAGATCCGATTGTGGCGTCAGCGGCTGGGAGCGGTGTTGCTCGGGGCTCATGTACTTGGGCGTGCCCATGATGGCGTTGGACTGGGTAACGCTGGTGTCGCGCAGCACGTTGGAGGCGATGCCGAAATCCACCAGCAGCGCAGAACCATCGGCGCGGAACAGTACGTTGTCGGGTTTGACGTCGCGGTGAATAAAACCGTGTTCGCCGGCATAGTTCAGTGCGCCGGCCAGCTGGCGAAGTATGTTTTGAGCGTTACTCTCATCGAGTGCACCGTCAGCGAGGCGCTGTTTGAGGCTGCCGCCGGTTACGTGTTCCATGGTGAGGTAATAATAGCCCTGATGTTCACCCACGTCGTAAACGGGAACGATGTGGGGATGGTTCAGGCTGGCAACGGTGCGTGCTTCCTGCATGAAGCGCTCGGCGAAGCGGGGTTCCAGCGCCAGCGTCGGCGTCAGGATCTTGATGGCAACCTGCCGCTCAAAGGAGTGCTGGGTGGCAAGGAACACGTGGGACATGCCGCCTTTGCCCAGTCGGCTGGTCAATCTGTATCCGGGAATTGAAATGGCCATGATATTTTTTATTGGTCGTCCTGACCGTCGCAGTATACCCGTGGAACTATTCGGGTTGTTCACCGTACAGGGCATTCATTTCTGCCTCTGATCGGCGCGCTCGAGCTAATTTGGCTTCCAGCCTTTTTTTCTGCTGATCCAGGCCAAGAAAAAACGATACCTTGCTTTGCAATAGCTGGGGATCGATGGGCTTGAACAGATAATCCACGGCGCCACTGCGGTAGCCCTGCTGTACAAAGCGGGTTTCCTTGGAGATTGCGGTCACAAAGATGATCGGCACATTCTGGGTGCGTTTGTGAGAGCGCATGATGCCCGCGACCTCAAAGCCGTCCATGTCGGGCATTTGCACATCCAGCAGAACCAGGGCGTAGTCTTCCTTGAGCAGTTTGGACAACGCCGCGTTGCCACTGCTAACGCTATCCACCTGGCAATCCAGATCTTCCAGCACTACTTCCAGGGCAACCAGATTCTGCGGCGTGTCATCCACCAGAAGAACCCGGGAAGCGGGGAGTTGCAGGTCGTCGTCACCAGTGGGAGGAGTGCTGTTCATGCTGTGGTCCGTGCTGTGCCTGGGTTGATACTTTTAACTGATACGAGCGTATCAACTTTTTACTGATTCGTCTCCTTCTTCCAGCTTCCACTGCTGAACGGCAACCTGGTTTTTTACCTGCTCAAGAACGTCCAGCAGGGTGTCGCGGACCAATGCATCCAGTTGCTCACCTTCGCCGCCGGCGGCGTCGATCAGATCGTGCAGCAGCTGTTCCAGCTGAGGACGATTGGCAGGGGAGGCCAGGTCATCCACCAGCTGGTCCACAAAGGCGCTGCCGGTTTCGCGCACGGCATCGCCCAGCAGCGCGATAGCCCGGGGGCCAGCGACGGGAATGGCGGCCAGGCGCCGGCCCGCCTGGGTGCGGACCAGGGACTCATCTGTCAGGTGAGAAAAGTACTCGGCCAGTTGATCGCGATATTGCCCATGGCTTCTCTGGGTGGCGTTGGCAATACGGGTGGCGACAAAGCTCACCAGTTGTTCTTTGCGTGGGGCCAGCACCTGGGATTCGATGCGGTGGAGGAGGGGGCTGCCGCCGCCAATTTCCTGCTGAGCGCCACTAAGTACATTGATCACTACACGGTCGGAGATTTCTTCCACGACGATGCCGTAGTACTTGAGGATGGTCTGGCCAAGCCAGGTTTGCGACAGATCCACGATGCCCATGCGTTGCAGACGTATAAGCAGGCTGATCACACGAAGAATTCGCAGCCAGCGGAAGCTGCCCACGGGGATGCAGCCGAGCAAGTCGTACCAGTGCGCAAAGGGGTAGAAGAACCAGCGATGGTAGGTACGCCGGGCAATGGCGACCATCCAGCGAATGGTGAACTCCGTCAGGTAGACCGCCACAAAGCAAAGGTCGTAGAACAGAAAGTCGTCGTGAATGGTGTCCCGGTAGAAGTTATGGAAGCCCGGCGTCAGTGATGCCAGAAACGCCTGAACAGGGGGCACCTGAAACAGCCAGTCGAACAGGATCAGGCCCAGATTGGCGATGACCAACACAATCATGCCCAGGTCGATAATAAACCCAAGGGTATCCAGGTTGGCTTTCAGCTTTTCCGGGTGCAGCCTGATTTTCATGTGAGGCCCTGTTCAGCCGTTAAAACGTGCCCATACCGGGCAATGATCTGACGGTTTTTCCATGCCGCGCATGTCGTAATCCACACCGGTGGTGTCCAGCTTGGCCATTAGCGGCTGGGTTGCCAAGACGGTGTCGATACGCAGGCCCCGGCGGGGTTCGCGATCAAAGCCCTTGGAGCGGTAATCGAACCAGGAGAACACATCGTCGGTGGTGGGGTTCTGGTGACGGTAGGTGTCAGTCAGCCCCCAGCCTATCAGACGTTCCCACCATTCTCTTTCTTCCGGGAGGAAGCTGGTCTTGCCTTCGCGCAACCAGCGTTTGCGGTTGGCTTCGCCAATGCCGATGTCCAGATCGGTGGAAGAAATATTGAAATCACCCATTACTGCGACCTGATCGCTGGGCTGGTGGTGGTTGAGCAGATAATGCTGCAAATCGTCGTAGAACTTTTTCTTGGCCGGAAACTTTGTCGGGTGCTCGCGACTTTCTCCTTGGGGGAAATAGCCATTGAGTACCGTGATCAGGCTGCCGTCCCTATGTTTCAGCGTGCCGATAATCATGCGCCGCTGGGCATCTTCTTCATCGGTGGGGAAACCGTACTGCACGGACTCCAGCGGTTCACGGGTAATCAATGCCACCCCGTAGTGGCCTTTCTGGCCAAAAAAGTAGGGGTGGTAGCCCATGTCCCGAACCGCCTGCTCCGGAAATTCCGGATCATGAACTTTGGTTTCCTGCAGGCCGATTAACGCGGGCTGGTACTTGTCGATGACCGCCTGAAGCTGATGCAGACGGGCACGAATACCATTGATGTTGAATGAAATCAGGGTCATAGCGCCTCCTTTGTGTCGGCATTGTACACTACCTGAAAAGCACCGGTCGCATACGTCTCTACCGTGACGTATGGCGCTATCGGCCATGGCATGGCAGCTGTGAGTGCCGCTATGATGTGCCTTTTGCTTGGGTCGGATGTTGGCCCCAGGGAGAGTTCATGCCTGAACAATCAGGGCAACGTCAGGTGCTTGCCTTCGCTCACGCCAATGGCATACCCGGGCACAGTTACGACACCTTTCTTGCACCGCTGGCTGATGATTACCAGTTGCTGATACTGGACCGCGCAGGCCATGACCCTGCTTTTCCGGTGGATAATGGCTGGCACAGTCTCAGCCTGGAACTGGAGGCACAGCTGGCGCCGCTGCCCAAGCCGATTGTGGGGGCTGGGCATTCGCTGGGGTCGGTATTGATGTACCTGGTGGCACAGCGCCATCCCGACTGGTTTTCCTGCCTGATCATGCTCGACCCTCCCATGATGAATGGTTTGCATGGGGCGTTGATGCACGCGGCAAAGCTGACGGGCCAAATCGATAAGGTCACTCCGGCGGGTAAAAGCCGTGGGCGGCTGGACTACTGGCCCGATTGGGATTCGGTGGTCAGCTATTTTTCTTCCCGTGGGCTATTCAAGGCATTTGATCCCCGTTGTTTGTCCGATTACCTGAAAGCCGGTGTGGAACCCTGGCAAGACGGCTGGCGGCTGCGTTTTCGACCGGAAGTGGAAGTGGAAATTTTCCGCCATACCCCCACAAACGCCACCCGGTTGCCGCGGCTGAAAGTGCCGGGCGCTATCGTGACCGGCAAGGACTCGCCGTCACCCTTCCATGACAGTGCCAGGCGCCATGTGAAACGACACCGCATGCTGCATCGCATCGCGGAGGGCTCGCACATGTATCCGTTGGAAAAACCCGAGCAGACCCTGGCGCTGTTTCGTGAATTGCTGGATGAATTGCAACCGACGGGAGCCTGAGAATGAACGCCATCGAACGAAAATTCAGTGTCTACGGCCAGACTCTCAGTGCCCTCGAATGGCCAGGGCGTGACGACGACGAAACCGCCGAGCCGGTGCTGGCACTGCATGGCTGGCTGGATAACGCGGCTTCATTTTCGCCTCTTTCGGCTTATATCAAACGGCCATTGCTGGCGCTGGATGTGTCCGGCCATGGCCATTCCGATCATCGACCCGATGGCGTGGTTACGCATCTGGTGGACCACGTTCGCGATGTGCTGGCCGTTGTGGATCAGTTGGGATGGACGCGGTTCACCCTGATGGGGCATTCCATGGGGGCAGGTATTGCCTGCCTGTTCGCGGCGGCCTGCCCGGAGCGGGTATCCCGGTTGGTGTTGATCGAAGGGCTGGGCCCGCCCAGCACCGATGGCAAGGACGTGGCAACAAACTTGCGTAAAGCGCTGGATGATTCCTCCTCGCTGGCAGGCAAACGCAAACCGGTCTACGCCCGGGTCGAGGATGCTATCGAAGCCCGGACCAAGGGCTTTGGCGGACTCAATCATGCGGCGTCCGGGCTGTTGAGCGAGCGCGGCTTGATGCCGGTGGAAGGGGGGTGGACCTGGCGAGCAGACAGCCGTTTACGGCTCACCTCCTTTCTGCGTCTTACCGAAGAGCAGGTAGAGGGCTTTATTCGTGCTATCAAGGCACCTACCTGCCTGATTATTGGTGAGCAGGGCATGGGTGGGAATGGCATGTTCGATCATCGGCTTGACTGGCTGGAGGGTGCCTCAATTGTACGGCTGCCAGGGCGCCACCATTTGCACATGGAGGCGCCGGAGAGTGTGGCTGCCAGCATTAATGATTTTCTTTGCGCAACGGACGCAGCCGTTGAAGACTGACCAAAACCATCAGGGTAGGCATTGATCCGGTTTTAATAGGTCATGGTGCTGTGAACCTGTGCGGTTATCCTCGAAAGAAAACCGAGACAGATTCCGTTAGGAGAGCAGCATAATGAAAGTGGTTGAGGTCGCAGCATTGGCCGATTACGTCGGCAAGGAATTGGGTGCTTCAGACTGGTTTCAGATCGATCAAGAGCGCATCAATGCTTTTGCCGATGCCACTCTGGATCATCAGTTCATTCATGTGGACCCGGAACAAGCGCGAAATACACCCTTTGGCACCACCATCGCCCACGGTTACCTGACGCTGTCGCTGCTGCCGTATCTGCAGGCGTCCATCGACGATTTTCTGATGCCCAAAGGCATGAAAATGGCGATGAACTATGGCTTCGACAAGCTTAGATTTATGGCCCCGGTGAAAGAAGGAAAGCGGGTTCGCGCGCGTGCTACCTTGCTGGAAGCCTCCGAAAAACGCGAAGGGCAGTGGCTGCTCAAGTTTGCGTTCACGGTGGATATCGAAGGTGAAGACAAGCCCGCGCTGGCGGCTGAATGGCTGCTGATGTACTTCGTCTAATCGGCTTTGCCTGCGGTTGTGTGAAGACAGGCCGCAGGCCGTTGTGCGAAGGGGATGGCGGCGGCAAAGCCCTGACCCTTCACTGTTTTTCCGCGTGTTGTTCACTTCTGTGACCTCTCTTTGGTGATTTCCTGCTATCCTTGATCTGCTGATTTCGTCGTACTCTGGTGTGCCGACAGTGCCGGTGTGTCTCCCGGGCACATACTCTGATATGAGCGCAGACACACACGCTCGGCATATAAGAAAAACAGAACAGTAAAGGCAGGGCAGGAAGATGTTGCACCGTCCCCGGCTGTGGTTACGCCACGTCATAGATAACCGCTCCGCCATCCGGCGGGACTTGCGCCTGAGCCTGAGTCACATCACTGACATTCCCCGAATGGTTATGCCCGCGGGAGATGAGCCGGGGGTTAGTTCCGAGCTCTCTCTGTCGTCCTATTCCAGCCGTGGTGAAGCACTGCTTTCCTTGTTGCAACTATTGGTTCCCGCCACCCGTGAATCCATCAGCCAGGGGACGCTGGTGTGCCATCCGCCCCGGGCCGTGCGTGAGAATACGCGCAGCCGGTGGTTTTTCATTAATGGTATGGGAACAGCGGGGCCGGTGGCGCTCCTCAATACGTCTGAGATCGCCCGCTTGTTCGGGCGGCCGGTGCATTTGATTCACACCCCGACCTGGGGGCTGGTGCGTGATGTGGCCGAATCCATTACGGCCAGAACGTTGCGCAAGGACGGCAAACTGTCACGTCCGGCAATGCACATCCTGGTGGATGCACTGGAAAACAATGATCGCGTTGTGCTGATGTGCCACTCTCAGGGCTCCATCGTTGCCAGTTACATCGTTCGCAAACTGCTGCGCCATCCCAGTACCCGTCCTCTGGTCAAGAAGCTGGAGCTGTATTGCATTGGCGGCGTGGCCGACAGCCTGGATATTGATCCGCAACTGACGCTCGCAGCAGGACACCCGGTCCCGTATGTGGAGCATTTTGCCAATGGTCGGGATTATCTTGCCCAGTTGGGAATCCTCTCCCATCTTGATAGCACCGCCGGTACGGTTTACTGCATGGCAGAGCGGCCAGGGCATCTACTCAACGAGCACTATTTGCCTGCCATTGTGCGGGGGGACTTCTGTCAGCGCCGGTCACGGCTTTATGGTTACGTACGCGGGCGTGAGCCTGGGCCACACGGTGCGCTGGCGCTTTTGGAAAAGGAAACCGGCAATCATGGATAAGGCGCCCAAACCCTTACTGCTGTTTGTGGATGACTCCAAGGTAATGCGCCTGGCGGCTGACAAGATGCTCGGCGGTGAGTTTCGCGTCGAGGTGGCTGAAAATGGCCTTCAGGCCTGGACCATGATTTGCAACAACCCATCCATCAGTGTGGTGTTCTCGGATCTGGCCATGCCGGAGATGGATGGCTTTGCATTACTGAAAAAAATTCGTACCAGCGAGGATGAAGGCATCGCCGGGTTACCGGTCATCATCGTCACCGGTGCAGAAAATGATGAAGAGGCCCGGACCGAAGCGCTGCGCCTGGGGGGAACGGACTTTATCAGCAAGCCGTTTAACTCCACGGACTTGCTGGCCCGGGCCAGGGCCCATGCCAATTACCAGAACGAGCGCAAGGAACTGGCCAAGCAGGCAATGATTGACCCGCTGACCCGGCTTGGCAATCGCCGTTACCTGGAACACCGCATGCGCCAGGAGCTGGCACTGGCTGCGCGCCAGCAGTACAAGTTATCCGTCGTGCAACTGGAGATTTACCAATTCAATCAACTTTTCGTACAGCTTGGTAAAAAGCGAACGGATATGGTGTTGTTGAAGTTGGCGCAATCTCTGCGTGGGGTGATCCGTAAGGAGGACTCCCTGGCGCGTAGCAGCGTGGCGCAATTTACTGTGTTGCTGCCCAGCGCCGGGCCGGCGGGCGCCAAACGATTCGTGGAACGGGCGTTGAAAGTCAGCGAAAAGCTGGCCTTCCAGTTTCGAGGCAAGGTGCAGCGTTTGCCGCTGACCGTGATTATCCAGACCCCGGCTGTTCATGCGGGATTGACGCCGCGCCAGGTACAACTGACGCTGGATGAGCAGTTGAAACAGGCGCGCACTCTGGGCCCGGGTGCGGTGCTCAGTGATGATGCGGACACCACCTTGTCGGTGGATGATGCCGCACCCATATTAACGATTGAACAGGCATTGGCGCTGTTGCGTGCCGGCAAATCCCGTCCCGTCATCAGCGCCTTACCGGATTTGAAACGCCAGCTAACGCCGCTGTTGCAGTTAATGAAGCGGGTGGCGTCAGGGCAGGAGACAGTATGAAAGTGATGGTTGACCGCCAGTACCCCATCGGTGTGGACCGGCTTTACGAAATCCTGACGAGCAAAGCGTTTTATGAGACACGCTACGAATGGGGCAAGGTGGACGATTACCGCTTTGGAGCCTTCGAGGATACCCCGCGGGGAAAGTTGATTCAGCTGATCCAGCCCATTGAAATACGCACGGACAAGCTGCCGTCTGTGGCGCGCCGCTTCTTGCCGGAAAGTGCGGATTTATTGACAGAGTTTCTCTGGACACCGCCGACGCAAGCTGGCCGCTATCAGGCCGAGTACCGGTTTGAATTGGGCAGCGTACCCATGAAAATCAGTGGTGTAATGATCCTCACCGGGGATGACAGCGAAGCGGTTCAGCATACCGAGGTGGAAATAAGCAGCTCGGTACCGTTGGTGGGGAAAAAACTGGTCTCGCTTGTCGCACCGAAAATTGACGATGCGCTGGCGGGGGATTACCGGCACACGCTGCGCTACGTGGAAAACTTCGCCTGAGCCTGGTCTGGTTGCGGGTCTCTCGTTTGTGGAGCCTCGTTTTACGGTTCCCTGCGGCGATAGCGCTGCCCGCGTTGCTGCATTTTGCGGTCCCAGTGTTTTCTGAACCAACGTTTTAAGCGCCATTGCGCCCGGGTCGGCGCCGAGGGCAGATGTAGGGTTGTGCCCGCGGGTTTGTCCATCATGGCAATAATATCGGCACTCAGAGAGTGGGCAGTATCCAGGCTGTCACGGGTCATGCGTTCAAAGCGGGCCTGGCTGAGCGGGTCTGTGGCATCCAGCTGTTGAGACAACTCCCGGTAGAGAGGCAGTGCAATGAGGGCGGCGCTGACCGGGCTGTTGGCGAGTTCGCTGTTCAGGCTTTCGGTTAGGGCGACAATGCCCGCGTAGGTGCTGCTGCTTGCTGATGTCAGCGGTCCGGCCAGTAAACCGCAATCGGGCACCACATTAATAATTTTGCCGCTTCCCTGTTTCTTCATGGCCGTCAGAGCACTTTGGCAGCTGTGTACCACGTGCATCATTTGCAGGCTGGCCAGGCCTTGCCATTGCTGCCCTTGGGTGGCTTCAAAAGGCCCCACCAGCAGCTTTCCGGGCAAATTGATAACCACATCCAGCTGCTGCCACCGGCGCAGAACCCGATTTATACCCCGTTGAATATCCTGTGAATCGCCTGCTGCTGTTTCAATGAAAAGCGCTTCATGGCCCTCTTCATGCAGGCTGCGGCACAAGGCATTGCCGGTGCGGGTGTCGTCACTGGCGATGGCAATGCGATAGTGCCCAGCGGCAGCGCGGGCCAGGGCCTGGCCGAGAGGGCTGCAACCGCGAGTGATAAGGAGGGTGGGCGATTGTTTCAACGCGTCTCCATGTGCAAGAAGCAAAGCAAAAATAATGTTGTGAACAGGTGTTGACTTGGTGAATTATAAAGTTAACATGTGTTCACATAAAGCATTAAAGGGAGCAATTGTTATGACTTTATTCTTACGTTTGTTCAAAGACACCCTGGCCTTGATGATTGCGATTGCCGTGACGGTTTTGATCGTGGCGGGCCTTGAAAACAACGGTGAAAACCTGTTTTCCGCAATGCTGGCGTTTGCCTGCATGGTGCCTGTTATTGCCAGTGCTGCAGTTGCCATCAAGCGCGACTGGGATAATAGCGGGTCTGCGCACGCATTCTAAGGCTGTTCACTGACTGTTGCATCACGGTCCGCATGTCCGGTTGTTGTCGTTACCGATTCCATCTCGGAGACCGGTAGCGACAATACCTGCTCTTCTCCCTCACTGCGTGCCAGTACCACAGTGACCACGCTGTCTCCCCAGACGTTGACCGCGGTGCGGCACATGTCCAGCACGCGATCGGTGACCAGAATCAGCCCAATGGCTTCTGCCGGCAGGCCGATGGCGCCAAGAATCACCGTAATCGCTACCAGTGATGCAGCGGGAATGCTGGCCACGCCGATGGAGGTGAGCAGGGCGGTGATCACAATCATGAACTGGGTGGTCAACGACAAGTCCATGCCGTAGGCCTGGGCAATGAACATGGCCGCCACGCACTCGTACAATGCGGTTCCGTCCATGTTGACGGTGGCACCCAATGGCAACACGAAGCTGCTGGTGCGAGTCGATACGCCAGAGCGTTTTTGTACACATTCCATGGTCAGAGGCAGCGTGGCGGCTGAACTGGCGGAGGAAAACGCGGTGAGCAGCGCTGGTGTCATGGCCTGAATATGGCGGAGCGGTGAGCGCTTGGTCGCCAGGGCAATCAGGATCGGCATGAAAACAAAAGCATGCAGGCCCAGTGCTACCAGTACGGTGAGGAAGAACCAGGCAAGCGGCTCAATGGCATCCATGCCGGTGCGGGTTACCGTGGCGGCGATCAGCGCAAATACGCCCAGGGGCGTGAAACGAATGACCAGCATGGTGATTTTCATCACCACTTGGTAAATGCCATCGATAATGTTGCGCAGGCTCTGGCCGGAGGGGGAGCGTTCGGTTCGCAGAAAAAAACCGAACAGCAGCGAAAAGACGATCAGGCCAAGCATTTGGCCATTGGCGGCGGCCGCTATCAGGTTAGGCGGCAGCATCTGGCGGAGAATATCAGTGAAATCGCCGGCCCCACGGCCTTCGATTTTGGCCAGCGCATCCTCGGTTTCTGTGGCCAGACCGAGTAATTCACGTGCGGGCTGATCGTTGATAATGCCAGGGCTGAACAGATTGACCACGATGAGGCCGATCAGCACGGCTACCAGAGTGGTCGTCATGTACAGGGCCACGGTTTTCAGGCCCATTCGGCCCAGGTTCTGTCCATCACCGACGCCCACCATGCCGTTGATAATGGCTGTCACAATCAGCGGAATGACGACCATTTTCAGGGCATTAATAAACAGGGTTCCCACCAGATCGTAGCCGCTGAGCACAGGCAGCCCGAGTAGCGTACTGGATTCGGCGGTGAAACTGCCTGCCAGTGCGCCGGCCAGCATGGCAATGAATATCTGGTGGTGTAATTTCACTGTCTCCCCCCTCTGGTGGCCATTAATGGCCACCCGTACCTTTGCTTATTCGATCCCTGAGAGTACCTGATCCTGTCTCGGTGCACAGTGGGGCAGTGCTACATCAGGGTTTGCAGGGCCTCCTTGTCATCCAGTCGGGTCAGTGTTGCCTGGTACGCCGCCTTGAGTTGTCGATCCGCCTCGACAGGGCCCAGCCGTTCGCATAGCAGGACATAGGTGCGGTTCAGTTGGTCTCGCAAGCTGGTCAAGGGTAGGGGGCTCAGGGATTGGTCCGGTGATTGTAGCCAGTATTCCATGGTCAGGCGGGTTTCTGGGCTAACGCTGGCCTGGCGCAGTTGTGCACCCAGATCCAGCTGTATCTGGCTGGCTGCCCGTTTGCCAAGTCCTTGCCACAGGGCCTGAAGCAGGCACTGGAAGGCATGGGTACAAGGATGGGCCCGGCTATGATTGTCGTTGCTGGTGGCGAGCGGGTCGGCGGCCAGTTCGCTGTCGGAAAGCGTCATCGCTTGCACCAGGCTCATGTGAATATGGTGGCGCCGCTCGCCCAGGTCGAACAGGCGACACAGATCGCTGACAAAGCCCTGCAGGGAAAAGCTTGGTCGTTCCGCGTAATGCTGCTGCCAGTGGCTGACCGCCTCCAGCAAGACCGGCTCATTCATGTAGGGCGTAAGGCCGGTGACGATAGCGCGCCGTCGACGCTGGACGCTTTGGTTGATGGGCGCTGGGCTCATGGATGCTGCTCCTGACCGTGGGCCCTGTCCGCATTGTAGGTTTCGCTGCTATAGAGCGTGTTCTGGGGGAATTCCGGGTAGCCGGTTTCGGCGTGCTCGCTGAGGTCCAGCCCCCGTTGTTCGTGCAGAGCCGGTGCTCGCAGGCCTGCCAGAATGGATACCAGCATGTACATGATCAGCGCGGTGAAGAATGCCCAGCCGAATGCCACGATCACGCCCAGCAGTTGCACCATCACACGTTGGCTGTTGAACAGGTCGCCGTCATAGAAGAGGCCGGCAGCCAGGGTGCCCCAGGCGCCGGCGAAGGCATGTACAGGGACGGCACCGACCACGTCATCCAGGCGGAACGCGAGTAGAATCCGGGCACCGAAGGCCGCCAGCGCGCCGGCCACCAGGCCAGTGATGATGGCGAAACCCGGTGTCATCACGGCGCAGCCGGCGGTCACCGCCACCAGCCCCGCCAGGCTGCCGTTCACGGTTTCTGTCAGTAATACCGGGCGGCGACTGACCATCCGGTAGATAACGCTGCCCACGGCACCGGCCGCGGCGGCCAGTTGGGTATTCAGGTTCACCTTGGCGATATCCACGCTGGCAGACAGGGTGGAGCCCCCGTTGAAGCCAAACCAGCCGAACCAGAGTATGAAACCGCCCAATGCCACATAGGAAAGGTTATGGCCGGGAATGGTGCGTGGCTTGCCCTGGCTGTCGAAACGCCCAAGGCGCGGGCCTACCACCATAATACCGGCCAGTGCGCACCAGCCGCCGATACTGTGGACCACCGTGGAACCGGCGAAATCAATAAAGCCCATCTGGGCGAGCCAGCCATTGCTGTTCCAGGCCCAGTTGCCAAACAGCGGATAAATAAGGCCGGTAATCACCACCGCGCCGCACAAATAGCCCACGTAGCGAGTGCGCTCTGCCATGGCTCCGGAGGCGATGGTGGCGGCGGTAGCCGCGAACATGATCTGGAACAGGAGCATGGCCCAGGTGCTGCCATCGGCATGGTTAAGCATGAATTGGTCCTGCCCGAACCAGCCGTTGGTGCTGGTGCCGAACATCAGCCCGAAACCCACGGCCCAGAACACCAGGGTGCCGACACACAGGTCCATGTAGTTCTTCATGACCACGTTCAGTGAGTTCTTCGCCCGGCTCAGGCCGCTCTCAAGCAGTGCAAAACCCGCCTGCATGAAGAACACCAGCGCTGCAGCGATGGCAATCCAGACAGTATCGGTGGCGGTCAGGGTGTCGGCATTGGCGAACTCGGGCAGAATCAGCAGAGAAAGCCAGTGATAGCATCGCAGCAGCATAGCGGTGAATCCCATTCGTGATTGGTGATGGGAAGAGGGGATTGCAACCGCTGTGCCAGCACGTATAGCCGATAGAATCAGGGCTTTTTAGTTCTTTTGTATTAACTGTCGCCCTGTTGTGGTGCTGAGGTTTTTTGTGGTGCGTGGCTTGCCCTATGCGGTGGCATCTACGGGCTGGCTTATCTGCCGGATAAGCTGGAGCTGTCGTTCAGACACTTTTTGCACCGACAGGCGAGGTCGCACCACCAGCTCCATGTCAGCAAATTCGGGATGATGCTTGATCTGTTTCAGGGTTAATGGCTGAGGGTAAAGGCAGGCAAACTGTATATCGGCCTGATACCAGCGGGGCATCTCACGGGTGCTGCGTGGGTCATAGCCGTCTGAAGCAGGGTCAAACTGGGTTGGATCGGGGTAGGGGTCGCTGGTAACGCGGGCTTCGCCAACAATGGCGGGGACCGCACAGCTGGAATGGTAGATCAGCACCGTGTCGCCGGCTTTCATTTCATCGCGTAGCCGGTTGCGAGCCTGGTAGTTGCGCACACCATCCCAGCCACTGGTGGCATTCTTGCTGTTGCGCAGATCATCGATGCTGAAAGCATCCGGTTCTGTTTTTAATAACCAGATAGTGCTCACTCCTGAGGGTGATGTTTGAGAAGGCACTCTTTGGCCTGGTTGATGCTGCCACAAATGTAAACGGGAAAGGCCGGCTTGTTAAGCTTCAACATCATATTGGCATAGGTCCGGTTGAGTATACTTTCCAGTACCATGGCTTTGGCTTCGGTAATTTGCGCAAAATCCTCACCACAGGAATAGCGGGCGGCGGTGTAATCCAGCCCTTTGATATGGCCGATATAGATGGTGAGCTGTTTTCGCTGTTGGTGTTGATTGAATAAACGAAGCCGCTGGCGGTAAATGGACAATTGAACGCGCATATCCACCTGGGTGTCTTTCTTTAGCTCGACCAGGGCAAAGTGGCCCTCTTGCGTTACCGTAACCGCACTCATTACTGTCCTTTTACTGCAAGCGTGACAGGCTTTTATAACCGATTCTGTGCTAATCTTCAGCGCTTCTTTTTACGGGTGTTCGTCAACGGTGCAGGATCAGGGGTGATCGGCGCAATTGTCGGTAGCGTGTTGTCAGTGGAGGTGGATGCGTGATCAGTTCGCAACAACAGAATGAGGCCATGGCCGCCCTGCAAACTGTCCGCGACTGTTTGCGTTTCGGAGAAAGCATGCTGCGCAGTGGCGGGGTGTTCTTTGGCCACGGTAACGATGACCCCTGGGATGAAGCCCTGGCCTTGCTGATGCATCAGCTGGCGTTGCCGCTGCAGAGTGACCCTCGGGTTCTCGATGCCCGTTTATTGCCCTCTGAAATCAGTGGGTACGTGGGGCAGCTGGTGAAGCGGGTGAATGATCGTGTCCCGGTTCCTTATCTGACCCATGAAGCTTGGTTTTGCGGCCTGCCGTTCTATGTGGATGAGCGGGTGCTGATACCGCGTTCGCCGCTGGCCGAGCTGATTGAGCAGTCCTTTACGCCCTGGGTCGATCCTGAGCGAGTGCATCGGGTGCTGGATTTATGCACCGGTAGTGGCTGTATCGCGATTGCCTGTGCCTACGCGTTTGAGCATGCGCAGGTGGATGGCAGTGATATCAGTGCCGAGGCCCTGGCAGTGTGTGAGGAAAACATCCAGCGTCACGGGCTTGCGGAGCAGGTGCGGGCACTACAATCCGATGGGCTGGCCGCGGTGGATGGCCCTTATGACCTGATTGTCTCCAATCCGCCCTATGTGGATGCCCAGGATATGGCGAGTCTGCCAGACGAGTACCGCCATGAGCCGGAGCTGGCGCTGGCGTCTGGAGATGACGGTCTCGACTTCACGCGCCAGCTGTTACTGGATGCACCGGATCAGCTCACTGAAGACGGTGTGCTGATTGTGGAAGTGGGCAACAGCTGGGAGGCCATGCTAGTGGCTTGGCCCCAGGTGCCGTTCTTCTGGTTCGAATTCGAGCGAGGGGGGCATGGGGTGTTCATGCTTACCCGCGCACAGCTGCTAGAATACCGTGATGACCTGCTGGCTCATTGAGTCAGCCTTGCTGAAGAGCACCTTGTCAGCTTGAAGCAATTTAACGGGTTTTCGTGGCAGGGCATTGATTTCACTAATTTTTTAAGAGGGGCAGCATGTCCGGTAACAGTTTCGGTGAGCGTTTTCGCATTACCACCTTCGGTGAAAGTCATGGTCCCGCCCTGGGCGCTATCGTGGACGGCTGCCCCCCGGGCCTGGAAATCAGTGAAGCGGACCTGCAGGTTGAACTGGACCGCCGCAAGCCGGGTACCAGCCGTTATACCACCCAGCGGCGCGAGCCGGATCAGGTAAAAATCCTCTCTGGGGTGTTCGAAGGCAAGACCACCGGCACCTCCATTGGCTTGCTGATCGAGAATACCGACCAGAAATCCAAGGATTATTCCAACATCGCCGGCACCTTCCGGCCTGGCCATGCGGATTACACCTACACCCAGAAGTACGGTTTCCGCGATTACCGCGGCGGTGGGCGCTCCTCTGCCCGGGAAACGGCCATGCGGGTGGCCGGCGGCGCCATTGCCCGCAAATTCCTGGAGCAGCGCCTGGGCATTCGTATCTATGGTGGCTGCACCCAGATTGGTGATGTGAAGGCCGAGTCCTGTGACTGGTCGGCGGTGAACAAGAATCCGTTCTTCTTCCCGGATGAGAACAAGGTGCCGGCCCTGGAAGACCTGATCAATGCACTGCGCAAAGACGGCTCTTCCATCGGTGCCCGCGTGGAAGTGTTTGCCGATGGCGTGCCGCCGGGTTGGGGCGAGCCGGTTTTTGATCGCATTGACGCGGATCTGGCCAAGGCAATGATGTCCATCAATGCAGTCAAAGGGGTGGAAGTCGGCGACGGCTTTGCCGTGGTGAACCAGCGCGGCGAGCAGCATCGCGATGAAATGACCCCGGACGGTTTTTTGAGTAACCATGCGGGCGGCGTGCTGGGTGGCATCAGCTCCGGGCAGACCGTTCGCGTGGCCATGGCGCTCAAGCCCACTTCCAGCATTCTGATTCCCGGCAAGAGCATCGGGCTGGACGGTGAAGCTGCCGAGGTGGTGACCAAGGGGCGCCATGATCCTTGTGTCGGGGTCCGTGCTACGCCCATTGCCGAAGCCATGCTGGCTATCGTGCTGATGGATCATTATCTGCGCCACCGGGGTCAGAATGGGGATGTGGTGCCGCCGTTTGCGCCGATTCCGGGTTAAGTAACGCCTGACGCCAGATGCTGGATGCCTGACAAAGATAAAGCGTTGTGCTTAGCGGCTTGGCTGCGTCACTTACGCTGCTTAGAGTCAGGCGTCAGGCTTTCAGCCAAGAGCAAGGTTCCTCTTTCATGCCCTATTATTGGCGCCTTTCCGGCTTCTACTTTTTTTACTTCGGTCTGCTTGGCACGCTGGTGCCGTACTGGTCTCTGTACCTGAAAGACCTGGGCTTCAGTGCGGCTGCCATCGGCGCTCTGATGGCCATTCCCCAGCTCACAAAAATCGGCGCTCCAAATCTGTGGGGCTGGCTTGCTGATCGTAGCGGTCAGCGTTTGCGCATTATTCGTGCCGGCAACCTGCTGGCGGCCATCGTATTCCTGCCTGTGTTCTGGGTGGATACGTTTTGGTCCATGGCCGCGCTGCTGGTGTCTTTCAGCTTCTTCTGGAACGCGGTATTGGCACAGTTCGAAGTGCTTACGCTGCAGTCGCTGGGTCGCCAGTCGCACCGCTACAGCCATGTGCGGTTGTGGGGCTCGGTGGGCTTTATTGTGGCGGTGTTGGTGCTTGGCGAAGTCCTCGACCGGGCCGGTACGCAGGTGCTGCCCTGGGTGCTCAGTGGCCTGTTGTGGCTACTCTGGTTGGGAACGCTGACTTTGCCCACGGGCAATGCCCCGCGAGCGCAAACCCAGGGGCAGGGGGAATCGGTATGGCAGATTCTGTGTCGTCCGGCGGTAAGCCTGTTCCTGGTCGCATCTTTCTTGATGCAGCTGTCCCACGGGCCGTACTACACCTTTTACAGCATCTATCTGGAAGACCTGGGCTTCAGCAAGTTCATTGTCGGTTTGTTGTGGTCTCTGGGGGTGGTGGCGGAAGTAGGGCTGTTCCTGATCATGCATCGCCTGCTGGCACGCTTTCATATCCCCTGGCTTCTGGTGGTAAGCCTGCTGCTGGCGTCGCTGCGCTGGCTGATGATTGGCGTCGCTGGTGATTCCCTGTGGCTGCTGGCATTGGACCAGTTGCTGCATGCGGCCAGCTTTGGCAGCTTTCATGCCGCCAGTATTGCCTGGGTACACCGCCAGTTTGGGGAAGCGCTGGGAGGCCAGGGGCAGGCGCTGTACTCGAGCCTGGGCTTTGGGGCTGGCTGGGCTGCCGGGGCGGGTTTGTCGGGGTTGTTGTGGGAGCAATGGGGCGTGCTGTTGTTTTTCGTGGCGTCTGCGGTGGCCGCGGTGGCGGCGGCACTTTTGGTTGTCGGTGGCGTTACCCGCTCGCCCCGGTAGGCGGCTGGGGCAGCCGCCTGCCTTTTGTTCAGATAACCTGGCTACGCAGGGCGCGCAGGAAGGCTTTCGCCGCGTTGGACTGGCTGCGTGCCGGGTGCGTGACGACACCAAGCTGGCGCTGCGGCAGTGGCGCATCCACAGGCAGCTGCACCATTCCCCGATCCACCATGGTGGCGGGCAGCACGCTCCAGCCCAGACCGATGGATACCATCATGTGAATGGTCTCCAGGTAGTTGGTGGACATGGCGATATCCAGCTTCAGGTTGTGCTCATCGAACAGCCGCTCCACGATTCCACGGGTAAAGGTCACCGGTGAAGGCAGGATGGCACTGTGGTCGGTGAAGGCTTCCAGAGTCAGGTTTTCCTGCTTCGCCAGCGGGTGTTCCGGTGCACACATGAACACCAGCGGGTCGTTCCAGATGACCTCGCTGTGCAGACGCTCATCCGGTTGCGGGGGCAGGGTGACCACCCCCATTTCCAGCTCCCCGTGCAGTACACCTTCCCAGGCTTCTTCGGAATCAATGAAATGGATGTCCAGCTTCACCAGCGGGTAATCCCGGGAAAACTGGCGCAGAACCGGTGGCAATCTGTGCAGTCCAATATGGTGGCTGGTGCCGATTCGCAATTTACCGCCCACTTCTCCGGATAAATCGTGAATGGCGCGGGCCATGTCTTCCACGTCCATCAGTACCTGGCGTGCGCGCGGCAGCAGTGAGCGGCCGGCTTCCGTCAGTTGGATCTGGCGGCCCACACGATCAAACAAGCGGGCTTCAAGCTGTTGTTCCAGCAGGGCAATCCGTTTGCTGATGGCAGGCTGAGTGATGTACAGGCGCTCAGCTGCGGCAGAAAATGAGCCGGTTTCGGCAACGGCCATAAAGGCGGTTAGCGTTGGGGTGTCGATCATTCCCGGGGCATCCACAGTGTCGGTACGGAGGATAATAATTGGTTATCTTAAAAATGAAAAATATGAATTGGATTTATTGATGGCGTAGTTCTACATTAATTACCAGTGATAAACCAGCCATAGTTGTGACAATACGCTGCGGCAATACGCTACGGTTCAGGAGAAAGGCATGGCAGGCAAGACCCTCTATGACAAATTGTGGGAAGCCCACCTCGTTACCCAGCGCGAAGATGGCTCTGCGCTGATCTATATTGATCGCCAGATCATCCATGAGGTGACCTCGCCCCAGGCGTTTGAGGGCCTGCGTCTGGCAGGTCGTCAGCCGTGGCGGACCAGTGCCAGTGTGGCCACCATTGATCACAACGTGCCGACAACGCCGTTCAAGAGTGCCGCCGACATCGCCGATGACACCTCGCGGATTCAGGTGCAGACGCTGCAAGACAATACCCGTGAATTCGGTATCACCGAGTTCGGAATTGGCGATGTGCGCCAGGGCATTGTTCATGTAATGGCGCCGGAACAGGGTGCTGTGGTGCCGGGCATGACGGTCGTCTGTGGTGACTCCCACACCTCCACCAATGGTGCTTTGGCCTGCCTGGCCCACGGTATTGGTACCAGTGAGGTAGAGCATGTCTTGGCGACCCAGACGTTGGTGGCCAAGAAAATGAACAATATGCGCGTCTCTGTTGAGGGTGAGCTTGGTCCCGGTGTGACAGCGAAAGACGTGGTGCTGCATATCATCGGCGTGATTGGCACCGCTGGCGGTACCGGCTATGCGCTTGAATTTGCTGGTAGTGCCATGCGCAGCTTGAGCATGGAAGGACGCATGACGGTCTGTAACATGGCCATCGAAGCGGGCGCCCGTGCGGGCATGGTGGCAGTGGATGATGTGACCATCGATTACGTGAAAGGTCGCCCGTTTGCCCCGAAAGGTGCCGATTGGGACAAGGCCGAGGCCTATTGGCGCACCCTGGTGAGTGACGCGGATGCCCAGTTCGACGCGCAGGTGGATATCGATGCGGCGGACATCAAGCCTCAGGTGTCCTGGGGGACCAGCCCGGAAATGGTGGTGCCGGTGGATGCCAGCCTGCCGGACCCGGCGGCGGAAAGCGATGAAGTCAAACGTTCTGGCATGGCCCGCGCTTATGAATACATGGGCCTGACGCCGGGAATGGCGGTGACGGATATCAAGGTGGACCGTGTCTTTATCGGCTCCTGCACGAACTCGCGCATCGAAGACTTGCGGGCGGCGGCGGAAGTGGCCAAAGGCCGTCAGAAGGCCGGTAGCGTCAAGCAGGTGTTGGTGGTGCCGGGCTCTGGTCTGGTCAAGCAGCAGGCGGAGAAAGAAGGCCTGGACAAGGTCTTTGTGGCGGCGGGCTTTGAGTGGCGCGAGCCGGGCTGCTCCATGTGTCTGGCCATGAACCCGGATCGACTGGAAGCCGGCGAGCACTGCGCTTCCACCTCGAACCGTAACTTTGAGGGGCGCCAGGGCAACGGCGGCCGTACGCATCTGGTCAGCCCGGCCATGGCGGCAGCCGCGGCGGTGGCAGGCCATTTCGTTGATATTCGCGAACTCGATCAGGCATAAGGAGCAACACCATGGAAAAGTTTGTGCGTCATGATGGTCTGGTTGCTCCGCTTGATCGTGCCAATGTGGACACCGACCAGATCATTCCGAAGCAGTTTCTCAAGTCCATCAAACGGACCGGTTTCGGGCCCAATTTGTTTGACGAATGGCGTTATCTGGACGAAGGCTTTCCGGGCCAGGACAACAGCTCCCGCCCGCTGAATAAAGACTTTGTGCTGAATTTGCCCGCCTATCAGGGCGCCAGTGTTTTGATCACCCGGCGCAACTTCGGTTGTGGCTCCAGCCGTGAGCATGCGCCCTGGGCGTTGATGGATTTCGGCTTCAAGGCGATCATCGCCCCGAGCTTTGCCGATATCTTCTACAACAACTGTTTCAAAAACGGGTTATTGCCCATCGTGTTGTCGGAAGATAACGTGGAAGCCCTGTTTCAGGCTGTTAGTGGCAAGGAAGGCTATCGGATCACTATTGATCTGGAGGGCCAGCAGGTGATCCCCGAAACCGGTGAGCCGCTGCCTTTTGAGATTGATGAGTTCCGCAAGCACTGCCTGCTGAACGGTTTGGACGAAATTGGCTTGACCCTGAATGAAGCGGATGCGATTCGAGCTTACGAAAAAGGTCGCATGGAACGCGAACCCTGGGTTTTTGCCGACCATTAAAAGAATAACCAAGGAGGTTGTATGTTGCGTTTACTTTCGTTGTCTCTGGTTTCGGTATTGATGCTGGCTGGTTGTGCATCCACGGGTATGTACGATGCGCCCAGCGGGGAGCAGGCGGCCACACTGAGCGTGGATAACCAGCTGTCGGCCCCGGCAGAGCAGGGTGAAGACGCCGGTTGGCAGATGCCAACCAGCAGCGATGCCAAGGCATCCCTGTTCAAGGTGGATGGCGAGCGCATTACCGAACAAGCGGGTGCGCAGAGTGTTCAGCTAGAAGCCGGTAAACATTCGGTTGAAGTGTTTGCCGACCAGGCTGGCATTCTTCGTTTCGGCAAGTTTCGCCACAACTTCGAACAAGGCGGTATCTATCAGGTTCGCATCAGTGCAGCCCAGGGCAAGAGCGATTACACCCTGGAGCTGGTGAAAGCGTCCGCGCCGGATGATGTTCTGGTATCTAAAAACTTTTAATGGCCCGCAAGGGCGGCAGTAGACAGGAAGCAGTAATGAGTAAGGTGTTGGTGTTGCCCGGTGACGGTATTGGCCCGGAGATCGTTAAAGAAGCGGTCAAGGTGCTGAACGTAGCCAAGCAGAAGTTCGGGCTGGAGGTGGAGCTGGATGAAGCCCTGGTCGGGGGCGCAGCGGTAGATGCGGAAAATGACCCGCTTCCGGAAAGTACGCTGGCCAAAGCCCGAGCTGCCGACGCCATTTTGTTCGGCTCCATTGGTGGCCCGAAATGGGACGCCATCGAACGCGACAAGCGCCCCGAGCGTGGCTTGCTGCGTTTGCGCTCGTCGCTGGGCCTGTTTGCCAACCTGCGCCCGGCCATTTTGTTTCCGCAACTGGCGGATGCGTCCAGCCTGAAGCCGGAAGTGGTGTCCGGGCTGGATATCCTGATTGTTCGCGAGCTGACCGGTGGTATTTATTTCGGCCAGCCTCGTGGCATCAAGGAAGAAAACGGCGAGCGTGTAGGCTTCAACACCTATGTCTACACCGAGTCGGAAATGCGCCGTATTGCCAAGGTGGCTTTTGAATTGGCCATGAAACGCGACAAGCGCGTGTTGTCGGTGGACAAGGCCAACGTGCTGGAAGTCACCGAGCTCTGGAAGGAAGTGGTCACCGAGGAGGCAAAGGCCTACCCGGAGATCGAGTTGTCACACATGTATGTGGACAACGCGGCCATGCAACTGGTGCGTGCGCCGAAACAGTTTGATGTGATTGTCACCGGCAATTTGTTTGGTGACATTCTCTCCGATGAAGCCGCCATGCTCACCGGCTCCATCGGGATGTTGCCCTCCGCGTCACTGGATGAAAACCGCAAGGGCTTGTACGAACCCTGCCACGGCTCGGCACCGGACATTGCCGGCCAGGGCATCGCCAACCCGCTGGCGACCATTATGTCGCTGGCCATGCTGATGCGTTACAGCCTGGAGCGTGGTGATGTGGCTGATGCCATTGAGGCAGCTGTAGAGCGTGTTCTTGATCAAGGGCTTCGTACTGCGGATATCTACACCGAGGGCACTCGCAAAGTGGGCACAGAAGAAATGGGCAGCGCCGTTGCCGATGCTCTGTCAAAAGCATGACAGGGATACCGGCTCAGGCGTAACACGCGCATTGATTCACTGATAGAAAGGGCAACCCTTTCAGGAGACAGTTTCTAATGAAGAAAGTCGGTTTTGTCGGCTGGCGTGGCATGGTGGGTTCCGTACTGATGGAGCGCATGACTGCCGAAAATGATTTTGCAGATATCGAACCGGTCTTTTTCTCGACCTCCCAGGTTGGACAGGCTGGCCCGGACGTGGGCAAGGATATTCCGGCCCTGGGCGATGCCAAGAATATTGATGAATTGAAAGCGCTGGACGTGATCGTGACCTGTCAGGGTGGCGATTACACCAGCGAGGTTTACCCCAAGCTGCGTGAAGCGGGCTGGGATGGCTACTGGATTGATGCAGCCTCCACGCTGCGCATGCAGGACAACAGCGTCATCGTGCTGGACCCGGTGAACCGTTCCGTGGTGGATTCAGCCCTGGACAGTGGCACCAAGGACTTTGTGGGTGGTAACTGCACGGTAAGCCTGATGCTGATGGCGTTGGGTGGATTGTTCAATGAAGGGCTGGTGGAGTGGGCGAGCGCCCAGACCTACCAGGCCGCATCCGGTTCTGGCGCGCAGAACATGCGTGAGCTGATTGCCCAGATGGGTAAGATTCACGGTGATGTTTCCGATAAATTGGCGGATCCTGCCAGTGCGATTCTGGATATTGATCGCCAGGTGGCGGCGAGCATGCGCAGCGATGCCATGCCCCGTGAGCACTTCGGCTTCCCGCTGGCCGGTTCCCTGTTGCCCTGGATCGACAAGGAAATGGAGAACGGCCAGAGCAAGGAAGAGTGGAAAGCCCAGGCAGAGACCAACAAGATTCTCGGTCGCAGTGGCAACCCGATTGCCCTGGATGGCACCTGTGTCCGTATTGGTGCCATGCGTTGCCATGCCCAGGCGCTGACCGTGAAGCTCAACCGCGATGTGCCCATGGACGAAGTGAACGACATCATTGCCAAGTCCAACGACTGGGTGAAAGTGGTGCCGAACACCAAGGAAGACACGCTGCGGGATCTCACGCCCACTGCCGTAACCGGTACCCTGGGTATTCCTGTGGGCCGTCTGCGCAAGCTCAACATGGGCGGCGAGTTCCTCAATGCCTTTACCGTGGGTGACCAGCTACTGTGGGGTGCGGCTGAACCGCTGCGCCGTATGCTGCGAATTCTTCTCGAGCGCTAAGCGCCAAATAGAGGTAAGTGATGGATCGGTCTATCAATCTGGCCATCGTCGGTGCAACCGGCCTGGTCGGAGAGGCCATCATCAAACTGCTCGCTGATCGGAAATTTCCGGTCGGCGAGCTTTTTGTTTTGGCTTCCGAAAATGGGGCCGGCAGCAAGATATCGTTTGCCGGTAAGTCCCTGACTGTGCGTACCGCCGAGGATTTCGATTTCTCCCAGGTGGAAGTGGCGCTGTTTGCGGCGGGAGCGTCGGTGAGCCAGGCCCTGGCGCCGGCTGCGGCGGAAGCCGGAGCTGTAGTGGTGGATCTGTCACCGGCCTACCGTTATGAGGCTGACATTCCGCTGGTGGTGGCCGATGTGAACGACGAGATGTTGGCCCAGGCCCGGGAGCAAAACCTGGTGGCCTGCGCTGATGCCTCCACGGTTCAGTTGTTGCGCGCGCTCAAGCCACTGATCGAGCTGGGTCCTTTGCAGGACGTGGTGGTTACCCAGTTCCAGGCGGCATCCGCCACCGGCAAGGCCGGGGTGGATCAGCTGGCCCAGCAAAGCGTACGTCTGCTCAATGGCCTGTCTCCCAGTGAGGCGGCTCAGGCGCAAATCGCCTTCAATGTGCTGCCGGTGAGTGGTCAGATTCAGGAAAACGGCTTCACCAGCGAAGAGCTGAAATTGATGCTGGAAACCCGCCGTATTCTGGCGGATCAGCCCCTGTCCATCCAGGTCACCACGGTGCGGGTGCCGGTTTTTTATGGTTATGGGCAGAGTGTCACCGTACGTAGCATGCAAGGACTGTCGGCAGCGCAATGCCATGCCTTGTGGGAGGGCGATGCCGATATATCGGTGCAGGACAGCGATGATCCGCAAGCCATGTCGCCAGTGGCCATGGTGGAAGGTGAGCCGGTAATGCGACTTTCCCGGGTCCGTGAAGAGATGGAAGCGGGCGGGGCGTTGAGCTATTTTAGCGTTGCCGATAATGTCCGTTGGGGGGCTGCGTTGAACGCGGTGAAAATAGTCGAGAAGTTGCTAAAAGACTATCTGTAATGGATACTTACTGACATTATGTGACGCGGTTTCTAGGTTTTGTCTCTGCCCTGAGGCAGAATGTGTGAACGGCGTCATATAGGACAGCTTGCCGCCTCGGGTACATCCGTAGGGCCCGCGGGATCGGGCTGAGCGCGGGAAACATAATAAATAAAGGGTTCGACCATGCTTCGAAAACTTGGGTTTGGCTTAACAGCTGTGGCGATGATGGCGCCTGGCGTAGCGGCAGCATTGGGGGTAGGGGAATACCAGCTTAATTCCTATTTGAACCAGCCCCTGGATATGGATGTTTCTCTGCACGAGGTCGGCGACCTGTCAGCAGAGGAGATTCTGGTGAATCTGGCGCCCCAGTCAGAATTCGATGCTGCTGGCGTTGATCGCAGCTATTTCCTCAATCGTCTGGAATTTTCTGTAGAGCTTCAGGAGGGCGACAAGGCCCAGCTGCATATTTCTACGGACCAGCCGGTGCGTGAGCCTTACCTGAACTTCCTGGTTGAATTCCTGTGGCCCACGGGTCGCCTGATGCGTGAATATACGGTATTGCTGGACCCGCCCAGCTTTGCCGACAGCGCCGTAACCGCTGCGCCGACCATCAGTCGCGTACCGCAGCCAGTGACTCGCAGCGAGCCTTCTCCTGCGCCGGCCCCCGCACCCGCGACAACATCCCAGCCTGACAGAGCCCCTGAGCCCGCCATCGAACCGGAGCCTCAGCAGGTTCAGTCTGCACCGGCAGTAGCGGACAGCGGCCCGCGCAACAGTTATACCGTGCGCTCCAGTGACACCATGTGGCAAATCGCCCTGAATAATCGCCCCTCGAACAGTGTTTCGGTGCAACAGATGCTGGTGGCGATTCAGGAGATGAATCCGGATGCGTTCATCAATAACAACGTGAACCTGGTGCGTGAAGGCACCGTTCTGCGTATCCCTAACGAGCAGGAAGTGCGCACCATCTCCACCCGTTCCGCTATTGTGGAAGTGGCAGATCAGAACCGCCAATGGCGCGACATGCTGGAAAAGCGTGGCATCCAAACCCCACAGCGTGCCCAGATTGATGGTTCCCGCCAGGTGGCTGACAGTGATGATGAGGCTGAGGCACCAAGCCGCGGTGAAGTGAAGCTGGTTGCTCCAGAATCCACCGCCGGCGTTGATGATGGCGACAGTACGGGGTCTGACGAACAGGGCAGCGCCAATACGGCGGTGCTGGAGAACGAGCTGGCGATTCGCGATGAGAGTCTGGATCGCCTGGATCGTGAAAATTCTGAACTGAAATCCCGCCTGAGTGACCTGGAAGAACAAAGCTCCACCAGCGAACAGCTGCTGAAGTTGCGTAACGACCAGATTAGCCAGTTGCAGGAAGAGTTGCGCCAGCTGCGAGAAGAGCAGGGCATTGCATCGCCGGAAAATGATCCGTTAATGGACGCGCCGGAGGAAGAGCCGGCTGCGCCGGAAGTTTCTGCTGAAGACGACGCTGCTGCGGATGTCGATGGAGCGGACGACTCTGTTGCCACTGCTGACGCTACTCAGGAAGAGGGTGAACAAGCCGCTGGTGATGACGTTGCCGTTCTGGAAGGTTCCGATGAGGAAGCAGCGGAACAAGGTGCTGTAACCGATGCCGGTGACGCAGAAGAGTCACAAAGCGCAGCTGACAGTGCCGGTGACAAAGACGTTACGGCGGACAGCGCGGTTAAACCGGTAGAACCGGTCTCCAAGCCCGAGCCTGTGGCGCCTGCGCAGCCGCCGGTTGCCCAGAGTGGCGGCATTGTCGATCTGATCATGGAAAACCTGCTGTACATCCTGCTGGGTGTGCTGGCCATTGTGCTGCTGATTGTCCTGCTGCTGCGGGGCATGAAGAAAGATGACAATGAAGAACTGGACGGGCCGCTGTTTGATGATGTTGATGATCAGCAGGACGATGAGTTCGGCCTGAATCTGGACGACGAAAGCGCGCCGGCTGTTGCCACCGTTGATGAAGACGACGCTGCCGACGCACCGCCGGTACAAGGGCAGGGCGGTAGCCAGGATCCGCTGGAAGATGTGGAAGTGTATGTGGCCTACGGTCGCTACCCGCAAGCCGTTGATTTCCTGCGCAACGAAATCAATAAATCACCGGAACGGGCAGACCTGAAAGTACGTCTGCTGGAACTGCTGAAAGAAATGGGCGACGACGCAGCATTCCAGCAGCAAGCAACCGCCTATGCCGGCACTGGTGCTGAGGTGGAAGCCGCCATTGCGCGTTTGGGTGGTGCGTCGGCTCCGTCGGCCCAGGATGATGAAGAGCTGTCCCTGGACGATCTGGAAATGGGCCTGTCCTCCGATCTGGATAACGAGCCGGCCAGTGCGCCGACCATTGAAGCGGAAGCGCCGTCTCTGGAGCCGGAAAGCACTGATGAGTTGGCGGATTTCGACTTTGAGCTGGACTCTGCAGAAGCCGACAACGAAGACGCCACCGTCATGCTGGATGCGGACAGCGAAGCATCGCCTTCTTCTGCCAGTGCCCAGGACGATGATTTCAGCCTGGATTTCGACAGCGACGATGACGCGGCAAAAGAGCCGGAAATGTCTGACGCGGACAAGCAGTCGCTGTCTGCTGACTCTCTGTTGGAGCTGGATGACGTTGGCAGCGCGACTCTGGAAGATGACACTGAATTCGGTGATCTGAATCTGGATGAAATGAACGCGGAGTTCGATGACCTGTCTGCCGAACCGGCCGCTGACGAAGAGCTGGATTTGTCTCTGGATGATCTGGACCTGTCTGACGAAACCGGCGCGGCCCCACAGTCGACAGAAGATGACACCCTGTCAGATCTGGATATTGATCTGGAGCTGGACGAAGCTGAGAAGTCACTGGAAGGTTCCGCAGATGGGGGTGACTCTCTTGACGATATTACCGCGCTGGACCTGGATGCACCGCAAGAAGATGCGGCACCGGTGGCTGACGCGGAGATCGATGCGGAGCAGGTGGCTGCTGCGGATGATGGCTCCCTGGAAGACCTGCTCGGCGATGACGAGCTGAATCTGGATGATGATCAGACCTTGTCCTTCGATGCCCCTGAAGTGACTGACACTGAAGTCGTCGATGTGGAGGAGCCAAAGGAAGAAGCCATGTCCATCGAGTCGGCTGCTGTGCCTGATGCCCCGGCGGATGACACCCCGGCGCCGTCCAGCGCTGACGTGCTGGCTGATGAGGATGACTTCGACTTCCTGGGTGAAACAGACGAGAACGCGACCAAGCTGGATCTGGCCAAGGCCTATATCGACATGGGTGATAATGAAGGCGCCAAGGATATCCTCAACGAAGTGATCTCTGAAGGTAACGATCAGCAGCAGTCCGAAGCCCGGGAGTTGCTCAGCCAAGTGGGTTAATCCCCTCTCTCCCTAGGCAAAAAGGGGGCGATGCCTTATGGTATCGCCCCCTTTTTTTTATGGCTTCTCCGCTCCCATGGATCGCTGAAGCCCGTGCCAATACTCCTGACGGGCACTGTGTGGAAGCCGCTGTTTGCGGTGAGCTGCGAAGGGGGCTTCTGTAACGAGATGGTGGAACATGGCACGTATTGCGTTGGGTATTGAGTACGATGGAACGGACTTTCGTGGCTGGCAGACACAGCAGCCCGGGGTGCGTACGGTCCAGGAGTGCCTGGAAGCGGCATTGAGTAAAGTCGCGAACCACCCGGTAGCGGTGGTATGTGCGGGGCGAACGGACGCGGGCGTGCACGGTACCGGGCAGGTGGTGCATTTCGACTCCGATGCTTCCCGTGAAATGAAAAGCTGGATCATGGGTGCCAATACCAATCTGCCGCGGGACGTGACCGTAAGGTGGGCGGTTCCAGTGGACGACGGGTTTCATGCGCGCTTTTCCGCGGTGAGTCGCCGCTACCGGTATGTCATCTATAACCACGCCCGCCCGCCGGCCCTGTACCGCAACCAGGTAACCTGGAATTATCGCCCGCTGGATGTGGCTGCCATGCGAGAGGCCGCTGGGTATCTGGTGGGAGAGCACGACTTTACCGCCTACCGCAGCGTGCATTGCCAGGCGAAGTCGCCATTGAAAACCATGCACAGCCTGACGCTCTATGAGCACGGCAAAGTGCTGGTGTTGGAAGCCCATGCTAACGCGTTCTTGATGCACATGGTGCGTAATATAGCCGGGGTCCTAATGAGCGTGGGGGCGGGCAAGAAGCCTCCCCACTGGGCCAGGGAGGTGCTGGAGGGCCGTGACCGGCGCAAAGGGGCCGCTACGGCACCGCCCTTTGGCTTGTACCTGGTAGACATCGAGTATCCAGACAGCTTTGCATTGCCGAAAGATCCCCTTGGCCCCCTGTGGTTACCGGATGACCTTCAGGCATAATGGTGTAAGTGCAATATGCCGCACGCTTCATGCAACACGCTACAACCCTTGATTTTTGTTACACTGGAGTACCCATGACCATACCCCGGGTCAAAATCTGCGGTATTACCCGAATTGAAGATGCCCAGGCGGCGGCGAAGGCCGGTGCCGATGCAATTGGTCTGGTTTTCTATGGGCCCAGCCCCCGCGTAGTGACTGCGGCCCGCGCGGCACAGATCTGCGCCAGCCTGCCCCCGTTTGTTACCACGGTGGCGCTGTTTGTGGATGCCCCCCGTGACCAGATCAACCGGGTGCTGGCCACTGTGCCGGTGGATGTGCTGCAGTTCCATGGCAATGAAGACCCGCAGTACTGTGATAGTTTCGGACGCCCCTGGATCAAGGCGGTACGAATGAAGGACGACGTGGATTTGCATGAGTACGCGCAGGCGTACCGCAACGCGTCGGGGTTACTGATAGATAGCTATGTGCCGGGGCTGCCAGGCGGCACCGGCGAAGTTTTCAACTGGAGCAGGGTTCCGAAAGACCTGCCCTTACCCGTGGTGCTGGCTGGTGGCTTGCACCCGGAAAATGTGGCCGCGGCTGTGACACAGGTTCGGCCATGGGCGGTGGATGTGAGTGGTGGCGTTGAACAGAAGAATGTTCAGGGCTGCCGCAGTGGCGGCATCAAGGATGCCTCCGCCGTCCGCGCCTTTATCAATAGTGTCAAAACACGAGGAGTAGCTGGTGTCTGAACGCCCTGATTTTTCTGCTTTTCCTGACGCGCGTGGCCACTTTGGCCAGTTTGGTGGCAGCTTTGTTTCCGAAACCCTGATGGGGGCTTTGGACGAACTGGCAGCCATGTATGCGCGTCTCAAGGACGATCCGCAGTTCCGCGCGGATTTCGACTACGACCTGGCCCATTATGTGGGTCGCCCGTCTCCGCTGTACCTGGCAGAGCGATGGTCTAAGCAGCTCGGTGGCGCAAAGATCTGGCTCAAACGTGAGGATCTCAATCACACCGGCGCGCACAAGGTGAATAACACCATCGGTCAGGCGTTGTTGGCCAAGCACATGGGCAAACCGCGGGTAATTGCGGAAACCGGGGCTGGCCAGCACGGTGTAGCTACTGCCACTGTTGCGGCTCGCCTGGGTCTGACATGTCAGGTCTACATGGGGGCTGAAGACGTGGAGCGTCAGAAGCTCAACGTCTATCGCATGAAGCTTCTGGGTGCAGAAGTGATTCCGGTGACCTCGGGGTCGCGGACCCTGAAAGACGCCATGAACGAAGCCATGCGTGACTGGGTCACCAACGTGGATGACACCTTCTACATCATCGGTACGGTAGCCGGCCCGCACCCTTACCCGCAGCTGGTGCGTGATTTCCAGTGCATTATCGGCCGTGAAGCCCGCGAGCAAAGCCTGAAGCAAGCCGGCCAGCTGCCGGATGCACTGGTGGCCTGCGTGGGTGGCGGCTCCAACGCCATCGGTCTGTTTCATCCCTTCCTTAACGATGAGGATGTGCTCATGTATGGGGTGGAAGCGGCTGGAGACGGGATCGAAACCGGCCGTCATGCTGCGCCGCTGAATGCGGGCCGCCCTGGCGTTCTGCACGGTAACCGTACCTACCTGATGGAAGATGACAACGGCCAGATTATCGAGACGCATTCTGTTTCGGCCGGTCTGGATTATCCCGGTGTGGGCCCCGAACATTCCTGGCTCAAGGATATCGGCCGGGTGAACTACGTGGCCGCCGACGACCAGGAAGCCCTGTCGGCCTTCCGTGAACTGACCCAGGTGGAAGGCATCATGCCGGCGCTGGAATCGGCTCACGCCCTGGCGTACGCCCGCAAACTGGCACCGACCATGTCCCCGGATCAGAACATTGTGGTGAACCTCTCCGGCCGGGGTGACAAGGATATCCTGACTGTGGCCGCCATTGACGGGATCGAATTCTGATTCGGTTTCAGGCGGTTAGCTTATAAAGGCTGTGCTGTCTTGAGCACGATGGCACTGGCCCGGAAATGCCCTGCGGGGCTTTCCACTACCTGTTTTAAGGAGCAGAAATGCGTCGTATTGAAAGTTGTTTCCAGCGCCTGGACGGTCAGAACCGCAAGGCGCTGATTCCTTTTGTGACGGCTGGTGATCCGGTCAAGGATGTGACGGTACCGTTGATGCATGCCATGGTGGATGCTGGGGCGGATATCATTGAACTGGGCGTGCCGTTCTCGGACCCCATGGCTGATGGCCCGGTAATCCAGCTGGCTTGTGAGCGGGCATTGGCGCACAACACCTCCACCCGCGATGTGTTGGCCATGGTAAAGACATTTCGCGAAACCAATACGCAAACACCGGTGGTCTTGATGGGCTACCTGAACCCGGTGGAGGTGATGGGGTATGAAACCTTCGCCAAAGCTGCAGCCGATGCCGGTGTGGATGGTGTGCTGTTGGTGGATTTGCCGCCAGAGGAAGCGTTGGACGTGAAGCCGCTGATGGATGCCCATGGCCTGGACATGATCTTTCTGGTTGCGCCCACTACCTCGGATGCCCGTATCAAGCTGATTGGCCAGGCCGGTTCCGGTTACCTGTATTACGTATCCCTGAAGGGCGTCACCGGCTCCGCAACCCTGAATGTGGATGAAGTGGCGAGCCGGGTTGAAACAATTCGCAACCTTGCTCAATTGCCCATTGGTGTCGGCTTTGGTATCAAAGACGCTGAATCTGCGCAGGCGGTGAGCCGGGTAGCCGATGGTGTGGTCGTCGGTAGTGCCCTGGTAAACCAGATTGCTGAAAACAAGGACACCCCGGACGCGATTAATGACGCGGTTGGGGGTATTCTCAGCGCCATGCGTAACGCCATGGATCAATAACGGGACCTCTGCATGAGCAATAGCAACTGGCTGGAGAAAATCCTCCCCGCCGTACGTCGCCCCCAGGAAAGCCGACGCAACAATATTCCTGAAGGGTTGTGGCGAAAGTGTCCGCGTTGCGAAGGGGTGGTCTACCGGCCAGAACTGGACCGCAACATGGATGTGTGTCCCAAGTGCGATCACCATTTGCGCATTGATGCGCGCCGTCGCCTCAAGCTGTTTCTGGATGAAGGTGCACAAACGGAGATTGGTGGTGAGCTGGCGCCAGTGGATCGTCTCAAGTTCAAGGACTCCAAGAAGTACAAGGATCGTCTGGTAGCAGCCCAAAAAGCCACAGAGGAAAAAGATGCTCTGGTCGTCTTGAAAGGGGCGTTGCATGGTGAGCCACTGGTGGCTTGCGCCTTTGAATTCAACTTCATGGGTGGCTCCATGGGCTCCGTGGTGGGCGAACGGTTTGTCCGCGCGGTGAACGTGTGCCTGGAACAAAAGCTGCCGTTGGTGTGTTTCGCCGCCAGTGGCGGGGCGCGTATGCAGGAAGCCCTGTTCTCACTCATGCAGATGGCAAAAACCAGTGCCGCCCTGGAGAAGATGCGTCAGGCGGGCCTGCCGTTTATTTCTGTGTTGACCGATCCGGTCTATGGTGGCGTTTCCGCGTCACTGGCCATGCTGGGCGATGTTAATGTGGCAGAGCCCAACGCGTTGATCGGGTTTGCCGGCCCCCGGGTTATCGAACAAACCGTGCGCCAGAAATTGCCTGAAGGCTTTCAGCGCAGTGAATTTTTGCTGGATCATGGCGCCATCGACATGATCGTGTCCCGGCATGATATGCGTGACACCCTTCACCGTTTGCTGGCCAACATGATGGGCTGGTCGCCACTGGCGCTGAATGACTGACACCTCTCTGCCTGATTCTCTAGCCGGGTGGCTGTGCCGTATCGAGGCCATGCACCCGGCAGAAATCGAACTGGGCCTGGATCGACTCCACGGCGTTGCTGCCCGTCTGGCGGTGGCCCATTTTTCTGTCCCCGTGATTACCGTTGCTGGCACCAATGGCAAAGGTTCCACGCTGTGTTTAATGAGGGCGTTAGCTGAACGCCAGGGCCGCCAGGTCTGCCTGTATACCTCTCCGCACCTTCATGTGTTCAACGAACGGGTTCGCCTGCCTGAAGGCCTGGCCAGCGATGCACAGTTATGTGCGGCGTTTGCCCAGGTGGAACAGGCCAGGGCAGGGGTGCCGCTCACCTATTTTGAATTTACCACGCTGGCGGCACTCTGGTTGTTCAAGGCCAGCACTGCGGACCTGATTCTGCTGGAAGTCGGCCTGGGTGGCCGACTGGATGCGGTCAATATTGTCGAACCCGACGTGTCTGTGGTGACGTCCGTAGGACTTGATCATCAGGACTGGCTGGGCAATACCCGCGAGGCCATCGCTGCCGAGAAGTGCGGCATTGGCCGGGCGGACAAGCCGCTGGTGTTTGGTGAAATGGACTGGCCGGACAACCTTGTTTCTCTGGCTGAAGGGCTTGATTCAAGAGCGGTGTTTGCCGGCCGGGACTTTCATGTCGAGGACGCTGCGTTGGTTCTGTCAGGCGACCGGCAGTTGCGTTTGCCCGCGCAGGTACGCCTGGGTGCTGACAATCTGGCCACGGCCTGCCAGGCCCTGGCTCTGGTCGGCGTAGAGTGCGGCGATGCGGATGTGGCGGCGGTGGCTGAACTGGGCCTGTTTGGCCGTTGCGAACAGCAGCATATCGGTGGGGTGTCCTGTTGGTTTGATGTGGGCCACAATCTGCCGGCGGTGCAACGCTTTCTGCAGCAGCTTCCGCCCTGTACCGGGACCCGGCATCTGGTGTTCGGTATGATGGCTGACAAACCCGTTGATGCAGTGATTGGGCTATTCGACGGCATGGCTACCCGGTGGTATCTGGCCGCACCGCAGATTCCCCGTGCGGCACCGACGGCAAGACTGCGAGAGGGACTGCATGACACGGCGCAGTACCAGGAATATGCCAGTGTGGCGGCGGCTACTCGCGCCGCGCTGGATGCGGCTGGTGGTGAGGATCAGGTGGTCGTCTTTGGCTCCTTTTATACCGTGGCAGAAGCCCGGGAGCAGGCGCAGTAACGGCGGGGCTAGTGAATGCTGAATGGAGAAACCGGTGGATAATCGAGCGCGTCAGCGCATTGTGGGCATTGTATTGTTACTGGTTCTGGCCGGCGCGCTGGCACCATTCCTGTTCCGTACTCCTGATCAGGTACGCAATGCGTTGGATATGCGTATTCCCGAGCCGCCGGAACATAGAACTGTACTGGTTGAGCCCGTGGTGCCGCAGGAGCGCCTGGATACGGCGGACGAGCGTATCGTGGCTGACCGCGAGGCGATTCAGGACGCTGCCGAGCAGCAACTGGACGGCGGGGGTACGCAAGCTGTTCCACAACAGCCGGAGCCGGTTACGCCGGTGAAGGAGGATGCGCCGGTGCCGCCGCCGGAAGCCCCCGTGACGCCGCCCCAGGTTGATCCCGCCGATGGCCCAGTGCTGGCCGGCTTCGTGGTGCAGACCGGCAGTTATTCCGATGCGGATAATGCCAGCGGCATGGTCGATAAACTCAAAGACGCGGGTTATCGGGCATATATACAGACCGACAGTCATGAAGGGAAAGTGGTGCATCGGGTCATGGTCGGGCCGGAAATTCGCAAGGACGATGCCGAGTCCACCCGGCAGAAGCTGGCCGATGACGAGCGTTTCAAGCTCAAGGGGCTGGTGCGGATTTACGTGCCCTGACTGCCGGCGGTGCTTGCGGTTGTGTCCGGATTGCGATGGTGTCCAATGCAGCAGCAAAACCTGGCATGCATGGGCAAGCGGGTTCGCCTCTGATAAACTGCGCCGTCTGTATTTGCAGGGTGCCATGTCCGCCTTCTCCTGGTCCGGCATTGCCCTTTTTCAGCCTTAACCCGCCGGCGAGAGCACGCTTTACATGAATCTGGCAGACGGCATCATTCTGTTTGTTATCGCAGTCTCCGCACTTCTGAGTGTGCGCCGGGGATTTACCCGCGAAGCCTTTTCGTTGCTCACTTGGGTCGCGGCCTTTATTATCGCGCGCCTGTTCAGCCCGGCCCTGGACCTTCTTCTCCAGGACCAGATCACTACCCCCAGCCTGCGGGCCGTTGTCGCTTTCGGCAGCTTGTTTGTCCTGACGTTGGCGGTGGGCGCCCTCATTAGCCATTTGCTCGGTGAACTGATCCGCGTCACTGGCTTGAGCAGTACAGATCGATTGATGGGTATGGTGTTCGGCGCCCTGCGAGGGGTCTTGCTGATGGTCGTACTGGTTGCCCTGGGTCGGCATCTATTTGCCGCTGACCCCTGGTGGCACGATTCCACCCTGGTTCCCCATCTGGTGATGATGGAAGCATGGACCCGGGACGTGGGCGAGAGCCTTCTCGCCTTTATCATGAATGTAAGCGGCAGCTAGAGGTAAGTACCATGTGCGGCATTGTGGGTATTGTCGGTCATAGCCATGTGAACCAGGGGATCTACGATGCCCTGACCGTTCTCCAGCATCGTGGCCAGGATGCGGCTGGTATTGTGACCTGCGACGGTGATCGTCTCTACCTGCGCAAGGATAACGGCATGGTGCGCGATGTATTCCGCACCCGCCATATGCGTCGGCTGGTCGGTAACATGGGGATTGGCCATGTGCGCTATCCCACGGCAGGCAGCTCCAGTTCGGCGGAGGCCCAGCCGTTCTATGTGAACTCCCCCTACGGCATTACGCTGGCCCACAACGGTAACCTGACGAATGCGGAAGCCCTGGCCGAGCATATCTTCCGTGCCGACCTGCGCCACATCAACACCACCTCCGATTCCGAAGTCCTGCTGAACGTGTTTGCCCACGAGCTACAAAGCCGCGGCAAGTTGCAGCCGGAGCCGGAAGATATCTTTGATGCGGTGGCCGCAGTCCATCAACGGGTGGAAGGGGCCTACGCGGTGGTGGCCATGATCACTGGTTACGGCATTTTGGCTTTCCGCGACCCCCATGGTATTCGCCCGGTGTGCTTTGGCCGCAAGGACACCCCCAACGGTCCGGAATACATGGTGGCTTCCGAGTCTGTGGCTTTGTCTTCCCTGGGTTTCCACGTGGAGCGTGATCTGGCCCCCGGCGAAGCGATTTACATCACCGCTGATGGCGAGATGCATACCCGCCAGTGCGCGCAATCCCCGAGCCTGCATCCGTGTATTTTCGAGCAGGTTTATCTGGCGCGTCCGGATTCCATTATCGACGGCATTTCCGTGTACAAGGCGCGCCTGCGGATGGGCGAAAAACTGGCCGAGAAAGTGGAGCGTGAATGGCCGGACCATGATATTGATGTGGTCATTCCCATTCCCGATACCAGCCGCACGTCCGCCTTGCAGATGGCCAATCATCTGGGCGTGAAATACCGTGAAGGCTTTATCAAGAACCGGTATATCGGCCGCACCTTCATCATGCCGGGCCAGCAACAGCGCAAGAAATCAGTGCGCCAGAAGCTCAACGCCATCGAACTGGAATTCCAGGGCAAGAATGTACTGCTGGTGGATGATTCCATCGTGCGCGGTACCACCTGCAACGAAATTATCCAGATGGCTCGGGAAGCCGGCGCCCGCAAGGTGTATTTCGCCTCCGCGGCACCTGCAGTGAAATACCCGAACGTTTACGGCATTGATATGCCGGTGGCCCAGGAACTGATCGCCCACGGCCGTACCACCGATGAAATCGGTGAGCTGATTGGCGCTGACCGGTTGATCTATCAGGATCTGGATGATCTGGTGGAAACCTGTCAGGAGGGCAATCCGAATGTGGCGTCCTTCGATTGCTCGGTGTTCAATGGCGAGTATCTGGCCGGCAATATCACCCCGGACTATCTGGCCAACCTGGAAGCGCGGCGCAACGACGCGGCCAAAGGCAACAGCGAGAAGACCCAGGCCCTGGCGGATAACGAAATTATCGACCTGCATAATGCTAATTAATGCCGGGCACGCAGCACGCGACACGCAACAAGGCAATTGAGGCGTGCTGCCAGATGAATGAATCCGTCGCTGCGAATCGACTCGGCTTTTTTCGCGTGTAATGATACTTCCTTTGGGCGCAAATCTCTGACGCGTTGTTGCGTGTCGCGTGCGGCATGAAAGCGAGAATAAACCATGAGTGATGATCTGGATCCGACAACCCTGAGTGTGGAAACCCTGGCTATCCGTACGGCGCAATTGCGCACGGATGAAATGGCGCATTCGGATCCGATTTTCATGACCTCCAGCTTCGTCTACGAAAACGCGGCGCAAGCGGCGGCCCGGTTTAGCGGTGAAGAGCCAGGCAATATTTATTCCCGCTTTACCAATCCTACGGTGCGCGCATTCGAGCAACGCCTGGCGGCACTGGAAGGCGGTGAGGCCTGTGTGGCTTTCGCCTCCGGCATGGCGGCGATCAGCGGCACGTTTTTCGCTCTGCTGGCACCAGGCGACCACATTGTCAGCTCGCGCAGCGTGTTCGGCACCACCAACGTGATCTACGACCGTTACCTGAAGAAATTTGGTATCGATACCACGCTGGTGGACATGAGCGATCTTTCCCAGTGGGAAGAGGCGATTCGCCCGGAAACGAAAATGTTGTTTCTGGAAACGCCGTCGAATCCACTGGCGGAAGTCGGTGACATTGCCGCCCTGGCCAAGCTCGCCCATGACAACGGGGCGTTGCTGGTGGTGGATAACTGTTTCTGCACGCCGGCCCTGCAAAAACCTATCGAGCTGGGTGCTGACCTGATTATCCACAGCGCGACCAAATATCTGGACGGGCAGGGGCGTTGCCTCGGTGGTGCCGTGGTCGGCCCGAAAGAGCCCATGAATGATATTCTCGGGTTCGTTCGTTCTGCTGGTTCTTGTATGAGCCCGTTCAATGCCTGGGTCTTTATCAAGGGCCTGGAAACCTTGAGTCTGCGCATGAAGGCGCAAAGTGAGCGGGCCATGGTGTTGGCTGAATGGCTGGAAGCACAGCCGGGGATTGCCCGGGTGCATTATGCCGGGCTGAAAAGTCACCCGCAGCATGAACTGGCGGGCAAGCAGCAGTCTGCCTATGGCGCAGTCATGTCCATTGAAGTGGAAGATGCTGCCGGTAATCGTGATCGTCAGGCAGCCTGGCGCTTTATTGATGCCACTCGCCTGATTTCCATTACCGCCAACCTGGGTGATGTTAAAACAACCGTGACTCACCCGGCGACCACTACCCATGGGCGAGTCAACGAAGAAGAAAAGCAGCGAGCAGGGGTGACGGAAAATCTGATTCGTCTGGCCATTGGCCTGGAGGGAGTAGAGGACCTGAAAGCAGACCTGAACCGCGGCCTGAAGGCGCTGGCCAGCGCTTGACCCCGCCTCGCTGCCCGAATTTGCAACCAATGCATAAAGGGGAAGCATGCAGGCACTGGATAAAGCCCTGGCCCAGGTAGGCCGAGTTGTACTGGGCAAAGAAGAACAACTGAAGCTGGCGCTTACCTGTATGTTGGCCAACGGCCACTTGCTGATCGAAGACCTGCCGGGCATGGGCAAAACCACTTTGGCCCATGCACTGGCGAGGGTGTTCCAGCTGGATTACCGGCGGGTGCAGTTCACCAGCGATATGCTGCCGGCGGATATCCTGGGTGTGTCCGTATTCGACCCCAACACCCAGCAATTTTCCCTCCGCGAAGGTCCTGTGTTCACCCAGTTGCTGCTGGCCGATGAAATCAACCGCGCCACGCCGAAAACCCAGAGTGCCTTGCTGGAAGCCATGGAAGAGCGGCAGGTCACGCTGGACGGGGTAACCCGCCCATTGCCCGCGCCGTTTTTTGTGGTGGCGACGCAGAACCCGGTAGATCAGGCGGGCACTTTCGTATTGCCGGAATCCCAGCTTGACCGCTTTCTGATGCGTATTTCTCTCGGTTACCCGGCCCCGGATGTGGAACTGGAACTGCTTGCCGGCGGCGATTTGCGCCAGCAGGTGCGCGAGCTGAAAGCGGTAATCAATGGCGAAGGGCTGATGAAACTGGCCCAGGTGGTGGGCAAAATTCGTGTTACCCGCGAGCTGCTCGACTATGTGCAGCGGCTGCTTGACGCCACGCGTTCTGATGACCGCTTTGTGGCGGGGCTGTCACCCCGTGCGGGTTTGGGGCTGTTACGTGCGGCACGAGCCTGGGCGCTGATTACGGGCCGGGACTATGTGCTGCCAGAAGACGTGCAGGCGGTCTGGGCCTCGGTGGCAGAGCATCGCCTGAGTGCTCGGCAAGGGGGCAGTGTGGCAGCCATTAGCCAGTCATTGCTCCAGTCCGTGCCAGTGGTACGGCGCTAGGGCGGCGCCGTGACGCTTCCTTCCGGGCTACGTCGGCTCTATGAGCGATGGCTGGCACGCCGTCTGCCGGCGGCCAGCCAGATCGTTCTGAACCAGAAACGTATTTTTATTTTTCCTACCGGCTACGGGTTCTTCTATCTGTTAGTGGCCGCGCTGCTGTTTATCGGTGGCATCAATTATGAAAACAACCTGATTCTGGCCCTGTCATTTCTGATGGCCAGCCTGTTTCTGGTTGCCATTTTGCATACCTTTCGCAATTTATCGGCCCTTGGCCTGCGTAATGGCACGGCGGAATCCGGTTTCAGTGGTGAAGAAGGGGCTCTGGAAGTGGTGCTGTTCGCTGAGCAGCGGGCCCACCATTGCGTCTGGTTGCGTTGGCCGGGGCAGGATGCACAGCAAGTGAGTGTCATGGCCGGGGAGGAGGAGAGCCTGTGGCTGAATCTGCCGTTGGCCAGAAGGGGCAAAATCTCGGCACCACGACTGAAAGTGGAAAGCCGTTTTCCTCTTGGCTTGCTGCGTACCTGGTCCTACGTGACGCTCGATCATTACTGTTTGGCCTGGCCGCGCCCGCAGGAAAGTGAAGATTGCCCAGCCGATGGTGGCAAAAATAACCAGCGGGCATTCAGTAGTGGGCAGTCCGGCAATGAAGAGTTTCAGGGGTTGCGCCGGTATGTGCCCGGTGACTCCTTGCGCAAGATCGACTGGAAAGGCTATGCCCGTGGTCGCGGCCTGAATACCAAGCTGTTCGAAGAGCCAGTGGGTGGGCGGCTATGGCTACGCTGGGACAAGCTGGAAGGGCTAGGCGATGAACAACGCCTTTCCATTCTCTGTCACTGGGTGCTGGAACTGGATCGGCAACACCAGCCCTATGGGTTGGTGCTGCCGGGCCTGACATTGGCACCGGATACCGGTGATGTGCATCGCTGGCGCTTGCTGGATGCGCTGGCCTGTTACCCGGAGTTCTGATGGCGCGTATTTACCAGGTTCCTTCCCACACCCGGCTTTGGCTGACGCTTGCGGTAACGTTCTGTGCGCTGCCTCAGTTACTCAAAGGCCCGCTTTGGCAAGGGGGGCTGTTTGCGTTGGTGATCATGATCCGTGCCCTGGTCAACCGCCAGCGGATAGCGTTGCCCGGGCGTATTATCCGCAGCCTGTTGTTGATGGGGGCGGTGGCGCTCACCTTTTACAGCTTCGGCCGCCTGTACGGCCCGGAAGCCGGTGTGGCCCTGCTGGTGTCGCTGTTCGGGCTCAAGTATCTGGAAGTGGTTAGTCAGCGGGATGCCTACGTCTTGCTGGTGCTGGGTTTTTTCGTTTGTGCGACGTCGTTGCTGTTCTCGCAAAGCCCGCTGATGTTCCTCTATGTGTTGCTGTGCATGGTGCTACTCACCGCCTGCCTGGCGGGGATTAATCATAGCGATACCCGTGCCAGCGGCATGCAGCACCTTAAACGCGCCGGCATCATCATGGCCCAGGCGGTCCCCTTGATGCTGATTCTGTTTGTGCTGGTGCCCAGAGTGGCGCCGCTGTGGAACATGCAGGTGGGCAACGGAAAAGCCCGCACCGGGATGACCGACAGCATGGCCCCCGGACAGATCAGCGAGCTGTCGGAATCGTCCGCACTGGCATTTCGGGTTGCCTTTGATGGGGATATACCGCCGCCGGCAGAGCGTTACTGGCGAGGCCTGACGCTGAGCTATTTTGATGGCCGGGCCTGGCAGCAGGCTATTCCCCGTGGCATGGACGAAGCCCGCTACCTGTACAGCGGCCGTGGGCCGGCCCCGGACTGGGTGGATGCCTTGACTGCGGGGCGGAGCGATGGCACCAGCTATGCCTACCAGGTCATTGTCGAGCCCACCCAGCGGCGCTGGCTGTTTGCCATGCCGGTGCCCTTTGTCAGTGAGGATGGCGTCAGTCTGGCCCGGGACATGCGACTGGTGGCCAACAGCCCGGTGAGTCAGCGTCAGAGCTATCAGGTGGTCAGTGTGCCGGCGGCAACCCGGCGGCTGCCATTGGCTGCAGAAGAGAAGGCGCTGATGCTGTCGATTCCTGAGGAGAGTGGCCGTCGTGCCCGTGGCCTGGCCCAGCAGTGGCGCCTGGAGAGCCATTCTGATGCGGCAGTGGTACAGCAGGCGCTGAAATATTTTCGCCAGCAGCCTTTCCACTACACGCTGCGACCGCCCAAACTGGTGGCCGACCCCATTGACGATTTCCTGTTCCGTTCGCGCAAGGGCTTCTGCGAGCATTATGCCTCCAGCTTTACCTTCCTGATGCGTGCTGCGGGCATACCCGCTCGGGTGGTGGTGGGCTATCAGGGGGGCGAACAGAACAGCCTGGGCTCCCACTTGCTGGTGCGCCAATACGACGCCCATGCCTGGAGTGAGGTGTGGCTTGAGGGGCAGGGATGGGTGCGCGTGGACCCCACCGGTGCCGTGGCGCCAGAACGCGTGGAGCGAGGTTTACGAGCCGCTCTTGAAGATGGTGATTCCGGGGGTGAGCTAAGCGGTATTCAATTTGATGGCTTTGCCGACAGCGGCCTGCTGGGCGTTATGCGTGAGTGGGCCGATTATGTGGATTTCCGCTGGCAGACCTGGGTGCTGGGCTACGACAGCCAGCTGCAGTTATCTGTGCTGAGCAAGCTGCTGGGGCAAGTGACCCCGCTGCGAGTGGCGATTACGTTGATGGTGTCCGTGGCCTTGCTGCTGGGGCTGTATGGCCTGTATCTGTTCTGGCGCAACCCGGCCCATATTCAGTCGCCCTTGGAGAAGGAGTTCTGGCGGTTACATCAGCGTGCCCAGGCCTGCGGGCTGGCATTGCCCCCCGGGGTAACCCCTTCGCAACTGGCCGGCGCCATAGCAGAGCGCTGGCCACGGGCCGCCAGCCCAGCCCACGATTGGGCCCGTTACTACCAGCGTGCACTGTACGATCCACGACAAAAAACCAGTAAACAGCAAATGCGCCATTTACGTGGCCTGCGAAATCGCTTATACAAATTATTGGACTAGTGTGCTAGCCGTGAGGCGGGTACGCTGGTATTCGTTGCAATGATTGCTTGGGTTGTTATGGAGAACGACGAATGCGTGCCGCAAATTATAAGAAAGCGCTTGAACTGACAGAGCATACCCCCTGGGCCCAGCAGTTCTGGGATGACCTGGTGCCCCTCAAGAACAAGGTTGTTAACCACCCGGTATTCGCGGAAATGGCCAGCGGCCAGCTGAGTCTGCCGCGTTTCCGTTGTGCGTTATTGAATTTCTACCCGTTGGTGGAAAACTTCCCCAAGTACATGGGGCTGAACCTGGCGAAAACCCGGCCTGGCCGCTTCCCGGGCCACGAGCAGGCCAAGAACTGGTTGATCGGCAACATCAAGATTGAACAGCGCCATGCCTACTGGTATCAGGACTGGGCCATGGGATTCGGCCTGACACTGGAAGATCTGGAATTTGTTGAGCCTCCCGCGGCGATGGATGCGGTCAACAATTTTCTCTGGACCATGGGGCGCCAGGGCAGCCTGGAAGAAGGGATCGCTGCCACCAACCTGGCTATTGAGTGGGCCACGGGTGAGTGGAGCCAGAGTGTGGTCAAGGGCATGAAGGCGTATCAGGAAGACGGGGTCGCCACGATTAACCGCCATTCCATGGCCTGGCTGAGAGCTCATGCTTCTTATGACGATGATCATCCCCATGAGGCCATGGAGTTGGTGAAGTTGCTCTGTGTAGAGCAGGAAAGCCGTGACCGCGCCTTCAAGGCGTCCCAGCGTGGGCTGGAGTATTACATTCAGGCGCTGGATTATTGCTGGGAAAGCGCGGATTAAGAGATGCTGCACGCTTCACGCAACAAGCCGGAAGCCGTGTTGCGTGTAAGCGTGTAAGCGTGTCGCATCTCCCTCACATATACACTTTCAGCTTGTCGCGAATCACTTTCTGGATTGCCTTGACCTCCATGGGAGACCGGTCCACCAGCTTGGACGGTTGAATGCGATGCAGGTGCAGGCAGGGAAAATCCTTGCGGAAGGCGCGCAAGTCGCCTTTGGTGATAACCGGCAGAAAGGGGACTTCCTTCGTTTCTTTTTTCATCAATGCCCACAGGCCCACTTTCAGCGGTACCGGCTTGATGACGCGCTTGCCGTACTTCAGCAGGCGCAAGGTCAGAAATAATCCTTCCTTACCGAAAAGATCGCCGGGGACGATATACATACCGCTGGCATGCACACTGTGGTCCCCAATGCTGTTGAACGTATCGTGGTACGCGTAGGGGTTGGGTAAAATGATCATTGAACGATCATCATCATCGGGCAGTGAGATGTCGTAGTTGGTATAGAGCTGCTGTACTGGTGCACTGTAAACGCACAGCGTCTCCTGGAACTGTTTGATAAAATTGACCGCCCGCTTGTGGTTGTCAAACTGGTCCAGTTTCCAGATTAGATGCTCAGGGATCCCCAAATCATTCAGCATAAATCACTATCTGACGTAGTTATTAATTATTAGCTATATGAGCAGAATATAGCATAGGTTTTGCACGTCACGAGCATTACTGCGTGATGAAAAGTGCCAGCGTGACGGTGGTCACGGCGAAACGGCGACGGACGTAACGAATGGCAACAGTTTTTCCAGTAGATCAGGCGATTAACCCGCTTTTACAGGCATTAAAGGCGCACGGGCGTGCCATTCTCGAGGCGCCGCCGGGAGCGGGGAAGTCTACCCGTGTACCACTGGCGCTGCTGGACAGTGATTGGGGGCAAGGCGGGAAAATCCTGATGCTGGAGCCGCGCCGCGTGGCGGCCCGCTCGGTGGCCACTTTTATGGCTATGCAACTGGGTCAACCCGTGGGCCAGTCGGTAGGCTATCGCACGCGTACCGATACCCGTGTGAGTGCTCAGACGCGCCTGGAAGTGGTGACCGAAGGGGTACTCACCCGTATGTTGCTCAATGATCCCGAGCTCCCCGGTGTGAGCCTGGTGATCTTTGATGAGTTCCATGAACGCTCACTGCATGCGGATCTTGGCCTGGCCCTGGTTCTGGAAGCGAGTGAGGCTTTTCGTCCTGATCTCGGCCTGCTGGTGATGTCCGCGACCCTGGATTGTGGTCCGCTGGAAGCCTTGCTGCAGGCGCCGGTGGTGCGCAGCCAGGGGCAGAGTTACCCGGTGACAATTTCCCATGCGCCGGTGCCGGCCCGGCAGGATTGGCGCGACCATTGCGCTGAGCAGGTGATGGGCCTGCTCGGTCACGCGGGGGTGATTCTGGTCTTCCTGCCGGGGCAGGGCGATATGCGCCGCGTCGCCAGTCAGCTGGATCAGCGGGGCTGTCGAGTACCGGTGGCCACGCTTCATGGTGGTTTGTCTCTGGACAAACAGCAGAGGGTGCTCGAACTGGCAGCCCGTGAGTCGCGATTGGTCGTATTGACCACCAATGTGGCTGAGACCAGCCTGACCATCGACGGGGTAACCCACGTGGTCGACAGTGGTTTTGCCCGCGAGCCGGTCTATGATCCTGCCCGGCACCGTACCCGGTTAGTCACCCGTCGTATCAGCGATGCCAACGCCCGGCAACGCAGTGGTCGGGCCGGGCGCCTAGGGCCAGGCCATAGCCTGCGCTTGTGGGGCGAAGCGGACGTGCTGGCGCGTTATCAATTACCGGAAATTCAGCGCGTGGGGCTCGACCGGCTAGTGCTGGATCTGGCTCGCTGGGGTTGCCGCGAGCCACAACAGATGCCCTGGCTTGATGCGCCGCCGCAGGCCGCCTGGGACAGTGCGGTGGAGCGCCTGCAGCGCGGTGGTGCGCTGGATCAAAGCGCGTCGCTGACGTCTCGGGGCGAGGCCATTGCCCGTCTCCCGGTGGATCCATCCCTTGCCCTCTTGTTGATTGCTGCCAAAGAGGCCGGGCTCGCTGAGCCGGCGGCCCGGCTTGTCGCGGTGTTGTCCGAGCGGGATATCCTTGCCGGCGAGGGGGTGGATTTACGGCGGCGCCTGGAGGCGCTGGAGAATCATCCGCAACGCTTCGCTACGGTACTTGCAGAGGCGAAACGCCTTAACGCCGCCGGGAGCGGGCATGCTCCGCAAGCCTGGCGCGATACCATGGGGGGGCTTCTGGCGTCAGTGTTTGCGCTGCAGATAAGCCGGCGACGTAGTGGTAACCAGGGACGATACCAAATGGCCGATGGCCCGGGCCTGTTTCTGCATGACAACGATAGCCTGCAAGGAACGGAATGGTTACTGGTCATGGACACGGATGGGCAGCCCAAAGACGCGCGTATTCGCCTTGCCTGGCCGCTGACCGATCAAGAGATTGAATCTGTTCTGGAGCAACACGGCCGTTGGCGGGAACACATCGGTTGGGACACAGAAAAACAGCGGGTCAGCGGACGCCGTGAACGGGTGCTGGGGAATCTGGTGCTGCAAAGCCAGCCACTGGCGTCACTGAGCAATGAACAGCAGATAGCTGGTCTGTTGGCCGGCATCCGCAGCCTGGGGCTTGCGGTGCTTCCCTGGGAGGATAGCTGGCGTCAGTGGCAAGCGCGTATTCAGCGATTGTCTGCGATGCAGCCAGAGGCGGGTTGGCCGGATGTGAGTGATGCGGGGCTTCTGTCCGGGCTGGAGCAGTGGCTGGGGCCTTATCTTGCCGGGATGCGCAGCGTGGCGGATCTGAAGAAATTGCCTCTGGGGGCGGCGCTGTCTGGCCTGTTATCGATAGATCAGCAGCGCCAGCTGAAGCAATGGATGCCGGAAACGGTGACCATTCCCACCGGCCGCACCGTGCGCCTGGATTACACCGGTGAGCATGTGGTGCTGGCTGCCAAGTTGCAGGAACTGTTCGGTTTGCAGACGTTGCCGACACTAGCGGATGGTGCGCTTGCGATCACGGTTCACCTGCTCACACCGGCGGGGCGCCCGGCAGCGATTACCGATAACCTGGCGCGGTTCTGGGCAGAGAGCTATGCGGCCGTGCGCAAGGATTTACGTGGCCGTTATCCCAAGCATCCATGGCCTGAAGATCCACTGCAGGCACAGGCTACCGGGCTGACCAAGCGCCGGTTAGGGCAGTAGCAGTTCGGGTTTGCCGTGGGTTGTCGGCTTACGACTACGCCTGATTCGACGCCCGCCCGATAAACAGACACAAAAAAGCCCGGCTGCGAAGCCGGGCTTTTTTGGTTCCGTGAAACGGTCAGTCAGTCGTTATACAGACTGGGCAACCGGAATCTTCACGGTATCTGCCACGTCCTGGTACTCCGGCATCTGGTCGAAGTTCAGGTAGCGGTAGATCTCGGAGGACATGGAGTCGATGGTGTTCGCATACTCCATGTACTCTTCCTTGCTCGGCAGCTTGCCGAGGATGGACGCCACAGACGCCAGCTCAGCCGATGCCAGGTACACATCCGCACCCTGACCCAGACGGTTCGGGAAGTTACGGGTGGAGGTGGATACCGCAGTGGACTTCGGCGCGATGCGAGCCTGGTTACCCATGCACAGGGAGCAGCCCGGCATCTCGGTGCGCGCACCGGCACTGCCGAAGATGTTGTAGTAGCCTTCTTCGGTGAGCTGGTGCTGATCCATCTTGGTCGGCGGCGCGATCCACAGACGGGTCGGCATGGTGCCACTTTCCACTTTCTGCAGCAGCTTGCCCGCAGCACGGAAGTGACCGATGTTGGTCATGCAGGAACCGATGAACACTTCGTCGATCTTGGCGCCAGCCACGTCGGACAGGGTCTTGGCATCGTCCGGGTCGTTCGGGCAGCACAGTACCGGCTCGTTGATCTGGTCCATGTCGATTTCGATGACGGTGTGGTACTCGGCATCGGCGTCGGCACGCATCAGGCTCGGGTTGGCCAGCCACTCTTCCATGCCGTTGATGCGACGCTCAATGGTACGGGCATCGCCGTAACCGTTGGCAATCATCCACTTGAGCATGGTGATGTTGGACTTCAGGTACTCGGTCACGCTGTCTTCAGACAGGGTGATGGTACAGCCAGCCGCGGAACGCTCGGCGGACGCGTCAGACAGCTCGAATGCCTGCTCGACGGTCAGGTCATCCAGGCCTTCAATTTCCAGTACACGACCGGAGAAGACGTTGACCTTGCCCGCTTTGGCAACGGTCAGGTGGCCGTCTTTGATGGCCTGCATGGGGATGGCATGGACCAGGTCACGCAGGGTGATGCCCGGCTGGCGCTTACCCTTGAAGCGAACCAGAACCGATTCCGGCATGTCCAGCGGCATAACGCCGGTGGCAGCCGCGAACGCAACCAGACCAGAGCCGGCCGGGAAGGAGATGCCCATGGGGAAACGGGTGTGGGAGTCACCACCGGTACCCACGGTATCCGGCAGCAGCATACGGTTCAGCCAGGAGTGGATGATGCCGTCGCCTGGACGCAGGGAAACACCGCCACGGTTCATGATGAAGTCGGGCAGGGTGTGCTGGGTTTCCACGTCAACCGGCTTGGGGTAAGCGGCGGTGTGACAGAAAGATTGCATCACCAGGTCGGCCTGGAAGCCCAGGCAAGCCAGATCTTTCAGCTCGTCACGGGTCATCGGGCCAGTGGTGTCCTGGGACCCCACGGTGGTCATCTTCGGCTCGCAGTACATGCCGGGGCGAACACCGTCCATGCCACAGGCCTTACCGACCATTTTCTGGGCCAGAGTGAAGCCCTTGTCGGAATCACCCGGTTGTTCCGGCTTGCGGAACAATTCGGACGGTGCCAGACCCAGCGCTTCGCGAGCCTTGGTGGTCAGGCCGCGACCGATGATCAGGTTGATACGGCCGCCGGCGCGCACTTCGTCCAGCAGAACCTGGGAGCGCAGGTCGAATTCGGCGATGACTTCACCGTCTTTTTCTACCTTGCCTGCGAACGGGTAAACGTCGATCACGTCACCGGTGTTCATTTTTTCCACGTCACACTCGAAAGGCAGGGCGCCGGAATCTTCCATGGTGTTGAAGAAGATCGGAGCGATCTTGCCGCCGATGCAGACGCCGCCGGCGCGCTTGTTCGGTACGAACGGAATGTCGTCACCGAAGTGCCACAGTACGGAGTTGGTGGCAGACTTACGGGAAGAACCGGTACCCACAACATCGCCCACGTAGGCAACAGGCAGGCCTTTTTTCTTCAGTTCGTCCATCTGGCTCAGCGGACCGATTTCGCCGTCTTTTTCCGGGGTGATACCTTCACGCGCATTTTTCAGCATGGCGTTGCCGTGCAGCGGGATATCCGGGCGGCTCCAGGCGTCCTGGGCCGGGGACAGGTCATCGGTGTTGGTTTCGCCGGTGACCTTGAAGACGGTCAGAGACATTTTCTCTGCCAGGTCCGCGCGATTGGTGAACCACTCACCTTCAGCCCAGGACTCGATCACTTCCTTGGCCTTGGCGTTGCCGGCTTTCATCTTGTCTTCCACGTCGTGGAAGGCATCGAAGACCAGCAGGGTGTGCTTGAGCTCGTCGGCGGCGATTTCGGCCAGTTCGGCATCGTCCAGCGCTTCCACCAGAGTGGCAACGTTGTAGCCACCCTGCATGGTGCCCAGCAGTTGAACGGCACGCTTACGGTCGATCAGGGGAGAGCTGGCTTCGCCTTTAACGATCGCGGTCAGGAACGCGGCTTTAACATAAGCGGCCTGGTCCACACCCGGTGGAACGCGGTTTACGAACAGGTCCTGGATAAATTCTTCTTCGCCAGCCGGCGGGGTCTTCAGCAGTTCTACCAGGTCGGCAACCTGCTGTTCGGTCAGCGGCTTCGGCGGCACACCTTCAGCGGCGCGCTCTTCTACATGTTTGCGATAGGCTTCTAGCACAGCGTTTCCCTCATCGTCGTCTTGGCTGATTTCTTTTGGAAATCAGTCTTTTAGGGTGTTACTGGGGGTTGGAATTGCGCGCGGAGTATAGCGGAATGGGCATTAATTGTTAAGCCAAACCGGGGTTACAACCATTCATGGCGTGAATACTCACAATCACTGAAAACGCAAAGCACTGAAACCGCAGGGGCGCAGCGCTAGTAGGGCGTGTCGACCCCGGCTGGTGGGCGGCGAAAACGCTTGTAGCTCCACAGGTACTGGCTGGGGGATTCGTCGATAAGATGTTCGATGGAGTGGTTCATGGCCGTCAGAGCCTTATCCAGGTCCTCATCTGCAACGCCGGGGTCCGCCGGTCGAACCCGAATTTCGTAGCCCTGGGTGCCGGGCAGGCGGCGCGCCCAGGCCATGAAGGTGACGGCGCCCGTCTGGCGGATCAGTTTGCATGCCAGCGTGCCGGTGTAGGCCGGCTGGCCATAAAAAGGGGCGTGGCGTCCGCTGCGGCGGTCGGGAACCTGATCGGGCAGGATGGCGGTAAGGGCACCTTTCTTCATGGCCCGTACCAGGCCAGCAACGCCGCGGGCGGTGGTGGGGTACATGGTGGAGCCAAAATGTTCACGGCCGCTGAGGACCAGATCATCCACTTCCGGCAGTCCGGAGGGGGCAAACATGGCGTGCAGACCGAATTCGGTGGCCAGCCAGAAATTGAGCACCTCCCAGCATCCCAGGTGCGGCGCCAGAATCATGATGGGGTGGCCATCCGCCACCGCCTGACGTAGCGGGGCATCACCGTCAACGGCGACCACACGCTTCAGTCCCTGGTCGGGGTGCCGCCAGAACAGGGCAATTTCAAAGGTGTTCTTGAGGCTTTCCACCAGTGACTCGCGGGCCAACCGGGTATGTTCAGCGTCAGACAGGGTGGGATAGCAAAGTGCCAGGTTGGTTTTGCTGACCTTCAACGCCTGCGTTGGCAGGCGGGCCAGCAGAACGCCGATAACGGTGGCCAGTGCCCGGTTGATGGTAAAAGGCAGAGCGCCCAGCAGTCGCAATGCGATGATGGCTGTCTGACCTTTTGCTCGCTGTACGCGTGGATGTGTTTTTCTGCCCATGGCGCGACAGTATACGGGCGCGACCGGCGAGCACCAGTCGTGCAGATGAGATTGCGCACAAAAACGCTATAATGCCGGCGCCTGTCTGCGGACGGGTTACCTTGAGCCAGCGAGAACCCCATGCACGACATTTCCCACATCCGCGATTTTCTCCCCTGCGCGACGCCGCCTGCCTGGGTCGACTGGGCCCTTGAGCACCCGGACATTCTGCTGATTGACCATGCCCACTGTGAGAAGAAAGCGGCCAGCACGGCGATCAATCTGATGTTTCGTTATGTGGATCGCCCGGAACTACTGGATACGTTGAGCCAACTGGCCCGCGAGGAGCTGCTGCATTTTGAGCAGGTGGTACAGCTGATGCGTCAGCGCGACGTGACCTACGACCACATGACGCCGGCGCGCTATGCCAAGGGGATGCGTCAGCATATCCGCACCTCTGAGCCGGGGCGCCTGGTGGACACCATGATTGTGGGGGCGTTAATCGAGGCGCGTAGCTGTGAGCGGTTCGCCGCACTGGCGCCCCATGTGGATGCGGAGTTGGGGCGTTATTACCGCTATTTATTGAAAAGCGAGTCGCGCCACTTTGAGGATTACCTGAAGCTGGCCGAGCAATATGCCCAGGGGCCGATCGCAGAACGGGTGGATTTCTTCAAGGCGGTAGAGCAGGAACTGATTGAATCGCCAGATGATGAGTTCCGGTTTCATTCTGGAACGCCTGAAAGGGCAATAATAGTTAATAATGAATAATTAATAGTTGCGCGAGCAACGACTTTGCCACTTTAAACGCAAGAGGCCGCGCCCATAGGTTGGGCGCGGCCTCTTGCGTTTAAGAATTGAAACATTAATCCGCGAGTTATTAATTATTAACTATTAATTGATGTCGAAGCTTTCCAACCGCAGTCCCCGCTCACTGTCCGCCACAATCTGCCACCCCAGCTTCCCCCAGTCCCCGAGCACCCAGCGCTTGCCGGTGCCGTCAGGCAAGGCTACGTCGTGGACGTCCGGGCGGTGGGTGTGGCCGTGGATCAAGTGCTTCACACCGGCGTCCTGCATTTCCCGGACCACTTCCTCCGGGGTGACATCCATGATGTTTTCGGCCTTGTTGGCATTGTTGCCCTGGCTTTGCATACGCATGCCCTGGGCGATCATGCGACGCTCTTCCAGTGGTTTGGCGAGCATCCCCTGTTGCCACTGGGGGTTGCGGGCCATGGTGCGGAACTGCTGGTAGGCGGTGTCCAGGGTGCACAGGCTGTCGCCGTGCATCAGGATCACGGCGGTGCCGTAGAGGTCGACCACGGTGCCTTCGTCGAGCAGGGTGCCGCCGCAGGCATTCGCAAAGTCGTTGCCGAGCATGAAATCCCGGTTGCCATGCATGAAGTAGAGCTTGCTGCCACTGTCGGAAAACTGACGGAAGGCGGCGATGGCGTCGAGATTGAACGGGGTGTCATCATCGTCGCCGATCCAGGCTTCGAACAGGTCGCCCAGTACATACAGGGCGTCGGTCTTGCCTTGATGTTGTGCCAGCAGGTTTTTCAGGGCCTCCAGATGCTCGGGGCGTGCCGGATCCAGGTGCAGATCAGAGATGAAGAGGGTGTAACTCATGGTTATTGAGCGTCCTTCTCTTCGTTTGCCTGTTTGGCTGCCTTGCTGTCATCTTCCAGGCGGTAGGCCTTGGTGATCAGAATAGGCACTTCCGGGACATCGCGGGCCATCATGCCGTTCAGACGCTGGCTGGTGGTCCGTTCCCGGGCAATATTGTCGACCACATTCATGCCGTCGGTGACCGCCCCGAAAACGGCATAGCCCCAGCCGCGGCTGTTCTTGCCGGTGAAATCCAGATTGCGGTTGTCTACCAGGTTCACAAAAAACTGGGCGGTGGCCGAGTGCGGGTTGCTGGTGCGAGCCATGGCCAGGGTGCCGCGCTTGTTTTTTAGGCCGTTGTCGGCCTCGTTCTGGATGGGTTTGCGCGTGGCCTTGCGCTGCCCGCTCTGGTCAAAGCCGCCACCCTGAATCATGAAACCGCTGATCACGCGGTGAAACTGGGTGCCGTTGTAGAAGCCACTGTCCACGTACTGGAGAAAGTTGGCGACACTTTGCGGGGCTTTGTCTTCGTACAGCTCAATGGTAACGGGGCCGGCTGTGGTGTCCAGGCGGACCACCGGGTTGGCCAGCAACAGACCAGGGAGCAGGGCGAGCAGGGCAGCAGCAAGGCGCATGACGATCAGTCCTCGATCAGTTCAGCAGATTCGATCAGTACCGGTTCCACCGGGACATCCTGATGGCCGCCGCTGTTGCCGGTGGCGACGTTGCGGATTTTTTCGACCACGTCCATGCCTTCGGAAACCGCACCGAATACCGCATAGCCCCAGCCGTCCTGGCTGCGTTCCTTGTCCAGGAAGTGGTTGTCAGCCACGTTGATGAAGAACTGGGCCGAAGCTGAGTGCGGATCCGGGGTCCGTGCCATGGCAATGGTGCCGGCCTTGTTGGACAGGCCATTGCCCGCTTCATTCTGGATGGAGGCGCGGGTGGGTTTCTGCTGCATGTCTTCGGTGAAACCGCCACCCTGGATCATGAAATTGCTGATAACGCGGTGGAAGATAGTGCCGTTAAAGTGGCCTTCCTTGACGTACTGCACGAAATTCTCGGTGGTTCCCGGCGCCTTCTCTGCGTCCAGTTGCAGGGTGATTTTGCCGTAAGTTGTTGTCAGCAACACTTTCATTGATGTTTCTCCGCAGGGTCGAGCCCGTCAGTTAACGCCTATTTTGCGTGCAGAGGGGCCCTGAGTCTTTGACTGTTGGGGGGGCTACAGTACACTAGCGCACCTTCATTTTCACCGTACCCATTTACCGTATCTCTATCCGGACTGGCCCAGGCAATGAGCGAAACGAAAGCGCCAAGCAATTTTATCAGACAGATCATCGACCGTGACCTTGCAGAAGGTAAAAATGACGGCCAGGTGGCTACCCGTTTTCCGCCGGAGCCGAATGGCTACCTGCATATCGGTCATGCGAAATCTATCTGTCTCAACTTCGGTATCGCGGAAAGCTATGGCGGTAGCTGCAATCTGCGGTTTGACGATACCAATCCGGAAAAGGAAGAGGACGAGTACATCCAGTCCATCAAGCAGGATGTGCAATGGCTGGGGTTCCAGTGGAACGGTGAAGAGCGCTTTGCCAGTAATTACTTCGACCAGCTGTATGACCTGGCGGTGGGCCTGATCCAGAAAGGTCTGGCCTATGTGGACAGCCTGAGCCCGGCAGAGATCGCTGAATACCGTGGCAATTTCACCACGCCTGGCAAGCCGAGCCCCTATCGCGACCGCTCTGTGGATGAGAATCTGGCGCTGTTCGAGCAGATGCGTGACAACAAGCTGGACGAAGGCGAAGCGGTGCTGCGGGCAAAAATCGACATGCAGAGCCCGAATATCAGCCTGCGTGATCCGATTCTCTACCGGATCCGCAAAAAGACCCATCACCAGACCGGCGACAAGTGGGTTATTTACCCCATGTATGACTTTACGCACCCGCTGTCGGATGCCATTGAAGGCATCACCCACAGCCTGTGCACGCTGGAATTTGAGGATCACCGCCCCTTTTATGACTGGGTGGTGGAAAACACCTCGGTCCCGGCGACCCCTCGGCAGTATGAATTTGCCCGCCTGAACCTGAACTACACGGTGACCAGCAAGCGCAAGCTCAAGCAATTGGTGGATGAAGGGCACGTAGATGGCTGGAATGATCCGCGCATGCCGACGATTTCCGGCTTGCGTCGCCGTGGTTACACGCCGACCTCTATCCGCACTTTCTGCGAATCGGTAGGGGTGAGTCGTGCGGACTCGGTGGTGGACATGGCGATGCTTGAAGCGGCTATTCGCGATGACTTGAACCAGCATGCGCCCCGCGCCATGTGCGTCATGAACCCGTTGAAGGTGGTTATCGAGAACTGGGAAGCGGGCAAAGAGGAGACGCTGGTAGCACCGGTGCATCCCCAGAATGAATCCATGGGGACTCGTCATGTGCCGATCACGCGGGAGGTCTATATCGACCGTGAAGATTTCCGCGAAGAGGCCAACAAGAAATTTAAGCGTCTGGTGCTGGGTGATCGAGTGCGGCTGCGTTATGGCTACGTGGTGCGTGCCACCGATGTGGTACGTGACGAGCAGGGTGAAATCGTGGAAGTGCGTTGTACCTATGATCCGGACACCCTGGGCAAGAACCCGGAGAATGCCGATGATCAGGGCAAGATGCGTGGCGTGATTCACTGGGTGAGTGCGGACAAGGGGCTGCCCTGCGAGGTCCGCCTGTACGACCGTCTGTTCAGTGCCGCCAACCCTGGCAAGGGGCTGGAAGAGGGGCAGAGCTTCCTGTCCCACATCAATCCTGAGTCGCTGACCGTGCTGACCGGGTGTTGGGTGGAGCCTGGGTTGCGTGGTGCATTGGCTGAAACCCGTTACCAGTTCGAACGGGAAGGGTATTTCTGTGTGGACCAGGACAGCTCCGAGGAGCGACTGGTGTTCAACCAGACGGTAGGTCTGCGTGAGTCCTGGCCGAAGGAGGCCTGAAGCGCGGTTGACCGTGCCGGAGGGTAAGCGCCGAATCAGGCGCTGTCACTATAAAGGCCGCGCCTGGATATCGGGTGCGGCCTTTTGCGTTATACGACAGGTGCGAATCGTAATGATGTCTTCAGGTCAGGTCTTCCAGGGCCGCGTCCGGGGCATTGTTCTTGACTGACTCAATGCCGTTTTCCATGCCGCTGGTGCTTTTGTACATCTGGCTCTGGCCGATGACTTGATGATTGGCGGCCTTGAGAACGAAATAGTGACGTTCGTCTTTGGCAACCTTGCGTTCGAAATTGCTGTCATCGGCGCTGTTCTTTCTTACCGAGTCGATACCGTTCTCGCAGGCGGACTTGCTGGTGTACTGCTCGCTGGCGAGGATGATCTCGCCGTTGCCGGCTTTCAGGCGAAAGATGAACTGGTCATTGCTGGCTTTGTCTATCTCGAACTTCCCTGACATGGTGCTCTCCTTGGTCTGCCTCTAGTGGGCGGGCTGCAACGAGAAAATCACTGCAGCATCAAGGATGCTAACTCAGCCCGACAGCGGTGGGTATTGATGGTTTTATGACAGTGACGGCTGGGCGCAGATGATGCAGGGAGTAAGGAAGAGTGGGGCGCCTGAAGCGCCCCGGTTGGCGTTTAGCCGAAGGCTTTCTCGCCGGATTGCAGGGTCTGGAAGATGAGGGTGTTGATGGTCATCGGGCCAACACCGCCAGGAACGGGGGTATAAGCGGCAACGCGATCAGCCAGCGGTGCCAATTCAATATCTCCGCATTTTTCCGGGTGGAAGCCGGCATCGACCACCACTGCGCCATCCTTGATCCAGTCTGCCTTGATAAATTCCGGTTTGCCCACGGCGCCCACAACGATGTCAGCCTGCTTCACCAGATCCGGCAGGTTCTGGGTGCGGCTGTGACAGATGGTAACGGTGGCATTGGCTTCGAGCAGCATCATGGCCATGGGCTTGCCCAGAATGGCGCTGCGCCCCACCACGACGGCGTGTTTGCCTTCCAGCTCTACCTGATAGTGTTCCAGCAAGCGCATGATGCCCTTGGGGGTGGCGCAGCCGTAGGCGGCTTCGCCCATGCTCATGCGCCCAAATCCGAGGCAGGTGACACCGTCCACGTCCTTCTCCAGGCTGATGGCATCGAAACAGGCGCGCTCATCAATCTGGGCGGGCACCGGGTGCTGCAGCAAAATGCCGTGCACATCCGGGTTGTTGTTCAGTTCGTCAATCTTGGCCAGTAATTGTTCGGTGGTGGTGCTTTCGGCCAGCTCGATGGCGACCGATTCCATGCCGACACGCTGGCAGGCGTTGCCTTTCATCTTTACGTAGGTAGCGGAGGCCGGGTCGGCACCCACCAGAATGGTGGCAAGAATCGGCGTGCGGCCGTCGGCCTTGGCTTTCAGGGCGTCGACGCGCAGGCGCATCTCCTGCTCAAACTGCTGGGCCAGGGTTTTGCCATCAAGAATCTGGGCGGTCATGTGGGCGATCTCTCTGAAATTGACTACAGTAGGGGTGGCTCGGCGCGGTTGCGGCTATTGCAGCCTGCCGGGGGTAGCCGTGAACGGCGCGATTCTCGCATGCGCAGGCACTGTGCGCAAAAGTTGCCTAAAATCTGTACGTTAGAGATTTTTTTGCGTCAAACACCGTTGACGCTCATGGGGGTGCCGAGTATTATGCGCGCCTCGCTTTCGAGCTTAGTCACTGACGCAGCTTTAAGAGACGGGGTGTAGCGCAGCCTGGTAGCGCGCCTGCTTTGGGAGCAGGATGTCGGGGGTTCGAATCCCTCCACCCCGACCAGTTGGCTTGATGGCGGTAACCTGCAAGCGCCTGTAGCTCAACCGGATAGAGCAACGGCCTTCTAAGCCGTCGGTTGCAGGTTCGAGTCCTGCCAGGCGCGCCAGGCAGGACAGGAAGAAAGCAAACAGTTTTATGGTGATTGTAGCTCAGTTGGTAGAGCTCCGGATTGTGATTCCGGCGGTCGTGGGTTCGAGCCCCATCAGTCACCCCAAATTAAAAGCCTCCGGGATTGAACCCCGGAGGCTTTTTCGTATGGGCTTCAGGTGCTGCGCTACGGGCGAACTGTAGGCAGAGAAGCTCCCTTGAACTATAATCTGCGCCCTTCATTAGGCCGTCTTCGCGTTATTTCGGCGGCGGGCAGAGATAAAAGTCTTTTTTAAAGAGGATGTTATGCAGGTTTCTGTTGAAACGACTTCAGGTCTTGAGCGCCGTGTGACGGTGGGTGTACCCGCGGAAAAAGTGGATGTGGCAGTAGAAGGCAAGCTGCAGGAAGCCCAGAAAACGATCCGTCTGGACGGTTTCCGCCCGGGTAAGGTCCCCATGCGTGAAGTAAAGCGTCGCTTTGGCGGGGCCGTGCGTAACGAAGTGCTGGCTGACGTCATGCGCGAAGCCTTCATTGAAGCGGTGGAGCAGGAAAAACTGCAGCCCGCAGGCATGCCTGGTTTCGAAGCCAAGACCAACGAAGCAGGCAAGGATCTGGAATTCGTGGCGACCTTCGAAGTGTACCCGGACGTTGAACTGGCGGCCTTCGATAGTATTGAAGTAGAAAAGCCCCAGGCTGAAGTGTCCGGCGCCGACGTGGACACCATGATCGAAACCCTGCGTCAGCAGCGCGCCGAGTTTGCCGATGTGGACCGTGCCGCTGAAACCGGTGACCGCGTCAATATCGATTTCAAAGGCCTGAAAGACGGTGAAGCCTTCGAAGGCGGTACCGCCGAAGGGCAGAACCTGGAGCTGGGCTCCGGCCAGATGATCCCGGGTTTTGAAGATGGCATCGTTGGCATGAAAGCCGGTGACGAGAAAGACATCGACGTGACCTTCCCGGAAGACTATCAGTCCGAAGACCTTAAAGGTCAGGCTGTGGTGTTCCAGATCAAGGTCAACAAGGTGGAAGGCAAGGCGCTGCCGGAAGTGGACGCCGAGTTCATGAAAGGCTTTGGTGTGGACGATGGTGATGAAACCAAGTTCAAGGCTGAAGTACGCAAGAACATGGAGCGTGAGCTCAAGAATGCCATCACCAGCAAGGTGAAAGAGCAGGCCATGGACGGGTTGGTGAACCTGCATGAGTTTGACCTGCCGGCAGCTCTGGTCACCCAGGAAATCCAGCGCATGCGTCAGCAGATGATGCAGCAGTTTGGTGGCGGCCAGCAGTTTGATCCCTCCATCCTGCCGGATGACCTGTTCAAAGAGCAGGCCGAGCGCTCTGTGCGTCTGGGTCTGGTAGTGCGTGCCATCCTCGACAAGAACGAAATCAAGGCCGATGCCGACAAGGTAAAAGCCCGCGTTGAAGAGATTGCCGAGCAGTACGAAAAGCCGGAAGAAGTGGTGAGCTGGGTGTACAGCAACCCGCAGCAGCTGCAGCAGATCGAAGGTGCGGTGCTGGAAGAGCAGGTGGTCGACCTGGTGCTGGAAAGCGCCAAGGTGGAAGAGAAAACCATGCCTTACCAGGACGCGGTTAAGCCGCGCGAGCAAGCGGAAGGCTGATTTAAACCTTCGGTTTGACCTTCAAAACGGGGCCTTCGGGCCCCGTTTTGCGTTATTTATGCGCAATTTGCGCAAGAATTGTGCACTTGAACCCCTCACCCGCCCGCTTTTATAGACGCCCCTTTGGTGCCGTCATAAGATGCCTGAAGACCTATTTGCCTTGCTTGCCTTGTTTTCCGGCCTTTCGGCCCCCAAGAAAGCCCAAGGTACATGCCGGTTGTTGACCTCCGGCATCAATAAACAGTTGAGAACGTCCACGGACGATCGACGAGAAGGAAAGCGCTACATGATCGACTTGAGCCGTATTAACTCGCTTACCCCGGAAATGAACCAGCTGATCAAGGATCCGACCAATCTGGGCCTGGTGCCGGTGGTGATTGAGCAGACCGCCCGTGGGGAACGTTCTTTCGATATCTACTCCCGTCTTCTAAAAGAACGGGTGATATTCATGATTGGCCAGGTGGAAGATCACATGGCCAACCTGATCGTGGCACAGATGCTGTTCCTTGAGTCCGAGAACCCGGACAAGGATATCCACCTGTACATCAACAGCCCGGGTGGCTCGGTTACCGCTGGGATGTCCATCTACGACACCATGCAGTTTATCAAGCCGGATGTGTCCACCATGTGTGTAGGCCAGGCGGCCAGCATGGGGGCCTTCCTGCTTACCGCCGGGGCTACCGGCAAGCGTTTTGCGCTGCCCAATGCCCGGGTGATGATTCACCAGCCGCTGGGTGGCTTCCAGGGCCAGGCGTCAGACATTGAGATTCACGCCAAGGAAATCCTGAAAATCAAAGGGCAGCTCAACAGCTTGCTGGCGCATCACACCGGTCAGCCCATTGAGCAGCTGGAAAAAGACACTGACCGTGACAACTTCATGAGTGCCGACGAAGCGAAGGAATACGGCATCATTGACGCGGTGTTGAGCCAGCGTCCTGTTTAAATAGGGCGAGTTAGTACAAAAAGTGTCCTAACGGAACGGCAGAGCAGCCCGGCGGGCTTGAAAAACACCGGGCGACCCTGCATCTTCAAAGCAAATACACAGGTTTAGAGGCAATTCGATGACCGATTCCACTGGCAAGGGCGACGACGGCAAGCTGCTGTATTGCTCCTTCTGCGGCAAAAGCCAGCATGAGGTCCGCAAACTGATTGCGGGGCCCTCGGTCTTTATCTGCGACGAATGCGTGGATCTGTGTAACGACATTATCCGCGAGGAAGTGCAGGAAGACACCAGCGACACTGATGGTGAGCGCCTGCCCAAGCCCCACGAAATCAAGGACACCCTTGATGAATACGTGATTGGCCAGGAGCGCGCCAAGAAGGTGCTGGCTGTGGCGGTGTACAACCACTACAAGCGCCTGCGTAGCGGCGGCAAAGGCCGTGACGAGGTTGAACTTGGCAAAAGCAATATTTTGCTCATCGGTCCCACCGGTAGCGGCAAGACCCTGCTGGCCGAGACCCTGGCGCGGCTGCTCAATGTGCCGTTTACCATTGCCGATGCCACCACGCTCACCGAAGCGGGTTACGTCGGTGAAGATGTTGAAAACATTATCCAGAAACTGCTGCAGAAATGTGACTACGATGTGGACAAGGCCCAGCGCGGCATCGTCTATATCGATGAAATCGACAAGATTTCCCGCAAGTCCGACAACCCGTCCATCACTCGCGATGTGAGCGGTGAGGGCGTGCAGCAGGCACTGTTGAAGCTGATCGAAGGCACCGTGGCGTCTGTGCCGCCCCAGGGTGGGCGCAAGCATCCACAGCAGGAATTCCTGCAGGTGGACACCTCCAACATGCTGTTCATCTGTGGTGGTGCCTTTGCCGGTCTCGACAAAGTGATCCGAGAGCGCTCCGAGAAGGGCGGTATCGGTTTCTCCGCCGAGGTGAAGAGCAAGGACAATACGCGCAATCTGGGCGAGCTGCTGGTCGATGTGGAGCCGGAAGATCTGGTCAAGTATGGCCTGATTCCCGAGTTCATTGGTCGTCTGCCGGTGATCGCCACGCTGGAAGAACTGAGCGAAGAAGCGCTGATCCAGATTCTCACCGAACCGCGCAATGCGCTGACCAAACAATATGCGCGTCTGTTTGAAATGGAAGGGGTGGAGCTGGATTTCCGCGATGACGCCCTGCGCGCGATTGCCAACAAGGCCATGGTACGCAAGACCGGTGCCCGTGGTTTGCGCTCGATCCTTGAAGGGGTGCTGCTCGATACCATGTACCAGGTGCCGTCCATGGATAGCGTGGCCAAGGTGGTGATTGATAGCCCGACCATCAAGGGTGAATCCGAACCGTTGTTGATTTATGAAAACAACGAGCAGTCTTCCAAGGTGGCACCGGATTGAGATCCGGACACGGTTCGGGTCTGTCCTGCTTTCACCTAAGTCATAGAGGCAATACGTGCTGAAAGATATTCCGCTTTTACCGCTACGTGATGTAGTGGTGTACCCGCACATGGTTATCCCGCTGTTTGTCGGCCGGGAAAAATCCATTGCGGCTCTTGAAGCTGCCATGGCAGCTGACAAGCAGATCATGCTGGTCGCCCAGCGTAATGCCTCCGACGACGATCCGGGTGTGGACGACATCTACCGGGTCGGCACGGTTTCTACCATTCTGCAATTGCTCAAGCTGCCGGACGGTACCGTGAAGGTGCTGGTTGAAGGTGGTCAGCGTGCCCATGTTGCCAAGGCAGAGTTTGGTGAAGAGGGTGCGATTGCCGATGTGCGCGAGCTGGAAGAAGGGCTTCCGGACGAGAGCGAACAGGATGCCCTGTCTCGCTCCCTGCAGGGGCAGTTCGAGGATTACGTCAAACTTTCCAAGAAAGTGGCCCCGGAAGTTACCGGTTCCGTTTCTTCCATCGACGAAGTCAGCCGCTTGGCTGACACCATTGCCGCCCACCTGCAGCTCAAGCTGGAAGAGAAGCAGGACGTGCTGGAAATGGTGGACGTGCGCGAACGTGTTGAACACCTGATCGCGCTGATGGAATCCGACATTGATGTGCTGAAAGTGGAAAAGCGCATCCGTGGCCGGGTGAAAAAGCAGATGGAGAAAAGCCAGCGCGAGTATTACCTGAACGAACAGATGAAAGCCATCCAGAAAGAGCTGGGTGATCTGGAAGACAGTGGTAATGACCTGGACGATCTGGAAAAGAAAATCGACAGCGCGGGCATGCCCAAAGAGGCCCGCGACAAGGCTCAGGCAGAGCTGAACAAGCTCAAGATGATGTCGCCCATGTCCGCAGAAGCCACGGTTGTGCGCGGCTACCTGGACTGGATGACCTCAGTGCCATGGAAAAAGCGCAGCCGGGTTCGTCACGATCTGAATTACGCCAAGGAAGTGTTGGACCGGGACCACTACGGCCTGGAAGACGTGAAAGATCGCGTGCTGGAATTTTTGGCCGTACAAAGCCGGGTCGGCAAGGTGAAAGGGCCTGTGCTGTGCCTGGTTGGCCCACCTGGGGTGGGCAAGACTTCACTGGGGCAATCCATTGCCAGCGCCACCAATCGCAAGTTCGTTCGCATGGCGCTGGGTGGTGTCCGTGACGAAGCAGAAATTCGTGGCCATCGCCGGACTTATATCGGCTCTTTGCCGGGTAAGGTTATCCAGAAGCTGTCCAAGGTAGGCGTTCGTAACCCACTGTTTTTGTTCGATGAAGTCGACAAAATGGGCATGGACAACCGGGGCGATCCAGCGTCTGCGCTGCTGGAAGTGCTGGACCCGGAACAGAACGACACGTTCAGCGATCACTATCTGGAAGTGGACTATAACCTGTCCGAAACCCTGTTCATCTGTACGTCCAATTCCATGAATATTCCGGCCCCGTTGCTGGACCGCATGGAAGTGATTCGTCTTCCCGGTTATACCGAGGAAGAGAAGGTCAATATTGCGCTGCAGTACCTGATCCCCAAGCAAATCAAAAACAACGGCCTGAAAAAAGATGAGCTGTTATTTGATGAAGCCGTGTTACGGTACATCGTTCGCCATTACAGCCGGGAGGCTGGCGTGCGTGGGCTGGAGCGAGAAATCAGCAAGGTTTGCCGCAAGGTGGTGAAAGAACATTTGCTCACCGGTGAAACGAAAACGGTCACCATGAGTGAAGAGCTGGTTGAGCATTATCTCGGTGTGCGCAAGTTCAGCTTTGGTCGTGCTGAAGAGCAGGATCAGATCGGTCAGGTAACCGGTCTTGCATGGACGTCTGTGGGCGGTGAGCTGCTCACCATTGAAAGTGTTTCCACGCCGGGCAAGGGGCGGGTGATTTCTACCGGCTCCCTTGGCGATGTAATGCAGGAGTCTATCCAGGCTGCATGGACAGTGGTAAAAAGCCGTGCAGGCACCTTGGGCATTCGCCGCCGGGCACTGGATCGCAACGACCTGCACATGCATGTGCCGGAAGGGGCAACCCCGAAAGATGGGCCCAGTGCCGGTGTGGGTATGTGTACGGCCATGGTGTCTGTGTTGACCGGTATTCCGGTGCGTGCTGATGTGGCCATGACCGGTGAAATTACCCTGCGTGGGCAGGTGCTGCCGATTGGTGGCCTTAAGGAAAAGCTGTTGGCTGCCCATCGCGGCGGAATCAAGACGGTATTGATTCCAGAAGAAAACGAGAGGGACCTCAAAGAGATCCCTGACAATATCAAGGCGTCCTTGGACATTCGACCAGTAAAATGGATTGACCAGGTACTTGATGTAGCACTGACTCATCAACCAAATCCGCTTTCCGAAGCGGAGCTGGAAGAGGATTTAGCGCTGGCAGAAGAGAAAAACCAGGAAGGTAACAAACGTCCTAGTACACATTAATGGATCACATTTAAACCTTTTTAAATTGTTGATCTGTATGGTTTTTCAATTGTTTTAACTTGGGTGAGATCGTGCTTCTCCTTTCTTGACGCCCCTGATACCCGTTGGTATAAAGGCGGCTTCGCATAAGGAGAGTGCATCACGCCTCGACCATAAAACCGGGAAAATAGAGAAAGGGGAACTTTGTGAATAAGTCAGAGTTGATTGATGCGATTGCCGCTAACGCGGATATTTCCAAAGCCGACGCTGGTCGCGCTCTGGATTCTACTTTGGAAGCGGTAACTGGCGCCCTGAAAAAAGGTGACAGCGTTTCTCTGGTAGGTTTTGGTACTTTTGCTGTGAAGCGTCGTGAAGCTCGCGATGGCCGTAACCCGCAAACTGGCCAGACCATCAAGATCGCCGCTGCCAACGTACCGGGCTTCAAAGCCGGTAAGGCACTGAAAGACGCGGTGAACTAAACTGTTTGCAGGAGCGGTAGTTCAGCTGGTTAGAATACCGGCCTGTCACGCCGGGGGTCGCGGGTTCGAGTCCCGTCCGCTCCGCCAGTTTGAGAAAGCGTACTCGTAAGGGGTACGCTTTTTTGCATTTAAGGGAACCTGCAGTCATCCGCCGGTTCTGAATAATAAGATCGAATTTCGAGAGTATCCCTACGGAGTAATTTCATGCAGGAGTTCAGACGGTTTGTCCGCGGTCCCGTGGGCAAGGTCCTGCTTGCCGCAATCATTCTTCCTTTCGTGATTTCCGGCTTTTACGGCTACTTTGTCGGCGGAAGCACTGGCGACGTGGTGGCTGAAGTGGAAGGCAGCAAGATCACACGTGGTGTTGTGAATCAGCGGGTAGAGCGGGTTCGTAACATGCTTCGCGAGCAAAGCCCGAATATGAATCCTGCACTGCTGGATTCATTTGTACGTCCGGAAATGGTGCTGGATGGCATCGTCAACGAGCAACTGATTTTGGCCGCCGCTGAACAATCCAGCATGGTGTTTAGTGAACAACAGGTTGCCGCCGATATTTACAAGGTGTCGCTGTTCCAGGAAGACGGCAAGTTTTCCGAACAGCGGTTCGAGCGTGAACTGCGTGCCCGGGGGATGAACCCGCAAAGTTACATCCAGGGGTTGCGTCAGGACATGATCAAGGAGCAGTTCCGGGCAGGCTTCATGCAGACGGATTTTTCGCTTCCTTCCGAGCTGAACGAACAGCGTCGTCTGGGTGAACAGTCCCGCGATATCCGTTATGCGCAACTGGATATCAACTCGCTGCGCAAACAGTTCAGCGTGTCGGACGAAGAGGTCAAAGCCTTCTACGACGAAAACCAGGGTGAATTCATGCGCCCTGAAGAGTTCAAGGTGTCTTACGTTGAACTGTCTGCGGACCAGTATGCGGATCAGGTTAGCGTCACCGACGAGGATGTGAAGGCCGAGTACAGCGTCCGTAAGTCCATTATGGAAGAAGCGGGCGCCGGTGACGCACCACGCCAAGTGTCACATATTCTCATCGAAGTGAACGATGACCGGGATCTTGAACAGGCGAAGGTCCGTGCCCGTGAAGCGGCGAAAGCCATTGCCGGCGGTGAATCCTTTGCGGATGCTGCTGCCCAGTACTCCGACGACTCAGGCAGCGCCCAGTCCGGTGGTGATCTGGGTGTGGTTTCCAAGGGTGCCTTGCCTGAAGAAATGGAAGAAGCCATTGCCGACCTGGCTTCTGGCACCGTTTCTGCGCCGGTGGTAACGGACGCCGGGGTTCACCTGATCAAGGTGACTCAGGAGGAGACCGCTCGTGACTTGCCGTCGCTGGCAGAGCTGTCGGATCAAATCCGTGCCGACCTGAAAAAGGCCCGTGCGGAAGCGTTGCTGAATGACGATGTGGCACAGTTGGAAGAGCTGCTCTACGAACATGCAGATTTGCAGAGCCCGGCAGAGCAGGTAGGCGCATCTGTGGTAACTACGGACTGGGTCGACCTGGCGGCGGCTGATGCGCCATTGTCCCTGCCCCAGGTACAGCAGGCGCTGAACTCTGATCAGGTGCGTGAACAAGGGCACAACAGTGATCTGATCGAGATCGATCCGGCCCGCTATATTGCTGTGCGTATCGCAGAGAACAAGTCTGCTGAACCCATGCCGCTGGAAGAAGTCTCTTTCGCTATCCGTGAGCGCCTGAAAGGTGAGCATGCCATGGACAAGGTTCAGCAGCTTAGTGAAGAAGCACAGAAATCCATTGATGATGGTGCCGATCTGGCGTCACTGGCGGCCCTGTTCGAGGTAGAGGTTGAAGAGCAGGAAGGCCTGCAGCGCGGCGGTGCAGAACCGTCCATGGAAGTGGTCAATGGTGCATTCAGTGCGCCGCGTTTCGAAGAAGGGGACGCCTCCCCTGTAGCGCTGACCCGTCTGGGGGATGGTTCTGTGGTTGCCTATCAGGTGACCCGTGTTGCCGATGGCAACGCCGAACCGTTGAGTGATGCCCAGCAGCAGGCCGCATTGGTTGAACTTGCCAATGTGGAAGGGCAGCGCAATTTCCGTCAGGTGGTTGCTCTGTTACGCGATGAAGGTGATGTGGAGCTGCATCCCTCCCGATTGAGCGCCAACCAGGGGGAGTAATCTCCCTGCGGCGTTCAGCCCACAAAAAAGCCCACCAATACGGTGGGCTTTTTTGTATTTAAGCGTTTTGCGCTTTGTTCGGGATGGCTAATGACGCGATTGCCGCCGTTAGCGATGCTCTTGTTAAAGCTCCAGTTCAAACGGCATGGACACCGTGCTTGCGCCAGCGTCCACATAGGTGATCTCGCCGGTAATACCGGAGGCCAGGTCTGAGCACAGAAACGCGGCGGTATTGCCCACTTCTTCAATGGTCACGTTACGGCGTAGAGGTGCCTTGGCGGCATTGTAGTCGAGCATGCTGCGGAATTTCTTGATGCCAGAGGCCGCCAGAGTGCGAATGGGGCCGGCAGAGATGCCGTTCACACGGACGCCATCCGGCCCCATGCTGGCAGCCAGATAACGCACGGACGCCTCCAGGCTGGCCTTGGCCATACCCATCACATTGTAGTTGGGCACGGACTGGCGGGCGGCGTGGTAGGTAAGGGTGAGCAGGGCGCCATTGCGGCCGGCCAGCATGCTTTTACCTGCCTTGGCCAGTGCCACGAAGCTATAGCTGGAAATGTCGTGGGCAATCTGGAAACCCTCGCGGGTGGCCACATCCACAAAGTTACCATCCAGTTCGGCAGCGGGGGCGAAACCCACAGCGTGAACGATACCGTCGAGGCCATCCCACTGCTTGCCGAGTTCAGCAAAAACCGCATCAATAGCCTCATCGCTGGTGACATCACAGGGGAAACACATGGCTTCGCTGCTGCCGTACCGTTCTGCGGCTTTCAGTACACGGCTTTTCAGTTTGTCGTTCTGGTAAGTGAAAGCCAGCTCGGCACCTTCGCGGTGCATGGCTTCGGCGATACCGGTGGCAATGGAGCGGTCGCTGGCGACGCCGACAATCAGGTAACGCTTGCCTGCAAGAAATCCCATGTTCGTCCTCGATATGCTTTTGAGTTGAAAATTGAAAGTTGAAAGTTTCAAAACGCGAGCTGACGTGTTTGCTAGCGATATAATCTGTTCCAGTGGCAAAAACGTCCTGGAGAGATCTGTCCCGTTACAACAAGGGAGACGTAAGCTGCGTCGCGGTAAGGTGAGGCGGTTTGCCTCTGGACGGATCCGCGCTTTTACCTTTCAACTTCCAACTTGTCACTGATTATAGGCAATTTATCGCGCTATTACGCCAGCCCGCAGGCGATCAAAGTGCAACCGTCTGTTTCCTGCTTTGGGCAAAGGCGGCGGCCATGAGTTTGTGTGTATAAGGCTGCTGCGGATTGTCGAACACGGCCTGCGTATCCCCATGTTCCACTGTCTTGCCGTCTTTCATTACCAGTACCCGGTGGCAAATGGCCCGGATTACCTTGAGATCATGGCTGATAAAGAGGTAGCTGAGCCCACGTCGTGCCTGCAAGGATTTGAGCAATTCCAGGATCTGGTGCTGGACGCTGCGGTCCAGCGCCGAGGTGGGTTCATCCAGAACCAGCAATTCCGGTTCCATGATCAGCGATCTGGCGATGGCGATCCGCTGGCGCTGGCCACCGGAAAATTCATGGGGGTAGCGGTGGCGTACGTCGGTGGGCAGGCCCACTTCCTCAAGAATGCGGCAGACTTGTTCTTCCCTTTCCGCGGCGCTCAGTGCGGGGGCATGCACGGCAAGCCCCTCGGCGACAATCTGGCCCACTGTCATGCGCGGGTTCAGGCTGCCGTAGGGGTCCTGAAATACCACCTGGAAACGGCGGCGCCATTGCCGCAAGCCGGAACGGGAAAGCGCGCGGATGTCCGTACCATCCATTTCGATATCGCCGTCACTCTGGATCAACCGCAACAGGGCGAGAGCCAGGGTGGACTTGCCCGAGCCGGACTCACCCACGATGCCAAGGGTCTCGCCGCGGCGCAGTGTCAGATCAATTTGATCCACCGCGTGGAGCAACGGTGGTGGCGAGAAAAGGGCGCGACGCTTGCCTTTGAACGTCACGGCCATGCCACGGGCTTTGAGTAGCAGCGGAGTGTCGTCTGGCAGAGGCTCCAGGCGACCCTGGGGCTCCGCATTGATCAGGTGGCGGGTGTATTCTTCCTGAGGGTGATTCAACACGGTATCTGTGGGGCCGGCTTCCACCCGTTTGCCGTTGTGCATGACCACGATGTCTTCGGCAAAGCGGCTGACAACGCCAAGGTCATGGCTGATCAGGAGAATGGAAAGATTCAGCTCTTTCTGCAGTCGCTTGATCAGGTCGAGAATGGTTTCCTGTACCGTCACGTCGAGAGCAGTGGTGGGCTCATCGGCAATCAGGATCTGTGGTTCATTGGCAAGGGCCATGGCGATCATGACCCGCTGGCGCTGGCCCCCGCTGAGTTGGTGCGGATAGCGGTCCAGCATGTCCGGTGTAGCGGGCAGTTCGACCTGCTTGAGCAGCGACAGACAGCGCTCACGGGCGCGCTTTTTGCTCATGCCCTGATGCACAAACAGGCTTTCGCTGATCTGTTTTTCCACGGTATGCAAGGGGTTCAGGGCCGTCAGCGGCTCCTGGAAAATCATCCCGATGCGACCGCCGCGCAATTTGCGTTTCTGTTCAGTGTTAAGCGTTTGCAGGTCCGTATCGTCCAGTTGCAGGCTGTCGGCCTGCCAACTCGCGTTTTCCGGTAACAGGTCCATCACAGACAAGGCGGTAAGCGATTTGCCAGAACCGGATTCCCCCACTAACGCCAACATTCGCCCGGGGTGGAGTTCCAGTGACATGTCATCGACGGCAAGCTGGTCGGCAAAGCGAATGCTCAGCCCTTCTATGCGCAGCAGGCTCATTGCAGAAACTTCCTTGTGTCGAACGCATCGCGAATGGCTTCACCGATAAACACCAGCAGGGTGAGCATCAGGGTGAGCGTGGCAAATACGCTGATACCTAGCCATGGAGCATGCAGGTTCGCCTTTCCCTGGCCCACCAGACGGCCCAGAGAAGGCGCATCCGGCGGCATGCCAAAGCCGATGAAATCCAGTGAGGTGAGCGTGACAACAGCACTGTTGAGAATAAACGGCAAGAAGGTCAGGGTGGCCACCATGGCGTTGGGGAGCATGTGGCGGAACATGATGACCGGGGTACGAACGCCCATGGCGTGGGCGGCGCGCACATAGTCCATGTTGCGACAGCGCAGGAACTCCGCGCGTACTAGATCCACCAGCGCCATCCAGGAGAACAGCAGCAGAATGACCAACAGCGTCCAGAAGCTGGGTACCACAAAGCTGGAAATAATAATGATCAGGTAAAGCGTAGGCATGCTGGACCAGATTTCCAGAAATCGCTGGCCGGAAAGATCCAGCCAGCCGCCGTAATAGCCCTGGATGGCACCGACGATGATGCCGACGATGCTGGAGAGAATGGTCAGAACCAAACCGAACAGAACGGAAATACGGAAGCCGTAAATCAACCCGGCCAGCACATCGCGGCCCTGGTCATCGGTGCCCAGCCAGTTTTCCGCAGAAGGCGGCGCCGGGGCTGGCACAGTGAGGTCGTAGTTGATGGTGTTGTAGCTGTAGCGAATGGGCGGCCATATCATCCAGCCCTTGTCGTTGATGAGATCCTTGACCACGGGATCGCGGTAGTTGGTTTCCGATTCGAAAAAACCGCCGAAGGTGGTTTCCGGGTAGGTGTTGAACACGGGAACGTAGAGTTCATTGTCGTAGCTGACCAGCAAGGGCTTTTCGTTGGCAATCAGTTCGGCGCCAAGGCTGAGTACGAACAGCGTGACAAAGATCCACAGCGCCCAATAGCCGCGTTTGTTGGAACGAAACGCCTGCCATTGTCGTTGCCAGACCGGGTTGCGCATTAATGGGTTACGGAAGGCCATCAGCTCTGCCTCCGTTCGAAATCAATGCGTGGATCGACCCACATGTAAGTCAGATCGCTGACCAGCTTCAGCAGCAGGCCGATCAGGGTGAAAATGAACAAGGTGCCAAAAACGACGGGGTAGTCCCGGTTGATTACGGACTCGAAGCCCAGCAGGCCCAGACCATCAAGTGAAAAAATGAACTCAATAAGCAGCACGCCGGTGAAGAACATGCCCACGAAAGCGGCGGGGAAGCCGGCGATAATGATCAGCATGGCATTGCGGAAGACATGGCCGTACAGCACCTGCTTTTCGCTGAGCCCTTTGGCGCGGGCGGTTTGCACATACTGTTTGCGAATTTCATCCATAAAGGAGTTCTTGGTCAGCATGGTCAGGGTGGCAAAGCTGCCAGCGACGATAGCCAGAGTGGGCAAGGTGATGTGCCACAGGTAGTCGGCCACTTTTCCAAACAGGCTTAACTGCTCGAAATTGTCAGAGGTCAGGCCGCGCAGCGGGAACCATTCGAAATACGAGCCGCCGGCGAAGAGTACGATGAGCAAAATGCCGAGCAGGAAACTGGGGATCGCAAAGCCGACCACAATAGCGGTGCTGCTCCAGATGTCGAAGCGTGAGCCATCTTTCACAGCTTTACGGATGCCCAGGGGAATCGACACCATATAGGCAATCAACGTGCTCCACAGACCGAGAGACAGCGATACAGGAATGCGTTCCACAATCAGCTCGGTCACTGAGCGGTCCCGGTAGTAGGATTCTCCGAAATCAAAACTCAGGTAACTTTTTACCATCAACCAGAAACGTTCCGGCGCCGGTTTGTCAAAGCCATAGAGTTTTTGTATCCGTTCCACCAGTTCCGGGGGCAGGCCTTTGGAGCCGCGATAGTCGCCGCCGCTGCTGAGCGTATCCACGCTGCCGCCGGCAAAACTGCCGCCGGCACCGCCACCAATGCCCTGTAATTCCGCGAGCGTCTTTTCCACGGGGCCGCCCGGGGCGGCCTGCACCACGACAAAATTCAGCAACAGAATGCCAAACAGGGTAGGGATGATAAGCAACAGCCGTTTGGCAATATAAAGTCGCATCATTGCGCGTTGCTGTCCCACCAGGTGTCGATAGCGCCATCAATACCAACGTATTCAGGCAGGGATGGATGTTTCAGGCGGCTACGGTATGACAAGCGATGATGGTCTGCATACCAGTTGGGGATCACGTAAAAGTTCCATTGCAGTACCCGGTCCAGAGCGCGGCAGGCGGTAATCAGCTCGTCCCGGGTGGTGGCTGTGACAATGGCATCGACCAGGGTGTCCACAGCCGGATTCTGAATGCCGATGATGTTTCGGCTGCTGGGATCCTCGGCGGCGTCGCTGCCCCAGTATTCCAGTTGCTCGTTGCCGGGGGAGGACGACTGGGCAAAGGAGCTGACTACCATATCGAAGTTGAAGTTACGGATACGCTCCACGTACTGACTGGTGTCCACCTTGACTACCTGGGCATCGATACCCAGTGCTTTGAGATTTCGGGCAAACGGTAACAGGATGCGCTCGAACGCAGGCTGATGCAGCATGATCTGGAAACTGACCGGGCTGCCATCCGGGCTGTGAAGCTGGCCATCCCTGATCTGGTAGCCGGCCTTTTTCAGTAGCGTCTGCGCTCGGGCCAGGTTGGCACGGGGGCGGCCGCTGCCATCGCTTTTCGGCGGTTCATAGCTTTCCGTGAAAACCCGTTCCGGGATGTTGTCGCGTAAGGGGTCCAGTAGTTCCAGCTCGGCTTCGGTGGGCAGGCCAGTGGCGGCCATGTCCGAATTCTGGAAGTAGCTGCGTGTGCGGTTGTACTGGCCATAGAACAGATTGGCGTTGGACCATTCGAAATCCAGTGCGTAGGTCATGGCTTCGCGCAGGGCCACGTTCTCGAACAAGGGGTTACGCAGGTTGTAGACGATGCCCTGCATGCCTGCGGGGTTGGAGTGGGGGACTTCCTCTTTAACCAGTTTGCCTTGATCGAAGGCCGGGCCTTTATAGCTGGTGGCCCAGTTTTTTGAGCTCACTTCAAAGCGCCAGTCGTAATCTCCCCGCTTGAAAGCTTGCAGGGCGACGGTGTCATCCAGGAAATAGTCGAATGAAACGGTATCGAAATTATTGCGGCCACGCATGATGGGCAAGTCTTTGGCCCAGTAATCCTTGCGGCGCTGGAAGGTGATCTGTTTTCCGGTATCCACATTGCCGACGCTATAGGGGCCGGAACCAATGGGCTTTTCCAGGCCTGCGCTGGTAAATTCCCGGGTTTTCCAGACGTGTTCAGGAAGCACCGGCAGCTGGCCGATGATCAGCGCCAATTCCCGGTTGTCACCGGGTTTGAAATGAAAGGTGACGGTGTGTTCGTCGTCGGCGGTGACGTGATCCACGCCGCTGTAATAAAAGCTGTAGAAGGGGGCGCCATCGTTGATGAGTGTGTTGAATGTCCACACCACATCGCTGGCATGTACCGGCTTGCCATCACTGAAGGTGGCTGTGGGATTCAGGTGAAAGCGTACCCAGCTACGGTCTTCGGGCCATTCGATGGTTTCGGCGAGCAAGCCGTATTGGGTAAAGGGCTCATCTTCGGCGCGGGTGGTCAGCGTGTCATAGACAAGAGAGCCGATACCCGCCGCAGCGGTGCCTTTCGGTACGAAAGGGTTCAGGCTGTCAAAGGTGCCAATGACGTGACGGCGCAATTTGCCCCCTTTGGGAGCCTCGGGGTTCACATAATCCAGGTGCTGAAAGCCTGCCGGGTACTTCGGGCTGCCGTGCATGGCCATGGCATGACTGCGATGAATATCGGCCTGCGCCAGGGCGGAAAAACAGCACAGACCCACCAATAGCCCGCGCAGCAGGCTGCGGTTAATGGCCATAAAGACTCCTTGTTATTTTTTGACCCACCAAGTGTCCAGACCCAGTCCGTACGGGATTGGTTCCGGCGGGCGGGCAAACTTGTCCCACCAGGCAATGCGGTGTGTGTTGATATAGTAGTTCAGGACCCCGTATTGCTGGTAGCGCAACATCCGGTCCAGCGCTTGCAGGCTCAGCCGGTAGTCAGCTTCATTATCAGTGCTGAGCGCATGGTCAACCAGAAAATCCACCACCGGGTTGCGAATACCTGCCAGGTTGCGACTGCCTATCACTTTGGCGCTATCGGAAAGAAAATAGTCTTTCAGTTCCGGGCCCGGGTAGGCCTGAATCGGTAATACAAACAGCACCACATCGTAATCGAAGCTATCCAGCCGCTGCTTATAGGCCGCCGGGTCGATTTCACGGTATTGAGCATCGATGCCCAGGCGTTTCAGATTGCGAAACCAGGGCGCAAGAATGCGGTAAATGCCCGGGTTGTGGTAATTCAAAACGGTGAACTGGAGCGGTTGGCCTTGTGCATTGACCAGGGTTTGCCCCTTGAGCCTCCAGCCGCTTTCTTTCAGCAATGCCAGCGCTTCGCGCATGCGGTGGCGTATCTGTCCGCTGCCATCGTTCACCGGCGGGTTGATGTCTGCGTCGAAATAATCGTCCGGCAGCTGGTCCAGAAATGGCGTTAACAAGGCTTTTTCAGCCTCCGGCGCCGGTGTGGTTGCCCGGTAATCGCTATTCGGGAACCAGCTTTGTGTGCGTTGGTAGGCGCCGCTGAACAGGTTCTTGTTGGACCACTCGAAATCGAACAACAAGCTGGCGGCGCGGCGGACATTGATGTCATTGAACGGGGCGCGGCGGGTATTGAAGAAGAAGGCTTGCACCGGCCGTGGAATCTGATGGGGCACCTCGGCGCGTTTTACCTTGCCGTCTTCCAGGGCGGAGAACGCGTAGGCGGTGGCCCAGTGTTTGGAGCTGTAATCGTAGTGTAGATCGTAGCCACCGGCCTTGAAGGCTTCGAAGCCCACATCCGCATCGCGGTAGAACTCGAATTCCACCGTGTCGAAATTATAGCGGCCCCGGTTTACCGGCAGGTCTTTGGCCCAGTAGTCCTTTACCCGGCTAAACGTCACTTTACGCCCTGCGTCCACGTGGGCGACTTGATAGGGGCCACTGGAAAGCGGAGGGGCGAGTGAGGCGCTTTCGAAATCATGCTTCTGCCAGTAATGGCGCGGCAGGATCGGAATAGCGCCCGCCATCAGAGGCAGATCCCGGCGGCCCCGGTGGAAAGTGAATTTCACCGTTTGCGGGTCAATGGCTTCCACGCTGGCGATATCGGCCAGGCGCAGGGTGAACTCCGGGTGGCCCTTTTCGCGCAAGGTATTAACCGAAAAGACCACATCGTCGGCGCGAATCGGGTGACCGTCGTGGAAGCGGGCTTCGTCGCGAATATGGAAGGTGCACCAACTGCGATCTTCCGGGTATTCCAGCCAGTCGGCAATCAGCCCGTAGGCCGTGCCTGCCTCATCGCCAAGTGGGTTGTGTGGCTGGCTGCCCATTAGCAGGCTGTCGGCGATTTCCGTGACCCCGTACATCTGGATGCCCGGCGTATCGGCCGGGCTGCGGCCTTTAAGAATATAGGGGTTCAGGCTGTCGAAGGTGCCCTGGCCGAATAATCGCAGGGTGCCGCCTTTGGGGGCATCAGGATTGACGTAATCGAGGTGCTGGAAATCGGCGGGGTACTTGAGGCTGCCGAACGGATGGTAACCGTGGCTGCGAGTGGGCTCGGCGTGGCAGACCACGCCGAGCAACAGGCCCAGCAGGGCAAAGGTGGGTTTAGTGCGTTTGGCGAATATCAACGTAGACTGTCAGCCGTTGCCCGGGTTGTAGGTATCGATTGCTGGCTACAGCGTTGTTCCAGCTCTTTATGTCGTTGACCGATACATTAAAGCGGTCGGCAATGGCATACAAGGAATCGCCATTACGAACCGCATAGCGGACCTTGCGCACCATGTTGGGATTGCTGGAGGAGGGCGTGTTGCTGGCCGGGCTGGCCGCCAGGCTTCCCTTGGTCCACACCGCCAGGTTCTGGCCTATACGCAGGCTGTCTTTGGGGGCCATGCTGTTCCATTTGGCCAACTCAGGCACGCCGACTTTATGGCGGCGGGCGATTTCCCAGAGCGTATCACCGGGCTGCACCGTGTAATCGACGCGCTGGCGGCCCTTGGGTTGCTTGGACTGTTTTTTGGCCAGGCGCGATTCAGCACTAAGACTGTAGTCGCTGCTGGAGGACGCTGGGCCGGGAATCAGCAGGGTGCGGCCGGCAATAATGGTGTTGTTCTTCATGTGGTTAATGTTGCGAAGTACCTGGGGGGTCGTGCGGTACTGGCGGGCAATGGCGCCCAGATTATCGCCGGGCCGAATTTCGTAACGGGCCCACTGCATGCGTTGGTCTTTGGGCAGGCTGGCCAGTTTCGTCTGGAAATTCTCGGCCCGATCCACAGGGACTAACAGCCGAAAGGGCCCATCCGGGGACGTGGCCCAGCGGTTATAGGACGGGTTCAGCAGGTAGAGCTCTTCCACAGAAATATCCGCCAAACGGGCGGCTTGGGCCAGGTCGATTTGCCCGCCGGTTTTTACCGTGGCGAAGTAGGGTTCGTTGGCGATGGGGTGGAGGGGGACGCCGTAGGCCTGCGGGTCACCGACAATCTGGGCGATGGCCAGTAATTTAGGGACATACGCGGTGGTTTCGCGGGGCAGGTTCAGGTTCCAGAAATCGGTGGGCTTTCCGGCTTCTTTATTGCGGCGGATGGCTCGCGATACAGTGCCGCCGCCCGCATTGTAAGACGCTAGCGCCAGTAGCCAGTCACCCTCAAAGCGGCTGGAGAGCTGTTGCAGGTAGTCCAGTGCGGCATTGGTGGACTTGAGGATGTCCCGGCGTTGGTCTTCCCACCAAGTGCGCTGCATGCCGAAATAATCCCCGGTGGAGGGAATAAACTGCCAGGGCCCCGCCGCGCGGGCGTGGGAGTAAGCAAAGGGATCAAAAGCACTTTCTACGATTGGCAACAAGGCCAGTTCCAGCGGCATATCGCGGGCTTCGGCTTGCTCGACGATGTAGTGCAGGTAGCGTTCTGAACGTGTCGTGACGCGGGTGAAATACTCTGGGTGGCGCGCGTACCATTCACGCTGCACACGAATCCGGTCGTTTTCGATACTTAAATCGAGCCCGTAGCCCGCGCGCAAGCGCATCCAGAGGTCGTCAGCGGTTGGCTGATTTTCGCCGTCTTCGACTGGGCTGGGTTCGTCCATGCCGTTCGCCAAATTGACGTCATCCACGGAAGGCTCGGCAGCCGGCATGGGGGGAAGATCTTCAAGGGGCTTATTGGTGGCACAACCGCCAAGGACGCCCAGCCCGAGAAAAAGGGCTAAAGGAATAATTTTTTTCATAATCATGGAGTAACGCTAAAAATTTCATGCATTCTGGCGACGGATAGGCGGCGCGGCAAGGACGAGGCGCTAAAAGTTGTCCTTCCAGCGACGCAAGGCAGCAAAACACTGCATATCAGAATCCCCGCAGCCGGGCTCATGGCGCTGACAGGAATCCTTCAAGTCTTTGTCATCACTGCGTAAAAACGGGTTGGTCGCTTTTTCTTCCGCGAGGGTGGAAGGCAGCGTGATTTTACCTTTTTGGCGTAAATCGATGACGGCCTGCAGGCGCGCCTGTACGGCGGGGTCTTCCGGGGTGACGGCGGCGGCGAAGGTCAGGTTGGTCTGGGTATATTCGTGGGCACAGAACACCTGGGTGGTATCAGGCAGCGCGGCCAGGCGCCGAAGGGAGTGGAGCATTTGCTCCGGCGTGCCTTCGAACAGACGACCACAGCCCCCGGCAAACAAGGTGTCGCCGCAGAAAAGCCAGCCCTGTGCCGCGTTGATAAAGGCGATATGGCCCAGGGTGTGGCCGGGTACGGCCATGACGGTGAACGAGAGGTCGGTGCCCACAGGCGTGATGGTGTCGCCGTCGTGGAGCGGGTGGCTCATGGCCGGAATGGATTCCGCCGCCGGCCCGTACACGGGAATATCCCGATCTTTGGTCAATGCCGCAATACCGCCCACATGGTCCGGGTGGTGATGGGTGATCAAGAGCGCGGACAGCGTCAGACCGTTTTCGCTGAGGTAGCGCTCCACCGGTGCGGCGTCACCGGGGTCGACGACAACACATTGATCCTGTTGATGAAATGCCCAGATATAGTTGTCATTGAAGGCGGGGATAGCGATAGGGCTGGCTGTCATGTCGTGGTACGCTCCTGTCTGTAAGCAGGTCAGTTGGCACCTGTTTCAGTGCTTCATCATCCGGCTCACGCATTCATGGATCAAGAGATTGTCCGCTATGCAGCTACCTCCACTCAACCGTATCTCGTTCAATGCCTCCTCCGGTGAATTGGGAAGGGGGTTTGATGAATGGCTCGACAGTGAGCCGGGACAGGCCTTGCTGAGCGAAGAAAAAGCCATGCTGACAGAGTGGCTGCGCAGCCAGGCGGGCCAGCGCGCGGTGGCGATTTATGCCGGTGGCGGCCGTGATTTCCTGTCGGAATCGCCGCTGCGCTGGCAAACCAGCATCGCGCCGCCCGGTTTTGCCGGGGTGAAATTACAGTCGCGGCTGGATCTGTTGCCGATCGCGAAAAGCAGTGTGGATGTGCTGTTGCTGCATCACACCATGGATTTCGCCGCCGATCCTCATCAGGCACTGCGTGAAGCGTCGCGCTGCATGGCGCCGGGCGGCAAGATGGCGATCATCGGGTTTCATCCCGTCAGCGTGATGGGGCTGGCCCGGTGGCTGCTCTGGTGGAAGTCTCCGGGGTGGATGGGGCGCTATTATCGCCCCAACCGGTTAACCGACTGGTTGCAGGTTCTCGGATTTGAGGTCGATGGCATGGCCAGTGGCTTCTATACTATGCCGCTGTCCAACCGTGGCCGCAGCCGGGTGCGCCTGCTGGACTGGCTGGGCCGTTTCCTCTGGCCGCGTCACGGCAATACATACCTGCTGGTCGCAAGAAAACGCGCCGGTGTGGTGCGTCCATTGGCCACACGACAACGCAAGGTGCCACGCAATACCGTGGTGCCGGTACCGGTGGCCCGCTGGGGCCAGCAGAACAGGGAGTCCTGAGTCTTTGAAGAACGTGATTATCTATACCGACGGCGCGTGCCGCGGTAATCCCGGCCCGGGTGGCTGGGGCGCCATTCTCCTTTACGGTGACAAGGAGAAGGAATTATTTGGTGGCGAGCCTGAGACCACCAACAACCGCATGGAACTGATGGCCGCTATCGTGGCGCTGGAGACCCTCAATGCTCCCTGTCAGGTGGTACTGACGACGGACTCCAAATACGTCATGGACGGCATCACCCAGTGGATGGCGAACTGGAAAAAGCGTGGCTGGAAAACGGCCTCGAAGCAGCCGGTCAAGAATGTGGATCTGTGGCAGCGCCTTGATGCCGCGGTGCAGCGCCACGAAATCGACTGGCAGTGGGTCAAGGGCCATAGTGGCCACCCGGGCAATGAGCGCGCCGATGCGTTGGCCAACCGGGGTATCGATGAAATGAAACAGCAGGGGCGAGCAGGCTAATGCGTCAGGTTGTACTGGATACGGAAACTACCGGCCTGGAGCCCAATGACGGGCACCGGGTGATCGAAATTGGTTGCGTGGAGATGGAGAACCGCCGCCTGACCGGCAATAACCTGCACCTGTACCTGAATCCCGAACGGGAAATCGATGCAGGCGCGTTGGCGGTCCATGGCATCAGCACCGAGTTTCTGGCAGACAAACCCACCTTCGACAAGGTGGTGGATGAATTTCTGGCTTTTGTCGACGGGGCGGAGCTGGTTATCCATAACGCGCCCTTTGACGTGGGCTTCCTCAACCATGAGCTGCGCCGGCTTGGCGCCCGCTACGGGACCATCGAACAGCGTTGTGGTGTGCTTGATACTCTGGTGATGGCTCGCCAGAAGCATCCGGGACAGAAAAATAACCTGGATGCGTTGTGTCGTCGTTATTTCGTGGAAAACGGCCACCGTGAACTGCACGGCGCCTTGCTGGATGCTGAAATTCTGGCGGACGTTTATCTGGCCATGACCGGCGGACAGACCCGTCTGTCTCTGGGCGGGAACGATGGCAGCGAACAGGGAGGTGATGCCACGGCAGAAGCGATCAGACGTTTGAGTGCAGATCGCCCGGCGCTTGCCGTCGTTCGTCCCAGTGAAAGTGAGATACAGCGCCACAACGACAAGTTGACCGCCATTGCGGGCAAGAACGGCGAGCCTACGGTGTGGCAGGGCCTGACAGAGGATGACACTCCACTGCAGTAGCAGTTACAACAACAGCATCGTCTTAACAGGTCATGCCGCTAGTGTGGCATTTTCTGGGCGCCTGCCCTCTATGTCCGCGATTTACACCTCTTTACACCGGCAAGCCGGGGCAAATCAGTGTCCCGGGATGACCGGTGTTTCCTGCAGGTCGTCCACCTGATGGTGCTGAATCCAGCCATTTTCGTACATGTAGTTAGTGGCAGGTTCTAGCGCGGTGGCCGTCATGATCAGGCCGGTAATAGACATCACAATAGTGTAGGGCAAAGCCATGACCACCATGCGCCCATAGGATAACCGCACCAATGGCGCCAGTGCCGAGGTGAGCAAGAACAGGAAGGCTGCCTGACCGTTAGGGGTGGCCACAGACGGGATGTTGGTGCCAGTGTTAATGGCGACGGCCAGCAGATCGAACGTATCCCGGTCAATCTCACTCTTCAGCAGGGCCTGCCCGACTTCATCCACATACACCGTGGCCACAAAGACGTTGTCAGAGACTGCCGACAGTACACCATTGGCCATGTAGAAGGCGGGGCCTTGAACGTGTTTGTCCAGGGTCAGCACATATTCAATAACCGGCGCGAAAAGCTGCTGGTCGGCAATGACCGCCACCACGGCGAAAAACACGGTGAGCAGGGCCGTGAAAGGCAGAGCCTCTTCAAAGGCTGCTCCCAGGCGGTGTTCTTCGATAATCCCGGTGAAAGAGGTGGCCAGGATGATGACGGTGAGCCCTACCAGACCCACAGAAGCGGCGTGGGTGGCCAGGCCGATCACCAGCCACACGGCTGTGATGGCTTGAATCACCAGTGCCGCCCGGTTTTGCGGGGTGCGTTTACGGTCCTGTTCCAGGGCGTACTGACGCATGATTCCACGCACTTTCTCGGGAATGTCTTCGCCGTAACCAAAGCTGCCGCTGATTTCCAGAAAGATGCAGGTCAGTAGACCCATTGCCAGCACCGGCAGGGTAATCGGGGCCATGCGCAGGAAGAATTCGCCGAATTCCCAGCCCGCCTTGTTGGCAATCAACAGGTTTTGGGGTTCGCCTACCAGGGTGCAAACGCCGCCCAGTGCGGTACCCACCGCCGCGTGCATCAGCAGGCTGCGCAGAAATGAACGGAAACGACGCAGGTCTTCGCGGTGCAGCTCTTCCACGGCGGTGTCGTCGCCATGGTCGTGTTTCTGCTGGAACGTCTTGCCGGAGGCTACCTTGTGGTAAATGCCATAAAAGCCGGTGCACACGGCAATCACCACGGCGGTAACCGTCAGCGCGTCAAGAAAGGCGGAGAGCAGGGCGGCGGCCGCGCAGAACAGCAGACTCAGAGTCACTTTGGATTTCACGCCCAGCAGCAGGCGGGTGAACATGAATAGCAGCAGGTCTTTGAGGAAGAAAATCCCGGCAACCATGAAGATCAGCAGTAACATCACCTCGATATTGCCCACCACCTTGTGCAGCACGGTATCGGCGGAGGTGAGGCCGATCATGACCGCTTCAATGGCCAGCAGGCCACCGGGTTGCAGGGGGTAGCACTTGAGCGCCATGGCCAGGGTGAAAATGAACTCGGCCAGCAGCAGCCAGCCCGCCGTCACCGGGCCCAGGGCCAGGGCCACCAGGGGGTTGATCAGCAGGAAGGCAACGATGGTGTATTTGTACCAGGCGGGGGCCTGCCCCAGGAAGTTCTGAACAAAGGCGCGGCCTAGCGTGGCTGACATGACGAGTTCCTGCTGAACGGCAAATGGGAAAGGGCGCCCAGGTCGCATGAAGCACGCCAAACTCGGGCGCGGCAATGATAAGGACTTGGCTTGCCCCAGTACAGTGCAAAGGGGTGGCAATTTGCCCTGGATCAATGGAGGGATTGACGTAGCCGGTTGGCGCACGTAACGCGCAACCGTCTCTGGCCACGGGGAGGAGTGTGGGCAGGTTAACAAATCATCAATAAATCAGTTGCTTACAAATGAAAGTTGACGCAGTCTTTGATGACGTGCAAAAGTTGATGCGCCTTGTTTTACAATCCTGTTTTGACGATTGCGGGTGTATCCGGGGGTTTGCACGCCTAACGAACGAACCCGATGATAATAACAGTTTGGTGCTTGCGGAGAGTCCATGGTTGCCATAACAAACACCACCTCCCTGACTTTTCTCAAGGAAGCGATAGATACCACCCTGACGGAAGCTGAAAACCAGCTTGAAGCGTTTTCGGACGATCATAGCCGCCAGGATGAGTTGCAGCATTGCGCGCAAGCCTTTCAGCAACTCCGCGGTATCTGCCAGGTGGTTGAGCTGCCTGCAGCAGCTTTAATGAGTGAAGAAATGGCGCTGGCCGCTCGGGAGCTACAGGAAAAAGTGTCTGAGGCCCGCATTCAGGCGTTGAGTAATGCGATTGTCCTGCTGGCCCGCTATTTTGACTATGTGCAGCTGAAAAACCGCACACTTCCTGCCTTGCTGATTGGCGGGATTAATGAACTGCGGCGCTCCGGTGGAAAAGGCCTGATTCAGGAGAGCCATTTCTTTAGTGCAGACCTGTCCCGTCAGCGTGCGCCTGAAGCACCCCAGCGAGAGCTATCGGTTAGCGAACTGTCAGACCTGTCCCGTCGCCTGCGGCATATGTACCAGGTTGGATTGCTGGGAGTTCTGCGTGGACAAGGCAATGCCACTAGTCTCAAGTTGATGGCCCGGGCGCTGGTGCGCCTGGACCGTGCGGCAGGCCAGTGCGGTTTGAGCCGTTTTCTGTGGGTGGCCCAGGCCGTGCTGACAGCCATGTACTGCGACCAGATGGCAATTACGCCGGCTCGCAAGGCCCTGCTGTCCCAATACGATCGCCAGCTCAAAAAACTGGTCTACGATGGTGACCAGGCGGTGACGGAAGAGGCTCCTCTGCTGTTGATCAAGGAAAGCCTGTTTATCGTTTCGCTATCCGCTGAAGATAGCGGCACCATTGGCGATGTGAAGCAGGCTTTCGGTCTAAAAGCCGAGGTTAGCGACACCGTACTGCAGCGCGAGTTGGCATTGATGACCGGTGCCAGTGGTTCGGTGATTCGTTCTGTGGCCACGGCCATGCGCGATGAGATTGCGGATTTGAAGGAAAGCCTGGATTTGGCTTCCCAGGGCGTTGCAGACACCAATTACCAGTCGGTTGCTGCCAGCCTGAATCGCCTGGGCAGTACCCTGGACATGATCAACAAGGATGATGAATCCCGGGCGATCAAACAGCGCGCCCGGGAAGTGTCGAAATGGGCACCAGATCAGAACGTGGAAGGTGAGGCTTTTCATGGGCTGGTCGATGACCTTCTGATCGTGGAAAACGTGGTGGCGGGCCTGGAGCGTAGCATCAGCCCGGAAGATGATGTCCACCGCACTGCCAACAACACGAATATTTCCCTGTATCAACTGGATGACGCTCGCATGACGGTGGTGGGCGAGTGCCGCGCCGGCCTGGCATTGGCCAAGCGCTCCATCTCCTCGTTCATGGATAACAACTGGGATGCCATGCATCTGTCCAACCTGCCCGGCACGTTTGCCTCGATTGCGGGTGGCCTGATGTTCCTGGAGCTGGATCGTGCCAAGGCCGTTACCGAGGCATGCCATAAATACATCAGCAACCGGCTGCTAAGCGGTGATCAGGTGCCGACCCGGGAAAACATGGAAACCCTGGCCGACGCGCTGACGGGGGTGGATTACTACCTGGAAAGCATGGAAGAGCAGAAACCCATTGGTGATGGCGTGCTGGAGGTGGCTGAGGAAAGCATGAATGCATTAGGCTTTCCGGTGTCAAAAGTCGCCTGAGTCTACGCCGCATGAACAACGTCGCATGAGACAGCCATGATTGATCTTTCCAGCCCGGAACCCCAGGACGCGGATAGCGCCCGCTGCTATGTCATCCATGATCAGGATGTGCTCATTTCTACCCAGGCGGACTGGCAGTTCCCGGAACTGCCTGCCAAGTGGCTTCGCCAACACCCGGATTACCATTTTCTGGGTTTTCTCTCCGGTCAGCCCTGCTATGTCTGCGAACTCTCCCGTCATGAATTCGATGATGGTCAGCTACAACGTGTGCCACTGCGTCGCCTGATCGGGGCCACGCTCAGTGATGCCGAATTTTCCATGGCCAGCCGGGCCCTGCAGTTTTTGAGCTGGCGCCAGAATCACCGTTTTTGTAGTCGTTGCGGCTCTCCCACGGAGCCGCATCCCCGTGACCTGGCGATGACCTGCGCCGGTTGCGGTTATTTCCAGTACCCACGAATCACTCCCTGCATCATTACCCTGGTCACCAAGGGTGAACATGCGCTGCTGGGACGGTCTGCCCGTTTTCCCGAGGGGTTTTATTCCTGCCTTGCCGGGTTTATGGAAGCGGGTGAAACCGCAGAGCAGGCGCTGGCGCGGGAGGTCATGGAAGAAAGTGGTATTTCGGTAAAGAACCTGGAGTACCTGAACAGTCAGTCGTGGCCGTTTCCCCATTCCCTGATGCTGGGGTTCATGGCGGAATATGCGGGCGGAGAGATTCGCATTGATGACGATGAAATCGTTGATGCCGCCTGGTTCCATTATCAGGATCTTCCCATGGTGCCGCCGCCGGGCAGTATTGCCCGTTCGCTGATAGATCAATGGATCGCGCGTTTCTAGAAGGATTTGAGCATGAATTACACCTTGGCACCTTTGGTGCTTATCGCTTTCAGTCTCCTGTTCGTCTTGTTGGGCGCCTGGATATTGCTGCGCCAGAAGTGGGTGCTGCAGTGGCTGAAAGGCACCGCAGGGCTGCTGTTACTGTTGCTGGCTGGCTACATGAGCGTTTTTGCGCTGAATCTTTACGGCTACAAGGAATACGCCCAGGAGGTCTCGGTGGCTACGGTCAGTTTCCGTGAATCCGGTGAGCAGTCCTTTATTGCCACGGTCACCCGTACGGACGGGAGTGCTGAGGACTTTCGACTGAAGGGGGATCAGTGGCAACTGGATGCACGGGTCATCAAGTGGAAGATGCCGTTCAGTTTGCTCGGTTTGAAGCCGGGCTATCAGCTGGATCGGATCCAGGGCCGCTATTATGCGCTGGAAGATGAGCGCTCCCGCGACCGCACTGTCTACAGCCTGCACCGCGACCCGGTCGGCCTGGATGTGTGGCTGTTGGCAAAGGAAGGCTGGAGCCTGATTATTGATGCCCGCTACGGTAGCGCCGCTTACCTGCCCATGGCGGATGGCGCCTTGTTTCAAGTCAACGTGGGGCCCACCGGCCTGGTGGCCCGTCCCATGAACGGCAGTGCCCAGCAAGCCATTTCTGGTTGGGACTGATCCTCCATACCGCCAGCGGGGATGCTCGCTGGCGTGTTTCCTGTCCTGGCACGCGCTGCGTTGCCCGATCTTTGTCCTCCCTTGATTACCCCAATGGCTCTGGCTTATGTAGAATCAGCGGGAGTTTGAGTTCCCTGAATTGACTGGCGCCGCGCGCCGGATCCCCTGGAGAGTAGATAAACAGTGATCGCGTTTTTAATGGAATACGGCATGTTTCTGGCCAAAGTCGCCACCCTGGTAGTGGCGATTTTGTTTATTTTGGGCGGCATTGCGGCGGCAGCGTCGCGTAACCGGGGCAAGGGCGATCAGGATGGCGAGTTGAAAGTCCGCCATCTCAATGATGAGTTCGATGATCTTAAGGAGTCCCTGGAAGCGGAAATCATTCCCGAGGCTCAGCGCAAGAAGGCTGACAAAGCCAAACGCAAACAGGAAAAGCTGGAAGCCAAGCAGAAAAAGAAAGCCGGTACCGAAGACAAGACCCTGCCGCGCCTGTTTGTGCTTGATTTCAACGGCGACGTTCAGGCCAGTGGCGTGGATCACCTTCGCCGTGAAATTACCGCCATTTTGCAGGTCGCCAGCCAGGATGACGAAGTGCTGGTTCGCCTGGAAAGCCCAGGAGGGCTGGTACACAGCTATGGGCTGGCGTCCTCACAACTGCGCCGTATCCGTAATCAGGGCATCAAGCTGACCATTGCGGTGGATCAGGTGGCCGCCAGTGGTGGTTACATGATGGCGTGCATTGCTGATCGTATTGTCGCCGCGCCTTTTGCGATTATTGGCTCCATTGGTGTGGTCGCGCAGATTCCGAACTTCCACCGTCTGCTCAAGAAGAATGATATTGATGTGGAGCTGATGACTGCCGGTGAGTACAAGCGCACCATGACCATGCTGGGTGAGAATACAGAGAAAGGCCGGGCCAAGTTCCAGGAAGAGTTGGAAGATACCCATCAGTTGTTTAAAAGCTTTGTGCGCGATAACCGCCGTGGGCTCGACCTGGACAAGGTTGCCACCGGTGAGCACTGGTTCGGTAGTCAGGCAAAGGATCTGGGGCTGGTCGATGACATCATGACCAGCGATGAGCTGCTGCAACTTCGCAAAGACAGCCAGACCCTCTACCAGGTCGAATGGGAAGCCAAGCGCAAGCTGGGCGAGAGGCTGGGTTTCTCGCTGGAAGCAACGTTACATCGGGTGCTGGAAAAATTCTGGCACCGTGGTAGCCAGCGTCAGATCCATTAATTTTATTTTTACCGAGCACCGCAGAGGAGTGGCCCATGAGTTTTCAGGCATTACAAACCCGCGAAACCGATACCGGCTATACCAACTCGCTGGTAGAGCGCGAACTGAGTGAACTGGGCGAAGGCGGTGTATTGGTACGAGTTCAGTGGTCATCCCTGAACTACAAGGACGCGCTGTCGGCCACCGGCAACAAGGGCGTCACCCGCAAGTTTCCCCACACGCCGGGTATCGATGCCGTGGGTGTGGTTGAAGAGGCCAGTGATGGCCCGTTCAGCGTGGGCGATGCAGTGATTTGCACCGGCTATGATCTGGGCATGAACACCGATGGTGGCTATGCGGAATATATCCGCGTGCCTGCGGAATGGCTGGTGCCACTGCCGGATGGCCTGGCGCCTCGTGATGCCATGCTCTTGGGCACCGCGGGCTTGACCGCGGCACTGAGTGTGGAGTCGCTGCTCGACACGGGTGTTAACCCGGATCAGGGCCCGGTACTGGTGACCGGCGCTACTGGCGGCGTGGGCAGTGTCTGCGTGGCGATTCTGGCCAAGCTGGGGTTTGAGGTGGTCGCCGTCAGCGGTAAAGCGGATGCCAGTGAATGGCTGGCAGCGCTTGGCGCCGCGCGCATTATTGACCGTGAGGCGTTTCTGGAAAGCGCGGTCAAGCCGATGGCTAAAGAGCAATGGGCTGGTGCGGTGGATTGCGTCGGTGGTGAGATGCTTGCCGCTGCCCTCAAGGGCCTCAAGTACGGTGGCAGTGCGACATGCTGCGGGCTGGCAGGCTCCCCCAAACTGGAAATGACAGTTTTCCCGTTCATTCTGCGCGGCGTTAACTTGCTGGGGGTGGACAGTGTTGAATTGCCCTGTGAGATCAAACAGCAAATGTGGCAACTGTTGGCTGATGAATGGATGCCGAAAGATGCTGCGCTCCTGGAAGCCGCGGAAACGGACCTTGCCGGTGTAAGTGATTGGGTTGATCGTATTCTTGCTGGTGGCGTTCGCGGCCGGGTTGTAGTGAAACTGCCGTCGCAATAGCAACCCGCTCAGACTGGGCTGACAGAACGTAAAAAGCGCGGTTTATCCGCGCTTTTTTATTTGTGCAGTTTTGTCAGCTAACGCATGCTGTCTAGCGTAGCAACATGTGATGCAGTTTTGAGTGTAAAGGACGCTTATGAACGAGTCTCACTGGTTAAAAATAGCCCTGACCCTGAATGGACAGGGTGGGGCTAGCGCGTTTGATGCGCGGGCGCCGTTGACCGAAACCGCGCCGTACTGGGTTCACCTGGATTATACCCAGCCGCAAAGTCAGCAGTGGCTTGAGCGACAGTCCATTCCGCCGGGGGTGATTTCGGCGCTCACGGCCATGGAAACGCGGCCTCGTGCCACGGAGGTGGCGGGTGGTCTGCTGGTGTATCTACGCGGGGTGAACCTTCACCCTGGAGCGCGACCTGAAGACATGATTGCCCTGCGTTTGTGGGTCGGACCCCAGGGCATGATCAGCACCCAGAAACGGACATTGCTGTCGCTGGTGACGGTGCAAGAAGAGCTTGATGCTGGTGAGGGCGCTGTCGGCATTCCGGGTCTGGTTGCACGGCTTGTGGATCAGTTGATCTGGCGAATGGAAGACGTGATCGAAAATCTGGAATCCGAGGTGGAGGACTGTGCGTTGTCTATCGAGGAGACACCGACCATTAGTCTAACTCCACGCCTCAGCCAGATTCGTCGTCGCTCTATTACGTTGCGACGTTTTTTTGCGCCGCAGCGTGAAGCGTTGGCCCGATTGCAGAACGAATCCATGTTCACCGGTGGCGATGCCTTGTTACTTCGTGAAGCCGGGGATCGCTTGCAGCGTCTGCTGGAAGATCTGGATGCGGCCCGCGAGCATGCCACCTTGTTGCAGGAGGAGGTTTTCTCGGTACAAAACGAAGCTATCAACGACCGCATGTATCTACTGGCGATGATCTCGGCGTTGTTTCTCCCTTTGGGTTTTCTTACCGGCCTGTTCGGGATCAATGTGGGGGGGCTGCCAGGCGTTGAAGATCCTGCGGGGTTCTGGTGGTTTATGGCGGGGATTGGTGTAGTCAGTGTGGGTGTACTGCTATGGATGCGAAAACGCCGCTGGCTTTAATGCGACAGCGGCGTTCCCCGGAGCGAAGACTGTTTGAAAACTAGCCGCGCCGATAGAGAGGGCGCGGTTCGTTCACGTCACCCTGGTAGGTCACGCTGAAGTCGTTCAGGCCTTCAAGTGCTTCTTCGATGCTGCGGTCTTCACGCACTTCAAACGCGTTGAAGCCGCAACGGGTCATGTAGAAAAGCTGGTCACGGAGTACGTCACCGGTGGCCCGCACTTCACCTTTAAAGCCGTAACGGGTACGGAGCTCCCGAGCGTAGGAATAGCCGCGGCCGTCCTTGAATGCCGGAAAATGGATGGCGATCAGGGGCAGGGCGCCCAGGTCGTCGTCTAGGTCTTTCGGTTCTTCACCCGGTGCCAGCCATACGGCCACATCGCCACGGTTGAGCAGGGCATCACGGTGTGCCTGCCAGTAGGCCAGCGGCACAATGATCTTGCCGGAAGGCAGCTCAGCTTCCAGCGCCTCACCCTCAAGGCGTTGCCACTGGTTGTCCACGATGGCGCCATCAATGATTACCTTACCCATAGATGCGCTCCTTGAACGGGTCCATGCCAATACGCTCGTAGGTGTCGATAAACGGCTCGTTTTCGAGGCGTTTTTCCACATAGAACTTGATGATTTTTTCTACCACATCGGTGATTTCTTCGGACTCGAAAGACGGGCCCATTTTCTCGCCCACACGGGACAGCTTGTCGCCACGGCCGCCCAGAGTGACCTGGTAGAATTCCTTGCCTTTCTTGTCCACGCCGAGGATGCCGATGTGGCCAATATGGTGGTGACCACAGGCATTCATGCAACCGGAAATATTCAGGTCCAACGGGCCCAGATCGTGGACATAGTCCATATCGTCGAAGCGTCGCTGAATGGATTCGGCAATAGGGATAGATTTGGCGTTTGCCAGCGCGCACAGGTCGCCGCCGGGGCAGGCCACGATGTCGGTGAGCAGGCCCAGGTTCGGTGTTGCAAAGCCCAGTGCATCCAGCGCTTTCCAGAGATCATACAAGTCGTTGGCAGCCACGTCGGACAGCACCATGTTCTGTTGGTGGCTGTTGCGAAGCTCGCCAAAGCTGTATTTGTCAGCCAGATCGGCCACCGCTTCCAGCTGTTCGTCACTGATATCACCAGGGACGCGGCCGGTACGCTTGAGTGTCAGGGTAACGGCACGATAACCGGCCTGCTTGTGGGCACGGGTATTGGTGTGGAACCAGCGGCTAAAGGCTTTGTCTTCGGACAACTTGGCATCCAGCGCGGCCGTATCGACGCTTTGGTAATCCGGGTCGGTGAAGCAGCCCTGGATGCGCGCCACTTCTTCCGCGGTCAGCGTCATCTCGCCGCCTTTCAGCTCGGCGAATTCCTGTTCCACCAGTTCGCGGTATTTCTCCGCGCCCAAGGCCTTCACCAAAATCTTGATGCGTGCCTTGTACTTGTTGTCGCGGTTACCGTACTTGTTGTAAACCCGCAAAATAGACTCAAGGTAAGCCAGCAGGTCCTGCCACGGTACAAACTCACCGATTATGGCACCGGTCATGGGGGTGCGGCCCAGGCCGCCGCCAGCCCATACCTGGAAGCCGGTTTCGCCGTTGGCACCGTGGACCAGTTGCACACCGATATCGTGGACGCCGATCAAGGCCGGATCGGCGTCGGGTACAGCGTTAACGGCAATCTTGAATTTACGCGGCAGATAGGCGAATTCCGGATTGAAGGTGGACCACTGGCGGATGATCTCGCACCAGGGGCGCGGGTCTTCAATCTCTTTGGGATTAACGCCTGCGAATTCGTCGGTGGTGATATTACGGATGCAGTTGCCACTGGTTTGAATGGCATGCATTTGTACGTCGGCCAGCTCCGCCAGAATGTCTGGTACTTCCTCAACGCAAGGCCAGTTCAGCTGAATGTTCTGGCGGGTGCTGACATGGCAGAAACCCTTGTCGTAGGTCCGCACGATGTGAGCCAGACGACGCAGTTGGCGACTTGCCAACAGGCCATAAGGAACGGAAATACGCAGCATGGGCGCATAACGCTGAATGTAGAGGCCGTTCTGCAGGCGAAGCGCCAGAAACTCGTCTTCGCTGAGCTCATTGGCGAGAAAACGGCGGGTCTGGTCGCGATACTGCGCCACCCGCTCTTCCAGCAACCGCTGATCGTATTCCTGATAGACGTACATGGGACTGTATCACCGTCCTTAAATGCTTAAAATTCAATAGGTAAGCGTCGCTCCCGGAGGGAGCAGAGCGGCACTCTAGCAAAGCGCCCTTATAGTGAAAAGAAATATCTTGGCATATCTCTATTACGTAGGGCTATTTAGCTGCGGCATCCAGCACCAGATTCACGGTCACCACCATGCCGATCACCAGGGCCAATACCAGCACCACATACACGCCGATAAAGTTGCCCGCATCGCCCTTGGTAAAGTCCCGTTCCCGGTTTTTGCTGCTTTGCACGCCTAGAAGGCCGGCCAGAATGCTGTGAATCGTCTGCCAGAGAGTGGGCTTGCCGTCATCGGGCTCGTGAGCCTGATCCTGTGAGGGGTGTTGGTCTGACATGGGTAATCCTGTGTTTTGGCTGAAGGCTAAACGTTGGATGCCGGCCGCGTGCAACAAACACGCGTCACCGGGTGGCATATTGTACCCCTGCGAGCCGCCTGGCGACAGCATCATGCTGGCAGACTTGAATTGAGTATGTGGTGTCGCCATTGCAACTGGTGAGTACCTGACTAAAATAGTCAGGAAATGAGGCAGGCGTAGATCGCCGCTTTTACCTCTTACGCTGTTTATTGCGTATGGGTTCATTCATACCGACCAGGAATCATGATGGCAGAGCAGTTGATCGACATTACCGAAACCGCCCAGGATTACTTGCGTGACTTGCTGAGCAAGCAGGATCAGGCCGAGATTGGTGTGCGTATCTTTGTCGAGCGCCCAGGCACCCCGCACGCGGAATGCTGTATGGCCTATTGCCCGGAGGGCGAACAGGAAGAAAGTGATGTTCGCTATGACTATGAAGGATTCCACGCCTGGATCGAGGGTAAGAGCGTCCGCTACCTTGAAGACGCGGTTATCGACTACAAGAAAGACAGCATGGGTGGCCAGCTGACTTTCCGTGCTCCCAAGTCCCGCGTACCGGATATCAGTGAAGACGCTTCCATCGAAGAAAAGATCAACTACGTGCTGTATGCGGAGATCAACCCGAACCTGGCGGCCCACGGGGGCAGCGTACAGCTGCTGGAGCTGACCGAGGACAATGTGGCTGTGCTGGAATTTGGCGGCGGCTGCCAGGGCTGTTCTGTGGTGGATGTGACGTTGCGCGACGGGGTAGAGAAAACCCTGCAGGAGCGGATTCCAGAGCTGGCCGGTGTGCGGGACAAGACGGACCACTCGGTGACCGACAACGCGTATTACAGCTAACGGCTACTCGTTACGATGTAAAAAAACCGCGCCCGAAAGGCGCGGTTTTTTTGTTTCAAGACTCCAGGCGCGAGGCTCAGCTTCTCCTGCCAACAGAAGCCGGCTTCGTGTCGCAGCGTGTCGCTTGAAGCATGTCGCTATTCCTTAGCCACACTGCGGAGTTCGACCCGCCGCTTTCGCCTGGTTATACAGCGGCATAACCTCCGGGATGCGTGCTTGTAGCCCATTGATGCGGGTGCTGTTGGACGGGTGAGTGGACATGAATTCAGGCGGCTCGTTACCGTTGGCCGCGTTCATGTTCTGCCACAGAGATACACTCTGACGCGGATCAAAGCCGGCCTGTGCCATCAGTTGCAGCCCTATGATATCGGCCTCGGCTTCATGTTTGCGGCTGAAAGGCAGTGCCAGCCCATATTCGGCGCCAACCCCAAGTGCGGCCAATACGCCTTGTTTGGTGGCGCTGTCTTCCCCGGCAAGCGCGCCAAGCACCTGCATGCCGCTCTGGGTGGCGTATTGAAGAGACATGCGCTCGTTGGAGTGTTGCGCCTGCACATGGCCGATTTCATGGCCAATCACTGTGGCGAGCTGACTCTGGTTATTGGCCACTTTCAGCAAGCCGGTATTGACTCCGATCTTGCCGCCGGGAAGAGCAAAGGCATTGGCGCTGTCGTCCTGGAAGAGGTTGACCTCCCATTGCTGGGAGCCATCCAGGGTGGCGGTGATCGCCGTGGTCACACAGCGGACATAAGCCGTCTGTTGCTGGCTACTGCTCAGCGGTTTTTCATCTTTCATCTGGGAATAGGCGGTGACACCCATTTCATCCATCTGGTCCGCGGGCAGCAACAGAAACTGCTGGCGACCCAGTGGAGAGGTGGCACAGGCGGCGAGGCTGCCAGCAAGCACGCCAAGGGTGAGAAATTTACGCAACGTCATTGTCTATTTTACTCCCATTCCCGCAGGAAACGTCGGGACACGAACATTAGCCAGCCAGCCCAGCCGGCACTTGAGAAAAAGATAATAAAGCCAAACACCGAGATTCCCCAAGGGGCAGGGGGCACCCGGCCGCTCAACATGATGGCGCCAGCCAGTAATCCACCGGTTACCAGCAGGGTTTGGACCTGCCTGTACTGGCCGCGTTCAATCCGTGTGATCAGCCGCTCCAGATGACGGGGATCAATGCCTGCCTCACCGGGGGCGGCCTGGCCCGGTACCGGGGGCGGCGCATAGACCTTGTCGACCACATCGAGCGCTCGCAGGCTCAGGCTCTTTGCCAGGCGAACCGGGGAATAGCGTGTGCGGATCATGCGTTTGAGTAGTGGCTCGGCCTCACTCATCAGGTCGAATTGCGGGTTCAGCAGTCGGCCAAAGCCTTCCAGGGTGATAATGGCCTTGATAAACAGAGCAATATCGCTGGGTAAGACCAGGTTGTGATTGCGTACCAGCGCGGTGATGTCATTGAGCAGGGCGGTGATATCCAGCTGGGAAATGGACACGCCGTGGTACTGGCTAATCACGTCTTCCACGTCGGAGACAAGCTGGTCGAACTTGATGGGTTGCCCGTCGGACCAGCCGGACAAGACGCCAGCGCATTGCTCGGCCTCACGCAGCACCACTGCACGGGTAATCTGCAGAATCTGCTCGCGGCGGCTGTGGCTGAGTTTGCCGACCATGCCGAAATCCAGCATGGCAATGCGATTTCCCGGCATGATGATGAAGTTGCCGGGATGCGGGTCGGCATGGAAAAAGCCGTCCTCCAAAGCCATTTTCCAGGCGGCCAGAGCACCCCGGCGTGCGATTAATTCCCGGTCCAGCCCAGCGTCATCGAGCCGCTCCACGGCTTTTGCCGGAATGCCTTCGATATGCTGCTGCACCTGCACGGTAGGAGATGAAAGGTCCCAATATACTTTGGGGATTTGCAGCCACTTGAACTGCCGAAGGTTCTTACGGATACGGTCCGCGTTGCGCCCTTCAATGGTGAAATCCAGTTCCCGGGTGAGCGACCGCTTGAATTCGCGCACCAGTTCTACAGGCCGGTAGCGCCGTAATTCAACGGAATTGTCGGCGGCCAGTTTGGCCAGCTGGTCGAGTAAACGCAGGTCCGAATCAATTTTGTCACGGATGCCGGGTTTCTGAACTTTCAGCACCACTTTCTGACCACGGCGAGTCAGTGCGCTATGCACCTGGCCGATGGAAGCTACACCGATCGGCTCCGGATCAATGCGGGCAAAGAGACTGTCGACAGGTTTTCCCAGCGAGGCCTCAATGTCAGCCTTGAGCGACTCGAATGGTACCGCCTGGGCCTGGTCCTGCAGCTTCTCGAATTCGGCAATCCAGTCCATGGGGAACATGTCCACGCGGGTTGCCAGCACCTGACCAAGCTTGACGAAGGTCGGGCCCATTTCCTCCATGGCATGGCGCAGGCGTTCTGCTGTGCCCATGCGCAACATATCCGGTTTCATGCTACTGCGAACCAGCTTCCCCGCATGCTCTACCGGGGTGGAAAGCCCCAGCCGCCGAATCACGTCTGCAAACCCGTATTTGAGCAGGATTGCCGCCAGTTCATTCATGCGCAGTAGATCTTTGCCTGTGTGCAAAAGGTTCACAACATTGTCCCTGTAGGCTGGGCTGTGATGCCCGTTCGAACGCGTTGTCGCAAGGTTGCAACAAGCGGTCGGTAAAACGTCTGCTTGGGCCGTTAAGGCGTCTTAACAGCATTATCGGTTTTCTGGCAAGATGCCATGGTAATCACTGCAAGGGAACCTCTGAATAACTCCTTGCATGCTCAGTCTTTCAGGCTGGCTCGCAATCTAGGCGCGATTTTGAAGGTGTATGTCCATCCATCGAAAAAACGCAACGACGAGTGCGGGCCAGCCTGGAAGACCCGGAGGGCGTGGCCTGAAGCGCACATCTGCTGCGCCTTGCCTCTAGGAAAGGGAGCCACCCTGTCCGTCAAGACAAGACTCAACAGCTGCACGCTTCAGGCCACGCTGAGTACGCAAGGAGTTATTCAGAGGTTCCCAAGGTAAAGCGCAAACATGTCTGAACACTATTTACGCGATGATTTGGTTGAAGTCCGCAACAGTGAGGTCCATGGCCGGGGTCTTTTTGCCAGCCGGGATATCGCCCGCAATACCGAATTGGGTCAGTGCAAGGTTAAGCCTGCAAAGGGTAGCGGCCCTTATGTGTTGTGGCTGGATGATGAGGGCGAGGAGCGCTATCGGGTGTTGTGCGATTTACGTTTCATCAATCATAACAAGCGCGCCAATGTTGCCTATTACGATGATTTGACGGTGGTGGCGCTGAAGAAAATCAAGGCCGGTGACGAGCTGTTTCACGATTACGGCGAAGAGTGGACTTGAACTAGAATGGGCAGGGGGAAGTGAATTCCTGCCACAGACCAGTGACGGGGTGGTTGAACGCGAGCCATTCGGCGTGCAGCAGCAGGCGCGGGCTGAGGGCTTCGATTTCGGCGGGGGCATACATGTCGCAGCCGATGATCGGGTGGCCAAGCTCGCGACAGTGAATGCGCAGCTGGTGGCTGCGACCGGTGACGGGACTGAGCAGCAACCGGGTCCGGTTGCCGGGAAGGTCCCTCTCCAGTACGCGATAGTGGGTTAAGGCATTCTTGCCGGTTTCGTGGCAGACCTTCTGCAAAGGGCGGTTTGGCCAGTCCGCAATCAACGGCAGGTCGATGCTGCCGTTGTCGTGTTCCACGAGGCCATGCACAACGGCCTGATAGCGTTTTTGCACCGTGCGAAGCTGGAATAGCCGGCTCAATCTGCTTTGTGCCTGGGCAGTGAGAGCAAACACCATGATCCCCGAGGTATCCAGATCCAAACGGTGTACCAGCCGAATGTCTGCATCCTGCGCTTGCAAGCGGCGGACCGCGCAATCCTTGTTCTCCGGCGCCCGGCCAGGAACGCTTAACAGGTACGCGGGTTTGTTGATCAGCAGAATATGCGCATCCCGGTACACCGTTCCCACGCGCTCATGGCACAGGGGAACGATGTAATAGGGCGCATTGTCAGTCCCAGAGGGTATGGAAGACATCGCTGTACTGCTCGGCAAAGTGGACGGTGAGCCCCTGTTTCAAGTAGTCGGGCAGTTCATCAAAATCCCGGCGGCAGGCCTCTGGAAGAATCACTTCCTTGATACCCACGCGGCGGGCCGCAATGACTTTTTCGCGGATACCGCCAACCGCCAATACTTGTCCGGTGAGGGTCAGCTCCCCGGTCATGGCAACCTTGCGCGGCACCCGCTTTTTCATCAGCAACGAGAGCAGGGCGGTGGCCATGGTGACGCCGGCACTGGGGCCATCTTTGGGCGTCGCCCCTTCAGGCACATGCAGGTGCAGGAAGGCCTCATCAAGCCGTTCCTGATCCAGGGAAAACTGCGTCAGGTTGCTCGCCACATAACTGTAGGCGATCTCGGCGGATTCTTTCATCACATCCCCCAGCTGCCCGGTCAGCTTGAATCCCCGCTGCTTGCTGTGCACCTGATTGGCTTCAATGGACAAGGTGGCACCGCCCATGGATGTCCATGCAAGCCCGGTAACCACGCCCACGCCGCGCTGGGTTTTCTCTGTCTGGAAATACGGCTGGCCGAGGAAATCAGTCAGGTTCTTGCCGGAAATGCTGAGTTTCTTCTCGCCAGCCAACAGTTTGACCGCGGCTTTGCGGATAATCTTGTTGAGCTGTTTTTCCAGGTTCCGTACCCCGGCTTCACGGGCATAGCCTTCCACCACGTGACGCAGGGCGCTGTCGCTGATACGCAGCTGGCCCGGCTTGACGCCGGCCCGTTCCAGGGAGCGGGGCCAGAGGTGTTGCCGGGCAATAGCGACCTTTTCTTCGGTGATATAACCCGACAAGCGAATCACTTCCATGCGGTCGAGCAGGGGGCCGGGAATGCTGTCCAGGGTGTTGGCCGTGCAGATGAACAGGGCGTGGCTCAGGTCCAGGCGTTCATCCAGATAGTGATCGAGAAAATCCTGGTTTTGCTCCGGGTCGAGTACTTCCAGCAGTGCGGAAGCCGGGTCGCCCTGAAACGATTGGCCCAGTTTGTCGACTTCATCAAGCATGATCACCGGATTGCTGGTGCCGGTTTCTTTCAGCGCCTGGACCAGTTTGCCGGGCATGGCGCCGATGTAGGTGCGGCGATGCCCCTTGATTTCCGCCTCGTCACGCATGCCGCCCAGACTGAAGCGGTAGAACTGGCGATCCAGCGCATCGGCGATGGATTTGCCAATGCTGGTTTTGCCCACCCCGGGCGGGCCCACCAGCAGAATGATGGAGCCCTTCACTTCGCCGCGCAGGGCGCCCACGGCGAGGAACTCGATGATGCGATCTTTCACATCATCCAGCCCGCTGTGGTGTTCGCCGAGCACTGTTTGGGCATGGCCCAGGTCCAGATTGTCATCGCTGTACTGGCCCCAGGGCACGCTGGTCAGCCAGTCGAGATAATTACGGGTCACACCGTATTCTGGCGAGCCGGTTTCCAGCACGGACAGTTTCTGCAATTCATCGTCGAAGCGTTTTTGGACCGGCTCGGGAGGGGCGAGGGCTTGCATGCGTTCACGGAAGGAGTCCGCTTCGGCGGTTTTGTCGTCCTTGCTCAGGCCCAGTTCCCGCTGGATGATTTTCAGCTGTTCGCGGAGAAAGAATTCGCGCTGGTGCTGGCTGACCTTCTCGTTGACCTCATCGGAAATTTCGCTTTGCAGCCGGGCAACCTCAAGCTCCTTTTTTACCAGAGTGAGGACTTTTTCCATGCGCTTCTTGAGCGGCACGGTTTCCAGAATGGTTTGCAGCTCCACGCCGTTGGCACTGGTCAGTGCGGCGGCAAAATCGGTGAGCGGGGAAGGCTCGCTTGGCGAGAAATTCTGCAGGTAGTGGCGCAACCCTTCGTTGTACAGGGGGTTGAGCGGCAGCAATTCCTTGATGGTATTAATGATCGCCATGCCATAGGCACGAATGGTTTCATCGGCTTCCGCCCGCGGTTCCGGGTAACTCACATCAGCCATGAAGGGGTGTTTGCGGCTCAACCAGCTGTTGATGCGAAAGCGCGCTGTGCCCTGGGCGACCAGCTGAAACTGGTCGTTTTCCTCGTTGAGGGCATGGACTTTTACCAGACAGCCGAACTCGGGAAAATCCTCGGCGGTCACCGAGTCCGGGTTCTTTTCGCCCACATACACCAGACCCAGGGACTGGTGCGGGGTCTGGCTGACTCGCTCAAGGGTTTGTTGCCAGCGCTCTTTTTCCAGCATGACCGGTTGCACCAGCCCCGGCATAAAGGGGCGGTGTTTGACCGGAATCAGGTAAATGCGCTGTGGCGGGGTGTGCTCCGGTACAGTGAGGCTGCCGGACTGCTGCTCAGCACTGTCTGAGGGGCGTTTGTCGCTATGCTGATGGGCGCTATCGTTGTCGGTCATAATCCTGTCACTTCCATGGTCCGTGGAAAGAACATGGTGGCGAGGCCGGAAAATTCAATTGTCGATGATTAACAGATCCGCGCACAGGGCCTTCGGGGTTTTGGTTCGGCGTTCGACCACGCGGCTGTTCAGCTTGCCGGCTTCGCATTTTTCCGCCAGTGCATAGAACGGAGAACGGCCCGGGTCGGCAATGATGATCTGTTTGACGCCAGCGCGCAGGCTGCGACGAATCAGGTTATACAGCACTGGCGTCAGCTCATCCCAGAAGCAGATGTCGGCCCCTGCAACGATATCCACATCCGCCAGTCTGGCCTGAGTTAGCTTCTCGAAACGGGCTTGCAGCGGCGTCACGTCCACCTTGTTGATGCTGGCATGCAAATCCAGATAGGGGTACACATCCGGGTCGGCATCCACTGCGGTTACCCGACAGCCAAAGCGTTTTGCGGTGAAAATGGACAGTGGCCCCCACCCGCAACCGATATCCATCAGGTGCTGATCAGCAGACAGCTTCCTTTTGGTCAGGTGATCCATGATCAGGTAACTGGAATTCCACACCTTGTTGCCGTGGATCGATGGCGTGTGGTTGGCCCGTTTCAGTCGCCGTACTTCCTTGTGGCCGGAACGCAGCAGGGTAATGCCGCGAGTGCGAATGGTATGGGGTTCTCCAGCACGTATAACTGTTCCTGACATAATCGCTCACCAGCGGCAAAGTTTGGGAACAGTACGGTCAAGCCCCCTGTGATTCAAGTATGAAATCACAGGCATAATGCAGGAATGGCGATACAAGTGACAAAAACAGAATGATCAGAAAAAGCATCGTGGGCCTGGGGGGTCTGGCTGCCGGGCGATCGCGGTATATTCGTGCTGTTGCTGCGGTGACCAGAATTGGGGCGGTATACGCGTCCGGGCTACGTAGTGGGGACCGTGCTGCCTGCCATCGTCGCGGCGCGAAGATTCTGGTCGCGTTGTGCCGACGCAATGGGGCTTTCTGGGTCAAGGCTGCCCAATTTTTCAGCTGCCGACCTGATGTGCTGCCGCTGGAATACATCGAAGCGTTTCAGCAGCTGCAGAATGATGCCCAGCCTGTTCCTTTTCCATTGATCGAGAAAGCCTTGCGACGTTCCTGGGGCAGGGACTGGCGTGAGCGGTTTGCCTGGTTCAACGAAACGCCGGTGGCGGTGGCGTCCATCGCTCAGGTACACCATGCACAGCTCCAGGATGGCCGTGAGGTTGCCGTCAAAGTGCGGTTACCCGGTGTAAAACGGGTTTTTGAACAGGATGCCAAAGTCTTTCAGGCGGTGGCGGCGCTGGTGGCGCCCACCTTCCGTGAGTTTGATCTGCAGCAGGCCATTGAGCAGCTACTGACCATGACGGCCATGGAGCTGGATTTCCGTAACGAAGCCGCGAATACGTTGCGTTTTTCCCGCCAGCCCCATCACGAGCGCATCCGCATCCCGGATATCATCGAGGGCTTATGCGGTGAATCGGTGCTGGTGACCAGCTGGGAAGGCGGGCAGCGACTGCGCAATTACCTGGATACTCACCCGGAAAAAGCCCAGGACCTGCTGGGCGTGTTGCTGACCAGCTATCTTCAGCAGGTCACCCGCTTTGGCGTTTACCAGGCAGACCCGCACCCGGGTAACTTTCTGGTGAATGATGACGAACAGGTGGTGATTCTGGATTACGGCGCCATTGGTGTGCTCACGGCGGATGAGGTGCGGCGTTACTCCCGCCTGCTCTATGGGTTGATGGGCTTTGAGGGGCCGGTGGATATCGGTGAGCTTTTCGTGCAAGCCGGGTTCAAGGGAGGCAGCCCGGAAACCCTGAAGGAGCTGGCGTTGTATGTACTGACCGATCGCCTCAGTGAACAGGGGCCAATAGGCGCAATGGGCGAATTGATGAGCCGCTTTCGGGAAGAGCGCATCAGCATTCCCGATTCCTATATTGGCATTTCCCGGGTGTTGATTACGCTGGGTGGCTTTCTGATGAGTTATCAGGTCCCGTTTGACTGGACTCCGCCGGAGCAACGAGCCGGCGGAGCTTGATCCGTCTTGGGTGTAGGCCCGTTTCAGGGGCGCGCTTCGCGCCAAAAAGCACGGAAGGCATCGGCGCTTTTACCGGGGGCTTCTGCCATGGGGACGTGGCCAATACCATCAAGAATCACCGCGCGGGATTGCGGTAATTCCTCAAGAAAGGCATCCACATTATCCACGCCGAGCAGGCGGTCCTCGCGGCCCCAGAGTACCAGGGTCGGTGTTTGAATGGTGGGCAGCACATTCTTGCCTTCAAGCCCCATGCCCGGATCGTCCAGCAGATCTCCCCACACTTTTTCAGCCACCTCAGCGTTTGCCGCTTTCTTCTGGCCCATGATGTCGACAAAAAATCCGGGCATGTAGGGTGGTTCTTCCATGGCCCACTTCAGGGTGCTCTGGAATTGTTCAGCCTTGTGTGGAATCAGCGGGTTGCTTTCGCTCTTGGCGAGAACATTTTTGAATTCCCTGGTTTGGCGAGTCAGTCCGGCTGAGTCCACTAGGCCCATGGAAAGCACACGCTCCGGGGCCTGTTGCGCAATGGCCAGGGAAATGGCGCCGCCCATGGAGTTGCCCGCCACATGAAATTGCTGGATGTCGAGCGTATCCATCAGCGTTAGCAGGCGGGAGGCCTGGGCTGCCATGGTGTAATCCAGATTCAGTGTGCGGGTGGTTTGCCCGTGGCCTGGCAGGTCTGGCACCACAAAAACGAAATCGCCTTCGAGTTCATTGGCAAAGCGAATCCAGTTGCTGGAATCGGCGCTGAACCCATGAATCAGTAGTACGGTTTCTTTGTCGGGGATGTCTTTACTGTTTTGTTCACTGACAAGCAGGTGCCACTCGATGCCGTCCGCCGTTGTCAGGGTCCGGTCTTCCAGACCGGCGCGGCTTTTTTCCATGCTCAGGCCATTATCATAGGCCCAGCGTGCCGCGTCTTCGCAGCCATTCAAAAAGACAATACACAGAATAAAAAGAAACAGGTGTTTCGGTTGCATGCCGAACTCTCCGTTGTATGGCGTAACCTCCAAGGCGCTTCTCGTTTCCCCGTGCGGGAAGCGAAAAGGTGATTGCCTTGCCCAAGCTGGGCCAAGCATAGGGGATATGCAGCGAAAATAGCCTTCTGAACGGGCCATTTTTCGGATCTGAACGGTTTCCTAACGGGACTTGAGATTCCAGATGCCGGCGGCCACGATCAGCAGGGTGCCGAGAACGGTCGTTAGCACCAGGGTTTCTCCCCAGAACATCCAGCCAAGCAGTGCAGCCCAGATCACGGAGGAGTAATTATAGACACCGACCTGGCCGGGCCGGGCAATCTGGTAGGCGGTGGTCATGGCATATTGTCCGCCTGTGGCCACCAGGCCGATGGCGAGAAGCCAGAGGTAATCGGTACCCGCAGGCAGGCTGGTGGCCCACAGCAAAGGGAGAGATGAAAACAGCGTGGCAAAGAGCGCAAAATAGAACACCACACGCTGGGCAGGTTCGGAAACCGCCATGCGCCGGATGCTGACTTTGGCAATGCTCATGATGGCCGCGCCGGCCAGGGCTACCCACATGACCGGGTCAATGTGACCCTGCCCGGCGCGCATAATGATGGCAACGCCAATAAAGCCGGCAATGATGGCCAGCCAGGTGTGCAGCCCGATCCGTTCACTGAGCCATAGCCAGGCGATGACCGGCAGGAAGAACGGCACCGTCATTTTAACCAGTACCGCCTCTGCCAGGGCAATATGACCAATGGCGTAAAAGAAACAAAACATGGCGCTGACGCCGGTGAAAGCCCGAATCAGGTGCAGATGCACAAAACGGGTTCGTAGCTGACCAAAACCACCGCGGGTGGCAATGATCGGCAGCAGGAACATCAGCCCGAACAGGTTGCGTGCAAACACGATGACCTCGGTGTCGAGGTGATCAGACAGGTGCTTGATCATGGCAGCCATCACCGCCAGCAGGCCTTCACCGAGTATCAGCAGCAAGGCACCCTTCAAGGGTTGATCTTTCATTGGGGGCGTCCGGGGTGAAGGTGTGAAGGGGCAACAAAAAAGCGGCCAGACAGCTAGAACCGTAGACCGTGTTCGCCGGCATGATCGCGACCTGCTAGCCTTTAGCGCGAAACTCGGCCCGAATACGTTCAGGCTTTCGGTCAATCGGGGCGGCATTCTACCGCTGTCCCTGCCGGGACGCTACGCCATACGAGAGGGAGGATGAAAGCAGGCATGCGCTGTTTTATCGGGATTCCGGTTACCGGCACACTGGCAGACCAGTGTGTGACATTGTCCCACAGCATGGGGCGCGCTACCCCCATGGCCAACCTTCACCTGACGCTGGCGTTCCTGGGTGAACAGTCTGAAGCGTCCTTGAGCCAGCTACATGACCCGCTGACAGAGCTTGCTGGCGAGAGCCCACCGTTTCAGCAGTTGCTCAACCGCTGTGAGCCCTTCCCCCGGGAGCAAGGCCCTTTTATGGCATTGACCGGTGCGGCCTGTCTGGCACTCAAGCAGCTGCACCATGACCTTTGCCTGTGTCTTCAGGCGTATGGTTTCTCGCCGGAGGAACGGCCGTTTCGCCCCCATATTACGCTGGCCAAACCGGGGGCTACGCAAACGCCTTTCAAGGCCATTGGCGACTGGGTGTTACCTGTGAATACGTTGATGCTCTACCGCAGTGAGCTGGGCGAGCCGTTTCCGAGTTATGAGCCACTGGCCCGGTTTCCCCTGCTGGCAGGTGATTAGCCGGTTGATGGCTTGGACTTGGGGGCTATGCGTTCGGTATCCAGTAACTTGAATTCCCCGTTATCACCCGCATGCCTGATAGAGTATACATGCAGTGCAACAAGGAGAGCTTACCGATGCAGTTACTTAGCAACAGCCTCACCGATCAGGCACCGATTCCGGAAAAGTTTGCCTTTGCGGTGATCGACCCGGACACCCACGTATCCCTGTCGAGCAACACCAACCCGCATCTGGCCTGGAAGGGGGCCCCGGAGGGAACCCGCTCCTTCGCCGTGGTGTGTCTGGATCCGGATGCGCCCAGTGCGGCCGATGATGTGAACCAGGAAGACCGGGAAGTGCCGGCCAGCCTGCCGCGGGTCGATTTTTATCACTGGACCTTGTTCAACATTCCTGCGGACCAGAGTGAAATCCGTGAAGGCAGCCATTGCGACAGCGTCACCCCGAAAGGCAAACGCGGCCCGGCGGCACCGGATGGACAGCGCCATGGGCTCAATGATTACACTGGCTGGTTTGCGGGCGATGCAGATATGGAAGGCCAGTACTTTGGTTACGATGGCCCTTGTCCGCCGTGGAATGACAGCACCGTGCACCGTTATGTCTTTACGGTTTATGCACTGGATGTGGAAACCTTGCCAGAAGGAAAGGATCTGAGCGGCGCGGCGCTGGCTGAACAGATCAAGTCGCATTCACTGGCGCAGGCCAGCCTGACGGCTAGCTATACGCTGAATCCGCGTTTGGCTGAAGGTTGACATGTCGGGTTAATGAGCAGGGCGGGGGCGGCTTTTGCCGGCTTTGCCTTGCATGCCCTGAATGGACCACAAACGAAAAAGGCCGCTTTCGCGGCCTTTTTGCTGCCCCCTGAATTGAGGGGCTGATCTGGTCGGAGTAGCAGGATTCGAACCTGCGACCCCTACGTCCCGAACGTAGTACTCTACCAAGCTGAGCTATACTCCGATGGCTGCGCATTCTAGCAGCCAATTCAGAAAATGCCATACCTAAATGCGGCGGGCACGCGTGGTTGCGCAGTTTCTGGCCAATCCGGCAATCAGCGGGCAAAATGCGCGCCCGCAGGTATTTCACCCATGTATTTCTCGATGACAGGACCTGAATGACACCTTTCCTTCACCCCTGGGGTCAGCTTGCATTGCAGCGCTGGCCACGCCGGCGCAATGAGACCTTACAAGCCTGGGACAATGCCGACCTGTACCTGCTCAACACCTTGGCAGAACGCGGCCTGCCTACATCGGAAACAGATGAAGCCGCAAAGGCTGGCGCAAGGACCCTGGTGCTGAATGATCAGCAGGGCGCGTTGGCATTGGCGTTACAGCAAGCAGCCCCGGCGGGGTGTGCAGCGGTGCAAAGCAGTGGCGATTCCTTTATGGCCCAGGCCGCCACTCTGGCCAATGCCGAGGATAACGGCCTGACACTGGTAATGCCGTTTCTGTGGCCCTTCGATCCGCCGGGGCAGGCCCCGGACCAGGTGATTATGCGTGTCCCCAAGTCTGTTGCGCTGCTGGAGTGGCAGCTGCACTGGCTGAGCCAGCATCTTCCACAGGGTGTGCCCGTGTGGTTGGCAGGCATGGACAAACACTTGCCCCGGCAGCTGGTGCCATTGCTGCAACGTTATCTGGGTAACGGTCGTGCCGAGTACGGGTGGAAGAAAGCCCGTTTGTTCAGTGCACAGACCCCGGGGCAGGTTCTGGCTGACACCGATTTCCCCAGCAAGGTGAAAGCAGGGGACTGGCAATTAACCGTGCATGCCGGCGTGTTCGCCCAGCAGCAGCTGGATATTGGTGCGCGGTTCTTCCTGGATCATCTGCCGCAGTCGTTGCCGGCGGGTTCCCGTGTGGTGGATCTGGGCTGTGGCAACGGGGTGATCGGCCTGGCTGCATTGCAGGCCAGCCCCGGCGCTGAGATGACGTTTTGTGATGAATCCTGGCTGGCACTGGAAAGCGCCCGTGACAATGTGTCGCACTACTTTCCCGATAGGCAGTGCCGCTTTCACCATGGCGATGGTCTGGTGGGGCTGGAGAGTGATTTCGACTGCATTCTGTTGAATCCGCCTTTTCATGACGGGCATGTGGTTGGTGATCATGTGGCCCGGCGATTGTTTAATCAGGCGGCACGGGCCCTGGCTCCGGACGGTGAATTACGGGTTATTGGTAATCGGCATCTGGGCTACCACAAGGTGTTATCGCGCCGGTTCGGATCGGTGACGGTATTGGGCAGCAACGCCAAGTTTGTGGTGTGGCGTTGCCAGCAACCGTTGACCTGATGTTAGGGCCTGTTAACAGGCCCTAGTCCGGGAAGTTGATGTGGTTGAAATCACTGACCACCGGGTGGCGACTTTCCAGCCCGGCCTGTTCACGGTCCAGCAGGCAGGTGTGTAAGCCTGCTTCAGCTGCGGCATCCAGCTCTGCTTCGATATCCGATAAAAACAGCAGGGTGTTGGCGGGATGGCCAATAGCCTGCTGGATCTTCCGATAACTGTCTGCGGCCTGTTTGGGCCCGGTGGTGGTATCGAAATAACCGGATAGCAAGCCGGTGAGATCGCCGGCATCGCTGTACCCGAAGAACAGTTTTTGGGCGGCGATGGACCCGGATGAGTACACATACAAGGGCAGCCCGCTGTCATGCCACTTTTTCAGGGCAGGGCCGGTGTCCGGGTACATGTGGGCAGTGTAATCACCGTTTTCATAGCCCGCCTTCCAGATCATGCCTTGCAGGGCTTTCAACGGTGTGGCTTTGCGGTCTTCTTCTATCCAGCGGCGGAACAGGGCGCTGGCTTGCGCCGGGGTGCCCAGGGATTCGCCGGTCTCGGCTTCGGCGGCCTGGATTTGTTCCTGTACCGATGGATCGTCCCAGTGGGCATGGAGAAAGGCGGGGAACTGCTTGGCGGCATAGGGGAACAGCACGTCTTTCACAAACGCAATACTACTGGTGGTGCCTTCGATGTCAGTGATGATGGCGTTTATCATGGATGTCGAGCCTGCTGTGTGAGCGTGCCTGCACGCGAAGGATTTGGCTGTATAGCGGTGGTTGCGTCAGCCCAGCCGGTTGAAGCGCTGGGCAATGTCGCTGCCGGTAAAGTCGGCCACCCAGCCGTCCGGGTTGTTAAACAGGCGAATGGCCACAAAACGGGGAGCCGGGCCCATATCGAACCAGTGCGGAGTGTTGGCGGGGACGCTGATCAGGTCACCTTTGGTGCACAGCACTTCGTAGACCTTGCCATTGATATGCAGGGTGAACAGCCCCCGGCCTTCCACGAAAAAGCGCACTTCGTCTTCGCTGTGCCGGTGTTCTTCCAGAAACTTTTGCCGGAAGGCGGCTTTGTCCGGGTGGTCCGGCACCATGCTGACCACATCCACGGTCTGGTAGCCTTCATCGGCGATCAGCCGGTCAATATCCGCCTGGTAGGCCTGAATCACTTCATCCTGCTGGGGGCTTTCGGACAGCGACTGGTTGGCTTGCCATTGTTCGTAGCGTACCCCGGCGCTGGCCAGCACCCGCGCCATGGCCGCCTTGTCGGTGTGATGTTGTTCCAGCACCTCAGGTGCCTGGTCGGAAAAGACTTTCAGTTCGCTGTGCATGGCGACACCTCTTTATCAGTTCTCTTTTTGCGCGTTCTGTCAGATCGTCTTGCCGGGCGCGTCAGCATCCTCGCAGGCGACGGCACTCCAGCTCAATGGCCAGCAGGGTTTCCAGTGCTTCCAGTTGACGGTAACAGCCAGGCAAGTCCTGCGCCCAGGTGTACAGGCCATGACCACGAATCAGATAGGCATGGCTGATATGACCGGCGCGCATTTCCTTGTCCACCTGGGCGGCAAGGGCGGCGATATCCTGGGTGTTCTCAAAGACGGGAATGGTCAGCCGGCTGTCATGGGTAGTGATGCCTTCCAGGGCCTTGAGTAGCTCATAGCCTTCCAGCGTAATGCTGTTGGCGGGCCAGTGCATGGTCAGCACCGTGGTGGCGTGGCTGTGCGTATGCAGTACCGCCTGGATGTCGGCATCAAAGCGGTAAAGCTGGGTATGCAACAGGGTTTCGGCCGAGGGTTTGCCGGCGGAAGCCGGTTGGCCATCCATGTCTACGGCCATGATATCGGTTTCACGGAGCAGGCCCTTGTCCTTGCCGGATTGGGTCACCGCGGCAAAGTCCGCATTCAGGCGCTGGGAGTAATTACTGCTGGTGGCCGGGGACCAGCCATGGGCATAAATGCGTTGCCCGGTGGCCGCCAGGGCGCGGGCGGCGTCACGGAATGCGCTGGTAGAGTAGGGGCGATCAGTCATGGCGGCGATCCTTTGCCTGGCCCAGGTGGGCCTTGAGCTTTTCCGTATTCGGGTGATGGATGACGCCCTGTTCGGTGACGATGGCGGTGATCAGCGCCGCCGGGGTGACATCGAAAGCGGGGTTGTACACCGGGCAGTTGTCCGGAGCCACTGGCTTGCCTTGAATGGCACGCACTTCGTTGCCATCGCGCTGTTCAATCACAATGTGGCTGCCATCGGGCAGGGCAGAGTCCAGTGTGGAAACGGGGGCAGCAACAATGAAGGGAATCTGATGGTGCTGCGCCAGTACGGCCAGGTTGTAGGTGCCGATCTTGTTGGCGGTATCACCGTTGGCGGTGATCCGGTCGGCACCGACGATAACCGCCTGCACTTTTCCTTGCTGCATAAGCTGGCCTGCGCAGCTGTCGGCGACCAGCGTCACTGGAATGCCGTCATTGAGCAGCTCCCAGCTGGTCAGGCGGCTGCCTTGCAACCAGGGCCGGGTTTCACCGGCATAGACACCAGAGAGTTGCTTACGGGCCCAGGCGCTGCGAATGATGCCCAGGGCGGTGCCATGCCCGCCGGTGGCCAGGGCGCCGGTATTGCAGTGGGTGTAAACCGTGGCGCCATCAGGGAGCAGCTCGGCCCCGAATTCGCCCATGGCCTGGTTGGCGGCCAGATCTTCGCGGTGAATGCTTTCCGCGTCGTCTGTTAATGCCTGGCACAGGGCGTTGCCCTGAAGGTCGCCGGCCACATGTTGCAACCGTTCCAGTGCCCAGAACAGGTTGACGGCGGTGGGGCGGCTGGCTGCCAGGCAAGCAATGGCATTTTGTAGCGAGGCCAGGGTAGCGTTCTCGCCGAGCCGCTGGGCTTCCAGCGCCAGCCCGTAGGCGGCGGTGATGCCGATGGCCGGAGCGCCTCGTACGACCATATTGCGAATGGCATCCGCCGCTTGCTGGCTGTCGAGAATATCCAGCCACAGGGTGTCCGTTGGCAGGTGGCGTTGATCCAGTAACTGCAGGCGATCGCCGTGCCAGCGAATGGCGGCGCTATTAATGGCCATGGGTGGACTCCTTGAATGCGTCCGGGTGCTCCAGCGGGCGGCGATGGTACTTGCCCCTGATCCAGTTTGCGGCCCGGAAGACCCCGGGGCGGCGCATGATAGCGCGTTCCAAACGGTATTTCCCCGGAAAAGTACTGGTCATGATGGCAATCAAAATGGTCAGCAGACCCTGCCCGGGAAGGATCAGCATGAGGATACCGGCGACCAGTAATAAAATAGCTAACAGGTTGCGCAGCAGCCACACCAGCCAGGCAATGACTCCCCGGTTCTGGTGCGGCGAATACGCCTGGGTAAAATAGTTTTCCGGTATCCGAACGAGGAACCAGGGAAGCGCCACCAGTGACGCCACGGCCATGACCACCCCGGTGATAGTCAGTGCGGGCAACCAGGGTTCCAGTTGTTGAGCCAGTGGCGCGAGCCACCCAGGCAGGTCAGCGTTCAATAGGCCTCCGGAGAATAGTGTGAACGTACGCTAAGTGGAACGTACAATGGCGCGATGACAGGCAATTTTCAATCATGGTTACGTGGATATGATGCGTTCTTCATGAAGCCAATTTGTCATTTCGGTGTTGAGCATCAGCAGTGGTAACTGCCGACTTGGCGCCAACATAAATAATCGATGAAGGCGTGCGCCCCTGGCGGGTTCGATAACGTCTTCCGGGAGAATTCGATATGGCCATGGCCGGGCAGGTAGTACTGGCAATCGTGATCGGACTGTTGATTGGCGCGGTGCTCGGTTTGCTGATCTGGAAAGTCTGGATGGCGCGCCACCGCAAAGCCCTGATACTGGCGGAGGAGGGTCGCAGTGCCGCGAAGTACACGCAGATACTCGATAGCCTTGAGGTGCTCTGCCGTGCGGTTAATCAGAAGCAAGTCGAACTGAGTGAGGCAGCCATTCGTATCAGTGCCTTGCTGGATAGCCTGCCGGCGGATATTGCGCCTAAAGTGGACGTGGCGGCAATCCATCAATTTGCAGAGACATGCCAGCAGTTCGACCGGGGAGAGAATCGTGACGGACTGACCGCCCGCGCCCGTCATAACCAGGACAATTACCGGTGGCAGCTGGAGGAGGAGCAGGCCGCTGTTGTCGGTGACGCGGTTCAGCGGCTGGTAACGGTGTTGCCGTCCTGGCGTTCGGTGCTGCTCTCGGGTGTATCCAGATAACGGAAGCCGGTTAGTTCGATGCGGCCGCGAATGAACGGGTTTTCCCGATGGTCCATGCGCACCATGAAGTAATCCAGTTCGCGGGCGGCCCAGAATTCGGAATGGCGTCCGCGTTCTGCATAATCCCGCTCAAGACCGGTTGCCTCCCAAGTCCCCGCGGGCGTTTCCAGTGCATCCGTGCCCAGTGATTCATAGTGGTAGTGGGTCATTCCATCAGGCTCGGCAACGGCGTAACTGAATGCGGTATCGCCGTTTGCCATATGGCAGCGTGCAACCATGGCTACGCTGAGTGCATCCAGGGTGTTCGCTGCCAGTGCATAGGTGGCCTTGCTGCCCAGTGCTTGCTCCGCGTCCCAGTCGAAGCGGATTTCGCCGCCTCGCTGCATCCCGAAGCCTGTGCTGGCATGTTGATAGTGATAGGGGGTGGCTTCGCAGTTATGCCAGTCGAAATGAGCGCTTTCTTCGTGGCTGAACAGCCGGTTGCGGGCGGTGAAATGCAGCCGATAACCAGGCTCGGCTTTTTCAAGGCGAATCGTGGCGCTTAGACCCACAGGGATGCCATTGACCACTACCCGGTAAGTGCCCTCAGCGGGCCGCAGTTCGGCGGGAAAAGGTTCCTGAGCGGCCAATGGCTGGCACGCCATAAAAGCCAGGCAGTACAGCAGCCGTCCCGGCGAGAATATTCCAGTATGATTCGCCACTTTCCCTGTGTTCCTGCTTTGTTGGGGCGGTGAAACGGCCATGCGCCTTTCCGTGTTTTCCTGGCAAACCACGGTGAGCCAAGAAACATAACTGTGCCCGTGATTGCTGACAGTTGTGTTTCAGCTCCAAGCACAAAGGCGTATTCAGCCGCCCCGACGTTTTTGTTAATACGGTCTCTCAAGTATGGATGAAAATACCCTGCACGTCGCCTTTCCCGCCCCGATGCCACTGCGCGATGCCCTTGATGCGTATCTGAACCAATGTGAGAGGGAGCCGGGAGCCTCCCATGTTGAGGAACTGGAGCTGCTGGTCTCCGAGTTTGTTGATGTTGTGTTAACCGTTTACTTCAAGGGGCCCATCGAAGCCGCAAATACTCAGGGCACGGCGGCCCGTCTGATACTGGGGGCCATGAGGGTGATTAACCGGGCTGCCGACAGCCTGGTCGGGCGGCTGATTCGTAATACCACGGTAGCAGAACAGCAAGCCTTGGCCGGCTATTTCCGGAGGCTGAGAAAGACCTTAAACGGCAGGGTTTACGCGGCGTACCCGTTGGAGCCCGCCGTGGCGGAAAAGGCGTCCATGGTGTTTCTTGAGTATCAGCAAGGCGAAGGGCAGATAGAGGCATTATTGGGTGTCATGGAGGCGATCAATGAGGGCGCAGTAGTAAACTTTATGGATAATTCCGTTTCCTGTCTGCAGCTGGGCAGGGTAAACCGTGCCCTTGTGTCCGCTGCTCGTGTTACAATATGTAAAGCTGCGGCCACGGCAACACACAAAGGTCTGACAGCCATGGATACCAACGCCAGGAAGGCGGTGGTCAATTACTTCGACAACATGCTTATACGGTTCGATGATGGATAGCAGGGAAACGCGCGGCGCAAACCGCCGCAAGCTGGCACGAATCAACACGCAAATGCGTATCGACATCTATCGCCACCGGCTGTTTGGCGGGTGGCGCTTCATGGCCCGGGCCAAGGCGCTTGATTATAATCGCTACGGTATCGGCCTGACCTCCCCAATCAAGTTCAGTAATGGCAGCATTCTGCAGCTTGATCTTTATTCCCCTGGCATGATCCTGCGGCGCGTTTCCGCTGAAGTGGTAAGTTGCCAGCGGGCAGGGCAGGCCTACCGAATCGGGCTGCGGACCTATTCAAATCTGCGCGAACTGGTCGGTGACACCGATCAACATCAGATTCGCTATCTGGCGGGTATGGAGCCATTGCTGGGGGCGTCAGGAACCGGGTGAGACCTGTGTGCGAATGCCGTAGATGATTCCCGGTCAGGCCGTGATGGGAAGATACCCACGTCCGGACAGAGAATAGCCATAAAAAAACCGCCATGAAGGCGGTTTTTTTATGGGGCCCAGAATCAAGACGCGTCAGGCGCCTTTTTAGCTGGTGCTTTCTTCGCCGCCGCCTTTTTAGCGGGAGCCTTCTTTGCTGCTGCTTTCTTGGCGGTAGCTTTCTTCTTGGCCGGTGCCTTCTTGGTAGCTGCTTTTTTCGCGGGCGCTTTCTTGGCTGCGGCCTTTTTCTTGGCCGGGGCTTTTTTGCTCGCCGCTTTCTTGGGCGTTACCTTGCGCTCGATTTCCTTGGCGCGCTTTTCCAGGTCTTTTTCGTATTGGCCGATCACACGAGCCAGGCTGTGAGCCTGCTTGGCAGTGGCCTTAAGAACCTTGACCTCGGTTTCCAGAATGCGCTTGCGGGCTTCGGAATCATCCACTTGTTTGCGGGTGTCGTCTGCCGTTTTGCGGGCGCGGTCGAGCTGACGTTTTACGGTGCTGGTGGCCTTTTCACGGTATTCGGCCTGGAGTTTCTCCAGCTTGGCGAAATATTCGCGCTGGCGCTTCAGTTGCTGGTTGAGGCTGTCTCGCACTTTATCCAGTTGCTTTTCCAACTGTGCGATCTGCTTCTCACGTTCCTTGTCGAAGCGCTCAGCCAGCTTGCGAATCTGAGCCTGAAGTTCCTCGACGGTATCTTTCACCTTGCTAGCAGCCATGGATGACTCCCTTTCCCCTACGGATTATTTCGTTAATGGCCAACGGGCTCGGGATGAGCGCTGGCCCAGATCAACGCACTTGCCGTTGCAACTTTATGCCACATATGAACGTTGAACAACCATTGATCAATTATGAGGTGCCGGACGTGTCTGAAGGGGAGGGGGTGGACGGGGGTAATCCCCACTGTTCGCTAGCACCTTATTACCTTGCGCGGGATTTTCTGTCAGGTATGGAGCGGTAATTATCCCGCGTATCAGCATGCCGTTGCGGTTTTAACAGCGGGGCTGGATACTGAGCATCATCAACCATGATCGAGACGGGAATTATGCCGGTAACTTTCGATGGCAAGTTAGTCATCGCGATCAGCTCACGGGCCTTGTTCAATCTTTCCGACAGTCACCGGGTTTATCTGGAAGAGGGGCTGGAAGCCTTTCAGGACTATCAGGTGCAGCACGAGGATGATTTGCTGGAACCGGGGGATGCCTTTCCGCTGGTGCAGAAGCTCCTGGCTATTAACGATCTTGAGCAGGGCGAAGGACGGGTCGAGGTCATTCTTCTGTCGCGTAACAGCTCGGATACCGGGCTGCGGGTGTTTAACTCCATTGCCCATTATGGGCTGCCTATTACGCGTGCGGCGTTTGCCAGTGGTGAGAGTCCACACCGCTATGTCTCGGCGTTTGGCGCTCACCTGTTTTTATCCACGGACCCCGGGGATGTGCAGCAGGTGCTGGAGGCGGGCTATGCGGCGGCGACGATCTTGTCTGGTGGCCAGTGTCAGCGACCGGATGGCATATTGCGCATTGCTTTCGATGGTGATGCGGTGTTGTTTTCCGATGAATCGGAACAGATTTTCCAGAACGATGGCCTCGAGGCATTCACCGAGAATGAACGCCAATCCGCCAGGCAACCGATGGATGGCGGCCCTTTCAAGCCGTTTCTCGCGGCCTTGCATCAGTTGCAGAACAGCTTCCCGGTGGCGGATTGTCCAATCCGTACCGCCCTGGTGACGGCACGGGGGGCTCCTGCCCACGAACGCGTGGTGCGCACCTTGCGGGACTGGGATATTCGCCTGGACGAAAGCCTGTTTCTGGGCGGGTTATCCAAAGGAGAGTTCCTGCGTGCTTTTGGGGCGGATGTGTTCTTCGATGATCAGCAGGGTCACTGTGAATCTGCGGCCGAGCATGTGGCAGCCGGCCACGTCCCCCATGGCATTTCCAATAAAAAGAAAGACTCGACACCGGTTTGAGCAAAGTTGCACCCTTGGTGTTAACAGTCGCTGAAAGGGCGCTTTCCTTTGTGCCCGTCACTTCACCAAATTCACGGCGCAGCACCAGGCGCGGTGATCTATGCGTTGAATGAATAATCGATTATATTCTTATAACCGATTACGGTTTCAATGCGGAGGCAGGGATGAAACTGCAGCAACTACGCTACATCTGGGAAGTGGCCCGCCACGACCTGAATGTGTCAGCCACCGCAGCGGCGCTTTACACCTCGCAGCCCGGCATCAGCAAACAAATCCGCATGCTCGAAGACGAGTTGGGGGTAGAGGTTTTTGCCCGCAGCGGCAAGCACCTTACCCATATCACCCCTGCCGGGCAGGCTATCCTGCAGATCGCCGGTGAAATCCTGCAGCAAACCGAATCCATTCGCCGCGTGTCACAGGAGTTTCGGGATGAATCCCGTGGCGAACTCAGCATTGCGACCACCCATACCCAGGCGCGCTATGCCTTGCCGCCGGTGATCCACCAGTTCACCGGGCTTTTTCCGGATGTGTCACTGCATATGCACCAGGGCACGCCCATGCAGATCTCCGAGATGGCAGCCAACGGCAGCGTGGATTTCGCCATCGCCACGGAAGCTCTCGATCTGTTTTCTGATCTGATCATGATGCCTTGTTACCGCTGGAACCGGACCGTGGTGGTGCCGGAAGGGCACCCGCTCACCGGCGTAAACCCGCTGACGCTGGAAGCGCTGGCTGAGTACCCCATCGTTACCTATGTATTCGGGTTCACCGGGCGCAGCAAACTGGATGATGCCTTCGTGGACAAAGGTCTGGACCCGAAAGTGGTATTCACCGCGGCAGATGCCGATGTGATAAAAACCTATGTCCGCCTGGGCATGGGCGTGGGAATCATCGCTCACATGGCGGTGGATGCAGTGGAAGACAAAGGCCTGGTGGCACTGGATGCCAGCCACCTGTTCGAGTCCAGCACCACCCGCATTGGCTTTCGCAAAGGCACTTTCCTGCGGGGCTTCATGTATGACTTTCTGGAGGCATTCGCCCCCCATCTGAACCGAGAATTGGTAGAAGCTGCCATCAAGGCCCCCAACCGGGAGGAAAGAGAGGCCTTGTTCGAGGGGATAGACCTGCCCATCCGCTAATATGTGCGGTTAAATGCCCGAGAGTGACAAGGTTTGCACAGCCCCAATCCTGCTCTCCCGTTGCAAAGCCCCCGGGGCGCCGCTACATTGTGCGCGCCTTATCAACCCAAAGGGGAAACACCGTGGAATTGTTGTGCCTGGACCTGGAAGGGGTGCTGATCCCTGAAATCTGGATCAACTTCGCTGAAAAAACCGGCATCGATGAACTGCGTGCCACCACCCGGGATATTCCGGACTACGACGAACTCATGCGTATGCGCCTGAAGATCCTGGATGAGCATGGCTACGGCCTGCCTGACATCCAGGCTGTGATCGATACCCTGGACCCGATGGAGGGTGCCAGGGAGTTTGTGGAATGGGCCCGTGAAAACTTCCAGTTGATCATCCTTTCGGACACTTTCTATGAGTTCGCCAAGCCGTTGATGAAGAAGCTGGGTTGGCCGACCCTGTTCTGTCATCGCCTGGAAGTGGACGAGAAAGGCCGGATTACCGACTACAAACTGCGCCAGAAAGATCCGAAACGAGCGTCGGTTATTGCGTTCCACAGCCTGAACTACCGGGTCATTTCCGCCGGTGATTCCTATAACGACACCACCATGCTGGGTGAAGCCGAGCAGGGTATCCTGTTCCATGCCCCTGATAACGTGATCGCGGAATTCCCACAGTTCCCGGCGGTGCACAGCTACGATGACCTCAAGAAAGAGATCATCAAAGCCAGCGAGCGTGATATTCCGCTGTAGGGCACGCTGCACGCAACACGCGTCATGCAACAACGCGAAGCGAGTGTGTTAGACCTGAAAATGAAAGCCGCGCCCAGAACTGGGGGGCGGCTTTTACGTTGGTGAAGGGGCCGATATGGCGTGTTGAATGAGGCGTATTACTTGTTGTGGCGTTACAGAAACCTTTCCTCCAGGGCCTCCATCAGCTTGGCCACCTTAAAACAGCTCTCCTCGTATTCCCCCTCAGGGACTGAATCGAACACAATTCCGCCCCCGCCGTGGCAATAGAGCTGATCGCCCTCGGTTTGCAGGGTGCGAATCAGAATGTTGCTGTCCAGGTTCCCTTGGTCATCCATCCAGAAGAAGCTGCCGCAATAGGCCCCGCGGGGCACCGGCTCCAGCTCGGCGATAATTTCCATGGCTCGTTTTTTGGGGGCCCCAGTAATCGATCCCCCTGGAAAGGCGCTCAACAAGGCCTGAAGCGGAGTGATATCAGCCTTCAGGGTGCCAGTGATGGTGCTCACCAGATGCTGCACATTACTGAACCGGCGCAGTTCGAAAAGTGGGGATGCCTGGATGCTGCCGGATTCACAGCTGATGCCCAGATCATTGCGGAGCAAGTCCACAATCATCAGGTTCTCGGCCTGATCCTTGGGGTTGGCCTGTAGCTCGTCAGCCAGACAATCATCCTCTTCAGGGTTGAGCCCCCGCGGGCGAGAACCCTTGATCGGTTCCGTAATTACCTGCCGGTTCCTGATGGAGAGAAACCGTTCCGGAGAGACCCCGAATACACTGCTTCCATCATCGTTCTTGAAGTAGCAGCTGTGCGGAGCAGGGTGGGCCTGTTGCAATGCCAGCCAGGCTTCCAGGGTGGAGCCCCTGAAGCGGGTGAAAAAACGTTGGGCAAGATTGACCTGGTAACAGTCTCCCGCGCGAAGGTAATCACGAATCCTGGCAAGGCTGTCCAGATAGTCATTGCGCGTTTGTTCGGGCTGAAACGCGGATGTCAGAGCAAAGCTGGCTGGCTTCGTTTCTGTTGCCCAGGAATCACCCGGTTCGTTTCTGCCGGGCGCATCCTTATATAGGTAGACCCACGCCGAGTAGGGCGCAGCCGTTAATCCCTGCAATTCGGCACCGGCCTCATAGGGCAGGATGCCAGCAGCGAAGCAAAAATCCCCCGCCAGTGCTTGCTCCACACTGGCCTGCAACTGCTGGAGTTCAGCCCGAGAGCGCGCGCGCAGCACCGCATCAGGCTCGCCGAGCCAGCGTAGTTCGCCATCAGATTGAAAAACGCAACGGAAAGTCATGACCGGCCAGAGTAAAATGAGGTGGCTAGTCTAACCCTGTAACGCAAAGATGCCCAATCCTGTTACTGAGGGTAACAGTTCAGCCGAAAAGGGCACGACAGCGTATCGGGCGAGAACCTGCTACGGATGTGCCAAATTAGATAAAACTCAATAATTACAGATAGATAGATATGCCATTGTGGCCAAAACCATTTTGTAACGGGCATATTTGTTTTTGTAACTGTTGTGTTAACGTAACTACGTGCTCTGCGAAACCTAGGGCGCACATAAGCATTACAAAAAACGTTGTGCACACGAGGAGAACAATATGAATTTCAAGAAACTTGCTCTGGCTGCCGCTGTAGCCGTCGCGCCGATGAGCGCCCTGGCTCTCGAGCCGATGCAGGATGAAGCAATGTCTGCCGTTACTGGTCAGGACGGTATTAACATCGGTTTAGCAACAGACGTTGTTGCCGGCCTGAAAGTTCACGATAAAGACGGTATCGACGGCACTGTTGGTAATGCCGGCGCGTTGGTTATCAGCGGCTTCTCCATTACCCGCGCTCTCGGTACTGACGAAATTGAACTGGTTATCGACACTGATGACGGCGGCGGCACTGCGCCTTACCTGAACGTTGGTGTGAACCTTCCCGATGACCTGACGGTAAACTTGGGTTCCGTAACGGTTGCATCCTCACAGCGTGATACTGGCGCTTGGACTACCGACAACACCACTACCGAAATCATGAACCTGGGTGAGCTGACCCTGGGCGCAACCACCTTGAACATTCAGCTGGGTAACGAGCCGCAGGGCAACATGATTGCGCTGAACACGACCATTACTAACGGTATTAGCCTGTCTGGCTTCTCCGTAACTGACGCTGGCGGTACTGTAACCGGCGGTACTCTGTCTACCGACCTGCAAGTGGTTGATAATAACGGCACTGACTTGACCGTTGACACTGGCATTGATATCAGCGCTGATGGTCTCGTGATCGGTCTGAGTGGCATCGGTGGCGCAACGGGTATAGACGTTCGCATGGCTGACCTGGCCTTCGGTGGTACTTCGGCTGCTTCCATCGGCGATGTTGAGCTGATCGGTCTTCAGTTGAGCGGTAATGTTAACATCAGCGGTCACTAAAACGCGGCGTGTTGGCTAAAAAAGCCCGGCTTTGCCGGGCTTTTTTTTGTGCTATTTAATCATGTGAAGCGCCAAATCATCTTCGCAAGGTTGGGGCAGCGCTCCAAGGGTTTTTATCGTAAGGCGGCACGCTTCAATCTTATGGATTTATGCGCAGGGGCGGAAACGGGCAATGAGTGCAGATATTGAAAAGCTATTGGCGGCGGGGGCTATTCCGGCGGCGATGACGGCAGTACAGAAGGCGCTAATGCAACAGCCGCACAACCCAGTGTTACATATGCACCATGCGCGGGCGCGTAGCTTAAACGGAGAATATAAAGCTGCGGCAGACGCACAGCAAATCGCCGTTCAGCAAGGCGGGGCTGAGGTGAGTCGGGTGCTACTTTTGGGTGAATACCTGATGAAGGCGAATGAGCTACAGCCTGCAGCCAATGTTTTTCAGCAAGTGATTCGCCAGCAAAAAAATAATGCCACGGCGTGGCTGGGGTTAGGTCACTGCTTGTTGCTGTCTTCCGACTTTCAGCGTGCCGCCCGATGTTACCAGGGGGTGCTCGAGATTGAGCCGAATCATAGCGTTGCCAAGTCTAAAATTGCGCTGTGCTATTTTCGTCAAGGTGATGCCTTGCGTGCCTTGCAGTTGCTTGACCAAATCACCGATCAGGGCGATTCGACCCCGGAAATTGCCTATTTTCGGGCCGAATGCTTGCGCTTTTCGTCACGCTTTGAGGAGGCCGAAATGGCTTTCGCCTCCCTTGCTGACGATACCGAGTGGGGCGGGCGCGCGAAGCGCGCCCTAGTGTCGATTGGCTTCTCACTGGGGCATTTTGTGCAGGCTGAGGCAATGTTGCTAACATTACTGGAAGACGCGCCGAACGATGCGGAATTGTTGAGTTACAAGGTTAAGGCCCTGATGATTAGCGGCGACGCCGATGCCGCCATGGCGTTGGCACTTTCGATGATGCGGGCGGGCGAACCGAATCCGGTGCTGTGGGAAATGTATGCAGACCACATGAAGATGCCTTTTTCAGTAGAGCTGCTGCCGCTTCTTTTCGGGCTTAAAGAACGAAAAAAGAAAGTGTTAGAGCGCCGGGGAGTGGCGAAGTGTTGTTTCGCGCTGGCCAGGCATTATGCATTGGCGGGAGATTACGAGGCAGAAGTGGTGGCACTGGCCGAAGGGAATGATCTGCTCGCAGCACTCGAACCCTTCGATGTGGCGCAAGAAACGGAGTCTATGGAGACTCTAAGGGCCTGTTACGACCAAGCGAAGATTGCATCGTTATCCCATGGACTGCCGGCGTGTGAGTTCGCGCCGGTGTTCATTCTTTGTCCCCCGCGTTCGGGTAGCACCTTGCTGGAAACGGCGCTGGCGAGACATGCCGACTGCGAAGCGGGTGGCGAGCGCGGGTTTGCAGATTGGGCTTGGCACGAAGTGACCGGGGAGAAGGGGGTTGCGGCATCCGATATCGTCGCTCATGAAAACTTGAGTCAAAAGCAATTGCTGGCCTTTCGTGATACCTATTTAGCGTGGGTGTGTGAGGCCGGGTTATCGACCAAGAAAGTGATGATTCATAAAGGCATTAATGGTCACAAGTTTGCCGGTTTGTTAAAGGCGGCCTTCCCGCAGGCGCGCTTTATCGAGCTTGTCCGCGACCCGTTTGATGTGGCGTTCGGGTGTTATCGACAAAATTTTGAAAGCCAACCCTTGACGCGCACCTTTGCTGGCTGTGCTTCGGTGGTGCGTTCGTTTCAAGAAAACATGGATTGGTGGCGCGAACAGTTTCCCTGCTCGCTATACCGGCAAACGTATCAGGGGCTGGTCGACGATTTTGAAGGTTCCCTGCGGGCGCTCTGTGAGTGGATAGGGCTGCCTTGGGATGAAGGCTGCCTAGACTTTAATCGCGTGGCGAAAATAGGCACGGCCAGCATGGGCCAAGTGCGCGGTGGTATTAACCGTGATGGGCTGAGTCGGTATCAGTCCTATGGCAGTCTATTGCAGGATTTAGACCTCGCTCTCCATGAAGCGGGTGTGGAGAGATAGATACCGCTGTAGAACTGCTCCGAAGTGGTTAATTTAACCCAGAGTTTTTTTAGAGAGATTTTGTAGAGTCAAGTCTTATTTGTCAGTCAATGAAGTCATTGCCAACCGGGATGGCGGCTCAGTATTGATGGCTCTGTAGGGGCCTGCTTGCAGGCGAATCGGGCTTTTTTGGTGGGTGTGGCGGTAGAGCAAACTCCTACATGCAAAGTTGCCGGGATGCGGTTGGTGGAGGGTAACCAGATTGGCTGAATCGCCAAGACTTCCTGTCAGAATAGGTGGTTGCCAGTACTGGGTGACGTGGTTAACATGTCAGCCACCATAAGAAACAAACAATAACAATAACGCTGGATTGCCATAGATGCTGACTTCCATGCTGGGTGTGGCGCTTATTTTCTTCGCCGCCAACGAGGCTGTAGTGATCAAGCCCCCGCAGAAGGGCGAAATCTACTATGAACACCCGACTCAACCGGTGTCCTTACGCGAGCGTGATCTCGTGGTTAAGCCGGTATCCGAGTTTCGCTACCACAACGTGACGCGACAGGCGTATGACTATTCCTGTGGCTCGGCAGCGTTGACCACCGTGCTCAATCAGTACTTGGGACGACAGTTCCAGGAGCGCCAGATCATGGAAGGCCTGCTTCGCTTCGGTGAAACAGACAAGATCGTGGAGCGGCGCGGCTTCTCTCTACTCGACATGAAGCGTTTGGCCACGGCTCTGGGCCACCCCAGTGGCGGTTTCCGGGCGGAAATGTCTGACATTCAGTCTCTGGATCACCCCGCTATCGTCCCGATCGCCTACGGCGGCTTCAAACACTTCGTTGTGCTCAAGAAGTACCGGGATGGTCATATTTATGTGGCGGACCCGGCGTTGGGGAATATCAGTTTTACTGAAGCGAAATTCCAGGAAGTCTGGGACCAGAACGTCCTGTTCATTGTGTTTCCGAACGGTTTTGAGCCTCAGGATGGTCTGGAGCTCACCGATTATGATCTGCGCTTGCTTGATGAGCGCACCATTAATCGTTTGGCGTTTGATGTGTTCCCGGTGTTTACCGCACCGATTGAAAACTGGGCTGACAAGGCCAGCACGCTAACACGGGTTCAGATCACAGAAGATGACGGGGATAAACGGGTCATCAACGTGCCGACACGAACCTACTTCCGCCAATAACAGCCTGCAGTGGCGTATAACAAACATAATAAAGGAAGGCTTGCATGAAAATGATGTCTGGGAAGGTGGCAGCAATGGCCGCACTCTTGTTGGCGCACCATGTTGCCTGGGCCGCCGAGGTTGACGAAGCCCGAGAAGCCCTGCAGACCACGGACGAGGATGTAACCCAGGAAAAGAATCTGGAAGAGGTCTTCCAGGCGGCGGAGAAGCAATACTCACTGCTTCCCAGTGGCGAAATGTCGCTGAACTTTTCGGGTAATTACAACTACTACCGTGATGACCGGATCGACATAGCCATCGATGAGAATACCGGCAATATCAGCCGTTTTCGTATTGAGCAGGATGCGCAGCATGCGTTCTCCTCATCGCTGTCACTGGATTACGGTATCTGGAATAACCTGACGTTCAACACGCGTCTGCCGGTCTCCTACAAGTATGACACTCAGAAGGATGTTTCCCAGGCGGCCTTGGGCGATGTGTCCTTCAGCTTGCGTTATCAGCCTTTTCCGGTGAAACCGGGGGCGATGAACACCACGCTTTATACCACCTTGAGCACGCCGACCGGCGATAGCCCCTATGACATTAATGTGAATGAAGAGGTGTCCAGTGGCTCCGGTTATTACTCCGTTGGTGCGGGCGTCAGTGCCAGCAAGGTGATCGACCCGGTCGTACTGTTTGGTTCGCTGGGTTATACCTATGCATTTGATGTGTCTGGCCTGAACCAGAATCGCGGTGGTCAGCTCCTCAATGAAGTGCAGCCTGGCGACAGCGTTAATTTTTCCATGGGTCTGGCGTATTCGCTGTCCTATGAGGTGTCGCTGAGTGCGAGTTATCAGCAGTCGTATAACTTCGAAACCAATTTTCTCTTCGAGGATTATACGGCGGCATCGGAAGACTCCACCTCCAGTGTTATCAATACCTCGTTGGGGCTTCGAACTTCCAGTAACCGCATCGTCAACCTCAGTTTCGGCTTCGGCTTGACGGAAGATTCCCCTGATGTGCTGCTTGGACTTTCTTTGCCGATTGATTTTTCAGGCCTGAAACCCGGGGCATAAGCCGTGATAAGCAGTTGGAAGGGGCTAGCCATGAACAACAAGAATAAAGGGCTCGGCGTGCGTATTCTCGTCCTGGTGGCAGGGCTTTTGGCCGTTTCTGCCCATGCGCAGTTAGCCAACAACCTTGCTATCGATGTGAAGGCAATGAGTATGGGCCATGCTGTCACTGCGGATCCGCCTGGGGTCATGTCCATCCACTTTAACCCTGCGGGCCTGGCTCGGCTGGACGGTCGGCGTGTGGATCTGCAGTTTGTCGGCGCCGATTTCTCTCTGGAATCTGAATTCTCTGCGCCACCAGACTACAACGTCTTTGGTTTCTCCGATGATCCCGTGGTCTGTGATGACGTGCCCGATGATGGGGTGGATTACTGTCGCAACTTTAAGACTGCCACCAGTTCGGTGGAGGGGATCTCACTGTATATCCCTTTCATCAATGATACCGTGGATTTGCCCCCGGGCCCCTTGATTGCAGGCCCCTTGCCTGCATTTTCCATTCGTCCTGCGGGGTCAAAATTCACCTTCGGTACAGCTACGTATTTGCCTTTGGCCGCAGGCTTTTACCGTGATGAAGATGATGTGGGTAACTACATGGGTGAGCGGGTTGCCTTGGAGCGTATTACCTACCTGTCTCCCTCGGTGGCCTACCAGGTGAATGACGAGCTCTCCATTGGTGCATCCATTGGCATGAGTTACCAGGCTATTGCCCTGGAGCAGGATTTTCGTGCGCCCAATGAATTATTGGGTTTTGCCCGGGTGATCGACGAGAGTATTTGTGCGCCCTTTGCTGGTGAGTCTAATATTGCACTGGATCTGATTTTATTCGGGATTTGTAATCCGGATGAAGGACTGGGGCCTTTCAAGAATCTGGCTTCGCTGGAGGTCTCCATGGATCAGCGATTCAGCCCGTCCTATAACCTTGGCGTGTTGTGGGAGCCGAACGATCGGTTTGCCTGGGGGGCGGTGTGGCGCTCTGAAGCGAAGACGCACATGAAAGGGGATTACAAGATCTCCTATTCCAATGCGACCCAGGAAACCGTTAACGGTATCGGTAGCTCTGCTACGGGGGCATTGGCGTTGGCGGTATTGGGGATTCCCTCACGGATTGGTAGTGAAGAAGTTGGGGCGGTGAGTATGGATCTAACCATGCCGGCCACCTTCCAGACCGGCATCAAGATCAAGCCCACCGAGCGCTTGCAGTTCAATGTGGATGCGGTTTGGGCAGACTATAAGGAATGGGATGCGTTCAATATCGTCTTCGACCGTAGTTCGGCGGTGCTGAGCCTGGCGCGTCTGTTTTCGCCCGGGTCCACGTCTACACAATTGAGCTATCCGCTGAATTTCCAGTCCACCTGGAACCTGGCCTTTGGTGCCGCCTATGACCTGACCGGCCGTATCCAGCTGCGCGCAGGGTATGAGCCCCGTGCTTCGGCGATTCCTGAAGATCGCCGTAGCCCCATGGTGCCGATCAACGAGGCGCGCTATTACAGCCTGGGGATGGGCTACAAATGGGACAAGGATACCGACATTGATTTGGGTATCGGCATGCTGCACAGCAAGGATGAAATTCCTGCGGATACCAGCTGTGCGGCTAACTGTACCGGCATCGACAATGTGGTCTACAACCCCTATGCCGGGCTGGATATCAAAACCGAAGCCAGGATCATGATGGTCGGCCTGGCATTCAGAACCAAGTTTTGATGCGCCTGCCGATCTTGCTGCTTGTGGCACTGGCGACCGGCTGCCAGAGCCAGGGGCAAAGCATCAGTCAAAGTCAGCCTCAGCGCGCAGCGGGAGAGGGAGGGCTGTACGTTTACATGGATGCACAGGGAAATCTGGTCACCCTTGAGCGGCCGGCCGCGTCAGGCAAGACCGGTGCAGCAAACGACTCGACTGAGGCCGCCGATTCTGCCTCCAGTCAGAAAACGCCGAACAGGGGTTCTTCTGATCGCGAGTCTGTGGAAGACTACCGCCCCAGTGTCGAGGTGGACCAGGAGCTGGAGGCCCGCGAGAACGACCGTTTCATCAGTTATGTGGATGAAACAGGCCAGTTGGTGAGTCGCCCTCTGGACATGGGGGCTGAACGAGAGGCCGCCAGTTCGGCACCCGCGCCCTATGAAACCCTGGATGCCGATGCTTACCTGGAAACCTATCGTGCGTTGCGGGCAGATTGTTGCCAGCATTTGCTTGCAGAGGCGCAAAGCCTGGAATCCGGCAAGGAAGCGCTACTGGCTTTTGGGGCAGACACGCCTGTTCTGGTGGGAGAATCCGCTTATCGGGCCAGAATTTATTCATTCCCTGATGAGGTAAGCCGCGTATCGCTGATGGCGTTTATTCGCAAGCAGGGCTATCTCGCTGTTGAGTTGCTCTGGCTGGATAAGGATGGCTTGCCGGTCATGCTCGTCGACCAGCCGTTCAGCCGTAAGTACCCGGAAACCTGGTACCGCTACGGCTACTTGCAGGGAACCGTTGAAAAGGAGCCGGGTCAATACTATCTGGTTGTTTTTCTTCCTTATTTTGAAAGCCGCCCTGGCACCGACGGGTTGAAACAGGTGACGGAAGGTGAGTTGGTTCTGACCGCCCCCTAGAGAGCGTAACGAATCTCACGCGAATGCACAGGAAACCTATATGCGATTTCTTTTTGTCCTGACCACGCTCTCTCTGGCGCTAGCCGGGTGTAATGGCGGTGAAGACTTTTCCGATGCGACCGTGCCGGGGTGTCCGGCCGGGGCAGGGTGCGACCCCTCTTCGCGCGGGGATGTGCTGGTTGAGTTGGCCGGTCCCCATGTCAGTAACCTGGGCTACACCTGTACCGGCACCAATGTGGTGTTCTTTACTTCGGATACGGATCAGCAATCGGTAGATTCGGACGGTAACGTGGTCACCGTGCCGGCGTTTGGTGCACTGTGTCCTTCCGGATCTCAAGGGGTTGAATTCTTCATCGGTAATGCCCTTTTCGAAGGCAACTATATATCTGTGGGGTCTTTGGTGTTCCCTGCTAAAGAGTTGGCTGCAGATTATAAGATTGCTGTTTCAGACTTGGTCAGTTCGCCAAGGCGTGAACCCGCGTCCGTGACGGATCAAGTGCGCAATGTTGCGGCTTTTATTCAAGGGCTGGATGCGAATCCTGCTGAAGAAAGCTTTGTGAAGATCCCGGCAGAGGCTCATGACATAGCCGATGACTTGGGGGCCGACGCTGTTTCTGCTCTCAATGGTACTTTCACCGAAACAGACTATTTGGCATTTCAGGATACCTGGGAGGATTATTTTTTGGCGGTTGATGATGCTGCCGCAGGTGGGCCTTTCATGCTTAATCCGTTTCCGAATATCCCGCTGGCTCGTGTGATCGCAGCTAACGGCTATTCCTTCGCAGGCCAATACCGGTTTGATACATGTCGTAGCCAGCTTTCTGCATTTTTCTGTGATGCTGACGAGAACTCTGTGATTGGCAAAGATTTACGTTTTCCATATTTGAAAGGCTTTGTGCCTGACGGCCAGGGCGGCACTCGAGAGGTGACCTCTGAGCCTCCTTTGGTTCTGCCTAATGGGCGCTTGTTGGGCCTCGGTAAGGCCATCCGCCGCGTTGAAGTTGTTGGTGAGCCAGGTGAATTTGAGGTAGAGCAGGCGCTAGTGGCTTTTTCTGAGACCGCCGTTGTGGATGAATCTGCAACCTTGAGCGCAGATGCGAAAATGCTTTCTGTCGCTCCAGACGGGGTTGGTGCGGATGTGGACATGGCTTTTCAGGGTCGCTTCCTGAATAAGCGTATTTACAATGATTTCGTACCCGATAGCGCACCTGGCGAGAGTCGCCCAGATGTTGAGCTTGATTATCCTTCGCTGGCCCCTGAGCTCAATGACACAGAGGCAGGAAAGGTGATGGGGGAGCTTCTTGAAGCCGGGAGTGCTGTTGAATTACCGCTCACTTCTGAAGTGCTTTCTTCGTCGCAAGTAATGCCAGACCAGACCTTTATTACTGAGCTGGCAAGTGTTGCTCCCTTTACGGTGCGTCTTATGCGGGCCTGCTTGGAAAGCGACCCGGATTCTGATTGTGATGAGATTGAGCGTATTGATTTTGAGGTCGGCTCTGGAGCGGCGTTTAATTACCCATCAGAAATTATTGATCCCGTTGAAGAAGAAATGCCACGTGAGGATATTCACGGTACCACTGAGTTTTGTTTGGATGTGGTGGATCTTCCCGGAGATATCCGTAATGGCTTGATCACCGCTGGCCCTATAGGTGATTGCGGAAAATGGGATGTGGGATTTGTCAGCCGCACAATTGAGGATCCCAAAAGTGCTAACTTGACGATGCTTTTGGCCCCAGGCGCAGAAAGTGCTGTCGATACAACTGCGCCTAATTTTGGTGTGTCTATTGTCGGGAGGGTGGATATGGACACAGCCGACGACTGCTACCCGCTGTATCGTACCGGCGGACCTGGTGATTCTACTAATTTTGACAATAAGGTCAGAGCGGCCTGGATTGATGATTATTGGCCCGAAATTAAGTTGCAAGAATTGCAGGATGGACTTGGTGAGGGGGAAACCCTGGATGACGAAGACTTGGCTCCTGTTCTGGCGAACTCACGGGGCGCAGTCCAGTTCTTTGCTGGTGACCCAGGCGATCTCACTTGCGACCCAGCAGCCCAGCCATGAGCCCGTTTTGTAGGAGTTTGCTTGCAAGCGAACACACCCGGCGCAATGAAAAGGTGTTCGCGTGCAAGCACGCTCCTACAGGCCATCGATTCACATTTGATGCCACTTAATTGTCAACAATTGCCCTTGAAGTCCCTATCGTGAGGGCGTAAAGTCCAGCCCGGTCGTTGAAATTGTCAACAATCGGGCTATTTTATGTCTGTCACTGCACCAGAATCTGCACGTACCCTGGCTGACCGGGTTTTCGCCCGCTTGCAGGACGATATTGTGCGTGGCGAGATTCCGCCCGGTTCCAAAGTCAGCGAAACCGAGCTGGCAGGTCGCTACGGTGTCAGCCGTGGCCCGCTCCGCGAGGCGATCCGCCGCCTCGAATCCCGCAAGCTGTTAGAACGTGTTGTCCATGTGGGCACCCGTGTTGCCTCTCTGAGCTTCGACGATCTCATCGAAATCTACCATGTGCGCGAAGCCCTGGAAGGCATGGCGGCGCGGCTGGCGGCTGAGCACATGTCTGTTGAGGAGGTCAACGGCCTCTATGACGTGTTGGCTCAGCATGAGCAACAGCAGGATCTGCAACAGGATACCGCTTACTTTCAGCGGGAAGGCGACCTGGATTTCCATTACCGCATCATCCAGGGCAGCCACAATGGCACCCTCAGCCAGATGTTGATTGGCGAGCTTTACCACTTGGTGCGCATGTACCGTTATCAGTTCAGCTCGGTGGCCAACCGTCCGCAAAAAGCCCTTAACGAACATCGCCGTATCGTGGAGGCCATTGAAGCCCGCGATGGTGAGATGGCGGAGCTGTTGATGCGCCGCCATATCAGCAGTGCCCGCAAGAACATCGAAACCCAATATGCCGCCCACAAGGCGGAAAACCTGAAATCGGATACTTAGGAGAACGCCATGTCAGCAAACCTGACCGCCGGCGGCCGCTTCCGTAAAGCGCTCGCGGAAGAGAAGCCCCTGCAAATCATGGGAACCATTAATGCCTATGCGGCAATGATGGCGGAACAGGTTGGCTACCGTGCCATCTATCTTTCCGGTGGCGGTGTGGCCAATGCCAGTTACGGTATGCCTGATCTGGGCATGACCAGCATGAACGACGTGCTGGAAGACGTTCGCCGTATCTCCAGTGCCGTGGACACGCCGTTGCTGGTGGATATCGATACTGGCTGGGGTGGGGCGTTCAACATTTCCCGCACCGTTAAGGAAATGATCAAGGCTGGCGCCGGTGCGGTACACCTGGAGGACCAGGTTGCCCAGAAGCGCTGCGGCCACCGCCCGAACAAGGAAATTGTTTCCCAGGAAGAAATGGTCGACCGGGTAAAAGCTGCCGTTGACGGCAAGACCGATGATGACTTTTTTATTATCGCCCGTACTGATGCCTTCCAGAAAGACGGTCTGGAAGCGGCTGTTGAACGCGCTCGTGCCTGTATCGAAGCAGGGGCTGATGGCATCTTCGCAGAAGCGGTACATACCCTGGAAGATTATAAAGCCTTCAAAAAAGGCCTGGGGGATGCGCCGTTACTGGCAAACATTACCGAATTTGGTGCTACGCCGCTGTTCAGCCGTGAAGAGCTGGCCGAGGCCGGCGCCGATATGGTCCTTTACCCACTGAGCGCCTTCCGTGCCATGAACAAGGCGGCGCTGCAGGTGTACCAGAGCATTCGTGAACAGGGCCACCAGAAAGACGTGGTAGACATCATGCAGACACGTATGGAGCTGTATGATTTCCTGAACTACCACGATTACGAGCAGAAACTGGATGCACTCTTCGCCAAGGGCAAGGGCTGATACCGATTTTGTAGGAGCTCCTCTTGAGGTGCGAACCGGGTTTTGAATTCCCTCAAGCCGGTTCCCGCTCCGAGTGGCACCCTTACAGCACAGAATCCGCATTGGCGGAAATGAGATTCAAAGGAGATACATCATGGCAGAAGCAAAAAAACTCGGCGGCGCAGGCCTGCGTGGCCAGGTAGCCGGTAAAACCGCACTTTCCACTGTAGGTGTTTCTGGCTCTGGCCTGACCTACCGCGGTTACGACGTTAAAGACCTGGCGGAAAACTGCGAATTTGAAGAAGTGGCGCACCTGATCCTGAAGGGCGCGCTGCCGACCCAGGCGGAACTGGATGCTTACAAGACCAAACTGCAGGGTCTGCGCAGCCTGCCAACAGAACTGAAAACCGTTCTCGAGCAGATTCCGAAAGATGCTCACCCCATGGACGTGATCCGTACCGGTTGTTCCATGCTGGGCAATCTGGAACAGGAAGACACTAGCGTGATGGGTGCTTTCCCGACCCAGGAAGCCTGTGTTGATCGCATGCTGGCCTGTTTCCCGTCCATCATCTGTTACTGGTATCGCTTCAGTCACGATGGTGTGCGTATTGATGAAAACACCGGCGATGCCTCCATTGGCGCCCACTTCTTGCACATGCTACGTGGCGAAAAGCCCAACGAGCTGCATGAGCGTGTAATGAACGTTTCGCTGATTCTGTACGCAGAGCACGAGTTCAACGCCTCTACGTTCACCGCCCGTGTTTGTGCTTCCACGCTGTCTGACATCCATAGCTGTATCACTGGTGCTATCGGCACTCTGCGTGGCCCGCTGCACGGTGGCGCCAACGAAGCGGCCATGGATATGATCGAAAAGTTCTCCGATGCGGACCATGCCGAGAAAGAAATGATGGGCATGCTGGAACGTAAAGAGAAGATCATGGGCTTCGGCCATGCGATCTATACCGAGTCCGATCCGCGTAACGCCATCATTAAACAGTGGGCCGAAAAGCTGGGCCAGGATGTGGGCGATACCGTGTTGTACCCCGTGTCCGTGCGTTGTGAAGAAGTCATGTGGCGCGAGAAGAAACTGTTCTGCAATGCCGATTTCTTCCACGCTTCTGCCTATTTCTTCATGGGCATTCCGACCAAGCTGTTCACACCGATTTTCGTAATGAGCCGTCTGACCGGTTGGGCCGGGCACGTGATGGAGCAGCGCGCGGATAACCGCATTATTCGCCCGAGTGCGGATTACACCGGTGAAGAACTGCGTGCCGTCACTCCGATCGCTGAGCGCGGTTGATTCGCTCTTACTGTAGGAGCTTGCTTGCAAGCGAAGGGTTCGCCTGCAAGCAGCCTCCTACGGAGATATAGACCCCAGGATTCATCCAGACAAGAGACCCCCAGGCTATGAACACCGAATACCGCAAATCCCTCCCCGGCACCGAGCTGGACTATTTCGACACCCGTGCGGCGGTCGATGCGATCCAGCCTGGGGCCTATGCAAAACTTCCATACACTTCCCGAATTCTGGCAGAACAGCTGGTACGCCGCTGTGCGCGTCAGGATTTGACCGATGCGCTCAAGCAGCTCATCGAGCGCAAACGCGACCTGGACTTTCCCTGGTACCCGGCCCGCGTTGTCTGCCATGACATTCTTGGCCAGACCGCGCTGGTGGACCTGGCCGGCCTGCGTGATGCCATCGCCGAGAAGGGTGGTGATCCGTCCCAGGTGAACCCGGTGGTGCCGACCCAGCTTATCGTTGACCACTCCCTGGCTGTGGAGCATCCCGGTTTTGAAGAGGGCGCATTCGAGAAGAACCGCGCGGTGGAAGAGCGCCGCAATGAGGACCGGTTCCATTTCATCAACTGGACCAAAACCGCCTTCGATAACGTGGATGTGATCCCGCCGGGTAACGGCATCATGCACCAGATCAACCTGGAGAAAATGTCTCCGGTGGTACAGGTGCGCGATGGTGTGGCCTTCCCTGATACCTGTGTGGGCACTGACAGCCACACCCCCATGGTCGATGCGCTTGGCGTTATCTCCGTGGGCGTGGGTGGTCTGGAAGCCGAAAACGTCATGCTCGGTAACCCGTCCATGATGCGTCTGCCAGACATCGTTGGCGTGGAGATGACCGGCAAGCTGCATCCCGGCATCACTGGCACCGACCTGGTACTGGCGTTGACCGAATTCCTGCGTAAAGAACGTGTTGTTGGCGCCTACCTGGAATTCTTCGGTGAAGGGGCCGACAGCCTCTCCGTAGGCGATCGCGCCACCATTGCCAACATGACACCGGAATACGGTGCTACTGCTGGCATGTTCTTTATCGATGATCAGACCATCGAGTACCTGCGCCTAACCGGTCGTGAAGATGATCAGGTCGCACTGGTAGAAAAGTTTGCCAAGGAAACCGGCCTCTGGGCTGACAGTTTGAAAGAAGTAGAATACGAACGCGTGCTGTCGTTCGATCTGTCATCTGTTGGTCGTAACCTGGCTGGTCCTTCCAATCCTCACTCTTTGCTACCGGTCTCTGAGCTGGGCAGCCGTGGTATTGCCAAGGAATGGAAGCAGGAAGAAGGCCTGATGCCTGACGGCGCCGTGATCATTGCTGCTATTACCAGCTGTACCAATACCTCGAACCCGCGCAACATCATTGGTGCCGGCTTGCTGGCCCGTAACGCGAACAAGCTGGGTCTGGTCCGCAAGCCTTGGGTGAAAAGCTCCCTGGCGCCCGGTTCCAAGACGGTAAAAATGTACCTGGAAGAATCTGGTCTGTTGCCTGAACTTCAGCAACAAGGCTTTGATGTGGTGGCTTTTGCGTGTACTACCTGTAATGGCATGTCCGGCGCGCTGGATCCTGAAATCCAGAAGGAAGTCATTGAGCGTGACCTGTATTCCACCGCGGTGCTGTCGGGCAACCGTAACTTTGATGGCCGGATTCACCCCTACGCCAAGCAGGCGTTCCTGGCATCTCCGCCGCTGGTAGTCGCTTACGCTATCGCCGGCACCATTCGTTTCGACATCGAGAAGGATGTATTGGGCCACGATCAGGACGGCAACCCGATCATGCTCAAGGATATCTGGCCGTCTGATGAAGAGATCGATGCGATCGTGAAATCGGCGGTGAAGCCGGAGCAGTTCCGCAAGACCTACATTCCCATGTTCGAGAAGAAAGGCGATGGCGTACGTGCAGCGAGCCCGCTGTACGACTGGCGTCCACAGTCCACCTACATTCGCCGCCCGCCTTACTGGGAAGGGACCATGGCCGAAGCCCGTGCGCTCAAAGGCATGCGTCCACTGGCTGTGCTGCCGGACAACATCACCACGGACCACTTGTCGCCGTCCAACGCGATCCTGCTGGACAGTGCTGCAGGGGCGTATCTGGACAAGATGGGCTTGCCGGAAGAAGACTTCAATTCCTATGCAACCCACCGTGGCGATCACCTGACTGCCCAGCGTGCCACGCTGGCCAATCCGAAACTGTTCAACGAAATGGTCAAGGATGAAGCGGGTAATGTGATCCAGGGCTCTCTGGCCCGGGTTGAGCCGGAAGGCGAAGTGAAGCGCATGTGGGAAGCCATTGAAACCTACATGGAGCGTAAACAGCCGCTGATCATTATCGCCGGCGCCGACTACGGTCAGGGCTCGTCCCGTGACTGGGCCGCCAAAGGGGTAGCGCTGGCCGGGGTGGAAACCATCGTGGCCGAAGGCTTCGAACGTATCCACCGCACCAACCTGATTGGCATGGGCGTGATGCCTTTGCAGTTTGAGGAAGGGACAACGCGCAACACCTTGAACATCGACGGTACGGAAACCTTTGATGTGGAAGGCAGCCCGGCTCCGCGGGCTGAGCTGACACTGATAATGCACCGTGCCAACGGTGACGTAGAGCGCATCCCGGTGCTGTGCCGCCTGGATACGGCCGAAGAAGTGTCCGTGTATTCCGCCGGTGGCATCCTGCAAAAATTCGCCAACGAATTTATGGCGGAAGCAGGCTAAGGCCTAAGTCACTTGGGGACTGGGCAAAAACATCAGCCCCAGTGGGAGTTTGCTTGCAAACGACGCTTCGCGTGCAAGCACGCCCCCACATAGGACTTCCGCTCCCGCAGCCTGACTTTCTGTAGGAGCGTGCTTGCACGCGAACATCCAACCCCGCCGGTATCTCCGCCGGGGTTTTTTAAAGGGAGCAATACCATGGCTCACGCACCACAAATCAAGATCCCCGCCACCTATATGCGGGGCGGCACCAGCAAAGGCGTTTTCTTCAGCGTGACGGATCTGCCTGAAGCCGCGCAGGTTCCCGGCGAAGCCCGCGACAAGATTCTGCTACGGGTGATCGGCAGCCCCGATCCCTATGGCAAGCACACCGATGGCATGGGGGGCGCCACGTCCAGCACCAGCAAATCGGTGATCCTGGCCAAGAGTGAAAAGGCCGATCACGATGTGGATTATCTGTTTGGTCAGGTTTCCATCGATAAGCCTTTCGTGGACTGGAGCGGCAACTGTGGCAACCTGACCGCAGCAGTCGGGGCCTTTGCCATCAATAACGGCCTGGTTTCTGCTGATCGAATCCCCGATAACGGCATTGCCGTGGTGCGCATCTGGCAGGTCAATATCCAGAAGACCATTATTGCCCACGTTCCCATCACCAATGGTGACGTGCAGGAAACCGGTGATTTTGAACTGGACGGCGTAACCTTTCCGGCCGCCGAAGTAAAAGTGGACTTCATGGACCCGGCAGACGGGGAGGGCGCCATGTTCCCCACCGGCAATGTGGTTGATGAGCTGGAGGTTCCGGGCGTTGGTACTTTCCCGGCCACCATGATCAATGCCGGCATTCCTACCGTTTTCGTCAACGCAGAAGATATTGGTTACACCGGTACCGAGCTGCAGGGCGACATCAACGAAAACAAGGAAGCGCTGCAAACGTTTGAAACGATCCGTGCCTACGGCGCCAAGCACATGGGCCTGATCGACAACATCGAAGAAGCGGAAGCGCGACAGCACACCCCGAAGATTGCCTTCGTCTCCAAGCCCAAGAGCTACGCTGCCTCCAGCGGCAAGCAAATTGGTGAAGAGGATGTAGACCTGTTGGTGCGAGCGTTGTCCATGGGCAAACTGCACCACGCCATGATGGGCACCGCTGCCGTTGCCATCGCCAGTGCCTCGGCAGTGCCGGGCACCCTGGTTAATCTGGCGGCCGGCGGTGGCGAGCGTGACAGCGTTACCTTCGGTCACCCGTCGGGCACGCTGCGCGTTGGCGCGGGGGCCAAACAGGTCGATGGGCAGTGGACGGCCACCAAAGCCAGCATGAGCCGTAGCGCCCGTGTTTTGATGGAAGGCAATGTCCGCATTCCCGGAGACTGCATCTAAAACCGTTCTTGTAGGAGCTTGCTTGCAAGCGAACCCCGGCAATACCAGCCAACCCTTCGCCTGCAAGCAGCCTCCTACAAATACCAGCCGAGTAGGTCAGATTAGCCTGAAGGCGTAATCCGACAAATCCACTGTCGGGTTACGGCTTTGCCTCTCTGTGCCCTTGGGTGAACCCGACCTGCAACTGTAAAAGCCGCTCAATTAACCCCCAGCAATGCTTGACCCTCTGCCATCCAGGGGGAGAACCTGAAAGCCAACCTATCCAGGGAGGCGTCTACCATGGCCAGCAACACCGACCAGAATCTGCGACCCGATTACGACCACGTCATTCAGGACATTGTCGACTACGTTCGCGATTACCGCATCGAATCGGAAGAAGCCTGGCAAACCGCGCACTATTGCTTGCTCGACACCCTCGGTTGCGGGCTCCTTGCCCTGCGTTTCCCGGAGTGCACCAAGCATCTTGGCCCGATAGTGGAGGGCACCATGGTGCCTCACGGGGCTCGGGTTCCCGGTACCCCGTATCGTTTGGACCCTGTGAAAGCAGCTTGGGATATCGGCTGCATGGTCCGCTGGCTGGATTACAACGATACCTGGCTTGCTGCAGAGTGGGGGCATCCATCGGACAACCTGGGTGGCATTCTGGCGATAGCCGATTACCTCTCGCAAAAACGGGTAGCGAACGGTGAAGCGCCCTTGACCATGAAGGCTGTTCTGGAAGCGATGATCAAGGCCCATGAAATTCAGGGCGTGCTGGCGCTGGAAAATTCCTTCAACCGCGTCGGGCTGGATCATGTGTTGCTGGTCAAGGTTGCATCTACCGCTGTTGTGTCGCACCTCATGGGCGCCGACCGGGAGCAGATGCTGTCTGCGGTCTCTCATGCCTGGGTGGACGGTCAGGCCTTGCGCACTTATCGCCATGCCCCCAATGCCGGCTCACGAAAGTCCTGGGCAGCGGGGGATGCCACCAGTCGGGCGGTGCGTCTTGCAGATATCGCCCTGCGCGGTGAAATGGGAATTCCGGGCGCGCTCACCGCCCCCCAATGGGGCTTCTACGATGTGCTGTTCAGCAAGACCAACAAGGACCAGGCCATCAAGCCGGAAGAGAAACGCCAATTCAGCTTCCAGCGCGGTTATGGCTCTTACGTGATGGAAAACATCCTTTTCAAGATTCGTTTTCCGGCAGAGTTCCATGCGCAAACGGCGTGCGAGGCAGCGGTATTGCTTTATCCTGAGGTAAAAGATCGCTTGGATGACATCGAAAAAATCGTCGTAACCACCCATGAGTCAGCCATCCGCATCATTTCCAAAGAGGGGCCACTCGCCAACCCGGCTGACCGTGACCATTGCCTGCAGTACATGATTGCCGTGCCCTTGATCATGGGAGATCTCAGTGCCGACCACTACGAAGACAGCTTCCACGCCAACAATCCAATGATCGACACGCTGCGCAACAAAATGGAAATCGTGGAAAGTGAAGATTACACCCGCGATTACCTGGACCCGGATAAGCGCTCCATCGCCAATGCGATACAGGTGGTTTTCAGCGACGGCACAAAGACGGATACGGCAGAGGTGGAATACCCCATAGGCCATCGACGCCGCAGGGAGGAGGGCATGCCTGCGCTGAAGAGCAAGCTCCATCAGAATTTGCTGACCTGTTTCCCCCCAGCCAGAGCGGAACGGATCCTCGACGCCTGCAATAATCCCCAGTCCCTGGCCTCCTTGCCGGTGCACGAGTTCATGAATACCCTGACGTTATAGTCCGACCAGTAGGAGCGTCGCTCGCGGCGCGATTCAGTCCTGGACCAAGACCCGTTCAGCGCAGAGAGCACAGAGAAAACCGCTCTTTCTTCAGTGATCTCGGTGTCCTCAGTGGTGAGCGCCTACCTTTAAGGTTTCTATCGCGCCGCCATAGACGCTCATTATTATTTGCATCGCGGTGGAACCACCGCTCCTACATAGCCAGGAGAGGTCGGTTGTTCTGTAGGAGCTTGCTTGCAAGCGAAGCCGGCCTTTAGAGCCGAGACCAACCCCTTATATGTAACAGCCGTCCCTCATCATAGAACCAAAGCCTCAGCCCGCATGAAACATAACCAATCGGGATATTCCGGCCTCATATGTGCACTTTGGTAACAAGCCGTTTTCTGGGTAAAGAGTACAAGCATGCATAGGGCTGGTATACGCAGTGTTTATTGTTCATAACTTGTTGATATTTATAGATTAATAACGAAGACACTGTGTAGTGTTTGTGTTAACAAGTGTTGCCATACGGTTTGACGCTGTGTAGCCTTGTGACTAAAGATCATCAGACCTGACCAAAGTGCTCAATAAAAGGATCAGGCTGGAATAACAAGAAAACGAGGTCACAGTGCGCCCAAGACTCCAATCGACCAACCTGCTGTTGGCTGCGACCCTCACCTTGGGCGCCGCTCAAGCGCAAGCCCTTACTGAACTCAGTGATGACTCCCTGTCAGATGTGCAGGGCGCAGGCTTTGCCTTTGCGCTGGATAATTTCAGCATGCGATTTGCGCCGGAAAGTTTTATTGAGCTGACCGGGGCGCCTGTTAACGGTGCAGATTGGCAGCGAGGGGATGCTCGTTATTATGGTCTTTCCATGACAAACGGTGCTCAAGAGGGTGGTACGGACTGGTATGAGACGTTGAACGGTGGTGGAGGTGGCTGCAGTGGGGGGGCGACGTATGGTAATGCCTTCCTGGCTTGTCCGCAGGGCAATGAGAACAACCCCGCTCTCGGTCAAACCGGGAATGCATATGGCATCGGTGCCATGGCATCCGTTTATGATCCTTATGTGCTGCGAGTCTTTGAGTATCCAGGCTACATCTATACTGACGCCAACAGCCCTGGTAGTGCCGACAACCTGACTGGCGATGACAGGCCGACGATTCTGGAATTGATTGGGCCAAGTCAGACAGATGATTGGCGCTGGAGTTTTTGGGGGGAGCTGGAAGTGGATCGTGTGGCGAATGGCCATGCGCTGGGAGATTGCAATAATAGCACCACAGGCTGCACTAACGGTGCCGATTTCCTGCAAAGCCAGACCATCATTCACGGTAAACCTACCACTAAGGATGGCAAGCCGGCCATTCTGCGCCTGATGCAAACCTCATACGGTGGCGAGCCCACTTTAGGCATTACTTACCAGAGCGCATTATCAGGCGACTTCCGCTTTTCTGTACGGCAAAAGAATAGCAATCCGGGTAACTATGTTACTGATACGCTACATAACGTACCTGATTTTGATGATGGCGAAGGCATGTATTTCAAAAACGTAGATGCGTTTCTGCCATTGGGCACCTTGCATTACCAGGCGATTACGCTGGATGCAGTCAGAAACAGTGGGGATGCTACAGGCGATTTCGTCATCGAGCTAACACGAATCCCGGACATTCCGGAAATCTACAATAATTTTTACTGTGGTGATATCGATAATACTGGTGATTGCGCCATGACCAATGGGATTATTGATTCACCCAATGAAAACACAAGAGGTTACGTCCGCTGGGGAGATTTTAATGAGGGTTTGCCTGGTGCTAATAATCGTGAGAATGGTATTTACTTCGTCAGTCCTCCCACTGATGGCTCGGCCGCAACCCCGAGCGATGTTACGAATATTGGCATCTCTCGCATCGAAGGGATGCGCATCCACCACATGAAAATTACTACCTTGGGGGCGAGCCAACCATGATCCATACACCTTGGTTATCCCTCATAGCTTTTCAACAACACGGGAGCGACCCTTCAGGCGCTGCCAGTTGCAATCTCCCGGCAGTGTGGAAATTGATGCAGACAATCTTCGCCACCTTGCCATCTTTGCGCATTCTTTTGGCAGCAATCGTCACTGTAGGAGCGTGTTTGCATTCGAACCCAATTTACGCCCTGGAAGCCATGGACGACACAGAGATGGGCTCGGTCACCGGGCAGAAAGGCATCCTTCTGAGCCTGCAGTATTACTACAACACTCATCCGGATCAGGCTGGAGCTCCTGATTCAACTTGTAGTGACGATGGGGCTGGCAGTCTGGCTGACACGGACTGCCGCTTTGCTACACAACTGAAAAACCGGGAAAGCGAATGGCTGGTATTTAAAAATGGTCATGCTTCCATTGATCTGGACCGTATTGCTCTAGATGCCTCGGTGCTTGGTGACTCCCGAGGCGCAGATGATGGCACTAATGGCCCCTCTGACTATACGGCTTGGTTTAATGAGGGGAAATTCAGAGATGTTGACAGCGGCAGTGGTGCTCCGTGCCTGCTCGAAGGCGCTTGTGAGGCGTCCACCATCGCCAACATGGCCGGCCTGCGACTCAGCTACCCGGAAGGTGAGAATGGCGCTAACTTCGGAAATGTTCGATTTGGTATGTTTTTCGAGGGGTTGGCCGTCGAACCCAATGCCGGGGCTCCGAATGGCAATGGTTGGGAAGGCAATCAGAACGGTTCTTTCATGGGCCTCAATATCGCCGACAACAATGGCCACCAGGCACGTATCGCTTTCGGCGGTGATTTCTACCTTTACGGTTTTTAACCGCCTGATGCTGAACGGGTGACTCCTATGTGTTCCCAGATAATAAAAAACAAATCGGTACAGCGTGCACTTCTCTTTGCTAGCTTGATCTGGCCGGCTACCCCCCATGCGCTAGAAACCCTGTCCGACCAGGAAATGGGGATGGTCAGCGGCCGGGACGGTGTCACCATCAGCTTGCAGGTGCCGGAAAATCAGGCCATCACCGCCGAGCAGATCCGCTGGGAGCTGGACACAGGGGAGGCTGATGCCGGCTCTAATTCCCTCGCTAATCAGATCATCATCGGTGGCTCTGACATGGATGATAGCCAGTTCAGTCTTCAGGCTATCGGCGCCAATGGCGCGGCTGCCACAGAAGCTCTGGATTTCGCATTGGCCATCGACGCCTTCACCAATAGTGCAGACCGTCCTGGACTGGCCCTAGATGCCACCTGGAACCGCATGAGAATGCAAATGGACGACCTCACCGTCACCGACACTGGTCGTTCCTTTGGCACCATGGCCCTCGACAGCGCTGGGCGCTTCGCCATCGTGGGCGATGGTGGCCTCTTCAGTCATGAAAATGATCAGGCCCGCCTGACGCTCAATGTGGGCAATGTGGATGTAACCGGGGGCACGGCGTCCCGGGTTAATCCCTCCAACTGGACCATCAACGACCCGAGTGATTTGTTTTTCCGTATGACCGACGGTGGCACCGAAGCAATACTTCATAACTTTGCGTTTCTGTTCGATATGCCCGGCACCGTTGGCATCGATGAAGATGGCTTCGTGATGCAAAGCACAGGCACCACGGATTTCAATCTCACTTTCGATCTCTATGCCAATGCAACCGGGCAGGACTTCCAGTTCACGCCCTTTGTGGACGCGAATACCTCCATCCCCATGCTCCTGTTCGGCTGGCGCGGTGGCCTTGAAAACCTGGACCTGCGCCTGCGCCCCGAGGGGACATGGCTTGATAGTGGGGTACACACACAGGGTCTCACTGCCTCGCTGAAATTTGACCTGGCCAGTGACTTCCAGTTTGTTATCGGTGAAGCAGGCGATGATCGTTCCTACTTAGAGTTCGCCAACCCTGTTAGCTTGACCGCAGCAGATGGTTCGGCACTGAATCGTAACGATGTGGAATTCGGCTACCTCACCTTGGACACTGTAAGCGCTGGTCATGACACAGTCCCCAATATCTGCTATGGCGGTGGCAACCCTTACGGTGGCACGGCGGCGGGTTGCACCACCTCCACCGGTGATATCCTGCCAGTGCAATCCATTGACCTGCCGGCCTCCGACACTGGTTTGGCCTTGGTGGCCCGTGACTGGGGGCTGCATGCCTACGCAAGTAAAGTCCAGTACCGCGACGGCGTAACCTCTGCCAATGACTTTGATGACGGCTGGGCGCTTATCTACACCCTGGGTGACATCAGCAGCAATTTGTACCTCTACCCGCAGGCTGGGGGAGGAACCGACGCAGAGACAGACGCTGGCTTCACCATGGATATTGCCACCGCAATCCAGACAGTCGGCGGCGCAGACCCAGATACCGGACGCCCGCTGCGCCAGCGCTGGGAAGATGGCACTAACCTGATGATAGGCGACACGGATTTCATCTATCCCGCTGGTCACCCCGCTGCAGGTTATGCCCAAGGCATGGCCATCGGGTTGATGGGGAGCGACCTGTTGTTTGTGGCCGATGATATGGGCGTTGCTCTAACCCAGCTTGAGGGGCTCGGCTTTTCATCTGATTCGGCGCGACTGCAACTTCGCGGTATTTTTGGTGGTGGGGATATTCCCCGGATGACACATCCAGTCTATGGAAGTTACATCGACATGAATCTGGAATTCGATAAATTCCAGTTCCATCTCTTCCCCGCCCTCTTTGATGGCTCCTATATCAACTTCGGTGGCTTTTTCAGCCTTGCCAACTTGAATAACGGCTTTGCCGGCAGCACTGCCGGAGATGAAACCGATGATGGCAGCTATATTTCCCTCGCGGAACCCAACTTTAACAAATTGGATGTGGATGTCCGGCTGGCTGATATTACCGGTGATATTCAAATCCCGTTATCCGTTGTTGGGGGTGGTGGCAAAATCGATCTTCTATCTGCCTCTGGCGATGGTAACGGCAAACCCAAGCTGAAGATTGAAACGAATATGAGAGTCGGCGCTGCTGCAACAAAGCCAGAAGGCGGTGCAGGTGACCCACTAACTATTGGCAGAATCGAATTCGGTAACAAAGACCTAGGCTCCATGATTATTCCATCTGCCAACATATATACATCCGTGACACTGGAGCAGCAGTAACCCGAAATGGGCTCTGCAGTGTAGCGATACAGGTGCTGATAATGAAAAAAATAAAGATTAAGGCAGTGATAGATGCTGCATTGAAAATGGCATTGCGATCCCTTTTGGGGGCTTCTTTGTTTTTTTCTCATGCCGCTTTCTCCATGGTTGAACTTAAAGATGAGCAGCTTGCGGTTGTTACGGGGCAAGCTTTATTGCAAATGGGGAAAACGCCTAGTCAGACAGGGTCAGACAATCTTACTTTCTATAAGGCAGGGCTGGATGCCCAGTTAGAATTGAATATGAATATTGAAAGGCTGCAACTTGGTTGCGGTGGTGTGAATGGTGCTGGTTGCGATATTGACATTGATCATCTTAGCTTGTCTGGGGCAGACGATTGTCCTGGCGGTCGACCTAACTGTTCTGGGATTTTAACCAGGCCTTATTTCGAATTCGCGATTAAAAATGACCATAGCAAAACTCTTCGCGAAGTCGTCGGTATGAGACTTAGTGCGGAGGAAACGGTTGGAATGCTCTCATTTGGAACGAATAATTCGTCAGCGCCGAACGGTATTAATACCTTTTCAGGTTATATGAAGGTGCAATCTGATGAGTCCGGGATGATTCGTGGTAACGCGTACACTGAGGAAACCTTTTTTGATGCAGGGGTTCACCAAGTCACAGGTAGGCTACAAGCATTAAACCTTGGCGGCGCTGCTGAGGTGGAATTTATTACTACTGAGGGTGGCTTCACGATTCCGGCGATGTGTAACAGCTCGTATACAGGACCGTGTGGCCTTGAATATGTTGCTAATGGTGTCACCGTTAATAATTCTCGCGTAACTGGCATAGGCGGGAGCAACCCCAATAACCCAAATCCAGTGCAAGCCTTGCTGGACTTGCCGACCATTACCCTATCCCCAGATGGTCCGTCATCCGGGAACGCTGAGTATGATCCTGTGAATAATGCCGTGCATTCAAAGGGGGGCTTGGTTACTGCTGAGGTAACCAGCTGTGATTGGCTTGCTTGTTTAATTGCGCGCACTGGGAGCGAATTTGATAATGTGCTTATGGATGGGCAGATTATTAATGCGACCACAAATGTGATTTTCACTGAATCATTGGGGTTTATTCATAAACTCCCTGTAAATTCTCCGTTCTACCTTAGTATGCAGAAAGAGGCTGTAAAGTGGCCAGGATCACAGACGGACGATACGGCTCAGGCAGGCTGGTGGATGTCGTTTAAAAATCCAGTCAATGTAGGGCCTCTAAATCCGACCGACCCTGTTGATATCAACCCCCTGTTCCCTCAAATCGCATCCCAGATATCTGACCACCTGGCAGGTACCCCGGCTGAAACGACTGATCTGCTTGGTTTGCTTGGTAGTGGGTCGTTAACAACGGAGATCGGCACCCCTAACCTTGCGGGCAATCCGCTTGATTTGTATTTGAATGATATTCCACTTGCAACCCAGAACTTTAACGCCAACTGTTATGGATCTGCCCGCTTTTGCTGATGCTAAAGGCCGGCACAGGACGGAAAACCGTGAAAACAACCGGACACCCAAGGAACAACGGGAGAAAACAACCGGACACCCAAGGAACAACGGGCAAGGAACAACGGGACACCCAAGCATTGGCAAATATCCTGCACCATTGATCGGCCTTGGCTGATAGAGAGCTGTTTTTAAGGACAGTATATTGAAGTCATGGATAAGCAAGGAGGCATCCATGACTCGAGCCCGTTACCAGCAAGTATCCCTATCTGAGACACCGTTTTATCACTGCATCTGCCGCTGCGTGCGCAGGGCGTTTCTGTGTGGGCGGGACCATTATTCCGGACAGGACTACGAACATCGTCGTCAATGGGTGGTAGAGCGCCTGGCGACGTTGGTGGATGTCTTTGCCATTGATCTGTGCGCGTATGCGGTGATGTCCAATCACTACCATGTGGTGCTGAGAGTGGATCGGTCTCGGGCCGAAAGTTGGACGCAGCGTGAGGTGGCGGAACTCTGGATGCGGCTGTTTTCCGGGCCGTTATTGGTGCAGCGCTGGTTGCGTGGTGAAACGGGTGAGGCGGAAACCCTGAAGGCGCTGGATATTGTGGAAGAATGGCGTTCCCGTTTGTATGACCTGGGCTGGTTCATGCGCTGCCTGAATGAGCACTTGGCCCGCAAGGCCAACGAGGAAGACGGCTGCAAGGGCCGTTTCTGGGAGGGGCGATACAAAAGTCAGGCGCTACTGGATGAAAAGGCCTTGCTCAGTTGTATGGCCTATGTGGACCTGAACCCGGTGCGAGCTGGCATGGCAGCCACTCCGGAAACCTCCGATTATACCTCTTTTCAGCAGCGCAGCCGCGCTGTCCAGGATAAATCCTCTACCGAGAAAGTCCCAACGCTTCTACCATTAGTGGATGCGGAGCATATCGAAAGCGCTGACAGCACGACGATTTGCCGCATGCGGCTGATGGATTATCTGGAACTGGTGGATGCCACAGGTAGAGCCTTGCGTGCGGACAAGCGTGGCGCAATAGATGATTCTACGGCGGGCATCCTTGATCGTCTGGGCGTTGATCAGACGGTCTGGTTGGAACATATGGCACCCAGAAAGCGGCGCGCTCCTCTGGCCATTGGCCCGTTGTCGAAGCTCAGAGCCTTTGCCGAAGCAACAGGGCGGCGCTGGATCGCCGATCAAAAAACGGCTTGCGCGCTGGGGTGAGGTTTTGAGATGGAGCCCAATTTATGGGTGTCCTGACCTGCATCCACCAACAGGCGTGGGCATGACTGACCAAGAGCTCGGTGTTAAGTCTATTAGGGATTGTATGGCGTAACGCTACGCGATACACTGTTTGCGGCAGCTAGGGAGGGGCAATGATCAAGAGCTTTCGGCATAAGGGCCTGAGACGGTTTTATGAGACGGGCGCTACGAAAGGCATCCAGGCCAAGCATGTACCGAAGCTCCGCCGACAATTGGCTCGCCTGGATGTGGCTGCAGGCCCGCAGGATATGAATGTCCCAGGCTGGGATTTACACCCGCTGAAAGGCACGCTCCAGAATCATTGGTCGGTGAAGGTTAGCGGCAATTGGCGGCTTACCTATACCTTTGAGAACGGTGATGCCGTGCTGGTGGATTATCAGGATTATCATTAAGGCGAAGGCCGAGGAGATCACCATGGTGATGTTCAATCCCCCGCACCCAGGGGAAACTCTGCGAGAGGATGTCTTGCCTGAGCTGAAGTTGACAGTGACGCAGGCGGCCAGCCAGCTTGGCGTGTCAAGGATTACGTTGAGCCGGGTGCTGCATGGCCATGCCTCGGTGTCTGTGGATCTGGCACGGCGACTGGAGAAGTGGCTGGGTGGCCCGGCGAATGGCCCCAGTGCGGACAGTTGGCTGCGTCAGCAGCTGCAGTATGACTTGTGGCAGGCTAGGCAAACGCCGGAGCCGAAGGTTCAGCCGGCTGTGATGGCGTAGCACATGCGAATGGCCGCATCTGGGACACCCAGGTCTTCCTCACGCATCTGGGACACCCAGGTCTTCCTCAAGCGCAACGTTATGCCGAGGTTAGATGACGGACACATGGCGGATGATTCAGGGAGGCCTAGTGCGGGATGCGGGGTCTCTCGTTTCGCTCTCGTGTTATGAGCCGTGCCCGATTATTTGACAACCCCCAGGCGCAAGCCGAAAGGCCCCAACAGTTTTTCTGCCGTGCCTAGCGTTGGGTTACCCTGGCCGTTTTCTATGCTGTGGATCACTCGTACGGAAACGCCGGTAAGCCGGCTCATTTCATCCAGGGTCAACCGCTGTTCCTTTCTTAACAGCGCGACGATTTGGGGCAGTGGTTGCCCGGGTTGGTCAGCGATTGACTGGTAAACAGCTTCTCGGTGCGCCAGTTGTTCATGAGGGGTGAGTTGGGTGTAGCGCTTGTCCATGGCTAGATTGCCTCCAGTGACTTCACTGTCATTTCCGCCAGCCTTTCGGCTCGCTCGACCATCGGGGAGGGAATGTTCAGTTCGCGCATCTTTTTTCCCAAAGTGCACAAGGGTGAGGCTAGTGGTTTCAAACCTGCCACCAGGCTTTCCGGGGGCAGTCCGCTGGCTGTCGCTGCCTGCGTAATGGCGCTGCTCCAGTCAGGCTGGCCGTTATCATCCTGTGCCCAGCGTATGGCGCGAGCGATGCCGTCTGGGTGGAGATACATTGGAGCAAAATCGAACAAGGGGGTCAGCGTGATATGGCCGTTGTTTGTACGGTTGATGGCGGTATTACGGCTGTGATTATCCTTGTTGCCAAGAATGACATTGGCTATATCGCGTTTCAGGTATTCGCTGATTTCCTACTCGGGGTCGCTACAGGCGTCAGCAATGGCTGTGCAGGCCTCATTGTGTGTCATGCGTAGGCCAAACCCTGCTTTCTGGCACAGAGAGGCGAGACTTTCCTGGGCGATGCGTGTGACCTTGCCTTTCTCGCATTGGCGGTCAAAGCGGGGTATGAAAAGGGCGCCGTTGTGGTTTTCCAATTCACCGTGAACGCGCAGCCCCAGGTGCCTGGCAAGGATCATGTATTTCGCTTCGCATTCCAGAATCAACTTGAGGTCGGGTTGATGGCTACGCTGAAATTTCACTAACCAGTGTTTGCGTGCTCTGTGATCGGGAAGGGTGTGATCCAGATAGAGCAAGCCATCCTCGGCTTCTGTGAGCAGAATTTTGGGCCATTCCCCTTGTACACCAGAGGAGCCCGCTACAAAAAGGCCATGGCTGGCCAGGTATTCCACAAAGTCTTCATGCCGGTTGGCAATGTCGCTGTAATGAAAGCCGGTAACGGGTGTGTGCGCGTGTTGGTTACGCTCGGCTGCTTCTTTGATGCGAAGGTTGCCGATAGGGTTACCTGCACCGGCCAGCAGCAACGCCCAGTCCGCCGAGTAGGTTGCTGTTTCTGGCAGGCTCAGTTGTCTTAACAACTCCTGACGGCCAAACCCTTGAGGAAGCAAGTCCAGCAGAAAAGGGGGGCAACTGTCCTCCTGGAGCAACGCCATGCTCACCGGCCATTGGTAGGTGCAGGCATGGGCATCTCCCATGCCTTGATAGTTCAGAACATGATCCAGGGTGTAGCCGGCTCTGGTTGAGGCTTTTCAGCCTTGCCGTTCATCGCTGGTGAGCGTGATGCTGGAGGCATCATGCCAAGCGTTATCAACGAAGACTTGGATTGTTCATTTATTGTTCATAAATGCATTGCATGGAAAAAGTAAGGACTTTTGAATGCCTTTTTTTGCTTTAAAGGTAAAGAGTGTGGTTGGGGAGGGGTAGTCACGTAACACTGGATCAGTGGACACTGAAAACCTTCTTCAGCCGACTGTGTGCTTTCCGAATGGCTTTGCGAGAAGATGGAGCCTCCGGGAGCAAGCGCAGCGAATAACCACGAAATGACGGTGCTATGCGTGTGAATCGCTTGTCGGCAGCCCTCTACAGGGGCGGCGGTTACTGCAATCGCCGCTTCAACCCCTTCATCGCCAACACCCGCGTACTGATTTCCTCAATCGACAATTCTGTCGCATCCAGATACGGAATATTGTGCTTGTTGTACATGGCTTCCAGGGCACGCAATTCCATGTCGCATTGGCGCGGGGAGGCGTATTTACTGCCGGCTTTGCGCTCGCTGCGGATGGCGCTGAGGCGGTCGGCGTCGATGGTGAGGCCGAAGAGTTTGTGTTTGTGCTCCACCAGCGCCTTGGGCAGGCGCAGGTCGTCGAAGTCGTCTTCGGTGAGTGGGTAGTTGGCGGTGAACAGGCCGAACTGCAGGGCCAGGTATAGGCAGGTCGGCGTTTTGCCGGAGCGTGAGACGCCGATCAGAATGACATCAGCCTGATCGTAGTGACGCGTGCGGGCGCCATCATCGTTATCCAGAGCAAAATGTACTGCGTTGATTCGAATGCGGTAGGACTCGGCGTCCCGGATGGCGTGGCTCTGGTTGATCTTGTGGTTGGAGCGTACGCCAAGCTCGTCTTCCAGGGGGCGCAGAAAAGCCCCGAAGAGATCGAGAATCAGGGCATCACAGCTATGCAGAATGGAGCGGTGGTCGGTGTTGACCAGTGTCGAAAAAACGACGGGTTTGGCGCCATCTTCTGCTGCAGCCTTGTTAATGCGGGCCACGGCTTCACGGGTCTGCTCATCGGATTGCACGAAGGGCAGGGTGATCTGCACAAATTCGATATCCCCGAACTGGCTCAGCATGCTGTGACCAAGGGTTTCTGCGGTAATCCCGGTGCCGTCCGATAGGTAAAAAGCGCTTCGTTTCATTGGGTCTGCCCGTTTTCTCTGTCGCAGGGGCTGGGCTCACTGTGCCCTTATAACGGTGGGGTTGAAGCAAGCCATTCGCGGCTGGAGCGACGCTCCTGCGGGGTAAGTCGTTGTTTTGAATGGAGCCAGTCTAGACGCTGTATCGCTGTGCGACCAGCGCTATCTGTGAGGATTGGCCGATCTGTCAGAGGGTTTGTCGCGCCATGCGTTGTCCGCACAAGACGCAGACATTACACTGCGCCCGATAAATCTTGGCTGACATTAATACCCCTTTAATTTCAATGAGATAGCGATCACTCGCGGCGCGCGATGCGAGGGCGGGTGGTGTGTTGACGAAAGTGATACCCAAATACCGGCCAAATCTGAAAGAGGGGGCAGGCAAACTGTTTCGGTTTTGAGTAGAATGTCGGCTCGATTTGATCCGGCACCTTGTGCAGCGCACTTATTATGGCGCTATTTATGGCGCTCTCGGCACAAGGTGTGCCGACCTGCTTTGGCCAACAAACCAACCGGTAATACGTAAAAGGAGATGACCTTGGCGGAATATGTAGTCTGGTTTCAGGACCTGGGTAAAGATGACGTTGAGCACGTAGGTGGCAAGAACGCATCCCTGGGTGAAATGATCAGCAATCTGTCGGCAGCGGGTGTCTCCGTTCCCGGTGGCTTTGCTACTACCGCTGAAGCCTTCCGTGAATTCCTTGAGCACAACAACCTGACCCAGAAAATCAACGAAGCGCTGTCTGCGCTGGACGTTGAAGACGTGGTCGCGCTGGCCAAGACCGGCGAAGAGATTCGTCGATGGGTGGTTGAGGCTCCGTTCCAGCCCGCGCTGGACAAGGCGATCCGTGATGCGTATGCCCAGATTGGCGAAGGCAACGCAGACCTGCCGGTGGCGGTGCGTTCCTCGGCGACGGCAGAAGATCTGCCCGATGCGTCTTTCGCGGGCCAGCAGGAAACCTTCCTGAATATTCGTGGCGTGGACAGCGTCATGATCGCGGTTAAAGAAGTGTTCGCTTCCTTATTTAACGACCGCGCCATCAGCTACCGCGTTCATCAGGGCTTTGACCACAAACTGGTGGCCCTGTCTGCCGGTGTGCAGCGCATGGTTCGCTCCGAGACAGGCGCTGCGGGCGTGATGTTCTCCATGGATACCGAATCCGGCTTCAAGGACGTGGTATTCATTACCGCCTCCTACGGCTTGGGTGAGATGGTCGTGCAGGGTGCGGTTAACCCGGATGAGTTCTACGTCCACAAGAAAACCCTGCTGAACAAGAAGCCTGCTGTACTGCGCCGCAATCTGGGCAGCAAGATGCAGAAAATGATCTACGGCGCTGAAGGTAGCGCGGGCAAGTCCGTTGAAATCGTGGACGTGGACAAAGATGAACGCATCCGCTATTGCCTGACTGACGCACAGGTCGAGAATCTGTCCCGCCAGGCGATTGAAATTGAAAAGCACTACGGCATGCCCATGGATATCGAATGGGCGCTGGATGGCGACGATGGCAAGCTTTACATCGTACAGGCCCGTCCGGAAACCGTGAAAAGTCGTTCCGACGTGAACGTGATGGAACGCTACCTGCTCAAGCAAACCGGTAAAGTGCTGGTGGAAGGGCGTTCCATCGGCCAGCGGATTGGCGCCGGTAAAGTGCGCATTGTGACCAGCATCAAGGAAATGGATAAGGTCCAGCCCGGTGATGTACTGGTGACAGACATGACCGACCCGGATTGGGAACCGGTGATGAAGCGTGCCGCGGCCATTATTACCAACCGTGGCGGCCGTACCTGTCACGCGGCCATTATTGCCCGTGAACTGGGCGTGCCGGCCATCGTGGGTTGTGGCGATGCCACTGAGCTGCTCAAGGATGGCCAGGAAGTCACGGCCTCTTGCGCAGAAGGCGATACCGGCAAGATCTACGAAGGTCAGCTGGAGTTCGATATTCAGCGCAACTCTATTGAGTCCATGCCCAAGCTGCCGTTCAAGATCATGATGAACGTGGGCAACCCGGACCGGGCCTTTGATTTTGCTGGTTTGCCGAATCAGGGCGTGGGCCTGGCTCGCCTGGAGTTCATCATCAACCGTATGATCGGCGTGCATCCCAAGGCACTGCTGAACTACGACGCCATGCCCAAAGACGTGAAGCAGAACGTGGACAAGCGGACCGCCGGCTATGGCGATCCCGTAGATTTCTACGTGGAGAAGCTGGTTGAGGGTATTTCCACCCTGGCGGCGGCGTTCCACCCGGAGAAGGTGATTGTGCGTCTGTCGGACTTCAAGTCCAATGAGTACGCCAACTTGATTGGTGGCAAGCTGTATGAGCCTGAGGAAGAGAACCCGATGCTGGGCTTCCGTGGTGCCAGCCGCTACATCAGCGAAAACTTCCGTGACTGTTTTGAGCTCGAATGCCGTGCCATGAAGAAAGTCCGTGACGAAATGGGCTTTACCAACGTGGAGATCATGGTGCCGTTCGTGCGTACCGTGGGTGAAGCGGAGCAGGTGATTGAGCTGCTTGCGAAGAATGGTCTCAAGCGTGGCGAAAATGGCCTGCGTGTGATCATGATGTGTGAGCTGCCGACCAACGCCTTGCTGGCGGATGAGTTCCTGCAACACTTCGATGGCTTCTCCATCGGTTCCAACGATCTGACGCAGCTGACGCTGGGCCTGGATCGGGATTCCGGTATCGTGAGCCACCTGTTTGATGAGCGTGACCCGGCGGTGAAAAAGCTGCTGAAGATGGCCATTGACGCCTGTAATGATAAAGGCAAATACATCGGTATCTGTGGACAGGGCCCGTCGGATCACCCGGACCTGGCCAAATGGCTGATGGAACAGGGCATCTCTTCCGTTTCCCTTAACCCGGATTCGGTACTGGATACCTGGTTCTATCTGGCAGAGAAGCACGGCAACTAATGCCTGCTTGACCGTCTCGCTGCTTCGCAGCACAGTAAAAAGCCCGCTTCTGCGGGCTTTTTACGTTACGGAAACCGGTGAGGGCACATGTTTCATCGACTTATCCGCATCATGGATCTTTACGACGGTCTGCGGCTGCCTGTTACGCTGGGGCGCAAGGAGTTGCTGCTGATCCATGAAGACGGTCGCACCTGGCTGATGCAGCGCCGCTGCCCCCACGCGGACTTTCCGCTCGACCGCTGTACGGTGATGAATGAGCAATTGCGTTGCCCGGGGCATGGGCTGACGTTTTCGCTACGCAGCGGTAAATGCCAGACATCAAGCTATCAGCTCGAGCAGTTTCGGATTGATTATGATGGGCAGTGGCTGGGTGTGGAAATTTGATGAGCGTTGGGTTTGTTGTCTGATTACGCCTTTCAGGCTAGTCAGACCTACGGGGGTGTGTAGGTCGGGTTAGCCTGAAAGGCGTAACCCGACATTTGTTCGGAAATGCGGAGGGCGTGGCGACTTACCGCGATGCAAACACGGTTTCTTCCTCTCCCAGTTCGGCCACAAACTGGTGCGCATAGCGCTGGCGCAGTTGTTTCACTTTCTTCACGTAAGCCTGGGTCTCCTTGAAAGGCGGTATGCCGCCATAGCGGCGAACATTGCCTTCACCGGCATTGTAGGCGGCCAGAATATGGTCAAGATCGGAGAATTTGTTTTTCAGATAGGCGATGAACTGGGTGCCGCCCTGAATATTGGCACGCGGGTCAAAGGGGTTGCTGACTTTCAGGTAGGCGGCGGTTTCGGGCATCAGCTGCATAAGCCCCTGGGCGCCAACCCGGGAAATAGCGTTGTGGTTGAACAGGGACTCGGCGTGGATAACGGCTTTGACTAGCGCCGGGTCCACACGGAAGCGGGTCGCCGCCTGGGTAATGATGGTGTCGTACTGGTCACGCTGGGCGTTGGAAAGGGCGCGCGGGGTGTAGCTCCAGCCCTTGCGAACGGAGAGCAGGGTATATTGTTGCCCCACCTGTTCCTGAGCCTGGTCGGTGAACAGGATGGTGCCATCCGCAGAGCGGTATTTGTAGATATTGTCTGCCTGTGCAGTCGCACTGACGCCCAGCATGCAGCCAGCCGCAAAGACCCCGGACAGCCAGGATTTAGTCAATAAAACCCGCATTGAACCCCGTACCCCTTTTCTGGTGCCTCAAGGCGCTTGTTGGGCACCGCGAACACCGTTAGTTTGTTGTTCTTCCGTCCATCTGGCTTATTGCCAAGCGTTACCCCCATGATAACGCCATTCTTTTTTCTTTCTGGCCAGCACCAGACGAATTGACCACACTGGCCGCCAAGCGTAACAAAATCGACGGACTGACATCATACTATTGCGCCGGGGGTGGCCCAAGTGCGCTGGCGCACATTTCCGCTTTAAGCCACCTGATGGTGAATACTGCAAGCGAGGAGAGCGAATGTTTCCCGAGTATCTGGAGCCCTGGTTGAACAGCACCATTGCCTGGCTGGAGCTGGGTTTTTTGCTGCTGGTATTGCTGCTAACGCTGGTCGCGGTTGGGTTGTGGTTACAGGACCGTTTTTTTCAGAAGCGTCACGCTATTCGTCGAAATTACCCACTAATCGGCCGATTTCGCTACTTTTTCGAGACTCTTGGTGAGTTTTTTCGCCAGTATTTCTTTGCCATGGACCGCGAAGAGCTGCCCTTCAATCGGGCACAGCGTGCCTGGGTTTACCGTGCGGCAAAGGATCTCAGCAATACCATGGCGTTTGGCTCGACAAAGCAGATTGGCGCCGGGCGCGTCATTTTCATGAATTGTCCGTACCCGACGCTGGAAAAAGACGCGGCCAAGACCTTGCCGCTGATGATTGGCCCTCACTGTGAGCAGCCCTATGCGGCCCACAGTTTCTTCAATGTGTCGGGCATGAGCTTTGGTGCATTGTCCCGTCCGGCGGTGCAGGCTCTGTCCCATGGCGCAGCCATTGCCAATTGCTGGATGAACACCGGTGAAGGGGGATTGTCTCCCTATCACCTGGAAGGGGGCTGTGATGTGGTCTTTCAGGTGGGCACGGCCCGTTACGGCGTGCGCGATGCGGAAGGTAACCTGAATGACGAGCGCCTGGCGGCGATCGCGGCGCGGCCGCAAGTGAAGATGATCGAAATCAAACTCAGCCAGGGCGCCAAACCAGGCAAGGGCGGTATTCTGCCCGCCGCCAAAGTGACTCAGGAAATTGCTGACATTCGCGGCATTCCGGCAGGCCAGGCATCCATCAGCCCCAACGGCCAGCCGGATGTACATAGCGCGGAGGATCTACTGGACCTGATTGCCCATGTGCGCGAGGTGAGCGGCAAGCCCACGGGCATCAAATGTGTACTCGGCGCCTGGGCGTGGGTGGAGGATTTGTTCCTGGCCATTCATGCGCGTGGCCTGGAATCGGCGCCGGACTTCATCACTATCGATAGCGGCGACGGCGGCACTGGCGCTGCCCCCATGTCATTAATGGATGATGTGGGCTTGTTTCTGGCGGAATCGTTGCCCTTGTTGGTGGATCTGCGTGATGGCTACGGCCTCACAGACCGTATCCGCATTATTGCGTCAGGCAAACTGATCACCCCAAGCATGGTGGCCTGGGCGATAGCAGTTGGGGCGGATTTCTGCGTCTCTGCGCGGGGCTATATGTTTGCCCTGGGTTGTATCCAGGCGCTGCAGTGCAACCGCAATACCTGCCCGACCGGTGTTACCACCCATAATCCGCGCTTACAGCGCGGGCTGGTGCCGGCGGAAAAGTCCCAGCGCGTGGCGCACTTCCATGACAATCTGGTCAAGGAGGTGGAAACCATTGCCCATTCCTGTGGTGTCAGCGAGCCGCGGCAATTACGCCGTTATCATGCCCGCATGCTCAGCAGTAATGGCGAATCCATTCCGCTTGATCGCCTGTGGCCACAGATTGAATCGGGCATCTATCTGCGTGAAGGCCGACCCAGTGAAAAGCAACCGTTTGTACGCTGGCAGGGCATTGGGACCGGTCCGTGATTGGCGGCACCTATAATCACTATCGAATGGCTGCGTTTGTGCTGATTGCAGCAGCCTTCACAATGAACGAAATACAAAGGAGTTTTCAGTGACCACGGAATTTGATCTTGTCGTAATCGGTGCCGGTTCAGGTGGTGTACGCGCCGCCCGCATGGCTGCCTCCCATGGCGCCAGCGTTGCGATTATCGAAGAACGCTTTTTCGGGGGCACCTGTGTGAATGTCGGCTGCGTGCCCAAGAAGCTGTTTTCGTACGGCAGCCATTTCCCCCAGGAATTCGCGCTGGCTGAAGATTATGGCTACACCGTGAAAGGCTGGGAGTTTGACTGGCCCACACTGCGTGACAACAAGAGTCGGGAAATCAGCCGGTTGAACGGTATTTACCAGCGGATTCTGAATCAGGCCGGGGTGACCATTTTTGAAGGCCACGGGCAGGTGCTGGGTGGCGGCAAAGTTGCCGTGGGTGACACGGTGCTGACGGCGCGGCATATTCTGGTGGCGGTGGGGGGCAAGCCCTTTGTGCCGGAGCTTCCCGGTCGTGAGCATGTGCGCATTTCCGACGATTTGTTCTATCTGGACACCCTTCCCAGGCGGGTTGCTGTGGTGGGTGGTGGTTATATCGCCACTGAGTTTGCCGGCATTTTGCATGGCCTTGGCTGTGAGGTGACACAGATCTACCGTGGCGATCTGTTTCTGCGCGGGTTCGACCAGGACATTCGTGAGTTTATCGCCGAGCAGATGAAGGAGCAGGGCGTAACCCTGAAATTCAATGCGGACGTTGCCAGTATTGAGGCGATCAACGGTGAAAAACACGTTACCTATCAAGGCGGCGAGCAGGCGGTATTTGATGAGGTGTTCTACGCCACCGGGCGCATCCCCAAGCTGGATGACCTGTTTGCTGAGGGTGCTGCGCCGGCCATGACAGAGGGCGGTGCTATCAAGGTGGATGACGGCTTTGCCTCCAGTGTTGATGGGCTCTATGCCTTGGGTGATGTGATTGATCGGGTGCAATTAACCCCGGTGGCGCTTGCAGAGGGCATGTGGCTGGCGGCGCAACTTTACGGCGAGCATAAGCCCGAAGCCGCTATGGATTACCACAACATTGCCACTGCCGTATTCAGTCACCCCAATATTGGCACGGTGGGCCTGACGGAAGAGCAGGCGTTAGCCCGTGTGCCGGCGGTTCGGGTGTATAAAAGTGCGTTCCGGCCCATGCGTTATACCCTGGGCGACAAGCAAGAGCGTTCACTGATCAAGCTGATTGTGGATGATGCCACCGATAAGGTGCTTGGCCTGCATATGGCCGGTGAGGACTCCGCAGAGATCACCCAGGGTTTTGCGGTGGCTATCAAGATGGGCGCCACCAAGGCTGACTTTGATGCAACCGTAGGGATTCATCCAACCGCGGCGGAAGAACTGGTAACCCTGCGCCAAGGGGTATTGGTCACCGCTTGATGGCAATCGGTTTGAGTTACGAGAAGCGAGTGACGAGAAGCGAAGTTCAAAAAACAAAACCGGTCATTTCAGCGAGATTGTTTTCGGCTTTCGCAACTCGCAACTCGCAACTCGCAACTCCATGCTCATCAGAGTTTTTCCAGTTTTACCGGCAAACCGTCGGCGGGCACCGGCAGGCTGCTGGTGTCCACCGGCATTTCGTAGTCCTCCGGCACCGACCATCGATAGTTGAGCAAAACCTGGTGTAGAACCGCTTTCACTTGCAGGTCGGCAAAGTGCAGGCCGATGCACTTGTGGGCACCACCGCCAAAAGGCATCCAGGCATAGGGATGCACTTTGTCTTCGCGCCGTTCGGCGCTGAAACGTTCCGGGTCGAACCGTTCCGGGTCAGGCCAGTACTCCTCCATATAATGGGTGAAGTAGGGCACCACGGTGATAAAGCTGCCGGCGGGTATAAAGAAACCCTCATATTCCACATCTTTGACAGTTTTGCGGGGCAGGGAAGGTACCGGTGAGCACAATCGCAAGGCTTCCTTCATGGCCATGCTGATACCTTCCAGCCTGGGCAGATCGTCATATTCCAGATCCCGCTTGTTCAGGGCGCGACTTTCTTCGCGCAGCCGCTCCTGCCACTCCGGATTCTTGGCGAGATAATAAAAGAGGGTGGAGAGTGTGATCGTGGTGGTGTCGTGGGCGGCCATCATCAGGAAGATCATGTGGTTGATCACGTCATCGTCACTGAACCGATCGCCGTCTTCGGTGCTGGCATGACAGAGCGCGGTGAACAGGTCCGATTCCTGGCTGGCGCGCTTGGCAGGTAATTCCTTGCGGAAAAACGCTTCCAGAATCCGTCGCCCCTTGAGCCCTTTGGACCAACGCAAACCCGGTACGCTCGTACGTATGATGGCCGTGCCGGCGCGGACGGTATCCACGAAAGCCTTGTTGATAGAGTCTGCCTCCGGCCCCAGCTCATAGCCCATGAATACATCCGTGGCCAGATCCAGAGTGAGCTGCTTTACCTCCTCAAGTACCTTGAATTGATCAATACGGTCCCAATCCGCGATCCCGCTGGCAATGTGTGGCCCCATGCGCTCGAGATAGCCTTTCAGTACGTCCTTGTTGAAGGCTTGCTGCATGATCTTGCGATGCCAGCGGTGTTCCTCAAAATCCAGCAACATGATCCCGCGGTGGAAAAACCGGCCTATAAAATAATCCCAGCCGTCATGATTGGAGAACAGATCCCCGCGGTTGAGCATGACGAACTGGTTGGCATCGGGGCCGAGCATCTGGATCATGCGCAAACCAAATACGCTACTCCAGGATACGGGGCCATAGGTGTCATAGCGTTTGCGCATTAATCCAATCGGGTCGCGCATGAAAGCCAGGGTGTGGCCGATAAGAGGCAATCCCGAATCACCAGGGATGCCCTTGAGGGAGCTTGTCCGTGGCGGGGCGCAGAAGGGTTGAGACATATGAAACACCTGAAATATCTATGAACGGCGCGGGTGAAGCGCCGAAATGAAACATTGTGTTTACTTTTAGCTCGCTTGCTGGCGCTCAGCAAGGGGAAGTAAATAGATTTCGCGTCCACGTTTAATTTGGGTGTTTTTTAATCGAATCGTAACGTGCGTCTGATCGGCCACGCTTTGCCGATTTCGCTCAGCGGTTATTCACCAGGTTATCCACAGTTTCTGTGGACAGTCTGAGTAGCAGTTTATGCCCGTCACTTTGGCACTGTGAGTGGCTTGGCAGGCTGTGTATGATTCGGCAACGCCAATACTTGCTGTTTAAGGAGAACAAGGAATGCGTAGAGTGGTGTTCAATCAGAAGGGGGGCGTGGGGAAGTCCAGTATCACGGTCAATCTGGCGGCTATCAGCGCGTCGGAGGGCAAACGCACCCTGGTTGTCGATCTGGATCCACAGTGCAACGCCAGCCAGTATTTGCTGGGCATGCCCGCGTACAGTAACGGGCACGGGCCAAAACCCAACATCGGCACTTTTTTTGCTCAGACCCTGTCGTTTCGGCTGAAAGAAAAAGATCCGCGTGACTATGTGCATGCCACCCCGTTTGAGAACCTGTTTGTGTTGCCGTCCGATGGCGAGCTGGGGGAAATCGAGCATATGCTCGAGTCCAAGCACAAGATCTACAAACTGCGTGGTTTGCTGAAGGCGCTGGCGAAAGACTTTGACGAGATTTTTGTGGATACCCCACCGGCGTATAACTTCTACACCTTGTCATCGCTGATTGCCGCAGACCGGGTGCTGATCCCGTTTGATTGCGATGCGTTTTCCCGCAAGGCGCTCTACACACTGCTGGAAAATATTCAGGAAGCCCGGGAAGACCACAATGATGACCTGCAGGTGGAAGGCATTGTGGTGAATCAATACCAGCCTCGAGCGCGGTTGCCGCAGGAGTTGGTGGCGTCTCTCGAAGAAGAGGGGTTGCCGATTCTTGCCAACAAACTCTCCAGCAGTGTGGTGATGCGTGAATCCCACGAAAAAGCGACTCCACTGGTCAATATGCAGCCACGACACAAGCTCACCGATGAATACCGTGCGCTGTTCAGGGAAATCAGTGCCGGTTAATCCGTTCCGGGTCGAGGCCCGGCGCCGGGCGGGGCGGATCCTTCGTTCTGCCACGGCCACCCGCTGGCTGGTCCAGGCGGTTTTTAATCGTTCGGACCGGTTCAGGGCCAGGCTGGGAGATACCTTTGCCGATCTGATCTTGCTGGCGTCATTACTACGGGACTGGGTAACCGGGCGATACCGAACCGTTCCGTGGGGCACCTTGCTGACGATCACCGGCGCGCTGGTTTATTTCCTTATGCCGCTGGATGCTATCCCCGACCCGATTGTTGCCCTGGGGTTGGTGGATGATATTGCAGTGATATCGCGCACACTTAAGCTGACCCGCACGGATCTGGACCGCTACCAGCAGTGGCGCTATAAACAGGAAGGCACCGAGGGGGAGAGCAATGAATAACGCCTACGGAGGCGAGTCACTCAAGCCCGGTTATCAGGGCAGGGGCATGATTGTTTATGAGCCGCTCTCCGTGCTCAGTCTGCGGCAGCGGCTTGGCCGCCTGCGGTTTGCGTGCTACCAGTTTGGTGCTGCGCTGCTGACGGGGTTGCTGATTGCCCTGTTTCTGTTGTTGTCCGTAGAGCTGCTCCCGCAGTGGGTTGGCTGGGGCGTTGTCGCAGTGACATCAGTTGCGCTGCTGGTCTACCAGATAGGGCTTCTGGTGCGCCGTTTGCACGATATGGAGAAAAGTGGCTGGTGGGTCATCCTGGCGTTTGTGCCGTTGGTCAATTTGCCATTCCAGCTTTATCTGTATCTCGGCGATGGCAGCAGCATGATGAACCGCTTCGGGACGCCAAATCCACCGGTCAGCACCGTGGTCATGCTGGTTGGCGGTTTGTGCTGGTTTATCAATGTGTTAGTGCTTTTATCCATGATGGTCTTGTTGGTGTTGGGTTGGTTCCTGCCCGACCTTCTGGCGCCTTATCTCGGCCATCTTCCTCAGGGGTGGGCGGAGCCGGTGCAGCAGGGGCTTAACGCCCGATAACTAATAGTCGCAGGCTCCTATTTTTGCTACCTTTTATGCTATTGTCTTGTGACTCAGGTCCGGGGAGAGCTGGCCTGAAGAAATAAATAAAGCCATAACAAGCCAGTAACAACAAAAATAGCGATTATTAGGGAGTAGCTATGAGAAAGCGTCTTCTGGGGTGTCTCATTGCGATGGTGTTGCTGCCAATGCAGGGATTTGCGTCAATCAGCAATGCAGAACTCGAAGATTTCGAATTGGCGCTCTGGAAAGTCCGCGCCGATTTCCACATGTTGACCGTCATGGTTGGCAGCAAAACCTATATTTCCAATCTTGATGACGCCATTGCCCAGGCTCAGTCCGGGATAGCGACGTTGCGCCAGGATGCAGAAGGCAGTGAAGAGCGCGCGCTGGTTAACGATCTGGAAGAAAATTGGGGCATCCTAAAAGCAGCGGCCCAGGGTAATACCATGGCCGATCAAGGTTTTACCAACGCCTATACCATTCAGGATGTGAATGAGATTCCGACAGCGATGGCGCAGCGCATTGAATCCTTCACCGGCGCCACCGAAGGCCAGTACGATGATATTCGTGAGCTTTCAGCTTACCTTCAGCGCATGACCTCCGAGTACCTGAATATCGCTGCAGACCCGGCAGGGGGTATGGCGTCTGGGTCGGATGAAGGTCGTATTGAATTCAAGGATGCCGTGCCCGAATTTGAGCGGATGCTGGCCGCGGCGAAAAAGAACCATGCCGATGATGAAGCCATCAGCCGCGCCCTGAATCAGGTGGGCGTCAAGTGGATGTTTATCCGTGAATCCATGGTCAAGTTCTATGAGAATGCGGTGTCTTATTTGATTTATCGTTACACCAACCAGATGGTGGACACCATGAGTCAGGCAATCAGTCTGGCGTCCACGGATGTAGAAAAGCCCAGCTTCGGGCCGGTTGAATAAGGCGGAGCCAGTGATGGCTCTTTTCTACTGACCCTCGCATGTGTGCGGGGGTTTTTTGATAGTGGCTTGTGTTAAGCCGCTCTTGTTTACATGAATAGGGGGAGTTTGGGGTGAATAAAGGGATTCGACATGGCCTGATTGCGACGCTGTTACTGGTGTCAGCAGGGGCTCAGGCAGCAATGTCCGCCACGGAATTGGCACTGGTTCAGGCAGATGCATGGCGTGTTCGCATGGGCTTTCATTTGCTTTCGATTCGTGGGGACAACCCGGAAGATCGTGTAGCGCTGAAAGCCTTGTTGGCGGATGGCGAACAACATCTGGATGCGCTGAAGGCGCAAGCCGCTCCCGGTGAGAAAGACACTGCAACGCAACTCAATGCGTCCTGGGAAGCACTCAGCGAACGCGCCCTGGATAATCCGCTGGCCTCACTGGGCTATGCGGATTACGGCGCCATGAGTGAAATCAATACCACCACGCTGGCGGTGGATACGCTGGCTCGAGAGGCTGATGTGGCGGGCGATGCAACCTACCTGGATATCGCCCAGTTGTCCGTGGCGATGCAGCGTCTGGCCAGTGAGTATGCCGCCCTGGCCGCGTTTCCCTCAGCGGGTTTGAAAACCGGCACGGGCCTGCAGTCCATGGACTTTGGCGCGGAAGCCCGGGCCATCGACGAGTCGCTGGCCAGCCTGAAAGGCAAATATGCGGGGGATGAGCAGGCGCGTGATGTGCTGGCGTTTATCGATCAGCGCTGGGCGTTCGTGCGTAAATCGATCCCCGGTATGGATGACCCGAACACGCAGAAAATTCCGTATCTGTTCTATCGCTATGCCACGCAAATGGCGGAACGGGTGAGTGAGCTGGCCCAGCCATAGAGTGGGTTCATCACGGAATTGAGTGATCAGCCTGCCTCGGAGCTTGTCGCATTGTCTCTCCCTGACAGCCGCTGGACGCCGGATGCCCGATGACGGACGCTTGCATTCAAAACCGGAACCCCGGCCGTCATGCTCGGTGCGTAAAATGCATTATCCGATTATTGCCTGAATGATGCCCCTGGCTACGCCTCAAAAGGGATACCACAATAACGACAGCCTCTCAGGCTATGGGGTTTACGTCAGGCATCCGGCGTCGAGCTTTTGGCAAAGCGCCGGATTATTCGCTCTAATCCGCGAAGAGCCATAAAGCGGTCCGGTTTTCGGCCAGGCGGCGCGGCTACTGCGAGCGCGCCACCAGCCAGTCAGCGCTGATGCGCCAGGCGTGGGAGGGAGCTTTTGAACCTGAAAAGACCCCCGCATGGCCACCCGGCACTTCCTCGAAGCGTTTTTCTTTGCTGCCGACAAGGTGCATCACATCCCGTGCAGCGCGCAGGCTGACGATGTTGTCGGTGATGCCGGCAAAGGAAAGCAGGTCCTGCTGAATGGATGAAAAATCCACGCTGCGCCCGCCGATCCGGATTTTCCCCCTGGCCAGGCTGTTGGCCAGAATCATTTTCTCGATCACCTCGCGGACCACTGCGCCAGGGTAATCCACCATATCGTTGAACCACTGGCCCATGGTCATGTACTCGGTTACGTATTCACGGTCACCAAGATTGCGGATCAGATCCATGTAGGCCTGTACCACGCCGGGGGGGTTGGTCATTTTGAAGCCCAGCGTCAGCAGGTTGGCGGGAATGTGAAATAGCTTGTCGCTGAGCGGCTCCAGACGAATCTGGAACCAGTCGTGAACCTGCATGGCGGGAATGGCGGCCAGCCCCATTGCCTTGCCGAACGGTCCACTCTTGTGGAAGTTCACCGGGCTGGCAATGGTGATCAGGCTGCGGACAGGCGCATCACTGTGGCCGCCCAGATACATCAGGCAAAGCAGCCCGCCCATGCAGTATCCCATCATGTTGATGGCCTCGGTTTCCGCATGAGCCTTTACGGCATCCACCGCAGAGGGAAGCCATCGGTTTACGTAGGTGTCCAGGTCCAGGCTGCGATTGGCGTTGGACGGTTTCCCCCAGTCCACCAGATATACATCGTAGCCGCGGGCCATCAGGTAACGGACCATGGAGCGGTTGGGCATCAAGTCGTAGGTCCAGCAATGAATGCCCAGCGCTGGCACCAGCAGCAGGGGGATGCGGTGTTTGTCGGCGGAAACCGGCAGGACGTCGTCGTTAAGCGGGATTTCTGTCACCGGTGGCAGGCTGTAATGGCGCACCGCCATGATGCCATCACGATAAATTTCATCCCACGGGCATTTATCCACCTGGATAAAGCGTTGCGGGTGGCGCCTGCGTTCAACAATGTGGCCAACAGCCCGCAGGCTGTTCTTTAATCGTGATGTAGCCATTCAAAACGACTCCTGAAATGGGCGGGGAGCAAGACCGTTTCTATGGTAAAACGGTAACACTTGCAGATTAGCCGCCAGCGGTTAATCTTGCCCCCGATATCAGCTGGAGACATTGGCCGCCGTGACAGACAAAACACTGCCGTATACACGCCAGGACATATGCAATCGCTTCCTGGATTCCGTCCGCCACTCCGTTGTGCTGGGACTTGAGGTTGTCAGCGCTACTGAAGAGTGCGTAAGAGTCAGAATGCCCTGGCGAGACGATCTGGTCGGTAACCCGGAGACCGGAGTCATGCACGGTGGGGCCATTTTCGCGATGATGGATCAGGCTGGGGGGATGGCGATTACTTGCCGTACCTTCCCCACGTTTGAGATTACCCCGACCATCGATTTTCGGGTGGATCATTTGCGTAGCCCTGGAAAAGGCCGGGCTGTGGTGTGTGAGGCTAAATGCTATCGACTCACCACCCATGTGGCTTTTGTCAGTGTAACGACCTGGGAAGAAGAGGGGGATGACGAGCCCATTGCCACCGGGTTGGCAACCTATACGCGACTAAAAATTGACAAGGCAGGCACGGTGGTGGGCCAATGAAAGCACTGAAAACGCTGATCGAAGAATGCCGTAGCGGCAAGGCAGACTATCAGGCCCTGATCGACCGGGTACCGTATGCCCGGTTCCTGGGCATTCAGGTAATTGCCCAGGGGGACGAACTGACTTTTGTGCTGCCCAAGCACGATAATGTGGTCGGCAACCCGACCTTGCCAGCGCTGCACGGCGGGGCGGTGGCCGGTTTTATGGAGCAGGCGGCGATCATCTTCATCCTGCTGCAAATGGGCGAGCCCAAAGTGCCGAAAACCATCGATTTCACCATCGATTATCTGCGCGCGGGGCTGTTCCGCGACACGTACGCCGAATGCAGCGTGACCCGGCTGGGCCGGCGTATCGCCAACGTGCACATCAGTGCCTGGCAAAAAAACCGCCAGGAGCCGATTACCATTGCCCGAGCTCACTTCCTGCTTTCTGACGATGGCAGCACCGATTAAGCCGATCTTGATCCATTGTGTTTAGGCGCCACGGACGGCGCTAATTGTCATATCACGACATTGCTCCCTTCCCGGCATCCGCCTAGCGTTGAGTCATGACTTAGCGCTACCAGGGATGCCCCATGAAAATAACTAAAGTCAGCACGCCGCCTGCCCATGTCAGTATCTATGAAAACTGGGATGGCCCAGGTCATGAGGATATTGAAGACAAACTGACCACACAGCACGTTGAAGATGTGGTGGAAATATTCCAGACCCCGCTTACCGGGCATTACAATTGGGACTACTCCTCCGCCGACGGGCGGATCCGCAAATTGTACAAGCTGGGAAAAGAGCTCAACTGGAATGCGGATATGGATGTGGATTGGTCGCAGGATTTCCCCAAATCCGAGGTGCCGCTGGACCAGTCCTTCAATCCCTTTAACGGCTGGTCCACCTTTGAGTCGCTCAGCGATGAGGAAAAGCTCCGTTTCGGCTGGCACAACCTGGCCTGGATGCTGGCCCAGTTTGTACACGGGGAGCAGGGGGCATTGCTGGTGGCGTCCCAATTGGCCAGTTGCGCACCCACCTACGACGCCAAACTCTACGCGGCCAGCCAGACCTTTGATGAAGCGCGCCATGTGGAGGTTTTCACCCGTTACCTGCAGGAAAAGATCGGCATTCTTTACCCGGTGAACCCCAACCTGAAATCCTTGCTGGACAAAATCCTGTCTGATCCGCGCTGGGATCTGAAGTTTATTGGCATGCAGATCATCATCGAAGGGCTGGCGCTGGCCGCGTTTAATACCCTGAAACTGACCGCCCAAGACCCCCTGCTGAAGCAGATTATTCACCTGGTTATTCGCGATGAAGCACGGCACGTTACCTTTGGTGTCAATTACTTGGAGGACTTTGTTGAGACTCTGTCTGAAGAGGAGAAAGAGGAGCGCGCCCACTTCGCCTTCGAGGCCTGCGTGGTCATGCGGGAGCGATTAATCAGCACGGAGGTGTTTGAGCACTTTGGCTGGGATGTGGACGAAGCCCGAGAGCAGGTCTTGTCATCCTCCATCATGGCGCAGTTCCGCAATCTGCTGTTCACCCGGATCATGCCTAACCTCAAACGCATTGGTCTGCTCACGGATTCCGTGCGGCCACGGTTTGAGGAGCTGGGCATCCTGCAGTTTGAAAACCTGGTGGACGATGGGCAGATCGACTGGGCAGAGCTTTCCAAGCCTCTTTACGACGAGGCGTCCTGAACCGATTCGATGATCAATGCATCAGCCACCGGCCGGGCCAATGCCCGGCCGGTGGCGTTATAGGCCTGGCGCATGGCCAGGCGGCCCTGTTCCAGCTTGCCGGGGCCGGAGCGGACCAGGCCGTCAATGGCAAGGGTGACCAGATTCGGGCGCGAGGGGTGATGCAGCGCCATGCTGTTACGGCCACGCCAGGGAGAGCGGGACTGCAAATGGTGATAAAGTACCCGCTCTCCGGGGAAGGTGGCAGCCAGCCCGTGGCGGTCGGCAATGCCGCCGTCCCAATAGTAGCGCCCGCCAATCCGGGCGGGCTGGAAGAGCAGGGGGACGGCACAGGACGCGTATACCGCTTCCACCAGATCCCCCTGTTGCAACACCTGCGTGCGCCGGCTTTTTCCCTGCCAGGCGGATACCGCCAGCGGGGTTCGGGACTCTTCCACGCGCTGAGTGGGTAACAGGCCCGCCAGCATCCGGCGAAAAGCCTGACCGGATAACAAACCCAGCCCGGGGGATGGGTCCCAGAAGTGTGACCGATCCAGGCTGAGCAGCGTGTCTTCGATGGCATTGATACTGGCGCCGGAGGCCATGCAAGCCCCCACCAGAGCGCCGGCGCTGGAGCCACAGAAACGGGCGGGCGACAGGCCATGGTCAAGCAGGGCGCGCAGCGTACCAAAATGGGCAAAAAAACCGAAAAAACCGGATGACATGGCGAGGGTGAAAGGCGCCTCTGCCAGCCAGTCCGCCAGCAACGCCTGATGAGATGCGTCCCCCTGCGGTGCGTGATCCGCTACACCTTGAACCGGAATGTGTAATGCCACAGCTTGACCCTTCCACCGAAATCGCTGGCAAGACTACCTCGCAAGCCTTCAGTCACACAATGCTGTTGGCGGCAGTGGCGGTAACGGCACTGGGCCAGACCCTGGTTTTTACCCTGTTGCCGTCACTGGGGCGCGCCACCGGCATGACGGAAATGCAGGTGGGGCTGATCATCAGTTGCTCGTCACTGGTATTTGCTTTGGCAAGCCCGGTGTGGGGCACCTTGAGTGAATCGCTGGGCCGCAAGAGAGTGATGGTAATCGGTTTGTTTGGCTATTCGCTGGGTACGCTGTCGTTTGCGGTGGTGTTTGACCTGGGGCTGCGCGGTGCGCTGGTGGGAGTCGGTCTGGTGGCGGCTCTGGTCCTGAGCCGCATGCTGCAGGCCGCCATCATGGCGGCAACCCCGGCAGCGGCGGCTGCGTATACCGCCGACATCACCACCCCGGAGCAACGCACCCAGGGGATGGGGCGCATCGGTGCTGCCAACAATATCGGCACCGTTGTGGGGCCGGTGTCCGGTGGCATACTTGCTGCCGTTGCGCTGGTGTTCCCGCTCTATGGGGTGGCGGCACTGACCGCGCTCATGGCGATCAGCGTGGCCTTGTGGTTGCCGCCGTCGCCGCACCAGCCAACCGCGCGCACCGTACCGCTGCGTTCCGTATTGCGCCACGGGTTGGCCGCCTATGCGGACCCGCGCTTGCGCGACCTGCTGCTGACCGGTGTCATGCTGTTCATGAGCTTCGCACTGATTCAGCAAACCCTGGGTTTTCTGTTTCAGGATCAGTTCCAGATGAGCCCGACCGAAGCGGCAAGGGCTCTGGGGCTGACCATGATGATGGCGGCGCTGACGTCGTTGTCAGGGCAACTGATCGTGGTGCAGTGGCTGAAGGCGCCCGCAACCCTGCTGATCGCCCTGGCCGTGCCCAGCATCGGCGCCGGTGCCGTTATTCTCTGGTTGGCCAATACGGAGGCCTGGATGAGTGGGGCGGTGCTGCTGGTCGGGCTGGGCCTGGGGTTTGGCATGCCAGCGGTCATGTCCCTGGCTAGCCTACGGGTGCCCACGGAAGAGCAGGGCCGGGTGGCTGGCCTGGCCAGCGCCTGTCCGGCACTGGGGTTTATTGTTGGGCCACTGGTCGGGACCGGGCTCTACACGCTGGATCAGCGTTGGCCTTATCTGCTGGTGATCGCGTTGCTGTTGCCCATGTCTGTGCTGGCCTGGCGGCTTGCCCGCAAGGCTTGAGACGCTTCAGGCGTGCACCTGTAACGACTGCCACAGGTGCGCCGCCACCAGTGCCCGCCATGGGGTGAATTCGGCCAGCCAATCCCGGGTGGCCTTCGCTGCAGGGCGCTCATTCCAGGCCAGCAACTGCTGCAGTGCTTTCTGCACCGCCACATCCCCGTGCAGGCTGCCATCCAGGTAGCCATACCCCCGTAGCAGGGTGTAATTCACACTCCATGGCCCCAAACCGCGAATACCAAGCAAGGCGTGCTCCACGCGTTGTGCGTCAGCGTTTGAGTGCAATGCGTCGGGAAGCAGCGAGTGATCACAGCAGCGCTGCGACACCGTCAACAGCGTCTGCGCCTTGCTGGCTGAAAACCCGACACGGCGCAGCGCGTTGCTATCCAGCTGGCTCACCGCAACCGCATCGGGGTAGCAGTGCAGGCCATTGATCACTTCTTGACCTGCCAGCTGAATAAACCGTCGACGAATGGCGGTGGCGGCGCTGACGCTGATCTGTTGCCCGATAATGGCCCAGCTCAATGCCTCGAACGGAGTCGCCGATTGCGGGACACGCAGACCCCGCTGCTTGTGCACCAGCTGGCCGAGTGCGGTGGGCTCTGCCATCGCCTTCTCGAAGGCCTCTACAGGTTGGTCTAGGCCCAGCATGGCGCGAGTTTGTCGGGTTAATACCGCACGCAGGAGCGATTTAGCCGTGGTGCGCACCTGGCCAGGCTGGCTGAAGTCCAGGGTGAGCAAGCAGGGGCGGCCGTCGATGATAACGGCCTTGTGAAGTACGTTGCCTTCCACCCGCTCGGAAATGGCGTGCTGATCACGGCCATGGAAATCGAGAAAGGCAGGCACACTAAAGTGCGCAGGTAGCGCGAGCGAAAGGCTGCTCACGCCTGTTCTTTTCCTTGTTCGCGGCCGAGCAGTGCGGCCTTGCGCTCTACGCCCCAACGGTAACCGGACAGGCCGCCATCGGCGCGCACAATACGGTGGCAGGGCACCAGCACTGCCAGCCGATTACTGGCGCATGCCCTCGCCACGGCGCGGGCCGCGGTGGGCCGGCCAAGTTTCTCTGCCAGCGCCTGGTAGGAGAGGGTTTGCCCTGCCGGAATCGACCTCAGCGCCGCCCAAACTTGCTCCTGAAAGGCGGTGCCCCGGATATCCAGGGGCAGGGCATCCGGCAGCGGAGCCGATGTACTGAGGGGGGCGTCGATCAGTGTAATCACCATGGCAACACGCTGCTCGAATGCGTTATTGCCGGGTAACAGCTCTGCACCGCTGAATTCCTGCTGGAAATCGCGCAGCAGGGCATCCGGGGCATCGCCCATGGCGACGGCACAGATACCATTTTCGCTTTCGGCCACCAGCACGGCGCCCAGCGAGCTGTCCGCAATGGCGACACGCAACGCCAGGCCTTTACCTGCTTTCCGGTACTCTCCCGGTTTCATGCCCAGTGTTTGCCCGGCGGAGCCATGGAGATGGCTGCTGGAATCAAAACCCGCGTGATGGGCGGCGTGGGTCAGCGGCTGGTCGTTGCGCAGTTGTTGGCGGACTCGGCGGCGGCGGACCGCAACACCGTATTGATGCGGGGAGATTCCGGTGATGGCCTTGAACTGGCGCTGCAAGTGGAAGGGGCTCCAGCCAGATTGCGCGGATAATTCCGCCAGTGTGGGTTTGTACTCCGCCATGTCGATGGCGCGGCACAGGGCAATCACCGTGGCTGTGGCGGGCGACGGGGCGTTGCCCAGCGGGTGACAGCGACGGCAAGGGCGGTAACCGTCTTGCAAGGCGGCCTTGTCGTTATCGAAAAGACGAATATTTTCACTGCGTGGGCGGCGCGAAGGGCAGGTGGGCAGACAGAAAATACCGGTTGTGACGACCCCATACACAAAGGGATCACCCGGAATGCACCGGTGCTCATTGATGGCTTGTAGCCGTTGCTGGTCTGCATTCATCGTTGTGCGTTGGCCTGTTCGCATGGGTCATGTCCCGTAGTTCTGAAGGGAAGTATGAAGGGAAATGAAGCTAACAGGGAGCATGGAGAAAAGGGCGCGGGCGCACATTCGAAATGTTGCGGTTGTATTCGAAAAAAGCACAGGTACTGAAAACAGAAGGGGGAGGAGGTAAAACAATGGCGGCGAGCCGGGCTCGCCGCCATGCGGGAATCACTACGGTGCTTACTTGGTGTAAGGCAGCAGTGTCAGTTCCACGCGACGGTTCTGTTCCCGTCCGCTGGCCGTGTTGTTGCTGGCAATCGGTTGGGTTTCACCAAAGCCCACGGTGTCCAGGCGAACCTGTTCAACCCCGTAGCCAGACAGCTTGTTGGATACCGCCTGGGCCCGTTGCTGGGACAGCAGCAGGTTATAACGATCGCCGCCAGTGCTGTCTGTGTGGCCAGCCACCTGAATCATGGTGGACTTGTATTCATTAAGTACTTCGGCCACCGCATCCAGCACTGGATCGAAAGAAGACTTCACGTTGGTGCTGTCGGTGGCAAAGGTCAGGTTGCCCGGCATGTTGAGAATGATGTTTTCGCCATCACGGGTCACGGAGACCCCGGCACCTTCGAGTTTCTGACGCAGCTTGGCTTCCTGAACGTCCATGTAATAGCCCACACCACCACCGGTAACCGCACCGATGCCGGCCCCGGCCAGAGCGCGTTCTTTACGCTCTTTGGCGCTGTCAGACGTGGCGATACCGATCAAGGCGCCGGCGACCGCACCAATTGCCGCACCGGATGTGGCTTTGGAGGTTTGTTTCTCGCCCGTGTAGGGGTTAACCGTGCTGCAGCCCGTAACGGCAATCGCACTCGCCAGCGCAAGTGACCCGGCAAATCGTTTCATGAAAGCTCCTTGGGATTCGATAACATATTGGTTTTTTTACTGGTTTAGGCCTGAATGAACCATAGCGGTAGTGTAAAAGCTGGTAAAGTGCCGGCGTCACGACTGCACTCAATTTGATCAAATCGTTACAGGATATCGCTTGGCTATTCAGGATTTTTCCCCGCCCTCACTGGCGACAATGGACCGGTTGCTGGCTGTGTCCCGGCGCTATTTCGCTCCCCGGCTATTTGGCGCCGATAATGTGGACCCACAGCGCCCGGCGCTGTTTGTGGGCAATCATGGCCTGTACGGCCTGATTGATTCCCCGCTTTTCGTGCTGGAGCTGTACCGGGAAACCGGCGTTTTTCCCCGAGCCCTTGGGGACCGTGTGCATTTCCGCGTGCCGGGCTGGGGGCCGTTACTCAAACGCTGGGGGGCGGTGGAAGGCAACCCTGACAATTGCACACAACTGATGCAGGCCGGGCAGCCGGTACTGGTCTTTCCCGGTGGAGCGCGGGAGGTGGCCATGCGCAAGGATGAAGTGCACAAGCTGGTGTGGAAGAAACGCACGGGGTTTGCGCGCCTGGCCATCGAACACGGTTACGACATCATTCCGTTTGCCTCCGCAGGTTGCGACGAAGCGTACCGCGTGCTGGTCGACGGAAACGATTTCCAGCAATCCTGGCTCGGCCGTACTTTGCTGAAGCGCCCACGGCTCGACAAGCTGTTACGTGGTGGCGACATGTTCATGCCATTGAGCCGGGGCGTGGGGCCTACCCTGATTCCCAAGCCGGAGCCGCTCTGGTTCCAGATCGGGGCACCCATCTCAACTGCTCCCTGGGCCGGCAAACAGGGGGAGGCAGACGCTTGCTGGGCGGTGCGTGAAACCGCCGCGGCGTCTATTCACGGTATGCTCGATTCCCTGAACCAGGAGCGGGCGGCAGCACGTCAGCAAGGCTGGCGCCGCTGGTTGCTGTAACCCGTCCGCAGCCCTGACTTTGTACGCAACGCCTAAATCACGCCTTTGTCACAAATAGTCCATCCAATGTCCTGCCACGCCAGTGAAAGCGCGGCCTGTCAGGACTACTATGAGTGAAAATAAGGAGTGTATGCATGCGACGCTGGAATGGCTGGGGTGACAGCAATAATCACTATCCGTTGAAACCGTCCGGGCTGGCCTTTATTCAGGGGCGCCTGGGCCGTGCCGAACCGCTACCCGACGCGGAAATGGCGGCAGTGATTGCCCAGGTGCCGGTGTCCCGGCTGCCGGAACACCCAGGCGTCAAGACCGATGCGGAAACCCGGCTGCGTCATGCGCGTGGGCAAAGCCTGCCCGACTGGCTGGCCATGCGCTCCGGTGAGTTCGAGCGATTCCCGGATGGGGTTGCCTCGCCCTCCAGCAGCGAAGAAGTTCGCGAACTGCTTGATTGGGCGCTGGCCCAGGGCATTACCGTGATTCCCTATGGCGGTGGCACGTCCGTGGCAGGGCATATCAATCCCCCCGATGGCGATGCACCGGTTCTGACTTTGAGCCTGGCGGCCATGGACCAGTTGATGGATCTGGATACGCAAAGCCAGATCGCCACGTTTGGTGCGGGAACACCGGGCCCCAAGGTCGAGCAGCAGCTCCGTGAGCGGGGCTACATGCTGGGGCATTTCCCCCAGTCCTGGGAGCTGTCCACCATTGGCGGCTGGGTGGCAAGTCGCTCCAGCGGCCAGCAATCCATGCGTTATGGCCGCATCGAGCAAATGTTTGCTGGTGGTCGCGTGGAAACCCCCAAAGGTACATTGACGATTCCTACCATTCCGGCCTCATCGGCCGGGACAGACTTGCGGGAAATTATCCTCGGCTCGGAAGGGCGCATGGGGGTGATCACCGAAGTCAAAGTGCGGGTCACGCCCTTGCCAGAAACGGAAACGTTTCAGGTGGCCTTCGCCCCCGACTGGGATACCGGCAAAGAGCTGGTGCGGCAGATGACCCAGGCGAAGATACCGCTTTCCATGCTGCGCCTTTCCAATGCAGAAGAAACCCGTACACACCTGATGCTGGCCGGCCACGAAAAACTGGTCGGTATTTTGCATCGTTACCTGAATGTGCGCGGCTGCGGTGACGGCAAATGCATGATCACGTTCGGGGTAACCGGCGACAAGGCCCAGGCGCGTCACGTGCTTGCTCAGGCTCGCAAGCGGATCCGTCAGGCTGGTGGCGTCATGGTGGGTACCTTGCTGGGGAAAAAGTGGGAAGAGTCCCGTTTCCGCTCACCGTACCTGCGCCACGGGCTGTGGGAACACGGCTATGTGGTCGATACCTTTGAAACTGCGGTGGACTGGAATCGGGTGACCCCGGCCATGGTGGCCATGGAACAGGCGGTACGTGACAACGCCGGTGACGGCGAGCAGGTGCATGTTTTTACGCACCTGTCACATTTGTACTCGCAGGGTTCCAGTATTTATACCACCTATGTGTTCCGCTGCTCGGACAGCTACGAAACCACACTGGCTCGCTGGCGGGTACTGAAGCAGGCAGCCAGTGAAGCCATTGTGGCGAACGGTGGCACCATCAGTCACCAGCATGGCGTAGGCCGTGATCACGCGCCCTGGTTACACCATGAAAAAGGCGAGCAGGGAATGGCGGTACTGAACCGTCTGGTCGATCACTTCGACCCCCAGCATCGCCTGAATCCCGGCTGCTTGATCGACGACTGATACGAGCACGATTCGCTTACGACCAACAGGAAAAATTTTATGCTCGGCCAACGCCGCACGCTGACTGAACTCGCCGCCCCCGCCCAGGGCAAGCCGCAATGGGACCTGATCGTCATCGGTGGCGGCATCACGGGGGCCGGTGTCATGCTGGAAGCGGCCCGTCGCGGGCAGCGGGTGTTGCTACTGGAACAAACCGATTTCGCCTGGGGTACCTCCAGCCGTTCCTCCAAAATGGTACATGGCGGCCTGCGTTACATCGCCCAGGGCGATATAGCCCTGACGCGCCACTCACTGCTGGAACGTGAACGGTTGCTCAATGAGTTGCCGGGGCTGGTGGAGCGCGCCACCTACCTTTTCCCGTTACGCAAGGGCGTATTCCCCGGGCGCTGGCCCATGAAGGCGGTGTTGTGGCTGTACGATTTCCTGGCCGGTATTCGCGACCACCGTTACCTGAACAAGGGGCAGCTGCTAAAACGCGTGCCCGGGTTACAGGACCAGGATCTCACCGGGGCCATGTGTTATACCGATGCCCTCACTGACGACTGTCGCCTGGTCATGCGCACGCTGCTGGAAGGGGCGCGTCATGGCGGGGTGGCACAAAATTACGCTCGTGTTGTTCAGGCCGAACAGAGCGGCAAAGGTGATCAGGGCTTCGCTGTTACCGTTGAAGACCGGATCAGTGGTGAGCAAGCTACCCTCAAGGCCGCGGCGGTGGTGAGTGCCACCGGAGCCTGGGCGGACCGTTTTTCCGGCGCTGAGGCCAGGGTGCGACCATTGCGTGGCAGCCACTTGTTTATCGATCCCGCCGCATTGCCGGTTAACGATTGCCTTACGGTGATGCACCCCGATGATGGGCGGCCGGTGTTTGTCTTCCCCTGGGAAGGGGTGACCTGTGTGGGCACCACGGACCTGGACCACCCCCAGGACATGGATATTGAAGCTGCGGCCAGTGATCGGGAAGTGGTCTACCTGCTCAAGCTGATCAATACCCAGTTCCCTGGCCGAGACGTAACCCGTGAACACATCTATTCGACCATCGCCGGGGTGCGCCCGGTTATCGCTTCCGGCAAGGGTGTGGATCCGTCCAAGGAGCGCCGGGATCATGCGGTCTGGGGTGACAATGGCATTGTCACCGTCAGCGGCGGCAAGCTCACCACCTTTCGGTTGATTGCACTGGATGCGCTATTGGCCACCGGTTTGATTGACGATAAAGAGCACCGGCGCAGCCAGAAAAGCAAAGCGCGGGGTTTTGAGCCCATCGAGAATGCCCCCGAAGCCGTGGAGGCGTTTCTGCATGCGGACCAGACGAACCCCGCCTTTATTGAGTGGATTCTGGCCCATGAATCGGTGGTGCATCTGGATGATCTGATGTTACGTCGCACCCGCCTTGGGCTGGTCAAGCCCGCCGCAGGGATCGCGGTGCTGGCGACATTGCGTGCGCAAATCCAACAGGCCCTGAGCTGGGATGACACCCGCTGGGACAAGGAGCTGATCCGCTACCGGGAGATCCACCAGCGGTTCTATGGCGTTCCCACGCCTGCTGGTGACGCTGTTGAGCCCAATGTGTCGGCCGAGATCCGGGAGAAGCAGGCAGGATGATGGATGAGCCGCTGGTACTGGCGCTGGATCAGGGCACGCAAAGCGTGCGTGCCATGCTATTTAATCGCGACGGCGAGTTGATCGCCCGTTACCAGCAGCATATCGAGCCTTATTTCTCCCACGAGCCGGGTCAGGCAGAGCAACATGCCGGCTATTTCTGGGAGCAGCTCGGGCTTGCATGCCAGGGTTTATGGGAGCAGCACGGCGCACTCAAACATCAGGTTAAAGCGGTGGCTCTGACCACCCAACGCGCTTCGGTGGTGTGTCTTGATGAACACAAGCAACCGATACGCCCGGCGATTATCTGGCTGGACCAGCGCCGCACGGATTCCATCCCCCGGCTGCCCTGGTGGCTGGCAGCCCCGGTGACAGTGATGGGGCAGGGGGAAACCCTGCGGCAGTTCCAGGCCAAGGCCGAGTGCAACTGGCTGGCCGTTGACGAGCCCGCACTATGGCAGAAAACCCGGCATTTTTTGCTGCTGTCGGGCTACCTGACCTACCAGCTTACCGGGCAGCTGCGGGACTGTACTGCGTCGCAGGTGGGCTACATTCCTTTCGATTACAAAGGGCGCTGCTGGGCGCCGGCCCATGATCTTAAATGGCAGGCCTTGCGGGTTCGGCGTGAACAGTTGCCGGAATTGATAGAACCGGGCAAGCCGCTAGGCAGTATCAGCGAACAGGCCAGCCTTGCCACGGGTATCCCTGAAGGCCTGCCCCTGATTGCCTGCGGCGCCGACAAAGCCTGCGAAGTGCTGGGTGCCGGCGCCTTTACCCCGGAAATCGGCAACCTGAGTTACGGTACCACCGCCACATTCAACACCTGCAATGCGCGCTACGTGGAGCCGATCACCTTTGTCCCGGCCTACGGTGCCGCCGTGCCCGATCGCTATAATTCCGAAATCATCGTGCAGCGCGGTTACTGGATGGTGAACTGGTTCAAGCGTGAATTCGGGCAACAGGAAGTGCAGCAGGCCGAAACACTGGGCGTGGCACCGGAAACGCTCTTTGAAGCCTTGCTGGAAGAGTCTTCGCCGGGCGCCATGGGGTTAATGCTGCAGCCGTTCTGGAACCCGGGCGTGCGCATTCCCGGTCCAGAGGCCAAGGGGGCCATTATCGGGTTTGGCGATGTACACACCCGCGCCCACCTGTACCGGGCGATTATTGAAGGCATTGCCTATGCCCTGCGCGAGGGAAAAGAGCGGCTGGAAAAGCGTAACCGCATTCCGGTCACCTCCCTGCGCGTGTCCGGTGGTGGCTCGCAAAGTGATGCGATCATGCAGATCACCGCGAACATCTTCAATTTGCCTGCAGTGAGGCCCCACACCACGGAAACATCCGGTCTGGGAGCTGCGATCAATGCCGCTGTCGCTTTGGGCCTGCACCCGGACTATCCCTCTGCGGTGGCAGCAATGACACGCCCGGGCGATACCTTCCTGCCAGAGGCGGCCCCGGCACGTCACTACGACGCCCTGTACCGGGACGTCTACCGCAAGTTGTATCCCCGGCTGGCACCGTTATACCGCTCCATTCGCCGTATTACCGGCTATCCGGCTCGGGTTTAATCACCCCCGTGCTGTCCCCTGTGGTAGGGTCTTCCCTCCACTGTCTTCACGGTTTGTGTTCATGTTCCGCTGGTGCTCAACGTTGTCTCTGCTTGCCTCTTTGCTGGTGCTGCCTTTGGCTGCGCACAGTGACGATAACAGCAACACCCTGAGCCAATTGCGGGCCGATCTATCACAGGGCCAACTGGGTGTGCTGTTACAGCGCCAGGATATCGTGCCGTTGCCGGCGTCGACCATCAAACCCTGGGTGCAGGCGCAACCCATCGACCGTTTTGCCATTACCGGATTCAATCAAAGCGACAGCCGTTTTGCGGCACGGGTACGGCTGCATTTTCCTGATGGCGCTATCAGTTTTCTCCGCCTGGAAGGGGCGCCGGCTAACCCCTACACATTAACCGACTGGTACGATTACAGTTCCGGGATGCGGCTAACTGCGCTACTGGAAGCAGGCCGCTGGCTGCAAAGTGAAGCAGGCAAGGCGTTTCTGGAAGCGCTTGGTGAGTCACCGAATCAGGCGCGTGTAGCCAACCTGGCGCAAGGGCGCCCTGCGGCACTGAAGTTGTGGCTGACCCAGTGTCTGGGCAAGCCCTGCGAGCGCATTGCTGTGGCGCATCAGCTTGAATCCGAGCAGCCGATGGTCTGGTTGCTGCGCCGGGCAATTGCGAGTGGCGGCATGGACCAGTACCAGCAACAGCACGATGCGTTGCTGACAGCGCTGGGTGATGATCCTTACCTGTGGTGGCTGGAAGGGCAGTATGCGCTGGAATACCAGCAGTGTGCCTGGCTGGCCTCGCCATTACGCGACGCCTGGCTGCGCCATCAGGAGGTGCTGGTTCTGGCAGATGTGGCTCTGCAGTGCACGTTGAGCCACACGCCGGAGCAAACCGCCTTTGGCACGGCGCTGACTCGACAACTGCCTGTGGCTACGATCATGGATTCGGTAACTACGTTTTTTGCAGCCCATAACCGCTCGGTACCCGAAAGTTGGCGGCTGTGGGGCCAGACCTATTTATCACTCGTCCCGCCGGCTGATCAGGAGTAACGCCATGCGTGTATCGGAACTGGCAAAAAAGGCGAACACCACAGCAGAAACCGTCCGCCATTACACGGATATCGGTTTGCTGTCACCGAGCCGTGACAGCCATAACGGCTACCGTTATTACGGGGCAGAAGATTTACGCTTGTTGCGGTTTGCCCTGAAAGCCCGATCTCTGGGGTTCACTCTGGGTGATATTCAGTCACTGACTCAGGCCTCCCGCGAAGGGGAAACGCCTTGCGGCCAGGTCCGTACCCTGATTGAAAGCCGGTTAACGCAGGTGGAAGCTCGAATCGCCGAACTGCAGGCGTTGAGTGGTCGCATGCGTGATGCGATAAATGAATGGCAGGGCGCGCCGGACTGCCGGCTGGATGATGGCCGGGTGTGTGGCCTGATTGATTCCTTTGTGGGTCACGACGCCGAGCAGGATCGCAGCACTGACGCTTAGCATTCGTGCAACGCTTTGTTTTACAGGAGGGGAGATAGCCTGCAGCCGATAAATCGTTCGGCTACAGGCTCTCGCCGTGGGTGACCCCTACGCCTCCGGCCTTTTCTGATTCTCTTTCTTTTTGCTCGCAACGGCGGCCCCTGACTTATCCTTGTCGGATTTTTCGTCAGTTTTAGGGCTTTTCCCCTCCGACTTGTTCTCAGCAGCCGCTTTTTCGGCAGCGGCTTCAGCGCGGGCTTCGGCCTTCTTTTCTTCCTTGGCGGCGTCTTCTTTCACCAAGCCAAGAATGTGCCAGCCGGCTTTGGGATCAGGCTGCTCTTCTGCGGAGAACACGTGAATTCTCTCACGGGCATCGATGGCAAATAGGGGCCAGACCTGGCGACCTGGGGCTTCCTTGTAAGCCTTGAAACTGAATTCTTCCGTCAGACGCGTCTTGCGGATTTCGGCGCCCTGGCTAAGCAGACTGGCCAGCCGGGCGTAGGTCATTTCCGGGGCGAACAGGGTGGCACCACGGTGTTCCGGCGCCACTTCGTGCTTCACTTCCTTTTCCGTTTTCTGGGTGGGCAAGCTGAAGATGTTCTGCTCGCCAAATTCCAGCCGGTAACGCATGGTCGCCATGGTATTAAGCTCACGGCGAGGGCTGAGGCCCAGCAACTTGCCGTAACCCACCAGATCCAGATATTGATCCGCGTGTTGAGATACCGGGTTGCCATAAAAGGTACCCAGCCCCTCCATGCGGGCAGAGCGAATGGATTCCCAGCTGGAATCGGTGACTACCACCGGATATTGGTTTTTCTGCAAGGCCGCGCCAATGGCCCGGGCCACCGGGTTGGCGCCAATGATCAGGAAGCCGCGTGCGGCAGGTTCCGCCACTTTCAGCAGGCGGGCAAGGGGGCGCGCCGTGAGGCTCTGTAGCGCCACCGTGCCGATAATCACCATAAATGTGAGCGGCACCAGTTTTTCCGCTCCGGGAACACCATTTTGCTGCAAGCGTTCGGCAAACAGGGCGGAGATCGCCGCGGCGACAATGCCGCGCGGAGCAATCCAGGCGAGCAGGGACTTTTCTCGCCAGTTTAGCGATGAGCCCAGTGTGGAAACCCATACAGACAGGGGGCGGGCAACGAATTGAATGATCGCCAGTACCGCCAGAGCCGTGAGCCCAAGCTGGCTCAGCTCGCTCATTTCCAGCCGTGCCGCGAGCACAATAAAGAGGCCGGAAATCAGCATCACCGACAGGTTCTCCTTGAAGTGGAGAATGTCGTCGGTGCGTACTCCTTTGCGGTTGGCCAGCACGATACCGGTGGCAGTAACGGCCACCAGCCCGGATTCTTCGCTCAGCCCGTTGGCCAGTACGAATTCACCAATGATTGAGGACAGCACCAGAAAACTGCGCAGGTATTCGGGAATCAGGTGGCGGCGCAGTAGCTCGGCAAGCCCAAACGCCACAGCGCAACCGATGGCGGCACCCACACCGATGGTCTGGAAGAACAACCAGAGCGTATGCAGCACCGCGCCGTCTTGTCCGCTTGCCACTACCAGCTCATAGGCTAGTACCGCGAAAATCGCCCCCAGCGGATCGATCACAATCCCTTCCCAGCGGAGCAGGCGCGACACACTGCTCACGGGCCGCACGCTGCGCAGCAGGGGGACAATCACGGTGGGGCCGGTCACCACAACAAGGGCGCCGAACAACAAGGCCAGGCCCAGCGGCAGCTTCAGGACCCACCAGGCAGAGACCGTCACGATGCTCCAGGTGACCAGCGCGCCCCAGGTGACCAGCCGGCGCACGGTTTTTTCCAGCCCGCGAATTTCATCGAAGCGCAGTGTCATCGCGCCTTCGAACAGAATAATGGATACCGCCAGTGAAACACCGGGAAGCAGCAGGTCGCCGAACAGCTCTTTGGGTTGCAGTACGTCAAAGAACGGGCCCAGGGCAAGGCCGGTAAGCAGCAAGGGCAGAATGGCAGGGAGCTTGATTCTCCATGCCAGCCACTGGCAGGCAAACGCAACCACGGTGATGATGGCTAGCTGGAAAGGGACACTTAAATCCATGAAGTTCCTAGGTGATGAAACGGATCCACATCTGGCGGGCACTTATCCATTGGCCAGCGAGATGGGCATTGCGGTGGTCACGGGGCAGGGCAATGCGGTTACAGTCATGCAGCCACGAGCCAAGCCGCATTATGCATGATTGCCGGTGGCGGTAAACGCGTATTCTGGCATCAAGCGCCGGGCCGCTCCCCTGTGAGCCGGCTAATAGTCACAGCCCGTCAGTCCTGTCGCAACTCGTTTTTACCTGTAAACATTGAACCTGATTCAAAAATCGGCTGAAAGGGGTAGGGCATTGCGGTACCATTCCGGGCGATTGCGCTCTTGAGGCTGAGCTGCCGGGCATTGTTGAACCGCTCCGGCATATCCGTCTTTACCCCGCATCATGCTCAACCAGGGCTCCCAAGGGGCGCAAACCGTGCACCGGCCCGGCATCAGGATATTCCATGCAAAACCTTTCTCCCGGCCGCCTGGCATTCTTGCTCGCCACGCTGGTGGCACTGGGGCCTTTGGCTATTGATACCTACCTCCCGGCATTGCTGGCCATGTCCGGGCATTTCGCCGTTGAAATCCATGCGGTAGAGGTGTCGGTCAGTGTCTACGTGCTGGGGGTGGCTGCGGGCCAGTGGCTGGGCGGGCCGCTGTCGGACCAGTTTGGCCGCAAACCGGTGGCCTATGTGGGGCTGACCCTGTTTATCCTTGGCTGCCTGAGTATTCCGCTGTCTTCGAATATCGACATGCTGTACATGCTGCGCTTTCTACAGGCGCTGGGTGGTGGCGCCACGGTGGTCATCGCGGCGGCCTCAGTGCGAGACCACTTTACCGGCAAGGAAGCGGCCAAGGTGATGACCACCATCGGCCTGGTGATGTTGGTCGCCCCCCTGGTGGCGCCGGCGGTGGGGGCTTTGTTGCTCAAGTTGTTTGGCTGGCAAAGCATTTTCTACATGCTGGCGATATACGGGTTCATGCTCTTTGGCATTGTGCGCTTCCTGCTGCCCACCGTGGCGGTAAAACCGGGGACCGAGCCGCTGCGCCAGCGCATGTTCCTGGCTTACGGCCGGGTGTTGAGTAACCGCCAGGCCATGGGCTTTATTCTTGCCAATGGTTTGGCGTTTGCCGCCATGTTTACCTTTATTACCGATGCTGCCTTTCTCTACATGGAGTATTTCGGAATCACTCCAGAGCAGTTCCCTCTGTATTTTGGCGCCAATGTGGTGACCATGCTCGGCATGAACCGGCTAAACGTTTTGCTGTTGCGGCGTTACAGCAGTGCATCAATCATGCAGGTGGCGCTGGCGTTGCAAGTGGCGGCCTGTCTCACCTTGCTGGGTTTAACCCTGGCCGGCTTGCTGACGCTGTGGCTGGTGGTGCCGCTGATCATGGTTGCTGCCGGTATGGTCGCGTTGATCATGCCCAACGGCATCGCCAGCTTCCTGGATCTGTTCGATCGCGATAGTGGCGCGGCCACCGGCCTGAACGGCGCGTTGCAATTTTTGTTGGCCGGCCTTATCGGTACCGTGCTGGGCATGCTCCACGATGGCAGCACGTTACCCATGACCGCCTTGATGGCCGCCAGTAGCGTGGCGGCCTGGGTGGCATTTTCCCTACTGGCTCGCCGACAGCCCTGAGCCTTTGGGCATCAGTGGTGGCGCCAGCAGGGCGGCCACCGTTACCAACCCGGCCACGCCCCACGGCAGTAACAGCCAGCCACTCAATGGCAGCTGGCTGTCGAACAGGCGAGTCCCGAGCGGTATCAGGGCGGCCAGGTGGATCAGATTGGCCAGCAATGCGGCTCCACCGAACAGATAGAAAGCTTGCAGTGCCGCGGTTTTACGCAGCAAGGCACGGCGCCCCCCAATCACGATCAGCAGCCGGTTGTCCCGGCGCAGGGCGTCTGTCATCGCCAGCAGGGCAGCCATCAGCACCAGCAGGGCAGCGAGTAACAACAGCACGCCCACCACAAAGGCCGCACGGCTAGCCTGGCCGATGATGTCCTGCAGCGTGGCCAGGATAGCGTTCACGTCCAGCAGGCTGATTTGCGGGAATTGCTGGACCAGGTCGCCCAGCTCTGCCTGCTGATCTGCGGGCAGGAAAAAGCTGGTGATCCAGGTCCGACCCTGGCTCTTCAGGGTGTCCGGCGAGAAGATAAAATAAAAATTGGGGGCAAAGCTTTCCCAGTCCACCTCACGCAGCCCCACCACGGTGGCACTGATGGTCGGCCCGGCGCCGGTGAAAGTGAGCGAATCCCCGAGTTTTAGTCCCAACGAATCCGCCAGCTTGCTTTCCACGGTGACTTCATTGGCGCCGCTGGCCCAGCGCCCTTCGGTGAGAATGTTGCTGTCCGGCAGGGCATCGGCTTCGGTGAGAGACAGGTCCCGGTTCAGGGCGCGTTCGGCCCGGTCCTCTTCCTTGGTAACGGCGCTGCGCACCGGCTCGTCGTTAATGGCGGTGAGCCGGGCCCGAACCACCGGATACAGCGGTTGGGATTCACTGTTGTGCGCGCCAAGCCAGTCATTGAAGGCGTCCAGATCCTGATCAAACAGATTGATCACGAAATAGTTGGGCGCCTGTTCCGGGAGTGTGGCCCGCCAGTCGCTCAGCAATTCCCGCCCGGTTTGCACCGACATGGAAAGCACGGTCAGGGAAATGATCAGGGCCGCCAGCAAGGGCAGGGTGGTCGCCTTGCGGCGGCTCAACCGGCGCAGGGCCAGCCGCGCGGGCAGGCTCAGGCGCGTACTGAAACGATCCAGCAACTGCACCAGTGGCCACAGAATCATTGGTAGCCCCAGCGAGACTGCCAGGGTGAGCAGCAATAGCGGCCACAGCGCCGCCAGCGAACCGGTCATGATGGCAGCCAGGGGAATAGGCGTGGCAATGGCGATGAGCAAAACCCGCCGCCCCAGCCGGGTCGGTGCCTCACGGCCACTGAGTAGTGCGGTGGCGGGCAGCGACAGGCTCACCCACAGCGTTGGTGCGGCAAATCCGAGCCAGAGCAGCACCGGGCCCAGCAGCCCCCAGATCACCGGCGCCATGAAAAACTGTTCCGCACCGAGCAACGCGGAGAGCTGCCAGCCCACCAGTACGGCAAGCGCGACACCGGCAATGATCGGCAGCAGCAGTGCAAGCACATCACCACCCAGCAATCGCCGGACAATTTGCCGTTGTCGCGCGCCTACGGTTTTCATCACAGCACACAATGTTTGTTGCTGGCGCGCACGGTGGCTGGCGGTTAGATAAATGGCGGCGGCACACAGCAGCACGACCAGCATCACGGCCAGTTGCGACCACAGGAACATTTGCTCCACCGGGCCGCGGCTACGCAGATCTGTGGTTGCCACGGTTTCGATGGACTGGTCCGGGCGCAGGCTGTCGCCAAGTTGTTGATCCAGGGCGGCACGTTGCTCACCATTGGCGGCCACCAGCAGGTGGTGCCGGTAGCGACTTCCCGGGCCGAGCACGCCGGTGCTTTCCAGATCCGACAGGTGCATAAGGGTACGAGGGTTCATGCTGTAGAAGCCGGCCTGCTGATCTGGCTCCTGCACCAGCACCTTGTCGATCAGAAAGCTGCGTTCACCAAGGGTAATGAATTCCCCGGTTTTCAGTCCCAGCCGGTCCAGCGCCTGGCCAGCCAGCCAGACGGTTCCTGGCCCGGGGCCATGGTCCACAGGGTAAGGCTCGCTAAAGCGGGAGTCGCTGACCGACAGCTCACCATAAAGCGGGTAACCGTCGGACAGTGCGCGAATGCTGGCCAGCAAAAACTGATCTTCATTGATCAGTACGCTGGCAAAACTGGTTGCTTCAGTATGCGGTAAATCGGCAACGGCCTGTTGCTGGGTCTCTTCAGGGAAACGGGAGCCTTCCAGAATCCAGTCTGCCCCCAGTGCCACGGCGGTGCGCTGATTGAACCGCTGATCCACGCTGTCACGCAGAATCAGCATGGCAGTCATGGCAAAAGCGGCGACCAGCAAGGCCAGGGCCTGGACCCGAAATGCGGGGGATCGCCAGGGTTTAAACACTGAGGCGGCCCTCCGTCAGAGAGACCGATCGCTGGCAGCGGCCTGCCAGTTGCGGATCATGGGTGACCAGTACCAACGCGGTTTTTTGCTCCGCATTCAGCGTGAACAATAGATCGGCCACATGCTCACCGTTAGCGAAATCCAGGCTGCCGGTGGGTTCATCGGCAAACAGCAAGGCCGGCGACACAACAAAGGCCCGAGCCAGGGCAACGCGCTGCTGCTCACCACCGGAAAGCTGTGCCGGGAAGTGATGTTGCCGGTGGGCCAGGCCCACCTGATCCAGCCAGTGCATGGCCAGCTCACGGCGCTTTTCGCGGTTGAGGATTTCCAGCGGCAGCATGACATTTTCCAAAGCGGTGAGGTCGTTGATCAGCTGAAAATGCTGAAACACAAAGCCGCACTGTTCGCCACGCAGTCGTGCCCGCTCGTCTTCGTCAGCCTGGCTGAATGAGGCTCCATTGAGTTTCACGTCACCAGCGGTGGGCACATCAAGACCCGCCAACAAGGAGAGCAGGGTGGACTTGCCTGAGCCGGAAGGGCCTGTGATCGCCAGGCTGTCACCAGCATTCACTTCAAGCGTGATATCCTGCAGCAAATCAAGCCCGCCCTCCGGGCCCTGAACGCGCTTACTGACATTGTGGGCAAGCAAAACGGGAGACGCTGTATTCATCATGGCAAGATATCTTCTACTGATTCAGTTGTTGTGCGTGACGGCATCGGTTCACGCCAGCGGTGTCTTGATACTGGGCGATAGTATCAGTGCAGCCTACGGTATTGAAAAGTCGGCGGGCTGGGTTGCTCTTATGGACCAGCAGCTGCAAAAAAGGTGCCCGGATTATCCGGTCATCAATGCATCGGTTAGCGGTGAAACCACCGCCGGCGGCAAAACGCGATTGCCGGCACTGTTGTCACGTCACCAGCCGGATCTGGTGGTGATTGAGCTGGGTGGCAACGATGGTTTGCGTGGCTTGTCGCCCATGGCCATGGCAAGCAACCTGGAACAAATGGTCGTGCTGTCGCGGGACGCGGGAGCCGCCGCCGTGCTGCTAGGCATGCGCATTCCCCCCAATTACGGCCAGCAGTACACTGCCTTGTTTGAACAGCAGTTCAAGGACGTCGCGCAATCCACCAGCACGCCCTGGGTGCCCTTTTTTCTGGATGGCGTGATTGAGCAGGGCTGGGTGCAGAATGATGGCATTCACCCCACCGTTGATGCTCAGCCGCTGTTGCTGGAAAGCGCCTTGTCAGTGATTGAGCCGCAACTGCCTGTGCAGTGCCAAGCCAAGAGTGATCAGTAAATACAACCAAGCGAGCCCCGATGTTTGATTTAGGCCCAACGTGGCAGGAAATACTGGATTACTGGTTTAAGGATGGCCTGGAGCAGGGCTGGCCATCGGGCAATATGGGCAAGCGATGGTTTGCCGCTACGGCTGGAGACGATGCGGAAATTGAACACCGCTTTGGTGCATTGGTGGATGCGGCCCTGCAGCAGGAACTGGTGGACTGGGAGAGAAACCCCCTGGGACGACTGGCGTTGATTCTGTTGCTGGACCAGTTCACCCGCAACATCTACCGCGGCCAGCCACAGGCTTTCAGTGGTGATCATCGGGCCGCCACGTTGGCCATTGAGGGGCTGTCACGGCAGATGCACAGCAAGCTGCCGCTGTGCGGGCAGGTTTTCTTTGTCATGCCGCTAATGCATGCCGAAGACGAAGATCTGCAGCAGCAATGCCTTTCGGCACTGGAGGCCATCAGGGCCAATGCGCCCCAGGCGCTGGCCAGCCAGGTGGACAGTTCACTCCAATCCGCCCGGCAGCACCTTGAGATCATCCAGCAGTTTGGTCGTTTTCCGCACCGCAACCGCGCGCTGGGGCGGGACAGCACGGCTGAGGAAATCCGTTTCCTGGAAAACAGCTCCGGTTTCGGGCAGTAAAACGGAAGGTATTTCGGTAGAGAAAGCGTTACGTTGATTTGCGACGGATGTAGAGCGTCTTGTTGACCACCGCCACGCGGTTACCATCGCCATCCACGATTTCAACCGGCCAGCACGGCAGGTATTTTTCACCCCCATCGGTGTTCGCGCGGATATCGTCAATCATGGCATCGGTGAGCTGAAAATGGGCGAAAACCCGGTCCTTGCCGGGGCGGACAAATTCGATATCGGCTGCCTTGTCCCAGACCACATAGTCGCGTCCAAGCACGGTCATCACCATCAGCATGTAGAACGGGTCCACCATGGAGTAGAGGCTGCCACCGAAATGGGTGCCCACATAGTTCCGGTTGTACCAGTGCAGCCCCATGGAGACATTCAGTTCGCGGAAGTCGTCTGCCAGGTAGTCCACACGAACCCCCGCGCCCAGGTAGGGCCCGTACAGGTTCAGGAACCACTGCAGGCCTTTGGGGGAGCGCGTGAATCGCGAGAGCAGATTACGCATTGCCGGGTTCGAGAACGGCAATGGCGCTGTCCAGGCGCGCTTTCACTGCGGCGGGCACGGGGGTTTGGTGCTGTTTGAGAAGCCGCTGCATTTCTTCGCGGGCGTCAAACTGTTGCTTCTTCATGGCGCTTGGCAGTTGCTCCAGTTGCCACTGTAAGCGGCGCTGACGTTCCGGTTCCGGGCTGGGCACACCGGCCAGGGCCTCAAAGGCCACAGCCAGGGTCAGGGCGGCGTCAGTATTCGCAGCACTGTCTGGCTGGTCAGGCGATTCGGTACTTTCCGTCAGGGCTGCAACGGCGTCGCGGAGCTGCTGCCACTGCTGCCAACGGCTGAGTTGTTGGAGCCGCTCGCTGGCGCGCCGCTTGAGTTGCTGTGCTTTGCGAACCAGCGGCTGAGGCTGATTGCCATCCAGGTGCTCGTCCACGGCGGCGGCCGCGCTGCGCAGGCTGTTCGCTGTGTCAGCGCTAAACGGTTGCGTCAGTGACGCCTCCAGCGCATCAATGTGCGTGGTCAGTATCTGGCTGGCCTGCGCCTGGTGTTCGCGCCGGGCGGCAATATCCCGGTTGCGGGCATCGAACAGGGCATCCATGGTTTTGCGAAACGGTTTTTGCCATGTGCGGTGCTGGCCGGGCGGTAGCCAGGCGGATTGCCGCCAGCGTTTCTGGATGGCCTGGGCTTCGCGTGTGGCGTGCTGGGCATCGTCCAGTTCCTGCAATGCACGGGCCTGGTCCAGCAATTGTTTTCGCTCGCTCTCGGCTTTTTCAATGTAACGATTCAGCTGTTCGTCGAGCTGGGTGAGCAGGGAGGAAAACCGTTTCTGCACATCCCGGGCGTCGGTGAACCGGATCGGGTGCAGGGCTTTCCAGTCTTTCGGGGCCTGCTGGCGAATTTGCCAGACACCATGCCAATCAGCGGTTTCCCAGTTCTGAGCGGTGACAAAGTCTTCCAGTTGCTGGCACAGTGCCCGGCGCTTTTCCAGATTACGGGCCTTGATGGCGTCCAGTTCGGCAAAGTGTGCATGGCAGGGCTGGTAGGCCTGATCGGATGCCTCTTTAAAACGCGTCCACAACGCTTGATCTTCGCCCTGGTCCGAACTCATCAGCGCGCGCCACTCATCATGGAGTGCCTGAATGGCGGTGGCCAGCTCCGGGGCATCCATGGTGGTGTCCTTAAGCGCTTCCATGCTTTCGCATAACGCCACCTTCTTCGGCTCAGCGGCAAAACGGTGCCAGTCCTGCAGCTCTGCGCGACGCGGGGCGAGCTTGGTGAGTTCTGTGTCCAGGCCGGCGTCTCCGTCGCTTTCGATGATCGACTGGGCTTTGTGCCAGAGTCGATTGGCATGGCGCAGATTGCCCTGGCGCAGCTCTCGCTTCAGGGCTACCAGCAAGCCGCGATGGGGCTGTGAGGCGGGGGCCGGGCGGCTCTGTGTGGACGTTTGCACATCGGAGGCTTCGGTTTCCCGTCTACGTAGCGCCAATAATGCAGAGGGAGGCTGATACTCGCCTGGCCAACGGTCGGCCAGCTCGGCGAGTGTGTCTGGTGAGTCTGCTGCATTGATATCGGCGGCCAGGGTAAGCAGCTGTTGAAATGCGGTTACCAGATCAGTGAAAGCGAGCCGATCTTCATCCAGGGCCTGCGACTGCTCATGGGCGCTGTCCCAGCGGCGTTGCTGGGTGGCTAATGCGGAGCGCATTTCGCCCAGCTGATGATCCCAGGTTTCCGGGGTCGCCTGGCTCAACAACTGATACAGGCTGTGCGCTGCCGCTTCGCGCTCAGCTTTTGCGGTTTCTGCCAGCGCCTGTTGTCGGGTTTGTTCCTGCAGTTCGGTGAGCTGAGTGCGGCACTGGTGAAGGGCTTGCTGAACGCGGGAAGCCAAATCCGGGGTCGCCTGCCGTGTCAGTTGCTGCCACTGTTGCTCAAGCTGCTCCAGCTGCGGCCCGTACAGGGCGTCCACTCGACGGCGGGCATGCTGCTCAAGCCGGTCGGCGAGGTGGTAGACCTTGGCGGTTTCCCGTTCACTCTGTTGCTGTTGTTGCTGGAGCACCCGGGCCTGGTCGCGAGCCAGGCGAGTAACACGCTTGTCGCGGCCTTCCTTGCCTAAACGCTTCAGCAGCGAAAGGGAGGCAATGTTCTGCACGGAGGCGACACGCAGTGCTTCGGTGGGGGCATCCAGGGCCAGCTGATAAAGCACGCCTTCATCCTTGAGACGCTCAATGGCAGCCATGCGGCTGTGCATGTCCGGGCTGTGGCTGGCCACATGGGCAAGCACGTTTTCGTTACCGGTGAGGCGGATCAGGCGCAGGCGGGTGTCGCTGTTGGGGGCGTCATCGGTGGTGCCTGCCAGCAGGGCCATGATGCGCATGGACGCTGCTTCGCGAACGGAGGGCGCTTCGTCACGCTGGTGCACTTCGTCCAGGGCCGCAAAATCGGTGAGGCGTCCGGTGGCGGCGGCGCGCACCAGGGCGCTGGCATCACCGCGTGCCAGTTGATTCAGCAGGGTTTCGTCATCACAGAGGTCCAGTTGCTCAACAGCCTTGAGACGAATATCGGGGTTGGCGTGTTGCCAGCGGGGTTTCAGAAATCGGCCAAACATAACAAGGTTCCAAATGCGTCCGCACGCAACACTCCCCACGCTTGCATGCGGGTGAACGAAACCCCATTGGCAAGAAAGTTAGCGTGTGGTGTGTTGCGCGTTGCGTGTTGCGTTCTTTTTGTCCAGCAATGCATCCTTGTCCGCCCAGAGTTCGCCAATCCATTGCTGAAAACGGGCGCGAAACTCCGCGTCGTCTTCGTAGTTGCCCTCTGAGGCCCAGGCGGGAATAACCCGTTGCTGCACAACAACTTCCACCTCGTTCATGGCACCACCAAGAAAGGCCATCAGCGAGCGAGGGGTGCCCGGGGGGTAGATAATGGTCACATCAAGCAGATTTCGCAAATGCCCGGACATGGCGTTAAGGGTAAAGGCGGCGCCACCGGCCTTGGGTTTCAGCAGATGTCGATATGGCGAGCCTTGTTTGGCGTGCTTTTGCGCGTCAAAGCGGGTGCCTTCAAAGAAATTCATCACCGAGGTAGGGAAGTAGGCGAATTTCTCACAGGCTTTACGGGTAGTTTCCAGGTCTTTGCCTTTCAGTGAGGGGGTCTTTTCCAGCTCAGCTTTGCTGTAACGCTTCATGAAAGGGAAATCCAGGGCCCACCAGGCCAGCCCCAGCAGGGGGACCTTGATCAGTTCCTGCTTCAGGAAAAACTTGAGAAAAGGGATGCGGCGATTGGAAATACGCTGCAGTACCAGAATGTCCGCCCAGGACTGGTGGTTGCAGGTCACCAGGTACCACTGATCCTTGCTCAGTGTGTCCATGCCACTGATGCGCCATTTGATCTGGCTGGTCAGGGAAATGATGGCGTTGTTGTTGCCAATCCAGGTTTCCGCGATGACCACCAGGATCCGTGACAGGAGGACTTGTGCCTTCTCAAACCGAAGCACCAGCCGCAGCAGGGCGAAAGCGTAAAGTGGAACGCAGAGAAGCAGGGTGTTGATCAGCATGCCTGTCAGGGCGAGTGTGGCCCGGATCTTGTGCCAAATGGTCATAGCGCGATTCGTTCAGTCAACGTAAACGGGCATGCTACCCAAAGGTAAACGCCTTGTCCCGTGTCCGTTTCGGTCAAATGGCCGTTTGTCATTGCAGGATTCCGCAAATGATTCCATGCAGCTATGCTGCAGCAATGCGGACTATGGAAAGATGTTGGTTGCCCTTGTTGCTCATGCTTTTGGCATTCGGGCTGCCATTGCCGGGTTATGCCCAGGATGCCCCGGAAGGAACCGGGCAAGACAAGCCAGAGGAGGTTGCAGCTTCCCGTCAGGAGGAGCAGGGGGCTCCAGAATCACCCTCTGACGGCCCCTCAAGGGCCTTTCATCCGAACCCGTGTGGCCATCTCTCCGGGGAGGCTGGCTGGGTCGATAGAACTCACGACTGGATGTCTCGCACCGTATGCGGGCCAACACGCTGGGTGGATGGTTTTTTTATCGGGCCCAACGAGATTGATACCGAAGAGCCTGGCACACAGCTGCGGATCATCGGGGCCAGCCGCTGGCAAGACAATAATGATGATGGCAGCGAGGTGAAAATCCGCGCCCGGGTAGAGTTACCCAACGCTCAGGAGCGCCTGAGCCTGCTTTTCCAGAATGATGACGACACCAGCGATGAGCTGCGCAATGATCTGGATAGTCGACCTGAAGAGGTGGGTGACGACTCGGGAGGGTTCCGCACTGCCCTGCGATGGGTGACCAAGATGCCGGATAGAATGAATCTGGATCTGGATGCGGGGCTGCGCTCAGAGCTAACCACCTTCGTTCGCGCGCGTTATCGCTGGTACACCCCGTTACCGGGAGGAAAAACCTATTTTCGGTTTACCCAGAAAGGCTACTGGGAAGATCCGGAAGGTTTCGGCATCAACTCCCTGTTTGAGTTGGACCGGCCATTAACACAGGCTTCCACGATTCGCTTCAGCAGTGAATATGAATTGACGGAAGAAAATAACGAGATGAACCGTGACTGGTACTTCAATCAGACGGTGAGCCTCTATACCCGTCTGGGCAAGCAATCCGGCATCGGCTATTCGGTGGGGTTTGATGGCTATACGGATCCCATTGCGGCGATTGAAACCTGGCGCACCAGTGTGCGCTTTCGACGTAGCGTCTGGCGCCCCTGGTTTTTCTACGAAATCGAACCGTATGTATTTTGGCCTCGTTCGCAGGGCTACGAGGGCATTACCGGCATTGTGCTAAGGGTGGAGGTTCAGGCAGGTTTGCCCGTGTGGGAATACCCGGAATAGGCGCTAAAGCGGGTTAGAAAACGGCTTTTGAATGGAACGGGAGCGAGGTGACGGCCCGGGTTGCGCCCGGGCCGCACCGGATTAGTTTGCCCAGCCGCCTCGCTGGCGACGGCCTGAGCGTGAACGCATCAACACGCCGGCAATCAGGCCGACGATCAGAATGCCCACGCCGGTGATCCACTGCTGGGAAGTGTTGTTGCTGCGCAGCATCACGTTCTCACCCTTGACCTGATCCAGCTCGGAACGCAGCAGGCTCAGTTCTTCATTGAGGCGACGGTTAGCTTGGTCCAGACGAATCGGGTCAGATGCCACTTCCTGAAGCTGCTCGAGTTCATTGCTGCGTGAGCTCAGGGAATTTTTCAGCTCACTGGATTGCTCCGACAGGGCATCCCGCTCGCCCTTGATCTCGGCGAGCTGGGTGCGCAGCTTTGCCACTTCCGCCTTGGCTTGCTCGCTGGCCTGTGTGGCGCGCTCCAGGCGGATCTCGGCGGTAGGGCTTCGGCTCAGGTACTGCTTGCCAATGTAGCCCTCGGTGTCGCCGTAGCGAATTTTTGCCCAATCACCCTCGAAGCCGAAGAACTCGATGCGGGTGCCGCTTTTAATCCCCCGGTGAAGGATGCGCCCGCTGGGATTGGCGGCGGCCCGAATGGGTACATAAATACTGTCATCCACCCAGGCCGCAGCGGCGAGGGCAGTGCTGGATGCACTCAGCAATGCCAGTACACAGAATAATCTAGCGAGCATCAGTCACTCCTTGAAGTCAGGCCGCGCAGTGTAAAGAAGTCATACGGGTAGCGGCGCTACCATAGTCACATTTCGCCGCGCAGGCCGTGGTGTCTTTGTAAAAAATGGCAAATTGCCATGATTGCCCATCTGTTGCAGCTGTTGTTTTCAGGGCAGTACGCGTTTGAAAGGCTTTACCGTAACGCTGGCATACACGCCCGCATCCATATACGGATCCGCATCCGCCCAGGCCTGGGCAGCGGCCAGGGAATCAAATTCGGCAATGACCAAGGATCCGGTAAAGCCCGCTGGGCCCGGGTCGTCACTGTCGATCGCCGGGTGCGGCCCTGCCAGTTGCAGGCGCCCCTGGTCACGGAGGGCTTCCAGTCGCGCCAGGTGCGCGGGGCGAGCCTGTTTGCGTGACGGCAAGGAGTCAGGGACATCTTCACTGATGATTGCGTACAGCATGGTTTCGCTCTTTATTCAGGTTTGCGGTGGTGTGCGGCCATGATGTCTTCCAGGTCTAGCCCGGTCAGCTTGCCGATGCGGCGAAACAGAAAGAGCATGGCAAGAATCAGCACAATCATGGAGGGCAAGACAATAACCGGGTAGCTCAGAGCTGTCATCTTGCCCAGTTCGGCGTTGAACGCCTCACTGCCCGGCGGGCTGGTCAAAATTATTTTGGCCAGCACGTAGTTGAGCACCGAGGACAGGAAAAAGGAGGCCGCCACCATCCAGGACGCCTGCTTGAGGGTCAGCTCGAAGGCGCGGAGGTTGTTGTTGTCTTCCAGTTTGGCGGCAATCCTGTCGGTATCCAGCACCTTGTCGTTGTAAATGAAAGTCTTTACCAGCGGCCACCGTGTGCGCAGGGATACCATCGTTGCGATGCCCAGCAAGGCCGGAATGGCAGCCTCTTTCATGGCGATATACTTGGCGTCCAGCTCCATCAGGCTGATGCCGCCGGTAAGCATAATGCTGACGATGCCCAGGCCAGAGAAGAAATTGGCCTTGCCGTTCTGCAGGAAATCGCGCAGGCCGTAGAGCAAGGGGAAGGCCAGCGCCACCACAATGGCCCACTTGGTGCCCAGCCAGTCATCCCCGGAGAGTTTGGCCAGGATCAGGGCCGGAATCACGATATTGATCAGCAGGTTGGCCAGCAGGCTTTCCTGCTTTGGTGGCGTGGCGCTGGCTGGCTTGCCGTTCTGTTCCGGGGTATTGCTTTCGCTCATTCGAGATTCCGTTTGATCAATTTATGGCAGCCGGAGGGCGTTAAAGATGCCGGTGAAGGGCCCAAAAATGCTATCCTGCGCCTTGATTCCCGTCGTCAGCCTGTCGCGGTGGGCGCCTGTGACGAATTGGGCGAGTCGCGGCAGACACATCGAGAACCTTGAGAGGATCTGGCTATTTCTTGTAACCACACAATCGACCTGCACAGTCACAGTACAGCGTCCGACGGTATTCTAAGCCCTGCAGCGCTGGTGTCGAGGGCTGCGGACTATGGCGTAACCTGTCTGGCCCTGACTGACCACGATACCCTGGCCGGGTTGCCGGAAGCCCATGAGGCTGCCCGTCAGCACGACATCAGCCTGGTAAATGGTATCGAACTGTCTGTGCGTCACGAAAACCGGGAATATCACGTGCTGGGATTGTGGCTGGATACCGGTTGTGGTCAGTTACAGGAAAGGGTCGCCGCCCAGCAGGAGGCACGGGTAAACCGTGCCCGGGAGATTGGTCGCCGTCTGGATCGTGCAGCTACACTGGCCAACAGTTATGAGCGCACCTGTGAACTGGCGGGCACCGATGCGCCGGGGCGCCCTCTGTTTGCCCGGTTTCTTGAAGAAGCGGGCAGGGTGCGCAACCACCGGCATGCCTTCAATCGTTATCTGAAGCAGGGCCAGTCCGCTTTTGTGGCGACGCCCTGGTGCACCCTGGAAGAGGCCATTGCCGATATTCATGCTGCCGGCGGCACCGCGGTACTGGCTCATCCGCAGGCCTACGGTATGACGCGCAAGAAACTGCGCCAGTTTCTTGCCCGTTTCAAGGAGGCCGGCGGCGATGGTCTGGAAGTGGCCATGCCCGGGCTCTCCCCGCAACAGACCGCGTTGCTGGATGAATGCTGGCAGCACTTTGATCTGCAGGTGTCCGCCGGGTCGGATTTCCATTCGCCGGAGCAGAAATGGCTGGCGCTGGGGCGATTGCCGCCGGTGCCCAATGGTGCCAGGCCGGTGTGGGAAGGGAGGCTAACTAGTTGACAATTGGTAGTGGACAGTTGACAGCTAAAACAATAGGTTGCGGCAATGTTTTGACGTTAGCCATCAATTATCAATCATCAACGATCAACTGAAGTTATGACCGACGTTCTCTACATCCATCCCGAAACACCCCAGCCCCGCCTGATTAGACAGGCCGTGGAGGTCATTCGTAACGGTGGGCTGATTGCCTACCCGACGGATACCACCTACGCACTGGGATGCGGCATTGGTGAAAAGGCCGCTCTGGATCGCCTGATCCGCCTGCGCCAACTGGACAAAAAACACGAATTTACGCTGCTCTGCCACGATCTCTCTGCGTTGGCGGTGTATGCCAAGGTGGATAACCCGGATTACCGCCTGCTCAAGGCGCACACCCCCGGGGCCTATACCTTTATTCTGCAGGGCACCACCGAAGTGCCTCGCCGGCTGATGCACCCCAAAAAGCGCACCATCGGCATTCGTGTGCCTGACCATGCCATCTGCCAGGCGCTGCTGGCCGAGCACGGCGAACCCATAATGACTTCCACCTGCCACCTGCCCAACGACGAGTTTCCGCTCACCGATCCGCAGGACGTGCGCGATTTCCTGGAAAATCACGTGGACCTGGTGATCGATGGGGGCTTTTGCGGGACCCTGGAAACCACCGTCATCTCCCTGTTTGAAGGTGAGGGGCCGGTGGTGGTGCGCGAAGGCGCTGGCCCGGTCGACGCCATCTATTAGTCAAATTGCAGGGATTTGCTCAGGGTTTGATCAGACACTGACAAGTCGCTGTCCCTCACGGCGCGGTTCGCCGTATAATCGCGGGCTTTCCCCGCAGCGTTCCCCCTGGAATGCCATCTACAGGGTATAAGGAGTTGGCTTTGAGTTCCGTGGTTCCCTCCCAGCGAGTTGTTTCCGGCATGCGCGCCACCGGCCGCCTGCATCTGGGGCACTACCATGGCGTGCTGAAAAACTGGGCGCGTCTGCAGCATGAGTTTGAGTGTTTCTTCTTTGTCGCAGACTGGCACGGACTCACCACCGAATACGAAAACCCGCACAAGATTGAGCAGCATGTCTGGGACCTGGTGATCGACTGGCTGGCCGCCGGAGTCAATCCGGGCTCGGCCACGCTGTTTATCCAGAGCCAGGTGCCAGAGCACGCCGAGCTGCATCTGCTGCTGTCCATGATGACACCGCTGTCCTGGCTGGAACGGGTGCCTACCTATAAGGATCAGCAGGAAAAGCTGCGCGAGAAAGATCTGAGCACCTATGGCTTTCTGGGTTACCCGCTGCTGCAGTCTGCCGATATCCTCGCCTATCGGGCCGGGCAAGTGCCGGTGGGGGCAGATCAGGTGGCGCACGTGGAGCTGACCCGGGAAGTCGCCCGTCGCTTCAACCATCTGTATGGCCGTGAACCGGGCTTTGAAGAAGCCGTGGACGCTGCCATCAAGAAGATGGGCAAGAAGCAATCCAAGATTTACCTGAACCACCGTCGCCAGTATCAGGAACAAGGCGACGAAGCGGCGCTGGAAACAGCGCGGGCGCTGGTTGACGGGCAGCAGAACATTACCCTGGGCGACAAAGAGCGCCTGCTGGGCGACCTGGAGGGTGGCGGCAAGGTCATCCTGCCTGAGCCCCAGTCACTACTCACGCAAGCCTCCAAGATGCCCGGGCTGGATGGTCAGAAAATGTCCAAATCCTACGGCAACTTCATCAGCATGCGTGAAGAGCCCGCGGACGTGGACAACAAGATTCGCCGCATGCCGACAGACCCGGCCCGAGTGCGACGCACCGACGCCGGCAACCCGGATAACTGCCCGGTATGGCAGTTTCATATGGTGTACTCTGACGACACCACCCGGCAGTGGGTGCGTGAAGGCTGCACCAGTGCCGGCATCGGCTGCCTGGATTGCAAGAAGCCGATCATCGAAGCAGTTCAGGAAGAGCTGGAGCCCATTCGCAAACGCGCCGAAGAGCACCTGCGCAACCCGGACCTGGTCCGTACCATTGTGGCGGAAGGGTGCGAGGAAGCACGCGAAGCCGCCCGCGCCACTCTGGAAGAAGTGCGTGCAGCCATGGGCCTGAATTACCGCTAGGCGGAGCAGAGCATGACGGAAACGGTAGAGCAAACGGCAGAAGAGACTCCAGCCCCCAAGCAGCCAGCAGGCCTGCTCGGGCCTCTGCACCCGAGCCAGTCGGAAATACCGTTTGGCCTGGTGTATGGCAAGGCCATTACCAAGCTGCCTGATGATCTCTACATTCCGCCGGATGCACTGGAAGTCTTTCTTGAGGCCTTTGAAGGGCCGCTGGATCTGCTCCTCTACCTGATCAAGCGCCAGAATCTCGACATCCTCGATATTCCGGTGGCCACCATCACCGTCCAGTACATGGAGTACGTGGAGCTGATGAAGGCCATGAACTTCGAGTTGGCGGCGGAATATCTGGTCATGGCGGCCATGCTCAGCGAAATCAAATCGCGGATGTTGCTGCCCAGGCCCAAGGCAGACGAAGAAGAAGAGGGCGAGGACCCGCGTGCAGAGCTGATTCGCCGTTTGCAGGAATACGAGCGCTTCAAGAAAGCCGCAGAAGATATTGACGGGCTGCCACGTCTGGAGCGCGATGTTTTCCCCGCTGAAGCCAAGCGCCCGGAATTCACCCGTGAGAAAGCGCAGCCGGATGTGGATATGCGCGAATTGCTGTTGGCGCTGAAAGAAGTCATGCATCGCGCAGACATGTTTGAAAGCCACCAGATATCACGGGAAAAGCTGTCCACCCGCGAGCGCATGGCCAGCGTGCTGGACAAGCTGAAAGGGCGAGAGTTTGTGCCTTTTATCGAGTTGTTTAACCCGGAAGAGGGCAAGCTCGGGGTGGTGGTTACGTTCCTGGCCACACTGGAACTGGTGAAAGGATCACTGATCGAACTGGTTCAGACCGAAGCCTTTGCGCCTATTCACGTGAAGGCGAAAACGCTGGTATTGGAAGAGTCAGATCTTTTAGCCGGGCTCGAGCTCGAGGATGAGCCCGATGCCGAACCGGATGCCTATGAAAGTGACACCGGCTCTCTCGATGCTGTGGATGACGAAGCTCACGATGGAACCAAGGGGTAAGCGTGGACGCTGAGCAAATAAAAAGAATTGTTGAAGCCGCCATTCTTGTAGCCGAAGGGCCGCTGGACCGTGACGGCATGCTGGCCTTGTTCGATGAAGAAGAACGGCCCAGCAAGCAGGATTTGTCCAAATACCTTGAACAGTTGGCCGAAGAATACGAAGGCCGGGGCATTTTTCTCAAGGAAGTGGCTTCAGGCTTTCGTTTTCAGGCACGCTCGGAGCTGGGCTCCTGGGTGAGCCGCCTGTGGCAGGAAAAGCCGCCCCGGTATAGCCGGGCGATTCTCGAGACCCTGGCCCTGATTGCCTATCGTCAGCCGATTACCCGTGGTGAGATCGAAGAAATTCGTGGCGTTTCGGTAAGCTCCCATATCGTCAAAAGCCTGCTGGAGCGAAACTGGGTTCGGGTTGTCGGGCACCGTGACGTGCCGGGCCGCCCGGCCATGTTCGCCACCACCAAACAGTTTCTGGACTACTTTGATCTAAAGAGCCTGGAAGACTTGCCGTCGCTGGCCGAGATCCGCGACCTGGACAAGCTGAATGAAGAGCTGGCCCTGACCGATGTTCCGCCCAGCAAAGCGGGTGAGGGCGATGCTGACGAAGCCTCCGAAGGTGACGTGGACGATGATGGCTTTGGCGAACATGAAGTGCGCCTGCCCGGTGATCAGGGGAGCATCCCCGGCTTTGAGCCGGAACCGGAAATCGACGACTCTACACAAATGAGCATGGACAAGGTCGATTCCGTACTGGCCAGCTTTGAACAGGAATTCCGCCGTAAACCCGGCGACAAGAATGACGCTGAGCCCGCCCCGGGTAGCAATGACGCGGTGGCGGATGATGCCTCCACAGAGCCGGACGGCGCTGCAAACGATAGTGATGATGTCGCGGTAGACGACGCTTCTGACCAGGAGCAGGAACCGAGCGACAGCGCAGAGGAAAGCCGAACGCCCCATGAGTGAGAAATTACAGAAAGTCCTGGCACGTGCCGGGCTGGGCTCCCGCCGGGAGCTTGAAACCTGGATCAGCGACGGTCGCGTCTCGGTCAATGGGACTGTAGCGACCCTGGGTGACCGGGTTGGCAGTGAAGATACCCTACGTGTAGATGGCAGGATAATTAAAGTGAAGGCCGAAGAAGACACCGTTCAGCGGGTCATTATGTACCACAAGCCCCCCGGAGAAGTGTGCTCGCGCAATGACCCGGAAGGGCGCCCGACGGTGTTCGATAACCTGCCGCGCCTGCAAGGCATGCGTTGGGTGCAAGTCGGCCGGCTGGATATCAATACCACTGGCATGATGCTGTTCACCACCGACGGTGAACTGGCCCACCGCCTGATGCATCCCTCCAACGGCTTCGTGCGCGAATATGCGGTGCGGGTTCGGGGCGGCATGACCCCGGAAAAGCGCCAGGCCATGCTTGACGGTGTGTTGCTGGAGGATGGTGTTTCCAAATTCGATAGCATCGAGGACGCCGGTGGCGCAGAAGAAGGCGCCAACCACTGGTACAAGGCCACTCTGACCGGGGGCAAGTACCGGGAAGTGCGTCGCCTGTTTCAGTCCCAGGACCTGGAAGTGGCTCGCCTGATGCGGATCCGCTTTGGTGACCTGACGCTACCTCCGCAGTTGCGTCAGGGGCGCTGGATGGAGCTGGAACCCGAGCAGATGAAGGCGCTCATCGACAAGGTTGAGCTTAAGGGCAAGAAATACACCGGGCTCTACGGTCGTGCGCGCCTGCGCCACCAGCGCAGCGGCAGCAAGCCACCGCGCAAGGCCCGCCGCGGGCCGTACCGCCGCTAGGCTGACAGAGTATCGAGTTGCGAGAAGCGTGTTTCGAAAACCAGAGACCTGCGCTCTGCTTTCGCTTTTCGTAACTCGATACTTATGTTGCGCAACCGGTTGCCAGCGGCTTTGCGGCTCAAGCGCCACTCCTACGGCAGCCGCATTATGCGCCCGACCAGTGCCGGCAATGCGGTTTCCACCCTTAGAATTCTCGCCCCGAAGCTGTGACAGGCAAAGCCCTGCTGTTGCAGCATGTCCACTTCGTAATCCGTCCAACCCCCTTCCGGGCCTACCGCCAGGGTGACTGGCTCGGCCAGGTCACAGGGCAGGGTCGGGTGATCACCGGGATGAGCCAGGATGCGCTGGCCGCTGCCAGCCCATTTATCCAGAGTGTCTTCCACAAAGGGCTTGAAACGCGGGGCAAGAATCAATTCCGGCAGGCGGGTATCTCGTGCCTGCTCCAGCCCGAGGATCATCTTCTCGCGCAACAGGCCGGCTTTCAGGTTGGGGGTTTGCCAGTAGCTTTTGTCCACCTTCCAGCTATTGATCAGCACAATGCGTTTAATGCCGAGGCTGGTGGCATCAATGAGAATGCGTTTGAGCATTTTGGGGCGGGGCAGGGCCATCAACAAGGACAGCGGCAGGGGGGCTTCAGCTTGAGAATCAGGATTAAATTCAACCGTTATCTCATTGTTTTTTATTAATTTAACGACAGCAATACCCGTGCCTCCACCCAGCAAGCCGGCCCGGCATTGTTGGCCCTCGACCAGCTTGAGCACAGTGCGCACATGGGTACATTGGCGGGGATTCAGGCGCCAGAGGGCGTCGTGCAGGTGTTGGTCGGGATGCAGCAGCAGCAGATTCATGGCGCGAATTATGGCACACCGCGTGGCGCGCCAGAACAAGGGTTTATGGTGGCGGGGCGCTGCGCCGTGAACAGAGCGGGCGCTGCTCTGTTGACGCAAATCACTGTTTCCTTGGCTATTATAGCCCTTTGCCCGGCGCCACTGGATTGCTAGAGTGTGCCGCCTGATCACCCGTTCGATTAACTGTTCAGTTTGGAGAATTTCATGCAGTTTCAGGGTACTGACCAATATGTGGCCACAGATGACCTGAAAATGGCCGTGAACGCAGCCATTGCCCTCAAGCGCCCGCTGCTTATCAAGGGCGAGCCCGGCACCGGCAAAACGCTGCTGGCCGAACAGGTCGCTGAATCCCTGGGCCTGCCACTGCTGTCGTGGAACGTGAAGTCCACCACCAAGGCACAGCAGGGCTTGTATGAATACGATGCAGTATCCCGCCTGCGTGACTCCCAGCTCGGCGCCGAAGGTGTCGAGGATGTGTCCAACTACCTGAAGAAGGGCAAGCTCTGGGAAGCCTTTACCCATGAAGGTCAGGTGGTGCTGCTGATCGACGAGGTGGACAAGGCCGATATCGAATTCCCCAACGATTTGCTCCAGGAGCTGGATCGGATGGAGTTCTACGTCTACGAAACCGGCGAACTGATCAAGGCCGAACAGCGCCCGATCGTGATCATTACCTCCAACAATGAGAAAGAGCTGCCGGACGCCTTCCTGCGCCGCTGCTTTTTCCACTACATCAACTTCCCCGATGCGGCCACCATGCAGGCCATCGTGGATGTGCATTTCCCCGAGATCAAAAAGAACCTGGTGAGTGAAGCGCTGGAAATCTTCTTTGACCTGCGCAAGGTGCCGGGCCTGAAGAAAAAGCCTTCCACCAGTGAGCTTATCGACTGGCTCAAGCTGTTGATGGCCGACGATATTCCGGAAGACATCCTGCGTAGCCGTGACACCAAGAGCGCGATTCCGCCCCTGTACGGCGCGTTGCTCAAGAACGAATCGGATGTACAGCTCCTCGAGCGTCTGGCGTTCATGAATCGCCGCGAAAGCTAACCGGTCCACGGGCAGACTATGCTTATTGGTTTTTTCGAAAATCTGCGTCGCTACCGGGTGCCTGTCACCCTGCGCGAGCTGCTGGATTTATTCGATGCGCTGCATGCGCATGTGGCGTTTGGCTCCATTGAGGATTTCTACCTCCTGAGCCGGGCGGTCATGGTGAAAGACGAAAAGTACTACGACCGCTTTGATCAGGCGTTTGCCAACTACTTTGAAGGCCTGGAAAACCTGGAGCCGGACTGGCTCAGCAAGGTGATCCCCGATGAGTGGTTACGCAAAGAGCTGGAAAAGAACCTGAGTCCGGAGGAATTCGAGAAGCTCAAGGGGCTCGGCAGCCTGGAAAAAATCATGGACGAGCTGCGCAAGCGGCTTGAAGAGCAAGAAAAACGTCACCAGGGCGGCAACAAGTGGGTTGGCACCGGCGGCACCAGCCCCTTTGGCGGTTACGGCGAAAACCCCGAAGGGGTTCGCATGACTGGCCCTTCACGGAACAAGAAAGCCGTGAAAGTCTGGGAGAAGCGGGAATTCCGTAATCTGGATGACTCCGTGGAGCTGGGCACCCGTAACATCAAGCTGGCCATGCGCCGGCTGCGAAAATTTGCCCGCACCGGTCGCGATGAAGAGCTGGATATGGACGACACCATTTCGTCCACCGCCCGTAACGCCGGGTTGCTCGATATCAAGATGCGCCCGGAAAAGGAAAACCGCGTCAAAGTGCTGATCTTCTTTGATATCGGTGGCTCCATGGACCCCTATGTGAAGCTGTGCGAGGAGCTGTTCTCCGCTGCCCGGGCAGAGTTCAAGCACATGGAGTATTTCTACTTCCACAACTTCATCTATGAGTACGTCTGGAAAGATAATCGCCGCCGTTGGGATGAGAAAATCTCCACCTGGGACGTGCTGCACAAGTATGGCAGCGACTACAAGGTGATCTTCGTGGGCGATGCCGCCATGAGCCCCTACGAGGTCAACTCGGTGGGTGGCAGCGTAGAACACTGGAACGAAGAGGCCGGTGCTGTCTGGTTCCAGCGGGTGACCGACACCTATGAGAAAGTGGTGTGGCTGAACCCGGAACCGGAGCGCGCCTGGCAGATGACTACCTCCACCCAGTGGATCAAACAGCTCTGCGAACACCATATGTTCCCGCTGACCATTGAAGGGCTTGAGAAAGCCATGCGCCAGCTGAGCAAATAGCGGGCCGCAGTGTAAAGTAAAGCCGGCTGGCGCAAGGCCAGCCGGCCGATCACGTTCCCCTTGTTCCCTCTGCCTCCCTGGCAGCGCCTTTAGCGGCACCCAGTGCAGTTAGTTTCATTCCGCTGGTCAAATTTCTGTCATTTTTGCACCAATATACAGCACGTCTAGTGGCTGCCATCCCGACAGTTCCGTATCCTGCGCGCCTTCCACGCATCGCCAGACCGAATCCACCCCGCCCACAAGGCAGGGTAGAGGAGAGGGCGATGCCACTTTGAACGCCCACCGTGATCCGGTGGACCTTCAGGAGATCTTCATGTCCAGGGTGAAAACCACCGTCTGGATGACTGCTTTCAGCCTTGCCGCACTGAACAGCGCCGCCCATGGGGACAACACCCAGGCTGAAATCCGTCGTCTGCAATCCGAGCTCGACCAGCTCAAATCCCGTCTTGGCGATGAGCCGACTAATGCCGCGCTGAACGGACCCAGCTTGAAAGTATTCGGCAGCGTCAGTGTCGACGCCATCTACGATGACAAGGATGCCGGCTTTGACGAGCTGTTGATCCCCAGCACTATTCCCGGTGGCGACACGGATCAGCAAAATTTCGTCATGAGCGCCAAGAACAGCCGCTTTGGCTTTCAGGTAGGAGAGGGTAGCGGCCCGCACATGGTCTTTGCGATGGACCTGTTCGGCAGCCTGGACCGGTATGAGCTGCGTATCCGCGATTTCTATTTTGAAAACGGGCCGCTGCGTGCAGGTTACGGCTTCACCGCCTTGCTGGATGGCGCGGCCTGGCCGCTGACCCTGGATGCCCAGGGCCCCAACAGCGCCATCTTCGCCCGGCAAACCGGTGTGCGCTGGCAGGGCGAGCACCTGACCGTGGCCCTGGAAGATCCCAATAGTGAAATCTACGATCCCTCCAATGCGACCAGCGCTGCCGGTCGCAGACCCGATGCCATCGCTACCTGGCAACAGGGTTTACCCGCCGGGCACATCAAGCTGGGTGTGGTGAACCGGGAAATTGGTGTGGAATTCGCCGATGGTGACCAGCAATTTGCCAACACAACGGGTGGCGTGGTCAGTGCGGCCATCAACGTCACCGACAGCGTCAAGCTGCTTGCCAATAGCAGTTACGGTCAGGGCATGGCGCATTACTACAATGACCTGTCAGGCTTTGGTGACAGTGGCATGGACGGCTATGTCTACGCCGGGCGCGAGCTGCAACCCCTGCTGGCCCAAGGCGGTTATCTGGGCTCTCAATGGCAGCTACTTCCTGCATGGACCCTGGCCATGGTCGCCGGGGAAGTCACTATCGAGGCTGACACCGCCTTGCCAGCCGAAGCGCTGCGGCGCACCCGCTACGGGACACTGACGGCGGTACATCAGCGCACGCCAGCCTTGAGCTATGGTGCGGAGCTGTCATACGGCCTGCGTGACAACCAGGGTGGCGACCGCAGTGAAGCACCACGGGTGCAGTTCAACATGACGTACCGGTTTGCGCACACCAGCCGTCCGGTTCAATAAGGTACAGCGAAACCCAAGGCTGACTCAGCCCCCATTGGTGTCCATTACCGTGTCGGTGGGGTACTGAGTCACCCGGGTTTCTGCAGGGGTTCTTCCCACTAGATTCTTCTGCTTCCAGGTTCCGCGTTTAAACCATAACCAGGCAACCAGCGCCGACAGAAAGGCTTGCACCGGATAGGAAATCCATACTCCGGCCACGCCCAGTTGCGTGCGCTCTGTGAGTAACCAGGCAATCGGGAACTGCAGCACCCAAAGGGAAATCAAAGCGATGGCCATGGCGGCGAGCGTGTTGCCCGATCCGCGAAAGGCCCCGGTGACCACAATCTGGGCGCCGAGCAGGCCGTAGGAGAGGGCGGTGATGCGAACAAAGCGGGCGCCTTCTTCGATAACCGCTGCCTCGCCGGGCACGAATAGCTCAACCAACGGCGCGGCAAGGAAGAAACTGACCACCCCGACCAACGTCAAACTCACCAGCGCCAGGGCACCACTGAGGTAAGTGGTGTGTTCCGCGCGCTCCAGCTGCCCGGCGCCCACGTTTTGACCGACCACGGTAGAGGTCGCCTGAGACAGGCCTAGCGCCGGAATAATCACAAAACTCAGCATCCGGGATCCAATACCGTACGCCGCAAGCGCAACGGTACCGAATCCGGCCACCAAAATGGTCATCAGCATCAGGCCCAGTGCCCGGGTTGCTTGCTCAACGGCGGCGGGCAGGCCCAGTCGAAATAACTGCCACAACATGGGTAAATCCGGGCGCATGTGCAGACGCGCAAGATGAATGCCGTAGCGCCCCGAGAACAGCATAAACAAACCGATCACTGCGGCCAGCCCCTGGGTTGCCAATGTGGCAGCCGCCGCGCCGCTAACCCCTAAAGCGGGCACCGGGCCATAACCGAGAATCAGCAACGGGTCGAGCCCGAAATTCAGCAGCACCGTCCCCGCAACGATCAGCAGGGGTGTCTTTACATCACCGACACCACGCATCAGCGACTGAAAAATCACGTAGGCGAACATGAACGGCAGCCCGAGAAAGGACACCTGCAGATAAGACGTGGCATGGGGCTGTACGGATGCCGATGCACCGAGAAACGCCACCAGCGGTGCCGCAATAAAATAGCCAATGGCAGCGAGCAATAAGGAGAGGGTGATTACGCCCATCAATGCCTGGGCGGCCACATGATTGACCGCATCCAGATCACCACGGCCCTTGTGCTGGGCAACCAGAATTGTCCCTGCAACGGCAAGGCCAATACCCAACGAGATAAGGAAAAACAAAACGGGGAAGCTGAGCGACACCGCAGCAACGGCATCCGCCCCCAGTCGGCCGACCCAGAAAGTGTCGGTAAGCTGGTAGGCCGTCTGCAGAAGATTGGCGAAGACAATTGGAATCGCCAGGGTCAGCAATGCGCGGGTAATGGAGCCCTGGATCAGGTTAGGGGTGTCTTGGGCCACGAGGTCTCCAGGTATGCACTAGAAACGGGTTGCTGGAGGAAGTGATTTCCTCTGTCAGCAATCCTACCCGATATGTCCACGACAGACGCAACATGCATGATGGCTGTGCACGAATCAGCAGCGAGGAGTGCTAATGAAGGTGCCGCGCATAATGACAAATCCTATATTTACCATGTATGCACACCAAGTGGTGTATTTTATTATGATAATCAATCGGGTAGCACGAATGCCGTGTCAACTGTGCGCGACGCAACCGCTGCATCCCTGTTACATTATTGGTGGCGCCGGGCAGGGGATCACAAAATCTCTTTACCGACCGGACCATCGCTAAGCCACTCGCGGTCTTCCTCGCTCAGTGCGGTATTCTCTGGTGTACAAGCTGCCAACATCTCTTCCAAGGTCGGCATGGGCTTTGGGCGAATGATCAACTGCTCATCAGTCAGTTCCATATCAACGATACTTCCCACTGAATCGCCACCAGTTCTCTAGACACTTCTCAGCCGTTCTTGGTGACGCTTTTCATACTCTACCGGTGACAACTGCTCATTAGAACTATGGCGTCGCCGGTTGTTATAGAACATCTCGATATAATCAAAAATATCTGCTC